>JBKDKR010000012.1:0-128403 GCA_046344995.1 Pirellula sp.
CGACGTGGTCGATCAGGATTCTGCCCGGGTCAATCGAGCTAGCGGACAGAGCGTCCATGATGATCCGTGTTCCTTTAAGCTTATCCTCCAGGTGTGGGGTATGAACGAGAACTAGCTGTCCATGTTTTTCAGCAAGCGCAATTTGTTCTTCGAGAATTATGAGTTCGTTGCGAGTATTCTTGTTTAATCCAATCTCACCGATTCCTAAAACGTTTTCGCGTTTGAGAAACTCCGGGATGAGAGCGATCACTTCGCGAGCAAATCCTGGATCGTCCGCTTCCTTGGGATTGATGCAGAGCCACGTAAAATGCTGAATGCCAAACTGAGCAGCCCGCCTGGGTTCATACTCGGTCAATTGCCGATAGTAATCATAAAAGCCTTGAGCGGATGATCGATCAAAACCTGCCCAGAAAGCTGGTTCCGTTACAGCTACACAGCCCGATTGGGCCATTCGCTGATAATCATCTGTGGTGCGTGACACCATGTGGATATGCGGATCGATGTATCTCATTCTCGCACTCCAGATACCTGTCGCACGGCTCCCATCGCGCCCTTCATGCCATGAGCCGATTGCGGGATCTCGTCCGAGTAGTCACTGAAAAGCTCCAAGATTTTCTTCGCACGATTTGGCTCCGACGAAGACAAAACTGCCAGTGCTTTGCGAAACGCAACATCGCGAAAATCGTTCGGATTCTCCCCTCGCCCGCGATCGATGCGATCCAAATAGGCGGCTATGTCGAGCAGCTTGGCTCGATGCTCCATAAAATAAGTGTCGATAACTTGCTGCTGGGTTTGAGGGCAAGTATTCCGAATTTGATCCGACATGGACTTTTCTTTCTCGGTCTAGTTCGCCAACTTGATAAAGTCGGTCAAGGCAATGTGTCCTTGTCGTGATGAACCACCCACTGTGACCAGCGACCCGTCATCGAGTGATACCATGCGATGGTGAATACGTCCTGATGGCAGCTTGCCTGCTTCGGTCCAGCTACTTGCTTCTGCATCGAGTTTGTAGACCTTGCCGTCCATGCCGCTAACAAACACGTCATCCTTTGATGCTATGGCGGCGATTCCGTTACCGATCGGCAATGGGCCAGGCAACTTTGGCCCAAGTTCCCATTTTTCCGTTTCGATATCGAAGACATGAACCTCATCAGAAACTTCGTCGTCGGGTGTTAAGCCACCGATCATCCAAATCTTTCCTCGTGCTGCGACAACGTCTAACGCTCGGCGTTCGGCTGGTTGAGGGAATTTCCTCCATCCTTGATCTTGGTTGGCTAGATCGAGAACCAACCCTTCTTTCATCCAGTCACCTGTTTCACCCCCAACGATGCTCCAACCGCCGAAGACATATAGCTTATTGCCCACAACCGCAGCACGATGAGAAGATCGCGGCGTTGGCATCTTGGGGAGATCCGCCCAAGTCTTCGTGGCAGGATCAAATGACGCCACCGAATCGAGCGAATACAAATCTGCATCCGCTCCTTTTTCGTTGCGAGCTTGCATGCCACCCATTCGGTAAACAAGCTTATTGTCTGCGATTAACGCCACGCCTTGCGCGGGCTCAGGGAAAGGTAACGATTCCCATGCTCCACCCTTGGTAACCGAGACTCGATAGAAGCCCGGCAGCATATCCTCTTTGGAATAGACGTGAGTCTTGCCGGTATGACCACTGTACACATACAACCAATCGCCAACGCGAGTTGCTCCAAAGCTTGCAACACCTCGCGGTAACGCTTCGACGGTGACGCTGGCGACAGTATTGGTTTCATCAGCGAAGACTGCTATGCCTCCAGATATGCCAACGAGAGGCATGCTCAGAAGTGCAGCGAGGAACCATCGGTTTTGAGTTTTGGTCATGCAATTGCGTCCCTTGTAAAATGCGGATGGAATGATTTGGTTGTGGCGATGAGCGTCGTGGGCTAAAGCTGGGTTGGGTTCGGTGCATCGCCATACACCTTGACGGGATCAAATACCTTTTCACTCTCTGTAAATGCGAGAGCATCGCTAGCAGAACGTTCGCCTGCGACTGGTACACGTCTGTAAAAGCAGGAGCGATAACCGACGTGGCAGCTCGCTCCGCCGGCTACATCGACTCGTAACCATACGCAGTCTTGGTCATCGTCGATTCGCATTTCGCGGACTTTTTGAACTAAGCCGCTCGTAGCCCCTTTGTGCCACAACGCCTTTCGGCTACGGCTGTAGTATACGGCCTCACCTAGCTCGATGGTTTTCCTCAGCGCTTCTTCGTTCATGTATCCGTGCATGAGAAGCTCGCCGGACGTAAAGTCGGTGGTAACGCACGGGATCAAGCCGACGCTATCGAACTTGGGAGCCAGCTCGACCCCCTCTTCAACTTGTTCGATGGTCTTTCTGGAATTAAATGTCACGGTCATAGCTAACGCAAACTGCTAATGGGAAGGAACAACTATAATTCGTCCTGCGAAGGGGCGATCAATCCGCCGAGATGACGTCCGGCCCTTTGCCAGCACGCTTCTCGTAAACGCCGTCCCCCATTTTGACATACTTTGTGAATCCTTTCTCCTCCAAATTTTTGTCGCTGAGATTGCTGGTAGCCTTCATATCAGTCCAGGTCCCAGCAATACTGACCGGAGCGATTACTTTTCGAACAGGGGTACCTTTCGTAGGATGGACGGTCAGCGGTGCTTCGCTCATTCCCTGGAGTATCTCAAACGTTTCCCCTGTTTCCCCATCAGGCAACATCTCTTCATAAACGTACAGCGGCATGGAATCTCCTAGCGAGCGCGTGAAGTGAACTAAGTCGGGCCAGACAATTTTGCCTCTCCGCCGGCCGCAACTCGGGACTTGGCCACAAAAACCAAGCCAACACCCAATATTAGTACAAATGCTGCCGCAGCCAACCAAGTTCCGGGCAAATGAACCTCATGAATTCCACCGAGCCCCCATCCTTGCAGCTCATCCCGATTTTTCGCGATCCCCAGCAGAAGTGAATTATGAGTCGCGTGAAGCAAAATTCCGGGAACAAGCGAGCCACTCTTCCAACGAACCCACCCCAGAATTAGCCCCATCAATGTACTCGGGATAAGTCGCTCGGGTGCTGCCCCACCAGCTAACACCACATGAAACAAGCCAAAAAGGATCGCTGTTACCGCGATCGACCACCAGCCACTGACATGTTTTTGCATGCCACCAAATAAAAAGCCCCGAAAGAAAATCTCTTCACAGACACCCGGTATCACTCCCAGTGCCACGATGATGAGCGGCAAAGGGATTTGCTTCCACCCTTCGAGCAATTTCTCCACCACTTCCATTTTTGCCGGATCCAAACCTCGCAAACCGATACTCTGGCTCCAAACTACAATCTCGAAGATAAATGGCCAAGCGGACAAGCCAATCAAGATGGCTCCCACGAAGTACAGCCAAGATGCTTTAACCAAAGACAGGCCATCGCTCAACTTAACGCGATGCCACAATAGCAACAAACATGGTAGGCCTGCAAACAAAGCGATCGTTAAGCCACCTGACCATATCAATCGATGCGATGGGGACACATCACTTTCGCGAGATAGTAGCCCCGATGCAACAAAGTACGCAGGAAACAGCATTGCCAAACCGACAAAAGCTAACGCAATCGAAGCTGACCGTTGTGGCTCATCGGGTCGACTGACTAAATCTTTCCATCTTCCACGACTCCCTACTGCGACCGCATCGGTCCCGAAGATCTGTGCTGCAATCGATAAAGCGGCAATGCCATAAAGTACGGTGGAAACGATTGCCACCATCGCAGGCACAAAGGTTGCAGTCCCCTCCAATACTTCCTTGGTCAGCAAAAGTATATTAACAAGTGGTATCACCGCTGTTCCACGTTCCAGCGTCCAGCCCGGCATCAGAATCACCAGGCCAGGACCAATAGACAATAGTAACAACGGAATAAGGTAGGCTTGTGCCTCTTTGAAACTTCGAGCAGAGCTGGTCAATAACAAAAGTACCGCTGAGTAAAACAAGGCAAAGGCTGAAAGCGCCAATAATAGCTTGAGTCCTAACACCAACGTGAAGCCACCCTGTCCCAACAATGCGACATCCAATTGCAATGCATACAAGGTCACCGACATGGCCAATAAATTGACGAGGCCGGTCAGCATGGTCACCGTCACTACAGCGCAAAACTTGGCTAACAACAATCGAAACTTGGGTACCGGAAGCGACATTAATGTTTCGAGTGTGTTTCGTTCTCGCTCACCAGCCGTTAAGTCAATCGCTGGATAAACTCCACCCGTTACGGTCATCAACAGCAATATCAGGGGCAATAAACCCAAAACGGCAGACTGGTTGCTTTCTACGTTCAGCTTCGTTCGAGCTTGTTCGACCGGTAACTCGAACCCTGCTTCACGCGTGGTGGCCCATGTTCGAACGAGTTCGAGATTGGCTCGAGAAAAGCTTTTCTCGAGATAAGCAGCTGCGTTTTGACTAAGCGCCGAGCCGCCATTCTCGATAATCTCTAGACGTCCTGATACCCACGGTTTCTCACGGGTTGGAGGGGATAGTTTAGCGCGAACGCCAACATCAGCAGCGCCGGTTTCCACTGTTCGCTTGAGATCGAACGTGGAGCGATCTTCCGGGATAGAAATTTCGATCTTCGGCGGCTCTGCCTGTTTGCTGGTTTTATCCGATAGATCAGTCTGATCCGACCGATCCGACCGATCTCGCGAACCTGAGTCTTTCGACGGAGCAATACTATCCTGCTGGGCTTTCTTAACCCGCTCGGATAGCCCGATGAGATCCATAACGTAGCGAGCCTCTTCCTCGGTTTCGAAGGCTAAACGAAATACGCTGGCCGTCGCAGCCACTTGTTGGAGAGCGAGAAAACGAAACCCCAAGCCGAGCAGCGGATAAAGCAATAGGGGCATCGCTAGCAGCGTGACGATGGTTCGCCGATCGCGAAGGGTTTCCCGCAGTTCCTTGGTGATGAATTCGATTTGCTGAAACCAAGTAAAGCGAGATGCTTTTCCCTTGACGTTTGCAGATTGAATGGACTCTGCGTGGTTTGTCGATGAGGGCACTGAAGAACTCATGCTTCCTCCTTGGCCAACGCTGGAGTTTGCACGGGATCGTCTCTGAGCAATCGGAGGAACATCTGCACGAGAGACGGTTCACCTGTTTCTTCCTGTAACTGTTGAAGAGTCCCTTCGTATTTGAGTTTACCTCTATGTAACAATCCGAATCGATCGCAGAGTCGCTCTGCTTCGTCTAGTTGATGGGTTGAAACGATGATAGCTTTATTGAGATCGCGCAGAAAATCAACATAGTCAAAAACAATCTTTGAGCCGACAACGTCGAGGCCTCGAGTCGGCTCATCCAAAAGTACTACAGGCGGATCATGGATCAAAGCTCGCGCGAGATTGACTCGTTGCGTTTGCCCCGTGCTCAATGTGGCACAGCGGCGGTCCATAAATCGCTCGAGCTCCATGACCCGACTGAGTTCTTCCGTTCGTGCGTTGGCCTCGTTAGCCGTCAGCCCAAAGCCAATCGCAAAGTAGCGTAGAACTTCGCGAGGAGTTAGCCATTGATATAACCCCGCGCTGGCAGAAACAAGTCCGATCAGACTTTTGATTCGCAAGGGATCTTCTGAGACACGGCAGCCCATGATGGTCGCTTCACCACTAGTCGGCTGAAGCAACCCCATGATGATTCTAAGCGTTGTGGTTTTGCCAGCTCCGTTGGGACCTAACAGACCATATGTGACGCCAGACTCGACCGCAAATGTGACACCATCGAGAGCCAACGACTCTTCGCTGTAACGCTTGGTAAGCTTCTCGACTGCAATCAAATTGTGCTCTCCCGGTGATATCCCTCACTTACGTTTCGGGTTTTAATTTTACTACGCTATCTTAACCAAACTTCTTGCGAGCTTGGGTCCCTTGTGGGCTGGAACGAACTTCGTATCCCATGGCCACGAGTTCGTTTCGATGCTGATCTGCACCAGCGTAATCTTTTCGGACGCGAGCATCGTCGATCAAGCGACATAGTTCTTGAACACGAGCATCGTCTCCTGCCTCGGATGATTTGGTGAGTTCGGTAATACCAATCACGCTATCAATCACCCTCAACGCTCCAAGTTCGGCGGCAGGGTCATCCCCTGGTTTGGACATCCACTGGTGCAATACGGCGAGAGCCGAGCTGATGTTCAAATTATCTGCCAAAGCCCCTAAAAATTCCTTTACCACAGGATGTTGCAGTGAAGCAACACGATCAGGAATAGGCTTTCCGCTAGCAGCTGTTTCGAGTTTCTCTGCAAACTCCGTAAACTTGCGAACGGCATTTGCGGAATCTTGCAGCCCCTTTACCGTAAAGTTGCATTGGGTGCTGTAGTGGGAGCGGATCAATTCATAACGGAGTGCAGCTGGATGGATCGGGTTGCCAGTCGCTTTTCCTTCCAAGATGTCTCGAACCGTAAAGAAGTTGCCTTTGCTCTTGGACATCTTCTCACCCTCGACGAGCAAGAATTTAGTGTGCATCCAGAATCGAGCGAAGACATCTTTGCCAGATGCTCCACATGATTGCGCGATTTCACACTCGTGATGCGGAAAAACCAAATCCTCACCCCCAGTGTGAATGTCGATAATATCGCACTCGAATTTCGACATGGCCATGGTGGAGCATTCGATGTGCCAACCGGGATAACCTGCCCCCCATGGAGAATCCCACTTCATCAAGTGTTTGGGATCCGGCTTCCATAGTAGAAAGTCGGCGGGGTGTTTTTTGTTCATTTGATCCTGGTCATTCACGCGACCGCCGGCACCGCTTAGCAGTCCCTCTAGCGTGTTGCCACTCAACTGGCCGTACCTCGGAAAGGACTCCACGCTGTAGTAGACTGCCCCGTCTTTGCCGACATAGGCATGGCCATTTGCGACCAGTTTCTCGATCATAGCGATCATTTCCTTGATGTAGCCCGTTGCGTGCATGACGCGATCGGGATACTCGCTGGCGACCTTTAAGCCCAGTTTTTTACCATCATCGAGAAAGGCCTTGGTGTAGTAATTGGCGATTTGGTAGGGGTCGTTAGGATCCTCGACCGAGCCGTCCTCCACTTTGCCACTTTTCTTGGATTCTTTGAGTCGCTTGGCTGCAACCTCCATTTTGTCAAGAGCGACACCGTTTTCGTCGGTTTCTTCGACCATGTGGCCGACGTCGGTGATATTCATCAAGTGGATTACTTCGTAGCCGGTTGCTTCCAAGAAACGTCGAAGCAAATCAGCGAAAAGAAAGGAACGAAAATTCCCGATGTGAGCAAAATCGTAGACCGTTGGCCCACAAGAATACATGCGAACGGTCTTTTTATCGAAAGGCTCAAACGACTCGGACTTCCGTGTAAGACTGTTGTAAAACTGAATCATGCCTTCCTCAAATCCATTAATGCAATCGAAAACCAACAAAAACCTGGGATCACGCATCAGATTGGCCAAAAACACCCCAACCGGGGGCGTTCTACGCGCGTCGCATCCTCATGAAGGTGCGCAACCCACATTTTTCCAAACCGTCATGGTAACGACTGTCGTTTTTCTTTGCACTCCCCTCATTCCCACGACAACGTCAACAAAAGTCACGCTTTGTCAGGACCCTATTCTGTTAACGCCACCTACTTTCTGCTCACCCCTTTCGGCTCGTCGGTGTTGGGTGACAGAACTGTCACTAAAACGATTTTGTTTACTTTCTAAATAAGGGATTGGCTGTCTTGTCAATATAGCAAGTTGAATACGCCAATTAGGGGGGGGGATTCGAAACAAATCTCAATCGCGGGTGTTGACAAGGATGACGTGCAAGATTGTTAACTACGCCCCAAGCTTGCATCGCCTCATCTTTCAATAAAAAGCGTAGTTACTAATGACGGGTGCGAATCTACCATCGACGATCGAGCGGTTGCAATCCGTTTTTTGGAACCTGTCGTTCAAGTTCAGTTTGTGGTTTCTCATTTTTTCTTACGGATACTGCGTCGGTCAGTACGAGTGGTTCCCCTACCTGTTCATTCGTGACGCAGGCTATGCGTATTCAGCGCTGGTTCGCTCGCAATCAGAAGAAGAACCTCAGGTCGGAAGCGTGAGAACTGAAATCAAGTCACCGACCACAATATGGCACCGGGAGAAGGATAGCTCTGAACTAGTTTTGTTAAGTGCTGGCTCAACCAAAATCGCCACCCTGCATCCAGACGGGCTACTCGCATCGTTGATAGATCGAAACGGACAATTGGTCCACGCGTGGCGAGCCCCGACAGATTTGTGGTCTAATTTAGATCACGTGAATCGTGTGCCAGGCGTTTCAGGTGCAGTCGGACCGGTTTGTGTCTATGTTTATGATAATGGTGATTTACTGGCTACCTTTCACGGCATGAATACGTTTCCCTTTTCGGTTGGGATTGCTAAGTTTGACAAGAAGTCGAATCTTCTTTGGAAGAAGGAGAATTTTACACATCATAATTTCTCCATCACTTCGGAGGGGCATATACTCGTCCCTGCCTTGGAGATCGTAGACAGCCCCATCATGGTGGGAGATACATCGGGGGAGATTGAGTCTCCTACCGGTAAAATCTATCGCGACCAAATTCTTGAGCTCGATGCAGATGGAAACGAATTATCGCGTCGTGACGTTCTTGAGATTCTTATCGATTCCGGTTGGTCAGGTCAGTTGTTTCGCTCCAATGATCTTGTTTACTTGACTGACGATCCTCTTCACTTAAATGATGTACGTCCAGTTGGGAAGCAATTGGCGGATCAGTTCGACTGGCTCAATAGCAATGACTTGATTATCTCGCTTCGCAACCTGAATTGCCTTGCGATCATTGACAGTGAGACAAACAAAGTCAAATGGCATTCTATAGGTACAACGATAGGTCAACACAGTCCTGTGCCATGGCGAGATGGACTTTTGGTTTTTGATAACTTGGGTGGCAAGAGCGATCAAGGCGGCACGAGACTCGCGTTCATTAGTCTCGCTGGCCCCAAGCCTGAAACCGTTTTTCCAAAAAGTAGTAGCGTTATGGTTGATCACATAGCCACTCAGAACAGTGGTTTTCTGGATGTTTCCTCTGATGGCACGAGAGCGCTGATGGCCCTCACGCACACCGGTTGCTTGTGGGAGATCGACTTAACCGATCATCAAATCAACTGGGAGTACATTGCAGGTACGGACATCGTTCCGGAAAAACGGCTAAAGATTGGGAGCGCTCGATATGTTACCAGCCCATCATTCTTGAATGGGTCATCTGACAATTGAAAGGATAAGAACCATGTATATGATTGATTGCTTCGCATACGTCGGTCCAGGCGCAGGGCTCTCCATGATAGGAGCCTTGCTCGCTGTCGTTTGCGTCATAGGTTTGGCCCTCATCGGCCCAATACTCTATCCCATTCGGTTGCTTCGCCGATGGGCGAAAAGTCGAAATACCGTTCCGGCGACAGAGGAATAGGACGTAAACTGTTTGCTCTAGTCATTACCCTAGGGGTGACTGCTGGCACGATCTCGTGGTGGCTCGGCTTTGTCTGGTTTTACCGCATATGGCCAAAGTCCCAATTCGCGTCTTTCACTGAGTTGCTTTCCCAGGCAGTCGAGCTGTCCAATCCCGATGCAGAACAAGGCTTTTTCGAAGCATACAGCAGCTTGCTCCGCAAAACGATTCGCATAGCGTGGTATCGAATCATTCAAAGCACATTGACTTTGATTCCACTCGTAGTAGGGCTCTGGATCGCTTGGGTAATCGATCACTCCTGGACCTATATATTAACAACTACCATTACGACGCTGGCTTTAGGTATCCGTTCTCTAGTTCATCGTTCTCGCAAGACCGACCATCATGCAATTGACTCGCAGTGACTATTGGCTCGCGAGATTTTGCTACCAATTCGCTGGAGTGATGAATTGGCTAAGCTCTATTGAAAACCAATGGCTACCCTCCGAAGCCATCGAAAAGCCTATTGATCGCCCGATCTATATTACTGGTCTCGCACGTGCTGGCTCTACTGTTCTTCTGGAGCTTATTTCCAATGCTCCCAAGATCGGAACTCATCGCTATTGCGACTTTCCTTTCGTTGCTACCCCATGGCTTTGGAATAAGTATCGGCGAATAATCTCAAGTAAGCCAAATCAGATACCTATTGAACGCCCCCATCGCGATAAAATTCAAATTACCCCCAACAGCCCTGAGTCGATGGAAGAGCCCCTTTGGCAATCCTGGTTTCCATTTGTCCACGACATGAACTCCGTCCACGAAATTCCAATCTCAACAAGCAATCCGCGATTCGCCCGCTTTTATCGCGAGCACATCAACAAAGTGCTACTGATCCGTGAAGCAGACCGGTACGCTGCCAAGAACAATTATCATCTTACCCGTATCGAATACTTGTTGCAGCTTTTTCCGGATGCACGCTTTGTCATTCCCGTGCGACACCCGGTATCTCACGTTGATTCCCTTTCGCGTCAGCACGAGCTCTTTTGCCGATACGCTAAGGATGACTCTCGTATTGGCCCTTATCTCCAAGCAGCTGGGCACTACGAGTTTGGTCCGCAACGAGTCCCTGTCCACCTTCAGCAGAACTCGATTGGGGAGATTCGCACGGCCTTACGGAAAGGGCAGGACCATGTCGCCTATGCCATTCAGTGGAGAGATATCTATGCAAAGCCCCTGGCTCTACTGACTAAAAATCCCCGTTTCAAAAAGCAAATCACCTTCGTAAAGCATGAAGACTTTTGTAACGATCCGTATGCTGCTTGGAAGCGAATCGCCAACACCTGCGATCTAGATGAGAACCCTCCCGATTTAAAACATATTGTTGCGCCCAA
Source organism: Pirellula sp. (assembly GCA_046344995.1). Lineage (GTDB taxonomy): Bacteria > Planctomycetota > Planctomycetia > Pirellulales > Pirellulaceae > JBKCUI01. Next base: position 10,810 of record JBKDKR010000012.1, read on the forward strand.
CACAAAACTCCGACTAACCGATATTCAAGAATTAGAGATCTGGAACATCGCGGGTGAGATCGCTGAAGAGCTTGGCTATGCAGCCAATGGAATAAGCGAGACTGCATGATCTATGCCGGATAGATCACTCCCTCGAAGTATTCTCCCCGCAATAGAGAAACGTCCACCAAATCGCTCATGCAAATGACTCGTCTTCTTTAATAAAAGAGCGAAGTCGCATTTTCACGAAACCACAGAATTTTGTCAGAATGAGAGCAGTGCATTCCTGATACGACTCTATCGATGTCTTGTAAGGTCGAAGCAGAACCGGCCAAATACTGATGGTCTCGATGTCTTGTTCGCCGTTCTGCATCGACCAGAATCGGTTGGCCGCCAATTAGATACTCACCAGGCGGCATGCCAGCAGCGCTCATGGAGTCACTCGTTAGGATGACCTTGTTCGTTGGCAATCGCTTTAGCCATGACTCTAGTAGCCAGACCGGTAGATGCACCCCATCTCCAATAAGCGAAATGTACAATCTATCACTAAGCGCGAGAACTCGCTGGATGATGTTGTCATGTCGATGCACTTCGAGAGGGCAGCCGTTACCTAGATGTGTAAAGCCGGCCAACCCTTGATCTATGGCCTTGATCAAGCAATTGTGCGAGGCATCGGTATGACCGGCGAATACGCAAACGTTTTGTGATACCAGATACCGCAATGTTTCGAAACCGTAATCATGTTCAGGCGCTATAGTCACTAATCGAACCAATCCCTGTCCTGCCTCCAGCAATCGCTCCATGTCCTCAACATTCGCTTTTGCGATATGCTCTCGAGGATGCGTGCCGCGAAATCCATCGATCGGAGAGAGAAATGGACCTTCCACATGAATGCCTGCCACCATTTGCATGACATCTGTGTTCGCTTTTTTAAAGTCAACTAACTTTCTGATGCGAGCGCACATTACACCAACATCGTCGGTAATGATGGTTGGCAGCAGCTTTTCCACCCCGGACCCTCGCAATTGCGAAAGCGACATTTGGAATTGATCGAATGTCAGCGAGGAGTCATTAAAGTCCACACCAAACGCACCGTTCACTTGGATGTCGAAATACATTAGCAACTCGCCTCAAGTAGAATTACATACCCAATCGTCCTCATCATATCTCCAGCATATCCGATCGAAACGCAAAGCACTTTTATTATGAAATTTGCCTACACCATTGTTTATGTGGCCGACGTTCGTGCCACTATCAAATTTTACAACCAAGCGTTTGGCATTCAGACCAGTTTCCTTCATGACAGTGGAGACTATGCAGAACTAGACACAGGAGCCACCAAGCTTGCTTTTGCATCATTTGAACTGGGGCACTCCAATTTTCCATCCGGCTATTCCAAGCTAACCGAGTTGGACAAACCCGCTGGTATCGAGATTGCATTTGCGACAGCGGATGTAGATGGTGCTGTGCAAAACGCATTGAACGAAGGTGCCAAACTTATTGTTCAGCCACTTACTAAACCGTGGGGACAAACAGTTGCCTACGTTCAAGCACCTGATGGCACACTGATTGAGTTGTGCACACCGATGGCTTAAGTGGGATGGGCACTCCTGCCCGTCTAGTGGCGTCCAAGTCGGCCAAGAGTGGCCAGCTAAGATTAAAGCAATAGGCACTTCAGAAACGGGTAGATACGCCTGAGCTGGGCCATAAAAAAACGGGGCATTTAGCCCCGTTCTCTGTTGTTTCAAATTACCTGCAGCAAAACTACCAGGCGAAGTGAGCGAAGGCCTTGTTGGCGTCGGCCATACGGTGGGTGTTTTCGCGTTTGGTAATCGCAGCACCTTCTTTGCGGTAGGCTGCCATCAGTTCGTCAGCGAGCTTGAGGTGTGTTGCTCGACCCTTCTTGCTTCGAACAGCTTCCAAAACCCATCGGAATGCCAAGCTTTGCTGACGGTTCTTGTTAACTTGCATTGGGACTTGGTAAGAAGCACCACCGACCCGCTTCGATCGAACTTCGATGTATGGCTTAACGTTTTCAATAGCTTGCTCGAAAACTTCGATCGCAGGGCGGTCCTTAACCTTCTCTGCAATCTCTTCCAAAGCGGAATAGAAAACGCCTTGTGCTGTCGTCTTCTTGCCATCGTACATCAAGCAGTTGATGAACTTGGAAGCGAGCAACGAATTGAATCGTGGATCAGGTCTCAAGGAAGTTCTTGAAGCGGTGATTTTTCCCATTTGTCAAATTATCCGATATCGATTGATTCTGTGTTTCTTGATTTGGGCAGCGAAGCAGATAGTCTGCTCCATGCCGCATTCAGGCTACTAAGCCCAGATTACGCCTTCTTGGCACCGTAACGGCTTCTCGATTGCTTTCGACCGTTAACACCCAAGGTATCTCGGCAACCCCGAACAACTTGGTATCGAACCCCTGGAAGATCGCGAACTCGACCACCCCGAATCAAAACGATCGAGTGTTCTTGCAAGTTGTGACCTTCGCCAGGAATGTAAACCGTGACTTCCTTCGAGTTGCTCAAACGGACCCGAGTGATCTTTCGGAGAGCCGAGTTTGGCTTCTTAGGAGTCATGGTACGAACTAACAAGCAAACGCCTTGCTTCTGGGGGCAGCGCTCGAGCACTGGGCTCTTTGTAGATTTTCGTTGAACGACTCGGTTACGTCGAACTAGCTGATTGATGGTCGGCATAAGTTATGCTTTGAAAGGTTTTTCTTCTCTGATCTAATTTCCAACACAATTGGTCATTACACCAAATTGTGCTCCGCCTGATCGCCCTACATGACCCCTTGCCAGGAAACAGTCTCCCAAGCAAATCATCAAGTACCAAAGGTGGGAGTCGAACCCACACGTCCGTGAGGACACAGGATTTTGAGTCCAGCGCGTCTGCCATTCCGCCACTTTGGCGTGTCTGTCGGGACGAATCAAGCTCCAGTTGCGGACGTTTACACGGCTCCGCGAAATTCGGGACGGAAAGTGTACTAATCCCACCATAGCATCGGCAAGTCCAACGCAGGATTTTCTGGTAGTTTTCAATATTCCTTTCAACTAGACAGAAAGAAAACAAGATTGAAATTAGCGGTGCTTATGCAGAAGCCCCGGTGATCGGATTGTTTTGGTGTTAATTGCCAAATTGTTGTGATTTCGAGACCATTCGTTTTCTCTTGATTCTCTTGAAACTGCGAGGAAACGAATAAAACCTAGATAATCAGCATGCAATCGCCGTAGCTATAAAACCGGTAGCGTTCCTCGATCGCTTTGGCGTAAGCCTCCAAGATTAGCTCTCTACCAGCCAAAGCGCTGACCAAAACAATGAGGCTGCTCTTCGGGAGGTGGAAATTCGTCAATAATCCATCGACCGCACGAAACCGATGACCAGGCTTGATGAAAATGTCTGTCTGGCCTCCCCACGGCACGAGCTCCCCGCCACCATGCAGGGCCGCCGTCTCGAGTGTGCGCACCGAGGTTGTGCCCACCGCGATAATTCGGCCCCCCTCCGCTCTGGCACCGAGTAGCCGCTTCACAACAGGCTCCGAGATGTTGGCTTGCTCGGAGTGCATCTTGTGACTAGCTAAATCGTTGGTTTGGATCGGCCTGAAAGTCCCAAGCCCAACGTGTAGTGTCACTGCAACCAACGCGGTCCCCTTTTGCCTAAGTTGCCCGATCAAATCCTGGGTTAGGTGCAAACCGGCGGTCGGAGCTGCGACCGAACCGGGATTTCGTGCATAAACCGTTTGGTACCGTTCTCGATCCAAAGCGGTCATCTGCCCGTCGCGGATATAAGGTGGCAACGGGATTCTTCCGCATTCGTCCAGCAACTCCAACCATTCCCGATTTCCATCGGTTCGAAATAGAAAATTGCCGTCCCCTGTTCGGCCGACGTAGATGATACGCTGAGTCTCACGACCCTCTGGATCGCGAACGACAATCCTCTCTCCCTCTAATAATTTGCCTCGAGTCGATGACAGCAATTCTGCAATTCCACTCTCTTGCCTTAAAAAAAGTCCCTCCCATCGGCCCTTTGTGGTTTCCCGGTAGCCTATCAAGCGTGCGGCAATAACTTTAGAGTCATTCACCACGACGGCATCCCCAGCTCTAAGAAGGCCCGGTAAATCTCGTATGGAGTAATGCTCAATCCGTCCGCTTCGGCGATCCACCAACATCATCCGAGAGTCGGTTCGATTTACCGGTGGATCCTGGGCGATTAGCTCCCTGGGAAGCTCAAAATCATAAAAGTCAATTTCGCTATTGGAAGCGGGATTTTCCGCCATGGATTCGGCTTTATCTTGGTGGTTGCAGGATCGGATATAGAAAACGGGTCACGTTATCTTACCCGCAAGGGAACCGTTGACGAAGGGGCATGCCTCATGGCCATGCTGATCAAAACGTAAGCCTAATCGCGAAATGCGAGTCGCAATCTAACAGCACCCGTTACTTTGGGCTTTTCTGAAGGGTGACTAAAACCAATTCGTGTTCGCTACGATCAGATATGGAATTGCCTCGAGAGGGGCATCCACTGCAAGCGCCACGTCCCGAGGTTCCACAACCGTCCTCCGAAAGTGTGCGTTTCGTAGCGACGACGAATCGATAGGCGAGCACAACGGCTGCGGCAAATACGATCGCCAACGCCATGATGGTTTGTGTGTCCATCATGACCTCTTAGTTAACCAGAATCGAAATTGCAAAACAATCTTCATCTACGCTGCCCAGCCAAGCCAGCTAGCAATACTGTAGGTCATCCATGCCCCGATGTATGCCAAAGTGGTCATGTAAACAAAGGAAAAGGCGGCCCACTTCCAGCTGTTCATTTCTCGTCGAATGATCATCAATGTTGAAACGCACTGAGCACAAAGGGCAAAGAAAACCATCACAGAGAGAGCCGTTGCAACACTGTAGACAGGCCGTCCGTCCGGCCATCGCTCGCTACGCATCTTCTCCATCAACCCCTCGCTAGTCTCATCCTCGCCACTTCCCAGTGAGTAAATGGTTCCTAATGTTGCGATGATCACTTCCCTCGCTGGAAATGATGCCAACGTTGCGACTCCAATCTTCCAATCCCAGCCCAGCGGCTTAACCACCGGCTCAATTGCTTTGCCCACTGTCGCCAAGTAGCTGTTGTTGATTAGCTCCGATTTCTCTGCATTAATGATATCCAACTGAGCGTCTATCTTTGATTGATACTCGTCGATCGCGGCCTGATTCGCTTCAGATGGTGGCAAGTCGTCAGTTGGCATTATCTTCTGCTGACTAGCGGTTAACGCTTCCCATTCCCTTTGCGCCGTGTCCAGCGTTGAATGGCTCGCAGGAAAATACCCCGCAGCCCAAACCAAAATCGCTGTACAAAAAATTAATGTGCCCGCACGTGTCACAAACGCTGACGCTCGCTCCCAAACGCGTTGGTAGAGCACCGTCCAAGAAGGCCACTTGTAACTATGTAGCTCCAACAGAAACGATCCTTGCTGCCCAGCAAAGATGAACTTACGAAGCAAATATGCTACCGGAATCGCGACCAATGCCCCGACGCTGTTCATGGCGAATAGTACGATTCCCTGCAATGTTACCCATCCACCGAGATACCGAATATCAGATGGCACAAAAGCAGTAACCATCAAGACGTAAACCGGCAGCCGTGCAGAACAACTCATTAACGGTGCTATCAATATCGTCACCATGCGATCCCGAGTATTTTCGATCGTTCGGGTCGCCATGATCCCAGGAACCGCACATGCAAAAGATGACATCAAGGGCAAAAACGATTTGCCACTTAAACCGATGGATGTCATCAGTTTGTCTACCACAAACGCGGCTCTGGCCATGTAACCGCAATCTTCGAGAACAGCAATAAAGAAGAACAGAATAATGATCTGCGGCAAGAAAATTAAAACAGCCCCAATCCCGGCAATGACACCGTCGCTGATGAGGCTACGCATGGCCCCGGGTGCAATGCTCTGTTCAACAAGCCCCTGCAGAAATCCCTGTGCTGTCTCGATCCAATCCATCGGCCAAGCCGCCAAGATTGTAATGGCTTGAAATACTACAAACATCAAAAACAAAAACGCGAACATCCCCACCCAGCGATGGGTTAGCCATCGATCTACTTTATCACTCGACGAAACGGTGTTGGCTGCAGGTCGGGTGTTGATTCCATCGAGAACGTTGCGTACCCAAGCATAGCGATACTTGGTCTCAAACAACGGAATCTTGCACCCCTGCTCGGATAACTTTTCGCGAGTTAAATGAAGCGTTTTTTCGAGATCTCCAACGTTTTGCTTAGCGAATTTCTTCTGAAAGTGCCCATCCTTGTCAATCAACATTCGGTCTACTTCCAACAAGGGGACCTGAACGTTCTGCTTGGCGAGATCAGACTGCAATTCCACAGCCGCATTGAGAAAATCTTGAGGGAATGTGCTTCTGGCAAAATTCGTGGGTAGTACGGGAGCCCCCAACAAAGACTCTATGGCCTTTCGGACTTCGACGACACCCTTCTTTTGACTGGCTGTAGTTACCATCACCGGGATGCCTAAACGCTTGGCCAGCTCATCGACCTGAATTTCGTGGTTCTCCGCCACGGCTCTGTCCCACATATTGAGAACGAGCAAAGTCGGTAGGCCGACTTCAACGACTTGGCTTAGCAGATAAAGATTCCGCTCAAGATTGGTCGAGTCCACAATTACAACGACTGCGTCGGGCTTCGACTCCCCAGGCTGCAGACCACACAACACGTCGATCGTAACCGCTTCGTCGGCAGACCGAGCCGCCAAAGAATAGGTCCCGGGTAAATCGACGATATCGATCTGCTCCCTGGTTCCTTGGAGGATGCCGACCTTCTTTTCGACCGTGATGCCCGGATAATTCCCAACCCGTGCCGACATGCCACACAGTGCATTGAAAAGACTGCTTTTGCCTGTGTTAGGGTTCCCCAGCAGGGCTACGGTCTTACTCACGGAGAGTTCCTCGGATGATAAGGGGCTTAAGATGAGGGGCTAAGAATGACCCGCTTCGCTTCCGCCTGTCTCAGACTCAGTCGATATCCGCGAATGGAATACTCCGTCGGATCTCCCATAGGGGCTCGACCAATACAATGAATCTCCTCGCCGTCGATCAATCCCATCTCCATTAGTCGACTAGCCAATGAATCGTCGCCAGCGATCTCCTGAATTATTGCCGCCTTGCCAGGCTCTAGATCGGACAGTCTGCTCAAGCCTTGACTCACACAGAACCTTTCAAGGGAATAGACGAGATTGAGGGGTCGTTCGATAACGGACAGACATAGATTTCCGCATCTCGGTCCAATCGCAAACTTAATCGCTTTCCCTCAATACACACCATACACGGGCTGCCAGGACAAACCATCCTAAGGTTACAGCCTACCTGAATACCAATCTCTTCGAGTCGCTTCAGGAAACAAGGATCCCCGTCCATCTCGACGATGACACCACAATCGTTTGGTGACATTAGATCTAAAGGAACCATAACGGTACGCAACTGGTGGGACTAATGGGGAAATCGCAGATCCGCTCCGCCGATTACTACCCAACTATAGGAAGGAAATCTGTTGTTGAGAAGGTGTCTCAACAACAATTTTCGGATTTAACACAGCGAGACCTGTGAATAATCCCCTAAACGAGGGAAAGATTTAGTCGGCCCTTTCCCGTTCCTTAGGCTTCTGCCCCCGCTTCTTGAAGTCGCTTGAGAACCTTTTTCCAACCCAACCCCTTGGCGAGCTTGGCTGCAGTCATCCCGTTTTTGGCCGCTTGGTTAGGGTTGGCCCCATGATTTAAGCAAACATCCACACCGTCAAGCGAGCCTGCGATCGCCATCTGTTGAAGCACGGTCAAACCGGCGTTATCTGCCGACTGTAAAAACTCGGGGGACTTAGCAAGCATTTCTTCCAAAGACTCCCGCATGTTGACCGACATTGGATGCTCTAACGACTCGATGATTTTGTAATCGCCTTGGATCGAAATTCCGTCTAGGTCGGGGATAGGTGTCGTGACTTTTCTACTGTTATCCGGAAGGTGATCATCTGGAACTAAACGAACGACTCCCGGTGTTCCAAACTCCAATCCCCATGCTGCATCATGTTGCTTAAGCTCTTTCTTGCTCATCGTGCGACGCATCTCTTGAATGGTAAAGCCCCCGCATACTTCACCCATCATGCTGTAAACCCAATCTACGATTTGGGTGGGGCTAGCGGTAATCTTATCTCCTTGCTTTACCGATTTGATGGAATCTGGCTCGTTTAGCAAAACACCAGTTAGCTTCTTCCCATCAAACTCAACATCGGAAACCCACATGTATTCGACATCCAGGTCTGCCGAGTGATTTCCTTTGAGCTCAGGCGGATCCGTAAAAGCAATTTTAACAGCAGCCATTTCCAAACCCGGGACAATGCGTCGTCGCTCCCAACTTAACTCTCTCAAAAAGAAGCGAAAGGTCTTCCGCCCGTATACCTTTACCTTTTCCATGTTGGCATCATCCGCTGCTACCAACTTAACGCGCCCCTCCGTAACTCCTGGTCCGCCTGCCTTGCGGCCTGCCTCGAGATAGACAACGTTCTCTTCGTAGGGAGGACTGAGTTGTTTCATCCCTGCATCGAGTTGATCCCATTCCTCTTGGTCGATACTCTGAAGAGTACGACGAACATCATCTGCGTTACTGGTTACAGAGCGAACGGGCTGAATAACGCTTAATCTTTTCCATCGCTCTTCTGGAAACGCCTCATCCCCCGCTTCATAAAATGCCGCTACGGCGAGCTTGTCTCCAACCTTAAGTCGAGCACCGGTTATCTTCTTAGCGGAGAACTCCTTAACAACAATGGCTGGGTGACTCGCATCGTCGCGCATAGACATGTCGGTAAATACAGCCAGTCGCGGCGGATCTAACGACAGCACTTTCGCAGGACAACAAGCTCCCATTCTCATCAAGCGGCTCGTTCCGTAAAACACGGCCCAGTAGCCAACTGGAATCAACAGCATCCCAATCCATAGCCACTTCCATACAAACCATCCGAGAGGTAAGACGACTACAGAAGCCAAAATGGCAATCACGACCAACGTCGTTAACTCGTGACGCAGAACGACAAAAAACTCCGGCTTGACACTTGCTGGATTGGATGCGAATGCTTCATCTGCCATCTTTGGCAACTCCGACTTAAGGATACTCGGGAAAAGGAATTTAAAATCGCTAAGCGATTGTTTAACCCGAGATGAGCTAAAGAACGCCGCAGCTCAATAATTTACACATCTCACAAGCGATTCTGACGTGTCGAATTGGATTTTTAACAGCGAGCCGGATCGAGCCAGCTGTCGTTTCGGCAAGAGAAAACACACTTTTCGAAGAGTTGAGGAGAAAAAATGTTTTGAAATCTTTTTGCTTCCCTTCAGAAAGTGACCTAGTTTTACTGTTGCCAACGCAGTTTCGGTTGAACGCGATGGCCAACAGTTTTGGTCAACTATTTTGGGAGCATTTGGTGCAGTCATGTACTCGCATAAAACTCATCTTCGATTGCCTCTCAGCAGGAATGAACTCTTCCGGTTCGTTCTCACTGCCTTCGGATCTGCCTCTCCTCGAGCAGTTGCCTCCCAGCATGCTGATGATGTGCTAGAGATAGCCAACAATCTGCGAGCTAACAGACGATACCATTTGCTTCCATTTGGTTCGGCCAATAGTCGACTCCTGCGGGCTGCAGCTGGTGAGCACTCGTCGCATGTTGCCTCCAAGAGGTTTCGCAACTCGACGCATCTAGGTGAGGGTCGATCTCCACCTCGTTGCTAGGTTGCGGGTTCTGGGGTGAGCACTCGTGCAACAGCATCCCGTTCAAGCCGTGGAGTGTTTTATGCCGGTCCTGCCTATATCGGTTTAAGGCTATCCGCTCCACTTGAGATACCGGTCTGATCAACTAGGTTCAGACGTGGTGTATGTGTCCCAGAAGCTTAGGCTTCTCGGGTATTTGGATTCGGAACTGGACTAAAACTAAACCCCTTAGCAACCTGGCTACTTGAAGGGGCTTTCCAGTTATCAGGTTGCAATATGAGATTCGCATCAGGCGGGATCTGTCTCCTCTCTCTTATGCCTATCTCCACAGCGGTCAGGGATCCGTTTCCTCGGCCGCTGTTTTCGTTTTGACATTACTCAAACGGAGGCTGAACTATGCCGAGATAAGAGATTGAATTTGATCTGCGTGTTCTGCAACGTTCGTTGCATTGGTCGCTTGTAGCTTCTTCAGTAGCGGCATCGATCGAAACCAGATTTCTTGGCGCCTCACAAATTGACGAGTGTGAGCCTTAACTTGATCTTTAAGCATCGACTCCGTGATACGTCCGTTCAAAAACTCGATTGATTCCTTGTAACCAACGGCTTGCGACGCAGTCCTGCCGAGCAAGCCAAACTTTTCAACGAGTGATTGTACCTCCTCCAACAACCCGGCTCGGAACATGGAGTCGACGCGATCATTAACTCGCGCATGCAATTCGCTTCGTTCCCACGATAGAACGAATGCATGGCAGTTTTTGGGAACAGCAAGGCTCTCGAATTGCGTTTGCCAGTGACTTAGCGGAATACCTGTAGCTCTTGCGACTTCCAACGCTCGGGCCATGCGACGGACATCATTCGGCAAGATTTTGTGGGCGGATAGTGGATCGACTTGCAAGAGGCGATCTCTCAACGCATCGATTCCGTAAACGGCGACATCCTCATCCACCTGTTTCCGAAACTCCCAGTCCGCAGGCGGCCCCAGGAACATGCCGCACAATAATGTCTTTAAATAGAGCGGAGTCCCGCCTACCAACAAAACTCGCTTACCCCGGGAACGAATTTCTTGGGCTCGATCATGCGCCTCTACAACAAACTGTGAAACACTGTAGTCGTCGGTCGGATCGACTAGATCAATAAGGTAGTGGGGGATTCCTCCTCGTTCATCAGGACTCGGCTTAGCCGTTCCAATGTCCATCCCGCGATAAACCGCCATCGAATCGACCGACAGAATCTCAGCGTTCAGTCGATTAGCGACCTCGACTGCCAACCGACTCTTGCCCGATGCGGTCGGTCCAGTAATGTAAATCGCGTCTTCGAGGGGAGGTCTAATCCAGGATCGGTCTATGGAGCTCAAGTTTGGCATTTTCATTTCCGTCTGTTGGAATCGACAAAAAACGCAATTCCACTTAGGATTGGGTACTCAACACAGCACTTGGTCCAACCCATTTGCCATCACGGATGGATAAGCACTCGTTATACGAGCAATAATCAGTTGATTTTACGCAGGGCTCTGTAGTTTAGACGAACGAAAAGGGGAGTTTAGACAAGCGAAAAGGGTTGCCGCCATGGTCCTCTTCGAAAGCCTTTCCATTTCGAACCACCGAAAACCACGTTGATTCATGACAAACGATGTTCTCGATCGACTTTTGGGCCAACTTCAGGAGCGGGCTACTACGTTACCCGAAGGGTCGTATACAACAAAACTGCTTCGAGGCGGAATTCCAAAAATCGCCGAAAAAATTCTAGAAGAGGCCCATGAAGTCATCGAAGCGGCCGGCGAACCAGGAACCGAGGGCGCGGAGCATACCGTGCGTGAAGCCGCCGACGTTATTTATCACCTTTGGGTACTGCTGGCATTCCGGGGTGTAACCCTGGACCAAGTCCGATCGGAACTTGAACGCCGCGAAGGCACCTCCGGCTTAGAAGAAAAACGATTAAGAACAGAACCAAAATGACCAACTCCAATCAACAATTACGAATCGGTGTTCCTAGCAAAGGCCGCCTCAGTGAGCTTGCAACGGAACTCCTGCTCCAAGCTGGGCTAAACTTTCGTCGCCAAGACCGATCGCTCTTTGCACGTGTGAATGGCTTCCCAGCTGATATCACATTCCTCCGGACAGACGACATCCCGACGCTTTGCGCTGAGGGAGCAATCGATCTTGGTATCACCGGCAGCGATCTTGTGGACGAAGCGGGAGCTGACGTTGCCGTTCGAATGAAATTGGGGGTCGGACGATGCCGCTTGGCGATGTGCGTTCCGATTCAATCCGATATTCAATCGCCTTCAGATCTAAAGGGCAAGCGAGTTGCGACAAGCTTCCCGAATACCACCAAAAAGTTCCTTGATCAACACAATGCACCCGTGCGATTGGTCAAGCTCAACGGTTCCGTAGAGATTATGGTCTCGCTGGGAGTCGCTGATGCAATCGTCGACCTAGTTGAAACCGGCAGCACACTGGCAGCTAACCAACTTCGCATCTTGACGGACATTGGGACTTACGAAACGGTTCTTATCCAAAGCCCGAACTGTCGCGATATCGCGATCGCTGATCGCATCGTACGTCGTCTCGAAGGAGTGGTTATCGCACGCGACTATTCGCTTTTGGAATACAACATTCCTCGTGAAAAGCTAGTTGATGCCGAACAAATCACCCCAGGCTTCACGTCGCCTACCGTTACACAGCTCGAAAACTCCAATTGGTTCGCTGTCCGCGCCATGGTCAAGAGCAAGGAAATTATCGGCATCATGGAAAAGCTGGAATCCCTAGGTGCCAAAGCAATCCTAGAAACATCAATCAACAACTGCCGACTCTAGGACTCGTTAGAACACGGTGGGTCTCGCTAGCGCTCAACCCACGGCTACAATCGGTAACACCTTTCGGGATACAAGGTGACGACTTTGACGCAATGTCTTCGCAGGATGCGTTCTTCGGTTGTGAGCGGAAAGGACGCTGCACCGTTGCCGTGATCACTTGTATAGGCAGAAAAATCGAACGCAGAAAGATATAAGACTCATTTTTCTGCGTTCGATCTTTCTGCCCTATCAGGGTTTCTTCAGCTTTGATGTCATCGGGTTTCATCCTGTAAGGATTCAAGGTTGTAGCCGGAGGTTGAGCGAATGCGACACCTCCGGTTAGATCTGACTGGCACAAATCAATTCGAATCACCAGTTGAGCTCAAAACCAGCGTAGCCACCGCCGATGGCCAAAGTATTGGTTCGTAATCGAGCTTGGGAATTGGCAAAGTTGGTAACAGGAATTTGTCCTGACGCATGTGCCATATTGTTGTGTGCAAGAATTTGGAGCCCTGTCCGCAGTCTTCCGTACTTGGTAATAGGAATCGCAATTCCCAGGCGACCATGAAACAGCAAAGCCAGCTTGATCCTATCCGACTCTATTATGAAGTCAGAGATCGGCCCGACAACACCACTCAGATGCGTCTCCGATTCCCCCACTACAATCCCAGCTCCCACTTGAAACATGCTCTCCAGGTGAACGTAGCCCAACTCGGAACGAGGGCTTATCCCAAATTGAGCCATAGCGCTCGTTGATTTCGCGTTTATTTGATGCGAGACACCGTTCGGCATGACTCGAGTTAGCAAACTATCCTCGTATTGATGAACCCGAAATCCGAGATGGGATTGCATTACCATTTCACCAAATAGCCAATTCGCTTCTATTCCTAACAGCGAAGAATCTCTTACGACTTGAACGGGATTGCCAGCGAACCCAATGTTCGGATTGGTAAACAGCAACGTAGCCGAGGCCGTATTAGCAGAGCTTGAGCCTTCGATGAACATTCCCCGAACGCCAAAGCCTGATTCGCCATTGCGGATCGGTTGTAAACCAATCGCAGCTTCGAATCCTGTCGCCTCTTTGATCCGCACGCGTGAAGCCTGGATGTTTTGGGTAATGGGGGTACTCGAACCGCTCGGGAATAAACGATTGGGCCTGAGCTAAGTTTGGGCAGCTAAGACAAGCACAGATTAATGCCAGCACAAAGAGATTGTGAGCAAAAAACGTGATGGATAGCGAGAACGAGATACTCATGAAGGAATCCTCGCGAGGATAACTCCCCGATCTGTCGGAAATAGCAGTTTCTCAACCAGGATGCAATCCCAAGGCTTTACGGCATTGCATCTGTTTTGCGCGATTTACCTAGCCCCTTTTCGCTCCCCACTTAGACGATAAAGTTCCACAATTCGCTCATTCTTCCGTTCAATTTCACTTTCAATTTCGTCGAGCTTTTCGAGGTATCGATCGTAAATCGCATCGGATCGATTCACCGCTGTGATCGATTGCTGCAGTCGCTTTTGCTCGGCTAAAATTTCCGACAACATACTTCTGACTTGGCTCAGCTCCATGTCAATCTGATCTTTCGTCTCCCTCTTCCCAATCCATTTTCCGAGCAGAACTTTGAGCTCGTTAGGACACTGTGGATTTGACGCCGCGGTTCGAAGATCATTGAGAGCAGTTGATTCTGTGCGTTCCATTCGAACGGATCGCTCTTCACGGACTTCGTGAACGATCTCCGTTTGCGGAGGCACCAACAACTCGAAGCGGGCCGGTACCATGTCGTTTTGCAACGTTGAGTTAACCGGCATCGCTGCAGTGTCAGTTACAACCTTCCACATTGGATCAGCGCAAACGTGCTCCAGTATCAACTGCTTCTCATGAGGACTTTGGTTTTTGATTTTGTAACGAATCAAGCGAGTTTCGATTTGTTTTTCAACAATGACCGATTGCCCGACAAGTTGAAAACTGGATGTCTTCGTGACACGCGTGTCGGCGAAAGGATCTTCTTCGTTTGCCGACAGCACCTTCTGAATCTCCAAGTCTTGATCCACTGCGTAGGTGATCATTTGGGGAACGTCCGCAATCAAATGAGGAATCATGATGTCACCCGAATAACCATGTTCACTCCATACGGTTCCTGGACCGCCCGGTAGCTGATAGCCCTTTCTTAGAGTGATCTCAAAAGCGGATAGCGCATGACTCTTGTGTACGTCAGACACATACACACGTATGTCGCGAATCTCATGTGGAATCGAGGATAGAAAGTGAGTCGAGCTACCCTTCGATGGAATAGTCGTATTCGGGATCCGTATGTGAACTCGTTTGCCAATCGCTTCGCGATTTAATTCGCCTGCGTTAAAGCTAATCCCCATGCGTTTGATCAAAGATGCTTCCAATGAATTAGGCTCAACGACCTGAGATGACGTCGAATTGGATGGTGCCCCCCCCAAGGGTCCGCCCATCATGCCACCCATGCCACCCATGCCACCCATGCCGAAACCACGAGATGATGGTGGGGTATCGTTGGAACTCTGACCTGCCCGCTCAAGCAAAACAAGGGCGTTTTGCTTTGCTCCAGGCAAAAGATTGGGTGGCGTAGCGGAAAAGGGAGTTGGGAGTGGGAGGCTTGCCCTAGAAACCGAATGAACATAACTAAGTGGAGAGTGGAAAACGAGTGGCTGATCAACAATGAGTACCAGCTCGATATCTTCCCAAGTGATGTGGGAGACATTGTCGATCACGGCCGAAACCACGAGGGCTGCTTTATTGTCTTTTTTGGTAATTCGATAAGCACATTTCCAAGGCGCCGATTCTGACTGGTAAGCGAAAGATGCCGGACCAGGCTCACGTTTACTCAGCATTATCCCTAGATCGATGGTCGATTCATTTTTGGTCTCGCTGATTTGATCTAAGGAGTGGTCAAGATCTTTCTCAAGCCCTTCTCCTTCGAATCTAATTCGAGTGGACGGTACAACAGCGAGCTGTATTAAGCCGTCTGCTGTGGCCAACGTTACAGTCTCCATCAATGAGTCCAAGGCTTTTGGATCTGGTTGATGTTCGACTGTCACGATTCTTCCCACATGTTCACCAGTTTCGTTGATCAATCGGATTCGATTGCCTCGCAAACACTGAAGCAGTTCAGCTCGAGTCATCGACGGGTCGGATTGAAGCGACTCGGCGATGATCGAATCCTTCTCTGCCAGTTCCCTTTGAAACTCCAATTGAACACCGTCAAAACCCTGCAACACAAAGGATTTAAGAACATCATCCAATTCGCGTCGCGTAAGAGCTAGATTAACTTTCGAGTCCTGGATCGATTCAGATCCATATTCGAATACGCCTTGGCCAGCGGGAAACAGCTCAACACGTCGAAGCTTGATTGCGTTAGAGGGTGTATTCGAGTCGTCAGCAAAGCTGAAAGCCATCGTCCCACACATGCAAAAAGCGAAGAGCCCTTTAGTGAGAGGCACCAGTAGGAGTGCGTTGAACGAATGATAAAGAGTTGCGATCTTGAACATGTGATGAATTTTACTCCTGCGAAATGCAACCAAGATACCGACAAACCAATCTGGTGAACGGGACAATTAACATGCTTAGCAATTCGTGTTCCTTTGGCGCGACAATTGCTTCCAATACATGATTCAGTTGATTTTGTTCGTGTGCAAAAGCACGAGATAATTCGGTGCATCCCTTCCGAAGAGGTAAAACGATGTTATGGATTCCATTGCCGGTCGTTGTTTGTAAGTGCTTACTTTGCGGGCTCATCGCATTGGGCTTTTTAGATGCGACTTCAGTGGCTCGCGCTCAATCTTTAAGGTGGTACTGGTGTGAGGATTTGGACAAGGAGAAGATTGATTCTCTTCTATACGAATTGAATGAGCCGGCTCCGCCGATGAGTTTTGACGGCGAGTCGCTCCGAACTGTTCTTGGGCGATGGCCCGTCCCGATTCGGATTAATCCAAAAGCACTTGAGGACTCAGGGATTTCGATCGACGAGTCCATCACTCATGTTGGGTTGCCTGGGGAGACTTGGATGAGCCGGCTCGAATCGGTCCTCGACACGTTAGAATTGACATGGATGCCCGCGGGAGACGGTTTGGAAATAACAACCGCGGATGGAGACAGCAGTAATATCTCGTGCCTCTACTTCCTGCCAATGAGCCTCGCTTCCCATCGAGAGGAATTAAGCATTTCCATCGAACATGATGTCACGCCCGAGGTTTGGGAAAGCAATTCGGGAGCAAGTTCCATTTCCGTTATCGGTGCGAACGCAGATACTCTGGGCGTGCGAGCTAGCATGAAGACGCACCTAAGGCTTCAACGATATCTCACAGGACTGGACCGACATGGAGTGAACTGGTCGGCCGTCAGGCCGGAAGACCGGAAAGTACTACGAGCGAAATTGGGGAACCAAACCTCCGGAAGAAGTCCTTATTCGTGGTCATCGAGAATTCGCTCCTCGCAACTCAAAGGCTCATCTCATTGATACAACTCAATCGTTGGCAAGAAACTGAGGGCAAGAAGATGAAGATGCAGATTCGTTCTCAGTAAATGATGCTTGACTTGCGCAATGAGGGCTGGGTTCCAGTAGTCAAGACAGGATCACTGGGCATGAGGCTAAACCAAAACGGCGTTAGTGCTGTGTTACTACCAATCCGCAGTAAGCAAATGGGGCAACTAGCGGAGACCTGATATGTGCTTTTGAATCAATGGTGCAAATTGGGCTGGTTCGCGACCAAACACGCTTCGAAAGTGATGCCACCGATCGACGGATGCCAACTCATGCCCCAATGGCAATTGGCTGGTCTGGTGAACATAATCCGCAAACCGACGCTTGTCCTTTTCCAACAGATAGTAAGTCAATGCCCAACTTGCTGTGTAAGCTAAATCTGGATCATGCGTAAACAGACTGTCATTGCGCACGATCGAGTCAAGTGCTTCTGCTAATTGCTCTCTGTTATCCTGAATCTTTCGCCACGTGTCGATTCTCGCTGCGGGCCATGAGGATCGCCCTTCTCGCGAGATGTTGCTAAAGGCAGGCGCCTCAAACAAGGTTGCGAATCCCTCGGGTAGCCAAAGTCCACTGGACGCGCATCTCCGGTGCAATCCCATGTTAAAAGCAAGCTGATGCGCTGATTCATGCGAAATCGTATCCAAGGTGTCTTGGACTGTCGATTCGCGTTCGTCTTCGTAAAGAGCAATGCGATTATCACGCTGCGAATAACAACCAACGCAATTGGGAGGGAGTTTCACGTTCACCCGAGAAGCATATCGGAGAAACTCCTCTTTGCTACCGAATACGATCGCAACCAAGGGAAATTCGATCTCCGTTCCGTTCAAACCCTTCGTTAGGCAAACACGCCGCATGGATTCATACAAGGCTCGAAATCGGGTGGACCATTGACCAATATGCTGCGATTTTGCAACAAACACGTAAGGTTTTTGGTAATGGACCAGATACCGGCTACCGAATTCATCTCGCAGATTAGACATTAACTGTTCAACGGAAATGACTCGAAAGTCGATTGGCAACGAACGCTCTTTTTGAATGATATCGTTGGGGATTGACTGGATCGCGCCGTCGTTTCGTAGTAACCAATACTGATCAGAAAATCTCGCCATGGGCAGTCCATAGAAAGTCCCGTAAGGGGTTTGTATCTCTGTTGTGGGTAAAGCGACTGCAGCAACGCTGGAAACGCCATTTTCTACCATACCGATTTCGTTCTTAGGCTTGACAAGGATCGTTGCTTCATCGACGTGCTTCTCCGGCTTTTCGTTTAGATATTCACTTCGCAACTTTACAAACTGTTTTGATGCTGGCAAATTCGAATCCGCGTTGATGGGCGTTGCGAGTACCTCTGTACTTGGTTCGCTTGATACCAGATCGCTGCCGTTGAGTTTGTAGCGTACAACTCCCCAGGCTGACGCGACCACAACTACACATGAAATAAGCGACCACGGAATCTTGCGACGGCTATGCATTTCTTTTTCGCGACGTTGACTTAGCGACCTAGACGGGGGAACGAAGTTGAGGCAAATTCGCGAAAACGTAGGTTAAAAAATGGTGCCTTCCGACGAGCCGGGTCGGATAATCCGAAGAAGGCCTAGTTACTTCATGAGCCAGACGGTTTTTGCCGAAGAGTCGGGCACGCGTACACGAGTTTGAGCCTGTACGCGCTATGGTATCCGGATTAACAAGCACAATTCGCATAACCGTCAAACTCCAACGGTGTAGCACAAATGAATAACCAAGTCCGACTGAGCATTGTCCTTCACAATCATCAGCCCATCGGAAACTTTGAAGGAGTCATAGAAGCCGCTTACCAAGATAGCTATCTACCCTTCTTGAACATCTTCGAACCATTCGAGCACTTGCGAGTGGGCTTGCATACCTCTGGGCCTCTAATGCTTTGGTTGGCCGACAACCACCCCGAGTATCTCGATCGAGTCAAAAATCTGGTCCAAGCGGGAAGAATCGAAATCATAGGTGGTCCATTCTATGAACCCATTCTAACGATGCTTCCGAGCCGGGATCGGATTGGTCAAATTCAAAAATACACTCAGTGGTTACAGAACCGCTTTCATACCGCGGTCTCTGGCATGTGGATGCCAGAACGTGTTTGGGAAAGCCAACTGATTCGGGACATCGTGCCAGCAGGAATGCAGTACACGATTCTCGATGATTTCCATTTCCGTGCAGCGGGTTGGTCGGATAATCAACTTAACAACTACTACTTGACCGAAGACGATGGTCACGTGCTCCGAGTCTTTCCGGGGAGCGAGCAGCTTCGCTATTTGATTCCATTCGGAACAGTTAGCGACATTATTCAATACTGCCGAGAGATTGGAGAACGGACACCCAATCCAATATTAGTGTTCGGAGATGACGGAGAGAAGTTCGGAACATGGCCTGATACCAAGCAGCACGTCTACGAACGAGGTTGGTTGCAAAGTTTCTTCGAGGCACTGACCAATAACCGCGATTGGTTGAGAACAACAACGCCAGCGGAAATCATCACGGAAAGCCCACCTGCCGGCACCGTTTATCTTCCTGATTGCTCATATCGCGAAATGACGGAATGGGCTTTGCCCGTGGAAAAGCAATCAGCATATGACTCCATTGTGCATGAATTACAAAGCGATTCGCGTTGGCCGCAGATTCGCCCTTTTATGCGTGGAGGCTATTGGAGAAACTTCCGAGTTAAGTACTCCGAAGCGAACGAGATGTATTGCCGAATGCTAGAGGTTAGTCGTCGCTTGGAATTCGCACGACGATCCTCTAACGATAAAGAGCTCATTAAAACCGCTGAGGAACATTTGTATCGAGCACAGTGCAACTGCCCTTATTGGCACGGCGCGTTCGGAGGCATCTATTTGCCACACCTCCGAAACGCAACTTACAAAGAACTTATTGCTGCCGATAATGCCATCGATCGCATGTCGGGACTAACAGGGGAATGGGTTGAGGTATCAACTGACGACTTCGATAAAGATCTATTCCCAGAAGTGCGACTTTCGAACGACCAGCTAATCGCTTACTTCGCACCTGCTCGAGGTGGAATGCTCTATGAATTAGACGTTCGCGGCATTGAGCACAATCTTTTGGCGACCATACAGCGAAGACCAGAGCCATACCATGCAAAGGTTCAAGCGGGGGCTAGCGAAAACTCACAGCAAGCCGCCAGCATTCATGATCGAGTTGTCTTCAAGCAAGAGGGACTCGCACAAAGACTTTTGTACGATCGCTCGCCACGGAAATCGCTCATCGATCATTTCTTTGATGAGAATGTGACCGCCAGAGACGTTCAATCAGGCGTAGCGATGGAGCGAGGTGACTTCTCCGCGTTACCTTATGATGCGAAACTTCGGAGAGCTTCGGGAAAGATTCAAACCCAGTTAAGACGCGAAGGCAATGTGTGGGGTATCCCTCTAACGATTACCAAGGGGATCACACTGTACTCAGGAAGCCATGCACTGGAGATCACGTATCTTATCGAGGGGCTACCTCCTGGGAAACGACTCCACTTCGGAGTAGAAACCAATTTCGCAGGCATGCCGTCCAATGCAGACGATCGATTCTTTTACGATGCCAACGCAAAGCGACTTGGTCATCTAGGAAGCGTTTTGGATTTAGGTTCAACCGACTATCTAGGACTGATTGATCAGTGGCTCGGCGCGAACGTCCAGTTCACATTCAATCGACCAACCTCGATTTGGTGTTTCCCCATTGAAACCGTGAGCCAAAGTGAGTCTGGATTCGAATCGGTTCATCAGTCGGTGTGCGTTGTCCCCCATTGGATGATCGAGGGTGATCGAGATGGTCGTTGGAGTGTGTCCATGGATCTCATCCTCACTTGCGAACATGAGCCCAACTCCCGATCGTCTCAATTAGCTGTTGCCTACGGTCGACAAGGAAGCCCCGTTCTGACTACGTCCTTTCTTTACTGCCCTCTCACCAGCAACCTCTAAAGTGACTTAACTTCCTACAGGAAACCGAAAAGATGAAAATCCCACCCGCCGCTCAGCAAATGATCGATATCGCTCGCCAATCAGCCGAGACCCAACAAGCGATCAGCACCGCCGTCTTGGCGAAGCAAAACAACGCTGCCAAGCAACAGGGGGATGCTGTTTTGCAGCTTCTAAACACAGCAGCCAATGTGCCTTCACGGGGAATTGACGTCCGGGCGTAGCATCCCGCGGGAAAAATCCAATCGGGACTTTTTGCGAAAACGGAAGACTTTCCGCTCGACGTCGGGGAAATTGGCTGGACGCTCAATTATAATTGGGCATCCTCTCTAGCCAGTTTTTTGTACCAACCCCCTCGATTGCAAGAGTTGAGCTTCATGTTAAGACGGTCCCTGTCTTTTGGTTTATTGTTTGGACTCATCGGAGTTCTTTTCGGGCTGACATCTAATGCTCAGGCACAGCCCTTCCCAAATCCGAAGTACGGTCAGGAAGACAAGTTCCGCCAGCTGGAGGAGATCCTACCTACCCCAAACTCGTACCGAAGTGCAGCGGGAGAGCCGGGGCCTGATTACTGGCAGCAAAAGATCGACTACAACATCGACGTAACGCTCGATGACGAAAAGCAAGCGATCCATGGTTTCGAGACCATTCGTTATCACAATCAATCGCCACATACGCTGCGATATCTTTGGGTTCAACTAGACGCCAACATCTTCTCACCCGATAGTGTTGCCAACAAAACGAAAACCGGTCGTGCCAATTTTTCATCCGGCCGCGTTTCGACTTTTGAGTTGGAAGCGATGCGACTCCGAGAAGAATTCGATGGTGGGTGCAAAATCGAATCTGTCACCGATGCAAAAGGGGCAGCACTAAAGACGACCATCGTCGACACGATGATGCGAATTGATTTGCCAACACCACTTCCAAGCGGTGAAGAGTTTTCTTTCAAAATCAAATGGCACTACAACATCAACAACGCACGTTTGATGTCAGGCCGTACCGGTTTTGAGTTCTTCGAAAAAGATGGCAACTATCTGTACGAGATCGCACAATGGTTCCCTCGCTTGGCTGCGTTCACCGATGTGAATGGTTGGCAGCATAAGCAATACCTAGGCCAAGGCGAATTTACCTTGGAGTTCGGTGATTATATCGTCCGCATCACTGCCCCTGAGGATCACATTGTAGCAGCGACCGGCGTGCTGCAAAACGAGAAAGAAGTTCTAACCGAAACACAACGTCAACGTTTGGTAGAAGCCAAGACCGCGACGAAGCCCATCTTTGTTATTACACCAGAAGAAGCCAAGGAGAACGAAAAGTCCAAAGCAACTGGTACCAAGACATGGGTCTATCATGCCGAGAACGTTCGTGACTTTGCCTTTGCTTCGAGTCGCAAATTCATTTGGGACGCACAAGGTCACAGCGTAAACGGAAACGAAACGTTGGCCATGAGTTATTATCCCAACGAAGGTGAACCGCTTTGGAGCAAGTACAGCACCCACGCTATTGTTCACACTCTGAACGTCTATAGTCGCTACAGCTTTGACTATCCGTATCCGATCGCTATTAGCGTTAACGGACCTATCGGAGGTATGGAGTACCCGATGATTTGCTTTAACGGTCCACGACCTGGACCTGACGGCACGTATTCCTCGGCAACAAAGTATGGGCTCATTTCGGTAGTGATTCACGAGGTCGGTCACAATTACTTCCCGATGATCGTCAATTCCGACGAACGACAGTGGTCCTGGATGGACGAGGGGATCAACACGTTCCTTCAGTACATGGCAGAGCAAGAATGGGAAGAGAATTATCCATCGAGCCGAGGTGAACCGGAATTCATAGTTCCGTACATGAAGTCCACCAATCAAGTTCCCATTATGACGAACAGCGATTCGATCATGCAGTTCGGACCTAATGCTTACAGCAAGCCTGCTACGGCGCTTAATGTGCTACGAGAAACTGTCTTGGGACGCGAGCTATTCGATTTTGCGTTCCGTGAGTATTCCATACGATGGAAGTTCAAACGACCCATGCCGGCCGATTTCTTCCGTACAATGGAAGACGCTTCCGGTACCGACCTTGATTGGTTCTGGAGAGGCTGGTTCTACACGACCGAGCATTGCGACATTAGCATCGAGAAAATCGAATTGTACGAATTGGATCGCAAATCTCCTGATGAGAATGCGGCTTTAGCTAAGGAAAAGAAAGACCAACGATTGCCGAGCTTGTCCGATCAACGCAACAAGACTTTGCCCAAGCGAGTGGACGAGTTTCCCGAGCTCAAGGATTTTTATAACACATATGATCCCTCGGAAGTCACCGATGAACAGCGACAAGCGTTTGAGCGATTCAAGTCGGAACTCAAAGGCCGGGATCTAGAGCTTTTCGAAAGCAACAACCTGTTCTATCGCGTTTCTTTTAGCAACGTAGGTGGACTAGTGATGCCGGTTATCCTAATGCTTCATTTTGAGGATGGTTCCACCCGCGAAGTCCGCATCCCTGCTGAGATTTGGCGAGTTGACAACAAGACATGCGAGACGATGGTCATGACCGATCGGCCCGTCAAGTCGTTTGAACTCGATCCGTTCCGAGAAACCGCCGACATCAACCGCGACAACAACTACTTCCCACCCAAGCTAGAACCGACTCGCTTCCAAATGTTCAAAGCAGAGCGACGAGGTGGTGGTCAAGGAGGTGACAACCCAATGCGCCGAGCTAAACAAGCCGAGGAGGCAAAGAAGCAAGCTGAAGAGAAGGCGGCCGAGGAAGCAAAGCAAAAGGAAGCCAATTCAGAAAAGCCAGCCGAAGCGGAAGGGGCAACTGAAAAGAAGCTTGATGAAGGTGCTGCACCTCCAGCAGAGGAACGAAGACCAAGGCGACGACGGGGTCGCAATTCCGGTGATGGGCAATCAAAAGATGGGCAATCGGGTGACGGGCAATCGGGTGACGGGCAATCTGAAAACGGAGATATGCCAAGTTAATATGCTTCGTCTCGCTCGCATTCTCTCACCATTCCTCATTTTGATGGCGTTGGCCTCCGTGGCCAGCGCCCATCCGTTTCATATTTGCGTTGGCCAGATGAGATGGAATGAGGAAGAGAAGTATTGGGAGGTTTCATTGCGGCTTCATCCTCAGGACCTTGAACAATCGATGCAGCGTTGGCGGCTTAGCCAATCTCGCGATGAGCTACAAAAAGGTCGTCCTGTTGAAGCGTTGTTAGCAGGCTGTAGGGTTGAAGATCCCAATTTCGAAACCCATGCAATTGAGTTCCTCAATCAGAACTTCTTTCTGTATCATCAAGATGCAGATAAGAAACCAGTTCATTCCCAGGGCTCAGAAGGTCCCTCCTCGAATGAGTCCAACTCGAAGTCGAAGCTCGTATGGGTCGGTAAGGAGTATGAAAAAGCCTGGGTTTGGCTACACATGGAATTGCATCCTCCCACGCAGCGATCTTCTGATAGTCAGCTGTATTTGTGTCACAAAGTCCTTCTGGGCGAGATTCCGGAGCAAGAGAATTCCGTCCTCGTGGAGCAAAGCGGCATTCAACGCTTTTCGTTGCAGTTCAAAGGCGAAGACATTGCAAAGCCACTAGTACCTCAGATTCGGTCCTCGGATGCAGCGGCCACGATCGACGGCGCAGAGGTTAGAAAAGACATAAAGAAGTAGAATTTAGGTTTACTTTGCGGTGTGCAGATACTGGCTGTATCAAAACGAAAAAGGGGATGTCAGTTACACATCCCCTTTTCTGCATTTGTCTTTGACTCGGAGCTAGGCAACTGTTTGTCACCTATGGCCGAGTTTGTCACGCGACTTACTTGCTAGTAAAGTCGAGGTACCACAATCCGTCATCCCATTCGAGAGCTACTTTTCGCCATCCCAATGGAACTTGTGGGTATGGATAGAATGGTCCGATGTATGGCCATGCCGAAGCACTGTATTGCTTTGGATAGGTTACGGCGGAGTAGTTAGGATATGCTGCATAGCTAGGCCATGCGTAGTTTGGCATATTGGGCTGGTCGTAGCGAGGAGCTGCACCACCGTAAGATGGGCCACCTTGCATTGGAACAGGAGCAGCCATTCCGCCGCCGTAGGATACAGGGGAACCTTGGACGTTCGAAACCGGCATACCTGGAACCGAGCCATTGACCAAAGTGCTTGGTGCAAAGGCACGAGGTGCTGAACTGCCTACAACTGGCATCGAAGTGGTGGTGTTGCTGACGGGACGAACGGTGTTAGCGATCGCAACTTCATCAACGACACGAGCTACACCAGGAACTCGTTGAACTGTGCTGAGCACGAGGTTCTTTTGTTCTGGAGAAGCGACATGACCACGAACCCAAACTTCACCATCGACGGTTGAAACGTCGATGTCAAAATTACGAAGTGTGCCGCCGCGTTGAGCGTGGCCCAATCGGGACAAAACTTCCGAAGTGATTCCAGCATCACGAGGATCAACAGTTGTTGATTCGATTGTTTCTGGAACGCTTAGCAACGATGGGGTCTCATCGTTTGCAGAGGCTGGTTGAACGGTCTGTTCAACAGGAGTGGCTGGTGCAACTTTTTCTTGCACAGTCACACTGTTAATAACTTGCTTTACACCTGCTGTCGTCGAAGCAACCTTGAGAACAGCATCGAGCTGCGATTGGTTTGCCACGGCGCCT
The DNA here is from genome assembly GCA_046344995.1 of Pirellula sp. Classification (GTDB taxonomy): domain Bacteria; phylum Planctomycetota; class Planctomycetia; order Pirellulales; family Pirellulaceae; genus JBKCUI01. The sequence continues at coordinate 36,478 of JBKDKR010000012.1, forward strand.
TCAACAAGAACCTTACCGTCATCGACGCTAAGATTGATGTCAAAGCCTTTTAGGCTACCAGCCGATTGCTGTTGCTTAAGTTGGGTGATGATGGCTTCGGCGATCTCGCGATCTCCACCGAACGCCGTCAAAGGTGCACCGGCGGTCAGCGAGGCGATCGCCATGCCCATAAAAAATCGTCGCATGGAAACCCTCCTACGGTTTTTTTTGCGGGAACTAACGGCGCTTTGGAGCTGCGTATCAAACCTCAGCACCTGCAAACGGAATCACGCTAGTGGCCTAGTTGGGGGATCTGCATACAGACGGTTTAAGACTCTGAACCTCGTGGGTCCGCAGTCGTTGCCGTGTTCGTTGAAGAGGCCCCCCTCGGTCAACCGTTCACGTTGTTTGCGAATACAAAACTATGTTTCGGCAATTCTGGCGTCGGAACGAAGTGTTTTTGCCAATTTTGACGTCCATCGCGATGATTACGAAGAAATGCATTAAACGGGAGGACTTACTATTTCCCCACTCTATGTATTACCTAGAATAAGCAAAGTTTACCTATCCGCACCTTTTTGCTCATTTACCCCCAATCGCCATGATTGAATACCTGGTTCATCAATCGGACCTCATCGAAGAGCTTGCATTAGTCGATTTGAAACCACTCATGACTTGGGTCGCGGAAGATTATCAAGTCAGCGGAAGGCTATCAATCGCGGTCCTTTCCGATTCCGAAATCCGTGAAATCAACAACCGCTATCTCGGGCACGACTACGAAACGGACTGCATCAGTTTCGATTTATCAGATCAGGAGGATCTATTTGACGGCGAGGTTCTAATTAGCGCCGATACGGCTCGCAGGGTTGCCCGAGAGGTCGGCTGGGATCCAAAGTACGAGGCTTGCCTCTATATTATCCATGGAGTGCTTCATATTTTGGGATACGACGACGACACCCCCAAGTCTAAAGCGGAGATGCGGGAGCAGGAACGCCATTACTTGCAAAAGCTAGCGATTCCTGGCTGGGAAAAGCATCCGACTCAGGGCGAAGCCGACTATTGAGGTCAATTGTTCAACTCCACTTCGGTAAGTAGCGAGTGCGTTTTCAAAAGATCAGGGATAGGGCGTTGCCTGAGCCACTCGAAAACTATCGCCACTGTGAAGAATAACGATTATGATAGCAATTGCGTTTTAGGCTTGGAGACGTGGAGATTCTCACCGGCCAAACGCCTCTGACGCTCCAAACGAAACGACAAGCGTCAGCCATATTCCAACCCGCCAAAAAGCAACCTACCTCAATGTCCTCAATCCCTTGGTCGATCGCACAAGATTCCTTGAACGTGAACTTTTCCGTTCCTCAAACCATGCGGCTACGCTTCACGTCCGATTGTTTCGGTGCTGATTGGGACCAAGTTTTATCGTTGTTCGCGTCGGACACCGACAAGTCACGGGTTCAGTTCTGGATTGACGAAGGCGTGGTGACAGCGAATCCAGATATCCGCAATGAGCTTGAGAGACGATTGATCTCATCATCAGATCGCCTTGAACTTACCTCGCCACTTCATTTTGTAGCCGGTGGCGAGCAGGTAAAGAACGATGACGAGACCATCGACAAGATTTTTCGCCAGATTGATCAGGACGGTTTGGATCGACGCAGCTATATATGCGTCATCGGAGGGGGAGCCCTGTTGGATGGAGTCGGATACGCGGCCGGCATCGCGCACCGTGGCATCAGGCTCGTAAGGTTCCCCACCACGACACTCGCTCAAGCGGACTCTGGCGTTGGAGTCAAAAATGCTATCAATGCCTACGGCAAGAAAAACTGGAAGGGGACCTTTGCTGTGCCATGGGCGGTGGTCAACGATCAGTCTCTAATTCGCAATTTGCCGCAACGCGATTTCGTGGCAGGCTTCTCGGAAGCGGTAAAGGTATCGCTCTTGAAGAGCCCCGGTGCGTTTCGATTCCTGTGCGAGCATGCCAAAGATATTGCGGAGCGTCAGTGGGACGCTGTGATGACCGCCATTCGGTCGAGCGTGCTAATGCATTTGCACCACATAACACATGGCGGAGACCCGTTTGAAGTTCAAGAAGCCCGCCCACTCGACTTTGGGCACTGGTCGGCACACAAGCTCGAGCATTTAACCCAGTTTCGATTGCGACATGGCGAAGCTGTGTCGATTGGAGTGGCGCTCGATGTTGTTTATTCCCATTTGGTTCATGGACTAGACCGCTCCGATATGCTCGCAACGCTCAAAGCCTTGGAAGATATGGGATTGCCAATTTTTGATACAGAAGTCGAATCCGGAGCAGTTTTCGATGGCCTGGAAGAGTTTCGTCAACACTTAGGGGGTCGATTGACGCTCACCATGTTGCGAGGTGTCGGCAACAGCATCAACGTTCATGAGATCGACCGGATGGCCATGTTAGAAGCCATCCGGTTTTTACAGGATCGAGCCACTAGGCCAAGCCGAGTCGCTCCTTAGGATCTTTAAGTGCGTGCTGAAGACGATTGAGTGCTTCGGTCTCAATCTGTCGTACACGTTCTCGCGTGAGACCTAGCTCTGCACCTATCTCCTTAAGAGTGTGTGGAGCCGTGTCCCCTAAGCCGAATCGCATCTTCAGTACGGTTGCTTCTCGAGCATCTAGGGTTGAAAGCAACTCGAGAGCCGTTTTCATTACGTCGTGATCGAGCAATTCTTCATCAGGGCTCTTGAGACGTTCATCCATTACCATTTCGCCAAGAGACCAGCCGGTATCCGATTGATCGCTTTGTGGGGTAGCGTTATGGATTTGGATCGCTTTCTTGATAATGGGGAGTTTCTTCTTAGGAAGTCCCAGAACGCGAGCCACTTCTTCTTGGGTCGGCATGCGGCCCAGTTCTTCGCTAAGTCGAGCCGTCGCACGTCGCCACTTACTAAGCAATTCCACCATGTAGGCAGGAATTCGAATCGTCTTTGCGGAGTTGATCAACGCACGTTTGATCGATTGTTTGATCCAGTAACTCGCATAGGTGCTAAACCGAGTGCCCATTTCGGGGTCGAACCCCTCCACAGCGCGAAGCAAACCAAGGTTTCCCTCCTCGATAAGATCTTGGAGAGCTAGCCCTTTGCCGACATAGCTACGAGATATGTTGACGACCAATCTGAGGTTGGCACGGACCATACGGTCTCGGGCAGCGGCATCGCCATCAGCGATCTGCCGAGCCAGCATCTGCTCTTCCTCAGCGGAAAGAAGCTTTGTTTCGTTAATCTCGCGCAAGTACGTTTCGAGCGGAGATTGAGGTTGTGCACCATCCTTGGGACTGCGACGACGAGAGATCGAGAGCAGATCTTCGTCCTGTGGCTCCTCCACGTCGCTGGTATACGGTCCAGAATGTGCCATTGATACTCCACCTAACAAGGGGTTTCAGTCTTTCGAGATGCCGCTCGCAGATCGAGCCGAGAACATATCGCAATCGCAGAAATCGACTCCGAAATGCTCGCATATCCAGATAATTTGCTGGCGGTAGGTGTGTAGGGATTATTCTCGACGCGCAAAGCCTTTGCCGACATAACTTTCCGCCGTACAATCCGCATTGTCGCTACGAAGCGAAACGTGGCTCCAAAACGGCTTGGAACCCGATCAACTTTCAAAATCACTTTTCGCCAGCAACCTACGAAACAATGATATCCCCCACCATTGATGTGTCCTCTTCGACTCGCTGGAGCATGCTCGCCGATGTCGTGTTGTCCGATGAGCAGATAAGTCGGGACCAGGCGTTAGCCATATTAGAGTCAACAGACGACGAGTTATTGGATCTCGTTTCAGCCGGATATCGCATTCGACACAAGTTCTTTGGCAAGACAGTCCAGCTTTACTTCTTGATGAATGCGAAGAGTGGCCTTTGTCCAGAGGATTGCAATTATTGCAGCCAGTCGAAAATCTCAGACGCCCCCATTCCAAAGTACAACATATTAAGCCGAGACAAGCTACTCGATGGTGCTCGGCTCGCGGCGGAGCGACAGAGCAAGACTTATTGCATCGTTATAAGTGGTCGCGCACCCAACGAGCGAGAAATGAAGGCAGTGGAGACCATTGTGCCTGAAATCAAAAAGGCATATGGCCTCAATATATGTGCTTGCCTCGGTCTGCTTAGCGAAGAGCAAGCGGAGCGGCTGAAGGCGGCTGGTGTAGACAAGGTGAACCATAACTTAAATACCAGTCGTGAGCATTATGCCGAGATCTGCACGACGCACACTTTTGACGATCGCGTTGAAACTTTGCGTAACGTTCGAAAGGCTGGTATGGAGTTATGCAGTGGTGGCATCATTGGTATGGGAGAAAAGCTAAGCGATATTGTCGAGATGGCCTTTTCGCTCCGCGAGCTTTCCGTTGAGTCGATTCCTCTGAACTTTCTGCATGCCATCGATGGAACTCCTCTCGAACAGAAGGAGTATTTAAATCCTAGAGACTGTTTGCGTGCACTCTGCATGATGCGATTCGTAAATCCTAAGAGTGAGTTGCGAATCGCGGGTGGACGAGAACGACATCTTCGAACGTTGCAGCCGCTCGGTCTATTTGTTGCAAATAGCATCTTCGTTGGTGATTACCTAACCACTAAAGGGCAAGCCCCGGACGAAGACTATCAAATGATCCGCGATATGGGCTTCGAAATCACCGGCAGCTGCGTAGGTCCCGAGTCATCAGCATCTAGTTGCGGTGGTGGAAACTGCGAAGGAAACTCCTGCGATACTTCAAGCAACTCTCAAACTTGTAGTAGCTCGACCAGCGCCGGTAAATCCTGCTGTGGCTAGCCCAATGGAAAAGTCCAGCCAGAGGTCGCGACTGGGCGCAATCGGAAGCGTTTCGCCATACGGTTCTCGAGTAACCAACTAGTTTCAATTTTGGCTAGATTGGTAAAGAAAGATTTTAGATTTCCAGTTTAGAGTGCTAAGGTTGCGGGCTCAAAGAACCCAATCGCATCCGATCTAAACTGGAAAGGACATACCAAAAGTTATGCTCATGCGGCACCCGCTTCCTGATTTGCAATTTAGCTACCGCTTGCCGTACGGTGCAAACGTTCATGAACGTGGCGTACAATTCACCATTTTCAGTCGTTCTGCAACTGCCATGCGGTTGTTGCTATACAAACATGTAGACGACCGAGAACCGAGTGAGACGATCGAATTCGATCGCAGCACAGACCGATGGGGCGATGTTTGGAGTATTTTTGTGCCTGGTCTCAAACCGGGTCAACTATATCATCTTCAAGTGAACGGCCCATTTGATCCGGAGTCTGGACAATGGTTTGATGGTAACGCCCGTTTGGTTGACCCGTATGCCAAGGCTCTGGCTGGTTGTTTTCAAAAGACAACCGACGGAGTTATTCGTCCACCGAAATGTGTCGTCGTTGACGATTCATTCGACTGGGACGGAGACCGCCACATCCGTCGCTCGCTAAGCGACTCAGTGATTTACGAGATGCATGTTCGCGGATTTACCAAGAACAAGAACTCGGGTGTTGATCATCCAGGGACTTACCTGGGCGTGATCGAAAAGATCCCGTACCTCAAGTCGCTCGGCGTGACAGCTGTCGAATTGATGCCTGTTCACGAGTTTCCGATTTTCGACGTCCACGGAAACGTACCGGACCGGCCAAATTATTGGGGTTACGACCCCATGAATTTCTTTTCTCCTCATCGCGGTTACGCCCACTCCACTGAGCCAGGCGCCCAAGTCAACGAATTCAAGCAGATGGTGAAAGCGCTCCACCAAGCTGGAATCGAAGTGATTTTGGACGTTGTGTTCAACCACACTTGTGAAGGCAACGAGCGAGGCCCTGTGCTATCGTTCAAAGGATTGGAGAATCAGGTTTACTACATTCTCAACTCGGGTGGTGCTCACTACAGCAACTATTCCGGGTGCGGAAACACGTTCAACGGCAATCACCCCGTATGTCGTGAGTTGATTTTCCATTGCTTGCGTCACTGGGTGCACAATTATCACATCGATGGTTTCCGTTTCGACTTGGCGAGCATTTTGTCACGTGATCGTTACGGTAATCTCATGCCCAATCCTCCTCTAGTGGACTTGATCGCCGAAGACCCCATGCTGGCTGATACGAAAATTATCGCGGAAGCCTGGGATGCCGCCGGTGCTTATCAAGTTGGTTCGTTCGGCGATTTACGATGGGCAGAATGGAACGGTCGGTACCGCGACGACGTCCGACGCTACTGGCGTGGAGACGGAGGGATGGTTGGAGCCATGGCAACTCGCCTCAGCGGGTCGTCCGATTTGTATGAGCACGCCGGACGCGCCCCTTATTGCTCCATCAATTTTGTGACTTCGCACGACGGATTCACGATGAACGACCTCGCTAGCTTTAAGGACAAACACAACGAAGCGAACGGCGAAGGCAATCGCGATGGTGACAACAATAACCATAGCGATAACTATGGAGTCGAAGGCCCAACCAAGAAAAAGGCTATCGAATCCATCCGAATCCGACAAATCAAGAACATGCTTTCGACGCTCATGCTCAGCCAGGGTGTCCCGATGCTCTTGATGGGGGATGAAGTTCGCAGAACCCAACGTGGCAACAACAACGCATATTGCCAAGACAACGAGATTTCCTGGTTCAACTGGGAAAACGTCGAAGGAAACAAAGAGATATTGCGGTTCACGCGTGCCTTGATCGACTTCCGAAAGATGCAGCCATCGCTGCGCCGCGAGAGTTTCTTGACCGGTCGACCACAAGACCATCGAGGGATTCCCGACGTTAGCTGGTTCGAATCGACGGGCAAACCAATTCATTGGGATGCTCCTGATGGAACATTGGTCTGCTGGCTAGGCAAACCTGGAGCGTCGGAAGATCCGCAAGGTCTAGGCCGGGATATCTTGATCCTACTCAACGGTACCCCTGAGACCCGCACTTTTACTATGCCTGCCGTAACACGAGGCATCCGATGGCGAGTCTTTATGGATACCGCCAAAGAGTCTCCCAAAGATATCTATCCAAACTACGATGGGCCACTCGCACCGGCGAATCGCCAAGTCGAGTTGGTTTACCGTTCGGCTATGGTTTGGATCGGAGAAAGCTAGCCAAAGAACAAGCGATACATTGTTGAAACGAAGTTTTCGAATGGACGCGGAGGAAAAAAGGCCGGGCATGATGCTCCGGCCTTTTTTCGTTTCGTTTTCGTGATCACCGCCAATCGATACCTAATTGGGTGCACAGAAATAGACGCTTGTAAAGCAACCCAACCAACTAAATGTCCAACTGGCCAGACATTTCTTCGGGAATCTCGTATTGTTAGGAATGGCGCTTCTTGGAAAAATATCACGCTTTGGGTAAGAAGTCTTAACGTTTCTTCAAAACGCTGTAGCTTTAGAATATTGCTTAGCGTACTGAAAGATCTGTTTCGGATTCGGATACCAGATAGCAGATAACCGATAGTGCGAACATCCATTTCGCGCCAGCCAGCTCCAAACATTCCTGCCATTTCGACGTACCGAGTCGCTCCAGCTTTCCTCGGTGCTACAGTCCTTGTATGGGACTTAAGTTTGAAACCACGGATGAGAGTCGGCGTTTACTTCCCAACCGTCCCTGCGGAGAGCCTCCATGCGTTTCCTGTGTTTATTTGCTTTGATTGTGTCGTTGGCCGTCGCGCCCACGGCATCCGCCCAGTCTGCACGCTTGTTTGAAAAGACCTCACATGACTTTGGTTCCGTTGCCAAAGCAGCCAAAACCGAGTTTCGTTTCTACTTCGAGAATCCGTACAACGAGCCCATGCACGTTCGTAGCGTGAGAACCTCCTGTGGATGCACCACACCGATCCTAGAAACACAGGATGTCGCCCCCAAGGGTAAAGGCAGCGTCCTAGCCAAGTTCAATACGCACTCACACGTGGGCCAAAAGGGAGCCACTCTTACCGTCACGGTCGATCGTCCGTTCTTTGCAGAATATCAGCTACAAGTCAAAGGCTACATCCGAACCGACGTGGTTTTCAATCCTGGCGAAGCAAGTTTCGGAAGCCTACAGCAGGGCAAAACGAAAGACATTCAAATCAACCTTGACTACGCAGGCCGATCCGATTGGAAGATCATGGGCCTCACAACCAGCAACACTTTCCTTAACGCCGTTGCCAAAGAAACGTCCCGATCAGGCGGTCGAGTTCAATATCAAATCGACCTGACCATGGGCGAAAACGCTCCAGCTGGATCCTTTGAGAGCGAACTCATCGTCAGCACCAACGATCGCAACCTAACCAAAGTCCCGCTGCGAGTTACCGCCAGTATTGTCCCTGGAATCACCATTGTCCCGAGCACTGTTTCTCTCGGAGATGTGCTAACGGGTGAGCCAGTCCGGCAGCTTATCGTGCTCAAGAGCCAAACGCCCTTCCTTATTAAGGGAATCGAAAGCGACGTCTTCGACATTGATTTCGAACTCGGCAACGAGCCTCGTGCACTGCATCCGTTGCAGCTGCAGTTAAAGCCCAAATCTGTAGACCTCGGTTCAGAAACCCAAGGCACGATCAAGTTCTTGACCGACTCGGCCGATCGTCCAGAAATTGAGATCGGCGCTGTTTTCCGTCGCAAGGCACCAGCTCCCGCAGCAGGCGAGCAGATTGCCGAATCGAACGAGTCATCCGACAAGTAATCCTCAGCGGAGACTTGTTGAGATTTAGCAGGCAATCAACAAACGGATCAATGGGAAAATAAACAAAGGCTGGTTCCATCGCGAACCAGCCTTTTCCTTTATCCCCGTCGATTTAGGTCCAAGGTCAACTGTTCCGTGATAGGGGCAGGTGTCTCAAGATCAGAAGTATCTATCTCGACTGCATCGAGGTCAAATTCCGCAACCGCTTGTTGTTCCGTAGGAACCTCTGAATAGATCCGCATTGTCGATGATCCAGCAGCAGCCAGAAAATCGGTTAACAACACGGTCACGTTATCCGATCCCCCTCCATCTAGCGCTAACTGCACCAGACCATTCGCAGTCTCCTCCGGGGAGACTCTTTGGGCCAACTCCATTACGATTCGCTCGTCAGATACATGTTTGTTCAGTCCGTCGCTGCATAGCAGTAAGCGATCGCCTGGATTCAATGTAAAACGGTAAAGATCGGGTACCACATCGGGCGCTCCGGCCCCCAATGCGTTCACCAGCACATTAGACCACGGGGATCGCTCTCCTTCGTCCGCCTTGAGTTGCCCGCTCATCATCATCTGTTGAGCCACAGTATGATCACGTGTAATCAGTTTTAAGTCTTGATCGCGATACAAATAACATCGCGTGTCCCCTGCGTGAACTATATAAAGCTGCGGCCATGTAACATAAGCCAAGGTCAACGTTGTTCCCATGTCCTTTAGTTTTGGGTTCGTTGCAGCAAAGGATTTCAACTCCCGATGAGCCTCAGTAAGTGTTTCGCCTAACACTTGACGAAACGCAACTTCGTTGTCTGTGGTAACTGCTTCGACCCATGTCAATTTGTTCAGAATCGAAGCTAGGAAATATTCGATCGCTGATCTACTGGCCTCACGTCCGCCGAGATGCCCACCCATTCCATCTGCGACCAACAAAATGGTCGCAAAGGATTCGCCCAGGAGACGAGTTCCATCTGACATCGATAATCCCGATGACTTGACCATCATCGCACGGCTCATCTCGGCAATGACATACTGATCTTGGTTCTCTTCACGAACATTGCCACAATGTGTTAAACCGGCACTTCGGACCAGCACAATACTCATTCCATTATCCTCAAGCCACTCACTTTATCTCTCAATTTCCATTGTACATCGTCGGGGTGAATATTGTGTGGGAGCGACCAGTCTATTGAAGTTTTCGATGATATGCCATCTAAAACCTGTAAATGCAACCAATAGTCGGCGAAAAAATGGCTTGCACCGTTATTCGATTGTGAGATTCGTACCTCGTCTCAAGAAAATGCTGATTGGGTAGGACCAATCGCCAAACGAACAACACGTCTTTAATCCCACTAGCAATTTTATCTCGCGATGATAAAGATGTAGGGCAACGGGCGGTCGGCGTTCCAAGCTGGCAAAACCGACTTCGCTTTTAAAACTTGTTTTTGAGCGGGTGTTTTGTCTCGCATGGGTTACCCATGCGGATCGTATCACAGTGCATTGCAGTGATGAGATCGCTTTCGATTCCATCGAAAAATATCTCATCGCATACCAGTTTCGTTGGAATGCCGGCCGTCTATTTCGCTCGTTGAACTGTGTTGTATCCAAGGTGACTGTGTGAGCCGCGAATTCAAAGCGTATCTTGCTGCTAAACTGCTCATCGATTCTCCTTGGACGGAAACTGCTATCGGTGAGCTATTAAATTCTTGTCGTTCTCCCAAAGCACAAGACCTGGGACCGTTGGCAGCAATCCTTATTGCCAGATATCCAACTCCTATATCTTTTAATCGATTGGTCACGTTCCTTAGTAGAGGAACGAAACCTCAAGCGGCGACGTTGCTTTCCTTGCGAAAACTAGATTTCGCAGTTTCGAAAATGTTCATACGGCCTCGAAAGATGCGTGCTCAGGTCACCGCTGCGCAGTCTTGGCCCATTCCGAGAATCGATTCTGTCTCTGAATTGTCAGAGTTGTTAGATGTTTCATGCCAACATATTGATTGGCTTTCCGCAAATTATGCGAGTCATTACACAATCAAAGCGATTCGAAAACGCTCAGGGGGAATTCGTATCATTGAAAGCCCCAAGCCATTCTTGAAAAAGGCTCAGCAAGTCGTACTAAAGCTAATTCTCGATGCTATTCCAACACATCCCTCCGTGCACGGTTTTGTTAAAGGCCGATCAGCCATCAGCTTCGTCGAGCCTCATATCAACAAACCATTCCTTCTTCGAATGGACTTGCAAGATTGCTTTCCCTCCGTTCATGCCAATCGTGTCTGGGGACTCTTTCGCAGCCTAGGATATTCGGTTGATGTCACTCAATTACTTACCGCGATTTGCACTTGTTACTCAACACCATCTCAGTTGCTGGAAGCTATGAATGGCGGCATGAAGCCAACGGAACAAAATCGAATATTATCGCTTCACCATCGCAAGCATCTGCCTCAAGGTGCTCCAGCTTCACCAGCTCTGCTGAATCTAATCGCATATCGTCTCGATTGCCGTTTAGCGGGATTAGCAGAAGCCTGTAATGCGACATACACTCGTTACGCTGACGACCTGTTGTTCTCAGGTGATGAAAAATTCGCGAGAACCTCTGAATCCTTTACGACGAGTGTTGGGGCTATTGTTCTCGAGGAAGGTTTTCAGCTCCACTATCGGAAAACCCGTCGAATGCGCAAGTCCACCCGACAGTTAGCTGCGGGAATCGTAATCAACCGGACGACCAACATGCGACGCTCGGAGTTTGATGCCTTAAAAGCGACCCTAACCAATTGCGTACGAAGCGGGCCTCAGACCCAAAATCGAGATAATGTCCCCAGCTTCCGAAGCCACCTCTTGGGGCGAATACTGTGGGTAAAGCAACTCAATCCCAACCGTGGAGAAAAGCTAATGCAGATTTATGATCGCATCGACTGGGGGGCCTGACTTCTTGTAGTGGACGAGGCAACGAGGCCTGACCGTCTGGCACGAATCTGGCACAAATATTATTGGTTTGCACGCAGGTGGTCTCCCTCGCAAATAGCCTCATTCCCTCGCCATCGTTCCACCGCTCGAACCTCGCGAATTCTTCACGAGGGTGAATAAGCTTTAACTCACCACCCAATTTTTGCCAGCAACCTCTACCGATTCACCTTCAATTTGTGCAAGCGACATGGCTTGCTTTATTGTGCTGGTGATCCAGTCACATGTTTCGGTTCGCGAGAGTTTGTTAGATTTAGCATCCTCCAGCATCGCGACGTCCTGAGCAAGTGCGCTCGGTGCTCGACATGGACAGCCGACTATAACTCGCACGTGAGCAGCTCGAAACAATGCGCTATAAACTTGGTTTCCGGACGGTGCCCCCATTATCCAGATGGGAACGAGAGGAACTCCCGCTCGCGCTGCCACCATTGCTGCTCCTGGCCGAATCGACAACATAGGTGCAACAGTTCGGTTAATTCGACCTTCGGGAAACATACCTACCAAGCCCCCTTCGGTGGCTAGCCGAATAGCCCGTTTTGTCGATGCATTGTCAAATCCACCTCGGTTAGTGGGGATAGCTTGATAGGATCTCAACAAAGGCCCAAACAAAAAGTGCTTGAAATACTCCCCTGCAACCATCCAGTGGACACGGCCTCCCGCGGCCAATTGCACAAAAAAGGGATCGACTGAAGATCGATGGTTCGCAATCAAAACGGCACCACCATTGATTCGATCCCTCAGCATTTCATGATTGCTTCGATCTCCCCACGACGGATCCCAGTTTATCTCGACCCGCCACAAAACCCTTGATAGCACGTAAACCGGCGCATAAAGGAGCCTCTCTCCTACCGTATACCGTCCGTTTCGCCTTAACAAATAGACAAATAATCCGACGTAAGCGATGCCCGCCGCAACCAAAAATGCAATCGCCCAGCCGTCTGACATAACCTTACCTGTCTCGAACCTGAAGAAATCATAGGGTGCCCCCTCCAAAACCATCACGACCGTTATAAGCTGTCCCAAAGCTTTCGAGAAGATCCACCGGAATTCAAGTTTGCACATTGCCCGCCGAAATGATGTCGTACTCTTCCATGAAGTCAAATCGTATGATTCCGATTCTCCGGCGAGTAATGTATGTCTTCTATGCAGCAGAATACCACATCAGGCTTAACCTTCGGGAATGCTCCATTTGTCGATCGGAGACAGGCTCGCTCAGAAACAGTAGGGGGGGAGGAACGTCGCCAGTTCGGAAACTCATACAACGGACTTTCAGACGCGGGGCGAGAACTCGCTGAAGCTATAGACGCTTACAAAGTCCAAAATCGTCGTCGCTACGTCACAACGGACGAACTGCTCAGAGTCATTCAGAGCCTAGGTTACGCGAAAACCTAAAGGTCGCTCCCAAGCCAAATTTCCTCCACCACACACGTGGTGTTCGTGGCTACAATAAGAGGACCTGCCAGAGTCGCTTCGTACACGAAGACTCTACCTCCCTCCTCCTATTTGGCCCCTCACCATGTCGGCTCGGCCCTTTTATTCGCAACCAATACGCCACGCAAGACGGCTGGCTCATATAGCGTTGCCTACGTATCGCCTCACTTCTTTTTTGCAAATATCACTTCTCAATCTGATATGGGCAACTTTCGCGATTGCGTTTAGCAATATTGCCAGGGCCGAACCGCCCGCGTCAGATCCACAGATCGATTTTGAACGAGATGTAAAACCGATCTTCGTAAAATATTGCACCGAATGCCACGGGCAGGAAAACCAAACCTCAGATCTTCGCTTAGATCTTCGTCATACCATTCTTCAGGGTGGCACCAGTGGTGTAATAGTCTCTCCTGGTCGCAGCTCAGCAAGTCGCCTCATTGACGTCATTTCAGGTACCGATTCCGAATACTCTATGCCCCCCGAGGGAGACTCGGTACCTCCTGAAGCAATCGAAATTCTCCGTCGGTGGATCGACCAAGGCGCCATTGGCCCAGATGATAAGTCTCTTGCAGAAAAACCCATCCCATGGAGCTTTAACCCTGTGGTGCGGCCGAATACCCCACATGGTGAGCGCAACATCGATTTGCTTTTGGAGCAATCCCTCGCGAAAAACAATCTCACATTCTCCCCTGAAGTGACTAAGCCTCTGTTTATTCGCCGACTCTACCTAGTGGCACTTGGCCTGCCTCCCACTATTGATGAGGTGCAACAATTTGTTCATGACTCTGACCCACTCGCCGTGGAACACTTAGTAGATCGTGTCCTAGCCGACCCCCGCTATGGCGAGCGGATGGCACGACACTGGTTCGATGTTGTTCGATTCGCGGAATCGCATGGATTCGAAACGAACCGAGTTCGTTACAACTCATGGCCCTATCGTGACTACGTTATACAAGCCTTTAATCAAGATCTTCCCTACGATCAATTTGTGTTTGACCAAATCGCAGGGGACACCTCTGGATCCGACTTTGCTACCGGCTTTTTGGTCGCTGGCACTTACGATTTGGTGAAAAGCCCTGACATCAATCTGACGTTGATGCAGCGACAAGATGAACTTACCGATCTTGTTAATACCATCGGAACCTCGTTCTTAGGTCTAACAATCGGATGTGCTCGATGCCACGATCACAAGTTCGACCCGATTAGCCAAAAGGACTTCTACGCCTTACAAGCTCTCGTGGCTGGTGTCCAATTCGCTGATCGCAGCATCGCGAAACCACTCGATCTATCTCAGCAAACAGAATTGGCTCAATGGAAAGAGCAGTTTTCGGATCTCTCGAAAAAGATAACGGAGCTTCTCGAAATCGGTCGCAAACGAAACATCTCAAAACAACTTCGCCCCGCCGTGTCGCACGACCGAAATGAAGAAATCTTCGATCCAATCCTGACTAAAGCCGTACGATTTCGGATCCTGGCCAGCGGGAATGCCGAGCCGTGCATCGATGAATGGGAGGTCTTCAACGAACAAGGCAAAAATGTCGCGCTCGCTAGCGACGGCAGTGTTGCCAAGGTATCTAGCACCCTCCCTGGTTACGCGATTCATAAAGAAGAACATATCAACGATGGCCGCTCTGGAAACGAGTTTAGCTGGATCTCTAACGAGGTGAACGGAGGCTCAGTCGAGATTCGATTCTCCAAACCGCAACCCATTTCACGAATGGCATGGGGACGCGATTCCTCAGGTCGCTTTCGTGATCGAGTCATTACGGATTACGTCATCGAAGCCCAAACCGATGAAGATACTTGGACCCCCATCTCTTCTAGCCGCGACCGAGCCGCACTCTCCACCTCTGAGCCTGGTCTGGAATCTTTAACCGATGAGGAACGAAACCAATACCGGTGGCTGGACCAACAACGAGGAAAGCTTAGACAACAAATCGATAGCCTCACAAAAGGTGAAGCCTTTTGGTTGGGAAGCTTCTCACAACCTGCGACCACCCACCGCTTGCACCGTGGCGATCCTGCTCAAAAACGTGAGCCGATCGTACCTGGAAGCATTTCGAAACTGGATGGTTTTCAACTAACAGACGATTCCTCAGAATCCGAACGCCGAAAACAACTGGCACAGTGGATCATTGATCCTCGCAACCCACTCACCCCCCGCATCATGGCGAATCGTCTTTGGCATTACACGTTTGGAACTGGTTTAGTCGATACGCCAAGCGACTTTGGTATCAATGGCGGCCGCCCTTCTCATCCAGAATTGCTTGATCTCTTGGCGACCGAGTTTGTCAACCACGGTTGGTCGATCAAGAGTCTTCACAGAATGATGTTTCTGTCTAAAGCGTTTCGGCAATCCTCTAAACCGAACGAACTGGGCCTCAGTATTGATGCTCAATCCAGATTGCTCTGGAGATTTCCTCCCCGGCGATTGGAAGCCGAGGCGATTCGAGATAGCTTGTTGGCAGTGACTGGCCAACTTAATAACAAAATGAATGGCCCCGGTTTCTTTCTACAGCGAGTCGAACAAGACAACGTGTACCGTTACTTCCCCAAAGAAGAATTCCAATCAGAAGATTTTCGA
This sequence comes from Pirellula sp., assembly GCA_046344995.1. Lineage (GTDB taxonomy): Bacteria > Planctomycetota > Planctomycetia > Pirellulales > Pirellulaceae > JBKCUI01. The sequence goes on from JBKDKR010000012.1 coordinate 52,059, forward strand.
CGAATGGTTTATCTAACTCGCGTCAGACAAGAGCAAGACTCTGTCTTCGGCGCATTCGATTGTCCGAGCGGCGATCAAGTGGTCCCGCGTCGAGGTCAGTCTACTACGCCTCTACAATCACTCAATTTGTTTAACAGCCCCTTTATGCTTCAACAAGCGGATGCCTTGGTTGCGAGACTAGAACGAGAAACTACAACACACGGTGGCTCGATGGAATCCAAGGTGTCGCTCACATTTGAACTCCTTTTCAATCGCCTTCCAGATGAATGGGAACTGCAAACCTCCATACGATTTATTCAACGCGAAGGGCTCGAGTCTTTTTGCCGCGCAATGTGCAACACTAACGAATTCCTGTACGTATTCTGATGAACAGGCCCCCAATCATGTCGAATAGAGACAATCGTCCATCACATCCAACGCGCCGCACAGTTCTACATCAGGGACTCGGTAGTCTCGGTGGGATGGCTCTTTGGCAATTGCTGAGCCGAGATAGCTTCGCGTCTCCATCAGACAAACTGTCACCAATTAGACCGGTAATCGATCCCAGCCAGCCATCGCGATCCAGAAAGCCGCATTTTGAACCCAAAGCCAAACAGGTGCTTATGATTTTCTGCGCTGGTGCCTGCAGCCAACTAGATACCTTTGACTACAAACCCGAGCTCATCACTCATCACGATAAACCGATGCCGGGTTCGGATAAGATAATCACCTTTCAAGGAGGCCAGGGCACTCTTCAGAAGAGCCCATGGGAATTCACGCCACGCGGCGAATCGGGCAAAATGATCTCGAGCCTGTTACCTACCTTGGGTGAAATGGCGGACGACATGTGCTTTATTCACTCGATGACGGGCAAGACCAATACGCACGGCCCGGGTGAGAACTTTATGAACACCGGGTTCACGTTGGATGGATTCCCGAGCATGGGGGCGTGGGCGACCTATGCTCTGGGTAGTGAAAGTGACGATCTACCCTCGTTTGTGGCAATACCCGACCCACGAGGCGTACCGCAATCCGGCGCGAATTCCTGGAATCCCGGCTTTCTTCCAGCCGCTTTCCAAGGCACTGCGTTCAACGCCACGTCTCCCGTTAAGAATCTGGAGCGCCCCTCTCGATTCACAGAACCGACCGATCGGGCAACACGCGAGTTCTTGGCCGAGATTAATCGACATCATCAACGCAATTTCCCGAACGATAGTGAATTAGCTGCTCGAATCTCTAGCTATGAACTGGCGGCGAGAATGCAATTGTCCGTCCCGCGAATCAGCGACTTATCAACCGAAACGGAAGCCACCTTACGAGAATACGGAGCGGATAGTGCCGGAACCCCGAATCGCGACATCAAAGCGGGTTACGCAAAGAATTGTATCTTGGCCAGAAGACTAATCGAAAGCGGAGTTCGGTTCGTCCAGTTGTTCAACGGAGCCTACCAAGTCGGTGGGGAAGGGACCAGCAATTGGGATGGCCATAAAATCCTTCGAGAGCAATATGCCAATCACGGCGAAGTGTTTGATCAGCCTACCGCCGCATTACTTCGCGATTTGAAACGGAGAGGATTGTTGGAACATACATTGGTTGTATGGTGTACTGAGTTTGGACGCATGCCGACCTTCCAAGCCGGTTCGCAAGGACGAGATCACAACCCAGAAGGTTTCACGGTATGGATGGCTGGAGCCGGGGTTAAGGCGCCCTACTCTTACGGTGCAACGGATGAATTTGGTTATCGAGCCGTCGAAAACGTGACCACAGTCTACGACTTTCACGCGACCGTTCTGCATCTCTTGGGATTAGATCACGAGCGATTGTCGTTCTATCACAACGGCATTGAACGAAGACTCACTGATGTGCACGGGCATGTTATTCGCGATGTTTTGGCTTGATTCGTTTCCGTGTTTGCATGGCAAAATTAGTCACTCTTGACCGACTTCGGCTACATGCATCCGTAACCGATCTGGCCACGGGTTACACGGAATATGCCTGGAACATTGCTTGTTGCGATTGAGTAGGTTGGTCACTCTTGGACGACTTCGGTAACTTTTGTCGAGCAGGAGCACCCAACTTACCCTCTCAAAACAGAAGAGATCGACAAAATGCGAAAGGCCTGATGCACGAGGTTGAATTATGGAATGTGAATTCACTTGCTCACATTGACGTTGCGTAGTAACGGATTGTTTGGGCCATTGGCCGCAAGTTTGCGTAAGGAAGCTGCTGGTCGGGATGGATGCCAGCCTAATTCGTTTGTAGCGACGATGAATAAGAACACAACTCAACATTATGGACTGGTGGAAAACGAGCCAAGAATACGCATCGATTAGCGAGCTCGAAATAGGTAAAACGATTACCTGCTCACAGTTAGAGTGTTCGTGCACTCGTATGAGTAGCTTTGAACTGTCGATGATCCAATTACCACTTCCATCAGCCGATGTGCGCTAGCACCGGTTAACGCTCCCTGCGTCATCAGGCGGTTCTACTTAAGTGCATTGCATTGATCACAACAATGCCCGAAGTCCAATGAAAGCCGCATCCCCCATGCGACCGATCCTTCCGCCACCTTCGGCCCTGTGCCGATGGAGCGATGACTTAGAGGCTACAATACGTCGCCCCTTTTTCCCTTCACCCCACCTCCTCCGTCTGGCCGCAGGCCAGACGGAGGAGAATGGTTGTGTGGCTTGCGTCGTCGGTAGCTACTCAGTAATGCTCCCACTGGGTTAAACCCAAGTGATGAGCCCAGAACCGAATTCGGTGCAACAAAGTGCTCGAAATCGGTCTCTAAATGCTCGCTCGAGCCCCGATCGGGACGATAGCAAAACTAAAATCCTGTTGGTAATCCTAAAGGGAAAAGATTGGGACAACGGCAAATAAGCCTCCCGAGACCTACCTTCCTTTTACGTCGCCTCCTGGCAATTTGCCGTCCTTAATCCTTTCACCAAATGTCTTGTCAGACCATTCAGCTTTCATCTCCTCTATATCGCTAAAGATCTTCTCAATCTGTTCCTTAGCTTTGACAGGATTGCTCTTGAGCAGAGCCTTGTACTCCTTTGCTTCAAGTCCCTTTTTATCAATTGCATCGCCGTAAGGGTTGCGAATTTTCTTTTTGTCTTCACCATCAACATGACAGACATTGCATTTTGCTTCGCTTACTAACATTTTGAAGGATTCACTTGTGCTGGCGTCAACATATTTTGTCTTGAATGCATCCCCAAATTCTTTGATAGCAAACGTGTTCTCGGACATCGTAGAAATCAAAATGAGTGAGCCCGCTATTGAGGCAGCTACGGATCTTTTCATGCTCTTAAACCTTTACTGAAGCTAATAAAACAAATTCTGAATTGAGTAGCTACGAGCAACCCCCACCGCAAATCGCTACGCATAGCTTTCGACAGGCAAATTCCAGATCACCTTGCGTAAAGCCATCACAGTAATTCTTGAATGCATTACAATACGGTCCCATTCTATTAGGAATCCAAGGTCGAGGCGGAGGAGGAAATGTGTAACCCTCCCATAGGTCCTGTCTATCAGGACACAGTCCGTCGGGGTCTAGTTTAGAAACTGTTCCAGCGCGAAGAAATTCATATAGCCCCCACTTGCTTCCTTCGAACCCGATCGGATCCCTCCCCAAGAACCTACCCGCCAGCGGGCTTATCCATCTAGCTCGGAAGTGATGGAGACCTAAGGTCTCGGCCCATTCTCTGCCGGTATAGGTGAAGCGATTGGCGATTTGCGATTGCTGATTGCCGATTTGAGAACCGGAAGCATCTAAGATCGCAGGTTGACCGTACGCGGTGTAAGCGTAGCGCTCTGCGACTGCGCCACTCGACGTGGTCATAGCGGTGATGGAGTACTGTTGGTTGCGATGGTAGCCTAATGCGACTTCGGTGACGGTCGTGGTTTCTAAAGTAGGTACTACAGACGCAGCGAAAGAGGTGGTGAGCGATTCGATGGAATCGAACGAGGCATCGAAGAGTGGCGATGCGAGAGATGGGCTTGCGGGTGTGGTGATGGGGCGAACGTTCATGCCCTAAATTGTAAACGAGTCATGGAGCGGATCGCTAACTGGTCTTCGAGATTTTTTGTATTCGGTTTTGTAGTGGACGAGGCTACGAGGCCGGAATTGGTAGTGGACGAGGCTACGAGGCCGGAATTGGTAGTGGACGAGGCTACGAGGCCCGACTGTCTGGCACGAATATGGCACGAATCTTATTAGCAATGTAACAGGCGGTCTCCCGTGCAAATGGCCTCCTAGCGTCGTCCACTACAAGAGTCCTACCCTCGTGCGGTCGGACCGTGGGTTCTGTTTTGAGCGGTACCGTTGGTGGTAACACTGGTCCAATCTCCGACCTTGGTCAGGTTCCAAGACTGAGTCAAGGTTCCGTTTGTGCGAGCATAGCCCGTGAGACGATCTTCGTCGTCGTAGCTGGTGCCTGCTGAAGTGAACCCGTAAGCGCTCATCGTTCCGCCAAAGCCCTCGGAAGTTTTGTTCTTGTTCGCATCCCAAGTATAACTCAGCTTGCCAAACAATTGAGGGCAATTGTTCTACTATGTGGATCGACTGATGCCGATTGCTTGTCACAGCAGGAGTCGTAGATTTGGGGCCAAGCGTTGGATCCGTAATCGGAACGGCTTACTTGCCGGTTGCTGAGGTCATAGGTAAACGACTCTGTGGCGGCGATGGTGGAACCGGTCGCTTCGGTGTGAGACGCGACAAATCCACGACCATATCTTTCTGCGTTCGATATTTCTGCGCCTTTATTGTTCGTCGTAAAGAATAAAGGTGAGTGCCTATTCAAGTTGGCGGTACAAATGACAGTGTTTTTCAGTCGACGCAGGACAATAAGTTATGACTATATCCACATGGGCCGTGCTCGGCTTATCAATCGTCCGGTTGCAACGATTGCCAAACAAATCCATCACAAACCAATCAGAACGAGAACGTGGTGAACCCGATACGAATTCGCTAATTCGGTGCATCTGTGATTTTGTTGAATTCCAACAATAAGATTTTGTAGTTTATGGATTACCTCTAGAAGTGGGCCACGTAATGTCTCCTCGACATCACCCATTCAGGTTCTCCAAATCCCCGTTTTTCGAGAAAATCTCCCTTAATCATCACGTCCAACGATCGGGGCTGTTGTACTGCTTGCCATCCATAGGGAGTCATTCCCATCCACAGGAGTTGTTGCTGTTACTCGAAGAGTTGTAACGCTGCCAACTAACTCGGTGCGGAAAAAAGTCGCCACACCGAGAGTCTTAAGCGAAGCGGTGATGAATGGGTTATGTCGCTTCGGAAGGCCGTATCCACCACAATGACTGGTGTTCTAGCAAGCTCTACTTCCAATCCAGCGGAGCTAGCCAACTCGCTTTCAAGCTTCGCCAGCTTACGTCGATAAGGTTCTTGCCATCGCAAAGGACCTTTACTTTGTCGTCAGCCGTTACGACACCAAGTTTGTAGCATGGCAAGTCTCTGAAGTTGGCTTCAAAAGCCGCCGCTTGCGATTCGGGAACTTCACACAAAAATCGACTATTCGACTCTGAGAATAAGGCAAGTTCAGGATTGATGAACGACCCTTCCCGAAACTGTGATAGGTCGACATTCACCCCAAACTCCCCAGCGAACGCCATCTCAGCCAACGCGACCGCCAATCCGCCTTCACTGAGATCATGGCAGGACACGATTTGCTTCGATTGAATGCTTAGGTGCACCGACTTGTAAATACGCATGGCCAGCGATGAATCTACTTTTGGCACCGAGCCACCTTGAAGCCCCATTGCTTCACAGATGTAAGCTCCACCCAATTCGTCGCGAGTAACACCGAGCAAGTAAAGCCGGTTGCCTGCTTTCTTGAGGTCCATCGTGATGGCGTGGTTGCAATCGTTGATCTGTCCCATTGCGCTGATGAGAAGCGAACAAGGGATTGCGATATTTTTCTTTTCTCCAGAGTCGGTCGTGTAGGAGAATTCGTTGTTGAGGCTATCTTTGCCGCTGATAAAAGGAGTTTTCCAGGCAACGGCCAGATCGTGGCATGCGATTGCAGCTCGGACCAGCGTTCCTAACGTTTCCGGTCGCTCGGTGTTACCCCAGCAGAAATTGTCTAGTACGGCGAGGCGGCTTGGGTCGGCACCAACTGCAACAGCGTTTCGAACCGCTTCGTCCATAGCTGATGTTGCCATATGGTAGGGGTCGAGATCCCCTAGGCGAGGATTCATGCCGCATGATAGGACGACACCTTTGTTGCTTCGCAGTTTTGGTCTAACGACAGCTGCATCGCTCGGTCCCGAGCAAGCTGGGCCAACTAAGGGCTTCACAACGCTACCGGCTTGGACTTCGTGGTCGTATTGTCGAATAACCCAGTGCTTGCTAGCAACGTTCGGATTCGAGAGAATCTTATGCAGAGCGGTTTCTATCTCCGTTTGAGACATGGCGGGAAGTTGCACAGGCTTCTCAGGCGGTGCTTTGTAGATCGCTTGTCGAACGACAGGTGGTCTGCCACCGTGCAAGAATCTCATGCTGATCGAGCCGACTTCTTGGCCGCGATACATCAGTCTAAGCATGCCAGTTGGTGTGAAGACACCGAGAACGGCTGCTTCTACTCCTTCGCTTTCGCACAGCGATTTGAGGCGATCGATCTTTTCTGGGGAAACCGCCAGGATCATTCGTTCTTGAGCTTCGCTGATCCAAACTTCGGTGTAGCTGAGTCCATCGTATTTGAGTGGTGCTTGATCGAGCCAAACCTCGGCGCCGATTTCTTCACCCATTTCACCCACTGCGCTGCTAAAGCCACCTGCACCGCAGTCGGTTACAGCGTTATAGAGACCTTGATCGCGTGCTTGTAGCAAAACATCGAGTACCATCTTTTCGGTGATGGCGTTACCAATTTGGACAGCGCCACCCGATATGGTTTCGCTTTCTTCGGTGAGTTCGACGCTACTGAAAGTGGCACCGTGGATTCCATCGCGACCGGTACGACCGCCGATTGCTACGATGAGATCGCCCGCTTTGGCATGCTTTTCGATTTTGTCGTTGGGGATGATTCCTACATTACCACAATAAACGAGTGGATTGCCCAGATAGCGATTGTCGAAATAGACGGCGCCATTAACGGTGGGGATGCCCATTCGGTTTCCGTAATCGCGCACACCAGAAACCACGCCTGTCATAACGCGTCGTGGATGAAGCACGCCAGGCGGCAGTTGGTCTGGGGCAAAATTCGGATCAGCGAAGCAAAAGACGTCGGTGCTGCAAACTGGTTTTGCGCCGAGGCCGGTACCGAGTGGATCGCGAATCACTCCACCGAGTCCCGTGTTCGCGCCCCCATAAGGCTCGATAGCAGATGGGTGATTATGAGTTTCCACTTTGAAGACAACACAATCTTCGTCGTCGAACTTAACGACACCTGCGTTATCTTTAAACACGCTAACGCACCAATCGTCAGCTCCCAATTCTTTTCGAATCTGAACGGTGGCTGCGAAAATGGTTTCTTTGAGCATTGATTGGAATTGACGAGTACCATTCTCGTCGGTGTATTCAATCTTGCCTCCGAGGGTTTTATGACTGCAGTGTTCGCTCCATGTTTGAGCAATGGATTCCAGTTCAATATCGGTTGGCTCCCTGCCCAGTTCCTTAAAGTGTTTTTGAACCGTCTGCATTTCGGCGAGAGACAGGTAGAGTTGCCCGACTTTGCTAAGCTTCATGAGCTTATCATCGGAGAGTTGAAGCAGAGGTACTACAACTTTTTGGAAGTCGTAATGCGAACCAACACCGAGGTCGCTTAAAACGAGAGGTCCAACGTTAACTTGTTCTATGGAGTCGTTTGCGAGAACCTTTTGGCACATACGGTCGAGTACAAACTTATCGACGCCTCCGTTTGTGTTGGAAGCGATCCAATACTTTCGGAACGTACGAACTTGTTCAACCTTAAGGCCGATGTCGTTGAGCAGTTTGTGTGTGCTTTGAGCCACGGGGTCCATGACGCCCGGTTTGGGCAGAGCGTAAATCAAAGCTGGTGCAGTAGTGCTTTGGGGGGGGGAGGCCAAGATCGCATCGCCAACTTTTGCTATTTGGCATCTCTGCGCGATTGGATCGGAGAGTAGTTGCTGGCCGATGCGTTTGGTTTCTTGCTCGGTTAGCGAACCGCTCAAGAGAAAGCCGTAGGCTCCGTGTACTACTAGATCTTTTGCGATTCCCATGTCCGCAGCTGCACTGGCAGCGGAGGAGCCCAAGGCATCCGGCTGGCCGTCAGCCGGATAAATGTCGATTTGCCACAGCGTCACGTGTTGCTTTTCCTGCTTGAAGGAGTTGTTCTACGCGATCGAAATCACTCCCCTCGAGAGCTTCGATCCACGTTTCGCAAATTGTGGCAAACTTCTTCAATGCTTGTAGGGCTGGCGAGTGGTTTTCTTCTAATATCTGTCGCCAGAGTTGAGAATTACTGGAAGCGATTCGAGTCGTATCCATCCACCCTTTACCAACAAATTGCAGGATTTCTGCAGGAGTTGAGGTGGCGAGTGCAGCGGAAACCATGTGAGGCAAATGGCTAGAAATTGCTAGGGCTTCGTCATGTTCTTTAGGTCCGAGCAAGCAAGTTCGAGAGCCCATGGATTCCCAAAACTTGATAGTTCGATCGATAAGTGACGTCGGATTTTGTTCCATCGGTGTAACAACCACCAACGCTCCGTCCAGCAAATTCCCGACGGCATGCTCAACGCCACTGTGGTGTCCGCCGGCGATCGGATGGCTTCCGATGTAGTTATTGGGTGATAGTTTTAGAACGGCGTCTCGAATAATCGTGCTTTTTGTGCTTCCAACATCTGTAAGCAGGGCATTTGGAGAAGCAACCGAGGAGGCTACCAATAGCGAGTCGACGATAGATTGAACGGGAGTACATGCGATAACGAGGTCCGCATCTTTGGCTCCCACCAAGATATCATCGGTCGCTTGGTCGATCGCACCCCTCAGGATGGCAATATCAAGCTTTGTAATAGAGCGGCCAACGCCTACGACATGGTTAGCCAAGCGTTTACGTTTAAGGGCAAGACCGATCGATCCGCCCAAAAGCCCGACACCAATAATGCAAACTCGCTGCCAAACCATATCCAAACGTCACCCGGCACATCCCGCTACCGACTGACTGCCGTCTGTACCGAGTCCCCACCGTAAAAATGTCAACTTAAATTTATTCGAGCGTAGTCTAGCTTAGCGTGAAGAAAATGGGAGTGAGAGTAGATTTCTTTTGCGGCATTCTATTCAGAAGCGTAGCGGAGATCGCGTTTTTTCGGGAGTTGGTGGCGATCGACGCTCAGGGAAAATCGGGGGCGAAAAACTAGGAGGCGTAGAAAGAGGACACCGATTTCAATATGGTGTGGTCATCTGGAAAAGTGTGAAACGCTTGGATAAGGAGGTGGCTATCACGTTCTTCGACATGGAGAAAACTAACCGCTCCATAGGCGATTCTTCCGCTCGACTGAAAAACGTGGAGAAGTTCGTTTTCGCAATCGCTTCGTTGCAATTGGGATTGAACCATCCAGAAAAGGTCGGGAGAAACGGTTTCGCGTTCGCATTCGGTCGTGTAGCGAATGGTCGATTGTCGATCGATAGATTGGTGGTATTTACCTCGTATCGCTGAGGCCGCGATTCTTCTTCGCTGTGGAAGAATCTGATTGCGAGAGCACACAACCTCGGACAAGACAGAGTGATTGCGAACGAACGTAATCACGTGGCCATCTGCTGTGATGTCGATTCGTGCGGCGTATTTTGTTCTTTGAATGTGCTTGGTTCGAAAGACTTGAAAGAGCTCTGGGTGAATGGACCGTCCGAAGAGATGCAACGAATGTTCAGCAATAGCAGGACGGATCGAAAGCACGTTGGCACCTTTCGTTGAGGGATGAGTTTGAGGGGTCGCGATTATAGTACGCGAATTATGTGGCAACCAATATCAACTTGGCAACTTTTGCGTCATGAATTTTTTTCCTTTGCCAAATTAATCATCCCTATTTTTCGATGTTCCCCTATTGACATGGTCATTTGAAGGGTGAGTCCAACAATTCGATCTCATGCTCATTTAATCTGGGATCTCGTTATGCTATGATTGAGATGGGGGTGGTTCGAGACTGCATGACGAGCATCGTTGCTTTTTGTAACTACTTCCTTCGATTGAGTTATCGTGTCCTCTCCATTCCTCCATTCCTCCATGCCGATGAGCCAAAGGCTTAGCCAATGCACATTGTAATGGTTACGTCGGAAGCAGTTCCGTTTGCCAAGACCGGTGGGCTTGCAGATGTTTGTGGCTCGCTTCCTATTCAACTTGCATCACGTGGGCATCAGTGCTCCATATTCCTTCCTGGTTATCGACGAGCTTTGCAGTCGGGGCTTGCGATCGAGGATACTCACGTCTCGTTTGTCGTCGACATGGCTGGACGTCAAGTATCATCGAGGATCCTTAAGTCCTCACTTCACGACGGTGCCGTAAGCGTATTTTTTGTCGATCAACCTCATTACTTTGATCGGCATGGGTTGTATGGGGACGAGCATGGCGATTACCGAGACAATGCGGAGCGATTTTCTTTTTTCTGTCGGTCGGTGACGGAAGCAATTGATCGATTACGGTTGCATCCAGATATTGTTCATTGCCATGATTGGCAGAGTGGTTTGATACCGGCGTACCTACGAACGCAATTCGGCAACAAGCAGTGGTATCAGCATGCTGCGTCGGTAATGACTATTCACAACTTGGCTTACCAAGGGTGTTTTTGGTCGCACGATATGCCGCTGACTGGTTTGGATTGGCAGTACTTCAATTGGCAACAAATGGAGTTTTTTGGTGATTTGAATTTGCTAAAGTCAGGTATCACCTTCGCTGATTTTATCACAACCGTCAGTCCAACTTATGCTCGTGAGATCCAGCAACCGGAGCATGGATGTGGGCTTGATGGGGTATTAAGGAGTAAGCAGCAGAGATTGATTGGTATCGTAAACGGCGTGGATTACGCTGTTTGGGACCCTCGTCACGACAATCATATCGCACAGAACTATGGGGTTGAGAATTGGCGAACAGGCAAAGCGGCTTGTAAGCTGGATTTGCAGAATATCATGAGGCTACCGACGTCGGAGTCGGTGCCCGTAATTGGCTTGGTGGGGCGTTTTGCCGAGCAAAAGGGGTGGGATCTATTGAAGCCTTTCTTGGAGGATTCGATAGAGCGTCTCAATGCGCAGTGGGTTATTCTTGGTAATGGCGAGCAGCGTTTTGCATCGGCCTTAAGCGACCTGGCGCATCGGTATCCGTTCAAGATCTCGGTTAGGTTCGAGTTTTCGGATTCACTTGCTCACAAGATCGAGGCAGGATCGGATATGTTTTTGATGCCCAGTCGCTATGAGCCTTGCGGATTGAATCAACTTTACAGTTTGCGATATGGAACTATCCCTTTAGTCCATCGTACGGGTGGACTTGCCGACACTGTTACCGATTGCAATTCACAAACCGTAGAATCGGGCTCGGCAACTGGTTTCGTCTTTGGGGAATATTCCTACGATTCTCTTAGAAAATGCATCGAATCTGCACTAAATGTCTATTCGCAGGATACATCGCTCTGGGGTACACTAGTGGAAAGAGGCATGCAGCAAGATTGGTCATGGGCCAATAGTGCTGCTCAGTATGAAACTGTTTACAGTCGTGCTCGTGAGCAGGCGGCGATCGAAGGGCGGCTCTAACCCCTAGTGCAAAGGGAGCCCCGTTGTTATGCAAGAAACCAGGTACGACTGGCTGGAAGATCGCTGGGTGCTTTTCGCACCCAACCGAGAACAGCGGCCTAACGAGTACATATCTAATGAAAGCGGCCCAGCCAGCAAATTGGCTGCTTGTCCTTTTTGTGCAGGTTTCGAGCAATCAACACCTACGCCCAGTCTTGTGCTACCGCTCAATGAGCTAGAGTCGACAACCATCTTGCGTCGAGATGAAGTAGGCCAAAGCATCGCACGAGCTAGATCGAATTGGAAAGTTCGGGTCGTTCCGAATAAGTATCCCGCCGTCCAAACTCAAGCTGCTGCGACTGACCATTCGCAGTCAGCCATGCTGGCTCGGGGGGGAGATTCGTTTGCTTATTCTCCTGAGTATCAATTAGCAGATGCTACTCGGGGAGAATCTGACGTCTTGATTGCGTCCCCCGAGCTTTTTAGAAAGGAAATCCCCAACGGGGTTCACGAGGTCATTATCGAATCCCCTGAGCATGATCATTCACTTTCAGGGCTTTCTGTTTCTCACGTCGAGTTGGTTTTTCAAGCGTACAAAATGCGTTTGCAACACTTTCGTTCGAAGCAAGACATTGTTCACGCGATCATTTTCAAAAATTATGGTCCCGACGCAGGGGCATCGCTGTCACATTCTCACAGTCAACTCGTTGGATTGGGATTTGTACCAAGCGAAGTAAATCGTCGAAACCAGAGACTCCTGGAATACTTCGAAAAGCACGAATCGTGCTACTATTGTCAAATTGCAGGTGAAGAAGAACGTCTCGGCGAACGACTTGTTGTCGCTTCGGCGCACTTTGTGGTTTACACTCCGTTTGCTGGAAGGTTTCCCTATGAATTTGTTGTTCATCCGAGAACTCATCGAAGCAATTTTGATGAACTGAATCGAGCCGAACTCAAGGATTTAGCAGGCGTCATGAAATCGACTCTGGGGGCATTAGAGAAGACCCAACCGCAGCTTTCCTACAACATGATTCTCAACACCAGTCCGTTCAACAACTCTCACCCGTTAGCCCACCACTGGAACATTCAAGTCTTGCCCAGGTCTGCCAGAATAGCAGGATTTGAATTGGGCACAGAATGCTTTATCAATACGGTCAAGCCAGAGTACGCTGCAGCAGTACTTCGCAGCGCTTTGTGACATTTTCTTGGTTGCCAATGTTCTCTGGCTTTTGTCCAGAGCTTGGTAACCAATCTAGGGAGGCTCACCACGGGCTAGGGAGGCTAACCACGGTTCTTTTCTAGCAAAACCATCATTAGTAGAGCAAGCAAGGCTCTCAACTCGTCGTCTTCGTCGATATCAGCGAGTTTATCGATAACAAAGTATCTTTCGAAGATCGATGGCTTTTTGGTCGCGCGTAATGCCGGCGTGCCGTCAGCCATCGAGATCAGATAAGAAGGGTTGAGCAAGTATATAAACAGAAACCCGACAATGGGAATTTCCCCAAGCAGACCTTCTACGAGTTTCTTCCAAGGTTCTTCTTCATTGATATGCATGTCTACGACGCCATTTTCATAGACTTCGTAGTGGGCGGACCAAAGTGAACGCATGCCTTTACGTCGCACTGCACCCCAGTCGCTACCGTCAGCCGCGCTGAAATGATAGCTTGCAGAAAAGTCGATCATGCGATCCGCATTGATTTCAAACAATTTGCGACTTAATGAAGAATCTGAAAACACCTCGACTCTTTCCTTGAAGCGAAACATCTTCTGTTTGATGTGCATTACAGGTTTTTTGTTGGCGTCAACCACGGAAATTTGCTGAGACAAACTGAGTATTTTGAAACGCATTTCAAGTGGGTATTGCATCTTGGCTTTGTCCTGTCGTTAAAATTGGAAAAATCGATGGAACTAAGAATAACGGTTTGGATTTTCCAAATCTACTAGACATACGGTTTGGCGAAACGCTTGATTTCAAGCCGATGATGGAAATGATTCATGATCTTCTCCAGACCTTAACCTGCCAGACCTTAACGTGAAAGTGGAGCTGATGTTTACTCCCTCGTCGGTATGAACTATTGGGGCTCGTTATAATGAACCGTTCGGGAAAAGTCTTGAATTTGGTCTTGCTCGGAATCGTGGCATGTGTCGCAGCGACGGTGATGTGGGCGAACTGGCCACGTTCCGATCGCGGCTCTGCGGGGCCAACCCATCGAGACGATTTGGGACGCAGCCAGTTAGAAGTATCGGATAAGCAATTTGATTGGAAAGCAATTGCGAATCCCCATCTGGATGTATGTACCAAGCGTATTGAGCAGTCAATATCATCTCATTTCGAGCCTCTGATCGATCTGTTGAATCGTGCTCGCAACCGAGTTCCCGAGTTCTCCAAGTCGGCGCTGAGTTTTGGAAGTAAGTGGCGAGTGGCATTAGACTATGTACCGTTTACCGATGGTGAAAAGAGTCATGCGTTTCTTTACGAGTCCTTTCAGAAAGAAGTGCTTAATTCAGAAGACTTAGAGAAGGCCATTTCTCAGGTGGTACAAAACTACCTAAGAGAGATTGGGGCTGCCGAGAGTCAGATGTTGGTAGATATCCGCGCGGATCTTGATGATTTCCCAAGTGTCACGTTTACGGAATGGAGAAACGATGAATCCTTGAAAGAGAGGTTTGAGCAAGCGATTGCCGTCGCCATGGAAACGAACGGTAATGATCTTCAATCGATTGTAGGGTCGCAGTTGGTTTCTTTGATTGCAGGTGAAGTGCTGGCTCAGGTTGCCGTGAGGATGGGGGTTTCCGCAGGAATTCTTGGTGCTGGAGCTGCGTCTGGATGGGCAACCTTTGGCATTGGCGTTGTTGCGGGTGTTGTCATCGATCAGATCGTTTCTCATGTTTGGGCGTTTGTTGAAGATCCTGAGAAAGAGCTAACCTATCAAGTACAAAAGCAAATTGACTCGTTGCAGTCACTTTTGTGCAATGGAGACGATCAAGTAACAGGGCTGAAGCAGCACTTTAGCCGAATTGGGGAAGAGCGATCCCAGCTTCGGACAATCGCCATCGAAAATCTATTCGCTTCTCCTCACGCTGCCGAAATCACACCATAAAAGTGACTCAGATATGAGGTTTAGTCATATGTTTTGCAGAAACCGATTTTCATTGTTCGTACTGGTCGCCTTTGTTGCGATCTCGTCTTTGGCTTTGCAGACTCATGCAGGTGTAAGTACCGCAGCGATCAAAGAATTGATTGAGCTTGTGTCCAAAAAATTTGGCAGAGAGATGTCTCAAGACGCCATGAAGGGGTTGCCTCGAGGTGTAGAGCAAGCTGTTAAGGTTGGGGGAGAGGATGCCGTGCAGGCCATTCAAAAAATCGGACCTAAGGCGATTCAGTTGATCGATCAGTCCGGTGCTGACGGAGCTCTTTCCGCGAAGCTGCTAGCTAAGTACGGCGATGATGCGACCGATTTGGTTTCGCAAACCGGACCGCTAAATCTGGTTAAGAGTTTGGGAGATGATGCAGCAGAGACGTTTGTCAAACACGGAATGCCAGCGGAGAGCTTACTGACGGTAGGCGGTGTCGCAGCCTCGAAAGCCGCGAATCGATTATCGTCTCGGCATGGCAGGCAATTAATCATGCTCGCTAACGAGGAAAGTACTAAGCAACTTCTGCGTAGCGAGGCGCTGATGGGAACCATTGCAAAGTTGGGAGACAAGGGTATGGACTTTGTCTGGAAGAACAAAGGATCTCTATTAGCGATAGGGGCGATTGCTGCGTTCGTTGCTGATCCTGAGCCATTTCTCGATGGGACTGCGTCGCTGGCTCAAGTAGCAGCTGAATCTGTGGCCACTCCACTTGCAGATGGAATAGCTAACCGTACCAACTGGACCGTTGTGATCGTTCTGGTGGCCGCGTTGATTGCTATA
This sequence comes from Pirellula sp., assembly GCA_046344995.1. Lineage (GTDB taxonomy): Bacteria > Planctomycetota > Planctomycetia > Pirellulales > Pirellulaceae > JBKCUI01. Next base: position 67,654 of record JBKDKR010000012.1, read on the forward strand.
TACCTTCTGATCAAGAATTGGATGAAGCGTTCGTTGCGGACTGCTGGCTAGTGGTCATGAAGTTAGCTGCATGCTCCCGTTGGGAAATTTTCGTAGGATGAGCAAGTTTAGAAACCGCTTCTAGTCGGTGATTCAAACTGGGGTGTGTCCAGCTCGTTCGATGAATGCCGTTAGCCCCGTAGAGTTTTCGCAAAACTGATGAATACTCTTCGCCTGCTATAGCGAAGTCAAGACTGTAGAACTGACTCCCCAATTTGACGGCACGCGAATCCGCATCCCATTCGGTCCACCAGCACGTTGCTGCAATCAGTCCGGCAAAAGATAAAAACAGAAATAAGCTGCTAAGCAGAAGAAAGACTCCATCGGTTTTCGACAGAACCAGATATAGCGCTGGCAGTGCAAGTGCGGTTGGGAGTAATCGAATAAGTTGATGGTATCGAGTCATGTGAGCGAGTTCGTGAAGTGTAATCCATTCCAGTTCGCGCTGATGAAAGGTGAGCAGAAGCTTATCGGTTAGAAGAAGTTTTTTGCTAAGCATGCTACCTACCAAAACCGCATTAGAAAATCGGCAGCCCGTGGGCCATAGGTACACGTTTGGGGGGCGTCTATGAAAGTTTCTCCAGAAGATCTTTAGTTTCACAGCGCGATCATCGTTCAATGGTTCCGACTGGGAGCACCATAGAAACCATCGAGGTATCAATAGCGAGCTCAGCCAGCCTGAAGCAATTAACGTCAATATTAGTCCCCAGGGGATTGATTGGCTGGCACCCGGTTCTAGCTGTGGTGATGGTTGATTTAGCCCGAAGGTTTGCGAGAGATCGAATAGCGTACACACCGTTAGGGTGACCAAGAGAATCGGCCAAGTCAACGTCGAGAGTCTTTTGATTCGACTTGTTTGTGCAAAGACAACCAATCCCGGGAAGGTGCCAACTAAGATCGTCATGGAAAGAGAGCCAGTTGTCACCCAAGTGATCGATACGAGGGATGGCCAGCGAAACAGAACTAGCAGAATAGGCTGCACGAATAGGCAGCCGATCAAAAACCGGTTAGCGGTTTTGCTGGAGAGTTGGTTGAGATTGGGAATCGCGAGGACTCCAATCGAAAAAATCAACAATGCTAGAAGCCAGCATTCCAAATCGGATCGCCCAGGAAGCAAAAAAGGAACAATCATTTCCTTGGCCGGGAGCTTTTCAGAAACCAGGAGTAGATGGAGCGGCCAAGAGAGTAGTGATGAGATTATGAGAAGTAGACCCATCGTGACAAAATAATCGGAGGCTTGCAGGTCTACGATTCTCTTAAAGACGCTGACGGAGTTTGATTACCAGTTGAATCGCCCGGTTGAATCGCCCGGTCTCGGTCTGGAAACTCAAGGCTAATCGCCTGCGGTTCGCTTAGATAGCTAGCTCTACTTTATCTTTTGGAATAGTTGCTAAAGCCGGATCGATTTTAGGGGCTGCGAGGAATCTACTTTGGTTTCCTGGAAAGAAACAGGGTGGCCACAAAGGCGGCAAAGCAGCATCCTCCCACGGCGAGGCAGGTCTGCATCACTGGGCGCTGGGCTTCCACCAGTCTTTTAAAACGGAAGTAATCGGGGATAGGCAGTTCCGTGATGCCATCAACAGCGACATCGTTCCAAACATCCCATATTCCTGATGGTGGTAGATCTAGCATCGATTGCCTGACATCCTCGATAAGATCTTCTTCCGTCAAATCTAGCGGATCGGAAACACTCGCTCGGATGGAGTACAGGTAGCCGCCATATGCGAGACAGGGAACGCTGACTAGCAGAAGCAAGACAGAAAGGAGCCTGACGACGGTGTTGGTGCCCTTGTTGCTGGATGACCTCGACTTGTTTTCCGGCTCAGCCAATTCCAATTCAGAAAAGCCGCGAACGGTAGGTACGGGGACGTTGCTGCCACATGAGGGGCAATTAACGATCATTCCAGCTTGGCTTTTGGTTACCGACAGTTTGGCATGGCAGTTTGGGCACGGAAGGTTGTGTAGACTCATGGTTTGGAGATTACGTGTTTTTCTGCGTTGAGATCGATGGATGGTGTCGGCGGGGCGGATTTTAACGTAACTTGGGATGATTGGGGGTGGTACGTCGTTAGTCGTATGAGGGTTTTTGCCAGATAACATCGTTAGGGGAAATCATCTTGGGAATTTCCGGAAAAATTATCTTGGTCTAAAGTTTTTGTCGGTGGCTGGACCCACGATAAGTGGTGGTTAAAATATAGGCGTTGTCGATGGCAAAGATCATAGGATCCCTGTCATCACACACGCGGGTAAATTCGTGCAGACCTGAGTTGACTGACGTTAGTTAAGTCGGCAACATGGTGTGCCGTTCATCCCTCCTTAAGTACCGGATCGTTCGCGTCAACTAAAGTACCCTACGAAGACTTTCTCGGGTTGGCATTATTATAACACGACCGCCGAACGGTAATTAAGATAGAGGTGGGACCAGTCATCTTCGCGGATGGCTGAGTTTGTTCCACCGGATGAGTAGGAAGATTAGGCTTTCCTGAACGGAGTTTTCCTCGTAGAGGGCTACCTTTATTGGTGAACCTCTTGATGGATATTTTTGTTTGGTGCCTTGGCTTCGACGCGTGCGTGGTAGCTATTGACATCAGTCATGGACGAGAAAGGGTCGTGTTCCGTTATCAATTCAATTTGGTTGTAAGACTGCCTGTTATCCAGCGCGTTGTTTTTTGCTGTTTTTCCTTGGGCGTTTTTGCATATTCCATTTTGTGATGAGAAAGCCGCATCGAGGCGAGCGCAGAACGGGCAGCCATACAGTTTCATTATTCGTAAAAATTTACCATTTGTAATCGGAGCGTCGTTCGTTTTCAGTTAGGTGCTACACTTCCCTTGCCTCGCTCAGGCAAGGGATGGGATGCAAACGCCATCGTACTTGTCGCGTGTCCATGGGAGGGTGAAGAATTTTGTTCCTCACTTTTGCAGTGTGTCAGAGCGACAGAAGATGAAGTTTAGTGTCTCGGACCGTGCTGAAAACTGAGCACTCCGATCCTCCATTTTTTCGTGGTTTCAGGAGCTATTACCTTGTTCGACGGCCTGTTGGATTTCGATGATGATTTGCCTCGCAGCGCTGACGACTTGGATGGTCTTCGCAAACTGTCGCTTGAGGAGGAAGGTGATGATCTGGGCGATACCGTAGCAGAAGTGGTCGTTCCAGAGGACCAAGTCCAGTTGGAAAGCGATGACGATTTGCTATCCGGTATGGACGAGATCGAGACATGGTCTGATGACCCAGTCCGAATGTATTTGACGCAGATGGGGGAGATTCCTTTGCTCACCCGCGACGAAGAGATTCGATTGGCGAAGAAAATCGAAGTCACCCGACGACGATTCAGGACCAAACTGCTCGAGTGTGATTATGTGGTTCAGTACGCCTTCAAGATTCTCAAGCGTGTTCATTCCGGCGAACTACCATTCGATCGCACTGTCCAAGTTTCGGTCACCGACCGCTTGGAAAAAGACCAAATTTTGGGTCGACTACCTCACAACCTTAAAACTCTTGATGTTTTGTTGAAGCGAAATCGAAGAGATTATCGCAACGCTCTTAGCAAAAACTTGACGGGCAAGGTTCGGGTAGAGGCGTGGCAATCACTTGCTCGCCGACGTCGCAAGACGGTTCGATTAGTGGAAGAGTTGGGGCTGCGTACCCAGCGAATTGAAGCAATGATCAGTGTTCTAGAGCGGCTAAGTCAGCGAGTCGATGAGATTCTGCATGATTTGGCAACTTTAAAGTCTTATCAAGTTGCTCCGTCGCAGGTGGCTCAGTTAAAGCGAGAGTTTCGTCAGATTCTCGTAGCTACCCAAGAAACGCCTACTTCCCTCCGAAACCGAGTTGCGACTGTCAAAAAGGTCTTCACCGAGTACCAAAGAGCGAAAAAGCAGTTAAGCGAAGGCAATTTGCGTTTGGTAGTTTCGATTGCTAAGAAGTATCGAAACCGCGGACTCAGTTTCTTGGACTTGATCCAAGAAGGTAACGCGGGGTTGATGCGGGCTGTCGACAAGTTCGAATATCGACGCGGATTCAAGTTTTGTACGTACGCAACATGGTGGATACGCCAAGCCATTACGCGTGCGGTCGCAGACCAAAGCCGAACCATTCGAATCCCCGTGCACATGGTGGAAACCATGTCGCGAGTTCGAAACGTTTCCCGGCAGTTGCTGCAAGAACTTGGACGCGAGCCCACCTTAGAAGAAACTGCTCGACGTGCAGAAACGACGATCGAGGAAGCGCGACGGGTTTTGGCCATGAGCCGATATCCAATCTCGCTCGATCGACCTGTCGGAAATAGCGAAGACAGTCATTTCGGCGACCTGCTGCCTGACGGCACTGCCGAAAGCCCAGCAATCGGTGCGGGACAAGAAATGTTGCGAATGCGGATCAACTCTGTCTTAAAGACACTCAGTTACCGTGAACGTGAAATTATCAAACTCCGGTATGGATTAGGGGACGGTTACAGCTATACGCTTGAAGAGGTCGGCCATATCTTCAAAGTGACGAGAGAACGTATTCGTCAAATTGAAGCCAAAGCGGTTCGAAAACTTCAGCAACCAAGTCGTTCTCAAGAATTGGTCGGTTTCCTAGACTAGTTTCTTGCGATCTCCTTTACGAGTTGTTTACTCAACTCGAGCCAAACTCCAAAGCCTTGGTGTCCCCTCCGATGCCAAGGTTTTTTTGTTGCATCATAGGTGTGAGCGCCAGCTTTACGCCACTGGAGAATACGAGCTGCTTCTTTCCCGGTCCACGATTCTGCTAAGCGATCGATTCTGCTAAGCGATCGAAGCAACGATTCCTAATTCAATAATTCGCTGAGCGATGGCTGCGGAGCGAGCTACGATGATTGGCTCAGCAGAAAATGGATCTGTTCGATTGCCCTGTGGGTTCAAAAACACCCCTCCAGCCTCTTCCAAAATGATTTGTGGGGATGCAATATCCCATGCTGCTTGTTTGACCTTGATGGGATTATTGTCGTGGATAGCAGCAGCAAGCGAACTGCGTCCCTCTGCAATACGCACAGCGACTCCGGAGTGGGGTACATTGCTGGTGACTAGCTGTGCGCCCGATGTAGAGCGAAGTCGCTTCCGCAAATTGGCAAAATACTCAGTCTCATATTCCGACGCACCATACTGATTCATTTCGACCCAAATATCGGACAACGACTCGTCCGAAGTGCATACGAGACGACGTCCATCTTTCCAAGAGCCACGTGACCTTTGAGCATAAAACCACTCACCGGTTAACGGGAAATAGGTCACGCCTAACCTTGTTTCTCCCTGTAAGCGGAGCGCGATAAGTACCGATGGATATTCCTTTCCTGCTTGCATCAAATAAGCGCTGCTGGCGTCTAGGGGATCAACGATCCAAAGATTGTCTCGCTCGGCAATGTCATGATGCAATTCCTCTGAAAGGACGGGAAGATCACTAAACTGTCGAAGCACATTCACCGACGCTTCGTCTGCCAAGCGGTCGACTTCGGAAACTAAATCACCGACCCCTTTTCTTTCAACCTCGCTACCTTGTCCGGCTGCTAATCGTTCGTATCCAGAGATAAGTAGAACTCCCGCAGCTTGTGCAGCTCGGATGGCAATTTCCAATTCGCGAGAGAGTGAACGCGCGTGCTCTAAAACCTTCTCACAGGTCACAATTAGCCCCAAATTCTTTAAACCCTAAACTTTGTACACAGCCACAGCTGATCCAGTACTTCGAAACTACTGGAAATATCAAAAACGGTAAAGCCAAATCTGAAAGAGAGTCGCAATCAGGGACCAGTAATTGTGACCCTAATGCAAGAAATTGGCCAAAATTAAGCATAGCGAGGAGTGCTTTGAACCACTTTCCGAGAGGCGAACTCAATCTCACCCCGAATGTATACCGAGGAAAGGTCTTGATTCTGCCATCCTGATCAACTGGTCCGCGACCGAGCTTAACTCGGTCGCACGGGCCAGACCTCCGATACTAATTCGCTCATTTTTTCTTCCCGCATTACTGAGGGTTTTCCGTCCGAGAATCTGGATCACGTCCTCGGAGACTTCGAAAGAAAGGAGTCGATCGGCGAATCTACGCCTCATGTTGTAATGGAAAGAGAGCACGAGCAATAAAGAGAGCACGAGCAATGTGGTGCTCTCAAACGAAGACGATCGTATTCATGGCAGGCACTTTGTAATGCCGGCCGACACGTAATATGCCAGTATCGATAAACGGGCTCTAAAATGTTTTCGCTGTCTGATTATCCAAACAGTTGCGTAACCGCTTGTGCTTTGACGAGTTCTCTGGGTTGATTTAGATGGTTGTAAACGATTGATTCGGGATTGATACCGAAGGAATGATAAATCGTGGCCAACATTTCCGCTGGATGTAAAGGGGCTTCGACCGGTGAACTCGCCGTCTTGTCACTCTTGCCATGAACATAGCCGCGTTTGATTCCGGCACCTGCCATGACAGCGGTGTAACAATACGGCCAGTGATCTCGGCCGTCATCCGAGTTACCGTTACCGCTAGTGCTAACTCCCCGTTCAGGAGATCTTCCGAATTCGCCAACAGCTACAACGAGAGTATCCTCCAGAAGTCCACGATCATCTAGATCCGTAATCAAAGCGGAAAGTCCACGATCAAGCATTGGTGCTGATTGGGTCTTCATGCGTTTGGATAGGTCACTGTGATGATCCCAGGAGTGGTTGTCACTATTGGCTACTTTTGGCCAGATGACTTCTACCACTCTCGTTCCTGCCTCGACTAATCGTCGAGCCAACAAACAACTTTGGCCAAACGTATTGCGTCCATAATTATCTCGAAGCGCTTCGGACTCTTGCTTTAGATCGAACGCTTCACGGGCCTTGCCGGAAACGACTAGCGAGAGTGCTTGTTCGAAGTACTCATCGAGTTGATGTTGTTCAACAGCAGCATTGATTTCTGGCATCTTCGCGTTGATCAAATCTCTTAGCGCTGCCCTGCGTTTCAATCGAACTGCAAAGACCTCGGGTCGGAGTTGCAAATCGCTAACATTGATGCGATCCATTTTGTTCATATCCAGATCGTCACCCTCTGGGAACAGAGTATAGGGATCGTAGGCTTTACCCAAGAATCCAGCGTACCCGCCTTTGCCGACCACGTTGGACTCTTGAAGCGGTCTAGGCAGAGTGACAAACGGTAACATCGGCTCATCGGCAGGTTTTATACGAACAATATTGGAGCCAAAATTCGGGAAGTCCTTGGGGCTCGGTGGCTCCAATTGACCTGATGGGCTTACTTTGTCTGTGGTGTACCCCGTCATCATTTGGTAGATGGCAGCAGTATGGTTAAAGAGTCCATTTGGCGTATAGCTCATCGAGCGGATCATTGTGAACCGGTCATTGATTTGACTCAGCAGCGGTAGATTCTCCGTAAACTGGATCCCTGGAATCTTGGTAGAGATGTTTCCGAAAACACTCTTGACTTTGTCTGGAACGTTTTCTTTAGGGTCCCAAAGATCAATGTGACTCGGACCTCCTTGCAAGTAGACCATGATCATTCTCTTGGCTCGATTCCAGCCTGGTGCGTTGCTGGTATCGTTAGCCTGCGCTGCTTGGAGTTGCAAAATCTGCGGAAGCGAAAGTCCGAAAAGCCCAGATGCCCCGATTCGAAGGACATCTCGACGCGTTACTCCTAAATGACCATCACACAAATCGCGACCAGCACTACCAAGAATTCGAAACATCTTCTTTTTCCCTAAACTGGATGAAACAATCGATTGATTACGGACTTTTGAAATTTGGATAAAGGATACGTGGTGATTTTAATGATTGAAAAGAAAAGCAGGGCTATTGATCAAAGCCCAGGTTATGTCTTCAGCTGCAGTTAAGCGAGCTTTGGCCTTCTGCAATGCACTTTCTTTGACATCGTTTCGCAATCGTACCAAAAGCGAGTCATCTCCGACCGGCTGTGATAGTCTTTCGATGCGTTTCAGAAAAGTTGCAACCATTTCATCTTCTGGTAGAGACATGCTCTCTCTACCTAGTCGAGCAACATGTTCCTTTCGTTCGGCAGATGTTTCGCGAACATAAGCTTTGGGTGCCTCTAAATCTGGCTCGCTCCATTGCTCTAAAGGTGAGGAGGCAAGTGCCTGCAAGTTTTCGGATAACCCAATTTGCAAGTCACCAGACTTTGTTGCAACACTTAGGCGGAAGTGTCCTACTCGATGTTTGGCGGCATTGTGCTTTTGATGAATTCGCCATTCGAGAACCTCTCCAGGGGCTAGCGTTACAGCCTCAGCCAATTCAAATACCGCCCAATGTTCCAGACCAGTTGCCCCGTGAATGGCCCATCCTCCTTGGTCATCGCGGTTTCCATCGATGGCTGCTGCCGCTGAGAATCCGGATTGATCAAAATCCGTAAGTCCCTTAGTGAGCTTAATTTGTCTCATTTCATTCGGTTTATCTGGACTCCCCACAAAGAGCTCAAATTCCGTGACAACAAAGTTCCCGTTCTCGGAAAGACCGGGGCCTTTCGCGGGAAGATCGGGACGCGTTAGGGCTTCGAAACGAATGGTATTGAATGTCGACGGCACAATTGTTTGCACCGAATAAACGGCAGGTGAGTCATCGCCATTAACAAGTACCGATCTGTCTCCAGCAGCATGGAATACCGCTTGGTTGGTCGATTTGGCCGACGCAAGCTGTAAAGGAATCCAAGCTGGTTGATTTCGTCGAGCATTGATGAAATCGACAACTCGCTGCTTTAGCCCAGCATCAAAATCGGCTATCGCCTTCTTCGCATCTTCAACTCTAGCCAATCTTGCCGTCTCGGCCGCCTCACGTGCCTCGCGAATAGCCGCTCGTCTCGAGCTTAACTCTTGTTCGGCGGACGCTTTTTCAGCTGCTAATTGAGCTTCGCGGTTTGGCTTTTCTTGTAACCACCATGTTTCTCGCTCTGCCAATTGCCTTTCCAATGCAATGTGATCCTCTTCGATTTGATTCAAAACTGTTTTAGCCGTTTCTAACTCTTCGGCTGTTGCGAACCGGTTTAAGACTCTTAGAAAGAGCTCGTTGGTTAGGTCCCCGTCGCTTGGCGTACTATTCACCAACTGCGATAAAGAGTTGTTCTGGTCTGCGATAGCGGTACCCAAAGTTGGCCCGCTTACCAATGACATTACAGCTCCGAGTCGCAATTCGTTTGATCGTTCACATTCGCATGCACTTTCGCGAACTGGCCGGCCCAGGTTGTTCAAGAACCCATCAGGTAGCCCTGGATCCGCATCGGCTAACGATGCTGCTCGAGTCCCGGGAGCTAGTCCCGGCAGATTCGACTTGGAGCCGGTTACCAAGTAAATGGAATCGTAAAGCACTTCCGCCGGTAACCGTCTTGGGTTTGCGCGAGAGTAGTTTCTGGAATCGTCTTCATTCCATTTGTTCTTGGTTAGCGATCTTTGGTAGGTCTCCGACTGGCAGATGGTGCGCATAGTGTGGCGTACATCAAATCCGTGGGTGATAAAGTCTGACTCCAGATGATTTAGCAATTCGGGAATGCTCGGGGGATTGCCAGCTCGAATGTCATCAATAGGTTCTATTAAGCCAGTGCCGAGCATGTATCCCCAGAGGCGATTCACAAAGCTCTTAGCAAAATATGGATTTGACGAATTGGTGAGCCAAGCGGCGAATTCAGCACGCCGCGACATCCCGTCTGCTTTTTCGTATTTCGTTTCAAATGGAAACTTAGGTGCAATGACCTGTTGTGTTCGATCGTGTTTCATCTCTTTGCCACTGGAGTCTGCGACGATCTCGTAAAGAGGCTTGGCGCCTTCTACGGCGGTGCCACCAATGGTTCGATCACCCGATTCAGCGTCTTTTGCTAAGCTAACATGAGAAAAGAATGCAGCAGTTTCAAAGTATTGATCCTGTGTCCATCTCTCAAACGGGTGATCATGGCATTTATTGCAATTGAATCGTACACCTAGAAACAAGTGTGTCGTGTTTTCAACAAGCTCCTCGGGGGTGCGCAGTATCTTGTAATACGCGGCTTGTGGTTGTTCGCGATTGGAGCCGTTGGCTGTAACGATTTCACGAACGAACTGATCGTATGGTTTATTGGTCGCGATACTATTCTTAATCCAATCGCGAAAGCTGGCAGCCCCTTCCTTGCCCAGAAACTTTGAATTGACTTGAAGAAGATCGGACCATTTGTTAGTCCAATGTTCGACAAAAGAGTCGCTCGCGATTAGTTCATCAATCTTGCGATTTCTCTTGTCTCGCATGGGAGTTTGGTCGGCCAGAAATTCTCGCACTTGATTAGCTGTTGGCGGAAGCCCGGTTAAGTCGATGCTGACTCGACGCAGAAATTCCGTGTCGCTGCAGAGTGATGAAGGCTCGATTTTTAGCCTTTGTAACTTATTCGCAACAAAAGCATCGATCGGATTGTTTGTGGCTGGCGGTGCCCACGCGTAACCGGTCCGATCTCCCATGACAGTGAGAGTTGTCGCAGCATAAGCACCTTCGTAACGAGCCAATATCGGTGCTTCGCCCCGTCTAATTGCGCTAACGCGAGCTCCATCGAGTATCGAAGCAACCTCGGCATTCCCGGTTTCGACAAAGGCATCATGAGTAACGTCCCGTTTGTTTCCATTTGAATAGGTCGCAATCACGCGAACTTGTTGAGTATCCCCAACCGTTTGAATGGTTGGGTCTTTAGGCTGGATTTCCAGGCTTTGGACTCGAAAACTTTCCCTGTTGAGTTTTGCTCCCTCACGAATCCATTGCTGCAAAACGAGAGAGGCACGATCTCCTCCTTCAAAGAGTTTACCTCCGACGTGTGGCACAATTCCAAGAGGTTTGGTGACCATCAAACTATCGAGAGGCGAAGATGGATTGAGTCTGCGCCCGGCCAGGTCGTCTGCTAAAGAACGAATATCGAAAAGTGGATCGTATCCGCGTAGCGACAATTTGAATCCGCTTTTCCCTGCTTGAGCACCATGGCATGTTCCGGAGTTGCATCCAAGTCTTGACAAAACAGGATTCACATCGCGGACAAAGTCCATGCTGCTGTCTGACTGTATTGAAACGTTGACCGGTATCTCGATTCGATGATCTGCTAGTTTAACCTCAAGCCGTGATTCCCCCGACTCAATTGGTTGCACCCAACCTCTGGGTGAAGCCCAAACCTGGGAACCAGCAGTCACAAAATTGCAAAAACTTGTTACGTCGATCAATTCTCCACTCTTAAGCTTTGCCGTAACCAGGCATTGCACCGATTCATTCCACTGAGTGAAAGCGATCTGCTGCGGTTCGACAGATAATTGCTCGATACTTGCCAAGGGCAATGCTTGCAGTCGTTTTTGCCATTCGTCGTGTTGTCGCTCTTGTTCCTGCAGTGATGCAATTTGGGTTAGGCGAGCATGGCGACTTTCTGCAATCGATTTCGTGTCGGCTGGAATCGTTGAATCTGCCGGTGTCGCATCAAATCGACTGAGAAGTTCTGACTTGGCAATGGACCAGACACGAATTTGCCCGTCTGCTCCACCCGCTGCCAGCCTGCCTTGTAGGTCAATGGCTATTGAATAGATTGCTGTTTCCGGTACTTCCCAAGTAGCCAGAATTGCGGGAGCGGGAGTCACGTATTTTTCGAGAGTTTGTTTTTCCTCTTCGGTACGTTCGTTTGGATTCTTTTGTTGAATGGCTTTGATTGGTTCAGGAATTTGCCCATCAACATCGTAGGACCAAACTCTGATCATACTTCGATTGTCGAGTGTTGCGACCGCAGCCAAATAGCGGCCATCGTCACTTACTGCGACATCGAAAATTCGACCCTGTAATGGTTCTAACTGGCGAATGAGATTGGCGTCGTCACCAATCACTCTGGCTGTTTGTCGAAAGACTCGATAGATCTTTGCTGTACCATCTGCTCCGCCTACGACGATTTCATTTCGACTCGGATGCCTTGCAATCGCTTGCACGCCTCCACGCAAAGCACCCGGCGTGATCGAGGTGATGTTATCAACAAATCGTTCGGTTTCGACTTCTGTGAGCTTTACCGTCATGTCTCGTGAAACCGAAATCAAATGTTTACCTGCGGGGGTAAAGACTGTAGCTCGAGTCCAGTCCTCGTGAGTCCGTTGATAGAGCTTTTGTTCTCCGGCTAAATTAATTGCACGAACGGAGTTGTCTGAGCATCCGAAAGAAATCAGTTGGGAGTCAGGGGACCAACTCACACCAAACAAAGTGTCGTTGCCGATGACATAGCTATTCTCGAGTGTTTTGCTTTCGCGATTCCAAATCTGAAGCTCACCTCGGACTCCAGGTTCTCCAGCGGCCACAGCAATCCATTTTCCGTCAGGAGAATGAGCGATTGATTCAAGCCTAGGGCTAAGTCCCACGAGACGTTTCGTTAGTCCCCATTTCGCCGCATCAAACACAAGTGCTTCATGAAGACCTGTCGCCACCAACTCTGTTCCATCTGGTGAGAATCGAAGACTGCTAATCAATGGCGGGCGAATGTACTTGGGAGGATTCGTCTCCGAGTATGTTGATTGAACTGCTGTGCGGTCATCCACTGCTCCTTGATCAATCCAACGTTTGATCAATTCGATTTCTGTTTCTGCAAGTGGTTTGCCCCCTTTCGGCATCTCCGCTTTACCGTCGACAATTGCAATCTCGTGGATCAAATGGCTCTCCTTGGAGTTGCCGGGCACAATCGCAGGTGAACCACTATCACCTGCGGACAATAGGGCCGTGGCATCCGTCATGTGATACCCACCCATCCGTTTGGCAGGCTGATGGCATCCAAAGCAGTTATCGCGAAGGATTGGATAGATATCCTTCGAGTAGCTAACTAGATCATCCGCGGCAGTGCACCGACTAAAGTAGCTTGGGCAGCTGAAAATCGCGGCACAAACCACTACGCAGAACATAACTCGAGTTGTTGGTCCAATTGACATTGAACAAGACTCCAGGCTGGAGAAGGATGGGGGGGCGGGTGGGAAAGGTGCAGTCAGGGGAAGGAAATTGGATTTGGCGAACTAGCAGTTAGTGACAGTCCAAAATCACCTTGACGACTAAAATCACCGACGTGTCCAACTATCGCAGCATAGCTGATTTGTTGCCTTGGGTCAATATTTTCACACAAAGTAGCTTTTTTAGTGGGGCGAGATCACTTTGTTGCTCGTTGCGTTGATCCCATCAACCGCTGTTCCGTGGATCGACGTTGACGTTATGGTAACGAATCTGCTAAGGGGTAGTTGGCAAGGGAGACAAACCTCCAGACTTTTATGATCCTCAACGGTATTTGCGATCGACCCTATGGCCTCTAAAGCAAGGTTTCTATGGCAGCTTTGCTTTATTGGTGGCCTGATAGGCTGTGGGCAAAGCGTTCTGGAAAGGCAACTTTTTCAGAGCCCACGTGGCCCACGAATCAACTTGTTCAACAAGGAGGCGCAGTCGGTCGGAAGGGTTTGGCGACCGGACTTAGCGATCCTTCCGTTTTCTGAATTTCATGGAAATGAGATTACGATACGGCATGTTCGCAATTGTCGATATCGTACGGAAGAAGATTACGATGTTCGGCATTATGATCTACGTTTTTTGTTGACGGATGTTGTCTCTGTTGACTTTATTGTTGTGCCGTTCAAAGAAACGACTTTGTTGGCACACACCATGTTTAGCTTTGGGCTTCGAACAGGAGAGCAATTCTGCATCTCCGTCGAGGCGAGACTCGATCAAGGGGAGTCTTATTCGGCGATTGGGGGTTTGCGTAAGAAGTATGAGCTTATCTATGTGATTGCGGATGAACGAGACGTCATACCTTTGAGGACAAACACTCGGGATGTAGAAGTCTTTCTCTATCGAGGGAACGCGAATTCGGAGCAGGCGCAAAACCTGTTGGTTGATATGCTGGCTCGATCTAATAAGCTCCAACGCGAGCCCGAGTTTTACGATCTGATTAACAACAACTGCACGACAAACCTAGTTTCGCATGTTAATCAATTGCGACCTGGCAGGGTCCCCTTTGATTGGCGAGTCGTTTTGCCTGGCCACTCGGATCGACTCGCCTATGAATTGGGATTGATTCAATCCGCAGGCTCATTTGAGCAGACAAAGAAAATGGCCAACATAACCATGTTGGCCAGGATACATGCTTTTGATCCGAACCTCTCTCAAGTCATAAGAGGCAGACGATCTCAGGATTTAGGTGCGGGCAACTAATGCCTTCAGTCTTCTGCGCTTTGCAAAACCGACAACACCAGTCGCTAGTCCCAAAAGTGCCATCGTACCTGGTTCGGGTACTGCCGAAAATTGAAGGCTCAAATTCTTATTGTTGCTATTAAAAACCCAAGCGAGGGTGCCGTTGGGCGCCCCTGGTGTGTCGATAACAATATTCATGTTATCAATCGATGCTTGATCTACATCGACATTCGAGAAGACGGTCCAAGATCTATTATCAGTCCAGAAGGCATCGTTGAAATTTGAACCAACAAAGTTCAGACGAGTGTTCATGGCACCGCCAACCGTCATAGATCTGCCTGTCCCCGAAAACACAACTCGATCAAAATCGGAGTTGTTTATCGAATTGCCATTCAATTCCCATACGAATGTCGAACCTGCTTGGTAGGTAAGGTTGCCAGCAATTGTTTGTGTACCCGGAGAATTTCCTGGGCTATGCGTGGCGCCTGTTTGAATGGAAACATTACCATTGATCGTCGAGGTGCCGCTGAGTATGGAACCGCTGTTCACCGTGACATTTCCACCAATAACCCCTGCTCCTCCAAGACTAGAGTTATTGCTGACAGCTATACTACTTGCAATCGATCCAGTACCACTAAGATTAACGGCGCCGCGGTTCACGGATGTGATTGTGTGATTTCCACCTGTGACATTGATATTTGTGGTGTTGGTTCCTGTGGTGTTCAAGGAGTTAATCGTTAAGGAACCTCCACTCAGATTCAGTGTAGATGCGCCGTTGATGGTGCCAAAAGTTCTAATGCCGCCGTCTACATTGATCGTACCAACATTTGAAATACTAGTCCCTGAAGAACTTCCAGTCCCATTAAAAGTAGCGACCGCTGCAGCGCCAGTCCCGGTCATGGTACTGAAATTCGTAGAACCCGAACCGGCAACTGTCATGCTATTTACGCCACTGATCGATCCCAAGCTCCTGGAACCACCCTGAATATTGAGAGTTGCAATGCTTGATATGTTAGACAGGGTAGAGCTACCGCTGCCGGAAAAGGTTGCACTGGAAGATGCTCCGCTCCCTGAAAGCGAGGTGATGTTGGTTGTGCCAACGTTGCTGATGGTTAACGCATTAGAGTCTCCAATATTGAGGGATGAAAAAGCAAGCCTCCCTGTGGTATTGGCATTCGCGATTGCTAATGTTTTCCCCGTGCCTAGCAAGTTTACGCTGGCAGAAAACGTACTATTAGCTGACCCATTTCGAGAGATGGACGACGAAGTTCCACCGTCGAGATTTAGAGTTTGGCCAGTGGTCCCAATCGTAAAAGCAGTCGTCGAATTCCCCGATAGAAAGTTTACGTTTCGTGCAACTTGGGTTGGTGGTTGTGGCGGGGAAAGATTGATCAGAGCTGCGGCGACCGGCGGTGTGCTGATGTCGATCGAAACATCGGAGAATTGAACGGTCGCTCCCACGCCAGGTGTGCCTTGTGCACCCCAACTTGCCTCACTACCCCATGCTCCACTTTCGTTCACACTCCAAGTAAACGTTTGGGCATAACCAACATTTAAGTTCAGCGCAATTAGGAGAATTAGTGAGAGAGTAATTCTAGTGGTCATTCAATACACCTCAGGGCTAATCGGTTTTCTGAAACAAACTCAGCAAACCAATGCAGCCTACTTGAGACGCGTCTTTAATCAATACCGTCTAACTAGACTTTTCCGGAAATTCATCCATTGCAGCCCCTATAAGGGTGGGTAATTATCAAAACTGATGAAGCCATCGACTTCTACATCACAACGCTTTGCCCACTAGATCCAGTCTATCTGCCTGACTTAAGTCGGTCGTGAACAGGGACGAGACAGACTTTGCGGACTAATTCCAGGATTTTTCGAGCGTCGGACTCCGACGACGTTGTTCCTTTGACTTCAACCTCTCCGGTGGGCAGCGAAACGATTTGCACCCGTGCGTCTGGGAACACCTTTCCAATGAGCTCTTTGACTTGGTCAATATCGCTTTGCGGGCGAGAGAATTGTTGACCAACAGGCAATACGTTGACCTCGATCACCCGAGTTTCTCCTGTTTGAGATACGATTGCAACGCGGGTGTTGCCAGCCGTGCCACCTGCTATCGTAATAGAATTGCCATTTTTAAAGACGGTGCAAATGTCCGAATGCAGCGAGGATGTCGAAGCCACTGCGAAGGGCATGTCAATCGCGTAAGTACTACGAGATTCAATGTCGTAGGACCTTTCGGGTTTGTGGTTGATAGCATATTGGCGTAGTGCCTCATTCTGGCCCTCTCCTACCTTTGTTTTGAATTGTGGTAACCCGAGTTCAAGCTGGATAGTTGGATTTACAATCGCCGTGGGGCTTGTTTCTGATGCCTCAGGCAGTTTCGGTGTATTTGGCGTAGCTTGCGGATCGGAACTTGCGATTTGTAGTTGGCTGATTGGTTCGACGGGTTCGACGGGTTTGGTGGAAACCTCTTCGGTAGCAGGTTCGGCTAACTGAATACTGCTGGGAAACGTTGCATTTTGATCAGGTTGAAGTTCATCTACAGAGGGTGTCTGAGCCAACGGAACAGGAAGCTTAAGCTCGATCAAGTTTGGCTCAAGGAGATTGGGAACTGCTGGCATTGCGGAACTTGGCTCGTCAACCGATGGAATCTCTGCCGCTTGGGCTAGCACTACAGGCTGTGCCACGCTGTATTTTTTTGGCTTGACCAGCTCTGGTGGTCTCGAATTGATGACTGTCTGTTGACGTGGACGCTGGACGCCAAGGTCAACGATGCCGTTATCATCAAAGCTAAGCTTAACAGGCCCAGAACCTTGAAATTTGTCATTTTCAAATGTAATTGGAGTGGATGGCATTACGGTGACCGACGAGGTTACGTAGCTTGTGGTTAAGGGGCCTGTTGCCGGATTCGACTTCTGATTCGTCGAGAAATCCTGCATTTTCACCATTACAGTTCCTTTCTCTTGGCCTAGCGCAGCCGGTGCCGCCAATTCGGTTGCTGAAGGCATTCTCGAGCCCGCCGCCGGTAGACCAGGCAGGATCTTGATGTTGACCGCCGAATTTACTGGACCATTTGAAGCGATCGTTTGAGTGGGAAGGGATGGGCCTTTGGATTTAGGCGCAGCCGGCATGCCGCTAGCTGGATCTGATGCCAGAATAGGTAGCAATTGCGGTTGGTTAGTTGGACTGGTGATGGTTGGTCCTGCCGCGGGTAAACCCGGCAATCCAGGGGGGGCAGGGGGAGCGGCAAGCAACGCGCCAGCCAATAGCGACGGAATCGTACCGAGGCTGACGATTTGGCGAACGACTCGTCTTTTCCAATGATTTCCTCGTTGATTGTCCACGTCTTCACCCCACTTTAATTTGTTTAAGGCATCGGGAACTGGTTGGATTCGTCGAAACCAAGTCCCGTGTCGGGTTATATCGGTGCGAAAGCTTATCGAATTGAGAGAATTCGACGGTTGTGTCGATTGAATCGATTTTTCGGCCGACCGGATAGTCGGTCAAGAATTAAGGGACATTCTGAATTTTCCCGTGAAGCCGTTTTAGAAAACGGTCGTTGGTTCTATAATGGACGTTAATCAAAACGTGCCAAGCAGACGCTACACCTACCTTTTCAACTTCCTCCCACACTTCTGTGTGTTGAATTTGTTAATCCCCCGCGTCAGCAAGCATTTGCTTTCTTCATACCTTTTGGAGCTTTATTTCCATGGAATCCGTTGTAAAAACCCCGCGTAAGAAGAAGGCCGTCACGGATGTCGACCAAGAAACCGCAGCGCCTGTCAAGGCGAAGCGAACCAGAAAGGCTGCTGCAGAACCTCGCATCAAGCTCTACTGGGGTGTCTTTAATCAAAACCTCAAGCGTGTCGCTGTATTTGAATACGACGATCTCAAGAAAGCCGAAAAGCACTGCAAAGAACTTTGCAAAACTTCTGGCGAACACTTTTTGCAAAAGATCAAAGAAACCGTTACTGAGTAAATCGTATCTGGTACACATTCTGAGTCTGATTTAAAGTCCATGGTTACAAAGCCCATGGACTTTTTTGTTTACTAGCCTTAACTAGGATCTCTCGCTCATACCATATGCACCGCTAATTGGCTTGTTGCCTTAATCGAAAGGGGATGTTTAGTGAACGTAAAGTGGGCACTACTGACCGTTTAATGGCGTAGAGGTCGGTCAAGAGTGACCAACCTACCATTAAACCAACAAACCCTAATGCGACGGAATGGCCGATTTCTCAATTCGGACACTGCTCTGTTGTAGCAGGCCATCCAATTTGGATCGCAAGGCTAACGAAGAAACCAAGCCGATCAAAGCGATAGGAAGGATTGGGATCTCAAGGATTTCCAAGACGCCTGCACTTACGGTACAACACACTGCCAATAGAACGTAAACCGGTGTCGCTTCCTGCGAACGCATGGCCCAAAGCCAAATCAAAGCAGGCAATAGAATGCAAAGATCGTAATAATAGAAATGCGGACTAAGTAATGCCGTACCTGCCAACGCCATCAACCAGCTTGTTGGTTTATCAAAACTGGGGGTTTGCATTAGTACTGAATAGAGAATGTAGATGCCAAGGGGTAAACAAATCGCAATCTTTCCCCACGCAATGAGGTCGGCTGACATCGAATAAGCGAGGGTCAAAAGATTACACGACCAATCTGCTCGATATCCGTTGTTTTCAGCGAATGATCCTGCTCCTCGCGCGACATCTACAAATCCACTCCAAACAGACCATGGCATAAGTACCAAGGTCAAACCCCAGATGGTCGAAGCGGATAGTACGCAGCCTCCCAGGAACTGCCAGCGTCTATGTTTGAGCATGACCAGCGGCACTAAAAAGAACAAGGTTGGCTTGATAGAAAGGAGTCCGAAAACCACACCACCGCGAAAGTCCTTGCCACCTGCAGTCAAGCTCATTGCTACGGCGATGGTCATCATCCACAACGTGCTCTTTTGTCCTACTGTTATCGAAAACAGCAATGCAGGGAATAGAATCAGAGCCAGCCACAACGCTCGACCATGACTAGAGTTCTGGCTAGAGTCATCCTGACTGGTGCACACCCTTTCCATTAACGATTTTGCTGCTATCCAAGTGACATAGACGAACAACAACTGGCAGAATAGCCAAACTATGCCCGCCCATTGGTAGGAGATCAATCCAAAAGGGCTGAAAAGCATGTAGTGCGCTGGTGGATAAACAGCCGGAAAGTATTCCTCCGGGTTCCATGTGAATCCAACGTAATTTGAATCGTGTTGGTTAAGGACAAATCGCTGGCTATACAGTTGACCCGCCTCACCAGAGAGGATCATTCTGGCCCCAACCCATTCTTGCAGAAAATCTGCCGCATAGGGGGTCTCATCAAAGGACGAACTCCACCGATAGTTCGGAGCAAAACATAAGTAAGCTCCAAAGATCACCACTAGCACCAGTAGGGCCGCTTTGGTGTCTTGAAATTGCTTCGAGAGAAACATTTTGTGGTCTGTTCTGATTGACGAGAGGAGTAACGCAATCATTTAGCTCACGAAACTACTCATCACGGGATCTATTTCGAATACCCAGAGATCCGCATAAGAACTAAACGGAATAATCAGCAAAACTCCTACGGCAGGAACTTAATCCGCTTCCGTTTTGCCCAATGCAAGCCGCTTGATCATAAGGCCTGCCATGTAGGCCCCCTTAAAGCCAGCATCGATGTTAACGACTGCAACATTGGATGCACAGGAATTAAGCATGCTAAGCAACGCTGAAACACCAGCGAAATTCGCTCCATATCCGACACTGGTTGGTACGCTGATTACAGGACAGTCGACATACCCGCCAAGAACGCTCGGCAAAGCGCCTTCCATTCCTGCAATGCAGACGATCACAGAAAACGATTGCAATTCAGAGACTCTGGAGAGCAATCTGTATGGCCCGGCAACTCCCACATCTTCAATCAGCTTGGCTGGTATACCCATCCAAGCTAACGTTTCCATCGCTTCCATCGCAATGGGTTGATCCGTTGTACCGGCTGTTATTACGCCAACGATCGCAGTCTTTCGTTCTGCTAACAATTGGTCGGGTGATCTTGGTACTGCTTCACGTCCTACTCGTAATATGTTGCCTTTGTAGTTCCAATGATGAAAAGGAAATCGTTCGGAGATCACACGAACTTGTTCCGGCGAAACTCGGGTAACTAAGATTTCAGGTTCACGTTGGAGCAATTGATCCAATGCTCTACAGATTACTTCCGGTGATTTCCCTTGTCCGTAAATGACCTCAGGGAAACCGCACCTTCTACGACGATCCAAGTCAACATTTAAATCACCTCGGGCATTGCTCCCTTCACTAAGGATCTTTTGGGCGAATTCGAACCGAGTTAATTCGCCACTTCGATAAGCTTCAATCCAAGCATCCAGCGACAATGAAAGGCTCCTTAGTAACCGGGTGTTTTTTCGTCATTCACGAATCTTGATACAACTCGGGATGATTATTACGCAAATTCTGGTTCTGTGCATGAGGTGTGCATAATCTGATCTAGGACCAAGCCTATCGCGTCTGCGGCTTGCTGTTTGGACATCGACGGCAAATCTCTCATGCTTTGAATGGTCTGTTCAGATGTTAGCGGAATGTGCATGAAGCCCACGGGCCGATTCAAATTGTGTTGTTCGAACCAGTATTGAGTCAAATAAAGAATCGCGTTGCAAAGATATGTCCCAGCGTGATACGAAACGCTGCACGGAATGCTGTGCTGTCTGAGGGTTCGGTACCAGTCGTTCAACGGAAAAGAGGTCCGATAAGCAACTGGTCCGCGAGGTACCAAAGGTCCGAAAAAATCTCCCGAAGCCTCTGTCATGCCAGCCACATTGAGCGCGATCGCTTCCAGTTGTATGCGGCTCGCTCCGGGAGCTTGTCCGAGATGAAGAACCGCATCGTAGCCCGCAGACAAATCTTTGTTGAGGCGCTCGACTAACTGACCGAGATCACATGGGTATCGTCGCGTGCTGACACCGCTCATCGCTCCCCGCCGATGCAAAAGCTCTACCAAGGCCTCCCAGCTAGAATTTTGTTGCCATACGTCATATGGCTCGAATGCGGTGATTAAAACTTTCATTGGCGGTCAGCAAGTTTGTGCGGTTCGTAAAGCAACAATTGTCAACAAATCCGGCGGGCTTTGCCTTAAAGCGGCACATTAAAACGTCCCGGGAAAATGTTGCCGATCGCCGAACTTGAAACTTCCTCTTTCTCGGTACGTGGGTCCATTTGTCGCTCTCGGAACGCCGCGAGTGCTCGAATTTGATCTCGACTCATCCATCAAATATTTCTTGGTTATACCGTTTTAGTTGAGAAAATGCTCAGGTCCATAGTCTACAGAGCTAACAATGCTGGAAAACACAATGTTGTTGGGCTACAGTGTAGGGCAGGAAATCAATCTCGATGTGCCGTTACCTCTCCCTGTTTTTGCGAGTCTACAGATGCCTGTCCTTTCAGATCTTAAAATCAAAAACTCCAGGAACCTCGTATGCCTAGCAGCGTTTCTAATCAAAATCGTGACTAGCAGCCACGTTTTGGCCCAAGAAGTTTTCCCGGACAAAGCGTTGGAAAAAGCGATTCGCTGGGAAGTCTTCGAGAAACGGTATAACGACCAGCCCATCACAGTAGAAGATGTGAAAAGCATCTCCCAAGTCGTCGCGCGAGGGAAAGGCATCAAAAGTCTCGAAGGACTTCAGCATTGCAAAGCAATCATGAAGATTGATCTCGCTAACAACGAAATCTCGGATCTCGCTCCGATAGCGGATCTAAAACTGCTTCAGTCCCTCGACCTTTCTGGAAACCAAATCGCAAACTTGGACTCCCTGAAGAACCTCGTACAGATGCAGTATCTCCAACTGTCTAAAAACCAGGTCAAAGATTTGACTCCCGTTGCCGGCATGCAAAAACTGAACGCCCTGTATGTTAACGAAAACCAAGTTTCCAATGTTCAGCCATGCGTCGGGCTAAAAAAACTTTGGACATTGCAGTTGGCAGGCAATCCTATTGAGAGCATTCAGGACATGTCGGAGCTAAAGCACTTGAAGACTCTAAACTTGAGAAACTGCAAATTGAAGCGGGTTGATTTTCTTGCTAGCTTGAATGAACTGAGTCTTCTGATGCTAGATCAAAACCCATTGGAAACATTAATGCCTTTGGTAACGTCGTGCGAATCGGGCGCTGCGAAACAGTACTCTCAATTCTTGAGACTCTACCTAGACCAAGATCATTTAAAGAATCTGGCCTCCGAAGTGGATCGCCTCAAAGCAACCAACGTGAAAATCAACCCAGAGACTAAGTAATGCGACCTCGAGCATGCAACAAGTTCCTACTTTCCTCATTTTTGTCCTCTTTATCGATGAGCGGCGCGCTCGCATTCGGTCAAGCGGAAGATAAGACTGACTCCTCGGCAGAGCCCACTCCAAGTAGATTGCAGTTTTCGTCTCGGAATGACGAACAAGCTCCTGCTGACCTAAAGGAACTCCGATGGATGCTCAGCCAGATCGAAAAAGAAAAAGGTATCAAGGATCCACTTGCGGACTACGTTGAAAAACCAAGCACCATTGAAGAACGTGCTAAGCGGGCGGAATGGAAAGAGGACGATGAGGCTCATGCGACTCCGAAGTTGTTCAAGCAATCAGCTGGCAACTATGTTTCGCCCAATCTTCAGCCCAATCTTGCCAATCGAAAAGCAACGGAACAAACCGAGCCAGCGAACTCATCCATTGAGGAGCCAACTCAGCGTGCCAGAGTCGAGTCGGTTTATGATTCGTGTTACGTTCCCATTCTGAACCGCGCTCCGATTTCGACTAAGTTGGTGTCGTCCAATTCCGATCGAACCGCACTCCGACAGGAAATCCCCTACAACTCGCAACCAGCGACTTTGCCAGGGCTGGGTGGCCAGAGTCTACCTGCTTTTGGTGGCCCTTCTCCAGCGTTTGCCAATCCAGTGCTTCCTAATAATGGATTGGGTGGGGCTGCTGCAACGGCTCCTACATACAATCCCCCCGCGGTCGGTGCTGCACCCTACGCGAGTCCGTCGAC
This sequence comes from Pirellula sp., assembly GCA_046344995.1. GTDB lineage: Bacteria > Planctomycetota > Planctomycetia > Pirellulales > Pirellulaceae > JBKCUI01. Next base: position 90,894 of record JBKDKR010000012.1, read on the forward strand.
AGTAGCGCCGGGGCCGTACACGGGAAACCCTGTTGCACCACCCTCCAGCACCATGATAACTCCAAGTCCATCTGGTTATACGAACACTCCTGTTTCCGGTTTGGGTGGCGCACCTGTTGGCGGATTGGTGGCGCCAGCGCCACCTGCGACCTATTTTCCACCAAATGGCTCAGGGGTTGGAGGCAATCAACCCCCCGCGTACGACACCAGAAATGGTATTGTTAATAGCCAACCGTTCGTCAGTGCGCCTCCATGCCAGAAAGATGCTCGATACATGGTATCCCCGACTGTCTATCGCCAGAGCGTCGGCTGTAATACATGCGGTAGTCAACCGTATGCTCCATCAGGAGCGGTGGGTTCGCCGTTCAGTTATACTCCTGCCACCTACTTTCCAGGTGGATTTAATGGTTATGCGAGCCAATACAGGCCCTTGATTGGGCTCGGGCAAGACGTCAGGTCGGCGCAATTGGGACGAGGTATCATCGGCCAACCTGTTGCATATATGCCGAGTCAGCCGCTACGAAATGCAATGCGATATCTGTTTCCGTAACCCGAGCGCGATTTCATTTACACGAGTATGATGCATAACTGATGACGCGACATTACCTGGACCACGCAGCTACGACGTGGCCCAAACCCCCTGGCGTGATAGAAGCGGTTGTCGACTATCAATCGATGTGTGGAGCTCCTGCTAGTCGGGGGCTCTACACAAGCGGTCTCGATGCCAATCAAATTGTTCTCGAGACGCGGCGTGCGGTTCGCGACTATTTTCACATTCCGTCCGTCGACGACATCGCTTTTTGTAGCAATGGAACTCACGCTCTTAACGAGGCTATTTTTGGACTCGCCTACGGAAAAGGGAGAAAGCCAATTCATGTTGTCACAACTTCTATTGAACACAATAGCGTGCTGCGGCCACTGGAATTGGCGGCCTCTCGAGGTTGGTTAGAGTGGAACGCTGTGGAATGCAGTTCGAGTGGTTTGGTCGACCCTGATGACGTGCTCAAGGCGATTCAATCTACGACTCGAGTTTTGATTATCAGTCATGTTTCCAACGTAACGGGTGCGGTGCAAAATCTTCTCGCACTTTCGCAAATCGCCAAATCTCGAGAGCTGATATTTATGGTCGATGCATCTCAATCGGCAGGATATCTTCCCATCGATGTTCGCTCGCAGGGAATCGATATTCTCGCAACAGCCGGTCACAAAGGGCTTTGCGGGATGCTAGGATCTGGCATCCTGTATGTTCGATCTGGCCTTCAAAGAGAGATGGCTCCTATGTGTATCGGAGGGACGGGCGAATCAAGTGATAGAATTGACGGCGATTTTCCATGGCAATCTAGCGTAGAGTCGGGTAATCAAAACGTGCCTGCCTTGGCCAGTTTGCTTGCAGGACTCCGATGGAAAGCTAGTTCGGTTGCTCCACCGTTCGAAGCCTGGAATGATCAGATCTTGGCAACGATCCGAGATCGCGAAAACTTAATGCTTGTTGGAATCGATTCAAAAAGCGTGAATGATCGTCTTCCCGTTTTTAGTTTGATCCCTAAGAAAAGCTCAAGTCTGCTCCAGACGCCACAGGAGATGGCCATGTTTCTTGATTCTGCTAACAGAATAGAATGCAGGGCAGGTTTTCATTGCGCAGGTAAAATCCATGACTCGCTCGGAACTCGCCAGCACGGGGGGACCTTGCGATTGAGTTTAGGATGCACCACAACGCAATTGGATGTGGACGCCGCGTGCCAAGGACTCGTTATGTTAGATAAAATGATGGATGCCTAGCCTGGAAATTCCTTAGCGTTCCATTCGCGATTGCACATTCGATTGCTCGACCAATACACACTCACTGATGCTGTCCACATGCGATCGCAGCATATACGAGGCTGAATTAGCACTCAAACACCGAGATACCAATGTTTCGAATCTCAATTTGCCTTTCCCTTTTTTGTCTTCAATTTTTGGGGACCAATCTTTTTGGACAGCAGCATAACGCCTACCCAGGGCCGCTACTCCGAATAAAAGAATTGTATGCGTCCCCAATTCGATTTGACGAAGAATTCGTTTCTAACGAAGGAGCTCTTTTTCAAGTGCTGTCTGGCGAACTAGGAGAAAAAAACGCGGCGGACGTGGTTGCTTTCATTGATTTTGAAGATCCATTTGAGGCGTTTTATTTGCTGGGTTATTGTTTTTCGACACAAAGAGATTTTCGGAAATACATTACCCCGGAGGTTAGGAGTCGACTCTATGTGGCCATGTTTAACAGGTGCGTAAAGGACTCCGTTTTTCGCAGGGGAGTCGTTCGATACATTGTCTGGACAAAAAATCTGTACACGGAATTCAAACGGGAACGTGATTTCGTTTACGGCCTAACGACGTTTCATAACTACTTGAAAGAGGACCTGCCGATTGACGGGATCGATTCCTCTGAACGCGCATTCATTTCTCTCGTCTACATGGAACTCTTTGGCTACGAATTCGAAAAGAAGATTGCTTCCTTTGAAGAAGAAAAACAGAGTGGGTTCGGGAGTTTAAATCGATGCAGGAGCGAACTGATTGCACTAGTTCACGAACGCAACTTTGAAATCCAACATGGGCACCTGTACAGGCCAACAGAGAGCACCGAAAGTGGTCGAACCATCATTGTTGATGAGAAGGAAGCAAAGAAATTTGCGGATCGCATTCCGAACTCTATCGCTCCCTTGTTTCCCACTGAAAAATTCTCTGTCGAGCTTCAGAATTTTTTGGATCTGCACGAGATCAATCGCGGGTTTTGCTGGAGCTTGTGATCATCAAGGGCTAGAACAATCTACAAATGAATCGCGACGATAGCGCAGCGCGGCAATGCTCGCAGTGCTAGTTGACTTTTGTGTCAACGCGAGAAGACTTCCTACATCAAAGATTTAAGAGAAAAGCTTTGCTAAGCAAAGTAATTCCGATAAGATAGAGCATGTGGTTTGGCAGGGTTCTAAAAGTGTTTTGGCCGGTTGTCGATATCGTTTGGGATGGTGACAGGAGCAAGCGAATTGAGGTTAGAAAAGGCGATTTCCGATCTTCAGTGGATCCACGAACAAATTCGTTTCTCTGAGAGAGCTAACTGTTTTAGGCCCGGCATGATTTCCATTGTCGGTTTCTCTGCCATATTGGCTGGCGTTTTGCAACCGTATGTGGCTTCGCGGACAATGAACGAGCCATGGAGTTTTTTTGTTTATTGGGTTTCCATTGCCTGCTTGATTCTCGTGATTGTGGGTTTGCAGATTGGTTGGCGTTATTGTTTTCACGCTGGAGATCGAGAGCGCTGGCAAGCTAGACAGTCGATTTTGGATTTCTCACCTTGCATCATGGTTGGTGGAGTTTTTAGTCTGGCACTTATGTTGTCTGCACCAGAGCACGCTTCATTTTTGCCTGCCTTTTGGTCGTCTTGTTTTGCTCTTGGTATTTTTTCTACGCGACATCGATTGCCTGAAAGCATGTTGATGGCAGCTGGATTTTATGTACTCGCGTCGATCGTTTGTTTGCGAGTTACGACTTCAGGTTCGCCATTTACACCATGGACGGTGAGCATGACATTTGGCATCGGCCATTTTCTAACTGCCGGCATTTTGTATAGGTACGAAAGGAACAAGCATGCCGTCTCAGAATGAACCCACAGTTCCAACACCTGGGCGATTTGCTTACGATGGGTTGCAACGAGTCTTTCATGAAAAGGCTAGGCTTAGCATCATGACATCCTTGATCACCTATCCGCGAGGAGTGGCTTTTTCGGAGCTGAAAGAACTCTGTGCGCTGTCCGATGGGAATTTGAACCGTCACATCGAGGTTTTGAAAGAAGAAGGCTATGTTCAAGTTGTGAAGACCGGTGCTGGTAGAAACGCAAAAACGACTTGTTCTGTCACTCCACTTGGCAGGCAGGGATTCATGGAGTATCTCGAAGAGTTGCACAGAGTCATTGAAGATGCAGCGAGATTATCTAAGACATCATCGGAATTGAAGCCGCGCGGTAAATTGCGTCTCACCTAACAGGGTTTATTTGGTGAGTGCATGAGAACAGAGTTCAACGAGAGGAACGCCGAAGATATTCTTCCTCGCGGCGATACAAGTTGGAAAAAAGAAAAATCTTTTCAACGTGTTGTAGTCTTGTAGGCCGTTACAAGTCTCGCAAGAGACGCAGTTACGGCACAGCACGCCGGGACTAAAATGATTTGCTGGTTACGAGGGTTGGGCTCTTGTAGTGGACGACGCTAGGAGGCCATTTGCACGGGAGACCGCCTGTTAGATTGATGAAAAGATTCGTGCCATGTTCGTGCTAGGCAGTCGGGCCTCGTAGCCTCGTCCACTACAAATTTGGGCCTCGTAGCCTCGTCCACTACAAATTCGGTGAAGTTGGAAGTGTGAAAGAAAGCCAATCTTTTCAACTACCGGATTTCCAAAGGTGTTTTGGATTTCCTATTCTTCCGATCGATGCTCAAGCGAGCTGTTAGAGACAGAATTCGAACGCTTTGTTGCACCGAATACGGTCTTTGGCTCCCCACTCGGTTTTATCCCAGTGGGAGCATGACTGAGTAGCTACCGACGTCGCAAGTCGCACACACTCCACCTCCTCCGTCTGGCCGCAGATGCGACTTTCATTGAGGTTCAGGCATTGGTTTGATCAATGCAATGCACGCAATTAGAACCGTGTGCTGACGCTCGGTGCGTCAACCGGTGCTAGCGCACACCGGCTCATGGAAGCGGTAGTTGGATCATCGATAGCTCAAAGCTACTCATACGAGTGCACGGACACGCTAGTTGTGTGCAGGTTATTGTTTCGCCACATGCGAGCTCACTGATCGATGCGTATTCTTGGTTCGTGTACCACCACTCCACGATGGCAGTCCATGATGGTGAGTTGCAATCTCATTCACCCGCCCAAAGAATTTGGGAGGATCTTGTAGCCGAAGTCGCCAAGACTTTGGACAGCACGCCGGGGCTGAGATGATTTGTCGGTTTAGGCCTGAATCGCAGTGATCCCTGCCGTAACTTCGCAAAGCCTTGTTACGGCCTACATCGCTTGTTACGGCCTACATACGCATTTGTTCCGACCTAATGGCCACAAAGTAGATTTTTCCGTTATGGACGACGCAACCTGTTGCAATCGAGTTGAACATCTGCCAAATTATTTGAAGCGGACAGTTTCTGTTCGCCTCCTATTTGCTTTTTAACTTTGCAGGACAAAGCTTTATGTCAGATCACTCCCTGCCATCCAGTCCGGAAATTCCTATCGATGGTGCTCCGCCTATCTTTTCTGATCGAGAAGAGGGCGGGGCCTATGGTTCTCCGAATCAGTTCTTAGAGAAGCCTCGCCCGGGGATCTTTGAATTGTTTCTCGTGGTCGGTTTGGTGTTCGCAACGGATTTCGTATTGCTGCAACAGAAAGTTGGTTACTCTGGCTGGGGCCTGTGGGGGCTGCTAGTCGGGATGTTTCTGATGTTGGGAATTGGCGTTCAGATAGGAACTTGCTTACGAAACCGATTGGCCTGGATTATAGGGGCCACCATTTTGATTTCCGGTGCAAGGCTCGTATGGCAAGGAGATTGGCTTGTCGTCGTCTCTCTGTTTATTCAAGTGATTCTGTTAGCCCTGACACTGCACGGACTGCACCTACGAGGGTTACCATTGATGGCATTCCTGGTGGGCTGGATTCCAAGCGGCTTCTGTGCCTTGCCTGGAGCAGCGTATAGCCTGTCGGGTTGCACAAGTGATCGAGTGCGAAAACGATATATGGAATGGGGTGTACCTTCGCTACTTGGGCTCGCTTTCGCAATGATCTTTCTCAAGGCGAATCCGGATAGCTTCACGCTCTTTTGGCAATGGTGTAGTGATCACTTTCAAGCTGCAACGTTGTGGTTTCAAAATGTGACCTTTGGGCGAATCTTGGTTTGGGGGATGGTTTGTCTTACTGGGTTCGGAGCATTATTGCCAAGCTTAATGCCAGACTTTTCACACGATGCAGCGAATCCAAATGACTCTCGGACGAATTCGCTCCGACGTGAAGCCGAAGACTCCTTTACTCAGAACTATCCCACCTTTCGAAACACGCTAGTGTTCTTGATCGGAGTCTTTGGCGTCTACCTGTTCATTGAATTCCGAAGCATGTGGTTTCAGGAGTTTCCAGAAGGATTCTATTATTCGGGCTATGCACATCAAGGTGCCGCATGGTTAACCATCGCATTGGCGTTAACAACCGTCGTATTATCGATTGTCTTTTATTACCAGTCATCATCGTCCCAACAAGAACTATCGACCAATGTACGTCGTCTTCGATCGCTCGGGTTTATCTGGTTTCTTCAGAACTTGCTCCTGGCAATGTGTGTGTATAACCGAATGTTTGTCTACATCGGATTCAACGGCATGACGAGATTAAGAGTGTTGGGATTACTCGGCATCACCTGCGTTATCGTCGGTTTAATTCTGGTCTTACTTCGCGTTTACCGAGGCTGGAAGTTTTCGGACTTGGTCTACCGACAGTTTTGGACCATGGTGTGCTTTTTATTCGCTTATCTTGTCTTGCCAACCGACACCATTGTCTACCGTTACAATGTTCGGTGCATCAACCAGTTTAATGTTCGACCGAGCGTCCAAATCATGGCGCACGCGATCAGCCCGTCAGGAATCGTAGAGTTGCTACCATTAGTTGATGCGAATGATGAAGTATTACGGGATGGCATTCGTGCATTTTTGGCAGAGGAGATGGTCAGCCTGAAGAATACCACCGAAGGCACGAATCAGAATTAGCGAACGTTCCAGTTTGCCGAACACTCACTTAGGGGGAAACTTGAAGCGCTGCCAGACGACATACTAGCCCCTTATCTTGCAGACGACAGTTTGCGAAACCGAACCTTAGAACGGTTTCGCACCTATGTCATGCAATGGTATTAGAGCTGTTGTCTCATGCAACAGTTCTTGTACTTTTTGCCTGATCCGCAGGGGCACGGGTCGTTACGACCGACACGGCTTCCACGATTCCGAATAGGCTGAATTGGTTCGTCGCTGGATTGTCCCGCTTTTTCAGCAGCTTCGAGATCGCGTTGTTTTTCTTCCATCATGGTGGGTTGTTGGTTTTGCATCATTTTGCGCAAATCGAACTCATCATGACGTGCGGTCGCTTCGACCCACGAATCGGCGATGATATCTGCATCCATGGCTTCCATGCGGAAGATAACATCTGTTAGTCGTTCACCAATGGAGAGCCACATTTGGTCGAACAGTCTCATGCCTTCCCGTTTGTACTCTACCTTGGGATCCATTTGTCCCATGCCGCGGAGTCCTACGCTGGAGCGCACGTGATCCATGGCGAGCAAGTGTTCTTTCCAAGCGGAATCGAGTTGAGTTAACAGAACGGTTCGTTCCATACGCCGAATTTCAGGGAAGAACTTATCATCGATGGCTTGAAGCATCTTGGTTTCGAATTGCTTCTTGGTCCATGTCGACAGGTCTGATTTGTTTCCGTTCCAGAAAACAGTCTCTCTCGCCCATGAGTCGACCTCATCGATCCGACTTTCGCTATGGCTAAGCACTTCGCGCAGAAGTGACTTTTCATTCGAGCCAAAGACATCGTCTGTTTTCTTGGTAACGACCTCTCTCATTTGAAGCCCCTTCTTGATCGAGGCCCTCGCTACTTCAACCAGCAACTCAAAAGCTTTGTCCGGATTATCGGACAATTGCTGTAACACTGTGGTGTCTTCGAAGCGAGCGGTAGCCCAAGTGACAAGAGCGGTTCCATCGATGGAGAACTCGTTTTGGCCTGTTGAGACGCTAAATCGCCGGAAGGACAAGATGACGGGGAACTGGCATTCACGTTCGGCGTACGTTTCTTCCGAGCGAGCCAGAAGTTTGGCTGTGATAGAATCGTTTTCCAAGCCGCGGAGTTCGTCGCTAGAGACTTGGATATCAAATTTGTTGGCCATCCAACCGACCAAGGATTTATAGCCAAACGCGTCATCGAGGTATGGATAACCTTCGCTTAGATCAATGGAATCGATGTACTTCGAAGCGACATCGATGAGGTGTTCGTCCATCGAGTCGCGAGGGATTCGCTTGAGTTCACTGATGGAGAATTTGGTGTTGAATCGGGTGTTTGCCCATTTTGTCATGGCCTCCCAATTCCATTCTGCCTCTTCGGTTTCTCGAGGTAGATTTTCATCAATAGCGTCCAAGATTTGCGTTTCAGCGATTCTCTGTGCTTGATCTTTGGCGTAGATTTCGGCAACGTTGGCTTCCACACCTCGGAAATCTTTGGGTTCTAGTTGAACACCAAGACGAGTCCCGCACCACTTGGCGAATGATTCGGGTCCGAAGAGAGGATCCATGAATTGCGAAACGTTCGTTGCGATCTGTTCGGAAAGGTGTTTCATGACCAAATCGCGGCAGCTGGCACCCTCAAGAATATCTTGGCGGTAGCCGTAAACCTTTTTCCGCTGATAGTCCATTACCTCGTCGTATTCGAGGAGGTTCTTTCTGATCTCGAAGTTACGTTCTTCGACTTTCTTTTGAGCACCGGATATTCGTTTAGAAACGTAGGGGCTTTCGATTGCTTCCCCGTTACCCATCCCCATTCGCTTAAATAGATCGCGGACCCATTCGCCTGCGAAGATTCGCATGAGGTCGTCTTCTAGCGAAAGGTAAAAGCGGCTTGATCCCGGGTCACCTTGGCGGCCGCAACGTCCGCGAAGCTGAAGGTCGATACGTCTCGACTCGTGACGTTCGGTACCGATGACGTAGAGTCCCCCCTTTTCGCGAACCTTGACTCCTTGAACTTTCATTTGTTCTTGTTCGTCGATTTGATTGATGAGCGTTTCCCATTCTTCTTTGGGAACCTCTAGTCGGGTTGGGTAACGATCTTGGAGTTGTGCCCAAGCCATCGTTTCTGGGTTACCACCCAGGATAATGTCGGTACCACGACCTGCCATGTTGGTAGCGATGGTAACGGCTCCCATGCGGCCAGCTTGCGCGATGATTTCGGCTTCGCGACGGTGCTGTTTTGCGTTAAGAACCGCAACTTTAACACCTCGCTGGTCCAAGAGCTTAGCGAGCTTTTCGCTTTTCTCGATCGAAACGGTTCCGACCAATATTGGTCTTCCGGAGAATTCAATACGTTCGATATCGGACTTAGCGATTGTCTCTACGCCCGACTTGTCAGACTTTTTCAGAACGATTTCCGTATCGGTTTCTGATTGAATATTACCGATCAGGTATCCCCGCTTTTTATCTTGAAAGAAGACCGTATCGAATTTGTTGACACGTTCTACTTCATCGGCGATCGCATTGAATTTTTCCTGTTCGGTCAAATAGATTGCATCCGGATACTCGATGCGTTGCAGTCCTCGGTTCGAGGGGATTGCGACCACACCCAAGCTGTAGATTTTGGAGAACTCACCCGCTTCTGTCATAGCGGTACCGGTCATACCTGAAATCTTCTTATAGAGCTTAAAGAAATTCTGGAGAGTGATGGTGGCGAGTGTTTGGGTTTCTTCTTTGATCGAGACCCCTTCCTTGGCTTCAACCGCTTGGTGAAGTCCATCGCTCCATTGACGACCTTCCATGAGTCGTCCTGTGAACTCGTCAACGATGATCACTTGACCCTCTCGGACAACGTAATTCACATCGCGTTTGTAGAGTTGATGAGCCTTGAGAGCATTGTCGAGCAAGTGAGGCCATTCCATGTTGCCGACGGTATAAAAGCTCTCGACACCAGCGAGCTTTTCCGCAGCGCGAATCCCGGCGTCGGTTAGATTAACGGTATGATCTTTCTCGTTGACCACAAAGTGTTCTTCGCGAACGAGGGCTCGCGCGACGGCATCCGCCTCTTTATACTTACCTAGATCACGGGCAGCGCTACCCGAGATAATGAGAGGCGTTCTCGCCTCGTCGATCAAGATATTGTCAACTTCGTCGATAACGGCATAGTTCAATGGACCTTGAACCTGCTGTTGTGAGGCTGGGAATCGGCTATCAGCGCGAGCGGCCATGCGCATGTTGTCACGCAAATAGTCGAAGCCAAGTTCGTTATTGGTCGCATAGGTGATATCAGCTTCGTAAGCGCGTTGGCGTTCGTCGCCGGACATGCCGCTTTGGATATTGGCAACAGTGAGTCCTAGCCCCATGTAAAGCGGAGCCATCCACTCCATGTCCCGACGAGCTAGGTAGTCGTTAACGGTAACAACGTGAACCCCTTTACCTTCGAGAGCGTTCAGGTAGGTCGGTAGGGTTGCTACCAGCGTTTTACCTTCACCGGTGATCATTTCTGCGATGTTTCCGCCGTGCAGGACCATCCCCCCGATCAATTGAACGTCGTAGTGGCGCATTTTGAGGAATCGGCGCCCCCCTTCTCTGCAGACTGCAAAGGCCTCGACCAAAATATCATCGAGCGTTTCGCCGGCAGCGAGCCGCGTTTTGAAGATAAGGGTTTGCTCGCGAAGTTGCTCATCGCTGAGAGCCATCATTTTCGGCTCAAGTTCGCCGATTAGTTTGGCGAGTTCGGCACATCGTTTAATTTGTCGGGAGTTCGCCGAGCCAAAAAATACGGTCAATCCCCGGTCGATCCCGCCCAAAACTCCGTTGACAGCGTTTGACGTGCCTTCCCAAATTTTCTCGAGCAGTTGCATTTTTGTAACAGTTAAAGGAGGATTCTGGCGTCAAAGCGTGTGGAATAGGTACATTCTACGCATATTTACGAAACGTTCGCAGGGGAAGGTACCGATTCGAGCATTTCGAGTCAATTCAACCCAATTCCGTGCCAACGCAGAATTCAAAGCATAACGATATGGCAGAGTCCAAAAATACCTCTTCCGAGCTTCCATGGTATTCCGAGGGCCTTTCCTTCGAGTGCACGCAGTGCGGAAACTGTTGCTCCGGGCCGGAAACTGGTTTTGTTTGGGTTACGGAAGAAGAAATTGCCCAAATTGCTGAGGCGATTGGCATGAAGGACAACATTGAAGAGTTCGAGCGGAAGTTTACTCGCCAAGTCGGGGCTCGCGTCAGTCTGGTCGAATACTCCGATGGCGATTGCATTTTTTTGGATCCGACACTTAGGAATTGCACGGTTTACCACGCCCGCCCCAGCCAATGCAGAACCTGGCCATTCTGGGCCTCGAATCTGAAAAGCCCCCGGACCTGGGGGCTTGCTGCCTCAAATTGTCCAGGCTGCAACCAAGGGCCCCTTTATTCTATCCAAGAAATTGAGAAAAGAGTTGACCACGAAATGTAAATGCTCGCGTTCAAAGGCGGAGCCTGGTTGCAAACATACCTATTGGAAATATTCAATCGATCTAGATCCAGAGATTATTCCAGGTGGAACGGTTGGCTTAGGCCAGAAACTGAAGGCAGCGATCGTATGTACTCCTCCTAACACGCATGCAAGCATTTGCGAAAAACTTGCGGGTGCCGGAGTTTATGTCTTGTGTAAAAAACCAGTTGTACTCGATCATGGTGAAGCGACCAAAATGATTCAGTGAGCTCGAGGCAATGAGACCATTCTTACGATGGCATCCAAGTTTCGAAATACAAACGATATGATTTATGTCAAGCAACAGGTCGCTTCAGGTGTTCTAAGTGAAATACTACTATTCCAGAATACCTTTGCTGGTCATGTGGACATGAGCAAACGATGGAACAGTAGTCGTGCGATCAGCGGTGGTGGGGTTCTTATCGACAATGGATCTCATTCTGTCGACATCGTTCGATATCTGCTTGGACCGATCTCCTCAATTCAAGTGATTGAAGGGAAGCGTTATTCGGTGGCAGAACGATCATTGCGCACGGGTTGTCTATCGGCAATCGATGCAAAATCAATTCCAATGTTTAAATCTGCACCGCCGTAACCATTGATGACGGTGTCATGATTTCTGCTGGGGTCATTTTTACCAAGGATCGTTTTCCTCGCGCTGCGAGCCCCGATCTCATGACATTGCGGTCCAGCGATCCTGATGAATCAACAGAAAGCACGCTCGTGTGCGCTGGAGCGATGATCGGAGCCAAGTAGATTCCAGATTTTCATCTGGCAATTGGAACGCCATGTCGTAGCGTCGGTGCAGTTTGCGTTCCGTCCCTAGATCGCGGAATCGGGGAGATTATCGAGATAACAGTCACCACTTTGCGATGGTTAAAGGTCCCGATTCATCTGAGCTATGTCATGTACCTAGCAACTTATTCAAAGATGATTGCCAAGGCTTGTTTTTACAACGCGATGCGGTTTTGAAGGATCAATCGAGTACAACCATCGTTGTTGCTTCATCCGCTCGATTTTTTTAGGTTGTGACGACGAATCGAGCTTGTGCTTTTTTCCGGGTATGAGCTTAAAGGCTGAGACTAAGATCAATATCGCACGGGATGTCCTGCGATGGATGAGTCGTGAGTTTCGATGCGTTACGATACTTGAGCATGCAGAAGCGATTTGTCGATCTGCATAACGCGAGTTTCAACAGGCGATCGACCTCGTCCGATAGGTTCCGCATTATGGATGGCGATAGCCGTTTGCTCGATAGCACTAGAAACCAATGCTGGCCAATCGGTGGCACCTCGTGCTAAGAGGGCTGTGATGGCCGACGAGAGAACGCAGCCAGCGCCATGCGTGTGAGGAGTATTGAACCGCTCGATGACTAGGCTGAAATTTTTCTCCCCCACGCCGAGGATGTGATGAGATTTACCATCAACATCCCCCAGTTTTGCAAGCACGTAGACAGCTCCCATTTGATGAATCGCGTGTATTGCTTGAGCAACCGCTTCTTCATTGACCAAATCAATCCCAGTGAGTTTTTGAAGCTCAAATCGATTCGGAGTTACCAACGTAGCTCGCTTCAAAAGATTTTTGTACGCATTAACCGCATCGTCATCGATAAGAGAGTCCCCCGATTTGCTAACCATAACCGGGTCGACGATTAGAGGCATTTCAAGCGTCTCTGCCCATTCGGATACCGCATTAATAATTGCGGCGTTTCCGAGAGCTCCCGTTTTGACGATGATTGGCGAGATGTCCTCCATCACCGATTTAATCTGAGCCATTACGAACTCGGGGCTCATCAACTGAATCTGTTTTACGCCTTGGGTGTTTTGAACAGTTAGAAGCGTAATGGCAGAGGCCCCGTATACACCGAATTGCTGAAACGTTTTCAAATCAGCTTGGATGCCAGCGCCGCCACTACAGTCCGATCCTCCGATCGTAAGTGCGATGGCTTGGGGGGCAAAGATGATGTTGTCAGACATGTGTATATGTGCAGCGTTGAGAATGGTTTCAGTTGCGAGAATAACTCGACGGGCCGGACCCTAGCTTACTGTCGCCGACTGCTTTACTCGATGCCAAATTCGTGATAACAGCTTTCGGCAGATCAGCACTACGGTTGAGACTGATTTCGCAACGAAACAGAATAGAGCAAGACAATGGAGCCGCATGCAATAAGCGACCAAGGAAACCATTCGGACGGTTTGAAGATACGGCTTCCTGTCGATGGTGCCGGTGAGGAAAACAGACCACTAGAAGAATTGTTTACGGGTTCATCCATCACGCCGGCAACAAACACAGCACTGTCCAGGACGAGACACTCGACCCCCACGATGACCAAATAGATACCAACGGCTGCAAAGAAAGCCCGCATCATGGTTGATGGACGAATCATATTCGAATTACCTTGTCGCCGGAAATCTGTCGTCTGAGAACAGGACCCAAGTCCGCTTGGTTAATCAACCAAGCTGATCGATGTGGCTATGGACAATCACAGTCGTCCCGAGCCCTATGCCAATCGGCATGAGTCATTCCTCGGGTTTAGTTAACTCCTCAAGGATGGGAACACGACAGTTGGATCGATTATTCCAAGGAGTGATCGAGCGTTCGTGTTTGGGGGAGAACTACGTTTCGAAGAGCTTGGAGCCAATTCTCACCATTGTTGCGCCGTGTTCGATTGCAATTTCGAAATCATCGCTCATCCCCATCGAAAGTTCAGGAAGTGGAATTCCAAATTCCTTCTCCCAAGTGTCACGAGTGGTCCGAATTAGTTCAAACTCCCGCCGAATCTGGTCTTTAGGAGCATTTAGTGATGACATTCCCATTAAACCTGTCACTTTTACCGGCAGGTCGCTGGGCAATTCCAAGGCGTGCCGGATCAAATTTCGACCCCCCTCTAGACTAATCCCAGTTTTCGATCGATCGCTCGTCGCATTAACCTCGATCAAAAGATCGATAGCGGCTTTCGGTAGATTAGTAGTATCTCGAGAGGGAATAGGCACCAACTCGGCCGCGTCCTTCACAATTTGTTTCAGGAGTCGTTCCGAATCAATCGAGTGAAGGACACTGGCGTATTCCAAAGTTTTCTTTGCTTTGTTTCGCTGGAGATGGCCAATCAAATGCCATCGAATCGGCAAATCGACAAGGGACTCCGCTTTGGTCCATAATTGCTGAGGACGGCTTTCGGCCAAATCCAGACAGCCAGACTCAGCCAATTCGCGGGTCGCGGCCAAGTCTACGTATTTTGTAACCCCGATCAGTCTTACCGATCCGGGGGGGCGGCCGACGCGGTTTTCCGATTCCGCGATACGACCACGCACATTTGCCAGATTTTTTTTGATTTGTGGCAGACTGGTTTCCATGAAATCCTGAACAAAACCGAAGAATGGGATTGGTGGGCGTTTGCAACTCTATTGCATTATTGGTGCGCATAGCTACCATTTGGGGGCTATGGTAGAGCGTAGATACATTAAATGGTAGCTGGCAAGGATCGTGGAATGAATCGCTTGAATGGAATGAACGGTTTGAATGGTAACGCCTGGAAAGACAGTGTGGGAATCGCCGCATCAGTGCTTTGTGCTATTCATTGCGCCGCGACACCTGTTTTGCTAGCAGTCTTGCCAAATCTGAGCCTTACCGGTTGGATGGCCAGTCCATGGTTTCATCAGGCCGCAGCCTTTGTTTGCATCGCTTTGGTCGGGACCTCGATTTGGCCCGCTTACAAAAAGCATAAAGACGGCCGCGTTTTGGGATTTTCTTCCGCTGGATTGGCTTTGATTTTCGGTTCCGCCTTTATTTTTCCCGCAGATTGCTGCAGTTCTGGGACTTGTGGTGGGCACGCAGTCGCGAGTGTCGAGAGCGATTCTAGCGGTTGTGGCGATGATTGTGCTTTTTGTGCAGCCAGGGCATCTAAAGAGGCGGCAACCGCTGGCGTGGAACCTGCCGCTGACGGTCGTAAGGAACCAGAAACATTCTTGGCCGGCGTCAGTTTGTCTGGCTTATGGAACGGGCTGCTCCATTGGGTTACCCCAGTCGGTGGTGGTCTCCTGGTTATTGCGCATTTTCTCAACATGCGTCGTAGTTTTGGGCGATGTGCAGGGCGATGCGGTTGCAAGGTTTCCGAACCGTCTGATACCCAGGTCACGGTGGAGAGTCTGACCCAGGCTGCGTAAGTGCCCGAGTCGACTTCTTTGTCGCACGTGCCGTGGATCAGCGGCATGACCGGTTTGGTTCCCAAAATCTCGCAAAGCCAGAAAACGGCTGTTAACAAAGATTTCGCCACGACGGAAGCGTTATGTTTGCGTATCCGATGCGATAGCCGACTACAATTAAGGTTATTGCCGCGATGATTTGGAATCCGGTCGAGCGTTTGACACTCCTCATCGGATATCTACAATTGAAAGCGTAGCGAAATTCGCTCGCCACCTCCCACCTATTGGAATCTGATTATGTTCGGACTTGGAACACAAGAGCTTTTGATCTTCCTTGTGATCGCTATGTTTCTTTTTGGCAGCGCAAAGCTTCCAGCCCTGATGAGAAACCTTGGGAAGAGCGCAACCGAGTTCAAGAAAGGCATGAGAGAAGATGATTCCGATGCTAACTCGGATGCCCCAGCAACCAAGTCTTCGTAGTTAAAACAACGTTCTCGAGCCTGTATACCGAGGTTGTTTAGACATGGATTTACCATTCGCCTTTATAGGTGGTGTAGGTACTTCGGAGATGGTGCTTGTGGGTATCGTCGCGCTGATGCTTTTCGGGTCCAGGTTGCCTGAAGTTGCGAGAAAGATGGGCGGAACCTATCGTGGTTTAAAGCGAAGCGTCGATGAGTTTAAGAAGGAGTTCGAAGCTATCGACCATTACGAGCCACCTCGTCCTAAGCCATTTCAAAAAGAGGACAACGAGTTGGATGAATCGTCGACCGATGCCCCTAAGTTTACACCGCCAAGTTAGCCGGTTCTAAGCAGCTTGAATTGTTGATTCGCTGCTGCCCCATGATTTCCCGAGAAACTGCTCGAGCGAAGAGGAGTAGATCACATGGAGACCTGGGTCTGAAATCTTGACTTGCTCCTCTTGAGCAAAGAACGTGAGGACGAATCCTGCCACGTGGAATTTGCGTCCAAAGTACATCCCGTCAGCAATTAGAATTGTCTCGAGAATCGGTTCGTCTGAAGCCGATTCTTGCGACGCAATTAAACATCGAAATTGTTGCCGAAGTCTTTCTGCAGGTGTTTTCAAGACAATGACAGCTTTCTTGGGAATTGACAAAACGAGCAGTGGGTGTATCGGCTTTGAAGATTCGCAGGATTACCTATTTTCCGATACGAGCAAACCTTTTTCTCCAATCTGATTTTTCGCTCATTTTCTGCTTTCCCTGGGTCGATGGGATATGTTAGGCAAGGTTTGCGGTGGTGCGGCTGTTTTATCCGTGTCGCACCAGCAACAATCGGTCGGACTGTGCTTAGGAAAAAGGCAGATACTCCATTCACGAAGGCAAACGAGTGAATCCATACGAATCCCCTGTTGCAACTTGGACTAGCGTTCGTCCCGGTTCTAATGGATATCGATTTGTTCATTCCTGGTTCCCGGAGTCCTTTCAACCATGGGCGGCATTGACCGTCGTTCATGGGTTTGGGGATCATGGTGGCAGATTTGCAGGTTTAGGAAATTCGTTGGCATCCATGGGAATCGCGTTGTTTGCCATCGATTTGATTGGTCACGGTCGAAGCTCCGGAAAGCGGGGGCACATAGATTCCTATGATCAACTCCTTGATGAAGTCAGTTCTGGACTAGAGCTTACTCGGTCGGAATGGGGCAGGATTCCGCAATTCCTTTTTGGCCAAAGTATGGGGGGGAATCTGGTTCTGAATTTAGCTTTACGTCGCCCTGAAGACTGCAGTAACTTAATGGGTATCATTGCTGCATCACCAATGTTGCGACCGGCAAAAATGCCGAGCGAACAGTTTATGTCGGTTGGACGATGGTTGGCCCATCGATTTCCAGGCGTACGAATTAACGCGCCCGTACGAACCAGAGATTTGAGTCAAGACAGACGGGCCCAGGATGCCTATTATCGCGACAAACATGTGCACAATCGCATGTCGCTAAAGATGGCAATTAGCCTGATCGATTCTGGTGATTGGGCTTTGCAGAACGCCTGCTTGCTACGAACGCCTTCCGTTCTTATGCATGGCACCGAGGACAAGCTGGTTTCCTCTGAAGCGAGCGAGGAGTTCGTAAGAAACTCCGGTGGCATGGCATCATTACAATTATGGACGGGTTGTCGACATGATTTGCACGACGATTTACGTAGAGAGGTCTACTTTCGAGAATTATCGAAGTGGATGAAACAGCGTTGCATGACCACCTTCAAAATTATAATTCAACGCGAACCTGGACACGCCGTCGCATCCGCAGCTTGAGTATTCGATTATGCCTCGTTGCGAACTAGCCAACCGTCTATAATCAGCCAGCAAATGACGCTTGTTGATCACGGAATTACGAATTGATTTGGCGATTAGGGTGAAAAACCGAGTTCAGTAGGAGCCTTTCACCGTTTCTCATGAATGGACTTATGGCGGTAACTAGACGCACCCGCGTCAGGTTGCCGACCGGGAAGCTTGGGCTATCGGCCTGTGGCATACGCCCTACTTTTTGTAATGCCGGAAAGGCAACGAGCAGACTTTGTCTAACCTCAAACACGAACATTCTCAGGCTGTAAGGTAAGGCGAAAGCAACCGTGATAAACGGATCGACTGCAATATTGGAAAAGCGAAGTAACTTAGTTGTCAACGTTCTATCGGTGGTGATTCCCCTGGTTGTGGCTCTATTGCTTGGGATCCCGACAAAACTTGATTTGGGAAGCTGGACGAAAACAATTCCTCATGTCATCGGTGGAATAAACACATTGACTTCTCTTTGTTTGATAGTCGGCTTTGTGGCACAGCGATTGGGGAAGATTGGGCTACACCGCATCATGATGTCGGCCTCCATAGGATTGGGGGCTTTGTTTTTGGTTTGCTATGTAACTTATCACTTAACTAATCCATCCACTCGATTTGGCGGAGAAGGACCAATTCGCGGAGTCTATTACTTCGTGCTTATCTCGCACATCGCATTGTCACTGGTGGTATTGCCTCTGGTGCTACGGGCCTTTTTCTTTGCGGTTACGGGCCAAATCCAAAGGCATAGGCGAGTAGCGAAGTGGGCCTTTCCAATTTGGTTGTACGTTTCCGTTACAGGCGTTATTGCATACTTGATGATATCTCCCTATTACTCAGTTTAAGTACCGTAACCCAGTGTAAGTACGTGGGCATATCTACTTTTGCTGCTTGTTCTGAGCCTTCTGAAAAAGTTCGAATCGCTCCCTGAGAGACTCTGGAGGGCGAACGCGGTTGGCCGATTCTCGATATCCTGACAGCCCATCGCTCGAAACGCTCATTCCATTGGCTGATTGATTAGACTGTTGCAATCCCAGAGAACGCAATGCAGCGTCTAACTCCTTTCTCTTATCAGGATCAGTTGCTGCTTGCTCCTTAGCTGTTTTCCATCGCTCGTAGAACTCATTCAAATCCCTCTTATTCCATTTGAGTCGTTTCAATAACTCTGGATCAGGCCGATCTTTCTGCTCTTTCAGATAATCAAGTGCCAAGTCCGTTTGCTTGTCGGCGTAATCCGTAGGTAGTAACTCTTTTTCCGGTTGAGAATTATCTGAAGTCTTGTTCCCTGACGCACCTTGCCCCGTCGAGGCTCCGCTTGCGCTAGGTGTACCTTTGCCACCAGACTTTTGATCGCTGCCAGACTTTTGATCGCTGCCAGACTTTTGATCGCTGCCAGACTTTTGATCGCCGCCGGACTTTTGATCGCCGCCGGACTTTTGATCGCTGCCGGACTTTTGATCGCTGCCAGACTTTTGATCGCCGCCGGACTTTTGATCACCGCCAGACTTCTGATCGCTGCCAGACTGTTGATCGCTGCCAGACTGTTGATCGCTGCCAGACTGTTGATCGCTGCCAGACTTCTGATCGCTGCCTGACTTCTGATCGCTGCCTGACTTCTGATCGCTGCCTGACTTCTGATCGCTACCAGACTTTTGATCGCCGCCAGACTTTTGATCACTGCCAGACTTTTGATCACTGCCAGACTTTTGATCACTGCCAGACTTTTGATCGCTGCCAGACTTTTGATCGCTGCCAGACTTTTGATCGCTGCCAGACTTTTGATCGCTGCCAGACTTCTGATCGCTACCTGACTTTTGATCGCTGCCTGACTTTTGGTCGCCGCCAGACTTTTGTTCGCCGCCAGACTTTTGATCGCCACCAGACTTTTGGTCGCTACCGGACTTTTGATCGCTACCGGACTTTTGGTCGCTACCGGACGTTTGATCGCTGCCAGACTTTTGATCGCTGCCAGACTTTTGATCGCCGCCAGACTTTTGATCGCCGCCAGACTTTTGATCGCCGCCAGACTTTTGATCGCTGCCAGACTTTTGATCGGCACCTGATTGTGAATTAGAGGCGGATGATTCTGCCGAAGGATTTACCGATCCATCTCGCTTATTGCTAGGGTTCCCGTCATTCGTGTTGTCGGTTTGCTCGTTGGAGTCAGAAGCTCCTTCACTTTGGCTTTGATTTTTTCCTCCTGACGAATTCTTGCTGGATGATTTCTCGGTCGACTGATCGTTATTGTCAGCGGTATTTTCATTTTCTTGTTGTTCGGAATCGTTACTTGATGGTTTTTTCTCGTTTCGAAATTTATTGATTTCCTCAAAAGCTTGGCCATCATGTAGCGGTTCTTTATCGTTAGTATTCGGAGTATTCGGTTTTGAGTCGCTTGATTCGTTTTGGCTACCCGAATTTGAATTACCTGATTCGCCGTTAGAGGACGAGTTGGCGGACTGACCGTTCCCACCGTCCTGATTGGATGACTTACCACGCGAGCCTTGGCTAGAACCACCGGCTGATGTTTGACCAGACTGTTCTTCGCTCGCTTGTCCATCACTTCCATCACCGCCAGCCGAGCCGGATGATTGATCGCCGCTCTGCTTCCCTTTATTTTGTTCCTTCTCTTTGGGTTGTTCCTGTTTGCTCGAACCTGAAGTCGAGGAACTCTGGCTGTTACTTGATTGTTGTTCGTCAGACGATTCTTGTTCGCTGCTAGAATCAGACTGGCCATTAGAATTCTGTTTACCAGTTGGTTTCTTTTCGTTGCCGCGGTTCTTTAATCCTCGCTGTACAGGTGGCTTTTTAGGATCCTCTTTTTCTTCGCCAGGGTTTTTGTCCGCCACACTTTGGTTTTTTTCGTCAGGCTTGGTTGGTTCTACGATACTGACGCGGATGGGGCTGGAGTATACGACGTTTGGCTCAGGGACATTCGAACCTGGGGCGCATCGATTATCAACAGCGGTAGCAGCAAGTTCAATTTGGTCTCCGGCACGCAAAGAATAACTGCTGGGGGTGAACTCAAATGTCCTTACAATCTGTCCGGTTGACCCAGAATCGGATCGGAATAGTTCTTCCTCAAAGGAGGCTTTCTGGGCAACAAGATTGGCCACATTTTTGCCAAAGACCGACACTGATGTCAGTCCGTAGTCTGGGTCGTTAGCACGAACTTCTATCTTTAGAATTCCGTTGCTAGGTAGATCCAACTGAGAGGGCAGATCGCTTTGGAGTCGAATGGTTGGTGGGAGATCGGCAAGGATTTTGGTTGGGAAGATAATCGGATCGAGATTTTGCTCACCGAGGTTGTTGGTGGCCCTAATACGGTACCGTTCGATAGTCGGACTGTTTTTTTGTTCGTTAAGTTGAGCAAGCCATTCGCCTTCGAGTTGCATTTCTTTTGGAGCAAGGTCTAACAATCGCGAAGAGCGAATCAAAATCCCCTTTTCGACGACGGGGTCAAATTCGATTCTTGCACGCGTCATCGGTTGATTAGCGTGTGCAAAGAGTTTAACAACCGTGCCTTCAGGGACCTCAAAAGCCCCATCTTTGTTGATCGTTCTGTTCTTCAGTCCCGTGTACTTGGGATGGATCAGTTCGATGCGATCGATCGCGACGATTGGTACGGTTTGAATTTTTACTTGAAAGGGGCCTGCGACCGCATCCCCTGCTTCAATCCAATACGTTAGCGGTTGATGGACACCACCAATCGATTCACCAAAATTGATCTGATAGCTTAGTCCTTCGACTTCGGGTTGGAGGGGCAGTGTTTCGCCAATACGTTGACCATCGGAAAGATCAAATCTTAGATGAACGGAGTCCTGTTTAAGTACGCCCCGCGTGCTGACTCGAATCGGTAGATTGGTACCTTGCGTGATTGTTGTGGACCCGGGGGATACTTCTAGAATGGCAACTCGTGTGGCTGGGTCAATTGCAGCCCATGGCATCAGGATACGGGCGACTGATGTTAAGCTACTCTTAGGCGCAGAGAATGAATAAATTGCAAAGGCAAGCAAACTGGCGACAAAAAAGGTTGTCAGCTTGAGTAAGTTGCCATTGTCCAAAATAGAATCAGACTGAGAGCCCTTTAGGTTTCTAGCAGCGAATCGACCGACTGCAGCGAGTACTCCTTTGGGAGTGTGTTCGTCGGCGGTCGTGAGTTGGAGCCAACTGATCAAGCTCTCTTTCATCTCCGGAAATTGGAGTTCGATTTTACGAGCAGCATGCTCAGGATGGATCGGGCGAACGAGGACTGGTACCAATCGCTTCGGAACCCACCAGAGGGTCCAGGCGATCAAGCCAGCAAAGAACAAGTACCTAAGAGGGACGTTAAGAGAGAGCAACCAATGATCGACCAATACTGCGAAAAGAATCAGCATCAGGAGGACGGTAAGCCAGCCGACGACTCCAATGCCGATTTCCATTCTACGCATGGACTTCGCCGCCCCGACGAGAAAGCTAAGAAGCGTTTCGCGGCTGACTGTTCCGTTTGCTTCGGGTGCGGTGTTTGATTTGGTCTGAAATGTTGCTTGTGACATAACGATTTAATAGACGGTAGGCCGACCACTACGGTTCCGGTTCCCTCTAATTATAGGCATCTCCTTTGCGATTTATCTCTAGGCCTGTCACGATTGCCCCCAAGAAGTCAGTATTCTTGGAACTTGCTGATAAATCTAATAATAGCAACAGTTTCGCATGTAGCTGCCTTAACGAATTTTCCGCTGGGTAGGTAAATCGTCAATCCGGAGATGGGAAAAACCGAAAACGACCCTGTCAGGAGTCAGCCGTCGCTACCTTTGCGAAGTACGGTTGAAAGGCATGGACGCCGATAATCACCGTTTTTAGGTTTTTAAAAGCGAGCGTTCCGCCATGCGTGCCAAGTCTTTAGTCTTATTAGTTATTGCGATTGGTTGCGGTGTAATCGCGTCAGTCGCCGTTAGCCAAGTTGTTCTGGAGCAAAAAGACCAGCCCTCCGTGCAGACGGTTGGTGTTGTCTTGGCCACGAAAAACATCTCTGCCGCAGCGAAACTGACAGCGGACTCACTGAAAATCGTCCAATGGCCATCGGATCGTGTCCCGCCGGGAGCCGTTATTGACTTGGCTCTTGTGGAGGGCAAATTCGCTAAACAACCTATTTATGCGAACGAGCCGATTATCGAGGTCAAGTTAGCGAACAAAGGGAAAGAAGTCATTATTCCTGATGGCTTCCGAGTCTTTGACATCGTTGTGCGAGACGAGACTGGCGGTAGCGGTTACTTAGCACCGGGAGATCGTGTTGATGTATTCGGTTTCTTTGAAAAAGGCCAACGCATCAGTGCGTCCAGAACGATCAAGGTCCTAGAGAATATCGAAGTCCTCATGGTCGACGGAGTTGCGTCAGTTGACCTTGAAGCTAAGGACGCGGTCAAGAAATCTGTACGAACGATACAGCTTTTGGTCAAAGATAAACAGTACAGCGTTCTGGATACCGCATCGCACCTCGGAAAACTCCGTCTTGCACTTCGGCCGCCCGAACAGGACGAAATCACAGCAAACAATGTGGACGATGGCGAAGAGTTTATGTCATGGCTCAATGAAGTCGAGCAAGGTGACAAAGAGCCACCCAAGTCGGAAGCAATCGTGGCCGCTACCAAAGCTCTCGTTGAGGCTGCTCCCGAAGAAAAGCCAGCACCGCCCGTCGATCAACACGTAATGACCATTTTGACTCCTGAAAGCGTAAGTAAATACCGTTGGAAGGATGGCTCTGAAACGCCAGAAAAGGTGGAAAGCAACGGTGATGGCAACTCGTCTACCAATTCCGCACTCAAGCCGTTAGCACCAACTCCAGGTCCAACAACTCAGGGTGGTCCTGCCGCAACTCCAAACCCTGGCAATACTAACCAACCCGCATTGGTCTGGGATCCGGTTAGCGGAACTTGGCAATCTGGGGGTAGTGGGGGAAATAAGTCTGCTCCGAAAACAGCACAATAAGTTCTGAGCCATTAATGACGATGATGAGGACTGAGCGGGATGGTGGGCGTATGCTTGCTATTCCGCTTATGAGGGAGCCGGTTACGGTTGCCCAGCAGACAGCCTCAATGGATTGAGGTTTCCATCGTAATCACAGGGAAGTGAAGCTCACATGACATCGCGAAGTCATTTTCATTATGTAGCTTTATTGCTCGTAACAACTTGCTGGATACCTTGGACCACCCCAACACTTTTAGGTGGAGATACCGAAACCGCAATTCCGACCGGCAGGGTTGAGGTGTCAAAGAAACAGGAATCGCTGCAGATGATCGTTTCGACGTCGCAGTATCTGTCGTTTCCTCAGCCGATTCTCACGGCGACCATCAATAATCCGTCTGTTATCAAGGTGGATCCTACCCAAAAAAATGAATTGCTTGTTTCAGCACTAGCTACCGGTGTAACACAAATCGATGCTAAGGGGATAGATGACACGGTATACAACGTACAGGTCATCGTGATAGGCGATGCCCGAGAGCTTCAGTCGATCCTGGCGCAGCATTTCCCAACCGCAACTTTGCAAGTTCAACCGATCCGTGACGCAGTCATCATCTCCGGGCAAGTCACGGCAGACGAACATGTTGAGCAAGTTGTTACGATCGCAGAAGAGTTTTATCAAAGGGTAATCAACAAAATTGAAGTGATCGGTGTACATACCGTTATGTTGCACACACAGATCATGGAAGTTTCTCGAAGTCGGCTTAGACAGCTCGGCATCGATTGGAGCATGGGCTTCCGAGATGATTTTGTTACTACATCGGCTTCTGGTCTCATAGGCACTGGTGGAACGACCGGTGCCTTAATTAATGCTGGCAACGAAACCTTCAAAGTTGGGGTGATCGATAGCGGTAACTCCTTTTTTGGTCTCGTCCGGGCATTGAGACAAAACAACCTCGCCAAGGTTTTGGCCGACCCGACAGTCGTTGCGATCGATGGAAGACCAGCTAGCTTTAACTCTGGTGGTGAATTTCCGATTGTCGTTCCAGCTGGATTGGGGCAGGTAGGGATCGAGTTCAGAGAATTCGGAACTCGGGTTGAGTTCGTAGCTAAAGTGCGTGGCGATGGACGTATTTGGTTAGAAGTTCGTCCAATGGTTAGCGAGATAGACCCTGGTAGAAGCGTTACTATTGCCGGGGTGGCTGTGCCAGGCCTCCGAAGCCGCTTTGTTGACACATCGGTTGAACTACGTGCAGGACAAACGCTGGCTCTAGCTGGGTTGTTGCAAGTTCGTACGGAAGCCGAATCCATAGGGATTCTAGGGCTCTCTGATATCCCGTACTTGGGTGCACTCTTTCGTTCGAATCGTGAAATTCAGAACGAGGTGGAACTCCTTATTCTTGTAACGCCGAATTTTGCCGCCCCAATGGACCCACATGAGGTGCCATCAGGTGGTCCCGGGTTTAATACTGATAGCCCACTCGACAAGGAATTATATCTGCATGGACACATCGAAGTACCTGCTACGTGTGGACCAGGTGGCGTAGCTCCAGTCGAGACTACTGTTCCGAGTACCATGCTCTACGGATCGGCACATGAAGCTGGAGCGGACAGTGTCTCAAACAAGCCTAAGTCCATGATCCCTGCCCAACCGGTTAGCACTGCGAATCGGATTCAGTCTCCCACTCGTCGATAAGAAATTAGACACCAGAATATGAGTAACGTACTACGACTGGCTATTGTCGACCCGAACGACGAAACCCGAGAGATTCTCAAAACCATGCTTCTCGGCATGGACATTGTTTGGCTCGATGCTGAGTGTTCGCGCTACGAGTTTTTCTCTGATGTCGTCGAACAGTCAAAACCTGATGCTGCACTTATCTGCTTGGATGGTGATCCTGACCGAGCTTTAGTTTTGATGGATAAGCTCCGATCGGCCTCGCCAGACTGTGTTATCTTTGCAGTATCGAAGAGCACGGACGGTCAACTAATCCTCAAATCTGTCAGGGCCGGCGCGAGAGAGTTTCTGCCTCTACCGATCGACGTAGAAGAACTGTACAACGCATTAGAACGCTTGCTTCAGTCACGGCACAGTAGCGGCGACAGCAAGGTCAGAGGGTGTAAGGTTATCGCTGTTGCGGGGGCGACTGGTGGTGTCGGATGTACATCGATTGCCGTGAATGTCGGATGTAACCTTGCTAAGAAACCGGAAAACTCAGTCGCTCTCGTCGACTTGGACTTGGCACTCGGGGATGCTGACGTTTTTCTAGATTCAATTCCCGATTTCAGTTTAGTTGACGTCACAGAAAATGTTTCTCGTCTCGACTTTCAACTTTTGCGTAAGTCGCTGACCAAACACTCGTCTGGGCTGTATCTGCTGCCTAGGCCTGTACAGTTACAAGATCTGGATTTAATCAACCCCGACTCACTTAGAAGGGTATTCGGACTACTGCGAGCATCGTTTTCGCACGTAGTTATTGATATGTCGAAGTCCTACTCACACGTCGACCTTACGGCACTCGAGATGTCGAACGAAATCGTATTGATGGTACAACTTGATCTACCGTGTCTTCGCAATATGGTTCGATTGTTGATGAGTTTGCAGCAGATCGAGGCTATCCGAGACAAGATCAAAGTGGTCGTGAACCGAGCAGGTCTAGAGAGTGGTCAGATTAGCTTAAAGAAAGCAAAAGAAACGATTGGTCGAGAAGTTTTCTTTCAGATTCCAAACGACTACAAAACCATGATCGAGATGCGGAACAACGGTCAACCTCTTATCGAGCAGGCTCCCAAGGCCTTGATAACACAGGCGGTTATGCAGCTAACAGAACTGCTCGATACCGGCACCACGACTGTCGTCCTCGACAATGATAAATCGGCTGCGGAAAAATCGCTCGCTCAGTCGTGGCGGAATTTCTGGCCCGGCAAAGCCAAGGCTAAAGCTTAGTTCTATTCGGTTATTTGCCAGAGGTTTGACGAAGTCGCTTAACGTTAAACCGATGGGTGCCGACTCGCCACCCATCCATTTGTTCCATCCGAACCCAGACAATCTGCTTGCCCTTCGAATTTTTTGGGATCGGAACGTCGATAGTTCGAATTCCGGGTGTCACATCTATGGTGTCGCTCCAGACCACCAAATTGTTTGCCTTTTCATAGTTTCTCTGCATTAAATCTCTCTTTTCATCACTACCGTCATAGCTGCCGACAGGGATCAGGTCCGAAGGTAACTGATCTCGATGCATGCGTAGCTCTATCTTCATTCGACCGCTCTGGGGTATCTCTAACTCTACAACACAATTCTCTCCCGCCAGGACCTCGTTCGGCCCTTTGATCGACAACGATTCGGGCTGCCGGATCTTGAGCAATGGATCACCGAGCAAATTCATCAGTCGAACATGCTCGCGACGCTCCGCAATCAAGCTGTGATCTTCCGGACTCAAGGCTCGAGCCATTTGCTCAACCGAAGTCCTATATTTGGTTTTCAGTCTCGTTGAATTGGTTTCGGAGACTGGCTCCTCAGATGATGTATCGTCCCTCCAGATTGATCGCTTTGCATTTACCAGCACCCGTCCCAGTAAGGGCGGTTTCGAATTGCCGATTTCATTTCCTTGGACTAATGCTTCGTCAATCATCTCTCCAGCCAATTGAGACAGCCCATAAGGCATGGTCACACGCGATCCACCAATCACGGCAATTGGTCCTTTGGGATGTGTCACCAACTGCTTGGCAAAACAGGGAATCGTCGCGTCGATTGCTCCCGTGTAACATGCCAACATGATGGCAATAGGCGGACCTTTCTCTATGCCGAATTTAGGAATGTCTTGTGGCTCACAAATGCATTCGAGGTTCTCGCCATACTGAAATTGATCCAGCCGATCGATCCATCCATGGCCAATGTAAACCCAGAACAATCCACCTTGATTAATCTTGTTGATGTAAGTCGATTTCAATTTATGAGGATCAGGGCAATAAGGACTCGTTAAGCTTGCGTAGGTCATGTTAACTCGGAATCGGTCCGGCAACCCTTCTGCTAGATATCGTCGAGCAACCGTCTCGATTGCGGCATCCGCTAAGTATCCAAACCCACCTACCCCTGCGGTTACATGGACATCCTCTCTCCAGGATCCAAAATCTTTGGAGGTCTCATAGTCGATGCTTCGAGCTAAGACCCGTTTCAGCTCATTTCCGTTTTGTACCGGAATGCGCCCAACTGCAATCTCCGGACATCCATCATCATCCACGTCGCCAAACAAAACATCTGTCGCTAAGTTCGGTGTGGTAGCTGGGCCAAGCTTAACGGTAGTTTCAAGTTGAAAGGATGGAGTGATAACTCTGCGTTGAATGATAGATGGTTTCGACCCTGCGTTATTTGGTGTCTCCTCCAGCACGTCACCACAAAGTACTATGGCCTCCACCGGTGCATCGGATTGGTGAATAAGCTCCAAGAGACGATTGCGAAGCTGAAACGGATTTCCAATAGAATCAACTTCGACGATGTTGTAATCGTTGGAACGATATCGAATCCACTCTGTTAAGAAACTAGACCATTCGGATGGTCTAACGACTAGGACGCTTGATTTTTTTTCAGCAGAATAAACTTGCTGTCCCAAGCAATTTGCGATGAACCCGACGATCACAATTGAAACTAAGATGCATCGGATCTTCATCATTTCTCCTCGGTCCTCACGCGTTGACTAGTTCCATCGTGGCTGTCTTTTCGAGGCAAGCTCCAATTTGTCGAACCGCTTGCCGCAATCGAGCTTCGTTCTCGACGAGAGATAATCGCAAGTATCCCTCGCCTAGCGGACCAAACCCACCGCCCGGACTGACCGCAACGTTACCATGTTCCAGCAGATGCATGGCGAAATCGATGGAGTTCATTCGAGAAGCCCACGGCTCGGGAATCTTAGCCCATACGAACATTCCCGCTCGCGGTACCGATGCTTCCCAACCTATTCGCCTAAGCCCTTCGACCAATACGTCTCGTCGTCCCTGATAAATGAGCGACTGATTTTCTACGTTGGCTTCTGTGTCTCGCAACGCAACAATGGCAGCAATCTGAATCGCTTGAAACATTCCATAATCGTAATAACCTTTGATGGTCGCTAAGGCTTTGACCATGTCGGCATTACCGGAGCAAAAACCAACACGCCAGCCAGCCATGTTGTAGCCCTTGCTCATCGTTGTAAACTCCACACCAACATCTTTCGCACCTGGAGCGGATAGAAACGAGGGTGGTACGTATCCATCAAAGGCGACGTCGGCATATGCGAAATCGCTTATAACCATCAATCCATACTTCTTAGCCAGTTTGACTACGTCGACGAAAAACTCAGGCTCAACCGTTACTGTCGATGGATTGTGCGGGTAGTTAATGATCAATAGCTTAGGACGCGGATAGAAATGTTCACACGTATAAGCGATATTCGAGAGATACTTGTCCGTGCTCGATACGTCGAGCGCTACTACGTTGCCCGAGGCCAAAATGACCCCATACATGTGGACCGGGAAATAGGGAGCCGGGATAATGGCGGTATCACCCGCACCTATCAATCCAAGCAACATGTGAGAAAAACCCTCTTTCGAACCGAGGCATACGATGGTTTCCGTTTCTGGATCCAGTCTCACACCATACTTGCGAAGATACTTACTTGTGACCTCGCGACGCAAATTCAAAATGCCGTTCGCTTTCGAATATCCGTGATTCGTCGGATCTTTCGCCGCCTCCGATAACTTAGCAATGACCGATGAATCTGGCGGATCGGATGGGTTTCCCATTCCCATATCAATGAGATCGTGTCCCGCACGCCTCTTCTGATACAGCAAATTATTTATCCTACCGAATAAATAAGGTGGTAAACGGTGAACTCGAGGTGCTAGCTCGATCGGAAATTTGCCCTGACTCATTTTGACTCTGTCTTGCGATTCGAATAAGTGATCGTAATGCCATCGCATCTTTCATACACAGATAGGATATCGCCCGTCCTGGTTCGAAGAAAGCCAGAAGTTTTCCCTATCAAGATTGGGTGGCATTCTTTTTAGACAATGTTTCGCTGTTGGATTTGCTTTTCTGATTCAGCGTTAGCAATCAACTAGTTTCTGGTGGCAATCAAATACCCAAGAATCGCTCCGATAAGCAACGCAGGGGGAACCAACGCTGCAGCGATTAAAGCTATCGTTATCCCCAGGGATGGATTGTCTCGAGCACTTGGTTGGGGGCCGGTTGCGGGAGATACAAACGGAATGTTGTCGACCGGTGGGGGGGGGCTTGTTGTTCTTCTGGCTGGATTTGTTTCTGAGCCACCAGCATTGGACAGGCTGGTATCCTGAAGCATTACCCCCAAATCATTCGCCATTTCATCGGTTTGCAAGGATTCGGACTCCGAGACGGGTGGAGGTGGTGACGCCCACGGGCTTCTCGAAATCGTCGGGTAATTGAACATTTCTGCGGAATCTTCGGTCCATGGTTCAAGCCGCAAGGCCACTTCCGCACAAGTTGAGATTCGCTTAGATAGATCTTTTTCCATCATCTCAGCGATGATGTCCACAAACTCATCTTGTAAACCAGTGGCAAATCGTCTCGGATGCATCGGGGTCTCATCCAAATGCCTTCTGATCTTTGACGCGGTATCACCACCTGGGAATGGTACCTTTCCACAAACGGCGTAATACAAGGTGCAGCCTAAAGAATAGACGTCGCTAGCGGGCCCCACATTCAATGGCGTTTTGATTTGTTCCGGGGATAAATAATCAGCGGTACCAACGATTTTGCCAGCTCTCGGATCGTCAATTAATTCTGATGTGAAGCCCGCCAAACCGACATCGGACACTTTGGCAAACCAGTCTGGCGTGACCAATATGTTGCCGGGCTTAACATCACGATGCACGAGCCCTTGTTGATGTGCATAATCCAATCCCAGTGCAGCCTGCCGAATGATCTTTGCTGCCCGCTCTAAGCTTAGTGGCCCCTCTGACTTCACCAATCGCCTCAAATCCATACCAGGTACATACTCGGTGACTAGATAGTGCACGCTACCATCTTGGCCGGCGTCGTAAGCTCGTACGAGATACTCGCAGTCGAGCTTCGCTTGTAGTCTTATCTCCCGGATGAATCCGTCACGAGCTTCTTGCGTTGCTTTCGTAAGAGGTAGAACCTTCACGGCACATTCGCGGCCCATGACTTGATGAACCGCTTTGAACACCATTCCCATGCCACCTTGACCAATAAAGTCAGTGATAACATAGGGGCCTAAGTTCAGTTTGCTTCGGCCTTCGAACAGCTTGTCCGCCTGATATTCGGTCACAGCTCCTTGATCAAGCAGTATCTCTCGTAGTAACCAATCCTCATCGACCGTCGCTCGTGTTGTCGATTCGACAGTTAGACGATGTCGCAGCAGTCGCAAGCAATAATCCCACTGCGCAGGGGGGACTATGCCACTTGATAAAATTGCTCGCTTGAATTTGCTCTCCATGAGCCAGACCTTGTTCTTAGGTCAAATTAAAGTTTGGATTTGCGACCGATGCATTCCAATAGAAACTCGATCACTTCCATGTGCCGGACTGCAGATGGCAGGTCTTTTCCCCAAGTATACAGACCATGCTGTCGAATTAGATAGCCCAAGCAAAGCGTGTTCGGATTCGAATCCAAATAGGAGGCAACCTCTGCGGCCAAAGCTGGAATGTCCTGAGTGTTGTTAAAAATGGGAAGCCAGTACCTGGTCTCGTGAGTCGTAATGCCCTCTAGTCCCTTTAGCATCTCAAAGCCTTCAATCCAGAGGCCTCGAAGCGAAAAGTAATGCTCGGAAAGAACGGTCGACCAAACCGAATGGGTGTGCAAAACGGCTCCCGCGTTACATCTTTTCACCGCCAAGCAATGTAGCAATGTTTCTGCACTACTCTTTTGCTGGCCCGCCACAGTTGGCTTTCCGTCCCCATCAACAAGAACAAAATCGCTCCCCTGCAAATGACCTTTGTCTTTACCGCTAGCAGTCAAGAGAAGCGTCAACGGATCTCGGTCCACCAACACGCTATAGTTGCTAGATGTTCCGAGTGACCATCCGCGACTCCAAAACTGATTGCCGACTTTTCTTAAGCCAAGAATCGAATCGGCATAAGACGCAAGATGCTCAGGGACGCTGGAATCAGACATAGGAGAAAAAAGTTGAGACTCGGAAGAATTCACTCGATATTCCCATAGGGATTAGAGTCGCAAAGGTCTTGGTGACTGGTAGGCCAAAAAGAAAATAGGACCGGCAGGATTCGAACCTGCAACCAAGGGATTATGCTTACCGACTACGACTTTCGCCGCCCCTTTCGGGTTTGCGGTCTGGACCATACCTTCATCAAGCGTAAAAAAGGAATAACTCCGCTTCAATGCTTAATGTCTGCCGTCTGGTCTCTACACCTTCTGAACCGTGCAACTCAATTAATCGATGCACGATCTCAGCTTGGCTCGGGATTAACATGGAGTTCATCGCCGTCGAGTGACGACGCAACTCCGAAGCCTTCCCCGAGTTTGACAGATTCTACAAGCCGCACAGAAAACTATCCCGCGAGTGAATCGCCTCTTCATAGCAGTGCAATCACTTGTTTTGCACGGAAACTCTTCGAGACGATTGAATCCAGGACAACCATTTTCGATGCGACGAGCAACCCATTTGGTGACATCCATATCGCCCGAACTCGTTTGTTCGAAACGACTTAGGCTGCCCCGCTTAAGTCCCCTGCTCTAACCGTTGAGCTACGGTCCCATGTGTTTGGAAGTGGAGAATAGGGGACTTGAACCCCTGACCTCTTGCATGCCATGCAAGCGCTCTCCCAACTGAGCTAATTCCCCAAAATGTTTGGAAGGATCCCAAATCATTGGAGAAAAGAGAGTATCCCAGCCCCGAAAAGTTGTCAAGCCAAGTGAAGCCCCATCGCTTGCCCAAGGTCCGAAGTGCCAATAGGACGGACCGAAGATAGGACTTCCCCTGCATGCACTCCAATCGCTGCGCCTGATGCCATCGCTAACGCTTTGACCCGTTCAAAAACATAGTTTTTTTCTGGAGGAAACTGAGTTTTATAACACGCTATGCTGGCCATTTTGCGATCCAGTTGATTGGATATATCGACCGTAATAAAGTTCTCGCCACCGAATGCAGGCTCGAACTGTAGTCTGAAATAGAGCTGCTTGGTTATGGTGTGGACAGGTAGCCCCGAAAAATACTCATCCCATTTCGAAAGTCGCGAATAAAAAATCGCTGCATCGACGATCTGCACCGCTTGATAGTGATCCGGTGACGCAAGTGGCGTTTTTCCCCCTAGTCCAATCACCATTTTCGGTTTGTAGCGTCGAAACTCAGAGGCCAAAGCGACTCGCTCTTCAAAACCATCCATCAAGCGTCGATTGGTTAGCGGTAGAATTCTTCGCAGATGCACTCCTAAAATTTCGCCGGCCGCTCTCGCTTCCTCCAGCCTGACGTGTGGCCCTGGACTGTTAGGAGTCGGTTCCCCATCCGTGAGATCGATAATGCCAACCTTGTAGCCGA
This sequence comes from Pirellula sp., assembly GCA_046344995.1. Classification (GTDB taxonomy): domain Bacteria; phylum Planctomycetota; class Planctomycetia; order Pirellulales; family Pirellulaceae; genus JBKCUI01. The sequence goes on from JBKDKR010000012.1 coordinate 124,049, forward strand.
GGTCGACCATGGTTGCGACTGTGCCTCCGACACCAATTTCTACATCGTCAGGGTGGGCCCCAACAACGATGACATCCAATTGCTCGGCTCGTTCTATCAACGTGATTGCTTCAGTCATTAAAATTCTTTCAGATTTGTTGAGAATGCCGACCAGAGCACCCGTTGGCGGCCACGGTTCTATTTTTGGGCCTTGCACTAAAGGTTGAGTTTACGCCTCTGGGCTGTTGGCGGCTCAGCCGATGTGAGCCGGATTTCAACGGTCGTTCCAGCATTTGGATGGCTAGATAACCATATCTTTCCCTTCAAACCCTCTACTAATCGACGTGCTTTGGCGAGAGAAATCCCGAGGCCACGCCCAGACTCTCGACCGCTATAATACAAATCCCAGACTTGTTCGATATCCGATGCAGAGACACCGCGACCGGTATCACGAATAGCAATTCGGACTTGCCTCGAACAATCGGATAACTCCGCCTCATCTGGATCCCCGTCTTCTAATAATTCGGCAATCATATCAATTCGATCACCTGGCCTGCATGCTTCCGCCGCATTTTTGAGGAGCGAACCCACACACTCGCAAAGCAAATTGTGATTTGCTAGGGAAAAGAGGTTTGGAATCATGGGATGAGCGTAAACCTCCAATCCCTTTGCTTCGCTACTTTTGCGAAATCGCTCGATCGACTCCGTAACGACTTTAGTAATGTCTACCAATTCAAGCTCCATGATCGGAGGGCGAACCGCGTTCATGGATTCGGCCAACATCTCATGAGCTCGCATGCTTTGATCAACAATTGTTCCCAGAGATTTCGTGGTATCCGGATCCTTGGCAGCGGCCATCAACTGCTGAGCGCGAGCAGCAATATTGGCCAAGGGATTGTTGATTTCGTGCGTAAGGCCATAAACAAAGTTGTAGATTTGCCGCCGAGATTCCATTTCCACGGCCTCGACAAAACGATTCGATCTCGTGATGGCAAGAATGGACGCATGAACAGCAGATGCTAAAGAATTGCCCCACGGCTGATTTTCTAAAAATGTAAGAAAAGCACGCAATTTATGCAGCAAATCTGCGCCGACCATGTCCGCAAACCCGAGCGACGTCGCGTAGCGGTGAAACCATTGTTCGAGTTGGGAATGATCGGTGCCAGGCTGAACCGAATGAAGCGTAGCGAGGAGCAAGTCAACAGTTGCCTGCTGAACAGAAGAATCCGTGTTGTAAATCATGATGAATCGTTGCGGTTTGCAAACGAAAAAAGCGGGAGTGCTTCGTCGATGAAACACTCCCGCTATTGTAATGTCTTCAGTCTAATCGTGGGACTGGTATAGCGCGGTTGCTCTAAATTTATGCAACTGCAACGGGGCGCTCGATCTCAAGCATATCGCATACTCGGTCGAGCAATCGGTCGGTTGTGAACGGCTTTTGCATGAAGTCGTTTGCACCCGAGGATCGTAGCTCTGCCACGCGATCTGGCTCAATCATACCGGAAATACATAGGATTTGTACGGTATCCATGGTGCGGTCGCTGCGAACTCGCTGACACACTTCCTTGCCGTTGATGTCGGGTAACATGACGTCGAGAACAACCATATCAGGTCGAAACTCTTTGACTTGCATGCCCGCATCAAACCCATTGTTGGCCGTTCGGATATCGAACCGGCCATCTCGGGCAAAGGTGTCATACATCAGATCGACCAGATCCGAATCGTCATCCACGATCAAAAGCTTCTTCTTACCGCTCTCGAGAGCATCGGTAGGAATGCCGTTGTCTTTCATGAAGACGAACAGTTGGTCTCGGGGAATTCTTCGGAAACGGCTGCCGGGAACCCGAAAGCCTTTTAGTGTTCCGTTGTCGAAACAACGGATAATCGTTTGTTGGCTAACCTTGCAAATTTTGGCAGCCTCGCCGGTGGTGAATACCGTTTTTGTGTTAGACATAAGGGAATCATCCTTCCTGAATGTTCGTTACCAAGTTGACGAAGGGTCGCCAAATTAGCTCGCTCGGTCTATCCTTTGAGGCTCGCCGCTCCTGCGGAGTTTACCGAACCTGCCGTAGCTGGGGCGGAGGATATCCAAGCTATGGAAATCAGGTCAAGATGGATTTCAAAAAGAGTAAACCTGGTAAAGTTGCTGCTTTGCGTAGCCCAGGCCTTTCGTGACAAGTACAGTGATTGAGGAATTAGCGTGAATTCGGGATCAGTATCGTGCCGTTGGGGAATTTTGTCCGCTGCCACCATCGCCAAAAAAAATTGGCGTGCTATCGCACAAACACAAGGCGGATCGGTCGTGGCCGTCGCCAGCCGCCGGCGCGAAGCGGCTGAACAGTTCGTCAAGGAATGTAGCGATCACACTCCGCAGCGTACTAACGTCGATGCTCTCGGTTCTTACGACGAACTTATTTCTAGAAAAGATATCGATGCGGTCTATATCCCGCTCCCTACCGGTGTTCGCAAAGAATGGATCATCGCTGCCGCCAAAAAAGGGAAGCATGTCCTCGCCGAGAAACCTGCCGCTCTAACCGCAGCCGACCTCGAAGAAATCCTCGACGTCTGCAATAAGCAAGGTGTTCAATTCATGGACGGTGTGATGTTTATGCACTCCGCCAGACTCGATCGGCTTCGCGAAGTCCTCTTGAGCCCTTCTCAAATCGGCACGCTGCGACGCATTGCATGTCAGTTTTCCTTTGCGGGAAGCAGTGATTTCGCCAAAGGTAACATTCGCGTCAACAGTCACTTGGAGCCTTTCGGCTGTCTGGGGGATCTGGGCTGGTACTGCATCCGATTTATCCTCTGGGTTAACGAAATGGAAATGCCAACCCGCATCGTTGGTCGAACGATCTCGAAGCTAAAAGGTGATGGCAGCGACAACGAAGTCCCTGGCGAATTCAGCGCAGAGCTCGATTTCGCGAACGGATCAACCGCTAGTTTTTATTGCTCGTTCGTGACCCGTGATCAGCAATGGGCCCATATTAGCGGCACAACTGGCTCAGCCAAACTCGATGACTTTGTGCTACCGTTTTTCGGAGGAGAAGTCTCGTTTGAAACTAGCCAACCTCAATTTGATGTCAGCGGCTGCTCTTTTCACATGAAGAATCGTGTCGAAAAGCACAAAGTCTATGAATACGATTCCGGTTTCGCTCCCGCCCAAGAAATCAACATGTTCGAGCGTTTCCACAAAATCGTAGAATCGAAAACCCTCGAACCTAGCTGGGGCGAAATATGCCTCAAAACTCAAAGGGTCATGGACGCATTGTTCTATACCTAACGAACATCGGCGTGTCATTGCTTTGATATCGTAGGCCGTAACAAGCGTTAGCGCAGTTACCGCAGGGGGTTACTGCGATTCGGCCCTCAACCGACTAGTCAATTCAGCCCCGGCGTGCTGTGCCGTAACTGCGTCACTTTACGACTTGTTACGGCATTTCTAGCAATCGGAACTCACGACTCTCGCTGAATGCCATGTAAGACTCGGCAAGCCTGTATGTCAGGAAAAGAAGAGGTTATTGCAAAGGGTTTCGGTACCGTTCGAATTCGGCCATCAAGTCCTTTTGAAGATTCTCAAGACAAAATGTGCCACCCACTTTCCAAGAGAGGCGGAGCGGGTAGAATACGAATGAGGAGAATTTCAAATGCCTAGACCACTTAGATCTGAACTGTTTTTGCCTCACGAGGTTTCTATTTGCCATGTGGTGCAACGCTGCGTGCGGCGGATGTTTCTGGCTGGGGTTAACGACGAAACGGGTAAAGATTACACCTATCGCCGGGAATGGATTCGACAAAGACTTGAGAAACTCGCGTCTGTCTTCGCCATCGATGTGTTGACCTATGCGATTCTTTCTAATCACGTGCACGTCGTGATTCGGAATCGACCAGATGTCGTGAGAACCTGGTCTGATAAGGAAGTTGCCTTGCGGTGGCTGCAGATTTTTCCAGGGAAACGAATAGAGGAGCAGCTTGGTGATCCCACCCAAGCGGATGTCGATTCCCTGGCCAATGATTCGGAAAAACTAGAGGCAATTCGATCAAGACTCTCTGATATCTCTTGGTTTATGCGGGCTCTCTCGGAACCGATTGCTCGGCGAGCTAACTCGGAGGAGAAGTGCACCGGTGCATTTTGGGAAGGGCGATTCAAAGCCCAAAGACTTCTCGATGAAGCTGGTTTGTTGGCGTGTTGTATGTATGTGGATTTGAATCCAATTCGAGCCGCCATGGCGGAAGCAATTGAGGGATCGCTGTTTACGTCCGCTTACGATCGTTGGAAAGCTTCTCAAGGGAAAACGATCGAATCCTCGGCTGCTGCTATGCAGGCAATAAGCACCAAAGAAGCAGCCGAGATGCGCAAGAATGGTACACCAGAGGAA
>JBKDKR010000013.1:0-2779 GCA_046344995.1 Pirellula sp.
TCATCCTCGCTACCTTTCTGTGTACGCTTCAACCAGGCACTTCGGGTGGTGAACCAACCCTTATAGCCAAGCTGCAACACTCGATACTGGGCTCGTGGCTAGCGGCTACCCAGATGGGATTCGCACCCACTTGTCTACAAACCATTTCCAGTACGCACGTCCATCGGATTGTTCGCCACCTACGTTCTATCAGGAATCTCCATTGGAAAGATGTCGATTGATGACCGTCGGGTTGAACATCCAAAATGCTCGTTCTGTTTCTTACGAATGCAACTGATGTCAGACACTGCGAATTCCGGCAATTGTTTTGTCTTATCTAATAGATCGTCAACCAATCCATGAATTGCCGGATCATTTACAATGAAACGTACAGTTCCGTCAATTTTTATTGGTATGGTGGAATGGCATCTGCAAAACGCTTCTCCAAGTTCCGTTGCGAGTTTGTTTTCCACTGGATAGTCAAGCGATACCAGGAAAGGGACTTGGTGATATGCCGCAATCGCGGCTAATAGGTCGCTCTCCGAGGTCTTTCCAAGATGTCCGCTGAGGATTATCTGTGTGGGAAGGGCCTCGAACGCGTACCGACAATCCGGACACTGACCGTACGCATTGATTGCGTTGAAGGTCAAACCGCATTTCGGACAATCGCGTGGTAGCATTGTGAAGCGAACATTAATCTGTCTGGCGAACGACCGACATCACCGAGCACGCGGAGTTGATGCCAAAGTTTTCAAACGCCCGACCGCGTGCTTCGGTGCATGTCATGGTTCCCTATTGGTGTGGCCAACCGAGATAATATCTTGAGATTAATGGGTTTTCAACAGCGATCGTTTGCAAGTAGCCGAACACGACTATCGCCGCGAGCCCGTTGCGATACAGTGAGCTTGCGATGATTTCAGGAATCAGAAACAGCAATGGGGCGATCGTGCAGAAGGCGAATCGAGACAATAGCGTCCAGCCATCCGGCCCAAACAATAGAAATGGCGCACCTTGAGCTATTTGCAATATGTAGACGAAAAGCATGACGGTCCCCGACGCGATACACGTCCACTTTGCAACCCTACCATGTCGTTTGCCATTGATTAAAGGAAGTGGCGGGACTGCAAAGACCATCAGGATTGCACTAATCCATCCAAAAGGTTCAGCTTCAAATCGATGATGGAAGTAGATGCTAATCAGCGCTAAATGCGTCGCAACTATTAGTAGGCATACCGCTAGAAGGCCCACTGCGATAGTGAACCGACCATCATAGTTGACGCTGGGAAGTTCCGGTTGCGAATACGGGTTTTGCATGCTTTACGGTACGTTGAACCAAAACCTGAAATAGGGAACGTCGGCGATAACCGAGCCCGAGCAGTTGACTCAACGCAAGTCAAAACGGCTGTTCGAGGACTTCGTGTTCATCGCTTGGTTATCTGAGATTTTCTGGGTATTGATTCTAACGGATCTCTTGACGAAACAATATCGATCTCGAATGTTCGATCAATGTCAAGCACAACTTCATGATCAGTCTCGATCGTTCCTCGTAACGGTATTTTTGCGGCAACCTTAATAATTGCTTGTTTTTTGTCGGCCTTGACGATGGTTAAAGTGCCCAAGGAGGCGTCACCGCCACTTACAAGTTTCCACGAAGACGGATTTCCGAATTGCATAGCGATGATTTCACCGGGATTGAGTTTTCGGATATTACCATCAGGAGGATCAGAGATGGCCTTCAACTCTGTCGTCCATCCGTCGGCAAGATCTTTTGGCAATTGCACGCCGAGGGAAAAGTACCACCCACCAGTGGAGTTCAGAATGTATCCACCTTCGGAAAGGTGGCAATAGTGCCCATCCCCCGACTTAACAGCACATAACTCCCATCTGTCACTTGGATAAGAAACGTCAACCAACGCGATCGAATAAGATAGGATTCCCATTTCGGTCCATTCCTCAACGCCCTCTGTATATGCCCTTGGGGAGGCTATCCATTTGCTCAACAACGCGCTTACGAGTGTCAATATGAGCAACGTGGCGATTGAGAAACGGAATTTCTTCAGCAAGGTATTCTTTCAGATAACGACACGCATCACCGCGGTCGCGGCAAGTGATGCTTGATTTGAGAACACGGCCGACCCGCGACTCCGGTGCATGCGATTGTTCGTTCTCTATTTTTCAGCATAGATTCGTTTGAAATCTGAGAACTTTGATTCTGAAAGGTCTTTCGCGATAACACGTTTGGCTGTCTTAAAATCAACGACAAAGCAACAGACCTCCATTGTTCCCGAGCCAGTGCTGCCGCCATCGCAGTTTCCGAGCCCAGTCCACCCTAGCGTTTCATTCATGCGATCTTCCAGATCGTGGCGTTTCTTTAGGTCTTTCTTGTTGCCCATTCCGTCTATAGCGTACTCAATTATAAGCACATCAAAGCCATCGTCATCGATTGGCAAGAAACCTTTGGCAAGCGGATCAGCAAGCACGTCAAGGATGTTTTCTTCGTCAGACTTCTTTCGGTCTTTCTTGTGTTCTTGGGATTCTCCGCGATCACCAACAACTCCCCAATGCTCAACGACTTTTGAACCACTGATCCACGCTTCATGGTAACGCATTACGGACTTTGTCTTGAGGTAAAGTTTGATCATGCGAATGTTGCTTTTGAGGACGAACGAATAGCAATCTATACCTACCGGAGTGTAACGGAGCGGTGGGATAGATTGTGCGTTGAACTGTGTGGCTTTGCTCCGTCATCCTGCTAGATTATCGCTTGACCGGCTACCATCCGCAACCTATCTGCGGATTC
>JBKDKR010000014.1:0-2382 GCA_046344995.1 Pirellula sp.
AATGGATTCGGATTATCTATCGTTGTTGGAAGAACAACCAGGCCTACGATGAAGCACACTACGTAGCCAGAATGACCGCGACTGGATCGAGATACGCATCCGAGTCCTAGAAATCTAATCGGCCGCCGCAGAAGAACCCGAAGAAGCACCTGTACGATTTTGAAAACAGGCCAAAATCGACCGTGGAAAATACGTTCGTAACCAAAGAGTTCGAAGTGTAAAAAATGTTCCCCAAAAAATCAAAAGCCCTTGCTACTTTGACTCAGATGTCTTCGTTGCAATTTTTTGTTCTGGCATTATCGGCTGAATAGTCCGGTAGCGTCAACCGATCGGAATCCTGATTCCGATGCAAAATCTCCAGCATATGGTCCCAGTTTTTCCATCTTGCCTATTGCAATAAGCTTGCCATCCCGTGCTGAGAAGGAAGCAATAACTTTGGGCTTCGGACGGACCGAGTAGTATGGATGCTCACAAAAATCGTTATGACGCCGAATCTCCTCTGCCCGCTTAAGGAACTCGGCCTGCGATTCATTCTCTTCCTTAACCGCAATCGCGAAAGCAATGTGTGATTCCTCCCATCCCCATTTTCGTAGCTTATTCTTGACGTCGTCAACAAGGTCACCCACCGCAATAATTTCATCACGGTCTTGGACGGTCACCGAATGTGTACAGCCCACGGCAAATAGCGATAGCATCATGAAAATGAAACGTGACATCTGCAACTCTTTGCCAGAACGACTATCGTCACCCAGTCGCGGCGAGTAACGTTTCTAAAGTCAAAGCACCCGACCCGCGACTTGGGTGCACGATTTTGTTCGTTGCTATTGAGTGCGTTTTCTGCCGCACACATACCTATGATAACACAGTCGAGAAAAATCAGATTGTTCCAGACAGGACTAAAAATGCAAGCATTACTATCGCAATCAGGATTGACAGTGCCAGTGATCCCACAATGTTGGCTAGTGGTGTCCAATTGGCACGGCGAAATAGGGGAAATGTTGGAATGACTACAAACATCGCACACCCCATTACTACCAAGTTAACGTTTGGAACTGATCCTCCAACGAATCGGGGATGAAACGAAAGTCTTAAGCACGTGATTCCGATTGCGATACAAAGCGTCGCAGTTAGAATCTGTCCTATCGAGACCTGAAAGTTTTTAAGTCGCGGTTGCCCCTCTTGGTCCACCTCGCCTCCTCGTGCAACGAACGTTGGGATTCACCGAGCCGACGAGACGGAGCTTCCGCCAGATCGCGGCCGACCGTCGGCTTCGGTGCAATCCTTTGTTCGTTGCTTCGGTTGGTAGATGGGACGTCCTGATTCAAGTGCACGTTTCCGCGCCGCCTCAACGTAGGCATGCAGGTCTCCACCGTGCTCGGCCAAGAGTTTCTCGCGTATGGCATGAATCTCGTCCAGTATTGGATTAGATGTCATTCTCAGGGTCTCCCAAAAATTGAATCGGAGTGCAGACCAAAATCCGTGGCAGTTGCAGATCTTCCAATAGACGATAGAGTCGCGGAAGTTCAGTTGCGTTCGCGATGTGGCGGCAATTTTGTGTCAATAGGTAGTCTACTCCAGCTAGCACGGCGGAGGCAACATGCAGAGCGTCCAATCTCGCCTTGTGCGGCATCATGCAACCGATGACAATTTTGTCGGCGAGTGATTCCACGTCCGGGTCAGGCAACAAAAGACCAACATTCTCGAGGGCGGCCATCCTCCGTTTGGCCGCATCTGGGTCACCACGAGAAGCTTCGTCAATGACGAATTGCGACGTTACCAGTTGAAATTTCGGAGCCTCCGTTTCAAGCCATTGCTTCGCTTGAGCCTGCAGAGCCGCAATTGCGGGATTCTTGCTCGGCCATGCAGTCGCGTGGCTAATGACTGAAGTTTCGATGTAGACGGTATCCATGTATGAATTCTATCGCAACGAACGACCGCGATCACCCAGCCCGAGCAGTTGACTCAACGCAAGTCAAAACGGTCGATCGAGGGCTTGGCGTGCATGTACGCCCAGCATGGGCGTGATCTTATCGGGTGAAAGTCCCGTGTGTTTAGTTCCAGTACTTTCGGTAAGGAGTCATCATACCAGATGAATAGCTCATAAGAAAGCAACACGAGGTGAAGGCAACTGCGGAAGGGTGACCGACCCTCGGCAATCCAGCCGAAGCGGGAAGGACCAAACGTTTTATTGATACGGCAGAACCATCCATGACCTCATATCGTCCGAAAGATGGCTCAACCCAAATCGACGACACAGCGACTTGGCGAACTTAAGAGATATCTTCGCGGTTGGGTGAACTACTTCGCTTTAGAGGAGCGACAAAGTTTCTTTGGCAGGCTTGATAAATGGCTTCGTCGTCGTTTACGAGCTTGTATCTGGAA
>JBKDKR010000015.1:0-7850 GCA_046344995.1 Pirellula sp.
CTTATATGTGGCCCGTTGATGACATGGATCGCCACTTGGAACTTGCAATTGCACAAATGGAGAAGGTTCAAGCAACGTATGAAGACGAGCCCGAACTTGCATCTGCTGTTGGAGAAGAAATTACCGTGCTAAAATCCCGACTGGCCAACAATCAAGATGGCCCTACAATACCACAGCCAACGAGTTGGGGTAAATTTTGGTCCTAAGCAACGCGACGGACAAACTGGAACCGACGAAGACTGCAACAGAACAATCCATTGCAGCTAAGTGGCGGATCGGCCGGTTTGAATTTTAGAAACTTTATTTGCCGCCACTAGCTGAATGGCATCGTTCGCCAGTCAAGGAAATCAAGCATCAACATGGATCGGATCATCGACCTTGACCTTGGAATTCAACCGGAAGCAGCGGTTTCCGGTGCTGTCGTAATTCAAACCGAATCTTCGACTGTGCTGACCTTCAATGCCATGCGGCCGACCGACGAGATGAGTCCCTATGGCGGGCCGTACATGACAGATGCTGGAACCGCGATCTTCCGATTCAAACGATGTTTGGCAACTCGTTTCGGATACCCGAACGATGAGGCGCGTGGCGGAATTCTGCGATTTAAAGATACGGTCTATGGAATCTACGAGGTACAGAACTCCTCTTGGATTCGAGATACAATTCGCGACAATCGATACCGGTTCCCGAATACGAGCGACGACTACATTGGAAGACATCTCGTATTTGCATTTCATGACAGCACATTCGAATGCTTGACCGATGATTTTGAATACGAGGTCTCAACGGAACCATACGCCACGATTCTTGGTCGGATTGCAGAACGAGTCTGTGCGGAGTAATTGGCGAACAATCCGTTGCACACGGAGCCGCGGGCCGCGCGGTTCTTGAAATCAAATGTCGTTTGCCGCGGCCCGGTGAACGGTGCCGTTAGGCTTTACTTTATCAATGGAAGAAACTGAATCACTGCGATGCCTCCAAGCTGATATGCGCGTGGCTTATGCGTGCGGAGCTCCGGGCGCCTTGGTATCCGGATTAGTTTGGCTCGCGGCTTCAGCCACGTCGCCGGCGTTCAGCGTTACTGCCAGTATCTGGGTGCTCCTCGTTGGTGGCATGGCTATCTTTCCGCTCTCTGTACTTGTTTGTCGAATAGTTGGTGTTTCCGGGAAGAATACCACAGACAATCCCTTGGGCTTTTTAGCGATGGAGGGTACTGCCTGGTTGATGGTTGGGATATTCATATCCATGGCTACGTTGTTTACTAGCACAGCTTTATTCTTTCCGGTCATGCTGTTGGTAATCGGTAGTCGCTATCTTACGTTTCAAACGATCTATGGACTCAGGCACTACTGGTTTGCGGGTGCTGCACTCTGCATCGCAGGTTTTACAGCTTCAGTTCTGAATTTTCCGTCGTGGGTTTCGGCGGGGTTGGGCGGGAGTATTGAAGTCGTGCTAGCGGCGGCCTTGTTTAGGTGGAAACAACCAAGCCAAGATTCCGCCTAACCAAGCCATGCACACCGAGCACGCGATCGGCCGTATTTGAAATGGAGCATCTCTCGCGCGTGCCGGGTGATGGCTGCCGTTCGCCACAACAATGATCTTTGGGAGACACGAAATGAATCGCGTTACAATCCTGCTTGTTACACTCGTGGCTTCAAGTCTGTGTTTTGCGTCTGTGGAATGTAGCCTCCCTTCGACTGAGGTAGACAAAATCAAGCGATGGGGGGCAATAGAGGACAATAATGTTGGTGGATTGTATGGCGTCCCGTTGATTCTTAAGATCAATGTCAAAAACATTGGCGAGCAGCCCAGCTGGAACACGAACGACGACAACCCACCTATGTCGGCAAAAAGTGCGATTCAGATTGCAACCAAGTTCATCGGAGAACGACTTGTCGATTTCCCCGACGCAGAATGGCTAATAACAAAAATAACTCTGCTACCTTTACAAGCTTCTAAAGGCGATGTGTGGTGCTGGCAGGTTAGCTTTACTCTCCAACACGAAGGTGTGACAACCGGACATGAAATTCTATGCGGCATCTACATAACAATGGACGGGAACATAATTGAACCACAAGAAGATCCATGGAAAGGCTACGAGGGTAAGACAATCTTCCGTGCGAGGAAATAACGAAGGTAAACAACATCGTGCACCCAAGTCGCGGGTCGGGTGCTTGGACTTTTAGATGCGTCACTTGCCGCGACTGGGTGACGATGGGCGTTCGTCCTCCCTCAAAAACACAACATGAGTGAGAATCACGACTTCAATTTCAAGCTTGCAGTTTGGGATAGGATTGAAAAAGGAACAGCGACCCAGGAAGATCACAATCTTGCTTTTAAATGGGGTGAAGAACATCTTGCGGGATCTCGCAAGCGAGCTACGCCGCTTGATAAATGGATGACGCAGCGTGGTGAAGAGATTCTTGAAGCGTGGCCATTCCCGGTGTCTTCCTCTCGATCAGACTTCCCGAGAGAACAGATAATTCTATTTGCGATCATGTACGGGTATTCTGACATTGCCAATGGAGGACTCGAGCAGTTCTTTGGAAATAATACTGGCGGTTTTGCGCCGGAAACGACGGAGGGACTGGAGCTTATCGGAGCTGCTCCTGCTTCAAGAATTCTGCGGCAAGCAATGTCTCTTTTTGGTACTCCTTATCCGCGAGAACAGTCAACGCGTGTGGAAATGCTACCGTCACTCACTGCCCGACTCTTCACTTTGTCAGACTTGTTCTTTGAGTCGTTTCCATCGGACGAGCAGTTCGCATCGGCATGTGAAGAATTACTCGCGAACAGCATGAAATGAAGGCGAACCATGGCATGCACACGAAGCACTCGATCGGCCGTTTTTGACTTGCGTTGAGTCTCCTGCTCGCACTGGCTGAATTTAAATGTTCGCTAAGGGAGTGACAGGACCGCATTGGAGCGTAGTATCATCACTTACATCCATCCAGTTCATGCGGCGTTACAGTATGTTGACCTGACGCACGACTCTGTATCGATGCAACGTTTTCTTGAACTATTGGAAGGTATCGAGGTCGACGATCGATATGCGATTGTGGACTGTATCGCGTCGCTTGTTGGACTGAAACCTATTAGGCAGCCGGATGAACTGGACTTGCAATTGAGACGTTGCCGTAAATTCAAAGAAGCGTGCATTCAACTTGAAGGCGATGAGTCGAACTCGATTAGGGCCTTCATTGAACACATATTCGATTATCTTTTCCTCAGCGTTTGGAAAATAACAGCGAAGGAACTTTCGGAAAGAAGTGAACCTGGGATATGCGAGTTGTCGTGCAAGATGGAAGAATTCGAAAGGAATAATTGGGAATTGTGGAGATCCAATGATCGCGATTCCTATTTCAGGATACAATCTTTCCGACGATACATGTTGTTCGGAGAGCAAGTCGCTGGACCATTGATCGGCTATTGCTGAGAGAAGAAGCGAACAATGTGGTGCGCCGAAGACGCCGCCGGTGCCTACTTGACCTTTTTGAAACGTGGTCTCCGGCGACATCGGTGACCAGTAGCGTTCGCCCAATTTGAATCGTACGGTTTGTCATTCATGGCCCTCCCAACTCAATTTGCTCATCGCCTTGACCTGCCCGTTCGAGCTGATTCTGTTGACTCTCCGATCGTAAACTACGGCGATCCGATGTCCGCGATCCATTTTGTAACAGATGACGGACAATGGGCTCGCATTACATTTGATCGGCTTGATTCACTGCGAGTCTCACGTGGTGAGCACGCACCGTTTCCTTCGCATCCAGATTGCGCCGACGACTATCATTGGGCATCAACCATTTCGAACTCTGCTTGGCTTCGCGAACGATACGAGTATGAAAAGATTTATTATGGACGGGCATACAACTTTGGCGGCAACGTCGATGAGATGATCGATGAGTATTCGCACTACTTATTTAGTTTTCACGACGAATTCGTGGAGGCCATAGCTGCGGGAATATGGATTGAGCTCGACGATACTATTCTCGGTAAACGTGAAATGGAAATCCCTCATCCGCTCAAGGGGCTGGCACATCTACCCATCGCCGAATACTTTGAGAGTTCTGGTATTCGATGCTTCGTTCGACGAAACCCGACTCCAACGGACGAATTGGACCGTGCTGCGGCCCTCTGTTCACAAACGATTCTTGAGATTGGCGCGGAACTTGAAGGAAGCCGAAGCACAAGCTGGTTTCTAACGCGTCGCGTGAAAAATGGGATTGGGAAAACTTACTTGCGGAGCTACTTTGGCAACGCGGAACAGACTTATGATACAATACCCTCGCTCCAGGAGATTCGTCCTAGAATTGACACATGGCTTTCGGAAGTCCGTGAACGTCGACGGCAAATGGGAAAGCAATGACCAATACTGGCGAACAGAACAATGCGCCGAAGTTGCGGATCGGGCGTTTCCAGATGGTTGCTTCACTGGCCGCAACTCGGTGATGGTGGTCGTTACGGCCAACAGCAAAAAGTCAATGGAAGCGACAGCGTTGCAGTGCAAGTTTGAAAAAGCGTTCGAGAGGGTTCGTCGGCCCGCAAGATTTACAACTTGCCATTGCGACGAATGCTCCACGTTTGATGCATTGCTTCAGTCTCGAGAATACCACACCCTTACTGAGGCCGACATTGACATGTCGCTCTGCCTTATGTCTCCCGAAGGCCTTGTCTATTGGACTCCAGCATTAGTTCGCCTTTGCTTAATGCGAGAAACTGACGATGGTTGGGAAGCATGTAATCACTTTATCAATTCAGAACTGGGACTACCTCTACCACGCAATGCATCCCCAGTCCAACATCCGAGATTTGCTTCCCTCAATTCTGAACAAACGATTCTGATATTGGAATTCCTACTGCACATTGAAGAGAATTGGTATACTAAAGATTCTAAGGAAACTCCGCGAGAATTGGCTCGGGCGATTCGCAACTGGTCGCGTTTTGCAGGTGTGAAAATAGACACACCAAAAACAAGCCGTAACCATCCGATGGACCGAAGCGGTGGATCGGCCGTTACTTGATGGAAAATTTTCTCGCCCCCGTTTGTCATCGGGGGCGTTATCGCAAAAGGCAATGCCATGAAGACCCTAAACGAAAGCGACCAACGCGGTAGTGCGATGTTTGGAATTGTCGTCTGCATGGGGGCACTTTTCATTATTTGTGCGACATCGACTGAAAAGCACTCGTTTGTATATTTCTGTATTGCATGCACGGCGATGCTCTCAATGATGCAGCTTGCGTCTGTGTCCAATCCGAGCTTCAGGCAGCGTTACCGTTACATGAGTTACTTGTTCGTCTTTGCCCCTGTCGTATCCAGCGTAATTTACTTGGCCCGCGAACGAGCTAGGATCTTGGATGACTACGGTTCGTTTCTTTACGGGCTAATTCCTGCTATCATTTTTTTTGTTTGCTACACTTGGTACATCAAAGTTCATGGTGTTGCCTCATGCTCCGATACGCCTGGGGCGCTAACCCAAACTGAAGAAGCGATAACAAAAAATTGCAGCGAAGACATCTGAGTCAACCGCTCGCCCTCGCTGAATTTTGCCGTTATCGGGCTTCAGGACCGTCGGCTTATGAATCTCGCATCTCGACTATTTGTTGCCTCGATACTTTGCGTTGTTTTAACGTCAACTGTTGGCGCGCAATCCCGCGACAGCTCAGCAAAGAATCAGGCTACAGAGTCCAAGACTCAATTAAAAATGGAAGCGAACCAGAACTCGCTTGATGATGCGATAGCAAAGCTCCGCGATTTGGGCGGCAAATCCTACCATTCGTTTTTGCGCGAATCTTATCGCCTCTTGCCGCCACAATGCCTCGAGAAACCCTGGTCCGAAATTAATGAGCATTTTGTCGAGATGGGGCTCTCGACGATGGAATCTTGGGAGAATGGCTCTGCGATTCATCGATACTATAGACTGAAGAGTAACGCTATCTCATTTCCGGGATGTAGATCGACGGATCTTTGGCTTCTTCTGTCGGCGAGGAATACAGATGAGCCGAATTACGCTGTTAAACCTGGTTCAGTCTACAAGGCAGATGTTGCGATTGTCTCGACAATCAATACTTCGTATCAAGAATTGATCGAAGCCAAGCCTTATCCCGCTAATTCAGTTTTGGATACCGTACTTAGATCGGATGAGGTTAGTTCAGTCGGTGCGACTTGGCCGATTGTTCATCGCGTTTATATTCATTACGGATACATTGCGAATCGGTGGTTGGAACATAATCCGAATGGATTTCATGTGACAATCGAATTTGTTGCTTCACTTAAGGAGAAGATCGCAGGCAAACGAATCAACTTTTTCGTTCCCAGTGGCCTTGATCCCATGCGAACACATTTGGGGGAGGAACTGGCGGATCCTACATTTGTCGCTTCTGATACCCTTGGGGATGTCCAATCCGGTGGAGGCGGTGAGTGGTGGCACGGGGAGCCGCACGTCATAGAGACCAACCGAAAGAAGTATCTGAACACACATAGTAAATAAAGCCCGACAACAATCACGTGCACCAAAGTCGCGGTCTGTGCGTTTTGGAAATGGCACGTCACCTAGCCGCGACATCGGTGAATCGTAACGTTATCCGATCATGAAGCATCACAACTGGCACTACGATGAATCTACATTTAATGCTCGAAGATGACCATGATCGCATCCGCCGATTCAGATCGATTGTCGCCCGCCATCACCCAGACGCACTCCTGAAGATCGCGCGAACTGCGCGTGACTTCAAAGCTGAATACTGGTCGCTGAACGACACGCCCGACTTGATCTGTCTCGATCACGACTTATTCACTGACTCACCGGATGATCCAGATCCCGGTGATGGCCGCGACGTTTCTAGATTCTTGATTACACGGCCGGCAAAGTGTCCTGCACTAATTCATTCAACTAACGCCCATGCCGCTGATTCAATGATGTTTTCGATGCGTGACGCCGGATGGACCGTTGATCGAATTGCACCGATCGGAGATGATTGGATCGAATCATACTGGTATCCTGTTGCTCTGGAGATGATCGAACGCGGAACAGACGGTAACGTATCGATCGAGATGTGACCGCAGAAGATCGGATAGCTAAGCGGTGAACCGAAGCCGCCGATCACGCGTTTTTTGAAATCATAGTTTTTGGGCGGCGGTTCGGTTACCGCCGTCGTTATCGTCGAGAAGAATGATTGCAGTCAAAAGAACTTCGCGAGACTCAGCCGGATGCGTTCTTCCGGTCATCGCATTTTTCGCGTTCGTAATAACATACGTATCGCTTGCCGCAAATGAGCTGGCTCCAGTGTTTGGAAACATCTCTGCGGATGCGAAGTGGCTTGCTCCTCCGATTGCTGTAGTTTTGTGGTTTATCCTCGTAAAATACATCCTTGGCCTGATCTACCCGACAACTTATCTAACTGAGGTCTTTCCAGATAGAGTCATTTTTTCTGTTTCATCGAATCCAGAAAATCCGACCGTTTATCTTCGCGTAGACGTAGTAAGATTTTATGTTAAACCTCGAAAATGGTGGCACCACTCCGATGCATTCTACCCAGTCATTTGCGAGACGAGATCGGGACGAGCTGACAGGATCAGTTGGAACTTCGTCTATGACGATAACTCGGCACCTTTTTTTGCTGCGGTTCGAGAAATCTGGGGTGAGGAGTACGTTCCAGCCCTGTAGATCGAAATACTTGTGACGTAATGCCGTATAATCGACGAACAAAAAATTGCAGCCAAGACATCTGAGTCAAAGTAGCAAGGGCTTTTGATTTTTTGGGGAACATTTTTTACACTTCGAACTCTTTGGTTACGAACGTATTTTCCACGGTCGATTTTGGCCTGTTTTCAAAATCGTACAGGTGCTTCG
>JBKDKR010000016.1:0-26473 GCA_046344995.1 Pirellula sp.
CCTTAACATGAGTTTGGAGGAATACTTTGAGTTGCTGGTGTTCACCGGCAAGCAAGGCCGTTCTGACAAGCGAGGTAAGATCAAAGCAGATGGCGAGACTCCTGCTACTAGCTCTGCCACAGCGATATTGAGCAAGCTTGGAATCGCGGATGGGATGTGGTGCGATTTGGTGTGGAACTTTAAGAAGTACTTTGGCCGCAGTCGCGGAGCGGGATCGCCGGACCACATGCGAGAGGATGCGGTATCGCATAGTTTATCCTTTCAGCCAGGGCAGAAGATGGCAAGAGAGTGTTTTGCAAAGGCGATGTAACATGCCGCTTCAGCGAATCAACTGAAGGTGAGCAAATAACCCAACTCTAAGGGCAGAAAGATCGAACGCAGAAAGATACAGCACTCATTTTTCTGCGTTCGATCTTTCTGCCAATGGAAGATTTCTGTTTTGCTTTGACCGAACCACCAGGGGGGAGGCTGTTCCTCCGACAGCAGAGTAGGGCCGTGAATACGACTCTAGTAAAATGTGGGTAATCTCTTTCTCGATCTGGTAGCGAGTCGAATTTAAAACGTGGGTGAACACGGCACGAATCTTATTAGCAATGTAACAGTCGGTCTCCCGTGCAAATGGCCTCCTAGCGTCGTCCACTACGAGAGCAACCGCTACCTTTGAGAAACCTTGCGTTGCTTGAACCTCGGTGGGCGACATAGGCCCTGCCACTGGTGCAAACCAGACCATTCGGTCTCAGTTCGGCTGAAACCTGAAGTAGAATTCTAGCCATCGCAACAAAGTTAATATTGATCGTTTCTCTCTTTGTTCGTTAGTCGCTTGCACAGTGTTGCAATGGTGGGACTCATTGCGTAATGCCCTATCGAGTATACTTAGGACAGAATTCGTGAAGGCCCCGCCTCAAGACCATATGACTACAACCACTGGCTATGCCATGAAAATGACTCGTCTCTCTATCTCGGTTCTGCATTGCATCTTATTACAAGGCGTTTTTGGCTTCTTAACGCAAGTGTCTTTTGCTGATCCACCACGCTCTCTCATCGATCGATGGAAAATCGAGTCGGTTCGTACCGAACCCGATTTGGTAACACCCGTCGGTTGCTGCTTTGATGATTATGGAAGAGTATTTGTCATAGAAAGCCACACGCATTTTCCTCCCGATAACTACGATGGGCCCAAAGTAGATCGGATCTATCTCTTCACAGATTCTGATCACGACGGCAGTTTTGACAAGCAAACATTATTCTTCGAGGGTGGTGTCGCCACGATGGGGTTGGCTTGCGAACAAGGATCGCTCTACGTCGTTTCTCGTTCGAAACTCTGCCGACTACGCGACACCAACGATGACGGAAAAGCGGACGAAGCAGACGATATACTGACGCTCGAAACCTCTGCCAACTACCCACATAACGGACTGTCCTCCATCGTGGTTGGTCCAGATAAGAAACTATACATCGGTCAAGGTGAGAACTTCGGTGCACCGTATCGGTTAATAGGCAAGGACAGCGAACAGCGAGGAAGTGGCGAAGGGGGCAACATATTCTCTTGCAAGCTCGATGGATCGGAACTGCGACGCTACGCGACCGGACTTTGGAACCCATTCGGTTTGTGCTTCGATGCGCGAGGGGATCTGTGGACGGTCGATAACGATCCTGACTCGCGACCTCCTTGTCGACTTATTCGCGTTACGGAAAGTGGCGACTACGGATTTCAATTTCGATTTGGCCGAGCTGGCACGAATCCACTCATCGCCTGGAACGGTGAGCTGCCCGGTACTCTGGGAATGGAGGCCGGAACCGGCGAAGCCCCCTGTGCTGTCCTCCCCTATCAAGGAAAATTGCTGGTCACCAGTTGGGGTGAAAACCGATTGGAATTCTTTTCTGCAGATGATCCTAAGGAACTCGATCGGATTAATCTCAAAGTCGCCATTCAAGGGGACACGATGTTTCGACCAGTCGGATTAGCCGCGGCTCCAAATGGATCGTTTCTAATGACCGATTGGGTCGACCGAAGCTACTCTGTTCACTCCAAAGGAAGGCTTTGGAGAGTTACTCCGCCTGAATCCTCTGGCCTGGAAAACAATGCAGTAGGCAAACCTCGTGTCTTCACCGACATCGCAGCTCCCGGTAGAAGCCCAAATTGGGAAGCGAAGCAGCAATCGCAGTCTCGAATCTTGGCATTGTCTCAACGAGCCGACGTTTTCGATATGTCACCTCCCGTTGAAAAAGAGGAACTCGGACGCTGGCTACTCGCATGCCGCTGGAGAGAATGGCACGAACCAAACGTCGACCATTCGCAAAAGAAACGAATTCGTATCAATGCAGCCATGCAACACGCAGATCGTGACATTCGACGGTTAGCTGTCCGGTTAGCAGCCGAGACAGAGGACCGCAGCTTTATCAACGCGCTCACAGATAGCTTGAATCGAAGCGAGCTTGATGAATTCGAGTTCTCTGAAACGGTGGCCGCGATTTCGTACCTTGAAAGCTTGAATGATCCCTCTAAAGAAGTTGGCCTTAGAGTGGCTCGCCTTGCTGCGACCATCGAATCTCAGTCGGCATCAGATGCCATCAAAGCCATGGCGATTCGGTTCCTACCAGCCAATTCGGATAAGCCCGATACAAAAGTGCTTGGCACGCTCATTCAAAAATCGGCCAACCGCGAGATTCAAAAACAATCGATCTTGCTTTTAACAACACGACGCACCGATGATGCTACCTCAACACTATTGGAAGTTGTTAAGAACAAAACGCTTGAGGATGGTGTGCGAGCATTGTCGATGGCTGGATTAAGTGCTCGAAAATCTAGTATCGAGCCTGAACTGCAATCTGTTTCGTCGACGATGAAAGACGCGTCAAAGCTTCATGCAGAATGGACGCGGGTCATGAATGCGACCGCCGTCACCCCCGGATTACCTCATTCCCAGGACTTTAATGCATGGTGGTCACAAGTGGGCATGGGTGGTGATCCAGATGCCGGCCAGAGGGTCTTTCTGCGAAGCGTCTGCGCGACGTGTCATGCTTATGCAGGTCGAGGCTCTTCGCTCGGTCCTGACCTCTCGACTCTCAAGGGAACTGCATCTCGCAAGAAGATTCTGGAGTCGATTCTGTATCCAGCAAAAGAAATCGGGCCACTGTATCTGCCATGGAAAATCCTAACGACAGATGGCAGATCGCTAGTCGGTGTCAAACTAAACGCTGGGGGAGTCGGAACCAATTTAAGATACTTGGCAGCCGATGGCACCACGTTTGAATTGAAACTAGAGGACATCGAGGCCCAGGAGCCAAACTCCAAGTCGATCATGCCCGAAGATGCTTATAAGAGCTTTACGCTTGAAGAATTGCGAGACCTGCTTTCCTTGCTCGAATAAAACAAACATGGTTTACCTGCCATTGCAATGCAAACTGTAACCACGCCGGAACTGCGGTCGAAGCGTTGGTTGGTACGTTGCTCGATATGATGGAAAGACAGTGGGAGTGACGGGCGTTTTCGTGGGCGACCATGTTACCGGCCAACAGTATGGCGTTGATTTTACTTCGCTGGTGCAGGCAAATCCGATGTCATGGCACCTCGTGGAAACGTACTTTCCTGCAATTGAAAAAGGGAAGCGGAAATCGTCGGGCTTGAGATAGTCTCCAGCGTAGGTTTCTTTTTCCAAGGGATCGAAAATTCCAGCCCTCGTTCTTCAGAAAGGAGCTTTGCGTCGGTTGAGAATACAAGCTGTTCTGTCATGCCGTTGCTTAAACTAGCTTCAACTAATTTCCGGATGCTTTCGTCATATATGTTGTCCTCGCCTCGGAAGTCGATCCAACGGGAAAGCTCAAGGCCTTGTTTCGTTTGGTCCCAGAATTGCCAATCCTCTTTTGCAGAGACGTCCCAAACGACTAGCGTTTCCATTCCCGCAAAGACCGATTTTCTCGCCGTTCGAACGATTGGGATTGGAGTTAGCGCAGAACTAGACCAGGACGTTTCGATCCACGATTTGTTGGTCCATGTGGTTACGGACTCTAGATCCATGCGGATGTTGGCTGTTGGGCGATTGGTGACATTGAGTCTGGGGATGGAAACGACAGAGCCAGTGATGGCTATTAGAGAATTAGTCCACTGGGTTTCGACCCTCATCGGTGAGGCGTACCGAATAAAGTCAATGTTGCCCGAGACCATGGTTTTCTTGAGCAACAAACGAGAACTCGTTGCGGAAATTGGGTCTGAGTTACCCACACCAATGGCTGACGATTGCTCGAATTGGACAATCGCTGGCAGGGCGGTGTTTGTCGGTGTGTTTCCCTGAAATTCGACCCGCAAAGTGCAATTGTCAAAAGAAAGCTGCGTTCCTGGTCGGCACAGAAACAGCGGTTGCCTCGAATCGGATGCTCTCCAAACCAAGTCGCAGTTCTCAAAAGCGATTTTGTTGGAACCGCAGTCCATCCAGGATTTGCTCTCGCGCAAATCTTTTACTGGGGTAATTTCAATCCGACAGCGTTTCCCCTCCGGGCCGAGGATCTTGAGTTGTGATCGAAGCTGGGAGATGGGTTTTAGTGATTCCGTTGAAATTACGGTAGGTGATTGGATGACAATTTGATTGATGGAGGAAACAATATTGGCTCTCTCGATGGCTTGTTCGAGCGATGCCGCCAATTGCCTGTTCGTTTCCAACTGATTTTGCGTCAACGAAGAGTCGACGATGATGCTTTGCGAATCCTCCGGCAACGAAATGATGAGCGATTCATCGGGGCGACTACCCGAATTGTTTGCCACGGTTATGGAAACGCCGACCGGGCTCGCGGAGATAACCGGAGCGGGAACGCTGGCGACCGAGTTTCTAAGCCAATCGACATATAGCCACAATGTGCTGGCGAGTAAAAGGGAAAATGCGACCAAGTATGGAGCGAGCCATCGACCGATGGACACCGGATGTTCGTAAACCGAGTCCCGCGGATCGGTGCTTCGAGTCCATTCAAGATTTTCGATAATGGCTAATGTTTGAAGATCATCGATCAAATCGGTGGGTTGCTGATAGCGGTCCGCAGGTCGCTTGGCAATCAGTTTTCTCAAGATTGCGATGAGCGAATCGCTAAGGTCCGATCGAAACACCCTAGGATCTTCGGGCATTTTCGATCCATGCATGAGCAATTTCTGTAACGCCGTTCCATCTGGGAACGGTGGGGAACCGGTTAACAAGTAGTACCAGGTACAACCCAGTGAATACAAATCGCTTCGTACATCCGCATCGCGAGGATCGTTCGCTTGTTCTGGGGAAATGTAGTCAAATGTACCAAGAGTCACACCACTGGCGGTAAGGTCATTGCTGGAACGATCCATCTCAGTGACTCGGGCTAGTCCCATGTCCACGATTTTCGCTTGACCATTCGGTGCGAGCACGATGTTGGATGGCTTAACATCTCGATGGACGACTTGGCGATCGCTGGCATGCTGCAAAGCTTGAGCAACCTGCCGGATCAAGTAAACGGAATGATCTACGGAAACTGGGCCTTGGCGGGTAATCAAATCACGAAGGTTCACGCCCTCGACAAACTCGAAGACTATGTAGCTCCAAAACGGAGTCTCACCAACGTAATACACTCGAGCAATATTCGGGTGGTCTAGTTTTGCAGCCGACTGGGCTTCGAAACGGAATCGCCTCATCGCTTCAGGATCCCGCCCGTCCAACGCTACAGCTTTAATGGCTACTTCCCGATTTAGTCTGAGATCTTCACCCCGAAAGACAGCCCCCATGCCACCGATGCCGACTAACGTATCAATTCGAAAGTGGTCGAGTTGTTGGCCGACTAGTGAATTTGCTACCTCTTGCCATCGAGATCCAACGTTTGGCGGGGATGCAGAAACGTTGCCAACAGACGATTCCAGACGGGGCGAAGCAATGTGCGTCTTTTCGAGATCGGAATTCGAATCCGAGGAATACGGAGCTGCCGCGGCGTGAGTCACCTCGGGGGCATGCGGCTGATGGAATTCGTTGGGTTCGGTATTCATAGAAATGGAGGAGCGAAGAAGCTCCTCCATTGTAGTTCATCGAGCGGCATGCGCCTCAAGGCTAACGATCACTTTGTAAAGCAAATTCCAGGGTCTTGTGGCGAACTATCCGGAAAAAACACCTGTCGGCGATTAGCTCTGTTGCTTCTGGTACAACGCCTAGGCAGAATGTGTAGCACCGCCAAAACGATCGATACGCCAATTACTTTTTCTTTGCCTTAGTGGCCTTTTTTACTTGCTTTACAGGAGCTGCCTTCTTTGCCGATTTGGTGGTTTTCTTGGCTGATTTCTTAGAGGAAGCTGCCTTGGTTGGGGTGGCCTTGGCTGAAGCAGCTGTTTTGCCTGAAGAAGCCTTTTTCTTGCCGCCAAAAACCACGTCCCAATTGGAAGCATACTTTTCGTTGGTTCCGACTCGTGTGATCGTCACGTTAACACCTGTTCTATTGCTAAAAAATAAATCGATTCAAAACGTCTTTATTACAAGCTTATTAATATCGACAAGCAAGTCATCTGGTCAATACGGTTAACGTCTAATACGAGCCCGATGAGCAATCCGATCGCCGATTCACGCTCTTCAGGCTTAAGTTAGACCAGGGCAATTCCTCCCCTTTCGTTTTCGGGCTCGTATTACGGGGCAGCGGTTGACAATTTGCTATACAACTCTGACATTAGGTTCATTCGAAAGGTCATACAACCGTAAGGCACATACCGTGGGGTCCGCAGACGTGGCAAATCTTAATGCGGGCGATGACAATCCAGGAGGATTGCTCGCTTCGGACCGACGAGCCTTGCAGGGAGCTTGGTTATTCTTGGCCGCTCTCGGGGTCTTTTTCTTCTCCAGCATCATTCTGTACGTACTTTACGTCTTCATGAGAACGAAACAGCAGACGGGAATCGATGCATCGCAACTTAAGCTACCGCCTCTTTTTGTGCTCTCAACGGTCGTTTTGCTCGGAGTTTCGGCCCTAATTGAATTGTCGTACCGATGTGCGCGACGCGACCGCGAAGGGGTCGTGAAGTCTTGCTTGATCGTAGCGACCGTGTTCGCATTGATTTTCACGGGGGCGCAGGCGATCGGAATGATGCAATTGGTGACCGGAATGCTTCAGTCTGGGAGCCTGACCAACGGTGCACACGCTTTTACATTTGTCATGATTTTAGTCCATGCATTGCATGTGGTTGGGGGCGTCGCGGCCCTCGCGATCTGTGCCATCAATGCTTGCCGAGACAAATACGATCACGAACGGACGATCGGATTGCGGCTTTGCGGCTTGTACTGGCATTTTCTGGACGTGGTTTGGTTCTTCATGATGCTGGCCTTTTTTGCTGCCAACATCGCTCTGAAATAGCCCGACGACCATCCTGCAACAGTAAAGCGTAGGGGTAATGTCCTATTCGAGGGCCGTAGCCAGCTTATCCGGGCTGTCGCGTCGGGAAAAAACGTGCCAGGGCTGCAAGTGGTAAGCGAGATACGTTACACTTTGCGAGTGTGGATTCGAATTGAACTCAGCCGACGGACACGACGTGTCGCCCCGGAAATCTTCTGACATGCCCCGGGCTGAGATCGAAAACAGATTCCATTTTTCACATTAGAGGCACGTCGAACGGACCGTTCGGCATTTTGATTGAATTACCCTTTGCAACAGGCCCTTAAATGTCAAATCCAATAGTACGCGGCATCGTTCATGTTATCGAAGAAACCAAATCCTTTGGGCAAAAGGGTTTTAGGAAGCGAACAATTGTCTTGGAGCAAAACACCGGACGTTTCACAAACTTTATTCCACTCGAATTCACAAACGAGGGCTGCGAACTCGCTGACGAACTACGAATCGGTGATGAAGTCGATGTCACTTACCGATTGAGCGGCCGCAAGTGGCAGAAAGACCCTTCGAGCGAAGTCAAGTATTTCCTGAGCGCAGAAGCACTAACCTTTGCAAAAGCGGGCACCAAAACGGCATCATACGACGAGGACGACATTAACAGCGAATTTTCCCAAGCCGGCGCAGACGACGACGCTCCTTTCTAAGCTTTTGGTCTGCGCATTCTAAAAGTGGGATTTCTATCTCTCGCGGGTCGCATTCCTCTCTTGGCGACTCGCTCTGCCCTCTGCTTCCCCAGATTCATGGTTTGCCTTGTCCTATTGCGGTATAGGCAGCAGCGGCAGAGACGATATTCTTTAACTTGCAGCCCAGCAAAACCAAATCGGTTCTATTTCATCCAGCATCAAATTTGAGGCGAATTCATGGTCAACAATAAGTCGTGGAATCGGAAGCTAGCATGTATGGCAATGGCAATGGGGATCGCTTCCTCGACCGCAATAGCCGATGAAGGAATGTGGCTTTTTAATGCCGTTCCCAAAACGCAACTCAAGGAAACCTACGGATTCGAACCGACCCAAGAATGGCTTGACCATCTCATGCTTTCCAGCGTTCGATTCAACTCTGGTGGTTCTGCATCCTTTGTGTCGTCAAATGGGTTAGTTCTAACGAATCACCACGTTGCTTCTGATACGCTCTACAAGCTTTCCACCCCCGAGCACAATTACAACGAAGATGGCTTTCTGGCCAAATCCTTTGAACAAGAAATCCAAACCCCCGACCTTGAACTGAACCAACTGATCTCTATCGAAGACGTTACGGCAAAGGTAAACGGTTCGGTCAAGCCTGGTATGTCACCACAAGAAGCCAGCAAGGCCCGGCAGGCAGCCATGGCAACCATCGAGAAAGAGTCGCTCGATGCTACCGGTTTGCGTAGTGATGTCGTAACTCTGTACGGTGGCGGCCGATACCACTTGTATCGCTACAAACAATACACGGATGTGCGATTGGTTTGGGCTCCGGAAGCATCCGCAGCATTCTTCGGCGGCGACGCCGATAACTTTGAGTACCCTCGTTACAACCTCGACGTGACTCTATTCCGAGTTTACGAAGA
Source organism: Pirellula sp. (assembly GCA_046344995.1). Lineage (GTDB taxonomy): Bacteria > Planctomycetota > Planctomycetia > Pirellulales > Pirellulaceae > JBKCUI01. The sequence goes on from JBKDKR010000016.1 coordinate 8,924, forward strand.
TGGTAAACCTGCCAAGATCGATCATTTTCTTAAGATGGATCCAAACGGTGCGAAAGAGGGCGAGTTGGTCTTCGTGTCTGGTAATCCAGGTCGCACTCGCCGTATCCTAACGAAAGATGCGATCGAATTCCAACGCGATGTTTCGATGCCTCGAGTTATGAATTTGCTCCGCCGCAAAGAAGTGCTAATGCAGCAATTCGGCTTGAAAGGACCAGAGCAGAAGCGACGCGCAAAGGATGATCTATTCGGGATCCAAAATTCTCGAAAAGCTTACACCGGTATGCTTTTGGGGATTCAAGATCCGAGTTTTGTTGAGGCAAAAGCAAAAGAAGAAGCTGAGCTTAAGAAAGCCATCGCAGCTAACCCAAAGCTCGCGAATCTGGCAGATGCTTGGGACACCGTTCGCGACGTTCAAAAGAAACGTGCGGAATGGCTTAACAAATCGGTCTCTTTGCGATCTCAGATCTACGGCATTGCAGAGAATCTAGTGTTGATGGCTAAAGAAGATGCCAAGCCGAGTTCCGAAAGACTCCGAGCTTTCCGGGACAGTGGCCGCGATTCTCTGCTCCTAGGTTTGTTCTCCGAAGCACCTCTCTACGAGGATCTTGAGCGAACCACTCTCGCTGATGAACTGTCCCGTTTGATTGATGATCGTGGTGGAAATGATCCGGTCGTTGTTAAGGCACTCGCTGGCAAGAATCCAAGGGAACGAGCGACCGAAATTATTGCGGGCACTAAGCTATTCTCAGTTGATGAACGAAAGAAGCTTGCTTCGGCAGGACTTTCCGCAATCGAAAAGTCGTCTGACCCACTCATTGTTCTTGCTAGAGATTTAGAACCAGAATATCGCCGAATCTACGAGGCCACAGATGGGCTCGATGAACAAGAGCGACAAGCTTACGCCAAGATTACCGAAGCAAAGTTTGCAACCATGGGTGACAAACTATATCCCGATGCAACCTTCACGCTCCGGTTCGCATACGGTGCCGTTCGTGGTTACGAATCGAATGGCCAATCCATTCCTTCCAGTACCACTTTGGGGGGAGCATTTGAACACGAAAAGCGACACTTGTCCGAAGGGGATTGGGTCTTGCCAAAGAGTTGGAACGATGCGGCATCAAAGATGAAGCTCGACACTCCGTTTAACTTCGTCTGCACTGCTGACATCATTGGCGGCAATTCGGGTTCACCTGTGGTCTCTCGAGACGGTGCAATGGTAGGCATCATTTTTGATGGAAACATCGAAAGCTTGCCAGCGGATTTCTACTTTTCCGACAAAGTTGGAAGAGCCGTATCCGTTCACATCGCAGCTGTTCTCGAATCATTGCGGTCCATTTATGATGCAGGACATCTTGCGGACGAAATGGGACGCTAAGCAACGCATTCCTCAAATCAGTTTGAGACGAATGATGCCATGGAAGAAAGCGGCTTAACGTCGAACACGCGTTGGGCCGCAATCGAAGCGTCGCAGTTTACGCCGCGATGCAGCTGAGATTAGAATTGCCCGAGCACTACTAGAGTTATTAATTCGAACAAGGACGAGAGAATCGTGAGCCAAGAGACACCTGCTGAGCCAGTCGTAAAGAACTTTATCGAACAAGAGATCGAAAAGGATTTCGCTACGAAGCCTACGCTGGCAGGTAAGTCTGTTGCAACTCGTTTTCCACCTGAACCGAACGGCTACCTGCACATTGGTCACGCGAAATCGATATGTTTGAATTTCGGCCTAGCTAAGACTTACGGCGGAACATGCAATCTAAGGTTCGACGATACCAACCCAACAAAAGAAAATGACGAGTACGTTAACTCGATCATGGAGGATGTTCGGTGGCTGGGTTTCCAGTGGGATAATCTCCACTACGCGTCGGATTACTTTGAGCAATTGTATGCTTGGTCGGTTGAACTGATTCGAAAGGGCCTTGCGTTTATTTGCGATTTAAACGCGGAGCAAATGCGACAATACCGAGGTACCCTGACCGAGCCCGGTACGGAAAGCCCGTTCCGCGGACGTTCCGTTGAAGAGAATTTAGATCTCTTTGAACGAATGCGAAAAGGAGAGTTTCCAGATGGGGCTCGCACTCTTCGAGCCAAAATCGATATGTCGTCTCCCAACTTGAATTTGAGAGACCCAGTCATGTATCGCATCATGCACGCGCACCATCATCGCACCGGGGACAAATGGTGCATCTATCCAATGTATGACTGGGCGCACGGACAAAGCGACTCCCTAGAGGGCATAACTCACTCCATATGCACTCTCGAGTTTGAGAACCATCGACCGCTCTACGATTGGTTCTGCAAATCACTGGCGATCTACCATCCACGCCAGATGGAATTCGCACGCTTGAATTTGAACTATACCGTCATGAGCAAACGGAAATTGCTGCAACTCGTTACCGAGAAGCATGTTTCTGGCTGGGACGATCCTCGCATGCCTACTATAAGTGGACTTAGACGCCGTGGTTATACACCGGAAAGCTTGCGTATGTTCTGCGAGCGAATTGGTGTAGCGAGATTTAACGGTACCATCGATGTTGTTGTTCTTGAGAATAGTATTCGCGATCACCTAAACTCCATTGCCCCTCGGTTCATGGCCGTGCTTGATCCGATCAAAGTCGTCATCACTAACTACCCTGACCAACCTGAGGTGCTTGAGGCGGTCAATAACCCTGAAGACGAATCGGCTGGAGTTCGAGAGTTACCATTCTCAAAGGAACTGTACATAGAGCGAGAGGACTTTATGGAGAACCCGCCATCCAAGTTCTTCAGGCTCAAGCCAGGTGGCGAAGTTCGATTGCGATACGCTTATGTCATTCAGTGCAATGAAGTTGTTAAAGACTCCGAAGGCAACATTGTCCAACTCAATTGCACTTATGATCCCGAGACGAAAAGTGGCAGCGCAACCGCGAGCCAAAAGAAGGTCAAAGGGACCATACACTGGGTTTCGGCACAACACGCAGGGGACGTAACGGTTCGACTATACGATCGATTGTTTCTGAGCGAGAACCCCGAGAACGCCGAGGAAGGCAAGACGTTTTTGGACAACATCAATCCTGACAGTATGAATGTCGTGACGGCCAAGGTGGAGCCAATACTGTTATCGCAACCGGCAGGCGCGCGAGTGCAATTCGAACGAAACGGTTACTACTGTGTTGACGTGAAAGACTCAGCAACTGGCAGCCCAGTATTCAATCGAGTTGTAACCCTTAAAGACACCTGGGCCAAAATTTCGTCCAAGTCGTAGCGTACCGAAGAAGAGCAATTGCCCTCAATTATTTCGCACGCCGGTAGTTATTCAACAAGTCCGCCTCGTCATCACTATCACCGCCAACCCCGGCTGTTGTAGTGGACGAGGCAACAAGTCCCGACTGCCTGGCACGAATATGTCGCGAGAGTGTTATCCGACTAGAAGCACACTTTCTCTTTCGCAAATGGCCTCGTAGCCTCGTCCACTACCGAAGAAGAGCAATTGCCATCAATTGTTTCGCACGCCGTTAGTTATTCAACAAGTCCGCCTCGTCATCACTATCACCGCCAACCCCGGCTGTCGTAGTGGACGAGGCAACGAGTCCCGACCTCCTGGCACGAATATGTCGAGAGAGTCTTATCCGACTAGAAGCACACTTTCTCCCTCGCAAATGGCCTCGTAGCCTCGTCCACTACATAGTCAATCAATTCGAATTCTCTTCTGAACGAGAGAAGATCTTTTAGATCAGAGACGAGGGAAATGCACATCTTTCCAAAGTAGATCGGCGAGTATCTTTCCCACTTCGCCATCAAGTTCATGCCATAATGCAAAAATGTGGATGGGACGATTGGAAGACTCTCAATTAAAAGAAATAATACCAGGCCTCGATCACCCTCCTTTTGGCTATTCGGGCCTACGGTGTTATTGCTACGGTTTTTCCTCCGCTAACGATTCTGCGGGTAACACGGCTTCTCTAGTCGGAATGTTTTAACCATTTTCCGGTAGCCTATTTCCGTTTGACCTAGAGTTCCTGCGAATTGATCCATTGCCGATTTCGTGCTGTCTTTCAAGCTAGGTCCTAACCATGTTTCGCTTCTCAAACGCCACCTCTCGCAATAAAAATCTCAAATTCAAAACAACGCGTTTAGGAGTAGAACAGCTTGAACCACGATTGATGAATGCGATCGATGGTATTGAAAGCTTGCTTGCGCCGCTCGTGGCACCCGATAATATTGAGAACATCCAATTGATGGCAAGCAGTAATCTGCGCAACATCAATGCTGCGCCCCGTGTACAAGCCTCTCCGAAATTACAAGTAGGCACAGAAGTCAGGGGAACGTCGGCGCGACTTATTGTTCAGGGTTCTGATGACCAGGGAGAGTCCAAGCTCACCTACACTTGGTCAGTCATCTCTGCTCCGACTGGCGGCAGTGCTTCGTTTGATATGAACGGCACGAACAAAGCAAAGGGAGCTAACGCTACGTTTACTCGCGCCGGGCAATATCAACTCCGTGTCGTGATTACGGATCAAGCTGGCTTGTCTACACAATCGACCTTGAGTGTACAAGTTGTTCAGGTTCCCACCGATTTAAAGAGATTTTCTGTCCAAGGTACCGAATTGACCGACGTCGACAACGTTACCTCTTCGTCGCATTTAGTAGTCATTCGAGGCACCGATCAGTTTGGTCAGCCTATCAGTTCTCTTAGAAATTTATCCTGGACGGTCGTAAAACAGCCTATTGGCGGAACCGTAACGTCATCGAACGGAAGCAGCGGCACCAACCTTACATTTACGAACAGTGGTTCTTATACGGTACGTGCAACTAGTGGTAATGCAAGCCTGACCATTCAATTGAACGTTGTACCGACGTTGAGCTCAATATCGATGCAAGATTCAAACAAGGCTGCTTTGCGAAACGGAACTGCAATACAACTGACCTCCAATCAAACACGATTGCATGCGGTTGGATTAGATCAATTCGGCATCCCACTCAAAACGCAACCACAACTCGAATGGACGTTTCCCACCAAACCAAATGGTGCGAATCCTCTTTCTCAAGCTTCATCTAATCGCGTAGATATGAAATTGGATCGAGTAGGGGCCTACGTCGTTCAAGTTTCTTCGGGAAGTATTCGCAGTCAAGTAAGTGTCTCGCAAGGTGTTATTCTCTCTCGTATCGAGTTACTTGACGCCAGTGGTAATGTCGTCGATCCGAAGTCAGTAACCACCACAACCACCCGAACTCAGGTCTTCACAGTTCGCGGCTTTGACCAATTCGGACAATCCATGGCAGCACTTCCCGCGTTGACCTGGACCACCACAAAAGCCCCCACGGGGGGAATAGCTTCTGGAACACTAGTCGGATCGAATGCGACCATTACTTTCACTGCCCCTGGTACGTTCTCATTGACAGTCGCCAGCGGGAAGTCTTCAGCTTCGTTTCAAGTCAACGTCTTGAGAACACTTACCAACTTGGAAGCTGTAAGCGCTACAAACTCGACAATCAACCCTCGGATCCCATTAACAACGAACGGCAAATCCATTGCTGTTACGCTCCGTGGCGTAGATCAGTTTGGAAAGGCCTTTACTACGGCCCCCGATGCCACTTGGAGCGTCGTCTCTGGCCCGTCGGGTAACTCTACCCAATTCCTAACGACTCGCGGCATTACGACCATCAATTTTAATCAAGCGGGCACCTACGTTTTGCGTGCAGCCGGAGGGAACGGCAGCTTCTCATTCACGGTTCAAGTGACACAGCAAATAGTTAGGCTGAATCTAACCCCTGGGACTGCTTCATTGGATGCTGGTGGGAGGCTGCAGTTCCAGGCGGCTGGGTTGGACCAGTTTGGAAAAACAGTTAACAATCTTGGTGGTATCAGTTGGACTGCGACCGGAGGGACGATCTCGTCCACCGGAATGTTCCAAGCGGGCAGTCAAAGCACAACTTTTCGAGTCATCGCGCGGTCGGGAGAATTTTCCGCTGCTGTTACCGGCTCGATCGCAGCTGCTGGCGCGCATTCTGTACTGACCAATAGCGCTCTGAGGGGATTAGTAAGTTCGCTCTATGTCGATAACTCGATTTCTCGTTTGGAAATGATCCAAATCCTGCGCAGCGTCGGTACCGATGGCGTGGTTGGGGCCGATGAATTAGCGGACCTACGATTGCTCGTTTCTAGTAACTCTAACTTCCTAATGCCATCCTTCGTTCGAGAGTTAGCAAAGGATGTTGTCAACAGCAATCCCGCTAATGCGAAATTCCTTGGTCAAACAGCTGGCAATCTTTCTGCAGGTAGTTCCGCGACCCTACTCAACAATTTGGTTGATAAATGGTTTCTCGGAGCGGATCTACCTCTCATAACGGGCAGTGGCATCACCTACCAAACAGCCAATGGCGTCTTGTTCTCTGGAACTCCGTCTCGCAACGACGCTAGACAAGGATATTTAGGGGATTGTTATTTTATCGCTTCCATAACGTCCATAGCAGATCAAACAGCAGCGGCAATCCAGAACATGTTCCTAGACAACGGTGACGGGACTTTTACGGTCCGATTTTTTGGATCGGTCGCAGCAGACTACGTCACCGTCAACAAACGACTACCTGGACTTGCCAATGGCACCCTCGCTTACTCGGGACTCGGTCTCTCATTGAGCAGCACGTCGACATCACTCTGGGTAGCATTGGCGGAGAAAGCCTACGCGCAATGGAACGAAACAGGTCAAAGCGGCCGCGACGGTACCAACACCTACGCTGGCATCGAGGGTGGTTGGATGTCGAATGTGAATCGCCAAGTGCTCGGTTATGCATCCAGCAATTATGCAGTATCAACCTCGAGTGCTTCGCACCTAGCTAGTCAACTCTCCGGTGGCAGGGCCGTGACCATTGGAACAAAAGCAAGTGTCTCTAATGGATTGGTCGGTTCTCATGCCTATATTGTGACTGGCTACAACTCAGGTACAGGAACCTTTGACCTATTCAATCCTTGGGGCAATACTCATCCTGGTCCGCTGACCTGGAGTCAAATTCAAGCCAATTGCGACTTCTTTGCAGTTACTGATTCTTCGGGCACAACGGGAATTAGCACTCTGAGCGTTCGTAACTCGGTGTCGCAGACTTCTATAGGTAACTGGACATCTGTACTTGTGATGCCCGTCTATTCTGGACTAGACGAAAGCACAGTAGAAGAGTTCACGTTTGAAAACGATGCTTATGAGTATGAAGTTAGCAATAACGCTGCTGGGCTGCACAGCTGGGTGACTCCGGATCAAAACCCGATGTTCGCAATTGATGAGCAACCAGAGATGGTCGCTGTCGCCAACTTCGAGAAAACAGAAGACATCCGAACATCAGACGAAATTGCGAACGACCTAGCTTTCACATTTGACAACATTGAGGATCTCCTCCTAAGCTGATCCTTGATCAATCCGCAGGTTCTCAGATTTTCCAAAACAATAATGGTCGAGTCGCCCCGACTCGGCATCTGTACACCCTTTAGGGAACTCACTCTTGGAATAAGCAGGCAATTCACCAAATGAGCCGTTGACAAGAACTGAGTTCCTTGACAGGCGGTCTTCGTTCACGTTCGTTTCTTCGCCGTTCCCTTCTTTGCCGTGCGTTTCTTTGCCGTTCGTTTCGCGGGTGTTCCTAAAGGTAAGATTTTCGCACCAACACTCTTGCTCAAAAACTTGGCGAGCGATTCTCCTGTGTAACTTCGGTGCAAAATCATGCTTTCTGGAAATGCTACATTAGCCACAGATTTTTGAGATTTCTTTTTCCGAGTTACCTTCTTAGATATCACAGCTGACTCAGCCACTTTTAACCCCGGTGCTTGGTATGTGTGATAGGGATAGCTTTTGGAGTACTCGATCAATTTTGATGGTGGACCAGTGAATACCACATAACCTCCCGACTGACCGGCTTCCGGTCCCATGTCGATAATCCAGTCAGCCGTTTTGATCACGTCTAGATTATGCTCGATGACCACAACAGAATTACCGCGATCAACCAACGATTGAAACACATTCAGTAGCTTTTGAATATCATCGAAATGAAGACCCGTCGTTGGCTCATCAAATAAATAGAGTGTATTGCCCGTTGCCGGTCGGCAAAGTTCAGCTGCCAACTTAACTCGCTGAGCCTCACCACCACTTAACGTCGGCGCACTTTGACCGAGGGAAAGGTAGTCTAGCCCGACATCACACAAAACTCCTAACATCTTCTCAACGCGAGGAATTTCACTGAGTAACTCTCGTACTTCTCGTATCGACATTGAAAGAATGTCACTGATGTTTTTTCCTCGGTACTTGACCGCCAAAACCTCTTCTGTGAATCGCTTCCCTTGGCATGCATCGCATTCGATCCAAACATCCGGCAGGAAGTGCATTGGGATGCAAATCTGCCCCATCCCTTCGCATTTTTCACATCTGCCGTTAGGGACGTTAAAACTAAAGTGACTTGGTCGCATCCCGCGAGACTTGGCTTCCGGTTGCTTTGCAAACCAATCGCGAATGTGATCAAACACACCGATATAAGTCGCTGGGTTGCTTGAGGGCGACATCCCGAGAGGGGATTGATCAACTCGCAACACCTTGTTTACCAGTTGCATTCCTTCAACACGATCATGAGCACCGGGATTTCCGATGTTGCGATACGTGTACTTACACAAAGCTTTGTAAAGGATATTGTTGATTAGCGTGCTCTTTCCACTGCCGCTCGGACCAGTCACGACACAGAAACATCCAAGAGGAATCGAAACATCAATGTTCTTGAGAGAATTTGCCATGGCCCCAACAACCTTTAACCAGCCCTTAGGAGGAGTCGCCCAAGGTGTCCAGTCACTGCGGAGCGTTTCTGAGGCCTGATCATTTTGCAACTCAATCCGACAATTTGACTGCGTGCCAATAACCCGCTCACCGCTTAAGAACGGACCGGTTACCGAATTGGGATCGAGCAAAATTTCTGCTGGAGTTCCCTTAGCAACGATCTTCCCGCCCAGTGATCCAGAACCAGGACCAAAATCACAAAGTAAATCGCTGCTCTCGATTACCTCGCGATCATGTTCGACCACTAAGAGCGTATTTCCTAGATTGCGCAGGGACTTGATCGCATTGATCAACCTAAGATTATCTCGAGGATGCAACCCAATGGTTGGTTCATCCAACACATACAATACTCCGCTTAGTCCGCTCCCTAGTTGACTGGCTAGTCTTATTCGCTGCGACTCTCCCCCACTTAGAGTGTTTGCAGCTCGATCCAAGTTTAAATACTCGAGCCCGACATCAACCAAAAATTTAAGTCGCTCGGTGATCTCGCGATGCAATTCACCTGCGATCTTCTTCTCGCGAGTCGATAGTTTCCACGACTTAACGGACTCGAAGAGTTCACCAATAGGAAGATGGACAATGTCTCGAATCGATTGATCGCGAAAGCGAGTAAAGGCAGCTTCAGGCCGGACTCTGGCACCTGAGCACGCAGGACAAGGACCCTCGGCCTGCCAGTCGATATTTCGCCCCCCTTTGATGCCAACCAGAGCCGATTGATTTCGTTCGATCGCCGCGAAACATCCCTTATACTCGTAGGAAAAGTACACGGAACGATCGTTCTCAAGGCCGAGAAGATCCTTGTCATCCGCTCCCGCTCCCTCCATATCGATACGCAAAACGTTGATCGTTCGGTTCTGTAGACCGTTCAGGAGAATCGAACGTTTGCTAACTGGTAAGCTACCAATAGACACGCTAGGATCGATTGCGGTTTCACGGCACAATGCCTTAAGCATGGCTCTCGATAGCGGGAGCTTCAAATCTGGCCATAAAAGCAACCCGCCGTCATTGGCTGATAGACTCATGTCTAGCACAACGGATGGATCAGTACCTGTTTGCGTTCCGATCCCTTTGCAATCTTCGCACCATCCAATCGACGTGTTAAAGGAAAAGCTATGTGGCGAGATCGGTTGAAAGGAGATACCGCATTTGTTACAAGCCAATAGAAGGGAATGTGTCTCCACATCCCAAAAGACCTCAGGTCGCGAATCATCAACGTCTGCGATCTGCAATACTCCATTGCCTACCGTCAACGCCGTCGAAACGCTATCGGTCAGTCGCTTGCGATCAAGTTTTTCCCATTGGAGACGATCGACAACGATTTGAATATCATTTCGAGATTTTGCTTGAAATGGGGGGGCTGCATCGATCTCGTAGGTCTTGCCATTGATTCGAACGCGAACAAATCCCAGTTGTTTGAACTGCTGTAGAAAATGCTCTTGAGTAACAGTTCCATTCATGGTCACCGGCGCCAGGAGCAGTGCCCGACCTGTCTTGGATTTAGACTGCGCCAGAATCCGTTCGATGATTTCGTCACTCGTCTGCGTTCCCACTGGACTATCGCATTGTGTGCAATGCATCTGTCCAAGTCGGGCAAAAACGACTCGAAAATAATCGTATATCTCGGTGACTGTTCCTACGGTACTTCGCGGAGTATGCGATAGATTTCTTTGTTCGATCGCGATCGATGGACTCAGGCCGTCAACCCTCTCGACCGCTGCCTTGGGCATCTGACCAACAAACTGCCTAACATAAGGACTCAAGCTTTCGACAAACCGTCGCTGGCCTTCTGCATAGATCGTATCCATCGCCATCGACGACTTGCCACTACCGCTATGCCCACAAAAGACTGTCATTTGGTTACGAGGTAATGTAACCTCGACGTCTTTTAAGTTGTGTTGCCGAGCCCCGAGAACGTGAATGTCTTGCAATCGCTCTAAAGGCTCATCAATGCGAGTTAACAAAACAGCGTCATTCTTTGACTTGGTGGTCTTTTTCTTTGTCGTGGTTTTCTTAGATTTCGAAGCGCCCTGATGCTTTTCAAAATATTTGGTCAACGCAATGCCCGTGTAGGACTTGCTATTTCTTGCAACTTGCTCGGGGGTGCCCGTGCAAACGACGCGTCCTCCCTCTTCACCACCCTCCGGTCCTAGGTCGATCACCCAATCTGCAGCTTGGATCAAATCCAAATTGTGCTCTACAACGATCACTGTGTTTCCGAGATCGACTAAACTCTGCAAGACCCCCAGAAGCAAATCGATGTCGTGAAAGTGCAAACCGGTTGTCGGTTCGTCCAGCACATAAATAGTTTTGCCCGTGGAGCGCCGACTGAGCTCTTTCGATAACTTGATTCTTTGAGCTTCGCCACCAGACAAGGTTGGTGAGGGTTGTCCCAGTTTCAAATAATCTAACCCCACACCGCTCAGTGTTTGAAGCTTATCAACAATCTTGGGAAATGCCTCAAAGTGGACTAACGCTTGCTGCACATCTAGGTCTAGGCAATCGGAGATAGACTTGCCTTTGAATTCCACTTGAAGAACCGGACGCGAATAACGTTTTCCTTCACACGCTGCACACGGAACCCAAAGATCGGCCAATACCTCCATGTCGATTCGATTGGCACCATGCCCCTCACACGCTGAGCAACGTCCTGCATCGGTATTGAAACTAAAGGTGCTAGAAGTGAAGCCACGTCGTTTGGCTTCCGGAAGCTCCGCAAACAAGTCACGAATCGCATCAAATACCTTGACATAGGTAGCCGGATTGCTTCGTGGGGTCCGGCCTATCGGGCTCTGATCTATATCGATGATTTTATCGACGAGTTCGATTCCTTCGATCGAATCGTGCTCGCCCGGTTTCTGCTCCGAATTGTGAAGCTGCATTCGGAGTGCAGGCGACAAGATATCGGTAACTAGCGAGCTCTTTCCGCTGCCACTAACCCCCGTTACGGCAATAAAACAACCGAGCGGAAACTCGACGTCGATACCTTTTAAGTTGTTGTGATGGGCATTGCGAACGACAATCCGTTTGCCATCGGTCGGGCGTCGAACTTCGGGGGAGCGTATTGTTCTAGATCCGTTTAGGAAACCACCGGTTATGCTTTTAGGATTGCTTGAGATGTCTTCTACGCTACCGGATGCGATCAGCTGCCCACCTTTGACTCCTGGTCCAGGGCCAAAATCGACTACTGTATCTGCTAAGCGGATCGTATCTTCGTCGTGCTCGACCACGATAAGCGTATTGCCCAAATTGCGTAGTCGTGTCAATGAAGATAACAAGCGGTCATTATCGCGAGGGTGAAGCCCAATGCTCGGTTCGTCGAGAACATACATCACCCCAACCAGGCCCGAACCGATTTGACTCGCCAATCGGATTCGCTGTGATTCCCCACCTGACAACGTAGGGGCTGTACGGTTGAGTGACAAATAACCGAGCCCAACATCGTCAAGGAACTGCAGCCTTGCTCGAATCTCTTTGATTGCCTCCCGACCAATGGTCCAATGTAGCTCGCTAAGTTCAAGTGCCGACATAAAATCACGACACTCGGTGACGGTCAACTTAGAAAACCGATCAATCGATAACCATGGTACCGCTCTAAATCTTGGTGCAGTTGATCGCAGCCGAATGGACCTAGCTTGACTGTTTAGCTTCGCACCCTGGCAACTGGCACACGTCGTAATCTGCATGTACTTTTCATACTGCTTCCGCATGATCGGATTTTTGGCAGCTCGATATGCATTCATCAATTCAGGAATGATGCCGTCGTAGTCCTCGCCATGGCTCGCTCGGCCCTTTGCTTTGACCGACATGCCGTGATACCCATAGAGCATCCACCGTTGTTCATTAGGCTCTAGATCCTCCCATGGTGTGGATATCAATCTACCAAGCGGCAGCTTTTCTCTCGACTCAATAATCCCAGCAAAAAGACTGATGGACCGACGATACCATCTAGTCATCTCAGTCTGTTTCCCAATTAGCTCAATAGCACCATTCTTAATGGATTTATTGGGTTTGGTAACGAGCAATGCTGGGTCAAATGTAAAGGACTCACCTAGCCCTTCACATGTTTGACACGCCCCTTGCGGAGAGTTGAAGCTCAATAGCTGAGGAGAGGGTGGCTGATAGGAGCAACCGCACTTACCACATGCATAACTTGAGGAGAATACTATGTCGGATCGTGGATCAAAAACGACTCTGCTGCTGGCTGCTTCCGTAGGTAATGTCTCAACCGATTGTGGTGGGAGTGCTCCTGCGTCATCATTGCTATCGTTGGGTTTCGCTTTTTTCTTCGTTGTGCGTTTCTTGGGTGCAGTTGCTTCCGCCAGCTCACCGGTCGCTCCTTGATTAGGGGGGCTGGAGGTAGCGGGTTGGTCCGAAAAAGCTAACAGCAATGTCCCTTCGCCGAATCGCAACGCCGTGTCGACCGCTTCGGCAATCCTTTGCCGGCTCACTTCACTTAACACGATTCGATCGATGACCAGCTCGATATTGTGTTTCGAGTAACGATCTAAGGTTGGTACGGAATCTAATGTAAAAACCTCGCCGTCTACCCGTGCACGATTGAAGCCCTGTTTTCGCAAGTCTTCAAAAAAATCTCGATACTCTCCCTTCTGCCCTCGAACCATCGGTGCAAGAAAGTAGTAAACCCGGCCTGTTGGCAACGATGTGATGCGTTCAACAATCTGATCGCGAGTCTGAGACGATATCTCGACGTCGCACGTTGGACAAAAACCTGTGCCAACACGAGAAAAGAGAACTCGCAGAAAATCATGAATCTCGGTAATCGTTCCAACCGTCGAACGAGGGTTATTTCCGGTTGATTTTTGGCTAATAGAGATGGCAGGGCTCAAGCCTGACAAATAGTCAACATCAGGCTTGGGAAGCTGCCCGACAAATTGCCGGGCATAAGTAGAAAGACTTTCTAGATAGCGACGCTGCCCCTCCGCATAAAGCGTGTCGAATGCGAGCGAGCTCTTGCCGCTGCCAGAAACACCCGTAAAGCAAATAAGCTGATTGCGTTGAAGCGTCAGATCAACATTCTGAAGGTTATGCTCCCGAGCGCCACGTACGACGATCGGGAGTTCTTTGGCTCCCTCCATGGTCGAAATTTAGTGTACTCCAGCGGCTCCGAGATAACGCTCAGCATCTAGTGCTGCCATACAGCCTGTTCCGGCTGACGTGATCGCTTGGCGATAGTAATCATCCGCCACATCCCCTGCCGCAAATACACCTGGCACGCTCGTGATCGTTCGATACGCTTGTTGCCATTTGATGTAACCGCTCGAGTGCGTCTCAACCTGGCCACCGAGAAATTTAGTGTTGGGTGTATGGCCAATCGCCAGAAACAATCCTGAAGTCTCGAGCACCGAGGATTCCCCAGTTTCTACATTCTTGATTCGAACACCAGTTACCCCAACTCGAATGTCGTCCGGAACTCCCAGAACCTCATCCACGACAGAAAATTTAACAAACTCAATTTTCGGATTGGTGAGAGCGCGATCTTGCATGATCTTCGAGGCACGCATTTCACCACGTCGCAAAATCATGTAGACCTTGGATGCGTATTTGGTCAGATAGCTCGCTTCTTCCACTGCCGAGTCGCCGCCACCAACTACTACCAGTGGCTTGTTGCGAAATCTCGGTAAAGCACCGTCGCACACTGCACACGCACTAACCCCTTTGTTTCGGAATACTTCTTCGCTCGGTAGTCCGAGGTAGTTGGCGCTGGCTCCTGTCGCGAGAATAACCGTATGCGTCTGGAAATCGCCATTCTCAGAAGTCTTTAGTAAGAGAGGCTTGCCGCTAAAATCGACGCTGACCACGTCATCCGTGATAACCCGAGTTCCAAAATTGGTGGCTTGTTGACGCATCAGCTCCATTAGCTCTGGGCCCGTTACCGCATGAGGATGTTCCTCAATTGGTGGCAACATATACTGACGGTCCGGAGAAATTGCTGATTCTAGAAATTCTTTGAGCTTTCCCGAAGGGAAGCCGGCATAGTTTTCGACTTCCGTAGTTTGAGCGAGTTGGCCCATGGGGTATCGACCCATAACCCGGTTTTCCTCAGTTGCCGCACCCTCGAACAAGAGTGGTTCCAAATTGGCTCTAGCAGCATAAATTGCGGCAGACCAGCCTGCTGGTCCGCTACCGATGATGATGCACTTTTCGACTTTACTCATTTAAAAACTCAAGAAAAACGGGGATTTCTAACGCAGTAACCTTTATGTCATCCGCGTCATTAGCAAATGCAAATTGCGTTGCTTTTACCATCCAAAACTTGCGATGCCATGTTGTAGCCGAATTGAGCATCGACGAACAGTGTTAGGACAACTTTCCAGGCCGACCAACCGGTAAACCGGTACGCAATGTCGCCAGAATCGCGACGTTCCTGCCATCTTTGACAGTCTACCCAACTGTCTAGTCGCCTCTGTCGGCATGAACGATGTTTTATTGCAAGCAATTCAATGGAAAATGGAGTAACGATTTCTAGTCCCCTTGGTAAATATTTGCTTTACATGTAAAGTATTTTCGTGGCGTCTTACTCAAGAAAGGGCTTTTATGGCGCGTACGTTACAAGATGAGTTGAAAAAACGTAAGCCGTTCGATTCGTTGGAACAAGAAGCAACGTTGGCAATTATGCGGACTAGCGACTTGCTCGAAAACCGCATCGCTCGATTGCTCCGTGAATACAACCTAACTCTTAGTCAGTATAACGTGCTCCGCATTCTACGTGGGGAGGGCAAACCGATGCCCTGTCTCGAGGTTGCAGACCGAATGATTCAGGTTGCTCCTGCCATCACCAGGGTTATGGATCAACTGCTCGCCTTGGGGTTGGTCACCAAAACCCAATCCGACCAAGACCGTCGGGTCTTCGAAATCGAGCTTACGCAAGATGCCCTTCGACTTCTAAAGAAAATCGATCAACCCATTCTCGATCTTCATGCTTCCCTGTTGTCCAACGTGGCAAAAGCAGATTTGACGGCTCTCGTTCGACTGCTGGACGCTGTCCGAGCGGGTGTGCCAGAGTAAATCAACGAGATAGACCTGCTTGCCCAGTTCTTTAATCTTCAATCTTCAATCAAGCCAAGGAGGCCAATATGTCCAAACTACTTTATATCGAATCATCCCCGAGAAAAGACCGCTCCAAATCGATTTGCGTCGCACAAGCTTTATCGAGACCTACAAGCAAGCTAACCCCACTGACGAAGTCATGGTGCTTGATCTTTGGGAGAAAAGCTACCTGAATTTGATGGCTACACCATCGATGCTAAGTACCAGGTTATGCACGGACAAGGGGTCGATGCCAAACAACAAGAGGCTTGGCAAGCGGTCGTCGATATGTGCGAGGAGTTCAAGAGCGCGGACAAGTTCCTCTTCAGCTTGCCCATGTGGAACTTCGGCATTCCTTACAAACTAAAGCACTATATTGATATCATCGCGCAGCCAGGGCAAACGTTTGCTTTCGATCCTGCCACGGGCTACTCAGGTTTAGTCACAGGCAAACCGGTCGCAGTCGTATACGCTCGAGGTGGAGCCTACAGCAGCGATGCCACGAAAGGACTCGACTTCCAAAAAGGCTACATGGACCTCCTGTTAGGCTTCATCGGATTTGCAGATATCCAGTCCATTTTAGTCGAGCCCACACTCGCCGCTCCAGCCGACGTTGCCAAAACAGAATCCGCCGCCATCGAACTCGCTCAGAACGTTGCAAGATCGTTCTGATTCGATTGAATCGAGACCGTTTTCATGCAAGTGCACTTGATCGCTTGCATTTTTTTTAATCGCAAACAGTTTACATGTAAAAAAAAGCGAGGAGAAGACAATGATTACGATTCGAAGAGCAAAGGATCGTGTTGCGGCCGGAAAAGGGTTTGGGACGCATGGTCACGCCGACATGGAGATCGTCTCGTATGTGCTGAATGGCGAATTAGAGCACGCCGATTCTATGGGTAATGGGAAAGTGTTGCGTCCAGGTGAGTTTCAGCGGATTACCGCTGGCACGGGAATCACGCATAGCGAGTTTAATCCATCGAGCGATTCCGCGACCCATTTTTACCAGATATGGATTTTGCCAGAACGAAAGGGCCTTGAACCGAGTTACGAGCAAAAAGCGTTTTCGCCAGAGGGACGCAAAAATCGGTTGCAGCTCGTGGCATCTCAGAGCGGTGATGAAGGATCGCTTATGATTCATCAAGACGCCAAGATCTACTTGGCGGATTTGAGTGATGGGCAAAGAACTCAACACACGATTCCGGAGGGGCGTCATATGTGGGTTCAAGTTTTGCGTGGCGAGGTACTAGTCAATGGTGAGTTGTTGAGAATGAGTGACGCGGCAGCTATCAGCGACGAAGGGCAATTAACACTCCAGTCTGAATCTTCCGCCGAACTGATGCTTTTCGACCTAGCCTAATTCTATTCCTAGCGACGATTACCACGATTCCCTCTTGTAGTGGACGAGGCCACGAGTCCTTCCCGTAGTGGACGAGGCAACGAGACCATCTTCGTAGTGGACGAGGCAACGAGACCTTCTTGTAGTGGACGAGGCAACGAGACCTTCTTGTAGTGGACAAGGCCACGAGTCCTTCCTGTAGTGGACGAGGCAACGAGACCATCACTCCCCAATACCAGCCCGAAAGCGCAAGTGGAGGGATTGCCCTTTCCTAACCCCGGCCTCTCCCGCGCGAACCAGTGATACGTTCCTAAAGTTGCGTTTGTCCTTATGCGATAAACGTTCAAATCTCTAATGCTTCAGAATCGTCAACCG
>JBKDKR010000017.1:0-8520 GCA_046344995.1 Pirellula sp.
TCAAAGGTGCCCGCCTCAAGACGTCGATAGTAGAGTGAGTAGCCATCACCCTCCCACCAAAGAATCTTAAGTCGATCGCGTCTCTTGCTGAGGAACAGAAAGACATCGCCCTCGAGGACTTTGCGCCCAAGGTTTTGATCCACCCAAGCTGCCAGGGAATCGAAGCCTCTTCGCATATCGACGGGCTCTATGGCCATGAAGATTTTGGTGTTGAGCGAAAAGCTAAACATGTTCGATGCTCAGCCTCCGATTAAAGAATCTGCTCGATGGCTTGGCGAATGGTTTCGCAGGGGGCTTCGATGGAAGCGCCGCAGGCGAATCGAATGCAAAGAGACGGTCTATTGTTGAAAGAAAAAATTCGAAACGGTAGGAATCCTGAAGGAGAAAAGGTGTTAGATAACCGGAATTCTTTTGGGGTGAGCTTTTTTTGCCAGAAGTGGAAAGTGTATGGATGGATATTGATGGTCACGAAGGACGGTTGGGTGCTAAATCCGGATTACTCCTGAAATTCAAGAAGGTTTTGCCAATGTTGAATTTGTTCAGGAGCAGAGGTGCGTACCACGAAAAGGCTCCTTAACGGCGAGGGATGAAAACCCCACAGTCTACCGAGCTTTGACATCGACACTATCAATGCTTACCTTCAGCGCTCACGTTCCTTTTCCAAATTCCTTCGATTAGGATAGGCCGAATATATATGCCCGAATATTCACGCGTAGATCATTGTTGATTGGTTTTCACCAATTCTAGAATTCTGGCACGATTACGAAGCCAGTCTAGCCGATTTCCTTCGCTCGAGGCACACCGCGCCCAACCCCGCGATGATAACTTCCATTTTTTATCGGCGTCAGACTTGCAACACTTCACTCTGATGGGAGTGTCGCGGAGGTGGCCGCAATCGTCCGCGATTGGGGGCTTGATTGGCTTGCCATCGTAAGGGCAATTTCCAACTAGCCAAGCGTGCTACCAATCGCTCCCAAAACATCTTAACGCTCTGCGCAGTTCGAATCACTAGCCGACCAGAGTGTTTCACTAAGATCGCCCCGCCTTGAGTACCTGGTTCTGAAAGGTGACCAAGATCCATGCAACTTCCGTGAATGTCTTCGTGCTCGTTGCGAACGATATTCGCCGGATTAAAGGCCAATAAGGCCATTAGGATCGTACATTCATTCTCCTCGAACGTTTGGCTCGAAAGGTGAATACCAATAGCTTGATTGAATTCTCGTAATCGGTCCTCGAAAGTACCGCGGGCTCGGTAATGCTTTAGTAAGACTTCGGAGTTTCGATCGAACGGATTCCAATTCGTGACCAGGAATAAGTATCTTGGCATCAAGTTAAGTTGACCAGTCGCGGCGTCGGGGTGATCAATGACAACAAGAATCAATCGCTACGAGTGTTTCCAGGAATCCGCTTGATACATTCTTAGTTCAAAGCAAAATTCGTAACCTTCTGCCGGTGGGCGGCCCACGGGACGGACCAAGTGTGGCGCCGCTAATTCCTCTAGCTTTGCATTGGTTTTTAATCGACCTATGAATTTTACGTTCTTGTCGGTCAGTGTATCCATGACGCTTCCCACGGTGTATCCAGCATCCACGCGGAAGTCTGTGACGTAAGCCAGTTGCCTAGCTTTTTTGATAACGTTTCCGATGAACCGAGTGGCACCTTTGGCGGTGTGTACTGATCCTTGCCGGAGAATGGCATGAAGGAATCCATTTCCCACTCGCTTACCGATTCGGTTGCTGTCGTAGTATCCTGCCACGCAAAAGCTGGCAACTAATGGATGATAGGCTGTGGTTTGATAGTGGTCGTTTTAATTGCTTCCTTGTTGCTTGCCATGGACTTGAATAGGAAAGCTGTCTAGATCGATGGTGGCGTGACGTGCTCGTTGGTCACGATCCGAAGTCGCTAGATGCCTAAGGACAGATTGAAAGAGACCGTTTCGCAGGCCGTTGATGTTGTAGTTGTAGTTTGCCATCATGGACAGTAGGCAAGATCGGGTGGCTGGCTAGCCAATCGTTCATTGACCATGTTGTCTCCCGGACGATTCCAGACGGCAATTCGAAACGCTGGGTCATGAGCCAGGCGGTCAACATCGTATTGTGCGGAGTAACCGAGTGCCATGGCGTAGATACCCTCAAGTAGCGGATCTCCTAGCAGATCTCCGAGTTGGTAGCGAATCGCCGATTGATTACGAGTATCAATGAGTCTTTTAGCGATCGAATCAATAAGTTTCAGTCGTGAATCGGCTTCTCGTAGTAGAAGAACACCTGCGTTGGAAGTGATTCGATTATCGGAGAATTCGGTTTTGACAGAACGGTTCAAATCGGGTTCAAAACTGTTAACTTTAACTTCACCCATCGCGTGCATCCTTCTTGAGTGGCGTGAGTAGTCGCATACCGACAAAACGCAAGGGATCACGCGTGGGTTCTAAGCTCTCTCAATCTTATATGTGAATAATTCGGGATATGGGGTTCTATGGAACCAGCGGGCACCCATGGGTCTCTTAATGTGAGATTATTTCGCGATGTGGCTTGAATTCCTAGGGAAAGTAATCAAACTGGGACTGCACGTCCTCTTCATAGAGCTTTGTTTGCTGGGTGCATAATGAGATTTTTGCTTTCAATCGGCGCTCTTGGCCTTTTCTCGGGATTAAGCGGCTTCCTGCCCGAGCAAGCAAAGGCTGATGTCTTGTTCACAGGGAATATTCCCCTCGTTGTGTCCGGACAGAACGTTTTGAATACCCAGACGGCTTCCAATCTCTGGGCGAGTGGTACGGGCACCCTTTCCTTTACCGGTGTCGGCGATTTCGACGATCTATTTGGCGAACGCGTCGATCTCTATCTCGATAACATTTTTATTGGCACAGCTGGCCGTGGATTGTCCGGAACGGTTTTTACGCCAGGTACCCAGCCTGGCTCGATGGGGCTGCACACTATTAATTCGACTTTTACCGTTGCCGCAGCGACTATGCAGTCTATTCTTGGCGCGGATACGTCTGTAACCTTTCGAATGGATCTGACTCCTAGTGTCGGTGCCAATGCAGCGTTCACCGGCGACTTTGTTTCGGCACGTCTATCTTATTCTGCTGTTCCTGAACCGTCCTCTCTCGCGTTGTTGGGACTTGTAACTGCGGGTGGTTTTGCGATGAGACGGAGATTCGTGCTGCGGCGCGAAAAATAGGGATTTAGGCCAAGCGGGATGTTTGCGAATCGGTAGGTTGATGGATTTGGTAGCGGTAGGGCGCGAGACCTTCGGTTAGAATTGTAGATTGGCGAGTGCCGATTGCCGATTGATTTTGTAAGCGGCAGGGCGCGAGGCCTCCGGTGAGGGCGTTGAATGGGGCGATCGACTGATAACTTGACGGGGAACGCCGGGCGGGTTGCGCCACTCCGCTTTTATTGAGGAGCACAGTGTTCTTCGCGGCGCACCGCGGGGCAGTAAGTTAATTGTGGCTGCGCGAGACTTGAGATGAGGGCGTTCAGTTCCCTATGAAGTTGCTCCCACCTGAGTCTTGGGCTTCAAGCGTATAAAGAGTCGCAGCTTCTAATGACTCGTCGTCAAAGACATAACGAACACTTCCCTTCTTAGTCCACCACTTTACGGGACTCGCTGTTGAATGGATCTTCAGTGAACCTGCCTGTTCGTTCAACATTCGAGTGCACCAAGATTTGAACTGATCCCTTACAGCTTCACCATCAATACTATGTGCCGTAACGACACAGTGGCAGTGATTTGTGCGGCAGTTGACGGCGTGCAAAAGCCACTTTCGAATTTTGCAGTGATCGCGGATTGAGTTTTCTACTATCGACCGCTGTGTTTCGTTCAAGGTAATTGCTGGGCCTTTCATCTTGTTTCGGCACCAGTCCTCAAGTAGTGGTTGAGGGATCCGTTCTCCTTTGCGCCATTTAGTCCATCTTCGTTGATCCCCTGGAAGCCAAGTTCTGTAGCAAGTCCATGTTAGGAAATACGCAATAGGATCTGTATACATTTTGGAGCGCCAGGCATGAGAAAGATTAGTGTGGGCGATGATGAACGAAATCATGCCCCCGGGGATTATATTCTAGCAAGGCTCAGTCGTTAGTGTCACGCCGCGAGAACTACGGTGAGGGATTGAAGATTGGCGATTTTCGATTGCCGATTGATTTTGTAGCGGTAGGGCGCGAGACCTCCGGTTAGGATTATAGATTGGCGAGTGCCGAGTGCCGATTGCCGATTGATTTTGCAGCGGTTGGGCGCGAGACCTCCGGTGAGGGCGCTTAATGGGCGATCGACTAATAGCTTGACGGGGAACGCACCGGGCGGCTTGCGACACTCCGCTATTATTATTGGGACACTGGGCGGCTTGCGCCTCCCTTTGCTCGATACAAAAACTCCAGACTAAAGACTTTTCCAGAATGGACGATCAGAGCATAGTTGGTTATTCGATCACAGCGGGTTATCTGTTGTCATCCCTTTTGCTCTTTTGTTCGCTATTTTATAAACCCGATCGATACGATTCGATGGGATCAAAACATAGCACCCCACTTTGGTTAGCCAGCGCGACCCTCGCGCTCTTGTTAGGTATCAACAAGCAGCTCGATCTACAAACCTACCTGACGCAATGGGGGCGCGAGCTATTCCGTAGCTGGGGAATTTATTCCGGACGCCGCAATGCCCAGCTTGTTGCGAGTGTACTATTGGTCTTGGTAGTCGTGGTAGCGGCCGTTTATGCGATGGTCGCAATTCGCAGGATTGGGTGGGGGCTCCGCTTTACGATTTTCGGTTTGTCGATATGTATGGCCTACGTCGTGCTGCGCTTGATCTCCATACATCACGTCGACCACTGGTTTCGAGTCGATATCGGTGGCTGGAAGATGAACTGGGTTGTGGAGTTAACTGGTGTGGGGATAACACTCGTAGGGGCGAGCATGACCAGTTTGCGAGGGGAGCGGTCGTGGAGGCAAAAAAGCAATTGACCACGAATGACACGAAGAGCACGAATGAAGGATCGGTCGCACTGCGTGCGATGGACAGTTGTTCGCGGCACGCATTACTCGATCATTAACTTCGTGGTGATGAACCATTACAAATCAGTTCAGATGGCCCTTATTCGAGTGATTCGTGGTCAACTTTTTCCTGGGTTCGATATCCGCTATGTGCCAACCACAAATGATGAATAGGCAGATAGGCTGATTTACTTGTTTGCTCACCCTAGCTGTTTCCATTGGGAGCGAGGCTAAGAAGAGATAACCAGTGACCAATTTATCTCGTTAGCAAATTCGACTTGCGGATTTCCATAACGCGGTCTGCGGAGAGCCCGACCGTGTGTACCTGCAAATTGTCGAGTCCGAAATTGACTTGATTCCGTGTGTCTACCCAAGGGCCCGAGCCGCCAATTCCTAAGCCGTATCCGCCAGCTGTGAAGAATTGATTGAATTGCTCTTCTGACAGTTTTATTCGTCCAGCCGATTTGCCATTTACATAGGCTTCAAAGCCGCCTTCTTTCCAAGTAAACGCCAAGTCGACCCAGTCGCCACTCGCTACGACTTCCGGAAGCCGCAAACTAAACCTGCTGGAGCCGGTAGCAAGCTGGAGTGTGTTGCGAACAGCATCGAGCCGCAAGCCCCATGCACCATGCTTGGTGATGAGTGGAATTGCTGATGTATTCTGTTCAGAAATTGCTCTAATAGATAGCGAAACGGAAAGTTCTTTAGTTGAAGTAAGAATAGATAGGTTAGAGTCATTCGGAGGCAAATAAATATGCCCACGTTCACCACCAACCTCGACGAAATTACCATTCGAAACTACTTTCTTAAAATCACCAATCGCAATTGCTGGTCCCAACGGGCTGGATTTCTCGGCTGGATTCTCGAAGTTAAGGTCGAGCACAGACGTTGCTGGTATAAAAATCCCCTGCTTCTTGAGAACGGTCAAGGTTCCGTCTGACTCGGTAATCCTTAGTTCGATCGACTGAGTCCCCGCAGACACAAATGATTTCGAAACTAGTTTACCATTCGCGGAGCTTCCGTCCTCGAATATCCATTCGTATTGCGCTCCATCAAGAGATTTTCCTTTCGCAGGCAGTGAATGTCTTGCGTCTAGTAAAGCTTCAATCTTACCATTGCGAATTTCCATTTTCGATGTAAACAGCGGTATAGTAGATGATTTTTGAGATACTGAAAGGGCACCTAGCTTCCGCCAGCCATCGGCACTGTCTTCGGGGTTTGCAAAAGTCGCAAAACTATCCCGATCCGGCATTGTCGAAAATGGGTTTCGGAGAATGTTCACTATTTCTCCATTCGTTACAGAATATATCAAATTGTTGTAAAATTCAGGCGTATCGCTAACGGGGTAATTTGTACGATTTGGTATAATATTGTCATAAACTCTTACGTTATCGGCCATGCCATATGAAATTCCTGGTACAGTAACCTGTGGAGGCGGAATCGTGAAATCGCCGGCAAAGATCAGGGTGTTATTTCGAACAGTCAGTCCATCAACATCTGTAACTGAGATAGCGTGGGCATGCATCGCCACGATTACATTCCCTTCAATCAACACATTTTCAAAACGGAAAGGATTTTGAACACCTAAAGCGTCCACATAATTAGCACGCATGAAGATCGACTGAGGTTTAACTGCTTCTCCAATGTTTAAAAACGTGTTCCCTCGAATCGTCACGTTTTTGGTGTTCATCTGAGAGTTTGTATTCGCCCAAAACTGAATACTGTCGTAATGATGATTGGGAAAAAGAACAGTTTTTTGAGCGTGAAATATGCTGTCGCTGATTTCAATATCGGTTACGTTTTGACCTATATTAATTGGATCTTGGAGCGTTTCCTGGAATGTAACTTGTTTGATAACTATATTTGAGCTGTTCTGCGCCCACAACCCAGTGACAACGTTATGAATTAAACCGTTTGCAATGGTGACGTTGTGGCTAGAGCGAATTTGGATTCCATCGATAGTAGATTCCGGGACTTTAAATGAATCCAAATTGGCAGTTGCTCTGAAGTCTTCAATCTTTATGTTGTTCGAGCTTTCAATCCTAATGTTTGCATATCGTGAATCGCCGACGATGCTAATTCCCTTTAGGGAGATATTGCTCGCTTCGCGAAATACGGCAGCAGTTAGATATGCAGGGGTTTCAGATGAACTCGAACGAAATATTACCTCTTTTTCGAATCGCTTTGCGGGTCTAAAAAACCGAAGAATTCCAAAGTTTACACCGCTCTGCAAGATTATCTCTTCGCCACCCTTCGCATCGGCAACCGCCTTGGCAAGCTCTTCTGGATTTCTTACCAAGACTGAAGGAGACGCTTCGGGAGAGAACTTAACAAGCACAGTTGCACTCAGGCTTCCATTCGTAATTGTCAGTAATGAAGCATGATTATCCCTAAGGTTCAACGATTGTGCAGGCAATTCTGCTCCGAGTGAAAGGGGATGTCCATCAATAGACCACTCGAAGCCCGATCGATTCAATGTGTCACCGAATTGATCGACCACAACTGCTTGGATCTCAGGCGTCATTGTTCTTACCTCATTGATCGTGTCTTGGGATAGTACTCTCCCTCCGATTGTAGCACGGATCGATGTCGGCACCGAATTTACCGTCAAATTAACAGTTCTTGTTTGTCCCCCTATGGCCGCTGTCAATTGATATCGCCCAGCGCGATCGAAGCGAACGTTTACTAGACCATTTGATTGGGTTTCAATCCATGGCTTGGCCCCTTCGGGCGTTGCTGTAAAGTCAAACGCAGCAACGGGTTGATCTAACATCGATTGCCGGAACTGGTCTCGGGCTACGACTTGAAGCGTCTGCTCCGTTGAATCTACACTTAAGCTTGCGTTTCCATGAACAAGTCGAGTCGGGGTGCTGACTTGAAAATCGGTGAACCTTTGACGAACATTCAGCGTTAGCCGATCGGAGGTTCGATTTCCGTCGGAGTCAACGATGTCGACTCTTACATTGTAGGTACCCGCCCTTCGAAAACCGATATGGGTGCTGCTGGCTGAGTTCGTTCCATTATTTGCGAAGGTGGCGTTCTCTCCATTCGAACTTGACTCTACAGACCAGTGGTACGTTAGGTTGCTAGCACCTTTATCATCTGTAGCTCGTACCCTGAGGAACGAAGACTTGCCAAAGATTTCACCACTGTTAGCTGAGGAGAGGGCTCGCGTTACCCTCGGTGCGTTTGGATTGACAGGTTCGGGTGCTGGTGTCTGCTGGACGTTTTGATTGGCAGATACGACGTTGGTCTCGAGCGTACTCAACGAATACAACAGACGCTCTTCCATTTGACCGAGAGTCGTGGGTAACTGATTCTTGCGGATTCGTTGTGTAGGCATAGTTCTTAGTTCTTGGTTCTGAGTGCTTGGTTCTTGGTTGCAAGCCAATCCCTCGCTTGCGCTGTCGGGCTGGTATTGCCGGCCTGTCCCTTGCTTACGCTGCGGGTTGGGGAAATCCCTTGCTTGCGCTGTCGGGCTGGTATTGCCGGCCTGTCCCTTGCTTACGCTGCGGGTTGGGGAAATCCCTTGCTTGCG
>JBKDKR010000018.1:0-94610 GCA_046344995.1 Pirellula sp.
GAGCCCCGCAAGCCGAGCATGGCAAAGATAAAGAAACGCGAATTTCAGACGACTCTTCGAGGGACACTGGAGCGATCAAAGTCGCTTGAGATGCTTCACTTTTATTCCTCATTCTTAGGTCCACGAATCCAAAGGTTCTCGATCTCAGCCAGCCCGAAGGACTATTTGAATGCTATCACAACGATTCTGCAATCTAGGATTCTTTTGCGCGATCAGCAGAACCGTTACAACCGAACTCCAATTGGCTCATTAGCCCCCGTTTCTTGTCGTTTTTTCGTTCGAAAACCTGTTTTAACCTAGGGTTGGTGTGGGAAATCGTTCCTCGAAATCTAGACAAGAGATCATGGCAGGAAAAAAAGAAAAAGCAGAAACCGCAAAAGATGTTAAGGCTGCAGCCCAAGGCGATGCAGCAGCGACCGAACCCAAAAAGGGTGGCGGGCTCGCTGGCAAACTTCTCGTTGCAGCTTTTGTTAGTGGCATCATTATTACCGAGACCTTTGTCTTCTTTTTTATGGTCCCTTCCGGCGAGCAAATCGCCTTGTTGGCAGAACAACGATTGGTTGCACAAGCACAAGAGGTTGATGCCAAAGAAAAAGAACACGAACACGAAGAAGAAGAAATTGTCGAGTTCCACTTCCCGGTAATCATGGTTCACTTTAAACCTACTGGAACCGACACCTACTATCGTGTGGAATTTGTCCTCTACACAGAAGTGCTAGCTAAAAACCTAGATCACTTGGTTGAAATGTTTGCCTCTATGGAAGGTCGAATCAAAAATCGACTTATGCTAGAAATCCGTCAGACTTCCCTTCAAGAACTAGAAGAAAACCAATTGGGCTTGCTTCAGAGAAGACTATTGGCGACAGTAACAGAGATGCTCGGTAAAGATGATCTGTTGCTAAACGTCGGATTCGCTGAGTATCAAGTGCTGGAAGATTAGCCAGACACCGAGAAGAGTTACTATTTCGAATTGCCGCAGTCAATCAAGGAAGATTCGATTGTCCAACACAGACACCACCAACTCCCAGACTGCCGGTTCCGGACCTGTGGAGAACGTCATCGAGAGAGCAGAAGCGGCTCTTCGGCAGGTTGAAGAGTCGCTGCAGTCTCCCAATGTCCACCGGTTTCAACTCTCCGACTTGATCGGTGAAGAAGGACCTCCTGAAAAGGTCTCTATCGATTTGCTCCGTGATGTTCAACTCGAACTCAAAGTCGAGTTAGGTCGAACGAAGATGAGCCTCGACGACATTCTTCAGCTTCGAAAAGGCTCTGTCGTTACTCTCGATAAACTAGCCGGTGACCCGGTCGATATATATGTAAATGGTCGACTCGTAGCTCGCGGCGAAGTACTTGTTCTTAACGATAACTTTTGCGTGCGAGTCGCGGAATTGGTTGGAAGCGATGTTCTCTCCTAGAGTCGTTCCGATCCAACTTCTCAGAGATTTCACCTCAGCCCTGCTTGTAAGTGTTGCATGCGGGCTTATGCTCGCTCCTAACGCAGCTGCTCAGATGCTGGAATCACAAAGGATCCGCACGGGGCAATCCTATGCAGGTCAGTCAAATACAGGGCAACCCGCGGGCGAACCTTCAGCGGTTCGAGGGGCTGGTCATGTAACGATTGCTCCTCAGACGGGAATGAATCAGACGGGAATAAATCAAGATAGAAACCAAGTTCAATCCAACTCAAGTGTTTATCCCGCATCTTACGAAACACAGCCAACATCGACCAACGGAGTTCCGTCCCGAGTAACAACAGAATCGCCCGGGTTAACACCTACATCTTCCACTGAAATTAAGCTAAAAGAGCCATCAAAGGGAAACGAAGGTCGAATAACAAAACCCACCAGCCAATGGGCAACGTTGTTTTCTGTGGGCTTTTCCCTGTGCATCGTTGTGTGTCTATTCTTGGGGGTCGCATGGGTCGCAAAGAAATCGATGCCCGCAGGTTCCTCGAGACTTCCGAATGAGGTCGTCGAGGTACTTGGACGGTCAACGATTGCCCCTCGACAACAAGTCTACGTTCTAAGATTTGGCCGCAAGCTGCTACTAGTAAGCCAACAACCAGGTCAAACGCAGACCCTCTCCGAGATCACCGACGAAGAAGAAGTCATTCGATTAGCTGGCATCTGCGAAGCTAACTCGCCACGCTCGGCCACACGAACGTTCTCAGATGTTCTCAAACATGTCGCGACAGGCAAAGGAGAGCCTCAAAATCGCCCTCAACGCCGTACGGCCTAATCGATTCCTAGGGCTCTAAGTACGTGTTCAACGTCACTTTGGGAGAAGAATATCAGCCAGCTCGATTAGCAATGCCTCGAGGCGATCTGCAAACTCCCTCTCATCTATGTCGGCTTTCTTCTGTCGGAGCAATTCAATCTTCGACTCAATTTCTTGAGCCTTAGATGCATTCTCGTTAGTCAACGGCACCGCATCACTTAGTTTTGTGATGATCATTCGTTTAGCAATTTCCCCATCCAACTTTAACCCATCACTCGGTGCCTTAATCGCCTTCAGACCACGGAAAAACAAAGCCGGTGTGCCACGTTTGTCTCCGTTATCATCCAGCAACGATTGCTCGCTGGCCAGTCGGCCCTCATCCTGATAAAACCTCGCAACGCCAGACGACGAGGCTAAGAACGCCTCCAATACTGAGATCTGTGAGTCATGATCTAAGTCGCTGTCTGGATCAGTCAAGGACCTCGAAAGATAATCTGCAAAACGCGAATAATTCTGCTCAGCTCCACTTTTCGTTGCCGTGATAACGATTCGATTGGGACCAGATAACTCCGCAATAAAAGGGCCACTCGAGGACGAACAGTTAACGATCACCCATTTTCGCGTCGTGTTCTTCAGTGCAGCGGATAGTTCTTTTTCCGACAGATCAGGACCTGATAAGTTAAACTTACTACCAGATCGATCTGTTGTGCCATGACCAATCAAAACAAGCCAACGAACTTCATCGCGTAAAAGTTCACTTTCGGAATCGGATGGAACAGGCGAGTCACCTTGTGGTTCTTGTCGGTTGATCCAGTCAAGTATCTGTTGACGATGGCTTTCCGCTACAACGGTCGGTTGCTCATCTTTTGACACGGATTCGTCTGCGTTCTTTGCTAGCTCGAACTTTTCATCCGATTCCGTGCCGTCCAATAATTTGATTGCAGCCTCACCAAATGCCCCCTTCCAGCGATTGCCACTTGCTTTAAATATGGTGCCATACTCAGGCTCCCCTGCCGCACCAAGCACGACTAGAGCCTTTGGCTCGTCACCAAAGCTATGTAGTTGAAGAGAAACAGAACAAACAACTGCAATGCCTATCCTTACAAGACGATTATGCCAAACCATAGCGTCTCCTCAAAGTCCATTCAAAGCACAGACAGATTAACGCAACTGCAATAACCCATGACTGATGCCATAACGGATATGTTATTTTTTCCCGGATCGGTACCAAATCGCTTGGAATGTTCGCAGTAAAAGACTCCAGCTCTTTCAGTGAAACAACTTGGCCGCCCGAAGCTTCTGCGATCTGATTTAAGAACTCAGCATCTTCGCCGAGTTGGCGAAGCTCTTCTGCAATCGGCTCATGTGCCCAACCTGTCTGTGCATCCCCCAATGTACTTTCATCCTCAGACTTACATTCGGCTGTAGCAATGTAGACGCCGTCCTGTTCGCAAAGCACGATCGATTCATACCTCCCCGGTACTTCTGATGAAGCTTCGAGAAGTAGTTCGGTTTTTTTTCCATCAGGCGACTTTAGCTCGACGTTAACTATAGCGTTATCTACGATTTGGAAGTCGGGACCTTTTACATCGGCGATGACACGCCTAAGTTTCGTAGCTCCGGCTACCTTTTCGGAGGATAGAGTAATCGAACGGGGAACATCGTTCACCATCCATCGTATCATTTGTCTCCATGCTTGAAACATCGGAGACTGGTCCGGTGATTGGCGGTGCATCGCCCATCTCCACCAATCCCCGATAAGAAATGCTGCCGTTCGCCCCCTCCCGTACTTCTGAACAACAAACAGAGGAAAGGCTTCTGGTTCTCGATCGCTTAGCTCCCTCTGATCGCTGGTTTCACCGTTTTCTTCGGGCATACCGTTAGCAAACACTTTGCCTTGAGCAAAAACGGAGGCCCCTGGCTTGATGCTGCTCGTTTTGTTTAGGACCTGAAATCCTGGCATGGCTGACAATCGTTCTTTCTCTTTAGGCTCCGTATCTGCTGTGCGCATAAATGGTTGTAGCCAGCCTTCGCGAGTGAGTTCAAAGCGGACTTCCTGACCCGCTAATTCGTTTGGATTGTCGGTCCAATCTGATGGATCCTCAGAAATGGAGTCACCGTAAACAGGTAATAGTTGGCTCAAGACCGAATTTTCGTAGCTTTTTCCTCGCATCGATTCTTGTCCGCCCAACATAAGTAAACCGCCCCCGCGAATCGTTACGAATCGACGGATCATGGATTGCTGCTCGGTTGATAAAAAATCACTCTCGAGATCATCGATCAAAATAGCATGGTAGCTAAACAACTCTTCATCATCTTTTGGAAAACCAGCCTGTAGTTGGCCTGCTTCGGTCAATCCAATTCTTACAAAGACGGGCTGATCGAACTGCTCTTTCTCTTCCTCCGAAACATCTTCAAATCCCGAGAATAGAGGATTTGCTGATTCAACTCGATTGTCTCGAAAATTAAACTTAGGCTCTTTCTTTGCAATCCGAATCAACGCGGTCAACTCTACCTCTGCGTCTTCAGATATAGCCCGCGACAAAAACTTGTACTCCCAGTTAGGGCGGCCAGACAGATACAGTACTCGGAAAGGTCCACGTCCTCGGTCCACAACTTGATATCGCTGATTATTCAGCGACGTTAATTCATCTTGCAATGTACTCGGTGCATCCTTGGGTAATGAATCGGATTCATTTGCTTGGGACGCTCTCGCGACCAACCTATACCCCTGCACTCCAGGTGCAGATGGCCGAAATCGAAACTCGACGGTTGCAGGTTTTTGCTCGTCCAAGAAAACCGCTGGCTTCGTTTCAATCAACTTGTTTTCACCATCAATCAAATCCACCTCGATTTTTGGTGATTTATATCCCGTTACAAAAACTGATGCCGTCAACGTTACAGGAGCGGTCTCAAAGTCGGTTTGACGCAAACTGATAGACGAAATCGCAATGTCCTTTTGCAGGTTGATATCGCCACAAACCACTGGGTATACAGGGACTCCCATATCCTTTAAGGAATTCCACTCTGAACGATCAGTCGCCTGGCCATCCGTAAACAACAAGACACCCGCCAACGGAACCGTACTAGCAATCTGCCCATCGCGAGTGTTTACAGAACGGTATCGATCTCTCAGAGATAACAGGGAGCCAACTAGTGACGAATCTACACCATTCATCGTTATCCCCTCAAAACTATCGATAGGATCCAGTCCGCTAGAGAAAACGTATCGTCTCAGTCGAAAGTCTTCCCCCAAGCGACGTATCCACGGTGTGTCATCCTTAAGGAGTTTTCTGTACCACTCGCCAGAAAGCCCTTCTCCAGAAACGCCGCTTCGCGCATCCCAAACCTCCTTGACACTCTGACTATTGTCTACGATGACCGCGAACGCGTTCGCTTGAGGTTTGGCTCTCTCTTGAACTCCCATAGGCTCAAGCAGACAAAGCAATATCAAACCTATTCCGAGCAATCGCATTGCCAACGATGCAAGTCGCAGCCCAATCGTCATGCGACTTCCTCGATACGAAAGTATCGACAAGACGGAAAGAATGATTCCGATTGTAACGATCCATGGAGCCCAGGCTGGATTGCCAAAGAAATAACTGCTCGACAAAACTTTAGTTTGTGCAAAAAACGGCATTATTTCTTATTCCCGCGTCCGAGGTTCTCGTAGTAGCGGTCCAGTTGTTTTTGGTATTGGCTTGGAACAGGATCTCGGTCGATCGGAACCAACGCATTCCGCTCTGCAGCAAGTCTCATAAGTTCTTCATTAACCTCCGAACGCAATTCTTTTAAAGGATCCGCGATCAGTTTACGTACTAAATCCCACTGCGGCTCCTTGGAATGCCGCTTAAAATCGACTCTCATTTCGCGAGCTGCGTCTCTGATACGTGCGACGTCCGCTTTCCTGTCTGGATCGATCAACAACTCTTCGACATCCCGAAGCGAATCAATCCACTCTCGGTAGTCGTCTCCAGTTATCGGATTCGCCGTTCTAGAATTGATCTCTCTATCACGCCCGCCTCCACCCAACATACTCTGTGAAGCGTCACCAATTGGCCGTTCCGAGCTATTTGATGAACCATCTTGGTTTACGTTTGCTTGACTTCTCTCTCCAGTGGTTTCGCGAGCTTCGGATGATCTTTCACCCCCTTGTTGCTGATTAGCGGCTGATGATTGATACTCCCCTGGTGATTGATTCGACTCTGACTGCTGACCTGGGTTTGATTCTGACTGCGGATCTGTGTTACCAGGGGATTGCGATTCCAATTCTTCGTTTAGTTGTTGATTAGCGCGATCGATCTCTCGCAATGCGCGACGCAACGACTCTTGCTCACTCCCCAATACGCTCTCCGCAGCTTTCTCAATTTTCTCTTTGAGTTTTGTGATCCCTTGAGTTGCCTCAGAGGCAAGTTGCTGGGCACGATTTTCAAAGCCACGATCGATAAGCATGGGAATCTGCTCCAATTGTCGATCAATGCCACTCTGTTTTGCTTCGCGGAATCCTTCATACAAATTGTCGGCCAAAAGCGGCTCGCTTGATTCAGCGTCTGAAACAGTGTTTTTCATTTCTTCTAAAAGCTCGTCCATCTTTTCCTTTTGCGATCGCCATTCGTCTTGTACTGGACTTTTTTCGCTAGCACCCTCAGGGCGTAATGGAGAGGCGTCTTCTGCATCGTCTGCAGCAATAGAATCAGGTCGTTCACGCTGATCAGTTTCAACGGAATCTTCATCGGTAGGTTTGGAACTTGGGGAATTACGTTTCGATAATTCTTTTTGGAGCTCTTGCTGATCAGCCTCTAACTCGCGAGCTTTCTGCACCATGTTTTGCATTGATTCTTGCATCTGTGACGATGATTCTTGGCGTATCTGCTCTCGTACATCCTTCATGGTTTGTTCAGCTCTGGTTCCCGAATTAAGAGCTTGCGACGTTTGATTGTTTGCGAGCGACTCGGCGGTCTTCTGTAATTGCTCGCGCGCCTGCTCTACCTGCTCTCGTGCTTCCTGCATCTCTTGGCGGTTTTCATCTTGATTCATCTTCTCCAAGAGTTCATCTGCGTCGCGCACCATCTCCTCTTGGTCTTCGCGCAATCTAGCTAACTGTTCCTGGAGTTGTTCTTTTTCAGCCTGGCTTTCCGCTTCACGGAGTGCGGTCTCCGCTTCCTTGATCTGTTGATTTAGATCCTTTTGACGACGAGCCAACTCCTCGAGACGATTCATTACTTGACGAACCTCTCTCTGGGCATCGTTCTGCTCAGGCGCAGCGTTTTGCTCAGATTCGTACTCATTTTTCTCATCTTCCAGCTTAAGTTGCTCGAGTTGCTGTTGCCGATTTTGCTGTGCCGAACTTTGATTGCGTTGTGCGTTTTGTTGCTGCTGATTTCGGACAATAGAATGTTCGCGAGCTCTGAGTCGTAACAACCCCTCATAAGCTTTTCGCTCTGCATTCAATGCGATTTTCAGCTTATCCAAACTGATTTCCGATGCCGAAAGCTGCTCTATCGCAACAGTCATTTGCTTTCGAGTCTCTTCTAAATATTTTCGAGACGTTTCGTCCTGAACCCGTTCCTCGAGTTCATCAGTTTGAGCCATGGCAGTCTGTTGTGACTCACTTAGAACTTGAACATCCGCTGAAAATGATTTGGACAACTGTTCTTTTACTTCCCGACGAATAACATTCCAAGTCCCAGAAATGATCTTCTTTTGTAGCTCAGCAAGCTCTTCGGCCTTTTGTCCGTTTTCACTCTGCTGCTGCCCCTGTTGGGTTTGCTGTTGCTGCTGCGATTGCGATTGAGATTCACCCTCGCGAAAAATCTCTTCAAACGGACGGACTTCTGCAAAGAACATTTCGCCATCCACTCGGCGAGTTTGATTGTCACGATCCGTATCTTCTGCCCAGAAGAAATAACTCAACAACTGATCGGGCTGAGCATTCATGCTTTCCAGATCAACAACATGAGAAACTTCGAAATCCGATCCTTTAGCCTTTCGATTTGCGGCGAGCTCAACTTCGATAGGTTCCGAGTCTCCTAAAGTGACCGTAACGCCGGTGCGAGCCAATTGAAAATCGTCTCGCACGACGCCTTGGAGTAGAACCTCTTGCAAAGGAGACACTTGCAGATCACCTCCCGCAGCCAGTTTTATGTCTGGCTCTTTGTTGACAATCACTTTGGCCGATAGGATTTCCTCAACTTTCGATTGTCGTCCCTCGGAATCTACCAGTCTCACTTTCCAACGTCGCGACTCAAACAATTCGATCGTTGCAGTGTACGACAACGGATCGCTCTCTGAGATCGAAAGCGGAATCACCGCATCGTCTTGATCTACTAGCTCCGCTTTAGCAAGCGGCTTATTCACCGTACAAACCCATGTAAGCTTTGTTCCTTCAGGAACAGATACTCGCTTGGTATCTAGAATTGTCTTCTTTTCTTGGTTGGCGTACGCTGGTGGATCAATCTGGGCATCGCTTTTCAGCATCGCGGGATAATCGAATACTTTAACTCGGTACGATTCACTAGTCCCTTTTTCACTTTCGATGTGATAGCTGATATCATATTCGACTCGTTTTACGTATCCACCAAAGATGGGATCATTTAGACTGGGCTGCATGTTTGACTTAGTACTGTCAACACTCGGATCAGCCCCCGAGGTAACCAACCAAACCTCTTGAGGTACCCAGCCACCAAATCTGGCCGTCACGACTAAATCGGTCCCTCTTTCAATCTCGATATCACCTGGATCAACCGACAAAGATGGGTTCGGTACAAACGGCTGTTCGGCTCGGAGCACATCATTTATCGCATTCCGCTGAGAAGACGAATAAACCGAAGCTGATAACGCTAGAAATAGACAAACCAATTGAATGAACCAAGCTCCCAGCAAACGGCCCGTGGATACAGTCGCTTGCCAATCATGACTTCTCGCATGCTGAACAGTTTCCCGAACAAGACTCTTTCGAAGAAATTTTGAATCGGATTCTGTGGCAGGAGACGCCACTGTTATCAGTCTTTGTTTCAAGTCGGGGAAGCGAGATTCGACCTGCGATGCAACCCACTTTGGATCACGGTAGCCGATACGGGAAACTAACCATAAGATGGCGATGAAAACTGGAGACGCAATCCAGGCGTAACCAAGCCAATTCAGCGAGGCTTGATTGCTTTGGATGCGCAGTAAAAAAAGGACTGCCAAGCAAAGCCAGAAAGTAGCCAGTAACCATCCCATGCGCACCAATCGAAATCTGTTCGCAACGTGATAGAGACTGTTTTGAATTTGTAGATCCATCCCAATGTTCCTGCATCGGAGAAAGGCCGCAGACGATCAACCGATTATACCCACTTTGCAACCTTTATTGGGAAAAACCAGACTACACACGCTTTACTTTACGCCTTGTCGAATTCAACCACACGCTACCCTTGGGCAAACCACAGTTACCCGGTTTTGCCTTAATTACCCAACTTGAACGATTAAATTTGATGTTTCGTTAAGAATGATTCGTACCGAAAACTGGCGTTGACATGCTACAGCCAAATTCCGTATTCCCCTTGACTGTGAACCAATCACGGGCTCTGTCGTCGATCGAGGATTTGCGGGAATACTCGATTGGCCTTCCTCATGGGTTGGAGCAGCATAGAACCCACTCGATGGTTACTGGGTCAACTGTCGTCCTGGGTGCTTCACGATAGAGCTTTAGACTGCGCGTCGGGGTGAATTGCCATTCCCCCCGACGCCAGGACACAAAAAGCCAAGTCGGTCATTCCGACTTGGCTTTATTTTTTGAGACGAATCGCAAAAGCAGCGTTCTCTCTATCTGCAACTCCTTCAAAGACTTCCTCTACGGATTGCTCGCTCCATGGGCGGGTAATAGTCCGTAGGGCAACTCGGATGCATGTGGTATTTGGAAGGCCTAGGATTTACGGAGAAACACGTTGTTTCGTTCCTTCTGCCGAACCACTGAGTTCCGTTTCGAAAAATGGTTCCGATCGGCTGGAAATGCTCGACATTGGCGGAATCTCGGTTTACTATACGGGCCGTCGATAGCTTTAGCGTTTAAAAAAACTCCTGACAGACGATCCCATGTAAGGTAACAGACGTCATAGCTTGGGCGTAAAACTGACTTTGCCCATATCGGCATCTAGCCCAATTTTGCATCTAGTAAGTGTTCGGATTTAGAATCCCAAGTGTAGCGAGAAAACGAGATGAAATTTGGACGGCTTTGTGGCGTTGCAGCTTTGGTTTTGATGACAATTCAGTCATGGGCGAAAGCTGATTTCGTGTTGGAGTTTGGACAAGGAGGAACGATCGGCTTAACTTCGTTTGAGGCTACAGTTGGAAAATCGGTTAGTGTCGATCTGTATATAACCCAAAAACTAGGCGAGACGAGGCTCACAACGAAAGGTATCGTGAGCATGGCACTAAAGTTCAGTATCGACGGCACCGGTGGTGCGACTCACGGCGACATCCTTTTGGATATTCCCACGCATTTTAACATAATAGAAGAAAATGCTTTGTCAGGTGCTGATCGAGTCTTGATCGCTAACGCAAATAACACTTCTGGTAAAGGCTTAAGAGCGGAAACCAGTAACTCGATCTTTCTTGGTACTGCGACGATTCAGGCGAACGAGATTGGTATTTATGGCTTCAATCTTTCATTGCCAAATCCACCGGGAAATTTTTCGTTCCTTCTGGAAGATCCGCTTAACCCGGAAACCGCGATTCCAAAAGACGGCAACGCCATCTTCACCGTTACTGCGGTTCCAGAACCTAGTTCTGTGTTTTCTATTGTGTTATGCGCAGCACTGAGCGTATTCGCTCGTATTCGCGGCCGTAAGCAGTCAGCAAGCAATCAGTTAACGTAGGCTTCGTACGATGCGGTAGCCCGGGACTATTGGAACAATAAACGGGTGTCCGCCTGGCTTAAATTTCTCCAATGAAATGGTAAATCGCGGACACGAAAAGCCGCAGACTGGGTATCATTCGAAAAGCGTCTGAACGGCTTCCTCCAGTAGACTTTCATAAGGTCCCCGCTTGTCCTGGGCCGGGAAGAGGCTGCGGAACTCATCATCTCATCCTTTTTACCGCGGTATTGCATATAGGTGGAACGATCATGGCAAAGTCTTGGTCAAAGGAATTCGTTAGTCGCGCTCGAGATCGAGCTCCAAAACCATACGCCCACAAGAGAAATAGATTTGCAGGGCGAAGGCGTCTTCGCTTGGAGTTGCTAGAGACGAGGCAATTGCTGGCTTTTGGAGATAGCTTTGGCATTGACTTAGGAGCTGGAGTTTGTTGGTCCGCTCCTAATCCTTCTATAGAAACTGTCGCGGAATCCCCCGCGAACAGAGACTCTTCTGATTATGGCCTGCAAGCGATTATCCCTGTGCCAGAAGGGGTGGGAATAATGCCTCTCGAGCCCTCAGAAATGGTTGAATGGAATAGTCAATTTTGGAAATCAGTCGACCGCGAGGGCGGTGATATTGGAGGACTTCGAGATTTTAACCAGGGCATGTCCGATTCTGGCGATTCTGGAGGGTCAAATGGAGGGTCAAATGGAGGGTCAAGTGGAGGGTCAAGTGGAGCGTCAAGTGGAGCGTCAGGTGAAGGGAGTTTCCAGCCCTTCGATTTGGCGGACACGTTTAAGTTGCATAGCCGCCCAACATCATCGAAAACTATCTATCTGGACTTTGATGGTTTTGAAGCTCGCGGAACCCCTTGGAATCAGTCTTACAACCGGCCTGCGATCGTCTCACCACCTTACGATCCGGCCAGGGACGGGTCTACGTTTGCGAACGCGGAACTACTCCAAATTCAGCAAATTTGGCACCGTGTTGCTGAACACTTCGCGCCCTTCGACGTCAACATTACGACTCAAGAGCCGGTTGAGTCCGACTTGGTACGTTCGGGATCAGGTGACGAACGCTGGGGATTACGAGTCGTTCAAACGGTTGACAATTTTGCTAGTTGCG
The DNA here is from genome assembly GCA_046344995.1 of Pirellula sp. GTDB lineage: Bacteria > Planctomycetota > Planctomycetia > Pirellulales > Pirellulaceae > JBKCUI01. The sequence goes on from JBKDKR010000018.1 coordinate 12,177, forward strand.
GATGTGGTGGTTTTGCATATATCGATAGCTTTAACTGGGGGTATCATACCGCTGGCGCAACAGATACACCGGCTTATTCATTTAACTCCAGCGGAACCGCTGCTGCGATAACGATTTCTCATGAAGCGGGACATGCGTTGGGCCTATCTCACGACGGTAATGGATCGAACGCTTATTATTCCGGGCATGGAACTGGCGAAACCAGATGGGGAACCATTATGGGGGCGGCATTCTCAGCGAATGTGCAGCATTGGAGTAGGGGGGAGTATACAGGAGCCAACAATGCCGGCCCAAGTGCGAATTACAACCGTGGCCCTGATGACTTAGCGATCATCACGACATTTAATGGATTTGGGTATCGAGAAGACGAAGCCGGAGACAGCCTGAGCACTACAGCAGAAATGGTGGTCCATTCTCTGAATGCCTTGGATCCGACTTTGGTTGACGTCAGTTTTTTTGGCGTGATTTCGACCCGCAATGATGTTGACATGATCAGGTTTGAAACAGGCAGTGGAGTCATCAATTTGACGATAGATTCTTATGCAGGAAGAACATGGGTTTCTAATGATTCGGGTGGCTTTACTCCCAAAATCCAGAGTACTAATTTTTCGACCAACTGGTCATCTAATATGGGGAGCTCATTGGATGTGCTGGCTAGGTTATACAATTCATCCGGGACCTTGATTGCTCAATCAAACCCAGCGGGGCTAAGCGCCAGTTTCCTTGGATTAGCTTTGGAGAAAGGTATCTATTATCTTTCTGTTGAAGGAGTTGGGTTTGGAAATCCGCTTGGTTCTCCGCCTTCTGGATATACTGATTACGGCAGTCTCGGACAGTTTTTCGTACGTGGCACGGTCGCCAACCGGCCAATGGTAGACCTGCTATTGTCAGGCCAGAATATCGCAGAAAACTTGCCAACAGGGACACTCATTGGAGACTTGTCGACTGTTGACCCTGATCCGAATGATACGTTTACGTATGCTTTGGTTAACGGAGAAGGCGCAGAAGACAACACGAATTTTGAAATCGTAGGGGACCAAATAAGCTCTCTAAGGGCATTTAATTTTGAGCAAAAATCGACGCAATCCATTCGCGTTCGAACGACGGATTCTGCTGGTAATTCGCTTGAACGAGCTTTCGTCATCCAAATCAAAGATTTACCAGAACTCGAGTCAATTGTGGTTGCGAACGGTCAAGCTCAACGCTCTCGCGTTGATCGCTTGGAGGTAATTTTTGACGGTCCTACGACTTGGGAGGGAAATGCCTTTCGAGTCGTGCAGCGTGGGTCAGGGATTGAAATTGCAGTTGCTGTCACATCAAGTGTCGATGCTCAAGGACGGACGGTTGCCGAGTTGCGTTTCAGTGGACCGTTGACGCGGGCAAACGGGGCGCTTACTGATGGAAACTATCAACTGACCATCGACGGCTCGAAGATTTTCCGTAATGGGCAGACCCTGGATGCAAATCGGGATGGCATAGGTGGAGATACGGTTAACTTCGGGAATCAGGCGACAGACCGTTTCTTTACATTTTTTGGTGATGCCAACGGAAGCCGTAACGTAGATATGATTGACTTTCTTGCATTCCGATCGACTTTTGGTCGTCCCAGTAGTTCGTCGGCCTACAATCGGTCGATGGATTTCGACGACAATGGTTTGATTGATATGCTTGACTTCCTTCAATTCCGAGGCCGTTTCGGTCGCCAACTAAATTTCTAAGGGGGCCATCGGCTAGTGACGCCTAGCGAATTCCCAACTGAATCCTTTGTTATTAATGCCAAATCACACTCTTGATTACTTGAATTGAGAGTCAGTTTTTCGGCGTGACTGTAAGACCGAGCGAATTCCCACAATGAGTGATAAAACAATTAACTCAAGCGGCCGCATGCAAACTACGATCTGACTACTGACCCTTTCAAGAATGCAACCACCGCTAACATACTAGAAAATTGCAAATGCTTTAGGAGTGGCACATCGACCGCGAGGCGTGCGAATGATGAGCTCGCTTCTAAGTAAAAACGGTTCCACTTCGTCTTCGAGTGTATCTGCGGAAACGCTCATCGTATGTGCTATGTTTTCGACTCCAGCAGGCCCCCCCTGAAAGACATTGATCAAAGTCTTCAAGTATCGACGATCCTGTTTATCCAAACCAATCTCATCGATTCCCATCATGTTTAACGCTTTCTCCGTGATCGGTCGCGTTACGACACCATCCGATTTACTCATGGCGTAGTCTCGAACCCAAAGAAAACGATTGTTCGCAATTCGCGGAGTGCCACGAGCTCGCTTCGCAATTTCTTCCGCCGCATCTAGGTGCAGCTCAACGTTTAATTTTCTCGCGTTTCGCCTTAAAATCTCTACGAGTTCATCATTTTCATAATAACTAAGATGCTGGCGGATGTGAAATCGATCGCGAAGTGGACTGCTCAACATTCCAGCTCGAGTCGTCGCACCAATCAGCGTAAATGGTTGCAAAGAGAGATTGAGCGTCCTGGCATTAACACCTTCGCCGACAACGATGTCGATACGAAAGTCTTCCATAGCCGTATACAAAAACTCTTCTACCTGCTTAGGGAGCCGGTGTATCTCGTCGATGAAAAGAACTGAACCTCGCTCTAAATTCGTGAGGTAAGGAATAAGCTCTTTTGGTGCTTTGAGGCTAGGGCCGGACGCCATTTCCACATTGACACCCATTTCTCGTGGGATGCATGTTGCGAAAGTGGTTTTCCCTAACCCTGGCGGGCCATCAAACAAGATATGCCCAAGCTGCTCATTGCGACGCTTGGCAGCATCAATGGAAATCTGAAGAACCTCCATGATGTCGCGTTGCCCAACCATGTCTGCGATTCTCTTTGGCCGCAAACCAGCATCGGTATCTGCAACGTCGGTTAAAGGAGATCCACCCGAAGGGTGCGAATCAACTCCAAACGGATGGGCATCCAACGTTCCTTCAATCATTGGGCCGTCGTCGAACTGGTCTTCGTCCGGAGGGTCCAAGCCCTCGCGCCCCGAACTTTTTCCCGCACTAGGCCGCTGAGTGCTCGCTGGTTTTGGTCCTTTGACCGATGATGAATTCACATCATCGGCAGTGATTTTCCTTTCTCTGACCACGATACTCCTCCTTGGGGATCGAAGCGGCTTTAACCAACGTCTAGAAAACTAAGACTACTGACCCTGGCCTCGGGAGAATCCAGGCTTGCCATCAAAGTTGTATAGCCCTTCGAGCTTAACGAACTCAACACCAGCATCGGTGATGCGATTGAGCAAGGCCGTAATCGCTTTGTGAGAAACCGCACCCGGAGTTCCTTCGGGTAGCTGGAATCGGCAACGATATACGTCCACTGTGAATGTCTCCGCCAAACCGCCTGGCCAAACCTTCATACCACGGTTGCTCAACATCTCGAGCCCCATTCCATCACCTGCGAGTGGTTGGAGCTTGGCAGCTAGATCATCTGGAGAACCTTTGAATTCACAGAATACGTCAGCACCGACCATCTCACGTTTTTCGGTTGAGCGAACATACGGAGGTCGAGAGTTCAATGGCTTCGCGAGGGCCTTGGAATAATCGACTTGCTTTAAAACTTCTGGTTTCTTCCCAATTCTAGCAACAACCGCATCTGCGAACTCTTTGGTTCCAACCTTTTGCTTCGAAACTCTCTCATCGAAAATATCATAGGTGTGAATTCCGTCTTCAATCGTCTTGAGCCATGCGTTGTGCGCCAACTCAGCAACTCCAGCTTGCCCGATGTGTACGAGCATTTGAACAGCACCAAGGAACAAACCTGATGGGTTGGCCAGATTTTGTCCGGCACGTCGTGGTGCCGATCCGTGGATCGCTTCGAACATCGCACACGCGTCACCGATATTCGCTGAACCGGCCAATCCAACAGAGCCTGCAATTTGAGCAGCCACGTCAGACAGAATGTCCCCGTACAAATTAGGCATGACGATTACATCGAACGCCTCAGGCGTGTCGGCTAGCTTCGCTGCACCTATATCAACGATCCAATGCTCGTTTTCGATATCAGGATACTCTGCAGCGATTTCATCAAACACCTTATGAAATAGACCGTCAGTCAACTTCATAATGTTATCTTTGGTGAAACACGTCACTTTCTTCCGACCGTAAGCACGGGCATATTCGAATGCGTACCGAACGATCTTCTCTGTTCCCGGACGGCTGATCAATTTCAAGCACTGCATTACGTCAATGGTTTGACGGTGCTCGATACCAGCATACAAATCTTCTTCGTTTTCACGGACGATAACCACATCCATCTTGGGATGTTTGGTTTCGACGAACGGATGGTAGCTTAGGCACGGACGAACGTTGGCATACAACCCGAACGCCTTGCGAGTTGTCACGTTGAGCGACTTAAATCCGCCCCCTTGAGGCGTTGTGATGGGAGCTTTCAAAAAAACTTTGGTCTCACGAAGGCTTTGGAAGGCCTCTGGCTCAATTCCTGCCATGTTCCCTTTGAGATACTGCTTTTCGCCAATCTCAATGGTATGGATATCCAATTGTGCGCCGGCTTCCTGAATAATCTTTAGCGTCGCGGCCATGATTTCGGGACCGATGCCGTCGCCGTATGCGACTGTGATTGGAGTTGCTGATGCCATGCGAGTATTTATTCATTGGTTGGAGGGAATCGGAAGAGTCGCCGCGACGCTGGATCAATCGTGGACTATATCCTGACCCAAGGACGTGACGGACCGTCACTGCAATAAAGAGGTAGAAATCGTATTCCCAATTGCCCGTGGCAGCAACTCGCGCAGACGACTAGTTTGTTGGATTTCTGCCGTATTTTTCGAACCAACGGGACTTAAAGGCGTCGTAGTCGGCCCGTGTGTCAATCCCTCGGTGGGACTCCCCGATCGTGCCAACGACAATCTTGTGCCCATTCTGCAGAAAACGAAGCTGCTCTAGCTTCTCTAATCGTTCCAAACTACTCGGCTTTAGCCCCCCAAGCCCCAACAGGAAATCACGACGATATGCGTAAATTCCAATATGCTGCAAAAACAAAGGCGGCTCTTCTGTGAGCAAACTCTCCGACCATTCCCTGGGATGAGGAATCGGGGAACGACTGAAGTATAGGGCTGTTTCCTCAGCCCCAACCACGACCTTGACGCAGGCGGGGTCGTTGAGATTCGCCAATGTTCGGATCGGAGTAGCAAGCGTCGCGACGGAGGCCTGGGGGGACGAGGCCAGCAATTCGAGGACCATATCGATCGACTTTCCAGCAATTTCGGGTTCGTCTCCCTGCACATTAACGAAGATATCGACCTCTGGCATCGCCCTGGCGACTTCTGCAATCCGATCCGTGCCGCTCTGTGCGTTCGGATCGGTCATGATCGCTTCCCCACCAAACGACTGAACCAGCTGAAACAGCCTGGGGTGATCCACCGCAACAATTGTGCCAGCAGTCTTTTGCGATAATCGGCTGGCACGATAGGTATGCTCCAAAACAGACATACCTGTTTCACTCAAAAGAAGCTTTTCGGGAAGACGCGTCGAGGCCAACCTAGCCGGAATAACAATCCTACCAACCATTAATTCGGTCCATCACACTTGGTAAAAATCATCCTGCCAGCCTGCGTCTGAAGCGTACTGGTGACCACGACACCAATGGTTTGATTCAACCTGTCACGCCCCCCTTCGACAACGACCATCGTGCCATCATCTAGATACCCAATCCCCTGATCATGCCCCTCACCAGGCTTAACAACACGAATCTGAAATCCTTCTCCCGGAAGAAACTGTGGTCTTAATGCACTGGCGACTTGATTTAAATCGATGACTTCAATGTTGTGAAGCTTGGCTACCTTGTTGAGATTGAAATCCCCCGTCACCAATTTTCCGCCCAAGTGCTTGGCCAACAATACTAGCTTCATGTCGACAGGCTGCCCCGCGAATTCGGTGAGCTCGCGTTCGTACAACGTGAAATCAAGCCTCTGGCTGCTGCGGAGTCGATTCAGAATATCGAGCCCACGACGTCCTCTAACCCTGCGCAACTTGTCGGAACTGTCCGCAATGTTTTGCAACTCCATCAAAACAAATCGCGGCATTACAAGCTGACTATCTAAAACGCCTGTGTCCGCGAGCTCAGCTAATCGACCATCGATGATGCTGCTCGTGTCCAAAATAAGGGGCTTTAAACCCTTTAACTCCCGCGAGAACTCAACGTAAGGAACAACAAATCGAAAGTCATCTTTGGTCTGCAACAACAAACTGATGCAAACGTAACAAAGCACCGTCAGCAATCCAATCGTGAAGTAGGTCTTAGTCAGACTGTTCTGCAAAAAAGGATCCATCGCGATCGTCAACAAGTAAGTCAAAACCAGGCCGATCACCAATCCAAAATAAACCGCAGAAATTACATCGATCCTCTTGCGAGGAAACAACATGTCCATCGCCACGACACCAAATGCAACGAGCATCACTCCGCTAAAAACAATGTAAGGCCCAAATGCGCCTAGTGAGCCAAAGTCCTCTGATCGAGCCCAAATCGCCCCAACACCGCCCGCGACCAGAATAAAAATGACTCGAAGCACCAAAACCGCAATCGTGTCTGAAAGCGGGCTTTTAGTGATTCTCTCCAAATTGGTATCGAATTTATTTGTATCCATAATTTTGTTCGGGTTAGGCTTTGCAGTCGGCAACATCCGTGGCCAGGTGGACTGCTCAAGCAGCCGGAAGACAGCATAAGCGATTCGCTTGGAACCGCCCAGATACTTGTCAATGACTCGAAAAACCTGCTACACTTTCATTATAGCGTGTCAAATTGAATAAAGAGCCCGGCAAAACAACTAAAAACACTTAAAGCACCCTCTGTTTCCCGCAATCTCCCAAGCAAGTAAGTCTCAATTTTATAAAGTTCGAATTTGACAATTGTAAAAAATGACCCTAGAAGTCAAACCTAAGGCTTACCAAGTGTGTCGCTAGTTATTAAATCTACTGCTGTTTGCTTGTCCTGCAACTTCTCGCCTGGTTCTCTAATCTGCGACAAAGCAAACTCGATTCCGTAAACGGCTAACTGATCTCCATGTTGATCGGCCGTTGCAAGCATCTTTCCTTCTTGTATCGCTTCTCTTGCAGCCCCGATATTGTCGAACCCAACCACCAAAACTTGACCGGTCCTGTTCGCCCCCTTGATGGCTGCTACAGCTCCCAACGCCATTGAGTCGTTCGATGCCAGGATAGCTTTTAGGTTGGGGTACTCGGACAACATCGACGATGTAATCGTGTTGGCCATGTTCATTTCCCATTGGGCCGGTTGACTTGAAACCACTCGAAGCTGTCCTGCACTCAATGCGTCCTCAAAACCAGCTTTTCTTTGCTGGGCATTAAAGCTCGTTGTGATCCCCTCCAAAATGGCGACTTCATCTCCAGCACTTAGTTTCCCAACGAGATGCTCTGCGACCATCCGAGCTCCCTGTCGGTTATCCGGGCCAACAAACGGGATGGAGATTCCCTCCTGTTCAAGAATCGACTGATCTAGCTTGTTGTCAATATTGACGACGATCACGCCAGACTTAATCGCTTTTCTCAATGATGGAATTAACGCCTTGGAATCTGCCGGAGCAATAACGATCGCCGTGCAACCGGAAGCCACCATTTCATCTACCAACTCCGCCTGTCTTGCCAAATCTCGCTCATCTTTAATACCGTTCACCAACAATTCATAATTGGGATTGGACTCATTGTGAGCCTTGGCTCCTTGGGCCATCGTAGAGAAGAACTCGTTGGCAAGCGATTTCATAATCAACGCAATTTTTGGTCTACCAACCAACTGCTCCGATGTATTGCCCCCAATCGTTTCGGACGGAACGGAACTTTTCTTTTGTGAGTCGCAGCCGAGCAAAGCAGCAAAGCACGCGATGGAAATCAGTAACGCATTAAGCTTCATCATGTCTTTCTAAATTCTCAGGAGAGGTGAGAAACATTGGTATTTAGACTAGCGTCGGAAACAATACAACGCATCACGAGTTCGAACGATTAATTCATTCCCAACGATTGCCGGCGATGCCAAACATCCACTTGTAAGCTGATTAGTTTGCAACAATTTCCCTTCGCTCGAAACAACGTACCCCGCACCTTTTTCGTCGAAGCAAAATACATTACCACCCGCATAAACTGGCGAGCTACTAAAGTCGCCCCCTAATCTAAGCTGCCAAACTAGCTCGCCTGTGCCTTTACTGAATGCAGTTAGCATGCCCTTGTCTTCCAAACTCACAATTGTGTCCCCAATTAACAGGGGAGAAGGCTTTGCGCCGATAGCTCGAGACGCTTGCCACAACACGTGCGTCTCGGTCACATCTCCACGGCCTGTCGGGTCAATTGCTAACAGATTTCCTTTGCTAAAACCGGTACTCAAATAGACGGTTTTTCCATCAAACAAAGGCCGGAGTGCAGCGGAGTGCTCTTCATGCTGCACTCGCCAAAGCTCTCTGCCCGTGCTTGGATCATAAGAAAACATAGCCTTAGCGGCAGGACTCAATAGTTGAAGCTCTGTTTGCCCTTCGCGGGTTACTTCAATTATCTGAGGCGTTCCATACGCCTTCTTAAAATCCCCATTGTCTGTACCGTAATCATGCGATCGATCCGTCTTCCAAGCCGTCTCTCCAGAACTTCTCTTCAAAGCAACAATATACTGATAATCAAACCCGTCCATGTGATAGATCAAAAGATCACGAAAGAAAATTGGTGATGATCCAGCACCTCGATAGTGATTACATGGCAGATCCCGCCGCTCCCAAAGAGTCTGCCCCGACTCTGTATCTAAACATGCCGTTCCATAAGCGCCAAAGCTAACATACAGGTGCCGTGCATCGACTATCGGGGTCGGTGATGCATAGGAGTTGAAAGCGTGAAAATCTTTCTGAGTCTCTTTGTTAGTAAAAACAACTCGGTCCCAAATCGTTTTTCCACTCATTCTGTCAACACATGCGGCTGACATGTTCAATCCATCTTCTGATGCATTGGTCAGGTAAATTCGATCCCCATATACAACCGGAGATGACCACGCGCGACCCGCCATCTCTTTCTTCCAGACCAAATTTTTATCTTCACTCCATTCGAGTGGCGGATTTGACGTCGCAGCGGAATGCCCATCTCCATTGGCTCCCCGGTACTGCGGCCAAAAGGCGTTTCCTAAACGCTCAATTTCTTTAGCATTCCAGCCCCATTGATGATCCCAATCCACGGACTCCTGGGCTTGAACAAAATTGCAACACGAAAACACTCCTATCACCAACAAAACCAATTTCGAAGATCTGGAAAGTGTTTCAAATACGGACGGAAAAGGATCCAATATGGGCACAGTAAATCTCATGAATGGAGGGGACTTGAAGCGAGATTAGGATAGGTGGGCACGAGAAATAGCCGTCCTGATTGTACACCACCAGACGCTCCAAAACTCCAGGGGTCTCCCGAGTTATGTTGACCAACCGGAACGTTTTATCATCAAAACACGTTCCGGTTATTCTGTTGCGCTCGGTTGCAGCACCCCCGGCGCAAGCTCCCATCCCATAGAACGGAAGAATCTCTTGGCGTTTCTGCGAACCCGGTTATGCTGAGCACCGTACTTGCACGAGTTTTCTGTTATCCCCATTGCTCCTCCTCGAAATAATCCATGGAACTCTTCAACCCTATCCTTGCTGCATCTGATTTTTGGATGGCTAAGTGGCTGACCCCCATGTGGTTCGTTGGAGTAGGGGTCGCAGCAGGATTAGCCCTGCTTATGGCATTTCTGGGGATCTGTTTTGTATTGAAAGGGGCTCTCCGAGGTCTTGGCCCTCTCCGAAAAAGTGGTGCCTTGCACTGGATCGCACTTGGATTGACGATTCTTATCGGTGGTGGAATTACGGGTTATCTGTTCGTTGGATTGGATCCTGAGCTTACCGGCGAAATCGGGATGGTCAGCTTGGCGATGACTTGTATGGTCGGAGTTCTGGTTTGGGCAACACTCTACTGCTCGACAGATCGCTTCTTTGGAGAACTCAAATCTTTGCTTTTTGAAGGAATCGGCGGGGCGATGCTCTCTGTTTTAGGTGCAGTTGCCGTAATCGGAATCGCAGCGACTCCCCTATTCGATCGCCCTCTAGATGCTTTCGCTAGCATCCCGCAGATGTTCAAAGCATCAACGCAGACTCAAACATTTACGCTTCCTGGAGCGAGTTCGGACGAGGACCGCAACTTTGTAAAGATCGACGTTGAGTATTCGATCGAAACGATCGGCCAAGTTCAAATCGAATCGAACAGACGAGTCATTATCGGTGACGCATCCGAAATCGATCAACTGAAGTTTTCAACTGTGACAATTGAACCAGAAACGCCACGTTACTGGGAGAGAATGATGGGCCCCGCCAAATCGCTTCTCCCTCTGGCACCAGATGCCGAAGTCTATGCTCAAAACGAAGAAGTCGACCCGGCAGAACTCAAAATAACAATCAAAACGGTGCCTCCCGTCCAAGAGGCCTTCACGATCGTTCTCTTTGCGCTGTTCGTTTTCCTATTCGGATTGGCATTCTTCCTAATGCAAGGTGCCGCTCCGAAAATTGCTGCGATTGCACTTTCCACCGCCAAGAGCGAGCTATCTCAGCCATTGCCAAAAATCCTGATCGCAATGGTTGCACTCGCTATTTTGCTCTTCGTCTTTATGCCGTTCCACACCTTTGGAGAAGATATCAAGCTCCTAAAGGACTGCGGTATCATCCTGATATTGGTCGTGTCCATTTTCCAAGCGGTATGGTCTGCCAGTACCTCGGTGAGCGAAGAAATCGAAGGACGAACCGCTCTTACTCTGCTAAGTAAGCCAATTCACCGACGCTCGTTTATTGTCGGAAAGATCCTCGGAATTGGCTGGTTGATTATGTTTATGTTCTTGGTCCTTGGATCCATTGAATTGTTTTGTGTTGCCTTCAAGCCGATCTATGAAGCTCGCGAAAACTCTAAGGAAATTCCGATTTGGCAAGTCTGCCATTTCGAAATGCTTCAAACCGTCCCTGGACTGGGACTCGCTTTTCTTGAATGCCTCATTATCGGAGCCATCTCGGTAGCCATTGGAACGCGTGTTTCCTTGCTTACCAATCTTGCAATCTGTGCATCTCTCTATGTGCTCGGTCACTTGACTCCCGTCATCATGGAGTCTGCTGCAGGTGGACTACCGCTCGTTGAGTTCTTCTCGCAACTTATTTCCGCTGTCGTTCCTAATCTGAATTTGTTCTCAATGGAAGCAGCTATCGATGCCGAAGTTACGATTCCTTGGACCGTGATCGCGAGTGTGTTCATCTACACGGCGATCTATGGAGTTGGTGCTACATTGCTAGGGTTGCTATTGTTCGAAGATAGAGATTTGGCTTAAGTGACAACTATTGTTTATTGCTTTCCGGTCGAGGAAAGACACCGTGCCCGAATGAAGGAAGCAGCTCCTCACTGCTCTTTCGTCGAAGCCTCACAAGATACCATTCCCGACAAAATCTTTGAGGCGGATGTATTTGTTGGCCACGCTAAAGTCCCTGTTAACTGGGATGCCGTCGTGGCTGCAGGTAAGCTAAAGTTTATTCAGTCATCCGCCGCAGGTCTTGATCACTGCTTGGCTCCATCGGTGATCCAAAGCCCAATCACCGTGTGCAGTGCATCTGGACTATTCGCCAATCAAGTCGCCGAACAAACTCTAGCGCTGCTGCTAGGTCTTTTACGTGGACTTCCCATTTTCTACCGCCAATGGCAACGTAAAGAATTTATTCGCCGACCCACCGACGATTTACATGGCAAAAGAATTGGCATCGTTGGCATGGGAGGCAACGGGCGACGATTGGTAGAAGTTCTCGCTCCCTATACGAAAGACATTCGAGCCACGGATTACTTCCCGGAAAACAAGCCGGCGCAAGTTTCGGAACTACTTCCACATACCAAATTGCTTGATTTGGCTCGCTGGTCCGAAATCCTAATTTTGACTCTCCCTCTTAATGCTTCAACTCGAGGATGTGTCGATAGCTCCGTGTTTTCTGCCATGCCGAAGGGGTCGTATGTCATCAACGTTGCTCGGGGAAGCTGCGTAAATGAGTCACATCTCTGCGATGCGCTCACAAACGGCCACCTGGCGGGTGCCGGCTTGGATGTCACGGATATTGAACCACTCCCCTCCACAAGTCCTTTGTGGGACTTTCCTAATGTTCTCATCACACCTCACGTAGGTGCTCAGGCAAAACGCCGAACGGATGATACAACAGATTTGATCTGCGAAAACCTGCTACGATACTTCGCAAGCCAACCGCTATTCAACATAGTCGATAAAAATCTAGGCTTTCCGCATCCAAGCGTTCTCTTCAGGCCCGAAAACTTGATTTTAACATCGAACTAGCTCTTTCTGAGTTTCGCAAACGCTACGTGACGCCCCCGCTCGAGAAGTTCGTCTCGCGATATCTTGACCATTGCAATATCGTAACCATATTGCTCTCGCCATTCTGGCGCAATCCATGATTCAAAAGTTGATTCCGTTTCAGGATCGGCGATCACAGTCGCTTTATCGCATCCCTTTAATGGCGATCCATCTCTGCAAACCATAACCCCGCGTCGAAAGACCATTTTGGGTGTCGTAAACATCTTCTCAATGTTCGAGTCTTGTTCGTAAACCACTACGTCACCTAACGTTCCTGGTTGCAGCGAACCGCGATCAGCGAGTCCCAAACTCTTGGCCGGCCCAGTTCTCGTCATGGTGATTATCTCTTGCAAGCTATACTCTCGCTTCAGAGAAGGCAATGGACTCATTTCCTTTACGTCTGGATGCAATTGATCGAAAATAGACATTCGATAATCGTAGTCCATGAGCAACCGGATCAAATGAGGGTATGCCGTAAATGGACCTCCATTGGGATGATCCGTTGTCAGAAAAACCCGTGACGGATCAAGAATTCTCAAACTCAGTTCCAGTCCAATCGTCCATTGTAACCCATGTACAAATTGTTCATGCCGATAGCGAAACGGTACAACTCCACAACCTGCTTGGCACTCTAGATCTTGAAAAATCACTTTCTTTGGTTTGGCATGATGGCGATTATCGAACTGATGCATCGAATCTGCAGAAAGGGTTACCGTCTGCCCGAAGATCACTTGCCCAATATCGATCGATACCTGCGGATTCCAGTTAACGTACTCTGCTAATCGGTAGGCTTCCGAACTGAAGCCATGTTTGCCCTCTTTTCCGTAGCAGTGATACTGTGCGTGCGTCAAATGAATGCGTCTTCCCTCTACAGCATCCAAGGTAGCCAGCGTCGATTCGATATTGCCGGGCACGCCAAGATTGCTGCAGTGCACATGAAGCGGGTGCGTTAGTCGTAGTTCCTCAACAGCTTGAGATAGAACTCTCAAGACCGTTCTAGGAGTAATGGGTAGCCGGGGATGCGTGTCATCAACATCGAGTTGTCTCGCGTTAAACTTAAAAGCATCAATCCCCCCTGCGTTGACCACCTTGATTCCGCAGCATTGATGCGACTTTAGCATCCATCCGACATAGGCCGTGATTTGACTCTGCGGAACTCCCTCTGCAATCCAGTTCAACAACAATCGATCATTGCCGAGCAACAAATACCCACCGGTGTCTAACCAGGGTATATCCGACATTTCCGAATGGGCCATCCTAGCATTGGCAGGCAAAACCGCAGGCTCTAAACATGTGGTGTAACCCATTTGAAGGTACCTGAGACCGGTTTCCCATGATGTCGGAACCGGTGCACTTAGTGGCTTAATCCCATGCTCTTCCACCGACAATTGACTGGGGTGCTTCACAAGCTCCGGCAGCAACAACCGGGCCAAGTTAATCTTGCCACCACCAATGTGTGTATGTAGATCGATAGCCCCGGGGGCTATCACGCAATTTTCTACGTTGTAGTCAGCATAAATCTTGGAGCCTGGATCGACAGAATTCTGTATCATGCCATCAACGAGATAGATATCTCCTTGCCTGGATTGAGATCCGTCGAGCAACAAACCATTTCGTAATCGAATAATCATCGAGACAACGCCTCCATCCATTGCGATAGCGATCTGGCCGAAGCTGAACGCGTCGGTTGAGTCACCGGTACTCTCGCAAGCACAGTTTGGTCCGCACGCAGCAGATCAGCTGGCCGATCGAATCCAGCGATTTGCGATGGTAGATGGATCACCGAGTCGTTCTCTCTTGTTTCAGTTCGATTCGAAAAAGATGCAATGATACGTTTTCCTTGAAAGCCCTTCATCTGCGAATCGAGCCACTCGTTCACAATATGAGCCGTTTCGTCGATCTCAATGAGCAACGCGTTGGACGCACTTTTGTTCTCAGTAATCCATCGACTCACAGCATTTCTGGAGGGATCGAAATCAATGGAATCATTCGAAAACGATACCCGCCCAGGGTAACCAGTCGTCCATAAACAGACTTGCTGAAATACTGAGTCCTGTCCCGACAAAGCCAACGATCCAACTCTTCTCTTTTCGTTCCATTCTACTTGATGTTCCTGTAGCCTCTCAATCCATAAAGATCGGCCCCCCGACTCGTCCGTGCACGCCCCAAGCGAATTGGGTGCCCATACTAAACTGATGTAGTTCGCTTCATGAAGTTGTTGAAACGATTCATGCGAATTCGAGCGAAGCGAATCATTGCCTGTCGGCGAATCGACTGGTAATGCGAAGAAACTGTGCAATGCCTCTGGAATACGATCAATAGCACATTCGATAGCCAATGTGTTGGGAAAGAATCGCTTCCATTCATCCAATGACCTTGACGATTGTTCCCCGAGCAAAACAATTCCTGGTGCACCAACTCGCTTTGCTAAACAACTGGCTAAGTTCGGAAATCGATCTAGGAGCCCATCGTCTCCCAAAACAATGATGACGTCGCTCAAATCGCGGACTTCAGCTATCGATATCGAGCACGCACCTGTCTTACTCATGGCTGAAGCAACATCCATCGTCACTTCACGATCCGAACAATCAATGACTCCGCCAACACTTTTTGCAAATGCAAGAGCAGCTCGCGCAGAATCTACGGATACAATCCTACCGGTTATCATGACCGACTGGGAATGGTCAATCCACTGCTTGGCTTTATCAACTAGGTTCTGAATCGAACCCAAGTCTCCTGAACTGGCTCGTATTTGTTCCAAATAATGGCTTCGAAGTGAACAATCATCAATCGCCTGCGAACTATCACACAGTAAAGAACAAAAGGGACAAATCATTGGCAGAGAGTCTTAGGTAGGTGTGCGATCATCCGCATTGAGAACGATAACTTTTCCGTCTCCCATTCTACCACTTCTCGAGGTCTCAACGATAACCCTAAGCACCTCTTCGACTCGCATATCGTCAACAAACATGGTGATTTCGATCTTGGGCAAAAACGCGAGCGAATACTCGGTCGACGAATACTGATCCAAGTAGCTCTTTTGTCGACCAAAACCCTTCACCTCTGCAACTTGTAACGCTTCCAAAGGTGCCAAACGCAGATTCTGGAGAAGCGACTCGGCGACGTAAGGGCGAACGACCGCGATGACAATTTTCATTCTTATGACGGTGTTTCGAGGGACGATTTGCCGGACGATATTTCCGACCCAACCTGCGGATCAAAATAGTCCGCGATGACATTTTCGATTTGTTTTGGCTCCATGTAAGACGCGGCTCGGTTGATCGAATTGGCTTCGGTTTTTTCTCCCTTTTCTATTGCCTTGGCAAAGTCTTCAATAGCCAGCCTAAGTTCCACGCGAGAAACCATAGGCTCGGCCCACGGCAGCGCTGGCGCAGCTGAACTGAGAACATTTTGCACATTCACTGGAAACGGGGGAGTGGGTGACTCTTGCCCGACGGCCGACGATGGCCACCCCATCCAGGCGGACACGCATAAGGCCAGAAAATAGCGACGTAAATCCGATTGCGTCATTGGTCTCATCGGTCTTGAATTGTTGGTCGAAATGTAAGTCACGCAAACACACGTAGTGTATGCACCGCTCTATCGTATCGTCGATTTTACGGCGCTATATCTCAGTTTTCTTCAGCTACCCCTTGGAATAGCGATATTCCCCCGAAAAACACCCCTACCGGCGACTCGAAAACTTGCCCCAGAGGGATTCCCTACCGTGTCACGGTGAATGCGGTTGCGGCAAGAAAGCTAAACCATAAAATCGAAAAAATGAAAACGGTTCAGCTCCCCGAGCCGTTTTTCATTAAAAATCAAAACCTGTTTCGTTTGCACTCGCGCAAGCCGTAACTGCGTCTCCAGTAGCTCTGCTCGTCAGTAGAATTTTATGACCGGGATGCTTGAAAACTAACAGCCCAACCCTTTTCGTGTCATGATAAATTTTGTTAACGACTCGTTTATTCGCTTCTGTAGAACTTGAGCCGAACAAAAGCAATACGCATCTCGCACACCGGCCTACGACAATTGCGTCCTTGGATACTTACCCTGGCGGCCACGCTAATGGTCGGCCACCCAGGACGTGATAGTGGATGTGATTCACCGACTGCCCTCCGTCCCGGCCACAGTTCATGACAACTCGATAACCGGATTCGCTCATTCCCAAACTTCGCGCCACTCGCTGAGCTACGATTTGCAAGTGACCTAGCACTGCTGCGTCTTCGTCCGCAGCGTGTTCGAGAGATTCGATAGGCTTTTTGGGGATTACCAGTACGTGCACCGGAGCTTGGGGCGAGACATCATGAAATGCCAGACAAAAATCGTCATCATAGACGATCTTGGCTGGTATCTCTCCCCGAATGATTTTGGAAAAAATCGTCTCCGCCATGTTTGCTCCTCGCCAGTCGAATCTTTAGATCCCAGCGATAACTCCATCGCTGTCGCCAAACTGTTCTACCT
This sequence comes from Pirellula sp., assembly GCA_046344995.1. Classification (GTDB taxonomy): domain Bacteria; phylum Planctomycetota; class Planctomycetia; order Pirellulales; family Pirellulaceae; genus JBKCUI01. The sequence goes on from JBKDKR010000018.1 coordinate 29,023, forward strand.
CGATTCCCAACTTGTGCAACATGGACAAGTACAAATTACAAAGCGGTACCATCCCTTCCACGGCTATGTGCTGGCCTGTCTGAAGCTTCCCGCCTCCTCGACCCCCGACCAAAATAGGCAAATTGTCGGGATCATGTCTGTTTCCGTCCGACATGCTCGACCCGAACACAATCATGGTGTTATCCAGTAGAGTTCCATCTCCCTCCTGGATCGATTTCATCTTTGTGAGCATTCTCGCAAATTGCTCAGTATGCCACTCGTTAATTCTCTGGTATTGAGCAATCTTCGCTTCGCTATTCTCATGGTGCGACAACTCATGATGCCCGCCAGAAACACCATCCAAGAACGAAAAATTTCGTCCCGATACGTCGTTCGCAAACATAAACGAACAGACTCTCGTAGAGTCGGAGTGGAACGCCAATACCATTAGATCCATCATGACACTAATGTGCTCGCGGAAATCACCTGGTACTCCAGGTTTTGCTGCCGCCAATTCTTCCTGAGTTAAGGATGCTTGCCACGCTTCCCGTTGATCTTTCTTCGTGGCATACTCAATTCGCTGCTCAACTCCCCTAACAGAATCGAGGTACTCATCCATCTTGAACTGATCGTCGCGTCCTAACCTGTTACGCAAACTCCTCGCGTCCTCTAAAACAAAATCAAGAAGATTACTGTACGATTCAGGTGATTCAGCCGACACGCCAGGTTTTCGACCAAACAATCGTTCGTACACCAGACGAGGGTTTATTTCTTTCGCAACAGGACGATTAGCCGACTGCCACGATATATGGGAGCCATAGAGCCTGGTGTAACCAACATTGCTATCGATACCGCTGATGACAGGTTCAGTACCGAGCTCTAGCGAGGGTAAAGGTGTCTGCCCTGCAAACTTCTCGGCAATCAATTGGTCTACCGAAATGCCTCCACTGCTTACATCTCTGCCAGTGGTTTTCGCAACTGGCATACCTGTAAGAAAATTGGCAGTCTTGGCGTAATGGCCATCTCCGCCATGGCTATTCTTTTTGTCTAAGCCCGATAGAACGAGCACATCTGACTTGATCTTTTCTAGCGGCTTAAGCGAAGGGCTAAGCTCGAAGTCTGCGCCCGATGTTTGCGGCACCCAGGCTTTTTCCCAAACGCCATTCGGAAAGTAGATAAACCCAGTTCTTACTGGTGGCTTAACAACTTTCGAAAGCGCAGCCGCAGAGGCCGCTTTTCCTGATAATGACTCAAGCCATGGCAATGCGAGCGCGACACTGCACCCCCTCAAAAATCGTCGACGTCCAGATGATATCTTGGATTGTTGATTTGAACTCATGATGTTAGTACCTGGCCATCTTCCGTTAGTGAAAGTACCGATGCTGGAATGCGTACGACAGCAATATCTCTTCGAGTATTACCGAGGCTCTATGCTCTTCATTCAAACGTTGCATGCTTCGATCTATGATGCATTGGTCAAATTTATTCCATTCGCGCCCCATTGCAAAGCCTGTAAGTTTGCGGACCAAATGTCTCTGGAATTCATCCTTGCGATTCAAAATCAATCGCTTTAGCTCCTGTGGCCCTTGGAATGTTTCTCCCGATGGTAAAGTCCCTTTGGTATCGAGCGGAAGCCCGTTGTCCTCGGATCGCCATCGACCGATAGCATCGTAGTTCTCGAGCCCGAACCCGAGTGGATCCATGCGATCATGACACGATGCGCACTCTGGCTTCTGCCGATGAAGCTCAAGCTTCTCTCTGAGCGTTAGAGGCTTATCCAAGTGTTCCGATTCTTCCAGTGCAGGAACGTTAGGTGGAGGTGGAGGAACGCGTGATCCCAAGATATCCTCAAGAATCCAACGCCCTCGTAAGACGGGGCTCGTCCTACGCGGATAAGAGGACTTGGTCAGTGTGCTTACCATCGTCAAAATCCCACCTCGCTCCTGCGACGCTTGCTTGTCAATCGAGACTCGCTCCCAATCGCCGTCATGCGTGTACGATAGGCCATAATGCTTGGCTAATCCACGACTCAAAAAGGTATAGTCAGCATCGATCAAGTCCGTGAGCGGTCTATCATTTTGAAAGACGTTTGCGATAAATCGAATCGCCTCTTCCTGCGCATCGCGTGCCAGCTCGGGCGTATATTCGGGATAGATAGATGCGTCCGGCTTAGACTGCAGAAAATCTCTTAGCCCCAACCACTGCATGCCGAAATTTTCTCCCAACGCCCTCGAACGAGAATCCGACAACATGCGTCTCAGTTGCGTCTTGATGACATCAGGCTCGAAAATAGTTCCTTGGTCGGCTAGATCAAGCAAGGACTCATCCGGAATCGATGACCAGACCAAGATCGCCATGCGTGTGGCAAACTGATGCGGTGAAATTCTTTGAACACCCATTGCACCGGAGTCCGATTCGACCAAGAACAAAAAATGAGGGGATAACAAAACAGCCACCAAGGATTGCTTGAGTGCCATTTCCTCTTGTCCGGAGGCGTCCCGTGTAGACTGATAGAGCTTTGCGAGACGGTCGCGATCGAAGCCCTCAAGCGGTCGACGCCATGCCCGTCGCGCAAATTGCTCTATCGCTATCATTGGTGCCGAACGATCAATCTGATTGGTACTTAGCAGATGCGTGATAGCTTGGTCGCTGGCACGCATATAGGCTTCGAGGTGAATGGGGGAAGTAAAAAGAGCGTCCCCAGCTGTGTCGAAACCTTCTCCGCCAGCGCCATCCTCAGGTGGCAGGTCTTCACTCGCAAGTCTCAAGCCCGTAAGATCGTGGATTGCGTTTCCGTATTCGTAACAGGACAGCCGTCGACTCATGACGTAACCTCGATACCAACTCTGCGTCTCATCGGTTGCGATTTGATTGCAAAGATCCTCGCGAGGACGCGAATCGACCCAGCGGTGAAACGCGCTCTTTTCCGGGTCCGTTAAGCCTGGACTATCAGGAGGCGGCATTTCGTTTTGCCGAACCCGTTTGGCTACCCGTTCCCACATGTCTCCAGCTTTTTCGGCCAACTCTCCGTTCTCGTATTTGGCCAGATTCAATTCCCCCTCAGCGTTTTCATTGTTATGACACGAGCTGCATTTCGCCTTGATGATCGGCAAAACCGAAGAGTCGTAGTCGGACTTCCATTTCGTCCAGGCTTGCGCATCGTCCGCTGACAAGGATTCGGCAACAAGCATTGGAATCGCAATCGCGAGCAATCTTACAATTAGGTTTAAGTGCCAGCTGGGATTTTTAATCATGTCACGACTAGCGGTCGTTGGGTGGGAAGTGGGAGCGTGGGCCATGTTTTGGGAGGGAACCGAGCGTGCAGATCTCACCACGGCCAAGTAGATTATAGACGAATCACCAACGAGCGGCTACACATATCCCCCCGTGTAGTGGACGACGCTAGGAGGCCAGTCTGTCGTAGTGGACGACGCTAGGAGGCCAGTCCATCGTAGTGGACGACGCTAGGAGGCCAGTCGCATGGGATTCCACCTGATCCGTCCCAGCTTTTTCGTTTTGGAAAAGCCCAAGTTTAGGACACTCAACCGACTGCGATTGCGTAGCGTGGTCTTGATGCCAGAACACGGCCCGAAGATGAAGAAAGAAAGGATTCGTGCCAGTCGGTCGGGTCTCGTGGCCTCGACCACTACCAAGAAGGTCTCGTGGCCTCGACCACTACGAAAGCGGTCTCGTGGCCTCGACCACTATGTAGAGGGACTACTTGGGGGCGATCTGAAACGTGCCTAGGATTGGTCGGTGATCACTCGTTTTGTCACTGTCTGGAAAATCACCAGGGCGAACAACAACGCTCGACGTTGGGTTCCAGCCTTTGGCTTGATTGGCAACAAAGATAAAATCAAGAATCGAATCTGGATAACGATCTACTCGCCGGTCCGTTACTCGCCGATCATCGGACCAGTTACTGTCAATCAATGGTTCTGGTTTGACCCAACTCCAAACATCACCAGCAATCATGGCATCGAAACCAGGATTCCCCTTTTGCGTTTTGAAATCAAAATCAAAATTATGGTCTCCCGCCGAAATCGCTGGCTCGCCAATTTTCTCAGCCCACTTTACCAGCATCTTCGCTTGATCAGCTCTTAGTTCAGCTTCGCCGCGAGCCAGATGGTTGACGATGACCCAAAAAGGCGCAGATGTCTTTTTGTCGATAATGCGAACGGCCAACGGCGAACGGGCTCGATATCTGCCGTACTCCGGCGCGCTCGAGTCTTCCGCATTGTTAAAGTTACCTCTGATGCCGCCAAATCGATGCAATTCAATCGTTGAATCGATTTCGAAGCGGGTTGCATCAACGAGCAACATCATGGAATCGCTTTCGCGAAATCCACCCGTTGCACTGGTAACAAAATCCACCTCTTTGCCGAGTCCCTTAGCGACTGAGGAGCGATAGATCTCGAACTCTTTAGGCTCCACCTCTGTCAAAGCGACAATTTGCGATGCCGTTTCGGGCTTGGTCAGCATTTCCGAAAGCTCCTCCGCAATAACATTCGCGTCGCTGACGGGAGGGGACTCAGGTCGATTGCTTTCCACATTCCACGCGAGAATACGAAATTCGCTGCCAAGAACGGGAGCAGATAACATCAAACAGCTAAGCAAGCTTACTACGACCTTCATTTGCAATGGCTCTTATTCTTTTCCAACTAGTCGATCGATGAGGGATTCGAGTTCTGCTTTGTCGATTCCCATCTTCGCAGCTGCGAGGGCAAAGAGCCGCTTCTCGACTTCGCTTAAAACGCCGTCAGCCGCCATAACCTTCATCATGTCTTCGAGCATTGCAATCTGCTCGTCTCTTGATTTGGGAAGCTTTAATGATGCTTGGTCACTTAGCGCAAACTCAACCGCTTTGCCAAGGTCGGCTTCGTCGAGCCCCATTTCACTACATCGGTCTACCAGCAACGCGATCTCTCGTTCGGAGAGTGCACCATCTGCGGATGCCATAATGACTAAATTCTTCAGCTGATCTAAATGTTGCATGTCCGGTTCCGAATCGAGGTTCGGCGATTGTGAGACGACTAGCTCTGATATGTGTGTGTGTTGATTAAACACTAGAATAATCGAAACTTGGTCTAGAGATAGCGAGAACCGATCCCGCAACTGCGAAACGCAAGGACTTTTTCGCAGCCAGGCAATCCTGGCAACCTAGGCCGACTTTAACGGCTTATTAACGGACCCAAGGTGCTTTCCTAAGACGTAGAAGTACCGATTACGGAACGCTGCGACATTTTGTTAGCCTGAAAGACTCAACTAACACTAAAAAATCTCGCCACAGAAAGACTTCTTTCTTAGCAAATCTTCCACCGTTTCTTTAGGTTGGGCGTTTCCCTTATAGGTTGGGTAATCTCGCCCGATTTAAACAACACGGGCGCGTCAGGAGTGACCGTCCTACGTTAGTAGAACATGGGTTGCAAAAAGATTCGGACACTGTGACGTAGCCCACGGTTCACGGACGTTAACCGAACGCCATTGCGATTAGTACCATTACTCGCGAGCTTGACTCCACCACAAATCGTGTGGCTCTCCCTCGAGTGGTAAATCAATTCGATCCAGCTCATTCCAAAGCCGATCCGTCGGTTCTTGAGGTTCTGATTTGCTAACAGACTCCTCTTCGTACCAAAGTGAAAAGGGTTCGTTGTAATTCGGTTCAACGAATTCCTGCTCAACAACCACTGGCACGGCAACTTGTCGCCGAGGCTTCTTGCGAATCGGTCGTTTGACCTCGACAGGCTGATTAGCCTCGGTGATTTCTTGCTCAGTGGTTTCTGGTTCGACATGGGAGTATTCAGCAACCCATTCAGGCTCTTCCACCATAGGCTCTAACGCAATCTCAATAACCGGTTCTGATTGCAGCACAGGTACAACTGGTGGAACAACTATCTTGGCTGGTTCTACCGGGACTACAACTGGCACATCATGTGGTTGGTAAATACGAGCTTCCCCTGATTGTCCGTGAGCAGGTAACACGCGAACTTGAACGTGAATATCATGGAACATACGCATGATATGCTCATGGCATGTGAACATTACGACTTGATGGCCGAGCGCGGCAAAATCTTGCAAAACCTTGGCAGCCGATCTGGCCCGGATAGTATCGAAATTGACGAGAACGTCATCTAGTACGAGCGGCAGAGTCACACCTCTTCGAGAGTACGCGGCCGCTAATGATAAGCGTAACGCGATGAAGACAGCTTCTCTTGTACCACGACTAAGCACCTCGAGAGGCAAACTCTGATTTTTGTCGTTGTCGATTCGCAATGCGTTCTTGCCTAATGGAGTCCATACGCGAACGTATTTACCATCCGTCAGTTGCTTAAGAAACGCCGATGCTTCTCGCAATGTCTCTGGTTGCCGCTCGGTTTCATAAACTTCGCAAACTTTTTCGAGCATAGCGGATGTCGCCCCAAGCGTTCGCCAATGGTCTGCACAGGCTGAAATTTGCTTTTCTAAACTAGCCAACTCGAGCTTTGCCTCTGACAATCGACGATCGGCAGCCAAGGTCTTCATCTCTTGCGATGTTTCCCCTTGTCGTTGCAGCAATACTGCGATTCGCTCTTCCGCCTGCTGTATTCGCTGACCGAGTGTGTCCCATCGTTTTTCTAGTTCACTACCGGTCGTGGACTCGAGCAACCGAACCACGGTCTCGTAAGGAACCAATCCTCCGACAATGCTCTTTATGCGTTGCGATAGCTCATTTTCTTCTGTTTCTAATGCCAAGAACTGCTGCTTGAGAGACATGAGTTCCTCGAGCTGCGTTTGATTCTCAACGCCGAGATCTGCCAAATGAGCTTGTCTAGCGCGTACCCATTTGTCCATCGAACGCTGGAAGCCTTTTTGTTTCTTGGCCAACTCTTCATCTTGCGATTTAAGCTGCTTTCTCTCAACGATATACTGCTTATGCTGAGCGAGAGTGTTGGTAAGCTCTTGCAATTTGACTAGTGGACCATCCATAACCTCGCCACTAGCTGCTGCCGAGGCGGCTCGCAACGAAAGCTGCTCGTCCCGATTGCGTTGATCTCGGCGATCTCGGTCTCTGTCTCGACGATCATCTTGGCGTCGAGCATCTGATTGACGAACATCGCGTGCTGGTTCGGATTGACGATCCAGCATTGAAACCTTCTTCGAAGATTCAACTCCCTCGCGACTCTCTTCGATAGCAACCTTTAACTGCAGCGACAAAGCTTCGATGCGTTGCAGACCTGTCGAGAGTTCAATCTTACGTTGCCCGAGTTCGTCTTCGAGTGCTTTGTGACGCCTGCGAGTTGTGGTTAATGACTCGTAGCCTTCTGCCAACACACGAATACTTTTGGGGGAAAGCGACGCAGCCAGTCCAAGCTGCGATAAAGTCTTCTTCCAAGATGCGCGCGCGTTCTTGAGTCCCTTAGCGGAGTCGGCATAATTTCGACGAGCAGTCTCGTATCGCTGCTGTGCCGCTTGCAAGTTATGAAACACTGGCAAATGGGATTCGCAGTGGGTTAGGTCACCCTCGGCATCGCGAATTCGTTGCTCTAAGGTTCCCGCATACTCGGGTAAGTCATCCAGCAACTCATTTCGTTCTTTTACGGTCTTTTGAAGCTGCAGATCCGCCGCTTCAAGTTTAGCATCGCAACTCTCAAGCTCGTCCTGACTATCTTGCTCCATGCTCTTCCAACGATAGTAGGTGAAGCCAAGCAGCATGACCCCAACGAGTATGAGAAGGAAGCCAACAGTTTGCTGGTTAATGTTAGAAGATGGCAGTGTTTGGCCGTCAGGACCGATTACCGGATCTTTCGATCCGGTCAGGGACCAACCAAAGAAATTCGAGATACCAAAAACCGTACACAGAAAACCAGGAGCGTAAGAGATCAAGAGACGCCACCAATCGTCGACGGGAAATACTTCATCCGTTTCTACTTCGACCGCTTGTTCCTCTATCTCTTTGCGATGCCGTCGGAGTTTCTCGATCCGCTCATCAAGCATTTGAACCTTGCGCAGCGTTGCTAACATCTCGTTCGACGAACGATGTGCCGCTTGCAAATCACCATGCCCGCGAATCGCGAGAAAACCATCCAGCTCTGCAGCCAGTCGATCGGCCTCTTTCTTATCAGCAATTCCTTGTTCTTTGGCCTGCTTTAGTCGGGTTTGGAAAACGCGAACATCGCGGGCAGGTCCCGCCAATTGGCTGATCGCTTGCCGCGAAAGATCGGGAAGATTCGCGAGCCGCTTGTCTTCAAACAATGCCTGTTGGTCTTGCTCTGATAAACCCAATCGTTTTGCATCTTCAACAAGCTGCTCTTTGGTTTGTTCCAATTCAGACTGCAGGCGTTGGATTTGCATTTGCAAGCCACTGATCCAAGGACCTTGTTCATTGGCTGCTTCGATTTTAGCGCCGAGGGTTAAGATGCCCTTGCTTAGCGGCATACGTTTGGCTTGAAGTCGTAGATTCTTACGCTCTTCCCGGACGCTTAAAATTTGTCGCTTCTTGTCCTCGATTTGTTCTTGAATGTCGCGAAGCTTGGTAATGGAATCGTCAGGAAGATCGGTCCTAGCGTTAAGGGCTTTAATTTTGTTGCGAGTCGTTTGGCGAGCCAGCCATGGTTCGCGAACTTGCAGTGAGGTTTCTACCGTCTTGGCTTCTAATTGCCACTGACCGATACGTTGTTTCAGCTCGTCGATTTCGGTTTGTTGGTTCCGGCGATGAGTCGCCAACTCTCCCCAGCGACGGCCTCGAACCGTTTGCTGTTCGATTTCTTCACGCAGCTTTTCGCGCCGCATCATCATGGAGGAAATTTGACCTGTTTGGGCATCGGTCGAGATTAACTCGCCTCGTGCACCTCGTAATTGACGCATAACGTCGACTAGCGAAACTCGGTCCAGACCGCTTGAGAGTTTGTAGAGTTCGTCTGCAGCAGCTGTATCGTCGAGGGTGCTTAGCTCTTGAAGCTCACGAAGCCCAATAGCGAAAACGTTGGTGAAAATCGATTCATCTACGCTTCCTAACAAAGTTGTGAGCCGATGTTGGCCTTGAGTAACGCCATCGCTGCTGGTGACGGTCAATTGACCAATAATGCTGGGGTCATTAAGCGTAGCGCGACGTGCGATTTCGTAACCGCCACCGGGTCCTGTGACTCGCATGGCCCCACCTGGTTTACCACCAAAGACAGGGGGCAAGTATCGCTGACGTCGATCGGCCGTAAAGCCGTAAAGCATCGTCCGCAGAAACTGCATAAGAGTTGTCTTGCCCGCTTCATTCGGCCCGTAGAAAACGGTCATACCCTCAGGCAGGGAATCAACGGATAACCCTGACCAAACCCCGAATCCATCGATCTGAATATCTCGAACCTTCATGACTTCGTTCCTCCAAATCGTTTTGTTGGAGCCAGCAGATCTAGCTTATGTCCTCTAAGAAGATCGACTCCTAGCAATGTGGAGCGATCGAGCGTTGCGTTGGTCGTCACTGGGTCGTCTTGATAAAGCATCGACTGCCAAACAGGTGAGCCGGGCGTTTCACTTTCCACAAATGGCTTCAAGTTGATATCTTTGCCAAAGGTCTTTCGATTCTCAGTGGCTGTTCGGAGGAAATCCCCGAGAATGGTATCTTCTTCCTGCCACTTCTTAGGAAATTCTTTGGGGGAAAGAACTGAGATGTCGGTCGACCAGACACTACACGCTCCATGTCCATACTCGCGACGCACCCAACTTAGAATTTCGTCCAATGCGGCCGGACCAACGGTTGCCGCATTCTCTAAATCCATTTCGATCTTCCATTCGACGATCAGATGTTTGGTTCCGTTTTCGCTTTGCATACGCGATATACGTTTGCTCATGAGCGAACGAATATCGCGACCCATCGCCAAATCCTCTAGATCCAGAGTTTGAGTTGTGTAGCGGAATAGATCTACGTCATTGGCAACGATTTGTGCATCGTGATTCCCATCGACCTCAATCATAAAACAACCGTGTGCACCGGGCTCGCTAAAGGAACGGCCTTGAGGTGAGCCGCAAACTCGCATGTGCGGTGCTTCGCCGTGAAGCGTTTGTCGGTTGTGCAGACCGCCGAGGGCCCAGAAGTCGATCTTCTGACTCATTAGGGTATCTCGTTCGGCTTTACCGTGTGCAAGTGCGATCACATACGTATCGTCCTCGTCCACCTGGAATTCTGCGGCTCTAATTGATTCGCGACCGTCGTTAGATCGGCCCAATATTGTTGCTAAGGGAACTCCGTTTCGTCGGAATATGAGCGGTTCCACTTGCTTCTTCGAGAACAAATGAACGTTGGGCGGTAACGCTACTGACTCGGGCCAGCGATCAGGATCGTCGACCGTACCAGCCGCCCAATAGACTTGTATCTTGGCTTGATTAAGTCTCTCAAAGTGATCGAGCAAGAAAGCAGGACCGACCGCACCACAGGATACGGGATTCAACAAGTCGCCAGCTAATAGAACGAAGTCCACGTTCTCAACGATGGCCATTTCAAAAAGATTTTCAACGGCTTTCCACGGTGCATCGACTAACAACGATTTTAGATGCTCGGGCAGATCGAGCAAATCCTGCATCGGCCGCTCAAGATGAAAATCTGCGGCATGGATGAATCGGATCGATTCTTTTCCCATTGAAACCCTCCCTGGTTTAATTCGATTGTTTGCTACGGGTCCTCTCGATAGCAATCTCAGTAGTCTAGTGGAAATGCGTAGAATATGCCAACAGCGATTTCGGGGGTAGAAAAGGAAAACTACATTGATTTTGGTAAAGCAGATAACGTATAGTTCCGGTCGCCTACTCTCAGGGAAAGGAATTCTCGATGAAAACAATGGACTTGTTAACGCTAGCAAAACATGTGCAGGGTGAACTCTTCACTCGAGATTCAGCCTGCGAGCCCCTTTCCCAATGCATAACCGGCGCGGCACCTTTGCAAGACGCAGAATCGGGGCACATAACCTTGATTGACAGTGACAAGCATTTGTCCCGTCTGCAGACGTCTAAAGCCGCAGCGTGCGTGACACCTCAGTCATTCCCTGATCTCGATATTCCTCAAATCGTTGTAAGAAACCCACACGAAGCGTTTGCACAAATCTGTAAAATCTTTCGCCCCGCAATCGTGATTACCGCCAAGTCGGGCGTAGATCCTCGCGCTTGTGTTAGCGAATCGGCGCGCATTGCTAGTTCAGCGGTCGTCGAGGCACTTGCTGCCGTTGGCGAGAATTGTGACATTGGAGAGGGAACACACATTCACCGCGGAGTGACCATCATGGATGGTTGCCGTATCGGTTCGCAATGTCAAATTTACCCAGGGGTCGTTTTGTACCCAGGCACCATTCTGGAAGATCGCGTGGTCTTGCATGCTAACTGCGTGCTGGGAGCACATGGCTTCGGATACAAAACCGAAAAAGGTCGCCATGTATCAACCTCGCAATTAGGCTGGGTTCATGTAGAAAGCGACGTCGAAATTGGTGCAAACACCACCGTCGACCGCGGTACCTACGGGGCAACTAAGATCGGTGAAGGGACCAAGATCGATAACTTGGTTCAGATCGCTCACAATTGCAAAATCGGCAAGCACAATTTGATTTGCTCACATGTTGGAATCGCAGGCAGTTGCTCGACAGGAGATTATGTCGTTCTGGCAGGACAAGTTGGGATGCGAGATCACACCCACATCGGCAATAAATCGATCATCTTGGCTCAATCGGGCGTTATAGATGATGTGGCTGAAAACCAAATTCTGCTGGGCAGTCCCGCCATACCACGCAAAGAACAAGCTATGATCATCGCATCCATGCTGAAGCTGCCCGAGCTAAGGAAAACCTTAAAGCAAATGGAGCGAAAGCTGGAGTCGATGGACGACGCTGGCGAGCAGCAGCGTAAAGCTGGCTAGGGAGTTAGTTGACGATATGGAAACCATAGGAATTGTTGCCGGTTGGGGTGAGTATCCGATCAACGTCGCGAAGTCCCTCCGAGAGAAAGGCTACCGAGTTGTAGTGGCTGCCATTCGCGATCATGCTTCTCCAGAACTAAGTCTGGTCGCAGACGAAATGCAGTGGGTCGGCGTTTGCAAGCTGGGTGGCATGCAAAAATTTTTTCGCAAGCACAATGTGCACCAAGTCTGTTTGTCCGGCAAGTTGTTTAAAGACAAGATTCTCTTTCATGGTTTAGGTTGGATAGCTCATACGCCCGATTGGGAATGCTTTAAGACATTCTTTCCGATCATGATTTGGAAGACGCGAGGCACCAATGCCAGCGATGACTCGCTTTTGGGTGCTGTCGTTCAATCTTTCGAACGGCATGGCATGAAAGCAGTACCTGGAACGGATTATGCGACGCAGCTTATCGCAGAAGCTGGTGTATTGACCAAGAATCGTCCGAGTTCGCGAGTAGAAGCCGATTTGCAATTCGGATGGACCATGGCGAAAGAGATGGGGCGACTAGACATCGGACAGAGTGTAACGATACGAGATCGCACCGTATTGGCTGTTGAAGCGATCGAAGGAACCGATGCATGCATCCTAAGAACCGCAACAGTCTGCCCACGAGGAGGATTCAGTTTAGTCAAAGTCGCGAAGCCTCAGCAAGATATGCGATTTGATTTACCAACCATCGGCCCTCGCACCATTGAATCGATGAAGCGTGCAGGTGGCGTTGCAATCGCTATTGAAGCGGAAAAAACGATCCTTCTCGATCGAGAGCGAACGATCCAAGCGGCCGAGACCGCTGGCATCTCGATTGTCTCTCTGTAAGCAAAATGCACAAGGCTAGACTTATCCCCCATACAAGCCCATGCGACTGCGTAGCTGAGACTGGAGTTCGGTTGCAATTCTTTGCTTGGCAAGATCAATGTCTTCCCCTAATGCGTGAAATTGTTTGGACGGATTCGAATCGACTCGATATCTTTGGATATCTACTTTGATTTTTACGCGTTAGGGGATGATCGATGAGAAGAAGGCAAGTTTTGATGTCCATCTTGGGAGGTGGCTGTGTCGCGAGCGTTTCTTTATCACCCGCGATTCAAAGGGCAATCATCGCTCAAGATGAGTCGAACAATGCCTTAGACGCCATTACTGCCGAACAAGTAGACAAAGCTAGCTGGATCGTTGATGCGAAGCTTACGCCTGAGCAGTGCGAAGAAGTTGCAAAAGAACTTACTCAACGATTGCGAGGTCTCAAAACTCTTCGTGAAAATCCACCACTCGAAGACGTACCAATGCCGCTGGCCTTTGTGCCATCGTTTTTCGTTGCGTCTCACAACGACGATTCGGTCAGCCCACCCGAGGCGATCGACTGGAAGCAGTCCGTGAAGTTGCCGGAATTCAAAGAGATCAGCAATATCGTGGAATGGTCTATTCCTCAAATTGCCCTGGCGATCCGTAAGGGATTGTTTTCCTGTGAGCAAACGACCAGGTTCTATCTGGAGCGTTTAAAAGCTGCGAATGACAAACTACTCTGCGTCGTCACCTTTAACGAGCAAGCTATCGATGCCGCCAAACGCATGGATGAGGAACTCAAACAGGGCAAGGATAGAGGAGTTCTCCATGGAATTCCGTGGGGGGCCAAAGACATCATCGCAGTCCCGGGAATGCCTACGACATGGGGTGTTGGCAGCTACGAGAAGCGTGAGTGGCAAACTCCTGCAACGGTTTATGAGAAGCTAGAAATGGCTGGTGCAGTGTTGCTCGCGAAACTTAGTGTAGGGACGATGGCCATGGGAGACGAATGGTTTCGGGGCACTACGAAGAATCCATGGAATATCAAGCAAGGCTCGTCCGGTTCCTCAGCGGGGAGCGCTTCTGCTGTTGCTGCGAGACTATGCCCATTTGCTTTGGGCTCGGAAACGCTTGGTAGTATCGTTTCGCCGACCCGCGTCTGCGCAACGAGTGGTTTAAGGCCAACCTTTGGTCGCGTGAGTCGTGCTGGTTGCATGACTCTCGCGTGGTCAATGGACAAAATCGGTCCCATCGCCAATCGAGTTGAGGATCTTGCTATCGTGTTTCAGGAATTATTAGGAACTGACCAACGGGATCCAACCGTGGTAGATAGACCGTTTGTTTTGCCAATATCCCTATCAATTGTAGGGCTAAGGGTAGGAATTACCGAAAGATTATCTCGATCTGAGAGATTTGTTGCCGATTGGCTTGAGAAACTAGGTGCGGAGTTGGTAACCCTAAAGTTTGAAAAGGGACCGACGACAGCCATGCTTGATGCCTTGTCAGCCGAAGCGGCCTCGGTTCATGACAAGCTTTTCAGGTCGGTGTCTCAAGATAGTGAACTAGGCAAATGGGGGCCTACCTATCGCGAGGCCCAATGGGTGCGGGCCATCGATTATTTGCACGGGATGAGACAGCGAGTTGAATTGATCCAGGATGCAGAGCAGCAACTTGCCAGTGTTGATTTGTTGGTCGGTGACGGAAATCTGGCCAGAATGAACTTAACGGGGCATCCTAGTTTAGTAGTTGCGTACGGAGTCGAACCCCAGCGGCGGCCTGCTGAAGGAGAGGCGGAAAAGCCTGCGGAAGAAGTTGCTCCTGAATACGATATGAGTGGGAGGCGACGTCCTAATACTGTTGTGCTCACGGGCAAGATGTTTAGTGAAGCCACGTTGCTCGCTGTTGGGCAGCTCATTCAAGCGGCACATCCGTTTGAAATGCAGGCTTAAGCGAACGGGACCAAACGCACAGAGCCAGGACTCAGTAGCTTGGCCAATCGCGGGGTCTCGGAGTCGATCACCCCTAGCGCAGCCGCTTGTTCAAGGCTCCAATCTCGGTTTATATCGCAGCTTTTCAGCAAGATAACCTGCGACGCTTGCCACTGAAGTGCCAGGAGAACCGCAAGAGCATCGGTCGTGGTGTTCCAGTTTATCGCTGGGTGCCACTCTAACGGGATTCCATTGAGTCTTTCTCGCGAGTAGAACGAAGCAACATTGACCCATTTCGCGTGCTGGCTTGGGGCCTGACACCAGAGATCAAATGCTTTATCCGTTTCAATGATGCCATCGAGAGGCAGGAGTTGATGTGCAATTTCGCAAGTGGAATCGAGCAGCGATACACAATTCCAATGGAGGGACGACTGTTCTAGGTGGGGATAAAGTTTATGAAGAGTACGAACACCTTCGACGACATCACCACCACCAACGATTAAAGAAACAGCCTCGGATCGAAAAGGTGCAATCGTTTGTTTAAGACGGTCAATCCACGAGGGATGAGAGTAAAGTACAGATCCACCAAGCTTGATCACTATCCGCGAAACCGACAATTCCTGAACCTTTCTCGTAGTTAGAATACCAACGTTGCATTGCGACTAGGGCAAGCTCAATCTGCCGATTCGTCCATCAGAGCCACTGGCCCAAATAGCCCCTGATTGCGTGGCAACAACGCTGTGAAAACCGATATCGTTCAGTCGTTCCCAGGGGCGATTTTCTTTGGCGATGTCCGTTCCCGTCGGGCCAACGGCGAGCCAGCTCTTTTGACTTGGGATTGGAATAACACACGAGCGAAAGCCTCGCGGCCATGAGGCCGGTTTCTTCCAGGTGACACCACGATCATTACTGAATGCCGCGACGAATTCACTTTTATCTGTTTGTTGGTAATCGCCTCCGACGACCCAACCCGTTGTTTCGTTTAGCCCGATCGAAAAAATGCCGCTTGATGGGCCGCTCTTTACTGAGGCGATATCCAGTGACTCCCACTGCCAATTGATGACATCACCGATTTGGAAGTTGGGGATAGAGTTGTGAATGAGTCTCGCATTGCCATTTCTGCCACCCAGTCCGATCCAGACTCGGTCATCGTAAAGAGCAATACTACTGTTGCTCGCCGCGAAACCAGCTTCTCCCGTTTCGACAACGGGGCAACGGTCCGGAGGAAGCGTTTTCCAGCTAGAGCCACCATCTGCGGTGATAAAGATTTCTAATCTACCTTGGATGGGATCGCCGAATGCGATTCCTCGCTGCCCATCAACGAACTTCATGCCATTGATAAACGACTCGGCGAAGTTGCTTTGAAAAACGATTTGCCAAGTAATGCCACCATCCATGGTTTTGGCGATACATGCGGGTTTACCAGCGGTGGCGACGATGCAACGCTGCGAATCCCAGGCATAGATCGCGCGAAAGTCGCTCTGTTCGAGTCGCTGAACTTTGCAAATAGTTGCTGTGGCCCCTCGATTCGAAAGTTTCAGGATCGTCCCCATATTGCCGCAGGCCCATGCTGTATCATCGTTAATCGGATAGATACCACGGAGGCTAGGACGTGGTTCATGCTGGAAAACCTGCCAGTCTTGTCCGAAAAGCAAGCCCTCAATAAACAGAACTACGACAAGAAACAGAGTCAGAGGAGGCAAAAGGCGTGTATAAACGGAAAAAGATCTAGACAAATGCATAGCAAAAACCTTGGTGATGAGAATCCGCTTATCTTACCCAAGTCCCTGTTTATGCCAAACGGATTGTTGACAATTGCATAGAACACACCTTTTCTCATTCTCTTAAATCATGCCGGTTAATCCATCATAAATTCCAGACTCTATGGTCGGAATGGTACACGCAGGGCACAAGACGATTTACAATACAGTAGGTATTTGTCGAGCCATTGTGACCATCAGCAATGCGGCAATTCAAATAGCGGAACGAATTCCCTTTCGTCCATTCCTCCCAGCTTCCCCACCCAAGCTTTCCGATGCATAAACACTTTGCAATATCGTTTATCGTAGCCCCCCTTTTCCTCTTGTCAGGAACAGTGGGAAGCAATGCGTCACACGCAGATGACGCTGCGAAGATACGGTTTAATCGAGACATCAGGCCGATTTTGAGTCAAGCATGTTTTCGATGCCATGGATTCGACGAAAAGACCCGAGAGGCAGGTCTGCGATTGGATACACGTGAGGGAGCGACTACCAAGCACGATGGCCATCAGGCTCCGATTGCTCCAGGGGACCTCGCAGGCAGCGAAGCATGGGAACGGATTTTGTCAGTAGATCCGGATTTGGTGATGCCTCCTAAGGAATCCAATCGCCAATTAACAGACGCAGAAAAGGAGCTCATCAAACGCTGGATTGAGCAGGGAGCAGAGTACGAGAACCACTGGTCGTTTCAGCCAGTGCAGCGTGCTGACGGTAATGTTGAAATAGATCAGTTACTCGATCGAGAAATCGCTACTGCTGGGCTTATTGCAAATCCCCAGGCAGATCCCATAACCTTGATCCGTCGCGCCGCCTTTACATTGACGGGACTACCTCCGTCTCGGGAACAAATCGATCGCTTCGCGGCGAATGCGACAGATGAACAGTATGAAAAGCTGATTGACGAGTTATTGGCCAGTTCGCATTACGGCGAGGAAATGGCCAAGCATTGGCTCGATGTTGCCAGATACGGAGATACTCATGGACTCCACTTGGATAATGAAAGAACAATGTGGGCTTATCGAGATTGGGTCATCGACGCATTCAACGAAAATCTTCCTTATGATCAATTTACGATCGAGCAGCTAGCAGGCGATCTGTTACCGACCCCCACTCAAAAGCAGTTAGTCGCAACTGGATTCAATCGTTGTAATGTTACAACGAGCGAAGGAGGTGCCATCAATGAAGAGTTTTTATATCGTTACGCAGTCGATCGAACGAGCACCACAGTTCAGGCGTGGTTGGGCTTAACAGGAGGCTGCGCCGTATGTCATGACCACAAGTATGACCCGCTCACGACCAAAGAGTTTTATTCGCTTTACTCGTTCTTTTACAGCGCTGCGGATCCAGCGATGGATGGAAACATTCACAACACACAACCATTTTTGAAGCTCACATCGATTGAGCAGAAGAAATTGTTAGATGACCAAAGAGCGACTGAGGCTAGATTGCGAAATGAGCTCCTCGAGATAGCCCGCAATCCCGTTCGACGCGCAGGATTGCAAGTGCCGTCGCAAACTTCGTTGGCCGATGCGGCCAACGCAACTGGCAAGGCATGGAGATCGGAGATTTGGTTGAACGATATTATGCCACCAGGAGTTAGTGCGAGAAACACATCTAGAAACGAAGAAACCTGGGTAAGTGCTGCAGATTCGCCGATAGGCAAGCGATTTATAAGGCAAGCTTTTGGTGACAAGTTTGAGCAGTTTGCCTCGGGGGGATGGCTCTCGAATGAGGTGCCACAGGGTGGAACGGTAAGCTTCTGGATTCGCCCAGATCGATATGAAACTCCCGATGCTGTTTATCTGATGCTTAAGGTCGACAACAAATCGTATCGATGGGTTTGGGCCAATAGTTTGGAGCAAGGGCGCCGGCTCGGTGGTAATGAAAAAACAATTGTTGGCTCCATGCCCAAGCCAGGCGTTTGGACCCAGTTAACGGTGCCCCTTAACGAATTACCAGCAACCGCTTCCTTGCAGGAGTTGCAATTCGGATTGTTTGGAGGCGTGTGCGATTGGGACGGGTTTGTTTGTTCAGGTTCACATGATGTCTCAAGTTCAGCGGAGTCTGTAAAGAGTTGGTGGAAAAAGCAATCCGGACGTTCCAATCCGTTTGCAGACGGAGATCTAGCTAAAGCAATCAAGGAGGGCCCAGATAGTGAAACTGGAAAACAAAAGGAGTCCGAGGTTGCGGAGTATTACTTTGCCTACGTAAGCGATGAAGGGTCAGAGGAGCTTCTCGAAAAGAGATTGGAATGGGAACGAGCGAGAGTCAGTATTGCAGAGCTAGAAAGTCAAATACCTGGATCGTTGGTATACCGGGATGAGGCGAAACCTCGTCAGGCCCACGTCATGACGAGAGGGCAATACGACCAAAAAGGGGAGGCTGTTGAGCCAAACACTCCGGCGTTTCTACCGCCCTTAGAAAAGAGCGAGGGAAGAGATCGTCCGAATCGCTTAGATTTGGCAAAATGGTTAGTGTCCAAAGATAATCCGCTAACTGCGAGAGTCGCCGTCAATCGATTTTGGCAACAAGTTTTCGGTGTTGGTTTGGTAAAGACGAGCGATGATTTTGGCACCCAAGGAGCCCCCCCAACCCATCCCGAGATTCTTGATTCTTTAGCCGTTGAATTCATGGATAACGGTTGGAATATGAAGAAGCTAATCAAAAAACTGGTGCTATCGAAGGCGTTTAAACGGGCTGCTAATGTTCGAGAGGAGGATTTAAAGAAGGATCCCGAGAATCGGCTGTTAGCGAGAGGGCCGAGAATTCGATTGGATGCCGAGCAGATTCGAGATCACGTTTTGGCAGCATCGGGAATTCTGAATCGCGATCAGGGAGGCGCAGGGTTCCGGGGTTATCAGCCGCCGGGAATCTGGGAGCCTGTTGGATATGGAGATTCGAACACCCGATACTACGTCCAAGATCACGGGCCAAGCATCTACAGAAGAAGCGTTTATGCGTTTTTCAAGCGGACGGCCCCCCCCCCGTTTATGAGTAATTTCGATGCACCGAACCGCGAACAGTTTTGCAGCCGGCGAGAGCGAAGCAACACGCCGCTTCAGGCGTTGCAGCTAATGAATGATATCCAATACATTGAAGCGGCTAGACATCTTTCCGAAAATGTCATTCAAAGAAATCTAGGAACCGATCAGGATCGTATTCAATTTGTCATGCAACAATCCTTGTCGAGAGAATGCACCGAGAGCGAACTCGCGAGATTGCAATCCGCGTACGAATCTTTCAAGCAAAGATTCCGCGAATCACCCGAGGATGCCGCGCGGCTTTTGAGGGTGGGAGAGAGTCCAGCCAATCCCAAACTCGACCTAAGTGAAGTCGCTGCCTTATGTTTGGTAGTCAATCTCGTTTTCAATTTGGATGAATTCGTAAACCGCAACTGAGTCGGTTTAGCTCGATTGCGCCAGTGAGACGATTTCAATTTGGGCCGCTAGACTGGGCAATCGCTAGCCTTTTGCGGGCTTTCGAGTTATTATAGATGGATGAATTCTGAAACTATTGCTGAGCAACTTCTCCGAATCGTCTATGCGGAGGGGTATCGACCGATGAAGCCCAAAGGGCTTCACAAAACCTTGAAATTACCTGAGGAAGCCTACCGGGAATTGAGGCGTGCGATAAAGAAATTAGTTCGCGAAGGGCGAGTGGTTTTTGGCTCAAACCATCTTGTGTTGAAACCTAGTACCCTGACTCCGCAGAATCCAACTCCTGTCGTCGAGAAAAAAGCCCCCGTTCCTGCGGTTGAAAAATCTAAAACGAGAATCGTTGATTCTGAGAGTATTTTAGAATTTGATGACGATGAGAACGACAACCAAGAAGCTGAAACAAATGAATCCGGCGCGGAAACGCGAGGGCGCTCTAAAGAACTGATCGGTGTATTTCGAGTTGCTCCGACCAGACAGTTTGGATTCGTAAAGCTTCCCAAAGTAGTGGGAACAGAGGGAGATGACGAGGTCTTTATTCCCCCTCGACTGACCAAGAGTGCCATGGACGGGGACACAGTTAAAATTCGCGTGACCGAGCGATCTGGCGATCGAACTGTTGGCAAAGTGGTAGAGATCGTGACACGGGGGCGACGTGAGTTCGCAGGCACATTTCAATTTCTTGATTCCCAAGCGGTTGTATGGTTGGATGGGGCCAGTCTGGGTCATCCCGTCAACATCGGTGATGTTCGCGGTTTGCCTGTTGAAGAGAATGATAAGATTATTGTTGAACTAGTCCGTTTCCCGGATTTTTTTCAGCCTGGTGAAGCGGTAATCATGAAGGTGTTGGGGAGCAACAAAAACCCGGCAGTAGACACCTCTGCCGTCATGTATCAATTCGGATTACCGGAGGAGTTTCCTGAAAATGCGGTCGAGGTGGCGCGTGTTCAAGCGGACTTGTTCGACGACACGGTTATCCCAGAGGGGAGAGAGGATTTGACTAGCGTTACAACGGTCACCATTGACCCGTTTGATGCTCGCGACTTTGATGACGCAATCTCCCTCACCAAGAATGAAAAGGGAAATTGGGAGTTACAGGTTCACATTGCTGACGTCTCCCATTTTGTTCCTGCCGGCAGTGCGCTCGATATTGAAGCACAGCGACGAGCGACAAGCGTTTACTTGCCAGACCGAGTGATTCCGATGATCCCTGAGATCATCAGCAATCATTTAGCCTCGTTGCAACCAGATAAGAATCGATTGGCCAAGACAGTCTTTATCGAGTATAGCCCTGAGGGAGTAATCCTTCATAAACGTGTATTCAATAGCGTCATCAAGAATCACTATCGATTTAATTATGAACAGATCGATCATTTTCTGGCCAATCGCGACGAATGGCGAACCAAGCTCACTCCAGAGATTTTTCTAGTTGTTGAGCAGATGCACGAGCTCGCGATGTTGTTAAGACGGCGGCGGAATGAATGCGGATCGTTGGAGCTCGTGTTACCCGAAGTCAAAATCGATCTCGATAAGTCAGGCAAAGTTAAGGGTGCACACCTCGTTCATCATACCGAGAGCCACCAAGTCATCGAAGAGTTCATGTTAGCGGCCAATGAAGCGGTTGCATCGTGGCTTGATGAGCTTGAGTTACCTTTCCTGCGCCGGGCGCATGCCCCCCCCAACCGTTTGAAGCTGAGACAGCTCAACCAGTTCGTGAATTCACTGGGGATCGAATCTGAAGATCTTGAGAGCAGATTCGAAATACAGCGGGTGGTAAACAGCGTTCGAGGTTTACCGACGGAGTACGCCGTCAACTTTGCGATTCTAAAGAGTATGTCCAAAGCAGTTTATCAAGCTGCCTTTGAACGTCACTATGCGCTTAACATTGCACACTATTGTCACTTTACCAGTCCAATCAGACGCTATCCCGATCTCGTGGTGCATCGGATTGTGCAAAAACTGATAGCGGGAGAGCTCGCAAAGCAGGACGAACAAGTGCTCGAGCGATTGGGCGAGCATTGCAGTGCCATGGAACAAAACGCTGAGGCTGCTGAGCGAGAGTTGATCAAGGTTAAGCTGCTTCATTTTCTCTCCAAGAAAAAGGGAGAGTTATTGAGTGGGGTCGTTGCTGGCGTAAAGTCCAATGGGCTAACAGTTCGAGCGATAGAGATACCGATCGATGGCTTTATCAAAACGGAGGACTTGCCTCAGGACAGATATCGATTCGATCGAGACACCCATTCGCTCGAGGGATTCCGTGGAGGCAATCGCTATCGGCTTGGAGATGAAGTGATTGTCCGGATTAAAGCGATTGACATGGTTCAACGGCAATTGCTGTTTGAATTGGAAAAAGTTTCTCGATCGCTACCACTTCCGGCGTCTGGTAGGAGATCGGAGAGGGTAAAGGGGCCGCTAGACAAGAAACGCCAGTTCAAGAAAAACAGCCAAAAGAAGAGAAAACGGGATAGATAGTCTCAAAGGGTTGTTTGGGGAAGCGGGTAGTTTCATGGGACGCTCGTAGCGGGACAGATAAGTTGACGTTGTTCCAGGCAGGCGTTTTGATGCAGCTTAATTTGAGCTATAATTCGGTGCCTTATCCCGCGTGGCTAACTTGAGCTGAGATACTCCCAGCTCGGTATTTCGTCAGAGACTTATTCCGCTTTTCCGTATCGTTCAATGCAAAATCAGTATCTTTGCGGTTTTGATCTTGGTGGCACCAAGATGTTAAGTGTGGTGTTGGATCACGAGAACCGCATCGTGTCCCGGAAGCGGAAGAAGACCAAAGGGAATGACGGCCCGGCTGCGATTGTTGATCGCATATGCGAGCTGATCCGAGAGACATTCGAGGAAGCGGGACTTTCAATCGATCAGATGGTGTCGCTGGGAGTGGGTTGCCCCGGCCCGGTTAATATGGACAAAGGGGTGGTCAACGTAGCTGTGAACCTCGGTTGGAAAAATGTTCCATTAGCCTCGATGCTTGAAGAAAAGCTCAGGTGTCCGGTTTCTGTACTGAATGATGTCGATGCGGGGGTTTACGGAGAGTACTCGCTGGGAGCAGGCCAAGGGTCTCAGAGCGTAGTTGGGATTTTTCCAGGGACGGGCATTGGTGGAGGATTTGTTTACGAGGGGAAAATACTCCGGAGCAAGCGTTCGTCCGTGATGGAGATTGGTCACACCAAGATAGCATCGTCCAATCGCAATAGTGGAGTGGAAATGACAGGCACCCTCGAGAGTGAGGCAAGTCGATTGGCGATTGCCGCCGAATGCGCAAAGCTTGCGTATCGAGGTGAGGCACCTTACCTGTTTAAGACAGTGGGCACAGACCTCTCTAAAATTCGCAGCAAAGTTCTTGCAGAGTCCATTCGAGAGGGGGACAAGGCTGTTGAGAACATTGTTCGCCGTGCAGCACAAATGGTGGGATATGGGGTCGTGAATGTCGTTCATATGCTTTGCCCCGAAGTGATCGTTCTTGGCGGTGGCTTAGTGGAGGCGCTGCAGGACATTTATATGGAAGAAGTTAACAGGACCGCTAAGAAAAACATCCTTCAGTGTTATAGCGGCATGTTTGAGATCAGGATGGCGAAGCTCGGTGATGATGCGGGAGCTATGGGGGCTGCCCTTTGGGGAGCACTCAGAAAGGGAATGCCGATTACGGTCGCAGAGAGTGCTAGCAATTCGGATTCTGGATTGACCCTACCGAGCTAAATAGCGATACTCCCAATGGCGAGTTTCCTATTTTATTCAATCTGTCCATGTCATCATCGCATACTGAAACCGATATCGAAGGCTATTGTCGTGCCATTGCTGAGCAGGCGAAAGTAGCTTCACGGCAGTTGTTATCGGTATCGAGCGACCAAAAGAATCGCTGGCTGCGATTATCTGCGGAACGAATACAGCAAGGGGTTAATCAGATCTTATCAGCAAACGAGATCGATCTGCAGCAAGCGGATCAACTCGGTCTCACCCCTGCGCAAACGGATCGGCTTTTATTGGACCCCAAAAGAGTTACACAGATTGCATCGGGGATTGTCGAGGTCGCCGAACTACCAGACCCAGTAAATGAAGTACTGGAGGAATCGGTTCGCCCGAGCGGAGTAAAGGTTAGCAAGTTAAGAGTGCCATTGGGGGTAGTTTTTTTCATTTACGAATCACGACCGAATGTAACGGCTGACGCTGCGGCGATTGCTGTTAAGAGCGGAAATGCCATAATCCTCCGTGGCGGCAAGGAGGCGGCACATAGCTCAAGGGCTTTGGTTGACATTCTCCGCGATGCCGCTTTAGAGACAGGGATTCCCGTTGATGCAATTCAATTGATCGAGACCAATGACAGGAATGCCGTTGGGCATTTGTTGCAATTACCTGAGTGCATCGATCTCGTGATCCCCAGAGGTGGCGAGGGCTTGATACGGCGAGTTGTTGCCGAGGCACAGATGCCGGTTCTTAAGCACTACGATGGCAATTGCCATGTATATGTCGATGCGGCCGCGGATTTAAAAAAAGCTCTTCAGATCGTTGAGAATTCCAAGTGTCAACGAATGGGAGTTTGCAACGCTATGGAATCACTCGTGGTGCACCAATCGGTTGCCTCGCAATTTCTACCTCAATTGGAACAGCATTTAAGGCAGTATAACATCGAATATCGCGCGGATGATCGAGCGATGCCTTTGCTCGCCAATGGAATCGAGGCAATGGCAAGTGACTGGAGCAAAGAGTACTTGGGACCGATCATGAGCGTTAAAGTAGTCAATAGCCTTGATGAAGCTATTGAACACATTAACAGATATAGTTCCAAGCATACTGAAGCCATAGTGACACAGGATCCTGAAGCTGCTCGCAAGTTTCAACTGGAGATCGATTCTTCAGCAGTTGTACTTAACGCGTCAACGAGGTTTAATGACGGCGGGCAGCTAGGACTTGGGGCTGAGATTGGAATCAGCACAGACAAGTTTCATGCGCGTGGGCCTTGTGGATTGAAAGAGCTGACGACCTACAAGTATGTGGTCGTTGGTGATGGCCATATTCGGACGTAGATCAAAACCGAGATTAAGGGGAGGGATACCCGAATGTCAGACGATGTATTGAGCCGCAATGACGTCGAAGACCTATTAAAGGCGCTGGATACAACCGGCGGGACGCCTCAGCCAGCCGCAGAAAAGAAGAAGCCGGAGGTCAAAAAGCCCGCAGCGCCCAAGGTCCGGATACTCGCTTATGATTTTAAGCGACCGGAGCGGGTTGGTAAGGAACAAATGCGTGCTTTGCAGTCGCTGCATGATGGATTCTCACGCAACTTAGGTGCTTCGCTGTCGGCTGTTTTGAGAACGATGGTTGAGGTGCGATTGATCAGCGTCGATCAATTGACCTACAGCGAATTTGTCTACAGCTTGACAATTCCGACTTGCTTCAATCTTCTAAAGCCAATGCCCCTAGAGGGAAACTGGGTGCTAGACATTAGTCCAGGTCTTTTGTTTCCGATTATCGACAGGCTTTTAGGTGGTGGTGCGTCGAATGATTCCTCGTTAAAACGACCGCTGTCAGATATCGAACTTCGGCTTGCTAGCCGGATAACAAATGTTTTTTTGCGAGAGCTTCATTCTGCATGGGTCAACATAGTTGATCTCAAAATTGAGGTCGAGCGAGTGGAAAGCAACCCTCAATTGGTCCAGATCGTCCCACCAAACGAGGTGGTCGTCATGGTTAGCTTTGAATTATCGATTGGACAAGTGCGAGGAATGATCAATTTGTGCATTCCTTACAACACTATTGAGCGAGTCAATAGCAAGCTAACGAGCAACAGTTGGATAGGATATGCATCAGCACGTACATCCGATAACTCCATCCAGCAATTGACTGATAGTTTGGATGGTTCGAACGCCGAAGTAATTGTGACGCTAGCCAGATCAACCATAAAAACAGCCGATCTATTTGACCTGGAGATTGGCGACATTATTACAACCGAGAAGGACACTAACGAACCGTTAGAGGTCGAGATATCGAACCGCATCAAATTTCTGGCAACAGCGGGTGCATACAAAGGTCGAAAAGCAATTCAGATCCAAGCCGTCGTCGACAAGAAATAAGCCCCTCCAGCACATAGGTCCGGGCGAAGCAGTAGAGATCGGTAGATTGACATTGAATACGGCAAGTGCGGTAATTGGCAATTATGAGATGAGCTTCCTAGCTTTTTCCTCTTCTTCTGGTGGGGGCGATCCAATCAACGGATCTGCGCTTAGAGTCCCTACTTATACGATTTCCGCAGTACCTGAGCCAAGCTCCATCGCACTGGTGGGCTGTGTTGCTTTAGGTGGTTACCTTATCCGCCGTCGACGTCAAAATGCAAGCGAGTAAACGATTGTCAGTGTTGATGTCAGAAAGATAAAAAAACTCGCGAGGGTGTAACCTCGCGAGTTTTTCTGTTGATTACCAGATCAATAGCCAAACAATAAACGTAGCGTTAGTATTCGTTGCTCGCACTTTCGTCTTGTGCTGGCTGTGTCTCAGGAACCTTGCTTTCCGCGACGTGTCGAATGCGTCTCTCTTGGACTTCCGATTGCAAGAACGCTAATACCTCGGAAACGGGCTTAGTTCCTAACTCGCCAGCTAACCGATCACGTAATGCAATCGATCGAGTTTCCGCTTCGCGAGGTCCAACGACTGCCATATAAGGGATTAACTCCAATTGAGCGTCCCGGATCTTGGCCTGCACTTTTGCACCTCGTAAATCGGTCGTAACTCGGAAGCCTGCCTCAGTAAACTCTTTTTCGAGCTCTAGTGCATAGTCGTTCGATTTCTCACTCAGTGGACAAAGGCGAACTTGCTCCGGCGCGAGCCACATAGGGAAAGCGCCTGCGAAATGCTCTGTGAGCATACCAACAAACCGCTCCATAGAACCAAATGGAGCTCGGTGAATCATCACAGGTCGGTGGGTTTTGTTGTCCGCACCGACATACTCTAGTTGAAATCGCTCTGGCAAATTGTAATCCAGTTGAACTGTTCCCAATTGCCATTGTCGGCCGATGCAGTCTCGCACCATAAAGTCAGCCTTGGGCCCATAGAATGCAGCTTCACCCTCTGCCGCTGAAAAATTAAGACCTGATTCGGTAAGAACCCTTCTCAAGGCAGCCTCAGCCTTTTGCCAGTTCTCTTCGGATCCGACATACTTGTCACTCTTTGGATCACGTAAAGATAGTTGCACACGGTAGTCATTGAGACCTACAGATTCCAATACTAATCGAGTTAGTTCGATGGTGCTTCGGAACTCTTGTTCCACTTGCTCCTGCGTGCAAAAGATGTGAGCGTCATCTTGAGTTAGTCCTCGAACTCGCAACATGCCGTTCAACTCGCCAGTTTGCTCAAATCGATAAACAGTACCGAACTCGAACAGCCGAAGCGGAAGTTGTTTGTACGAACGCGGCATCGCCTTAAAGATTTGAGCATGGTGAGGGCAATTCATCGGCTTGACCAGATATCGTTCATGCCCCCTCTGCCAAGTTTGAAGTATTGCGATTCGCTCCGCTACAGGCAAAGTCGTACTATAGCCCTTAAGCTCGCATCCTAACACTTCAGCCGATTGCAGAAATGCCGTTTCCTGCAATGCAGAGAGCCCTTCGCCTTCTTGTAATCGCCGGATCCATGCATCGACTAAAGCCCCAGCGTCGTTGACGAACAAGGGCGGGAATTGACTGTCGCGATAGTAAGGAAAGTGTCCGCTGGTTTCGTAAAGTTCCACCCTGCCCAAGTGCGGACTATAAACGGGCTCGTAACCTCGTTTAAGCATTTCCTTACGGAGAAATTCCTCGAGAAGCCCACGCACGCGGGCTCCCTTGGGAAGCCACAAACACATTCCCTGGCCAACCTCGGCACTAATTTGGAAGAGACCAAGTTTCTTACCTATAACACGGTGATCTCGCTTTTTGGCTTCTTCCATTTGGTCCAAATAAGCCTGCTGATCTTTGGGGCTGAACCAGGCTGTGCCATAAACGCGTTGCAATTGCTTGCCTGAAGTGTCACCTTTCCAGTGAGAACCAGCGACGCTCATCACCTTAAAGGCTTTGATACGACCGGCATCCGGAATGTGAGGGCCTCGACAAAGATCTACAAACTCACCCTGGCGATAGAATCCGAGCGCCTCATGTGAGGCCAATCCAGTTTGAATATGCTCCACTTTGAGCGATTGCTTCATGTCGGAGCAAAGTTTGACTGCTCCATCACGATCTAATGAGAACTGCTCAAATGGCTCGGCTTTTTCAACAATTTTCGCCATTTCAGCCTCGATGGCCGCAAAATCCCCTTCGTTGAGCTTGTGAGGCAAATCGAAATCGTAATAAAACCCGTTGTTAATGGTTGGGCCAAAAGCTAGCGACACATCTGGGTAGAGCCTCATGATGGCCCGAGCCATCACGTGAGCACATGAGTGTCTCAACACTCCGAGGGATTCCGGATCCTTGTCTGTGAGCAATTTCAAAGGGATCGGCCCCTTGCCAGCAAACGCCTTTAAGGGGCGCATGGCGTCAACGATTTGATCACCAATTTTGGCGGCGATAACTGCCTTGGCGAGACGCGAGCCTATTTTTTCCGCCACGCTCAATGGGCTAGCATCATCGGAATGCTCAACAACAGTACCATCGGGAAGTTGGATTTCTAGCATATTTTAACCTTTCCTTACCCCAGCACGGTTGGGCGTAGCTGCGGGTGGACAACGAAACGTCGGACTGCCGAACAAATGACAGTCTCCTTCAGAAGATGTTCGCGTCACGTGCGACACTTTGCAATAGGGGTTTCGCTCGACGCCACGGGACGGGTAATCTTAGAATGTGTTATGCTAAGATTTACTCCTGCCGCTTAATTTCCGTCCTATTCTCTACGACTGCTGATTTAAATGAGTGTTCTAGTTTTTGGCCACCGCAATCCGGATACCGACGCGATTTGCTCTGCGATTGCTTACGCTGATCTACTTCAAAAAACAACTCGCCCCGATGCCATTGCGGCCTGCTGCGGTACCCCCAACAAACGAACCGAGTATGTCCTCAAACAAGCGAAATTAGCCGCTCCTCGAATGGTTATGGATGTTCGCCCCGAAGTGGACGATGTCTGCCAAAAGAATGTCGTTTCGGCTCGATATGGTGACGTGTTCTATAACGTTTATCAACATATGCATGCAAAGGAGCTACGGGCCATCCCAATCGTCGATGACAAGAACAAGGTGGTCGGCCTTCTATCATTGATCAAATTGATGGAAATCATCCTCAATTTTGACCAAGATCCCCAAGTAACTCGAACCGTATCGAGCAACCTGCAAAGAATTTGCGATGTTGTCGGGGGAGAGTTTCAGCACAGCATTGACCCATTACAAGAAGATGAACTCCTTGTGATGGTGGGCGCAATGAGCGCAGGCGGCTTTATTGAACGCATGCAGCGATTCCAAGCGGACAATTTGATTGTTGTAAGTGGAGATCGACCCACGATCCAGCTTCCTGCAATCGAACACGGTGTTCGCGCTCTCGTCGTCACCGGTGGATACGAACTTTCGTCTGGTCTTGTAGAACTCTCCAAGGCAAGAAAGGTCTCTGTTATAAAAAGCCCCTTCGATACGGCAACAACAACGATGCGGATCAAGTCGGCTCAGTTTGTTGATTCGGCTGTTGATACAACGTTTACCTCGTTGCCCGCCAAGATGCCGATCGAAGATGCCCGTGGAATCGTCGAAGCCTCATCGCAATCGATTTTTCCGGTTGTAAATGACAAAGCAGAATTGGTGGGAGTTCTATCCAAATCGGACTTGGTAAATCCTCCAAAACCCAAGTTGATCTTGGTTGACCACAATGAATTGGGGCAGGCGGTAACGGGAGCGGAAGAGGCCGATATTCTGGAGGTCCTCGATCACCACAGATTGGGTGGTGGACTCAAATCAACACAGCCAATTCGCTTTATTAACGAGCCTGTCGGCTCAACCTGCACGTTAGTTGCGAGGCAATTTCGAGCAGCAGGTTTAACACCCGAGCCCGGAATAGCGTTGTGTATGGCATCGGGAATCATTTCGGATACGTTGTACCTGCGTTCGCCAACCACCACTGATGTTGATCGAGAGGTTTTGAACTGGCTCTCGACTCTTGTCGAAGTTGACCTAAAACAATACGCCAACGATTTCTTCGCGATTGGCTCAGCTCTGCGAACATGCTGTGCCGACGAGGTTGTTACCGAAGATTGCAAAGAGTTTGTCGAACATGGCCAACGATTTTCCATTTCTCAAATCGAGGAAATTGGCTTTGATTTGTTCTGGGATCGACGGGATGATTTGCTAGCCGCATTAGAGAAAATGGCCCGCAAAAATCATCTGGAGTTCTCGGCCCTCCTTGTGACCGATGTCGTCAGCAACGGTTCTTTGTTATTGCTGTCTCATGTTTCCGAAGTTTGGGACGAAATCAATTATCCTCGCTTGGATCGAAATCTGTACCAGCTTGACAGTATTGTGAGCAGAAAGAAACAGCTATTGCCTCTCATTGCTCAATTGATCGAAACATCCTTGCAGGCCTAAGCGGTTGGAATTTCAGCTTAGGTTAAGGGTCTTCATGTCGACTGTTCTCGAAAATCGGTCTAGCTGTGAATGATCGTGGGTAACAACCAGAACTGATGCTTGGCAGTCCGCAGACTGCCGCAATAACAAGTTGAGGATTTCTGAAGAAGTTGATGGATCCAAACTGCCCGTCGGTTCGTCTGCGAGGATCACAGCAGGTGACGTGATCAAGGCTCTGCATATGGCGACTCTTTGTTTTTCGCCGGTTGAGAGTTGATTGGGGCGTCGTTCAAGTTTACTCGACAGTCCAACATTGCTGGCAAGGCCTAGGCATCTTTCCTCGATCGCCATTGAAAACTGAGCTGCTCGATTTATCAGGAAAGGAAGAAGAATGTTCTCTCGGACGGAGAGATGTTCGATAAGCTCAAGCTCTTGAAATACGAAACCAATATCACGGACGCGATAGCTGCGTTTTTCTGCCTCATTGAGTTTATCAACGCGCGTCCCGTTTACGACAATTTGTCCCTGCTGACATGGGATCGTTCCTGCGATGAGGTTTAGCAAAGTGCTTTTCCCCGAACCGCTAGGGCCAATCAGTGCGACCGATTCAGCTGGTTCGATGGCGAGCTCCGGTATTGCGAGAGAGAACCCTCCCTCTCGGTATTGGTGCTTCAAGTTATGAACGCTGATCATTGCCACGGATGCTCGTCTCAAATTTGATTTTCTTTTCATCTAGTAATTGAAACGCATTCAACTTCCAGAAGCCACTCTTTTGTATCAATGAAAGCTTAGCTCGAAACTCAGTTGTTTGCTTGTGGATATGCCCCCAATGCTCGGACACACTTACAACTT
The DNA here is from genome assembly GCA_046344995.1 of Pirellula sp. Classification (GTDB taxonomy): domain Bacteria; phylum Planctomycetota; class Planctomycetia; order Pirellulales; family Pirellulaceae; genus JBKCUI01. Next base: position 60,178 of record JBKDKR010000018.1, read on the forward strand.
GCCATTTGATCTCAAAGTCAAAATTCTTTTTGCCGGTCTTTGTAAGCTCACTGATCGTAACGCTATTGGCGTGCGCCAACGTACCACCTTGCTCAGCCATGATTAACGAACGTTTCACCCGCAGATAGATATCCCGTAGAACTGGACCATCGACAACGCTATCTAGAGCTTCATACACATCCTCATCCTCGCGAAAGTCAAATGCTCGATAGATGTTGGCGAGAATAGCTTCGGTGATCTGTTTTGCTTCTTGCTCCGATGGCGAGGAGCTGATCACAGAGACCTTGTCATTGGTAGGGCCAAGCAAATTTCCTTGCCATTTCAAATCAGGTTCTAACGAGTGAAAAACATGTCGGGTCGGGGACTCGTTTCCGACCAAAACCACAGAGTTTAAAAACGGAGCAAACTCCGAATAAGCTTGCCAAGTTAACTTAACATCCTTAGGCGTTTTTTTAGACGGATACGTCCAAATGATTCCTACCCTGGCTTGGTGAACGCTTACTTTGCGAGGGTCTGCGTTTAACGCAAAATCAGCAATGTCCAATCCAAAGAAATTAAGCCGAGTCAAAGAACCTGCGTTGCTCTGCCCATCGATTTGAACGATGCATTTTTCTGCAAAGAATTGAGCGATGCTATCTTTCGCGGCGTTTTGCTCCTCAACCTCTAAAAAGTCAGGGTCCTTTCTAGGAACCTTTACCCATTGCTCCAAAGTAAGCAACGGCACTAGCAATTCATGCCTAACCTCAAATCGATTGATGTACACAAACGAATACAAACCGGTGTAACTCGCAACACCAAGTGAATCTTCGAATTGCTCTTTTCGCTTCTTTCGTAACTCAGCAAAGCTCGGTCGATTATTCTCATAAGCACGCTCCCAATCAAACCTAAACGATTGAGGCTTACCAAAGGCCAACTGCGAGGAATGCTCCTTTCTATCACGATGCCAAACACTCAAGTCCATGATCGCAGGCAGGGCTGAGTTTTTGCCTCCGAAGGTTTGCAGGAACGTGAGAAACTTGGGCTTGGTATTCTTTAACTGGTATTGAACGCGATAAGTGACCACCTTGCTCATCAATTCATTCTGAAGAGCTCCCTCATCAGTTATTTGTTCGAAGTTCTCTGCGACATCCGTTTCCTTTAAACGATTGCCATCGACGTCGAGAATAGAGAAATACTCGAGCAGAAAATCACGATGCTGTTTGGCCGCTTGACGGAGTTGCTCGGCGGAGTAACGCATCTCCCCGTCGGCCGCGAGAGACTGGTACATGACCAAATCTTCAAGCATGATTTCAAGATCAACAATCAACTCGTCTTCCCGTACCTCTACAATAGCACTGCTCAACGAAACCGGGTGAATCGCAATGCGGGCCTGCGCTGGCTGAATACTCAGCGGACCAATTAAAGCGATCAGAGCCAGGACGTATGTAAGTCCATTAAATTGGTAAAGAGGGGCGTTAGCGACCTTTTGAATCATATTCGCTCCGCAAAATGCAGGGGGAGACACTGTGATAACTATGTCCGTTGGTTTACGAATTTTCACCTAACCAGTTTGAGCCGTTCGCAATGTTTGGGCAAGCTTGAATCAATGAGGCCGAAGTAAGATCCCCAAGATATTCAACCATTCTGATGGATTTCCCGTTTAAACTCCCACCGGGGGAGCATGCTGCTTTGTCTTGACTTTAATGTTCAGATCTAGTTTGCGAACACAGGAATGAAACGCTAGATCGCGGTATTCACAGCATGGCTAAAGGGATACAGCAAAAAGATGAATGCGAAAAGTAAGTTATGTTCGATTGCGGAGTTCGCCACCTTTCCCATGACGGTGAAGATAGCTCAACTCTTGTACCTGGGTTTGGGTGTTCGTGGCCATTCGTATAGCAGGTCTTTCAGGAATGGTCGGACAAACGTTTTTGCAGCCCACTGTTAAGGGCATAGCCCTCCACTGGAGTTGCAACAGCCAGCGAGTAATCGCACCCCCAAGATATTGGTTTTCTTAACCAAGACGATCGATGAAGAGGTCATGGCCTGTATTACGCTTAGAACTCGTGGGCTTGTGCCGGGACCCATATCCTTAACGATTGGATATTGATTATGCTAAACGTGATTGGAGCGAGACTTATTCAGTCATGAATGCCCCACACGTTCTGATTAGATTCGAGTTACCACATCGGTGTGGTCCGGTAAAACGTTTTGTCGATACAAGTGACTGAGGAGCATTTGTGAATTTACTTGGTAATCCGGTCGCCGTAATGTTTCTCTCATTTCTCTTGGGGATGCTTGGAAATGCATCGCTTCGAAGATTGACCATCTATAAGAGTTTTGGCGATCGATTTCTCGGCAAATCGCAGTTTAGAGAAATTTGACGTGGTTCTAGGACATATGGTAGATGCAGAAGTAGCGCATTGGATCGGATTCGCTGGCATGCTGGTGTTCAGCATCGTTGCATTTTGGTACCGTGGAATCGAAAGGGCGTCAGCACATATGATCCTTAACCTTTTAGGAAATCTATATCCCTGCCTGTTGCAACAATACAACCGGCAACGTCTAAATCGGGTCATCACCTCCGTAAAGCACCGGAACAATAATTCAGCGTAGCTGATGATTTACTCGACAAATGATCTCTGACCCCACAATGGTTTGCTAGGGCTGCATTTGCGATAACACCTGAGTAATATGGGTCACGACCCATCGCTATAGAGAGTAATAAACGCAGAGTTCGTACACTGAAACGCGGCGGCCTGCATACAGCTCATAAAAGACTGGAAAAATTACCAAAGGGTGGAAGACGGGACTCGAACCCGCGACTTTCGGAACCACAATCCGACGCTCTAACCAACTGAGCTACATCCACCATCTATCTCGGAAATTTAACGGCTGACGGTCGGTCCGTCAACTGTTTCCAACGTTCCGATCCAACATTTCGTATCGGCTCTATGCAACCAACACACACACTTCCCACTATTGTGGTAGATTTGCCGTCAAAATCGGTAAATTCAGCGATTTGGGGCAGAGCACCGTCCACCCCGAACAACCATGTGGACACTCTAGCCCAACTCTGGAAATGCTTCCCGATTTGCCAGCCTACTGAGGAGCGTTTTGGTGCGAATCAGGAAGTCTGATTTGTAATTTGCGACTTGCTGTTCGGTCAATTGGAGCTTATCCGCAATGGCTTTGTTGCTTTCCCCCGCCACGAACAATAACTCAATACACATCAATTTGATAAAGTCGCTTTTGGACTTCCACTTATCGACTTGCTCACGCAATGCTTCCGCCAATGCTATTTCTTCTGCATCCCTTCTTTCACCGCTTCGCATAATGCTGCTTACGGCTCGAAAAGGGGCCGGGGCTTGCTGAGCTCCATCACTGGACTCGTCCGGTGATGAAAAGGCTTGTGTTTGGCGGCGGCCTTGCTTTCTCAAATGGTCAGTTAGTTTGTAAGCTGCGATCGAAAAAAGATAGCTCTCCAATGGGCGTTCGCAGTCAAAATTGGGAAGGCTATTCAAGAACCCAATAAACGTGTCTTGAACAATATCTTCGGCATGTGATCTGTCGACGAGTCGAGCGCCGACGAAAGCCATGAGTCGACCTTCGTATTTGTCGATCAGCATCTGCCAAGCATCCGCCTCTCCCGATCGTATTTGATCGACAAGAAGCTTTTCAGGATTCGGGGCTTTTTCGTTGCTGGCAAATTTCATGCTAGGCCTTTCGACTTTTCGCGTCGAGCCAATAGTCCTAAAAAGCCGGACATGGCTGCAATCACTCCTAACAACGCAACGGCTCCGAGCCCCACTTCGACGGATCTTTCTCCAGCCACAACGCTCCGCTCGTATTCTACAAGCCTTTTCACTTCGGAAGACGGTATTGTTAATTGTCGGTAAATCTGAAACATCTCGCCGCCTGGGCGCACCAGGGTCTTCGTAAAGCTTCGGTCTGGATTGAGGCTTAGAATTTCCTTTTTGATGTAATCACTTGTCAAAAAGGGCACGCTATCGGCATCGATGTGGCGAAGAATGTTCTTGTCAATGAAGGAATGCACCTCGGCGGGCAGCTTCTCGCTAAGCTCTTCAGCGCACGCAGCCACGTCCGCTTGCGGAATGGTTACCACCAGGAACGAATGATCGCCATTCTTTTCCTCTTTGTCGTCTGGGTCTGTCAACCACGATGGCAACTGCTGTTCACCGTTGGCGGCCGCATTGCTTACCGAATTGCTCAGAGCTGTTTCCAAACTCTTCACGAACGATGACGCATCGATCTCTGCCTTGGCCTCGACTTTCGTGTCGTTACCAGACTCTTCCTGCAGAATGCTAAATGACTCTATATGAGGTGTACCGCCCGTTAACGCTATGATCAGCTTGACTACCACCAACGATTTCATCACTCGATACTCCCTTATGCTGTTCTAGTAGATCGCTCATATGGTATCCAAGGGGACGCCATTTGGACAGCAACAGATGTAAGACCCGCAAACGCTAAGCACCAAGGTGCTGGAAAGAAAAAGAATCCCTGAACCAAAGCAGCGAGTGCCACGGTCCAAGCGATTGAGAAGACGCTAAACCTGCTCTTTCGCAAGGAATCCGACTGTCTCCACCAACGTACGACCCACATCAGTGAAGCGAAGTAGGCAATATGTGCGGCTAACAGTGGAGACTCTCCTTCGTAAAATCCCTTCCAAGATCGATTCCAATCACCTGAGTTAAGACCACTACCGTCGAAATTTAGTTGTTCCCAACCTGAATGGGCGAGCTCATTCCAAGGGATCATCAAATGGCTGCTCAAACCATAGCTAACCGCCCCCAACAACCCGCCGACCGTCATCATTACAAATCGAAAAACGATGGAGTCTTCTGGTTGCTTTTCCCAGCGACGACCAAAGAAAATAATAGACCAGCTAGCCAGAAGCGACATGACCCCGACCCAAGTGATTCCACTCACAAGACTCATCGCATTCTCATCAACCCGAGCATGAGTCATGATTGAAGCCGCCAAAGCAAGCACGCCGATTACGACGCCAGAGAATACCCACGACCTCGTGTAGGAGTGCAAGTAAGTCCAAAGCCCTCGCTTGGATAGAATTTCTCTTTGCTCCGTTTGCCAATTTCGATATGCAGCTTTGTACGAGATAGGCTTGGCTGGACGTGCGGCCGGTGCTTGCAGGCCGGCTGTTCCATTAGCTCCAGCACCTCCATACCCGGCAATAGGAAATGCTTGAGCCGCATAACCTGCGTTACGTACGACTGGATTCGCATTCCTCGCAACGGGAACACTGTTTGAACCAGCAGCAGCTAACTTACGTGCGTGCTCAGGCCCCCCCCCTACATACCACACTACGTAGTAGCAAGCGTAAACGCAAAGTAAAATGAACGCTATGGGAGCCAATACGTTCCCCACAAACACCGTGGTCACAACCATGATTGCGATGGCGATACCACGAGTCGAAGACGGAAGATTTCGGAACCAGTGCTGCATCTCAATCAGCTTGCTATTAAATGCTCGTGCGATCGGCTCTTGAAAGGTGTTGATCGGCTCGGAAGAATTAGCTGCGAAATGCAGTGGCGAAGCACCGGCAACTGTTGAGTTATTGTTACCCAAAACACGTTTCTGCTTTTGGGTATTTGTCGAGGCTTGAGTGACTAGCACCGGTGGAGAGACCATTGATGTGCTGTTCGTTTTTCGAAATGCCAGTCCGCTTGCATCAAGATCCCAGCCAATGGCCCACAGCAATTCACGACAATCACTAAATCGTAACGATGCGTTCTTTGCGAGTGCTCTCTGGATAGTCGATGCAAGTGGTTCGGGCAACATGCTGACATCAGGATCTGCCGTCAAATGTTTCAGAATGATTTCTTGCGAGCTTTCCCCATCGAACGGAACAAACCCAGTCAACATTTCATAGAGGATGACCCCCAATGAATAGATGTCGATCTCTTTTCCGTATTCGCCCCTACCGATCTCAGGGGCCATGTAGTGAAATGTGCCGACGCTCTCGGTCTGCCCACCTCTTCGTGAAGCACTGATGTACTTGCTGAGCCCGTAGTCACCTATTTTTACTAAACCGTTATCGATGAAGACGTTTGCCGGCTTGAGGTCTCGGTGGACAATTCCTTGATCGTGCAAATAGGCGACGCCGGCAGCGAGCTGCGCAAAGAGAGCAATAGCTTCTTCAGGTTTGGCTATTTGGCTGTACCGATCGATCCGCTCTCGAAGGGACTCCCCTCCGATGAACTCCATGACGATCCAACCTTGCTCATCTTTGTCAAATCGAATGTCGTAGATCCCGACTAGGTTGGGATGACGGAGGTTCAGGCAGTGTCTGACACCGCGAACCTCGACCTCCAAGTTCTTTTGAATTCTTTTCAAAGCGACTTCTTTACCGGAGTCACTTTCGGCGAAATACACCTCTCCAAAGCCTCCGGATCCGACCCCTCGTTTGATAACGTATCCGTCTAGGGGCTTATCACCATTTCCGTACTGAAACTTCATCGATGCACCAAAAGAGGCTTGTTGATATCTAGGACTAGGAATGCCACTTCCCTCTAAGCTTCCGACCTGCCCCGGTCCGCTCTGGGGTGAGTTGTCTTCAGGAACCGACTGTATTCTATCTTGAATATTGCCCATTTTCGCCGGTTTTCGTTTAAGCAATGAAACAAACATAAAGAATACCCGCGTTGCCAGACCACTTGAACCCAACCCTACAGTCTTCGTACTCTTACAGAAATCTACCAGCATCGTTCGCCCTGAAATCAGGTCGCTGCCAGCTTTCCCTTTTGAGATCTAGACTGAGGTTATTTCGCTTTGACAGCGTAAACCTTGGTCGATTTATTCAAGGATCATTGAGAATTCGTCGGTGCAGATCTTCTGGCCGACATTTAGTTTGAATGGGGCGCTAGCAATCTTTCCGCTAACTTGAACCGATCCACCCTGTAACGGCCGACAAAACCACTCGTCTGATTGTCGGAATAGAACGAGCCTGCTGGACCAAGCCGGGCAGAGTATATGACAATCTTCAAAAGGTCCTAACACGCAAGAATCACTTAGCAAAACAGCCGAACTAAAGAGTGGTTGCCAACGATTATTGCTCTGAATATCAATTCGAGCCGAACAACTAAGCTTGCTTGGGCGAAGGTAACTTAGTTCGACCCGTTTTCCCAAAGTTATCTTTGCCCTCTCTGGCATCAAAGCGGGACGCTCTAATCTTCGCCCATCAAGGTAGGTTTCCTGAAGCGGATTCAGCACATGCTCTTCACCAACCCGACGGATGGACGCTGCTCGGCGACTAATGTCGCCGCGAATGGCGAGGTCAGCCAAACATTCGGGGGCTGCTTGCCCCAAAATCACGTCTTCGGAATCACAAAGCAAGTAGCCGCCTTGGCCGTCTATCCACAAAATATTTTTCATAATTCCAAGTAGCGAGAATAGCTCGGTTGTCGATGTGGCCTAAGGTCAAAGTAAGTTCGAGCAGCCCGGCTTGATATACGCAAAATTCTATCGAGAAATGGCGAACTTTCGCCTCGTTTTTGCGAGCCTATTCTTCCGCAGCAGGCCCAAAGGCCCCGAAGATTTCTGGAGCGATTGCCATATCGCCGGTCTGTGCTTCAAATACTGGTTTCGCTGGAACAGGATGAAACTTGGGCCATGGTGGCGGATTATTCTTTTCTTTCCGCTTCGATTGCCAATCGCTGCATCGAGCATGCATCCTATCCTTGAATCCAAGCATGCTCGAACAAATTCGACTGGCACCATTCTTCATTCCAGATGCCGCATTTCGCAAAGGATCCAACGGTTGCACACCAGGAATAGCCATATCCAAGGGGCGATGTAGGTCCATCACCTCGCATGGGTCCCCGCAACCTTGGAGTTGCGGTTCACTGAGGCCGCAGTGGCCGCAATTTAAGTGGCTTTGTAATGGAGCAAAGTCGTTTGGCCCAAATTCTTTCTCATGACGAATCGAGACGCAACCAGGCACAGCAAGCGTCAAGCTAAGCAAACCAATCCAAAAATGCTTCGTGCGTTCGTTCCGCATTCGCGACTGTCCAATAGAAATCCAATATGCATCCCACGATCTCAAGCTTCATCGGCATTTCAACTTGTTCCGATCCAGGAAATCCATCCTGTTAAACAGATTGAGTTGTCTGGGCAATCTGGAAAAGATGAGGCCACTCGGCATTAGGCTTTTCCTATCCGAAGCTTCCATCAAACCTAAGCCTAGGAATGTTGCTGCCCAAGTTAACTTCGATTGCCTAACGGACGAAGGATCAACATTCTTGCCCGTCAATGGTGCACCTGCCAGCCAAGAGTGGCCAATCGACCATTTGGCTTCAAGCCAGGGCGACTCGGTTCTCAAAAGTTTTAACTAGATTTAGCCGCTGTCCCAAGTGACTTCAGATAGTCAACAGGAATGGGGATTCCCTTAAGAATGCCTTCTACGACGATCGTGCGATTGACCATTCCTTGGAAGCGACAAATGATCAGCCTCGGTTTTCGCAACTTCAGTTGCTGACACATCACGACTAACCGATCGCCTGGAACGACAGGGCTAGGAAACTTGACTTCCTCAAGCCCCCCAAATCCGACCATGGCATCCCCAAGGAGCTTATACTTGTGGCAGCAATAGCAGCAGACTTGTGCAACGGCCTCGAGCATCACAACACCAGGCATTAATGGCATGCCTGGCATGTGCCCGCGAACCCAAAACTCTTTGTCGGTGATGTCTTTATATCCGACACAAATCACATTTTCAGGATCTTCGTGAACGATCGCTGTGAGTTGCTCCATTTCGAACCGCTGCGGATTGTATTTTCGGATTTCGTCAATATCCGCCACGACCTTAGAAAAATCCAAGGTATCAGGATCAACGATAAAATCTTTCGCAGCCACAGATCGAATAACCTCTAAAAAATTCCAACATACCTAAGGGCCCTGAGGCTCTGTGCAGGTCCAAATTACCTTGGCCAGAATAGAACGAAAGCATGCCTATTGGACGACATGCTATCGATTCAGGGCTCGTAACCGTGCAACTGAGAGCCCATAAAGCTGCGGGATCGAGGCAAAAAACCATAATCCGCTCGGGGGTTCACAAGCTCGATTCGAGGAAATAAAGCCAAGCAACAAATTTCTGCGAGGGCAAACAAAGCCCGTCCAAACGGACTAGGTACGAACCTTACGTCGCTTTGCTTTTCTAGCTTTGCTGTTTGCAGCACGCTGTCCGTGATTCGCTTTTTTAAGTTTGCGGTGTGGTTTTACCATGATATTGCCTGAAAAAGGGGTTTGTTCGGACTGGAGCCCCCTTATTTTTAGGAGCCCAAATTAGGGTACTCGAGAATCGCCTGGGGACTATCGACATCACCAGCCCGACCTCACAACCCAAATCCTCTGAATTTTCGGAGGGAGTATGATAACGAGGGGGATTGCCAGTGGCTAGTCAAAAATGACTTGCCGCCCGGGGCTTGTGGCGGATACTATACTATTGTTGTGACAACTTTATCCGTGGGTGTGCCCAACGGGTTCAATATATCCAGGTTTTTAGTGAGGATACGATGGCACTGACTTTGAGTGACGTGGCAGCCGAAGAGCTGAAAAAGGCTTGTACTGAGGCGAATTTTGGTCCAGAAATGTTCGTCCGAGTTGGCGTTATGGGCGGCGGATGTGCTGGATTCCAGTACTCGCTGCAATTTGACGACAAATTCGATGACGAGCGAGATTCCCGTTACGAACAACATGGCGTGAACTTTGTCGTAGACAAAAAGAGTGCTCTTCTTCTCGATGGATGCGTTCTCGGCTACCACAAGAGTTTGGAGCGCCAAGGATTCACCTTTGAGAATCCAAACGCCGTTAAGTCCTGCGGTTGCGGTAAGTCGTTCCAGTAATCAGCTAGCGATTCCAAAGGAATCTAAAGCGAGCCAGGATCAACCAAACCGCATGAAAATGCTCGGCTTGCAAGACGGAGAGCAGATGTCTCTCCGTTTTTTATTTGGTATCTTTCCAACCTTAAGTTGATGAAGGCGGGGTTTTGCCGACCTGCTTGAATTGCCTAGACCCACAACTATCTCTAGAATTTGCAACTCGGGACGTTGGAATGATTTGCTCAATCCAGAAGATGGTTAACAAGACGTGAAACTAGACGAGTTAGCACAACAAAGCGGAGAATGGCTAAGCGGCAAAGGACCAGAATCCGACATCGTGATCAGCAGCCGCATTCGACTCGCTCGCAACATCGCCGGATTCCCTTTCATTCGAAAATGCAGTCCTAAAGATCGAGCCAACATCACGACAGAAGTGCATGAAGCGCTCGCTGGTCTATCTATCGCCAACGATGTAGAATACGTCGATGTTGCCAAGCTTGGTGAAATAGATCGCCAATTTTTGATGGAACGCCAACTTATAAGCCATGAGCTAAGCGAGGCCCAAGGAGCGAGAGCTGTTATTCTCGATCCGAAAGAACGCTTCAGCATCATGATTAACGAAGAAGACCATCTTCGATTCCAAGTCATGCAAAGCGGGTTGGATCTCGAGTCTGCCTGGAGTCGAATGGACGAACTGGATAACGTCCTCGAGGAAAAGCTGACCTACTCATTTACTAACAAACTCGGCTACCTTACTGCTTGCCCGACCAACGTTGGAACCGGATTACGTGTCAGCGTTATGTTGCACTTGCCAGCGTTAGTCGCCACGAAACAAATTGACAAGGTCTTTCGTGCCCTCAATAAGATTAACGTCGCCGTCAGAGGCTTGTTCGGAGAAGGCTCTCAATTTATGGGAGACTTCTACCAAATTAGCAACCAAACAACATTAGGCCGCTCCGAAGTTTCGTTGATGGAACGGGTCAAAGAAGTTGTGCCTCGCATCATCGATTACGAGCGACGGGCACGAGAATTTCTCGTCGAACAAAGCAAAGAAGACTTGAGCGACAATGTGAGCCGCGCCCTCGGGATATTGTGCACTGCCAAGAAAATTAGCAGCGAAGAAACCATGCACTACTTGAGCAAGGTTCGAATGGGAGTCAATCTAGGCCTATTGAATGACATCAAGATTCCTATCTTGAACAAGCTGTTCATTCAAACCCAACCTGCTCATTTGCAAAAGCTTCGAGGCCACAAGCTAAGCGTCGCGGACCGCAACATCGAACGTGCGATTTATCTCCAGCAACATCTTCGCAACCCATTGGGCAACGAAAACAATTAGAACTTCGCTTTAGAGCTCGCGATAACACCTAAGCTAACGCGAGCATTGCGCACATCTACAACGAGCCACCTCCCAAAAACGATAGCGTTGATTTTACAATCTCTGGGTCGCTCATCAAAAAAGAATGAAGCACGGGAAAGGTCTTGGTTTCGGCGGCACCCTCTAATTGTGCTTCTTCGACTGTCACGATGCCATCGCTTGGCCCCTCAAGCAGTGGGTTGCTAAGGTACGATCCCGAAATATCACCGACGACAATAGCGAACGGACATGGAGGAGTTCCTAATGACGATTGCAGCTTGTCCCATGCCGGCCCTAGATGCATCCCACTCGCACCCGTCAACGTTTCAAAGACCCCAAGCTTGGAAAGGCTGGCTGCAAAATCAGAGCCATGGTTGGGTGGCCCGAGCATCACGGCTCGATTTAAGCGAGGCAAAACGTTTCGGGGATCCCCCGTTGTTTGCCACTCTCCTATAGCCCGACGAAACACGATGTTTCCTAGACTATGACCAACAAAACTGATACGAGGCTCGCCGGGTAAATTCTCAGCGAGCTCTCGAAACGCTGCAGCATGGTTTTCAATTGACGTTCGGGTGCTGGCGTAAGATATCGGAATACAAATTTTTAAAGGCTTCGCTGGGCTACTTTCACTCTGCCGAAAGTTTGGCTGTGCACCATGGGCTGCCTCCCACTGCTCGACAATAGGGTTCATGCTTTCTTTGGTTCGAAATAAACCATGTACCAACAAAACCACTTCTTCTATTCTGTCTTGAACGGGAGCTCGCTTCTTGACCGTCTCAAGTTCCTCCAACATCGCTTGTTTTCCACCCCATGCCCGCCGTATGCCAGATGGATCGATCAACCGCCAATGATCGAGCGTTCCGTTGTACTGAACCCGCCATCCGTACCACCATCGATAGTCTGTCCAAAACTGCTTCCCACCTAATGTTGGGAGAGCCAGATTCCAACCTTTCTTGTTCTCGTCCACTTCGGTACTTTCCGGTAAAGACTGGCCAAAAGAAGGCGACACTAACGACAACATCAAAAACGAAAAGATCGCTACAGTCGCTGGGTATAAATTCGATTTCATAGTTTACTCCGATTGCAAGTCGTCGGCTCTCCCTTTCGATTCCTGTTATACTCGGGGCTACACGGATTGTTAACCTCGCCCCAGCCCTCGGTTGTCCTTCAACCGGACGCTAGCGAATCCCCTACCTTGAATCTCTCCAAAACCATTTAACGGAGTCTGTAGTAACCATCATGCGAACCATCCCTTCCCTATTCGTATTGCTAGCGGCCTTTAGCTTCGCCTCAACACGACCTTCTTCAGCTTGCGCTCAAAGCGATCGATACAGTATCAAGCCTGATGTTGTCTATGGCCATAAAGATGGCATGGCACTTACCTATGATGTTATTACTCCCAAAAAAGACGCCAAAGGGATTGGGCTTATTTTTATGGTGAGCGGCGGCTGGGTGTCAACTTGGATGCCCGCTGAACAGATGGCCAATACCCTCCTATCTCCATTGCTTAACGAAGGCTATACGATACTATCCGTCCGCCATGGCAGCAGCCCCAAGTATGTTGTGCCAGAAATAGTCGCTGACGTAAAACTCGCATTAAAACACATTTCTGCGAATGCAAGCGAACACAAAATCAACAAAGACAAGCTAGGTGTCTTTGGATTTAGTGCAGGAGGTCATTTGTCTTTGATTTTAGGGACCCAGTCGAATGATATTGGGGACGCAGCATCGAGCCCCAGAGTTGCCGCCGTGGCAGCTGTCTTCCCACCGACCGATCTTGGCCCTTACGTCGCGCTCGACAATCCCCTTCGTGAACAATTCCCTGCACTCAAGTTCGAACCACAAAAAGCGGATCAGTATTCCCCTTTAAAGCATGTTTCCAAAGACGACGCTCCAACCTTTTTAATTCATGGTGATAAAGATGAGCTTGTCCCCATTTGGCACAGCGAAAAAATCGAGCAAGAGTTCAAAGAAAAAAATGTCCCAACAGAGTTAGTCGTCATCAAGGATGCGGCTCATGGATTCGATACGGAAGGAAACAAGCGTATGTATTCTGGGATGGTGGCATGGTTCGACAAGCATTTGAACTAACTCTCTTTTTCAGCCATTGAACATTTGACATACCGGAACGTTTTCAGCTCTTTGAGCGGAGTTCTGATTGCATTGCTGATGCAGACCCAGTATCTGCGAGGGGTTAATTTTTCAAGAATCTTCTCGAAAACACCCTCAAAACGGTCGGTCTTCGCGAGGTGGCCGCAATTCCGAATTGCGATTCTAGAGAGTCCGATCAAAATAGGGGTTGGACTCGCCAGCTTACTAAGTTGTCGTGCTGCATTAGTTTTGCGGTCTACTGCCTCTCCCCCCGCCACATAACTTCCAATGATCGATCGAATGATTCGACCAAAGATATTAGCCACTTCCGTCATTATTTCCGTTCTGACGATCATCGGCTGTAACAAAGCCCCCATTGCATCGACCGATAGTAAACCAGCTGAAAAGGAAGTGTCTGGAGCCCTTCTCAAGATAGATATGGTTCCGTGGGTGACGAATACCAGATGCCAAGGAAGCTTAGCGGCAGACGAAACGACCACCTTGAGTGCAAAAGTGGCGGGACGGGTTGAGAACGTATTTGTGGATGTCGGAGATATTGTTGAGCCAGAGAAAATCCTTGTGCAGCTCGATCCAACCGATTTTAAGTTGCTGTCCGAACAATCAGACGCTCAACTTCAACAAGCCCGGGCAGCGGTTGGACTAAAGCCCGCAGATCCTTTGGAAAAACTCAATCCGGAAAATGCACCGCCCGTTCTTGAGGCGAAAGCGCTGCTCGACGAAGCCACACAAACGCTAGCCCGTATGAAGAGCCTCGCTACGGAAGATGCCATCACGCAATCGGATCTGGAACTCGCCGAGTCTGCGGAAAGAGTCGCACGGGCTCGCTATCAATCCTCCTTAAATTCCGTTCGAGAGAAGATCGCACTGATATCCGTGCAAGCAGCCCAAAGGGATTTAGCACACGAACAGTTGCTGGAAACAAAGGTCTCCTCTCCCTTTGAAGGCACAGTTCAAGCGAGAATGGTATCTCCCGGAACGTTTGTTCAGGCTGGACAAACCTTACTTTCGGTAGTGAGTACGAAACGACTGCGGTTCCGAACAAGCGTTCCGGAACGATATGCACATCTACTAAAAATTGGCCAACGACTAACGATCTATTTCGATTTAAGCGATCAAGTTCGAGAGGGAACGGTGTCTCGCATCAATCCCAACCTCGACCCAAGCAATCGATCACTTGGTTTCGAGGTCGACTTAGATAACTCAGATGGACTGCTGAGAAGTGGATTGTTCGGTGAAGCTGTTTTGGAGCTAGACGCCAATGCAAAAGCGATTGCTGTCCCAGAAAAATCGGTGCTTCGATTTGCGGGAGTCGACAAAGTTTGGAAAGTGAAAGATGATCAAGTCACTGAGGGAGTGGTGCTGCTCGGCGCTAAGAGGGGGGACATGATTGAAATCAAGAATGGTCTCAATGAAGGCGAAACGATTCTACTGGATGCCTCCCAGGGCGAAAAAGGAAAATGGATCGGCGAGACTGCAACCGCTAAGTAGATCGGCTACGTCCCTGCATAGCCGATGTCGCCACGATAAGACGAAAGACGGGGCTTTTGTTTTCGGGCTGGAACATGTTTCAATGCATTATCCCTCATATGTAGGATGAGCTAGGGAATCCGTTCCGCCACCTGCGTATATGCTTCGTCCTCCGTCGACGGGCAAACAAGTGCCCGTGATAAACTTCTGTCGAGACAAAAAGAAAGCGGCTTCCGCCACGTCCTCAGGCGTCCCTAATCTTTTAAGCAAACAGTCTTGGGCAATCCGTACCGACTGCTCATGACTAATCGATTGATCTAGCATTACCGGGCCGGGTAGCACCGCGTTTACGCGGATATTGGGATTGCGAATCGCGAGCTCCACGGCAAGCGATTTTGTCATTGTCTCTATTGCACCCTTGCCCGCAAAGTAAGCCGCGAAATTGGCATAAGGTCGAGCAACAGCCCAATCGCCAATCAAGATGATTGAGCCTCCAGATGATTGCTTGACCATCGCCAAGCCCGCGTGCTGACTGCAAAGAAAAGTACCCAACGAGTTTACTTCGAACTGCTTCTGCACATCATGATGTGTGATCTCTTCGAACGGTTTCCAATCCCAAATCGCAGCCGAATTGACTAGCACATCGATACGCCCGAACCGATCTATGATCTTGGCAACGGAACTAGCGGCAAAGCCAGAATCTGCTAAATCACCTTGTACGATCAAACTCTCAATGCCAGCGTTCAACAGCTCATCTGAGAAATCTTTCGCCTTGTCGATCGATCGATGGGCGTGAATAACGATTCGATATCCGGCCGCTGCGAATCGCCTCGCAATCTGCTGACCAACCCGCGCTGCACCACTTCCCGTGACCCAAGCGACCGGTGGCTCGCTAGAATTAGAGTCTTCGTTCTGATAACTTTGTTGCATTCTCTGATCCGAATCTGTATTCACTGCACTTTAGCCGAAAGCTTTCTAAAAATGTCAAACCCGTCTATCCAGTCACTCATTCAAACTGGCACCAAGTTGTATCTTGATTCCATCGATCCGAATCTAGTGAAACAGAATATTGAATGGGGAGCTGTGGGAGCAACGAGTAATCCTATCATCGTCTCAGCACTGGTTCGCTCGGGCCGATTCGATGATTCCATCGCATCCTTTATAGCAAAGGGACAAGATGACGAAACCATTTGCTGGAATGTCACGGATGCATTGGTGCGAGAAGCCCAAGAAAAGTTCTTACCTATTTGGGAAAGTACTGGAGGAAACGCGGGATGGGTGAGCTTTGAACTGGACCCTCTAGTAGAAGATTCGACGTCAGGTCTGACCCATGAGCAACAGGTGGCTCGCTACATTGAACTGGGGCTATTCTGGTCCAATGGTCACAAGAATCGAATGATCAAGGTTCCAGCGACTCCGGCCGGCCTCGATGCTCTTGAAACTCTGGCATCTCGTGGTGTCACCCTCAACGTCACCCTCATCTTTACCAAGCGACAATACGAACTGGCTCGCAATGCTGTATGGAGAGGAGCGAAAAAAAGAGATTCTCTAGACGGGTTCAAGAGCGTGTACAGCATTTTTGTTTCGAGAATCGATCAGTATACCGCAGAGAAACATCCCGGACTATCCAAGGGTGCACAAGGTGAATATGGAATACTGAATGCGAAACGTCTTTGGCAAAACAACCAAAGCTTCTGGGCCTCGAACGCGACGCCACTCGAACAAGAAATCATCTTTGCAAGCACCGGGACCAAAAACCCAGCAGATGTGCCATGGAAATATGTGGCTGCGTTGGCTGGCTCCGACATCCAAACCAATCCACCAGAAACGAACTCAGCTGTCTCCTCTTCGGGGCAGCAATTTGTCACTCGAATTAAAGAAGTGCTACCGAGCGACCTTCAAGGGGAGTTAGATGCGGCTATTGATATCAGTGATATGGAAGAAGTTTTGATGGAGCAAGGAATCGCAAAATTCGTTGCCCCTCAAAAACAGCTACTCGAAACAATTCGTCAGAAACGGCAACCGGTTAACTAACGATCGTTGTTTCGAGGTCCTCGGCCACGGTTTCGATCGCGGCCGTGGTTGTTCCGTTGATGATTGTCCATGTTGGATTGCAAAATGCCGTCCAGTGCTTCAATCCACGAAGGAACCTTGATGAATTTCTTTTCGCTTTCATCAGCTTCCATGCGTTCTGCGTCATCGGTGCTGGTCGGCGTTCGGCTAGAGGATCGTCGACCACGACGTTGGTTACGGCCGCGACGTGGACCGTCCGAGCTTCGCTCTGAGGTATCTCCCTCAATGGAATCGGACGACTCACCATCCAGCGCGACGAAATCTTCATCATCGTCAGAGTCCGCAAGACCTGCTCCAAAACCAACTTCATCGACTGGAGCGCGTCGAGCAGCTTCCGGACGTCTTCGCTCTGGTGCGCTTCTCGAATCGTCATTTCTGCTACGGCGATCTCGACCTCGGCGACCGCTTTCACGTTCCGGCGTATCTTTGATTACTTCATCTCGGTCCGAAGGATCCCGATCAACTATTTCCCGTTCTGGTCGTTCTGGTCGTTCTGGTCGTTCTGCACGTTCTGGTCGTTCTGCACGTTCGGTTCTTTCGGGCCGTTCTCGTTCGGGCCGATTACGAGGAGGGCGATCTCGCCCTGATCTATCGCGTCCGCCTCGACCAGGACGATCGCTTCCTCGCGATTCCTCGCTCCGATTGACTGGCTCATCCGCACCATCCTCTCGAACAGTCTCGGCCGATCTGGAACGACGACTTGGAACCGGCTCTCTTCTCTCAGCTACGCTTCGAGCGGGTTGAGCTTCTACAGCACCTTCATCTAAATCGTCCGATCGACCTCTTCTCGGGGCTCGACGCTGAGAGCGACGCTCTACTGGTCCGTCTACGTCGTCAGACTCTAGCAGACTGGCGGAGATGGTCGGGCTCGGTGAAGGGTTATTGGCTTGTCGAGGGGTATCGCTTTTTTCGTTGGTTAATTCTCGCGACTCACGAGGTGGTCTGCTATTCTCCTTGCGGTCATTTCGTTCGCGTCTCCGACCTCCGAAAGACACAACAGGCTCATCATCGGTCGACGCAAACACGTCCGACTGGATCGGCGCAGCGGCTTGTTTTGGTTTTGATTCATCAGGCTCAACTGCTTTTTCGGCATCGTCGGTCCAGAAGCTAGGCTTACCACCTTTTTTGCTGCCGCGACCGCCTGCCGCTGGTTTGCCTTCTGATCGTGGTTCCCTGGACGCGGGAGCGGATTGTTTAACAACGGGTTCCGATACAGTCGGCTTCTCTTCCGCTTTCGATTCGTTGCTGCTCGAAGACTGTATTCCAAAAAAGGAGGTAACGGCGTCCCAGCCCGACCTAAGCTTGGAGGTTTCCCTGGCGGAGGATTTGTGGGTTTCCGCCGGCGGATTGGCCTCTTGCGATGGGGCGGTTTCTTTTGATTTGGTACTTCCCCCGTCCGTCGATTTCTTTGACTGGGGGGAAAGAGATGGTGTACCTAGGAGATTTGCCAAACTGTTCCAATGATCCGACATATATGCAGTTCGTTTGTGCCTGAGCCGTACAAGCGTCAGTAAAAGTAGAAAAAATAATAAAGCGGCAATCCGACAACTAGCGGCTAGCGGTCAGATAGTGTGCTTCCCTACAAACTTCAGCCAATTCTAGCAACAGGTTCAGGATTTGAGGATAACCCGTTTCTAGACTCAGGTCGAAATCCTCCGGATTTCGGTACCTTCTTTTGGAATTGGCGTCAAGAAAGTTGACAGCGGGGGGGACAAGGCCGTAATCTGGATAAGAGTGTCAAAAAAACCTGAGTTGATCGGGTCTTCTCTTCTTTTTCAGTGGTGATGCCATGATTTGGAAATCCGTAGCCAGACGTTTCTTATTGGGTTTGGTGATTGCATCAGGAACAATAGCCGCATCAACTTGGTCAACCGAAGTTTGGGCACAGAGCTACGTGGAAATCCCTCCAGCGATTTCAGGTCCCGATGCTACCAAACTTTCTAAAGACCGGTCTAAGATGCTCAAGGGCGAAGGTGACATTCGCCCCTTGCTCGACTACTACGCCAAGTTCGCGATTCCTGGAATTACGCAAGGAAGTTTGGCCAATCAGACAAAATTTATCAACCGATTCAGACAAGAGTTGCTTGGCGATATCGATGCCGCGTCGAAAACCAAGTCTATCACCAAAGATTTTAATCGCGGTTTGATAACCATTCTGCTACCCGTCATCGAAAACAAACCTCTAAAAGGTCTGAAAGCCGAAGACAAGAATCTTCAAGAGGGTGAAGAGTATTGGCCGGCAAGTCGCATTAATGCGATGGCTTTACTTCTGTCGCTGAACGAGGCACCAGCGGCTGCACCTATTCCACCAGTCCCAGAACGAGCATTACTCACCGTACTGAACGATTTACTAAAGAACCCGACTCTTGACGCCATCACTTACATGGCACTCCAAGGGGTTCAGCGTCAATTGAGGTTTGATGCCTCTACTAGCAAACCAGAAGAACCTACAAAACCAAAGCATGTTCCCGAAGCTGGCCGCGCTGCATTCGTCCAATCGGTTGAGAACCTACTCAAGATTGAGCAGCCAGCGTTTCGTACGGATGCTGCTCACGAGAAACTCAAGGAGCAGTGCCTCATTACGTTAACGTTGCTTGCATCAACCGCAGCCCCCGATGCCCCATCTGGAACCAAAGCCAGTGAGTTGGTTTCTCAAATGGTTACGGAAATCCTCTCAACTGAAAATGCGTCAGAGTGGATCAAGGAATCAGCTTGCAGATCTATCGGGACTGTGCAACTCACCAAGCTTCCCGATGATCAACTCGAGAAGTTTTATAAGGCCTTTGCCAGCTACGGCATCAAATCAATCAAAGATTGGCGAGTTCGTGTGGCTAGCTCGTCCGGCCTTTCTGGCACAAGCGGATATGGTGGCATGGGTGGTGCCGGCGGGATGGGAGGCGGCCCAGGAAGCGGATACGGAGGAGGGCCTGGTGGCGGTTCCGGATACGGCGGAGGTTCCGGCGCCGGAGGCCCAGGCGGAGGTGAAGGCGAAGGTGGGTTTGGCTACGGTGGAATGGGAGGGGCTCAGACTACAACGCGTCAAACGCAACCACCCGAAGTGAAAAACGCAAGAAGACTCGCCCACCAACGCTTTGAAGCTCTCCATCTGGCAGCCAATGGCAAGTCCAGGAACTGGCCTGCAACCCATCAAATGAGCAAAGTCCAAGACAAAGAACGGGGCTTTGCGGTTCTCCTCAAAGAAAATGAGAAACAGTACGGTCTCTTAAATGACCTCATCGAAAAGCTGGAAGTCTGCCAAGACGATTTAGGCGATGAGAAGATCATGACGTTGGCCGAATTGACGACCAAGATTCGAAAGTCAATCGCAGAACTTCGAGTTGCATTCGAACTGTTCTCTGGCGAGCGAGAAGTCGAAGATGTTGGCGAAGGTATCGACCTAACACCCTAAAGATTAGCACTAACTGAGGTTGAGGGCTTGTTGATTCAATGAGCCTTGGACAACCTATAGTACAGGCGGCTATCGACAAGTTGGAATAATCGATATGAAGCCGCTGAGTTTTGTCTGAAATGTCGTTTCGTCAATAAATTCTGGAACGACTCTAATTCTTAATCTGCGGTTTCCCACGTGAAATCGCCGCGAACACCGAAACGATAATTGATACCACGAGAATCAGCATCATTCGGATCGCGATGTAATTCACGCCACTCTGTCGGCCAAACAACCAATGAGCATCGGGCATGCCGATTCGTTCAGGTAACTTGGCCAGCGATTGTAGAATCACCAATACGCTTGCCACAGCAAAAGAGAATAAGAACCAACTTGCTATGCTCTTGGCAAAGGATGCTTGGCCATGGGCAGGTTGGTCTGACTGAGCGGAGTTTGATTCATTGCTCATCGATCTGATCTTGGCAGAGGAAACCTCAAAAATGATCGGCTGTTATAACTGGCCCCCTTCGTCGGCGGGCTATCTTTCCAGTTTAGCCATTGCACTCAGATAAAACTCTTTGGATATCTCATCTTCAAGATATTGTTTTGAAAGAATGTACTTCTGAATTCTTACGGCATCTTCCTGAACGTGATCCGCCCGGTACGCGACTCGATCCAGCCTATAGTTGTCATGCAGATCCAAAAGTTTGACCTGTGTTGCAACTGGATTGTCCTTTATCTTCACCACGTAATCTGCGTAGCTTTCTTGCAAATCATGCGTTAGCAATCCAATTGCCTCAATTGCCTCGTCGGAGATGCCCGATGCAACCAAATCCACGCGAGTAGCTTTCGTGTCCTCGATGAGGTCGTGTAGCAATGCGGCTTGTTGTACGACTGGATCTTGTGCTTGAAGTGCGACCCTAAACAAATGCAATAGATAGGGAGCTCCCGATTTATCCCGTTGCCCATCATGAAACCGGACTGCCAAGGCAATTGCTCGCTCTACACGATCTGCATCTAGACTATTCACAGCTCAGTTTCCTAGCTTTGTTGGATCAAGCGTAAACAAATATCTTGAATCTGACGTGGGTCAGCATTTTTGTTTTTCTTTTTGGCTTGTCCAATCAATGATGCGATGGCCTTGGCGTTTCCACCACGAACTTTTTCAATCACATCAGGATTCTCCGCCAAGAGCTCTTTGCATAGCGACTCCAATTCGGATTGATCTACTGCAACAACAGCATGATCCGATATCAACTTTGCAACATCCAGCTCAGGCGCATCTAATAGTTTATTGTAAACGTCCCGACCTCTCGCAGTATCCAAAATGCCATCATCGACCGCTTTTAAGACTTTTGCCAATGACTCCGCCGTAACAGGAAATGAATCGATGCTAATCGACTTATCGTTTAAATATCGCAACACATCCTGAAGCATCCATGCACATGCTCGTTTCGGTTGGGCGCCGGCATTAACAGTGGACAAAAAGTACAGCACCAATTCACGACCCTGCTGGACAATTACCTCTGCATCTGCCGATCGCAATCCCATCTCGTCTACCAAGGCAGCACGAACCTTTGGTGGAGTTAATGCGGCATGCTCTCTTTGCGCTTCGACATCTGCGACCTTAATGACAACGGGCACCAAATCCGGGCATGGAAAATAGCGATAGTCAGCAGACTCCTCTTTCTCTCGCTGGAGAAGCGTCTCTCCCAAGTCATCGTCCCAGCCACGTGTCTGTTTGGGCGCCTGACCAATGGTTTTACCATCTTCCAAAAATTGTTCGTACTGCCGTGACACCTCGTACTCGATAGCTCTTTCCACAGCGCGGAAACTATTCAAGTTCTTGATTTCAACAATAGGGGTCGCAACAACCTGACCGTCCCGCTCGATATGCAAGTTAACGTTGGCGTCTGCTCGGATTGATCCTTCTTGCATGTTGCCATCCGTGACGCCGAGATACATCATCAAAAGACGCATCTCGGTAAGATAGTTTTTTGCCTCTTCTGCTGACGACAGGTCAGGTTCGGAAACGATTTCTAATAAAGGAGTTCCTGCCCGATTCAAGTCGATTCGCGTATCGGCGCTGCCATGCACTTCATCGTGAAGACTCTTGCCAGCGTCCTCTTCCAAATGGGCTCGAATGATTCGCACTTTCTTGGGGATAACCGCTCCCGATTTATCTTTACTCTCAATGACCAGATAGCCAGGACCACAGATTGGCAAATCAAATTGACTGGTTTGATAGCCTTTGGGAAGATCGGGATAAAAGTAATTTTTTCTATCCCATTTGGTAAAAGTTGCAATTTGCGAGTTCAATCCGCAACCAGCTCGGATCGCAAAGTCAATCGCCGTTTGATTCAGCACCGGTAGAGAACCTGGCAAGCCAAGGCAAACGGGGCAAACCTGTGTATTGGGTGGACTGCCAAAGGTCGTGCTGCAACGACAGAACAATTTCGAATTGGTCTTCAGTTGGACATGCACTTCAAGGCCAATTACCGTGCGGTAAGCTACTGCCATTTTGGTAAACTTTAAGGTCTGAATAGGAATCGATTGGTGAAGATGGACGATATAGAGTATTCCTAGATCCATCAACCCCCACCGGGAACGCCTTCCAAGTTGCGATTTTGCGTGAGATCAATTGCCTGAGTGTCTCATGTTGTTACTATTCTAAAGCACACGCAGCAACACAGACACGATCCGGTCGAGGAGATTATGCCCGGATCTGTCAAAGCGGATAAGCTCGGTATGCTGGAGAACTCCGCAACCGCTCGCTAAGAAAAACAGGATGCTTGATTCCAGGATGGAACGATAATTGCATGTTCGGCGGAAAGAATCGAACATGACGATAACTCGGCGTGCAAGGGTCGAAGTAATACTGATCCACACACCATAGGGACCGAAGGCTAGCCGATCTGGCTTGCCCGCGTCAAGGAAGGGGCACTAAAAAATGATCCGACTATTTGTTTTAACTGCGATATCTGCAGCCAGTTTCATATCCTCCGCATTGGGGGGCAGCGACCGAGTTGCGTTCGACGTCAACCCGCTTGTTGTAGCCAGGGATGTAACACAACCCGGTCTATTAAGCCACTTGCCAAATTCGCGACAAGTCGAAACGCAACTCGACGTTTCAGCTTTGTTTTCACCGGGGCAAGAGGAGCAGATAACAGAGTACACGGTTCGAGTACTAAGTCGACATGAGGACGTTCAAGTCGCTGACTTCTCGCCACGAACGGAAATGGTTTCGGACGTCGTGGGGCAGATGCAGATCACTCAAGACTCCGATAGAAATCGCGAGGGAGCGATTCGAGGAATTGGCGGATACCCAGGTGTGGGAACTGTTCAGGGATATGCCTATGGACATGATCGCAATCACGAAACGGTAGCCTTCGAGAAACGTCCCTCGATGGAGCTGGCAACAGCGTCCGGGACTCTCGCGCGACGCCGAGGAGTCTACTTCAAAGTAAAGCAATCCACTCAAAGCACTTTAGAAGGTTCGCGACCGTTTCGAATTGTGTTCGAAGTTCCTAGAGATTGGCGAGCCGATCTGCTAGACGTTGCTATAGAGACTGTTGGTATTGATTC
This sequence comes from Pirellula sp., assembly GCA_046344995.1. Lineage (GTDB taxonomy): Bacteria > Planctomycetota > Planctomycetia > Pirellulales > Pirellulaceae > JBKCUI01. The sequence continues at coordinate 83,999 of JBKDKR010000018.1, forward strand.
AATGTCCAACAAGCGACCTCGTGTTCTATCGGTGCATCGATTTGTTGTAGCGATCTATCAGGAATTTGACGACGCCGCTGCACATGCTGCTACTAATTACATGAAGCAACAACGTCGATTGAGTAGCTTTGCTCGAAACTATGCAACCACGATTGAGCATCGTAGCTATCCAACTCCGCTGCATAAGCTCGGAGCTAAATTGGACATCTATGAGCCCAGCATACCACAAGATTGGTTTGAAGCGATTGTGCATCAACCAGGATCAAAGTACCCAATGATGAAACTGTCGTATCTGCCAGTGGACTTGCGTGTAGAGATACTGAACTACCTCGATCACAAGGAGCTTATGGAGTCTCTTTCAGGAACAACTGACTATTCCCATGTCGCAGCTCAACCCACTCCGCAATTTGCCACTCGCTAGTACAGATAGACCATTTTTTCGACTATTCGTGGGGCGATGTTGCGTTTAGACCGATGAGCACCAGCCCGGTTGTGGTTCATTATGGATTACGCCCGGGCTGGTTCGTTTGTCAGCGACCCTTTTTACAGCGGACTCAACGGCCTGAGCTGTCGCAAGCGGTTCAAGCTTGAGCCGAAATACTCGCGACTCGCCCCCTGCTAACACTACGACTCGTTTGTTCTTCTCTTCATAAGATTTCACATTGGGAAAACCTGTTGCAGGCTCCAATCCGACGACATAACCATCCTCGACCGCTGCGGTATTCTTCCAAAGATTAAAATAGGGCAATGTTCTGGTGCAGAACTGAACTGACAGACCATTCGATTGGTTTGCTGATGCGATCATTGCTTCAGACCATTGATTGGAGTCGGCCGCAGCTTGCATAAAATAAACTTGCTCTGCAAAACCTGACTCAGGCCCCTCGCAACGATCCCAGCTTTCCACTGCTTTAGCTGCCGTCGTATCACGTGGACAAATGGTCTTGGGGGTGGCGTGAACCCTAGCCCCTGCCTCAACGACGGGCTGTCCAATATTGATATGGTACAGCAACTGCATGCTTGTTGGTAAAGAGCCCGGATTCGTCACTGTGTCGGTTATTTCAATTACTGAGCTACCTGCACGAAATCTCATGCGAGTCTGTAACTGCAACGAGTAGACTAGAAATCTTGCTTCCGTGACCGTAGCGATGACATCCAATATCCCCTCTCGTGCATCGACCGCCATCTCGACCTGACTGGCGGGAAGATTTGCGATACGACCGTGTAGCGGGTGCTTAACAGTTCCGTTACTCGTGAATTCTGGCGCTCCATTGCTGTACAGACCACATCGAACCAATAACTCGTCAAAGCCCTCCAGCCAACCAATACCACTGCAATCCATGACGGGGACCAAGCTCGGATGAACCGGGCCATCAACGGGGCTCTGCCAACCAAACTCGATATCGTTGCTCCAGCACTTCCAAATCCCCATGCCGCGGTCGGGAAGCAAGGCTGTCTTCATTGCTCCGGTATCAATGGTGAGAATCTCCATGCCCATCGCTTTCCCCCCCCAACAAGAAGAGGCTCGCGCATTCTCCCATCCCACCAGGAACGCTCCTGCAAGCGTCTCAATCGATTGGGGAGGTTGTGAAACATGATCGGAGTTGTTGCCGTTTATCTGACCGCGTAACAACCAAGATTGCGATTCGAACTTAGTCGACATTCCTAAGCTCCCTTAAAAAATGTTGAAGAGGATAACCTTGATGCTGAAATTTGGCTCAGCCTGGAAAAGAATCAAACCTGATTGACCGGTCAGAATAGACCGGTCAAAAAATCATGATGGTGCGGCCACACTACACGCAAAGTCAAGCCGGGCGGCCAGTTTACCTTCCACAGTGACTTTGCCGGTCATGAAGTACGCGGACGAAACCACGTCATTCAGCGTAACTTCGATCGTCACAGTATCCCCCGGACGCACCATTTTCTTGAATTTAACGCCATCTAGCCTTGTAGCCACTGGTACAACGGATCCATCTTGAGGAGTGAACTGACTCAGCAAAATGGCACCACTTTGCAAACAACACTCGCAAAGAATGACTCCCGGGACCAAAGGGAAATTGGGAAAGTGCCCCTGTAAGAAAAACTCTTCGCTCGAAAAGGTCTTACGGCAAACAATCATTTTGTCTGTTTGCTCGACGACTTCGTCGACCAGAAGCATTGGCTTACGGTGAGGAATAACCTTTTGAATTTGCTCAACCGACATGGATGTGGGGGTCATGAAAATTCCGTTCTAGTTCTTATTTGGGAAGCTATCCCCTCGAGTAAATACGCAATGCGACGCTTCCGACAACTTGAGGGCCCGTTACGTTAACAAGCCGCATCGAATTGGCGGCCGTAAACCGTAGGCCAGCGCCATGCCCCTGATGTTTGTTTTATGAGTGGCTGTCAAAGTAACAAGACACTCAAGACGCTTTCACCAGTGGGCTGAAGATAACGGAACAAATTCGAATATCAACCCCTTGAAATCCCTAGCCCTGTCCACTACCCAAACCTATGTCTTTTGGGCTCTATTTCGTGCGATAAACCCACCCATAGCTTCTGGCGTATCTAGCTAGTCGAATGTTTTTCAAGCTGGAATTAACCACTCGCGAGGCCCGAAATCCGATGAATCCGAAGATTGTTTCTCCTGACAAGAGAAGTTGGTGGCGAAAACTGCTGTCCAAAGGAGTGCGGATCTTTATCGTCCTTTCGGTATTGGTTGGCTTGTTTATGGCCAGTTCCTACCTGCTGGCTCGCTTACCCGTTAACCGTGGATATCAACACGCTACGCAAGATGGTGTTGAAGTCCTTCTTATCAATAATGGTGTTCACGTTGATTTAGTGATTCCCTTAGATGAGCCCTCCTTTCGAATGAGGACGTTACTCGAAGGGGGAAATTACAAAACCGATCCTCAACTGTATACGCACGCCATTCTTGGCTGGGGGAATCGCAAATTCTACTTGGAGACTCAGTCTTGGAACGACATAAAGCTATCCAACGTATTGTTTGCTTTCTCTGGTCTTGGAGAAACGACCGTTCATGTCGACCTGACTTCTGGGTTTCTTTTCAGCATGAAACGCGAGCGTCAGCGACTTTTGCGATTGAGCCAAAGTCAATTTGTTTCGCTATGTGAACACATAGACAGGACGCTGAAGAAAGACGCACTCGGAAAGCCTTTACCAATTGAATGCGAGCCCTACGGAAACGCAGACTGTTTTTTTGAAGGGGTCGGGAGCTACCATCTCTTTAGAACGTGCAATGTCTGGGTAGGCGAAGGTCTCAAACAAAGCGGAGTACGCGTCGGCTTTTGGACTGTCACACCAAATTCACTTTTTGCATGCCTGCCGGAAGATGCTCCTACGATTGAAGAATTCAAGTAAAATCACAGGGATCGAAGCGATTGTTTCTTTACTCGATAGTGTAAGTTTTCGGTCAAATCATCACGTCGCGTCCCAAAGACTGTTTTTGCTTGATTAGAATGCGGGAATCTTAGTTTTCTTGCAATTTCCATCTTTAACAGGACAGACTCCGGAGTTCCCCCCATGTGCAAGTTTTTTTCGAGAGACGCCTTTCGCCGATTATGTTTCCTTGCAGTGTTAACCGCATGTTTGCCAAACAAACTGCAAGCACAGTCGACAGGACTTGGGGAATTGCTGGCAACAACTCCAGATAGAGCCAATGCGATTCTGTATGTAGACGCACCTTCGGTTCGAAGTTTTGTCGCTGGAACGCCGTTACACCAAGACTTACCGGAATCCCTCAAAGAAGTAAAAATCGCAGCCGACTTGGACCTAAAAGCATTTAGTCCTAATTGGGAAATCGGGTACTTGACGCTTAAAAAATCAGCCGACGCAGCGGCTTTATCATCCACGACCGGCGGCTATGTAGATTCGATAGCGAATCGCTCAGTCGTGTGGTCACCGAACAAGTCATACCTAGTCCCTATGGGGGAAGACCTAGTTGGACTGGTTCGCCCCGCAGATCGCAAGCTAGTTAGCAGATGGCTTAAAAACGAAAAAAGTAACGCGTCTGGCTTCTTAACCAAACACGCTCTTCAATCGTCGCAGTTCTTTGCAGTCTTGCTAGCTGTCGATTTAGAAGATGTATGGTCCCCTATCGCCATACAAGACAAGATATCTGGATTCGCGTCGCTGAAATCTGTGAACTCCAAACAAGTTGTAACACTTCTATCATCGATTCGAGGAATCCGACTCGTCGTTAGTAAAAAGAACCTGGACGACTGCATCATAAGCATCGAATTCGGTGGTTCCCCCGAATTTCTGCTGCCTGTAGCAAAAGATTTCTTTGTGGAAGTTCTAGATCGAAGCCAATCTTCGATTCCGGAAGCATCCGATTGGACACCCTCCGTGGATGGTAATGTTTTAGCATTTCGCGGAAAGATTAGTCCAGCAACACTCGACGATTTACTCGGGGTATTTACTGCGCAACAAGTACACGAAAGACTAACCAATGGCGAGTCTGAATCCAGTGGTAACAGTAACCAAGAGAAAACTGGACTCAACGCATCGAAGGACTATTTTAACAAAGTAACTGACATTATTGATCGTGTTCGTAGCTACTCCGCTCACGGCACCGGAGATCGTGCTCAGTGGAATGCGAGATTGGCTAACCGAATCGATGAATTGCCAACACTTAACGTCGACTCAGACCTAATTGACTTTGGCGTTCGTGTCTCATCTGGCCTTAGAGGCAATGTTGTAGCGATGCAAAAAGCAAACATTACTGCCGGAACCGCGAGAGTGGTTAATGAAGGAGGATACGGTTACGGAAATTATAATTATGCAGGCGGTTACTACTACGATGTAAATGCCCCTGCCAAGTACCGAGCTACCGCGCAAGGTGCTGGGAATATGTCGTATCGAGAACTCATCTCCGCTATTGACCAAATGGTTGGCGATATCCGCAGAGAGATGACCGAGAAGTATCAAGTCCAATTCTAGATCACAAGTGACTTCTTCTCTATACGCCCTAAGTTAATCTCTTTCTATGTGCTTAGTTTAGTCCCTGCAATCCCTGAATCTTTGATCAGGAATTGCAGGGCAAAACCTGTCTTTATTGCACATATTTGGGTTGTTTTGTGTTGAAACATATCTGCAAACGTTGATACGTAGAATCTCGAAGATAGCCATGCTGGAAGTGACCAAGTCCAGACAAGCTATATCTGTCTACGTGAGATGTGGAAAAAGCTAGAAAAACAATGAGAATAAAATCCATTCAGCACCATGACCTTGAAACACCTTCGGGACCGATGCGCACTCATTGCTTTATTCCGCAAACGGAACGCCCTATCCCAGCAGTGATTTTGTATAGCGAGATCTATCAGATGACGGGACCGATCGCCCGCACGGCTGCTATGCTGGCAGGCCAAGGTTACTTGGTGGTCGTTCCGGAGGTGTATCACGAGTTCGCAGAGCCGGGTGAAGCGTTTGCCTACGACAAACCAGGGACGGACCGTGGCAATCTTTTGAAAACTACGAAATCGATTGAGGCCTTTGACGCGGATGCGAGAAGCGTGATCGAATTTCTGAAGGGCTCTAGAGAATGCAATCAGCGGATCGCATCGATGGGCATTTGCCTGGGAGGACATTTGGCTTTTCGCGCTGCCATGAATGCAGAGGTATCGGCAGGCATTTGTCTTTACGCGACCGATATACACAAGCGAAGCCTGGGAGCGGGCATGAATGACAACACGATTGATCTGATTCCAGGCCTCAAGGCAGAAATGTTAATGATCTGGGGGAGACAAGACCCACACATTTCTGGTGAAGGCCGGCGATTGATTTACGATGCGATGACAGCCGCCGATGTGAGGTTTACATGGCATGAATTCAACGGCGAACACGCCTTTATGCGTGACGAAGGGCATCGTTACGACCCCGCGTTAGCCCACATCGTCTACACGCTCATCTATCAGCACCTCCACCAAACCCTCTGCTGTTAACGCCCCCCCGTATTTAGGGCCTTCTTCGTTTAACCGCATGGGCATCGCCCTGCGCTGAGCTTTCTAACCCGGCCAACATCGCGAGAATCCGTTAGTTATTATATGAGAGGTTCCAATCGCGACCCTTACGATGAAAAATAGAAAGCAACGAGACTTCAAGGATACTCGCCATACTGGACCACAAAACGCTCGCAGCGCGAGCCATTAGACTCGTTTGCAGTAAAGCTAAAGGATGAGATTCTATGTTCGGTTGGATGAAGCCAAAGTGCCCCGTGGATCATGAGGCGAAAGGATGGATAGAAAGTCGACTCCATTGGTTAGCCGGACAGTTCGGTCATGAAATATTTACATGCGGCATTCCTATTCTTCCAACACGCGATTACTTTCCCGATCCGATGGATGGGACCTATGAAAGCGTTCGGAATCTGTTGGATCTGGTTTGCCAATATATGAACGTCGATCCCGATCATGTCGATCTGGAGTTATTCACGAATCAAAACGAATTGTGGCTTGTGAATGAAGAGGGGAAATACTTGCCCACGGGTGCTGCTGGTTTGTACGATGAACAGCCACAAAAGACGGTGATCCACATCGAGACTTCTGAACTGTCGAATCTTACTAGCCTTGTCGGAACCATGGCTCATGAGCTTTCGCATTTGCGACTGATGGGCGAGGGGCGCGTGACCGGCGATGAATTCGACAATGAGCTGTTGACTGACTTAACGGCCGTGTTTCATGGTTTTGGTATTTTCCTCGGAAACGTGCCTAGGAACTGGGATAGCCAATACAGTGTTTGGCCTGGCACCACACTCAAGCGTCCTGAGTACATGACATTGCCCATGTTCGCTTACGCGCTTGCGCACGCAGCGTGGTTTCGTGGGGAGCGGAAACCGTCGTGGTATCCGTACCTCTCGTTTGATCTCAAGCCTAACTTTAAACAAGCAATTGGTTATTTGATGGAAACTCAGGATTCAGCATTCGCACCGTTGCCAGACGAATAATTTTTTGATTCGAACGTTGTGTTTGAATCTCTAAAAACAGGCCATGCCATCGCCTGCTTGAAATCCGTGATTGCGGGGGATCTTCGTCCGGTTGAGCATGAGTTTGTCACACTACGATCGATAGCGCTGCGGATGCTCGTGAGGACTAATCGCGATTTAGCACTCACCTTTCGGGACACTGGGGCGTGGAAAGAGCTCAAAGATGTCTACAATGTTTGGCAAAAACAGAGGTATTTCGAAGAAGTACAAGAGGAACTCTCATGGATGATTGAAGCCGAGTTTGAACAATAAAAAGAAACCCATCAGCAATGGATGCTTCCCTATAGTGTGTCCATTTGCAATTGTTGTATCAAATTCGACAACGCACGGACCTAAAACACCAGGATAAAATCGGGAATGCATAGGCGACTTAAAGCTTTTTTTGATGCGATGCGTGGAGTTTTCGTTTGTCTCACCCAAGAGACACACGGTCGTTTTCACGCGTGTGCTACAGTTGTCGTAGTTCTCGCTGCTTTTCTCCTTGATGCAAGCCTCGATGACTGGTGTTGGTTTGTCGGATGTATTGGAGCGGTCATTGCGACCGAATCGATTAACTCATCCATCGAGCGACTCGCAAATCGAGTTTCCATGGAGCATCATGACTTGATACGTGATGCAAAAGACTTAGCCGCAGGTGCTGTCCTCGTGGTCTCTATTGCCAGTGCGGTCATCGGAATGATGCGTATGTATCCCTTGGTCATGAATGCCATCTACTAATGAGCAAGGACAATGGGTTTTAGATCCAGTTTCGCGATCAACGGTACGGGCACTGACTATGCACGGTGTCGCTGGGGGATGACAGAATGTTTTTTGCTGAGAAATGATCATGTTTGAGAAACCAAAAGCTCAAGATCTCGTAAAGCATGTTACACCATTCTCCTGCGATGCAGGCTTCACGTTTCAAATTTATTGCCGCTATTGCCACGACTCCGGTCGGATCTCTGGAAATCGTTGCGATAGAACGAATCCAAAAGTGTTACTTGAGGTTGCCGAAAAGTTCATGACCGCAGGTTGGCGTCTTGAGGACAACGTTACAGTTTGTCCAGTGTGTGTTCGCAAACGTTCCAGCCAATAAAGGTAACTGAGGTTTAACTCTAACGAGGCCGCGCTGAGCTTTCTAACTCAGCCCACATCGCGAGAGTCAGGCAGCTACAATAAGGAGTGTCCGAATCGAGTTCAACGCGATACGGAATACTGAGGAACAAGTTTTCGGAGACACTCGGCATGCCGTATCATAATACGCCCCCAAGTAAGCCTTACCGTCTGATCCCACAGTTCGGATCTCGTTCGTTTTTACTCCTGGTTTTGTTCCTTTTCCTCATGTTGTCATTTGTCCTAGGGGCCCTTCACGCATATAGAGCCTACAGAGCTTCGATAAGGAGTTTTTGGATCGTCACTGCTAAGAAGTCGGAAATTGACAATCCGTGCTTTCGAGTGGCTTATCTTTTCGACCGCGTCGAGAGACGTCCCGTCATTATCGCGATAGAGAAAACTCCATATGAGGAAGTCCCGATAGCACTGCCATCCTTTTGTGCAACAAATTCGCCCATTCGCAGCGAAAATCGAGTCGCCTTCTTAAAAGATCTCAAGATCGATGGATGTAACATCAAGCCAAATGCAAACTTTCAAGTGTTTCTTGCAGAGCTGGGGAGTAAACCCTCTCAGTATTCGTTATCGATGGAACAATACAGATTACTAGTTGGTTCCAAATCACTGAAGGATTCAGCAGAAGCTTTATGGTGCACACTCCGACATGAACCCACATTAGAGGAGCAGCACAAAGTCGAATTGAATCGATGGATTACAATCGGCTCAAGAGTGTGGAACGATGGCTATTCGGAATGGATTGGAGTTGCTCTAAACTGGTTCTGCCGAAACTGGGTGTTGCTCATCGGTCGTATGGATCGAAACGCCCTTTGACCAGTCAAGCTCCAAGCAACCAGAAAAAGCCTGTGAATGAGAGAGCTACTATGCTCGAAACGCCAATCGTCTCTCTGATTTGCTAACCATTTTCTGTGTCCTGGGTCCCATGTTTATGAAACTTACGTCAAAAAAATGGTTCATCTTTATTGCGATTGTGGCAATCGGATGCATGGGTCTCGTTGCTTTGCGGCGTAGTGTTTTGGGCCGAATTCAAGATGCTCGCCGTCTCGATTCACTACTCGATGCACTTTATGCACGGCAACCGGCGAATCTTAACACAACGCAGTGGAAGTGCATGGTTGATTGGACTAAGAATCTTCACGGTAACAGCCTCATCGCCTATCAAACCAGCGTTTCCGAGATCATCGCTTTGGAGTCACGTATCGAGAAACGACTCGCTGGTCATGTCGATGCCGATACGATCGAATGGCTGTGGGATGAATATGCGAAAGCCTGTCCAGGTGGCCGAAGATATCAACGATTTAGACCGTCGCTCAATGATTCTCTCGTTGCTCTGAAATCCCCCGTGTTGATTTCACTTTTTCCGATGGATCACGACGAGAGTAACTAACAGACGAATATCATCGACGGCAATATACTCAGATATCGAAAAGGTCAATCATGGATTGGCCCCTATTGGTGGCGAAACGCGTTCCGCATTCGAACTCGTATTTTAGTTTTAGCTCAGTTTCAACGTTTACAGGCATGAGGTGCTACAATGTCAAAAAGTTTATCGCTGTTCATCGGATTAATTTGCGCTTGCTGGATATCTTCCGCAAATCCAAGAGGTGAAGGAGAAAAAATGGAACTCGGAAATTTTTCAAGCAGCCTTGCAGTTAGAGACGTCGTCGTCTCCAAAGCCTTTTACGAGAAGCTTGGGTTCACCCAAATCGCAGGAGACATCGGGCAACACTGGGTCATCATGAAGAATGGGGACACCAAGATTGGGCTGTTCCAAGGAATGTTCGAACGCAACACGCTGACCTTCAACCCCGGATGGGATAACAATGGGAACCAACTGAAATCGTTTAAGGACGTACGCGAGATCCAAAAGCAATTGCTGGAATCGGGCATTGAATTAACGACTAATGCCGATCCCGAATCGAATGGGCCGGCGCACATCGCGTTCGTCGATCCGGATGGAAACCCAATTCTCATCGATCAACATGTATCGAAGCCTTGATCGCGATCGCTGTTGTCCGCAAAAGCTGATCTGCCATGGTATCATGGTCGCTTCGCATCGTTCCAGCCATCTTTCACGCAATGATCTTTCAGGCAATGATTCGTGCGTGATGAATTTGTTTGGCAATCGTCGCAAGCGGGCGACTAATCAGCCGAGCACGGCCTAAGTAGATGAAGTCGTCACGTATCGTACCGCGTCGACTGGCGTCAGCCATCCGTCTCTCGAAAACTCATACATCTGCTGAAGTTGCCTTCCCGGCATCGTCGGTTTTCATCCCGGAGGGATTCAAAGAAGCGGTTTCGCCGCGATGTAGAACCAAACTGAAAAACCACTGCCATTCGTATCACCCACTTGTGTTGCGTCTAGTGTTTATTCTTAAAGGCGAAAGCTAAAAGGGGCAGAAATATCGAACGCAGAAAGATAAGGGATTCATTTTTCTGCGTTCGATGTTTCTGCCATATCATGGTTTTTCTTCTGCATTGATAACGCCATGCAAAGAGGACGAACGGTTTTCAATTCAGCATCCC
>JBKDKR010000019.1:0-3181 GCA_046344995.1 Pirellula sp.
GGCCTGAGTCGATGGCAATAACAATGCCATCAGAGCTCCAACGATTGCCAGGACCACCAAGACCTCGACTAGCGTTACACCTTTTCTCTGGAGATTCATTTTCCGCGCCTCACAAATAGCAAAGACGAACGTTTCCGATCAGCCAGTTGCGGGAGAAGAAGTGTCAATTGGAGAAACGCTTGATCCGCCGCTTGGTTGCAACGGATTGCTCGTCGCTCTTCGGTCTGGTGTGCGTGGCGCTAGCTTTACGAATCTTCGCCCTGATTTAGCCTGTCCACGTCGCAGTTCTGCGCCGATTCGAGAGACATCATTTCCCTGCTCAGCAGCAAGTTGGTGGCGTATCGAGCGGATTTCTTCGGTAATTGGATTAGGTGTCATTTGCATTTCCTAATAGTTCGTCTGGCGTACAGATGATTGGAGGCTCGAAACCCGAATCACGGCAAACCGTCTTCGGTTCATCGCTTGGTTCGCGACGAACCCAGGCGTTTGACAATCCATTCGGGGTCACGTCGGCAGTCCAAGATCGCATAGACGTCAATCGTCTCGTTTTCTATCAGGTAGTACACAGCGAAGGGAAATCTTTTGGCCAGCATTCGATGAAAGCCGTCAGCCATCTCGTGGATGCCGGCGAAGACTTTCAGGGATCGAACATCTGCCTGCATGCAGTCAAGAAAATAGTCGCCCAGCCCTACGGCATTCTGTTCATAGAAGTTCCAGCCCTCTCGCAAATCCTCTTTCGCTGCTTCAAGTAGCCGAATGTCCACGCAGTTCCTTTCGTAGGTCGGCTATGGCAGTATCCCAATCGAGGAATTTCAGTTTCCCCTCAGCGACAAGTTGCCGTCGTTCATCCAAGATGTCCTTGTGCCAATTAGGTGACGGCAAATCGGCTGGTTTCCGCGAGATGTCCGCCCACAGAGCCTCCATCGCCTCCAGTTTGTCAACGAGCGTCATGTTGTCCAAGGGCAAGTCAACTGACATGGCAGTACCTCTGTATTGAATTCACTACTAAATCTTAACATCGCGAAAGAATCCATGTAATTCCAAGGTTTAGCGGGTGGGAGCCATTCGTGTAAAACTGGCGACTCAAACCCGTGATCTCGTGTCGCGTCAACGACAACTGTCACATTCATTTCCACCCACCACAACCATGGATTCAAAACTATGAAGATTCTCGCACTTGACCTCGGAAAATTCAACACAATGTGCTGCTTTTTCGAATCAAAAACTCGAAAGCACGAGTTCCTTAACGCTACCACCGATCGAAACGACTTCGACACAATCTTCAAGAAACACAAACCTGACCTTGTCGTCATGGAAGCATGCGGCCCCTCCGGTTAGATCAACGATCTGGCACAAACCCTCGGCCTCAAAACCCTCGTCTGCTCCACCAACGAAGATGCGTGGAAATGGAGCAATGTCAAACCTAAGACCGATAAAGACGATGCTTTGAAATTGGTTCGTATGGCTGCCCCATTGACCGAGCACGAGTAGTTGACTCAACGCAAGTAATAACGGCAGATCGAGCGCTTCGTGTGCGTGCGATGGTTCAAGTAAGCCGCCATCGCGGCAGGATCAGTGATCGGGGGTTGGCTCAGTAACAATTAGTGACTCAACCGTGACTAATGGCACCGTTGAGATTTCCTTGCGAGTAAACACCCTGGAGGGAGCGTCACCAATCACAGGGGTCAATATGTCGAAAGATCTACAGCCAACCGTTCCATCGCTCATCCAATTCCAACAAGACCTCAAGCTTAATGGAAAAGGAATCCGAACTCAACAATCTTACCTCCGCGCTCTGCGAAAGTTCCACGAATTCCTATCCAAAGATCCCGCCTCCGCGACCGAAGACAACCTCCGACGCTACCTGCTCCACATCGTCGATACCAAACAATGGCGCCCAAGTAAGGTGAACGTGGCCCAAGCCCCCTAAGAAACCGATGCTGTGTGATGAGTGTGGTGGCGAGTTGTGCTTCTGACGGATGATACACAGCCGCATTCGATCGATTGATATAACCGGTCCACCGATGGCGACAAGCGTTTCGTAGGGGACGATTCCGAACAAACAAGGCAAGCCAAGAGGGTGAGCGAACGAACTGAAATGAACACCGTAACGAGCGAGTAACGACAAATAGAAGCGACATAGACTGCAAATCGGCCACGAAACAGTATCGAGTCAGCGCGAATAGAGAACCGTCTGGTAAGTAACGCCCTTAAGAGAGAACCTACCCCCGATTCACCGATCCTGCCGCGGGGCTTCATGAACACGGGGTTAAATGTTGGCTAAGAGCTGGCCAACAAACATCTAAGAGAAATAACAAGGCTCGACGTACGCCCTCCCCCGACCACCTGACGCAACATCTAAGCCTATTTATGTTATCGAATCACTCGTTCTTGAGTCGCCGTCGACGCAGGGTCTGTGCATTGCTGTCTGGTTCGCGCCTGCCGTCGAGCACAGCGTAGACAACCACGAGCTCGTCTTTGATACCATACCAGATTACAAACGGGAACCGCGAAGCGAAAGTATAGTGCCATCCGTCGACCTTAGCGTGAACTCATGCGTAGAGCAGCAGAGAATCGATGCCTGCACATATGCTGTCATGGAAGTACGTTGCCAGGTTTGGATCAATGTCGTCATAAAAATCGCAGCCATCCGCAATGTCGCGTTCGGCGCCAGCGGAAATCTTGATTCTCATCGGAGTCGATCCGTAAGACGCTTTTTGGCGTCAGCCCAATCAGAAAGGGCTTCTTCTCCGCGCTCGATTGCAGCTACACGATCGGCAACGACACTTCGATGCCATTCTGGCGGCGCAGCGGAGGGATCCTCGGTCGTTAGCCGTTTCCAAAGTAGTTCCATGGCGACAATCTGCTCATCGCGAGTAAGTCCGCCAATTAGTGTTTCGAGTGACATGTTTGCCTCCAGATGCATTTACTCTAGCGTAGTTATTCAAGCAACGTTGATTGAAATTACTACTATGCGTAGGTTGATTCGATAACGCCACCATTCAGCTAGTGGCGGCAAGTTAGGTTTCTAAAAGTCAAGGCGGTCGATCCGCCACTTATTGTAATCCGAACATCCTAACAGATGACCTGAGTGGGAGCCATTCCCCAGCTCAGAACGAAGGTCAAAAACTAGTCCGTGTTCGGCGTTTTTGGCTTTTCCGAAATACACTCGAATTAACCC
>JBKDKR010000020.1:0-34516 GCA_046344995.1 Pirellula sp.
TGCAAACACTCCAAAGAGGTTTAAGGGATAATTACGATCTGTGTGGCTGCATTACAAAGCCGCTGCAGGCGACTCGGTAACATCGAAGATATGAGCCTCTCATAAAGCTCAAAACTGTCAACAAGACTAGATACTAGGGATGGCCCTGTTCTAACTCAGGCCTCAAGTGCGCAAACCGGCGATTCTCAACCTTCGCATGCGATTGGGACTAGGGGGATTGGCGTACGGGTAGCTAATGCTTCGGGGACGTTACCTGAAGTGCGACCCCTTTGCTCGCGCAGCGGGCTTGTATCGCGAACCGACTCGCACTGCCGTAACTGCGCCCCAAAGCTGGCTTGTTACGGCCTACGGGTGGGTTTGTTACGGACTTTCAACGCGTATTGTCGAACGGGATATAAAGCATTGTGCGCGTTTGGGTACGATGTTGTTTGCGAAGTGCAAGATTAGGCAGTTTCTTTGCATTAACATGGTTCTACCGCCTATTGAAGTGTCTTGGTCGACGAGACCACAGTCGAATTACGAAAAGATGGGTTATGAATGTGATGACACCAATGTCCTGCAAGCGATCGATTTCTCAATTGAGTTTTTTGTTGGCCCTTGTACTGAGTTTGTTTTCCGGAGAGCAAACTTTACATGGGGACGAAATACCGGCAATTCTTCCAGCCTCCGATGGATTGCCCGCGAATCAGACTAAGCCAGTGAAAGTCTACGTGATGCTAGGCCAGTCAAATATGCTCGGATTCGGTCGTGTTGAACCCAAAGACACGAAAGGAACACTTGAATACTTGGTACACACGAAAGGCATGTATACACACCTGGTCGATGATGCAGGTAACTGGATCACGCGCCGAGATGTTCGTTACGTGCACGTGATGGATCAACGCGGTTTGGATTACCGAGACCTTGAAACGTTTGGGGTGGTCCGCAATGAGTGGTTGGTTCCAAACAAATCATTTGGTCCAGAACTTGGCTTCGGACAAGTGATGGGATACTACCATGACGAACCTGTATTGTTGTTAAAGGCTTGCATCGGCAATCGGAGTCTAGGTTGGGATCTTCTTCCACCCGGCAGCGAGCGATTCGAACATGAGGGGAAAGTTTACGCAGGCTATAAAGACGTTGCGAACTTTTGGGATAAAGGAGCTGAACCGAAACCTGTACCTTGGTACGCTGGGCGACAATATGACGCCGATGTCGCACATGCTAAAGCGGTCTTGAAAGAGCTTTCCAAGTACTATCCTGATTTCCAAAACCAAGGATACGAAGTTGCAGGGTTTGTTTGGTGGCAAGGGCACAAGGATCAGAATGCTGCTCTGGTTAGTCGTTACGAGAAGAATCTCGTTCATCTTATCAAGTCGCTTCGAAACGATTTTCAATCACCCAATGCAAAATTCGTGATCGCGACCGGCTGTGGTAATCCGGGTACCGAAGGCTTTGGTAAGCAAATTGCCGAAGCTCAGTTGGCCGTCGACGGCGAAAGTGGACGATACAAAGAATTCATCGGTAACGTAAAGTCTGTCGATACCCGCGATCTTTGGCGAGATAGTACTGAGTCGCCAATCAACCAGGGACATCATTACAATCACAACGCTCAAACATACTACGAAACTGGCGAGAGACTAGGTCGAGCTATGGCTCTTCTACTCGAACAAGAGAAGCGAGCCAGCAATTAACTCTGGTCCGTTTCCTTAATGCTTCGATACCAACACAACAGAACCAATGGAATTATTTATGCTCGATACCTTCCGCCGCCGTACACTTCTTCGTCGCGGCAATCGACTTATCGCTGCCTGGTCGTTATCGCTATTGTTGACGGCGTTCACCACTCAATATTCGACCGCGCAAACGAGCAAGGATTCCACGTGGCAAAGCTTTGCCGAGCCTCGAATCAAGTCGATCTATGAAAGAGGTGATTTTCGGCCTAAGAACATACAAGCGACGTGGCTTGATGACAGCTCGGGAATCTTAGCCGACATGGATGATCCGAATTCCAAAGAAAAAGGGACTTGGTTCTACAGTGCCGAGACGGGCGAGCGTAGACAAGCGACCGGCGATGAGAAACAGAAAAACTCGAACATTGGACGCCGAACCTCAAATGGGGAATTCGAGCTAAAAACACGCGATGGCAAGCTTGTATCATTTAATCGTGCGAACAAGTCTGAGGTTACACTTGTATCATCCCCGCTCGATGCTGGAATCGAATATCGCAATCCAGTCTGGAGCCCAGATGGCTCAAAGGTCTTGTTCATCGAAGCTAATTTCAGTGAGGTGCGTGAGCGGTGGGTCTTGGTCCCAGGTGATCCGAGCTACCCTCAAGTTCAACAAAATCGTTTCGCACGTGTGGGAGGGAAGATCGAAAGGCTACGCATTGGAGTCGTGAATAGCAATGGCCAGGAACTCACTTGGTTGCCGATTGAATGCCCCGAAGAAGGGATGTATTTAGGGCAAGTCGAATGGGCAGGCAATTCAAACGAAATTCTAGTGGAGAGATTTAGCCGATTCCGCGATAAACGAGATTTTCTGTTGGTCCGACTTGGCGGTGAAAGCAAAACCATCTTCTCCGAGTCCGATGAAGCGTGGGTGGAAGCGAGTCAAGGCTGGAACTCGGGTCTCGTATGGATACGGGATGGCAAGGAGTTTGTCGTAATCAGTGAAAAGGACGGCTGGAGGCACGCTTATCGCTATTCTCGCGATGGCAAAGAGTTAGCACTACTCACGCCAGGAGAGTATGACATTATCGAACGAGCGGTCATCGATGAGGAGCGAGGTTGGTATTACTTTTATGCCTCACCGAGTGATGGAACGCAAAGGTATCTTTATCGAGTTACCCTCGATGGTTCTGGTAAAGCAGAACGAATCTCGCCGGAGAATCAAATTGGTACACACCGATATCTCTTTTCACCCGATGCGAAATGGGCCATCCATACCTTTTCAACACTGAACACGCCTCCGGTGCAATCATTGATCGAAGTCGAAACTCATCGAGTAGTAAAAGTGTTGGAGGATAACTCGGAGATTCGAGAGAGGATGAAGTCTGTGGCGTGTAAACCGGCCGAATTTCTAAAGCTTGATATTGGCAACGGTATTGAGCTCGACGCTTGGATGCTGAAACCCAAGGACTTTGATCCAACCAAAAAGTATCCGATCTTCATTTACATATACGGTGAGCCTCATGCGCAAACGGTATTAAACGAGTGGGAAGTATCGCATATCGATTTTCATCGCGTTGTAGCCGAGTTGGGTTACGTGGTGGTTTCCATTGATAATCGTGGAACGCCATGTCCCAAAGGAGCAGCCTGGAGACGAGCCATCTTCGGTAGCCTCGGGCCGTTGTCGTCTGATGAACAAGAGGCTGGGCTAAAAGCACTCGCAAAGCAATGCGATTTTGTCGATACCGACCGTGTTGGTATTTGGGGGAGGAGTGGTGGTGGGTCGAACACGTTAAATGCGATGTTCCGTAAACCGGATTCGTATCATGTTGGCATTGCAGTTGTCCCCAAGCCTCAGCCGCATCTGTATAACGCGTGGTTTCAAGAGATCTTTATGCGTACACGTGAAGTCAATCCTGATGGGTACGAAAAGTCTGCACCGATCAACTTTGCGGAAGGGCTCAAAGGTAGATTGTTAATTATTCATGGTTCAGGCGAGACCAACACACACATTCAAATTGTCGAGGGGCTAGTCGATCGGTTGATCTCGTTGGGCAAACCGTTCGACTACTTCGTCTACCCTAATCGCGATCACGGGATCAAAGAGGGGGATGGCACGGTCGTGCATTTTAGAATGCACATGCTTAGGTACTTACTCGAAAACCTCCCGCCACAGCCGAGATAGGTTGAATAACTCGAAAAGTACAATGCACAATTTTCAAGACTGCGAAACGCAATACGATGTCGTTCGCGTCTATTAGTGGGAATGGCACCTCGCACCAGGTCGTTTTCAAGAGCGCCAGACAGGCAATGACCATCGATCTAGGTAACAATATCTCTGATCGTGCGTTGATGATCCAACATAGCCCACTTGCGTATTAGAACGCCCCCACCGTCCGACCTTACTTTCTACCCGAGTACAAATTGGAAAAACTTGCTCGATTTTTCTTGACATCGAATTTGCGAAACTCTCTAATTCATGATTGAAAGTTAAATCTAGGCTGTCGAACCGCCGAACGTTTTTCAGGAAATTGCACATGCTCACATGCTCACATGCCTTGGGGGGTGTATCCTTTGGTGGGCTATCCAGTATCAGACTCGCGTAAGTTTTTTACTGCTCTCGGGATTATCGCATTCCATAGCTCTGAGTTCTGCTGTCGGCATCAGTGTTGCGATATTAGCGACCATGCCCGCAATTGCTTGTACTGACGAAATCATTGTCGAATTGAAGGATACATTCGATTCCCAGAACTTCTCGATCCCAGCTCTTCTTCCAGGAGCAAAATCCAAGTTTGAAATCAAGCTCATAAATAGAACGGGGCGTGATTTAGTAATAGAGGAGATTCGATCATCGTGTGGTTGCATGGTAGCCGGGAACGTAAAGAAAGATTTTGCTGCAAATGAGACAGTTGTTTTTCCCGTTGATTTAAGGACGCCAACCACTGCTGGTAAATTTGGAACGTCTTTGACAATTGTTGATAAAGATAAGAACGAGTGGCTGTTATCGTTCGATTCGCAAGTAATTGCTCCTATAATTTGCGAGCAGACTGATTTTAACCTAAGCGGCACATCTGCAGAAACCTTTAGATTCTCATTGGCCTTCGACGACCGTTTTCAACAGTTGGCAAAAGAACTAAACGACTTGATTGTAAGCCCCAATGGAGAGGGAATACAGGAACTTCAGTTGTTAAATGCGTCAGAGGCGCGTGGTATGCTTTCGATGAAAGCACAATTGCCTAAAGAGAGGCTAGTTGGCAACCATTTTTCTTCAATGATTCGGTTTTCATCTAAATCATTCAAGCTTGACGTCCCTGTTGTTTTTAGATTCAGTGATGAGCCGAGAGTCCTGCTTAAATCGGTAAGTCGAAGTCGTATGAAAGACGGAGTTCAACGTATTATCGTTGTTGGAGGGATTGCTGCAGATCGAGCGGAACTTCGAGCGATAGCAGATGGAGTGGAGATTGACACGGAATTAGTGAAAAATGGGGAGAAAATTTCGATCTTCAACGTTAGGGTCCAAGGTGACGTTTCCAAAACGGAGTCTATAGAAGTAGGTGTGGTAAAAGGTATGAAATACATCCCACTAACTTCAGTTACAGTAAGAGATTAAATACTTTTTTTGGGGTTTGTTATGATAAAACTGCGAACAATAAGCATTCCTTTTGTTATGGTTAGTGTTTTTAATTTTGGCTTTTTATATGGTCAAGGTGGCCCTGCGGTGGTTGATTGTGTGAAGCTTGTGAACAAGAGCTGCGGGAATATGTTTGGAGCGTGGCCGGGAGCGCCCGTAGGCGGAACAAATTGCTCTGAAATTGTATGTGCTACTGAAACCCAATGTTCAATTGGGGAGCCTTTGGCTTTGTTCTGGAATGCTAACCAGGAACAATGGGATTTAAAGCGGTGGTTTCACATTGGAGTTGGGACAGGTGAACCGGGGCAATCCATGAGTAATGTATTCACCGTTTTTACATGCGGTTATATCGACGTCTGCGAATACGAATGCGTGTACAACCCAGTATTCAATACCTGGCGATGCAAGACTGCGAGTCGATTGTGGAGTCGACTTTACGGCTATCAAAATGATCTTGGGCCATGCGGAGGACCGATCGAGTGAAAGGTCCACCTGAAGTTGTAGCTATAACGTAACCTGTAGTTGAACTAAAACGTAAAAGGAATGTTTGAATGAGGTCAATTCCATTGATAGCCATAGCACTTTGTGCCAGCTTTGCGACAGCACAAGAATTCAGCTCTGTTAGCGATACCGTTGGAATCGAAATGATCGAAACATTCGCCGAAAATCGGGAGAGATTTTCGAGCTTCGCATGCAGGGGAGAAGTCACGGTGGAACTCACAACTAAGGCTGATGAAATTCACCCACGGTTTATCAAATTTGCGATGTTTGAAGACCAAGCAAAACGCTCCTCCAGAACTACATACGAGATTCGGGATGCCGTAAATCTCGGGTCCGACATGGAAGATGTCTTTACTATTAAGGGGAGACGAATTCTTGGTACATTTATTCTGGATGGTGTATTGGTAAATCCAGGAGACGCTGGCGATGAGTACATTAAAAATGTAGTCAAGAGGAATTGGCTACCGACTGATCCATGGTCGTGGTCGTTCATCCCTTGTGCTAGTTTGGATCAGAACAACGAAGATGCGTTGTTATGGATGCAGGTCTTCCGTGAAGAAAAGCTCTTATGGGTTCAAGACAACGGAAAATTGATTCGGGCGGAATGGGATGTTGGCGAGCTATCAAGAATTCAGGCATACTTCGATCCGGCAAAAGGTAATATGCCTGTCTATTGTCGCTACATCGTTCCGATTGATAAAGAGGTGAAGTTTGGGAAGAAGAGTCGATTACTCTTTAACGAAATTGAGACGGAATGGGCAAAACATTTGGAAGGGTGGGTTCCGACTAAGGTAAGAAACTACCGAGAATCTCTGAGTGAACGTGGAAAAATAGTCGGTAGCGAGACGTGGAACTTTGATTTAGATTGGGATTCGAAGCTTACAAAAGATGGTGTGGTGGAAGGCAGAGTGTTTGAAATGGGCAAATTGAACATGTTTCAACTTCATGAAAGCTTCTCAAAGGGTACGACCCCCAAGAAATGATTCGTGCTGCAGTTGGACATATAAACGAATTAATTTGCTTTTCTGGCAATGATTCGGCCGGGTAACTATTGGAATTTCTGAAACTTGTCCTGAACATCATCACGTTTAACTCGCTAAGGGGTAAGCGTACACGATCCCTAGACGTCTTTTTCGGCTTTCGGCTTTGCGTCGTTGGATAGATCGGGCGATCCGCCAAGCTGCTTGCGAAGCTTGCTTTTCAGTTTGCGGCGGTCCGCTTGTTGCTTCGCATTCAAACCCTTGTCCTCTCGACACGATTGCTTTCGACGAACAGGTTTAAAAATCTCCCAGGTCTGCGGCAACGATAGGATCACCGTACAAACCTTCATCTTTTGGCGAAAGCAGCTTGAAACAAGCCTTCTATCCCCAACCTCCACGGCATGGACTTAGTGCCTTAGTTATATTTACATGATGAGGTACCTACTGGACAATCTGCCACCACAGCCTCGATAAGATCAATAACTCGGAGAGTACAATGCACAATTTTGTGGACTGCAAGACTCGGTACGATGTCATTATCGTAGGGGGTGGACATAATGGACTGATCGCCGCGAATTACTTGGCTATGGCTGGGCTCGACGTAATCGTGGTGGAGAAAAAAGAAGAGTTGGGGGGAGCCTCAGTGTCCACCCGAATCTTTCCAGAGTTTGATGCGAGGATTTCACGCTATGCGTACCTGATTTCGTTACTACCCAATCAAATCCTAGATGATTTGCAAATCAACTTTAAGACTCTTCGCCGACGAACTGCTTCGTTTACTCCCTATCTTGATCGGCAGGGTAATCAATCAGGTTTGCTTCTCTCCAATGAAGACTCGACTGTCTCGTATAGCTCCTTTATCGATCGCACCGGGAGTCATTCAGAATGGGGGCGGCTTCAGCGATTTTACGAACTCCAAAGGGCTATAGCGGGCGTTGTATGGCCAACACTGACCGAACCTCTCGCAAGTCGCGAGAGTTTCCTTCAACGCCTTATTCACACCGACCAGCGACAGGCCTGGGATTGGTTTGTAGATAAGCCGATTGGTGAGGCAATCGAACATTTTATAGACGACGATTTGATTCGTGGTTTGGTCATGACCGACGCAAAAATCGGCGTGTTTACTCATCCTCATGATGAGTCGCTTATCCAAAATCGTTGCTTTCTGTACCATATGATCGGGCGAGGGACTGGTGAGTGGCAGGTCCCTGTGGGCGGGATGGGTGGCTTGATCGGAGGCTTAACTCAAAACGCATTGAAGCACAAAGTAACGTTGCTCACCAATGCTCAGGTGATGCGTATCGCGCCTGGAACATCTCACCATTCCGTGCAAGTACGAAGTGGTGACCAGGAAATCGTGTTGGATGCGCAGCGCGTTGTTATCAATGCGAGTCCCAAGCGTGCCGCTGCGATGTTGAAAACAGACTGGCACCCAAGCGTCGAGGACGAGGGTTCCGTCGTCAAGATCAATATGTTGCTCAAGAGGTTACCCAAGTTGAAATCGGCGTCGGTGTCAAATATTGATGCATTTGCTGGATCGCTTCATATCAATGAGGGGTACCAGCAAATGATCGATTCGTTTGCATCAGCGCAATCTGGAATTGTTCCTAAACCGGCTCCATGTGAGGTTTATTGCCATACATTAACAGACCCCTCGATTCTATCCGAGTCCCTACAGAGACGAGGTTTCCATACCATGACATTGTTTGGGCTAGACGCACCTTATCGAATGTTTACGGAGAACAATGAGGCATGCAAGAACGCTTTTCTGAAAAGCTACCTTGAAGGCTTGGATTCGATTTGTGATGAATCGTTTGCAAGTTGTCTAGCACGCGATTCGAGTGGAAGGCCATGCATTGAGGTCAAGTCCGCCTTGGACCTAGAAGAAGAGCTAGGATTAGATCAGGGGAATATCTTTCACAATTCGTTATCGTGGTTTTTTACGGATGATCCTGAGCTGGTTGGAAGCTGGGGAGTAGAAACTGACATTGATCGCATCTACAACTGCGGCTCATCTGCCATGCGAGGGGGAGCTGTAAGTGGCATCCCTGGACACAACGCAGCCAAGCGAATATTCGACGAGCTGCGAATCGAAGAGCGAGTCCTAAAGCGATAAGTTTCAGCGTGTACAATCGACGGCGGGTTATAACCAACTGCTCGTGCCACATCGAGAGCTGGACGAAGAAAGTGAATTTAAAGTGATAGGATCTAATTCGATGTTAAAAATCCTGACATCGTTCATGGCGTTGATATTCTTCTGCTGCGGTCATCGAATTGTTTACGCAGATCAGCCCAATGTCTTGTTCATTGCCATCGACGATCTGAATGATTGGATCGGTTGCTTGGGTGGCCATCCCCAATCGATCACGCCTAACCTGGACCGACTCGCGGCCAGCGGTGTTCTCTTTCGAAATGCATATTGCCCAGCGCCGTCGTGCAATCCGTGCCGTTCTGCTGTTTTCAGCGGTCAACCGCCCCATCGCTCGGGTCTCTATCAGAATATGCAGAAGCTACGCGACGTAATGCCGGATGCAGAATTGTTGCCCAAGTACTTTTCACGGCATGGATACTGGTCGGCCGGTTCAGGAAAGATGCTGCACTACGTAATTGATCCTCAGTCATGGGATGACTATTTTCCAGCAAAGGAAAAAGATAACCCTTTTCCTCGCACTTTCCAACCGGCGAAGCGTCCGGTCAATCTGCCGCGAGCTGGCAACTGGCAATACGTGGAAACGGATTGGGCATCCCTGGATGTGTCCGACGAAGAATATGGTGGTGATTGGCTGGTAACAAAGTGGATCAACGAGCAGTTGAGCAAGCCCACAGAAAAGCCTTTCTTTCTCGCATGCGGTATCTACCGGCCTCACGAGCCATGGTTTGTGCCACAAAAGTACTTCCAGCCGTTTCCACTCGACACGATTCAACTGCCGCCTGGTTACAAGGCAGACGATCTCGATGACTTACCTCCTGTCGGCCAACGTATCGCACGCAATCGCTACTTCGCTCATATCCAAGAACACGATCAATGGAAGCAGGGCATTCAAGCTTATCTCGCCTCGATACACTACGCCGATGCGATGCTTGGACGTGTGCTTGATGCGCTCGAAAGCAGTCCTCATCGCGATAACACGATTGTGGTCCTCTGGAGCGATCACGGTTGGCACCTCGGCGAAAAGGAGCATTGGCAAAAATTTACCGGCTGGCGAGCATGCGCTCGGGTCCCGTTGATGATTCGAGTTCCCCAAGGCGCGCCGGGTTTGTCGCAAGGGACTACGGCGGGTTCAGTCTGCAATCGACCAGTAAGTTTGGTTGATCTTTTCACCACGCTAACGGAACTTTGTGGGCTTCCAGCCAAAGAAGACATCAGCAGTCGCAGTCTTGTGCCCCTGTTGCAAAATCCGAAGTTTGAATGGCAGCATGCCGCAATTACGCATCTAGACAATCCTCAAAACTACGCCATCAGTACTGAAAGATGGCGATATATTCACTATGTCGGTGGCGAAGAGGAGCTTTACGACATCGAATCCGATCCGTACGAGTGGACGAATTTTGCAAAGACGCCGGCATCATCGCATACCGAAAAACTGGCTGAAATGCGGTCGCTAGTACCGAAACGGTTTGCCCCCGTTCATGAGGCACAACCAGGCATTAATTCATTCAAGCCTGAACTTGATTTGACGCCCATTACTAACATGCCTGCCGTCGCATCGAAAGCTTCTACGTCCGATGTTTCGCTATTGATTCAAAATCAAACACAGAAATCAATTAAGCTTGTGTGGCTAGACGAAAGTGGTATGCGTCATGCTCCAATCACGATTGCTAAGGCGAGCCGATATACTCTGAAAACATTTGCTGGACACACTTGGATATTAGTTGATGAAGATAATCAAGACATGGGGCATATTATTGCTTCCGACAAACCAGCACGTGTGATAGTCCAACCACAGAACTAACCATCGCTTCTTGATTTCTATCAATACTTGATATCCGCTATCCTAAAGATAAGAACCTATGAATTCCTATATTCTGGCCACATTACGTTGCGTTACCTTCGTAATCTTTTCTACCAGTACACTCTATTCGAATGACAAGCTGGAACGTGGCTTGGATCGGATCGATACGCCAGCTATCAGTAACGGTCTTTGCGTCCACAATCTCTTTCAGTCGAATATGGTTGTACAGAGAGATAAGCAGATTCCGATCTGGGGCTGGGCTGCTCCCAACGAAGAGGTTTCCGTCACATTCGGCAATGAGTCATGTTCCACGACTGCCGCTGCTGATCGTTCGTGGAGAGTCGAAATCCCCGCTATGCCGGCGAGCGCCGAATCGAGAACGATCACGGTACGGGGTTCGGATGAAACCATCGAGCTAACGAACATTCTAGTCGGTGATGTTTGGGTGCTCGCCGGCCAGAGTAATATGGAGTTTGAACTACACAAACTCGAAGAAGGGCCATTGGAAATCATATCGGCCAATTTCGACCAGATCCGCCTCTTCACGGTGCCGCAGCAGAATGGTCCTGAAACTAGAAAATCGTTCCAGCGTCTTTATCAATGGAACGATTTTTTTAGTCGGCATTTCCGTCAAGGGTATTGGGATGTCTGTTCTCCAGAGACTGTACCTGATATGTCAGGCATCGGCTACATCTTTGGCCGTCGTATCCATATGGCGACTCGTGTTCCAGTGGGACTCGTCGACGTCTCCCGCGGTGGCACAACTCTGATGTCATGGACTCCGATCGAGATGCTTCGGAAAATTGATACCCCCGAAGTAGTACGAGAATTGGCCGATTGGGATAAGAGGATTGCCGAGTTCGATCCGCAAAAGGATCTCGAAAGGCGCCTCAAACAATACAACGATCAGACCGAGCGATTGAAAGCACAAGGCAAAGAGATCCCGGCAGACCGCGAACCGCCGACAGATTTGCTGCCTGGACCAGCGATGGATATGAATCGGCCTGGAAGCTTATATGCCAGTACGCTTAGTACCATTTCTGGCTTGCCAATCAAAGGTGTTCTATGGCACCAAGGCTACAACGAAGCTTTAATCCCGAATGGGCACAAACTCTACGCATCGGTTTTCCCAGAGATGATCGCGGCCTGGCGGAGTGCCTTCAATGATCCAGCTATGCCCTTTGGGATTATCACTCAAGAAACGCAAGATCAACCACAAACGCTTGAGAATTTTCTACCGCCAATGGTGGATGAAGGAAACTATATCCGTGAGGTCCACTACCAAACGTTTCTCAACTTTCGCAAAGCCGGTGACAAGAGCATTGGCTATGCAAGCTGTTTCGATCAGCACCGTGCTTGGTACCATCCGCAGATCAAAGTGCCGGTGGGAGAACGCATCGCCAAGTGGGCTTTGGCGACACAATACGGTAAGAACATCCGCTGGCTACCACCACAATTGCAAGAAGTCACGGCGCGCGATGGAAAGCTTTTCTTGAAGCTTGACTCATGGGCGATCCCGTTCAACGATGGCCCCATCCAGGGATTCGCCATTGCAGGTCAAGATGGCCGATTCCAACCCGCACAAGCACAATGGCTTGACAAGAATGCGGGCAAAGGAGAACCAAATTGGGAGCGATCGATGATTGTTCTTTCCAGTCCATGGGTACCTGAGCCTGTTTATTTTCGCTATGCCTGGGCTCGAAACCCACTAGAGAATTTAAAGTCATCTGACAACGCGGGCTTACCGTTCGATACTCAACGTAACGACTCCTTTTCGCTCGCCGACATGTACCACATCTATACGGGCAAGAACACAACAGCAGAAGGTTTGGTCAACAATGCTGAGCGACGTGAACTCATTCAAGCGTTGAAATCCGAAGATCTGAAGCGTCGGCGCGATGAAGCGAAGATGCTGCTCGATAGCGACACTTCGCGCTGATTACCAGCAACGCACCCTCGTTAAGCAAAATCCATAGTCTACGCGCCGACTTACTTGCGGAGCAAAAAGTACTCAAATCGAAAACCTCTTGTGCTCTTCTTCACGAGACCGCCAATAGGTCCGATACGTTCAATGATCTGCGGAATTAGCTCGTCAAGCAAATCACCCCCGTTCAGCTTTATCCATACCCCGATGCTGGTCTTCTTGAATTTCGGGATTTGCGACTCGATGAATCGCCCGATATCCACGTAATGAACCGCAAAACAGTTTCCTGTACTTCGCGCCATAAGATGCTTGTTTACCATCTTGAACGGGATGGAATCATGAAGAGTGTCCTCTGGCTGCAATTCCAACTCTGTAAAAAACCGATCGGAGTTAGATTCGATATAATAGCCTTGTCTAACACCTTTGAATTTCGGCGGCGGCTGATAGAGCCCAGCGAGTAAGGGTGGTATCTTAAAGCGACTGTATTCATCCACCTTCCAGTAGCTGCCATCAAGTCCATCCCCTTTGATTGCATCGCTCGGAATGTGGGTCGATAGGAGATTCATAAAGGTCTCTCTATCATGGCTAGGTTTAAAGACAATTACCTCGGCGTTACCCTCAGTCGTGCACATGTAAGCTTGCGGAAGCAATTTCATTTCGTTCTCACCGCTTGCAAGATAGTCATCCACGGACATGCCCTTAGCGTCGGCTAACTGCTTAATTCTCCGCATCGCGACTGGTTCTTCCCTTAGGTACACGTTCATATCCTCTGCTCGAATCCTCCAATAATCAGCGGAAACCACCGCATAGCTGATAGCATCAAACGGGACAAAGGGGTCGGCTTTAGAAAAGCTTGCGTGTGCAACGTGTTTAAAAATCTCCAAGCCTTCATTGTGCCTGAAGTCAACTTGGAACTCTGCTTCGATTTTGCTTTGTTCAGGTGGGAACGAAATCGCAATCAGCATCGACTTGCAATGGGCTTCGATGACCGGATAGAGCCAGTATGGAATATTCAAGGATAACCAGGACTTCATCATCATGTCTTTTGGATAATAATATTCGCCCCGTAGAAACAAATTCACACCAACCTTTCTCTCAATGTCTGTACTTTTTACGGAGGACACAAAATCAGGAACATTCATCAAACCATCGTTCGTTACGTTGATCCAGCGGATGGTCATTTCAGAAATCATGTCCACTGAATTACAAAACAGATACTGCGAACCACGCTCGGCAAACGCGGATCTGCATTCTCCATTGGCTATGAACGCGATTACAGTCGTCTCTCCGATCTTCCACTCTTTCTTCTCGCAGCCCTCAGCCATTAATTTCTTTTCAAGGTTAAGGCAAAAGATCTGTACCCCTAGGACATCTTCGTCGGCATCAATGAACATGCACCACTTTCTCAAATCCTTTTCAAAGAAGTGGCCGAACGCGAATTCCTTTTTCGGCAACGTCATTAACTCCAGCACCGACAAATCAGACCAAGGCAAGATGGTAAAGCCATCCAGACCGAGTTTTCGAAGGGCTTGATAAGCCTTGGGCGATTCGGAGACTTTTTTCCAGGATTGCCCTAGCGTACCGCTTGTCATTCGTGAAGCGACTTCACTCGTGTCGGACAGATGGAACCAGAGTGTTGTGGAGGCAGGAAACACACGGGCGGATTCGAATCCGGCTAAGAGTGTCGTACTGCTTCCGAGAGCAAGCATTACGACGAAAAGACCTCTGACGAAAATCATTTCCATCCTCCCTGCGGGCATTGTCATTATCCTTGCTGGTTAAGTTAGAGTAGAACGCTAATTATTACTAACACAACTTCAATCGGAACGCCACAGGCTAAGAGACAAAGTCTCCAAGAGTCATATACCATGCCAAGTAAGACCATAATTAGATCGCGAATTGCATCTACCTCCGCAGGAGTTGTAGCATTGGCCAGCAATTCGGCCTTCATCGCATTGATCGCGGCAATGGCATCGGCGCTGGCGTGATGACAAGTCGATTCGCATGGGCTTACGTTTGGTAGTGGCGGTAGCACAGGTCCGTGGCGTGTCGATTGATATCTCCGAAAGGAAGCGATTTGAGATTGAAAGGCAAGAATTGCGGGATGAGCTAGCGCATGCTGGGCGAGTCAACCTACTGGGGCAGCTAGTTTCTTCTCTAGCCCATGAATTGGGGCAACCGCTCGGTGCGATCTTGCGCAATGCCGAGGCAGCCGAGATGATTTTGGCTAAAACGTCACCGGATCTTAAAGAATTGCGTGAAATAGTATCCGATATCTCTCGCGATGACCAACGGGCCAGCGATGTAATAAATCGTTTAAGAACACTGTTACAGCGCCGCAACTTGGAGTTGGCGCCGGTCGCGATAGGTTCGTTATTGAGTGAAGTGGTTTCACTGGTTAAATTTGATGCGTTGGCGCGGAGAGTTTCTTTGACCATAAACGTAAATTCGGACTTGCCGTCAGCGTTGGGGGACCGAGTGCAATTGCAGCAAGTCCTTCTGAATCTGATCATGAATGCCCTGGATGCGATAGAAAGCGGCGAAAATCGATCTGATCCAAAAGTTGCGATCAGGGCTTATATGAACGAGGCTGGCATGATCGAGGTCTCGGTTAGCGACAATGGGCCGCATTACAACACGTGGCCAGATGCTGGTACCACTCCGTTCCGTGGTGAAAAAAATTCCAATTGGGAAGGTGCTTTCCGTGTGCCATGTTTCGTCAAGTGGCCAGGTAAATTCCCTGCTGGGGTTACGCTAAACGGCATCGTGTCTCACGAAGATTGGCTGCCAACATTCGCTGCTGTTGCCGGTGCTCCCGACATAAAGGAAAAGCTTCTCAAAGGGGGTGTCTCGCTAAACGGACGAACCTACAAGAACCACATTGATGGTTACAATCTTTTGGATTACCTCAGTGGAAAAACAGAACAATCACCCCGCAAAGAGTTTATTTATCTTAACGATGGTGCTGAGATCGTCGCCATTCGCGTTGGTGATTGGAAGGCAACGTACTTGGAGAATCGCGCAGAGAAGTTAGATGTTTGGCGTGAACCTTTTGTCCATCTCCGATTGCCATTACTCTTCAACCTTCGTCGCGATCCCTTCGAGAAGTCGCAGCACAACTCGAATACGTACCACGACTGGATGATTGACCGCGCGTTCGTTCTCGTTCCTTTACAAGCGGTCGCAAGCAAGTTTCTTATGACGCTTCAGGAGTTTCCGCCAAGCCAACAGCCAGGCGATTGGAGCTTGGAATCGCTGGAAAAACAGGTTAAGCAAATGACCACTGCTGGCGAGTAGTGGATTGGGTTGGGAATAGCAATCCGTCAAGAAACGAGGGGTGCCGTTAGAAGTGACGCCACCTCTTATCTTTTAACAGTGCAACTCAGCAACCTGGCGATCAGGTCAGCTTTGGTAGAGTTTATTTTTAACTAGAGCTGTATTGCTTCGATGGATGGTCTGGAGTGGTCTGCTCTACGTATTAGAGCAGGCCTGAGAGACGAGCCGCTTTTCGAGATCGACTAATCGTTGTTTAAGTTCCGTGAAGCAATGCTCTGCGGCTATCTTGCCCGCATTTGCAATTTCCGATGTGCGGTGAAATTCCGCGAGTCCATAGATTGACGTATCCGGTTTGATCCAAAAGTCGACAGCCCGGTTGCGAAGCTTTCCAATATTGTGAGCTTGAGACTCAAAGATACGAAATATTGTGTCAATCGAGCCAGCGTTTTTCATTTTGATCGTAGGCATATCAGGACGGTTACCTGCGAATTCAGCACGCACATGGCTTGAGACATCCACTCCTACGACAAAATCAGCACCGTTTTCGGCCAACACATCAGCAGGAAGATTGTTGAGCACGCCTCCATCGACGAGCGCCATGCCATCGCGCAGAATTGGTCTTGAAACGACAGGAAGGTTGATGCTTTCCAGGATCGCTCGCACAGCATCCCCTTCCTGACGCACAACCGTTCTTGCTTGTACCAAATCGACGGTAATGGCTCGAAACGGAATGGATAACTGCTCCAGTTGCCAATCGTGAAGATATTTTCGCAACATCCCGTCCCAGGCCCTTCGTCGATACTGAGAGACCAAATACACGTTAGGCCAATTCGGAAGGCATCGGAAAAGCTTTGAGGGGGTAAGATCACGTTGGAAATTTTGGATAGCATCTTGAGGAGACATGCCTGACGCATACAGAATTCCTGCCATGGCACCTGCGCTGGTGCCCGACATCACGTCAAACGATATACCGGCGTCCTCTAGAACTTGCAGTACCCCAAAATGAGCCATTCCTTTAGCGCCACCCCCGGCCAACGCGATACCGATTGAGATGCCGCGAAGCGCTCGCGAAAGCCGATCTATCCCTTGAATCTCTTGACGTGCGATCGATCCCATCGAAGAATCGACAACAATCTTCACATCCGATTTTTTAAAGGTCAAGCTACTCAACACGGGAGCTACGGGCGAATTCGGATTCAACAACCAGACGATACGCACCCGATCGGACGCATCTCCCTGCAGAAATTTTAAGGGAGCTATCGCCCGCTTAAGATTCGGCGCATCATTAGGTTCGAGCAACCACAGTATTTCATCACATCCCAATAGCGACTTGAAATACTCGTCGTTTTGTAATGCACTAGCGCAAACCACGATACGCCGATCAAGCAGAGGGGGGGAGGGTTGTAGCAAAGGTGACGCCCCTGCATCGATATGCTGAAACGGGAGTGATTCCGACCAGCAACCAGCCTTGATCAAGCATTCAGGTTGGTTCGACCATACTTCGAGCCTTTCACCTACCTTGAGCAATTTTGCAACGATCTTTCCAGCTAACTCACACCCCAGTTTGGATGAAGCAACGATACCGAGGCGAGGTGAAGGAACATTGCGCGACGCTGCACCAGTGACAGTCTTGAATCGCTCGCTAAGAGTAAAGAACAAGTTCTGCATCAGCGAAGGATAAATCTTAACCCAACGAATCAAAGCTTCGGCGGGCGCGACCAGAAGTTTACCGTTGGTTCGAGCAGTGAATCGAGCAGGCCGGTTCGGATTCTTTTCAAGAATATAGATTTCCCCAACGGTTTCCCCTTGGTGGACTATGCCTAAGAACTCTTCTCGTCCGCGTGGATCGGTCAAGATTGAATCCAATTCTCCCTCTACGACAATCCAAAACTCGGTGACAGGATCGTCTGGAGAAGCGATGGTTTCGCCCGCAGCGAACGACCGCACCGTAAGTTCTTGAGCGAGACTCACAATTTGATCACGATCCAATCCTTGGCAAAATCGGATATTAGCTAGCCAGCCTATTGCCTGCTCGACTTCCGCTTCAGAATGCGGCATTCAAAACCTCATGTTAGTGATCAACGAATCAACGCTGCAGAGAGCTACAAACCATCACCATTCTACATCTCTGATCTTCAGAATCAGTCAGACTTGCGTTCTGAATATCAAGATTGTCGTAGCTTTAGGCTTAAATTTATTCGACATCACCAAAGGAGATGCGAACCAGTCATACTAGCGTAAATTCGAACTGGCGTGGTTCTGTGTGGATGCCAAAAACGCCATGAAATACATCAAGCATGAGCAGCAGCGCGTCAGTTTGACTCAATTGGTTGAGCAGTCCAACAAGTATTGGCACGGTGTAAAGTTCGTAGTTAATTCAGATTTGTTCGGTGCAAGTCGTCAGAGAACCAGTTTTGTCACAAGGCAAGGAAGTAAGTGGTAATACGAACAGCCGATTGCGGAATTTCGATAGACGAAGCATCGCACTCAGGCGATCATCGAACGCAGATTCAATTCTGCGCAATCGTTGCTTATTCCAACTACTTAAGTATCTGGAACATAATTTGCACCTCAAATTATTCGGACTCCGATGACGCCTCGATTGTCCTCTCTGTCTCAACCAAACAGGTATCCTTGGGATCCCTCGCTAAGCTTAGGAGAAGTTATCGTGTTCATGAAAAAATGTATCATCGCTTTTGCGATTACGGCCATAGGGCTCGGGTCGTGTGGAGCAGAGGAGGTCCAGCGACAGGCTGAAAGTGATGTTTCCATTCGCAAAGCAGTGGAAGCCTACGTCGTTGCTTTTAACAAACGAGATGCCAAGGCTGTTGCCGCCCTGTGGTCCCCAGAGGCGGTCTATACGAATCCTTTAAGCGGTGAGGAAGTCGTGGGTCGTGATGCCATCGAAAAGCAATTCGTAGGCGTCTTCGCGGAGTTAAAAGAAGCAAAGTTAGAAGTGAACACATTGTCGATTAGCTTTGTGTCGCCAAACGTGGCCGTTGAACAGGGAACAGCCAAAGTCATCGTTCCCGAGGAAACACCGGAGTTGACGCAGTATACTGCAGTCTACGTGAAACGCGGTGAAGAATGGTTGCTCGATCGCATGACTGAAGAAGGTGTTCCCAACATTCTGTCACATTACGAACGCTTGAAAGACTTGGAATGGATGGTTGGGAGCTGGGTTGACCAGGACGAAGAGTCCAAGGTTACGACCGAGTGCAGCTGGACAAAGAACAAAAACTTTTTAACAAGATCGTTCACCGTTCAAGTTGGTGATCAGATCGAAATGGCCGGTATGCAAATCATCGGTTGGGATCCTTTGGAGAAGAAGATAAGGTCATGGGTTTTTGACTCCGATGGTGGATTTGCTGAAGGAAGCTGGAAGAAGCAAGGTAACCAATGGCACATCCATCAGGCTGGTGTATTGCCAGATGGTCGCAAGTCATCATCGGTAAACATTATCACCTACGTTGATGACAGTACGTGCACATTGCAATCGGTCAATCGAGTCGTAGATGGCGAGATATTGCCAAATATCGACGAAGTGCAGATCACCAAGAATTAATCAAGTCCCCTTTCAATTTTTATATAAGAGCTCAATCATGAGAAAGATCATTCAACTTAGCATCGCCGTTTTGGGAATGGTCGCCATAACAGCCGACATCGCTATGGCCCAACGTGGGCGTGGTGGTGGTGGCGGACGTGCGGGCGGTGGAGCGTCGCGGGGAGGAGGCGGTGGGTTTTCTGGCGGTGGTGCGGTCAGTCGCCCAAGCCCAGCGACGAGTAGATCGCCCGCTATGAGTCGACCAAGCCCAAGTGTTGGAGGCGGAGGCATGCCAAACGCTGCTGCTCGACCCAGTGTTGGTACTCCGGGAGCAGGGGCTCGTCCAGGGGCAGGTATTGGTGCTCCGGGAGCCGGGGTGAGACCAGGTGCAGGGGCCGCTGCTGGGGCAGGTGCGCGTCCGGGAACAGGGGCACGTCCATCAGCTGGTGATTTGCAAGGATTTTTGAACCTCAGTCCTTCAACTGGTGCCATTGGAGGCGGTGTTGCAGGACGTCCCAGTGGAGCGAATCTAGGTTCAGGTATGGGTGGGGGTGCGGCAGCAGCTTTCTTACAGGAGGGGGGGGCTGCTGGGAGGCCTTCAGCAGGCCAGCTACCAGCTGGTGCGCAGGGAGCTGCCGGAACTCGCATGGAAAATCGCACAGGCAATCAACAGGCTCGCGCCGAGAACCGAGCAGGTAATCAGACAGCTCGTTCCGAGAACCGTGCTACCAACCAAGCTGGAAGAGTTGAGAACCGACAGCAATTGCAAGACGATCGATTCCAACGTCGCGACGAAGTGCGAGATCAGGTTCAAGATAACTACCCTCGGCTCGATTTCTGGTCCGATTATCCAGGTTGGGCCGCCATGCGTATCACCCGACCGTATCGCTGGGCAACATGGGGCGCAGTAGCTGGTTGGGTTGGATATGGTGTAAGCGAGCCAGTTTCCTACAGCTATGGTGAAACAATCTACTACGAAGGGGATACGGTCTACCAAGGTGGGCAACCAGTCGCTTCGACAGAGGAGTATACGCAGCAAGCGGAAGCGATCGTTGCCAGCGCACCGGAGGTTGCACCCGCGAACGCAGACTGGCTACCATTGGGAGTTTTTGCTCTATCACAAGATGGCCAACCAACTGGACCTGCCCCAACGATTTTTCTTCAATTGGCGATAAGCAAAGAGGGAGTCATTCGTGGCACTCTCAACAATACACTCACTGGAAAAACCCAGGACGTCGAAGGCATGGTCGACAAGAAATCACAGAGGTGTGCATGGACCGCCGTCGATCAAAGCAGGCCTATCATGGAAACAGGTATCTCGAGTTTAACTCAAGACACGGCACCTGCATTGGTGCACTTTGCTGATGGGCAAACGCAACAATGGCTTATGGTCCGATTGGAAGAACCTGCTGCTCCAAAATAGTTGCAAGTTGGCCTGTATTGTAAATCTCATGTCCAATGAGTCAGCCGCACAGCTACATTGATGCGGCTGACTCCCATTCCGGTCCTATCAGCTTTTTATTAGCCTCTCAACTCTGCAGAAGAATCACAATGAAGTGGAAAATTAGTCTATTTGTATCCGGTTTTGTTCTCTCTCTATTTCCCACCAAGCTTCATGCCGAAGATGTTGGAGGATCGATGGACAGAACGGTTTTGCCAATTAAAGAGCCACTTCGGCAAGCATCAACCACTCTCGATGTTCGCGACGCGACCCCACCGCCAAGATTTGAAGTCAAGGCACCACCGGGAGCCCCCAACGTACTGCTCGTTTTAGTCGATGACCTCGGCTTTGCAGGCACCTCGACCTTTGGCGGCCCCGTTAGAACTCCAACCTTCGATAGGATCGCTCGAGGAGGGCTGAAGTTCAACAATTTCCATACGACTGCCGTTTGTTCACCGACTCGAACAGCACTAAAAAGCGGCCGCAACCACCATGTCAACAACATGGGTGGCATCATCGAAACGGGAACCGCTTTCCCTGGAAACACTGGTCAGATTCCGCAGAACGTGGCCCCGTTAGCAGAAATGCTACGGCTCAATGGATTCGCGACCGCTGCTTTTGGCAAGTGGCATGAAACAGCTGCTTGGGAAGCGAGCGTTGCAGGGGATTTCGATCGATGGCCGACCCGACAAGGGTTTGACAAGTTCTATGGTTTCCTCGGCGGAGAAACCAACCAGTGGTCACCGTTTATTTACGATGGAACCCATCAAGTCGAATTGCCGGATGACCCGAATTACCACTTTTTGACCGACATGACCAACCAAACGGTCGCATGGATTCAGTATCAAAAAGCGCTCACTCCTGATAAGCCATTCTTCGCCTATTACGCACCAGGAGCAACCCACGCTCCGCACCATGTGCCCGTAGATTGGATTGCTCGATGGAAAGGTAAATTTGATCAAGGCTGGGACGTTATGCGACAGCAGATTCTCGCTCGTCAAATCGAATTAGGAGTCGTTCCCAAAGGAACAAAACTCGCTCCGAAACCAGACGCTATCCCAGATTGGAGTTCGCTCAGCGCCGACGAAAAACGTCTCTTCGCCAGACAAGCCGAGGTATTTGCAGCCTTCGTAGAAATGACTGACTATGAAATTGGGAGAGTGATCGATGCCATTGAGAAAACCGGGCAACTCGACAACACTCTCGTCATTTTTGTTTATGGTGATAACGGCACCAGCGCCGAAGGAGGCCGCAATGGCATGTTCAGCGAAATGACCTACTTTAATGGCGTGCAAGAAAATGTGCCCGACATGCTCAAGTTTATCGACAAGTGGGGAGGTCCGGAAACGTATCCTCACATGGCCGCAGGCTGGGCAGTCATGTTTGATACACCTTTTACTTGGACCAAGCAAGTTGCCTCGGATCATGGTGGTACGAAAGTAGGTACAGCCGTTCATTGGCCCAAAGGAATCAAGGCTCGCGGGGAACAGAGAAATCAGTTTCATCACGTAATCGATATCGCACCGACGATTTTAGAAGCTGCTGGACTGCCCGAACCTAAAGTCGTAAACGGTGTAGCTCAGCGTCCGATGGATGGAGTCAGCATGACCTATCTATTCGATGACGCTAATGCGAAAGAACGACATACGACTCAGTATTTCGAAATGTTCGGCAATCGCGCTATGTATAAGGATGGTTGGTTTGCCCGAACCATCCACAAGGCCCCTTGGGAACCGAAAGCTCGTCGCGCCCTGGACGATGACTCTGCCTGGGAGCTTTTCGACACTACGAAAGACTTCAGTTTGGTCAATAACCTGGCCACTGAGCAGCCCGAAAAACTGAAAGAGCTTCAAAAGTTGTTTCTTGTAGAAGCCGAAAAGAACTTTGCCCTTCCCATTGATGATCGCTCTGTCGAGCGGGTGAACGCAGCGCTCGTTGGACGTCCCGACTTGATGGGCGGCCGAACCTCCTTGACATTGGCAGAAGGAATGACAGGAATGACCGAGAACGTGTTCCTGAATATAAAAAACAAGTCCAAGACGATAACGGCCGAAATTGATCTGCCTAAGGGAACCCAGGCGCACGGTACTGTTATAGCCCAGGGCGGCCGCTTTGGCGGATGGTCTGTCTTTGTCAAGGAAGGAGTTCCTGCCTATCACTACAACTTCCTCGGCCTGCAACAGATCACTGTATCTGCCACAGAGAAGCTACCCGAAGGTAAGTCAACATTACGAGTTGATTTCAGCTACGAGGGTGGAGGAGTGGGTAAAGGCGGTACTGCCTCGTTATTCCTCAATGATCGAAAAATCGGCGAGGGAAAGATTCCACGAACTCAGCCGATGATTTTTTCTGCGGACGAAACGGCTGACGTTGGTATCGATCTTGCTACGCCGGTGGTCGAATCGATTGGAGCGGAGCATAAATCGAAGTTCACAGGAAGGATTCCCAAGGTCACGATTGAAGTTAGGTGATTGCCGCTGTTCGTGTTCGGCAAATTCTATTTTTCAGAAAAGACTGAGTGATGCGTGGAGAGTGCTCCGACATTTTCCAGACATTTCAATCGCTGAACAGCAATGACTAAGCTTAAGCGGAACGGATTACTCACTCCATTCCGCTTAAGCGTTTCAATCGAATCAAATCAAGAATAACTGAGTGATCATTCAGGCTCTGCCGAAGATGAAGGCAGTGATCTGCCTCAGGAGGAGCCGGAATCTAACGCAAGGCCGCGCGGGTACACATTTTTCTTTCCTGAAATGATGATCGTATCGGCATGGTCATGAATCTGCTCGGCACTTGCAGAATCATCTGTAAGCTGCTATCGGTCCTTATCTCCCTGTGCTTGACAGGTTGCCGCATTTGCGATCGATCGTGTTCAAAATCCGGTCTCTTTCTTCGTCAGTCAAGCGAAACACATGTTTTATGGCCCACCGAGGGTTCGCCCACCAAGCGAGCGGAGCACTTTCTAGAACTTGCGAATAGTCTCAGCGATGCAGACGATGCCAGGAGCGTGGACTATTACTTTAATGCCGCGACATTGAGTTGGGCTTTGTTAAGCGATCGAGCGGAGTTTGCAACACCGCATCATCCATCATGGGATGTCTATCAAACGAGTTTACAGGGACTCGTGACCAATGCCGTTCGCTTTGGTCGTTTTGATGGTTGCGGAAATCTGAACATCTATCAACCACACGGTCCAATACTAGTTCCTGTCACAAGCAGCAGCTTGGATTGGCCGATCGAGCAATTGCGGCAATTCCAAATTCCACTCGACCCCGAGCAACGAAAGCTAAAACGGTATTTTAAAAAATCCGGATTAGGTGTACCCATTGTTGCCTTCCGAATCAAACCTGCAGGACATGAAGTCGACCCGCTAGAACGCTATCTTCCGGAACAGCACCCATTAGCCTCCACGTTAATCCTTCGCTCAGCGGATTCCTCATCTTTGGTGGATCATTCTGAGCACTCCTCCGAAGAATCCAACCAGTTCGTAATCGAACTGGTCGATCCTTTGAAAGTCAACGCGATCGAGATTCAATCGCAACCTATTCCCATTGCAAAGGACCTGAGCGCTCCTCTAGATTACCAATTACGTAATCGCCCTACGAATCCATTTCTAGGGTTTGTAGCACCCGGCACTGGTAGTCAGAATGATGGACTTCGATGGGTTGATCCCTACCAGCCTGGCAAGATTCCAGTCGTCTTTATTCATGGTCTAGTGTCAGAACCGACGACCTGGTTGGATATGCTAAACGAGCTGAGAACCATCCCTTGGTTCAATGATCGATATCAGGTTTGGGGCTTTAGTTACGCAACCGGCAGCCCATTTGTTACCTCTGCGATGAGATTGCGAGAACAATGTCAAGAAGCTATTTCTCTGGTAGATCCCCATGGAGAAGATCCCGCTTTGCGAGAGATGGTAATGATTGGGCATAGCATGGGTGGATTGCTCGCCAAGTTGCAGATAACGGATAGTCAAGATCGTCTCTGGAACTCCATCTCCAAAACTCCCTTGCAGAGTATTCGAGCCACTCCGGATGCGAAGCGGGAACTCGAAAAACGCCTTTTCTTTACTCCTCAGCCACATGTGAAGCGAGTCATCTACATCGCAACACCACATCAAGGTGCATCCATAGCCTCGCGCGGAACAGGAAGATTCTTTTCGGCCTTTGTTCATCCAGACGAACAAGTTCGGACGTTTCACGACCGATTGGTACACGACAATCCCAACGTGTTCTACGGAACGTTTCGAAAACGCATTCCAACAAGCATCGATCTGCTAGAACCTAGCGATAACACATTACAGTCCATTTACGATTTGCCCGTACCATACAATGTATGTCAGCATCTGATCATCGGAACGGGTGAAGGACCGTGGAACCTGGGATTGAATGATGGCGTGGTTCCCGTTTCGAGCGCACGTCATCGGTGCGCAGACACGGAAATACAAGTGAAGGCTTCTCATACCAAGATCCTAAAACACGAAGAAACGATCTCCGAAGTTATCCGATTGCTCCACCTCCATCTCACGGAAGTAGAAAGCCAAAACTGGCCATGATACGGCTAGCATCTTGCTCGGAACCATCACGGTTAGTACGTGAGCCCCAAAGGCCTTCAATACCAAAGAAGTTATAATCCTTGGGTTGGTGAATCATCTTTTTGACCACGAATGGTGCAAACCGGTAAACCAAGCAATCGCTTCCAGGCTTCCCTCCAGAACATACCGGAAACAGCCAACAACAGTAACTTTTGCAGGGGGACATGGTCATTCAGGAGATTATTCCCAATCTCTGGTGAGATCGGTTACCTATTGCAGGACACTTCGCGCACACTCGCTCTGACGCTTTCCGCAGTCAAATTGGCGTCTACGTAATTTCGGACAGTTGCGTCTGCAGTGGGGATCAGCTTTCTGGACACTTGAGAAACACGGGAAGAAAATGGCGTTAGGGTTAAGCTAAGAGGATTGTTTCGGCCGGTAGCTGTGGGGTTCCGAAAACTATTCGTGAACGGGATTCGCGGTCAAGATGGCGAGGGTGAGTAGCCGAAGACCACGGATAGACCCGCGGAATTAGCCGCCCCCCCAGTATCTCAAGCAAGGATGCAGAGATGGCAAAATCAATTTCTCGTAAAGTTATTATCGCCGGACTATCAACTTGGCTTTCCGCAGCAACGGGTTTCCATTCCGCTTGGGCACAGGAATCTGCATCGGTGCAGGCGGACGCATCAGGGTCGGACGTCCAATCGGAAGCAGACCCCATCACCGGCCAGGATACTGCATCCGGACAGGGAGACGATTACCTGGAGGGCGATGTGCCGGATTGGTTGGAGAGTTACGGCTACGACGATACCCACGATGACATGCCAGGCGGCCGGGGCGCGGCACCTGGCGGTGGGGCGGGTAGTTCCTCCGGCGAGAAATGCTTACTTTGCCGCGACACTCTGACCGGCGACTGGTTTGGTCGCCGATCGGCTCTCCAGAAGCAGGGCATCATGTACCGCGGACGAGTCACCCAGTTCTTCATGGGGGTGGGAGGTGGTGTCAATCCACCGGTTGCGCCGCAATTCGAAGCCTTTGGAATTGCCGGTGGCGATACGTTTGAGTACACGGGCAACTCCCGTCATGATTTACTCTTTGACTTGGATAAGTTTGGCGGTTTGCCGCACAGCAAGTTCGTGGTCACGATGGAGAACGTCTGGGGCAGATGGGGGAACGTATCCTTTGAGACGGGTGGTTTTTCGCCCGCTGTCTTCAATGCGGTCCAGCCCGTGGATACTGCGGCAACTGGTGACCTGTACTGCACAAATTTCATGCTAGTCCAGCCGCTCTCAGAGCAATTCATATTGACCGCTGGCAAGACGCGGACCGTCGGCATAGCGGACAACAACAAGTTCGCGGGTGGAGACGGTAGCGACCAGTTTCTCAACCAGACGCTCATTGCGAATCCGTTGTTGGTTCCACAGATCCCGTTTTCCACATTCGTCGTCGGTGCAGTGATGCCGCAGGATTGGGGCAATATCGGTCTTTCTGTCATGGACGCAATAGAACGAACTACCGATTTTATGGATTTCGGAACGCTGTTCAGCGAAGGTGCAATCGTCTTTGGACAAATCCAAGTCGACACAGAGTTTTTTGACAAGCCGGGCGAAGTACACCTCGGAGGATTTTACAAGAACGCCGATCAAATTGACCTAGCGTTCACTCCCTTGCCCCCTACATACCCGTACCCGCCTGGACCTCCGGGATTTCAAAACGTCCAGGAGTCCCACGCGATTTTCACCGGCTTCGATCAATATCTGGTTACCTACGGCCCGCCTGATGCCAGGGGCAACACGGAGGGTTGGGGGCTTTTCGGACGGGCTGGTATCGCTGACAGCGCAAGCGGCAATCCAAATTGGGGCGCATGGCACGCTAGCCTAGGGATTGGCGGCAATAGTCCATTATGCTCGCGACGAGGAAAGGGAGACCGCTTCGGCATCGGTTACGGCTATACCGGCACCTCTACGGAATTCGGTCCGATCCCTCAAACCCTGTTCGCTCCCCGGGACGCCCAGGTCATCGAAACCTATTACCGTTATCAGGTAACACCGGCCATCGAAGTGACACCGGATGTGCAGTGGATACGTGGAATGCTGGGCGGCTTGACCGGCGGTGATGATGCGATCATTGCAGGCATTCGGATGAACATGAAGCTGTAGTGCCACGGACCTGAGGACGCATACTCCGAGGTGCGTCAGGTTCCATTATGGGCAGAGCGTGGAAGCATGGTGCAGCGTCCCATCGAGGATCCGAGTTCAAAATTGCTCCGCCTGAAACGGAAGTCAACGTTATTGTCTGGTCGAGAGCGAGTTGAATTTGCAGGTTCGACTCCTGTTTAGGGTCGCAGTAAAAGATCGCAGGTACCTTTGTTGGCTCATGGGGCCATGCGCTCAGCAACGACTTTGAGTTAGCCGTTCCAGTCAAGGGAAAAGGTACCTGACACCTTTGCATTCTCCATGGTTGATGAAAGTTGGCTAAAACTCTTTTCTCCAGAACTTCGATCGCTCAACAAAGATTTACGAGCTGGGTATTTGTATTTTGATCAGTCCTCGAAACGTTATGGTACAACTGATTGAAATTAGCGACCTGACCACCTAGCCAAGAAACGGAGAGTAACAAATGCTGGATGGAATGTATGACTTGCCGATCGCTCTTTTAGAAACCTTTACGGCAATTGTGTTTGTTGGTGTTTACTGGATCGGTTGCTTCGTACTGCGATTTTGCTTCAAGTACGGCGGTAGCGACAATACGATCGTGGGCACCATCATGTCTGCATTCGGTGTCTTGTACGGTTTATTGCTCGGCTTAGTTACCGTTTCTGCTTACGAAACCTTGAGTGAAGTCGAGGCAGAAGCTTCCAGTGAAGCTTCCTCGATTCTGGCGCTCTATCGAGACGTCTCCGGTTTTTCTGACCCCACGCGCGAAGATCTAAAGACAAAGCTCAGCGTTTATTGCAAATTCATTATCGAAAAGGAATGGCCTCAATTACAACAAGGTGTTATTCCGCTAGACTCGGCTCCTCAAATCGATTTGATCCGCATTGCGATTCTTGATTTTAACGCGGACTCCCGTAAGGCGGAACTCATTCAAACGCTAGCCGTCAAGCACTTCGAGGAAATGGCAGAGCACGGACGAAAGCGTCGCTACGCTGCTCTTGCCGGAATTCCGACAGTGATGTGGTACGTATTAATCATCGGCACGATCATCAACTTTGTTTTGATGTGGATGTTCGAAATGCCGCTGAAGACACACCTTTTTCTTGGCGGAATACTATCTTTCTTTCTTGGTGCGTTGATCTTGCTGATAGCTGTTCTCGAACGGCCCTATCAAAGTATTGAATTTGGTGTTAGCCCCGCCCCCTACGAAAAGGTTTACCAACTCATGGAAGCGGATCGCGCGGCAGCGAAGTAATTGGTTCATGTGTTAGAAATCGAACTTCGCGCGAAGGGAAAACAATAGCAAGTCGTCAGCACGTTGCCGGCTTGGCGTTACCGCTTGCAAGTCTGCCGTGATGTGGCACCAAGGCGTTGCTGCGATATTGTAAAAGCCCTCCAACCCACTCTCATCTTGTATTGGCAACACCTGGGGTGCTAACTGCTTCAAGGATTCGCTAACGCCTAAGTAAAAATATCCGATGCCAAACGTATCGCGTTCGCGTCGAGGAACAAGACTGGCCCCTCCGATTCCGATATTAACGCTCCAATGAAATGGACTGGGATTGGTGTCGGCTAAACCTAGGTTTCCAAACACTCCCCAAGACCTTTTTGCATCATCTTCCGCGACGAAGATGGCTTGATCGAATCCATATACGATCGATTGCGACCCTCGCGTTCGGGCGGTTGGGAGAACCAACCCAACTCCTGGGTCGTAATACGCAGATGCTTCGAGATTCAAATAAGAACCGGTGCTGTAGGTTACAAAGAGCGTTTGATGACCCAGCCGATCAAAAAAGGAGGTCGGTAGATTTATACCAGCGACCAACGAAACGCCATTGTCAAAAAACGTTTCGAACCCACTCACGGTCGGTGTATCGTTCGTGTCATATGCATTGAAGTTGAACAGCCAGTCTTGATCTTCGTTGACAATTACAATTCCGGCTCCAAAAGTCGAATAAGGAAAAGTACGAGCCAAAACCGGACTGAATAGTAAGTGCGTATTCATGAATCCATCTTGACCAACCGCACCTCCGGTGAAAGGTTGGCCAAACCCATCGAGCGTGTTGAGTTTTCCCCCATATACCATGACCGTTTCGCTTAGCGCTTGAGTGAATTTGACTCCAGTAAGGGCTGTGACGGATCCGTTCGCGATCGGCACCGACTCCGCCAATATGATTGGTACCAAAGTCCCCGCAGATGGGTTGATGTTAGTGCCGAACACCGATTCCGCATGTAAATCGACAAAGGATCCCTGCCAAAGTCCCACTTTCTCACCGTTAATATTTAGCAGAATATCATTTCGCCCGCGATACTGAAACGTTTGTTCCAGCCCTCCCGCGGCTACTCCCGAATAGAAGTTTGTGTTGTGAAT
The DNA here is from genome assembly GCA_046344995.1 of Pirellula sp. Lineage (GTDB taxonomy): Bacteria > Planctomycetota > Planctomycetia > Pirellulales > Pirellulaceae > JBKCUI01. The sequence goes on from JBKDKR010000020.1 coordinate 29,961, forward strand.
ATCCCAAGTGAACCCACTGTCACTTATTAACGAACGTGTACCGAGCCAATCACCAGTCAATTTGGAACGTTCGAGCAGCGGCCCCGCCACCCTATGCGAAGTTTCCGGCTCGGATTGGACTTCCGACGCGACAAGGGAGGAAACAACGGTCGTCTCTTGACCAAAGACCAATACCGCAATCAACGCGGCTAACAGGATGCGAGCCCCGCAAAAAGCGTTTTTAAACTGCAACGACATTTAATAGGTTCCGTCCTAAAAGGTCAGCCGAAAGACACGATACTCCTTTCATCCTTTCGGGCGGCCAGCCTGGACGCAAACATACGATCTGGAGATTCAGATTGAAGATTGCCGTCTCGAAGTTCGTTTGTAGCAGTCATGCAAAATTGCTAAGAAACCCAGGCCAACTCAACCCCCTCAACCCCAGACTATCTTTGCCGTGGGAGTTTGTTCGTCATAGTCGGGAAAGCTCCCTTGTTTGTCGCGCCAACCTTCGATGATTCGGATCCAATCGAGATTACGGCTCGAGTTGTCCTTCGATGCCGCTACGAGAAAGGTTGGAACTTGGCCGCTGGGCGCACTGTAGAGATCGCCTCCCATGGGCACTCGGGTGTCTATGTAGTTTCGGCCAGTTGCTGCTGCGGTTAAGATCAGGGACTTGCAATCAGTGGATGACTTTAACCACCCAACGCCATCGTTGATCCCACGAGAAGGCTTCCTAGGATGACCATTGCTATGCCCGTCAACAAAGGTCGGCGGTGGACACAGATTCCGTAGGCATAACCCGTTAAGAAAAGCATGAGAATGGCAATACCGTTTGAAACTCGCAGAGCCACATCCGCATCTTGGAAAAAGAGGAACGGAATTACGACTGGAAACATGGAAGAGAACACCAACAGAAATACCCCGAGTGCTCCCAGATAGTCATTCCTCTGCAATCGCTGTTGCTCGATCGTTTTGGGTAATTGCTTTAGACGCAGGGAAATCGCTTCGAGTTCTGAAGGTTGCAGGATTGAGGCGACCACAGATGGCAAAGAACTGGCGATGAGTTGCTGCGTCGTTTGCTGATCGCTCGATTGGCGCACGGTCCGCAAGATAGTCAGGCCACGTTCCTTTTCAGCTAGGCAGCTCAGGAGGTACATGACACTATCAATGATACCCCAGGCGATATTGCACCCAACTGCGCCGATAAGCATCGTTCGAACTTCGTTTTGGCTCTCATCGGCCACACTGAGTGAGCCAGTCATTGTAAGCACCATAATCAGTCCAAAAAGAACCTCCGAGATACGCTCGTTGGGTTCCAGTACGCGATTCCTAAAGCTCGTGTTTGCATTTTGCATAGTTGAACGAACCTGGTGATCATCTTGGAGTGGCTTCAAACTAACTTTCCTAGACTCGGGGGTGGCCAGCAGGCTACTGGCGTGCTGTCACCATCTCACAATCTTGTGTTTAGGGCAAGTACACGTCAGGGGCAGGAAAGCAGGGGCCCGGACAACCAAAAATCCTTTCGATAAATCGGGCGCCAGAAAGGTGTCGAGTCATGATGATATATCTTTTCGATTGAGACTTAGCGATGAGAGTTTGAAGATCAATGGAACGGCGGCAATCGCAGCAGCACACAAGCTAATCGGGGGCAGCCACCATTGCCATTCATACGGAGCAATCCAACCAAGCATCCCCAAGGCAATCAGATGCATGAGGACGAAAATCAAACTTACATACCCCATCCGTTGGCTGCGTTTCCATCGAATGCCACCGATCGCCTGGGCCATCATGGGCAACGTGGTGATCGCTGGAAATGCCAACGCCCACAATGCAACTACGCCCGCGAACACGGCGATTTCACCCTGAACATTGAACCGACCGTCCGCGGCGAAGTACTTTGCGAAATAGGCGGGCGTCAAGAGTGTAAACGATGCGAAGGCGTGAATCATCGCCAATGAAAAACCCATCAACCCGCAAAACTTGATCACAACGAGCTTGGTGCGAGGATCGTGATTGTGCCAGCGAATCAACTTGCCGATAAGATACGAGCTGGCGACGAAGATCGTGGCGGCAAGCGCGGTCGCCTTGTTGACGATGAACAAGGGGAAATGGCTCCACGGCACATTGCCCGCCAAGTGATAACGAATGATCGCATACGTCAGCGATAATCCGAATACGGTCGCAAACCACTTCGCGGTCACGGGCTGCCATAGTCGGTGACGAGGAAGTTCACGCTGAGTACTTTCATTGGACATAAAATGTTTCCCGCCGCAATAATGCTTCAAAAGTTGCAATAATGTGGAATACCGAACAAATCAACGATCCGATTCCGCGAGCTTGTCCGCAAGCCTCTCTTTGGCAACTTCGATTTTGTTTTTCACGGCATGAACGGAGCGTTTCCAGGTCATCGCGAGGGCAACAAAGGCCATGCCAGTCGATAATAAGTTGACGCCAACTAATATTCCAACGGCCCACAAACCTGAAACCGGCCATTGCCGCCAAATCAGTATTCCCAGAATGAAATCCAACACCCCACTCATCAATAACGCAATCCAGCCAGGCACAGGTCGGTAGGAAAACGAGGAGAAGATCTTCCAGACACCTTCGGCGGCAAAGAAAAACGCCAAGACAAGCGCGAGTGCAGCCAATCCGTAGAATGGATGGGCCATCACGGCAATCCCCCCCACGGTCGCGATTCCGCCATGAATCAGACTCGCCAGTTTTTGTCGCCAGGATTCTGCCTGCCAACCCGCCATCAACTGAACCAGGCCAGTTATCAAAAGCAAACCCCCGATGAGATAAACGACAGCGTTACCCGCAACCGCCGAGGCGATCATTGAGCCAACGCCCAACAAAACGAGAATGACTCCCGTGACGAGCAACCAGTTTCCCTTAGGTATTTTCCGCTCAGCCATCATTAGATTCCCTATTCAAAAAAGTGAACTTCGCTAACTCGATCCATTTACACGTTGGGCCGAAAGTGCCAGGCGAGTGCAAGCAACCCGAACGCAGCCACCCAACTGCCGATGACGCGCATTGCAATTTTCTGCCAAGATTGCTGGATCGATACCGCCGTCGCACTGAGTAAGAGAGCGACAATACCAGCGCTGGTCACGATACCGAGCGACGCGATCGCCGAAGTCTCTGTGGCTTTCATCGCGGCACCATTCCAACTACCATGCACCAAGCCAATCAAGCCCGCAACCGTCGCCATCCCCCACGTCGGCAGTTTCGGACTGAAGCTCAGCAAAAAACCTCCCACCAGTAAGGTGAACGCAGTTGCCCATGCGCTGCCCTCAATCTGATCTGACAGGTACAAGCCAAGTACCATACCGACAAACCATGCAAGGGGAAGTACCAGAACCAAACCCCGAGCTGCAGTCTTTCCTAAGAGTCCACTCAATAGGGACAGTGCAACCACCACCAACAAGTCGTCCAGCGATACAAAGAAATGAGCGACTCCGTCAAAAAACGGTCCTGCGCCCGAGGTGACTAAATGTGCCTGCGCGGTATTCGGGGATGTAACCAATGCGAAGAACAAAGCCAGAAACAAACAATGGAAATCCAGCTGTACGAATCGGCGACTCATGTTGGCACCCATCAGGCAAAGTATCCCAAGCTTGAGATCAGGAAGTACACGCCACTCAACATCACCAAGGCTCCCGAAGCCCGCAAGCAGACCTTACCCCAAGACCAGTGACCTATACAGCCGATGCCTATCCCAACGGCATGCAACAAACCAGTCCCCAGTACAAATCCTAGACTATACGCAAGTCCACTCTCACCATGGGGAAGTTCCCCGCCATGAGCATGCCCATGAAACAACGCGAATGCAGCGACCAATGAAAGCGAAACCGCCAAGGGGGGGCGGGACTCCAGAAGAACCATCAACCCCAACACAAACGCCGAGAAAGCGATGCCTATTTCGACTCCAGGCAATGGAAATCCCATTAAACTCATGGCTGCCCCGAACGCCATGACCAGCGGAAATGCAATTGGCAGCACCCAAATGGCGGGAGCCCCCAGCTGGGCTCCCCATAATCCGACGGCAAGCATGGCTACAACGTGATCCATGCCGCGGATCGGATGAGAGATCCCAGAAGCAAATCCTCCACTTATATCTCCATCACCGTGAGCAAATACACAGTTGCCACTTACCAGTACAAGCCACAAGAAGATCATTAGCCTTAGATAGGTTGAGTACATTGCAATCCACATTTCTGAGGCGGAGTAATCTTTTTTCATCCAAGTCCCACCAATATCAAGCATCGCTGAATCGTCCAAAATGCCCCGAGCGAACCGACCACGTAAGCAGGTATTCGCCTTGCCCACCAGGCCCGATCCCATTCCAAGGTCCGCAAGGACATGGTCACCCAAATGGCGACTAACACAAATGCAAGCTGACCTGCCTCGACACCAAGATTAAAAAACAGAAGAGCCGATGGAATTTCTCCATGCGGTATTCCAGTCATGGACAAACCGCTGGCAAATCCGATTCCATGCATTAATCCAAACACGAACGAGACAAACCAAGGATGGCGAATCGTAAAGCTCGATTGCCCACGCCACTTGCG
>JBKDKR010000021.1:0-46813 GCA_046344995.1 Pirellula sp.
AAACGAATGTGGGTCGTCCGCAGACTAAAGAGACCCGCTTTCGTAAAGTAATCATTTGGCCAGCGTTGCTTACGGGTGAGGCGTTTCGGGTTGTTCCGATGACGTCGGAGCAATAACCTTCTTAGACGAACCCGTATTTTCTACGATGCGTAACGCATCGTGTGCACCCCTCCCGTGGCGAAAGCCAAAGCTTCGTTCGTGGAATTGGTGATCCAAGATAGGTTCGATTACGCTGACGATCGCCCGTTGGTCAACGCTACTATGGAGGTTCTGACTCCTGAGCATACCTACTAGGGTTTGCCGGTTTGCTCAGGTATCCCTGCTTATCTCGATTGAACTTCTGAACATTCCATCTCCAACCACCCTTCTGCCATTTCGCGACGCTCGGTTTTCATCGTTACGGTTTCTCACCGTCGTCGCCGCCGCACGATCCCTGCGGTTGTTAGCCGCCACCCGGAGTTGGGCCACGTCGGGGACCATCGTGCGGTCAGAGGTTCGCGATTTACTAGCACGCTCCCCGACAGGCTTGGCCGAATCGAGTTCACTTTCGTTACGGACTGTTCATTCTCCTACGGTTGCTCCCCACCTTTTCTGTTGAAAACGCAGTTACCCTCGGATACGGGGAGGTAACGTCTTCCCCGGTCGGGACTTTCACCCAACAGTTCAATCGCCTTCACAGGCGCACTAGCCGATCTCGCCACAGATTGGAGGCATTGCTGGAGCTCTTTCCAAAGTCTTGGCGACTTCGGCTACCAGCCACTCCCAAATTCTTTGGGCGGGTGAATGAAATCTTCCCATTTCAGACCTAATCCGACAAGCCGAATGCCCCCCGGCGTGCTGAAACAATTGAGGACAATTGTTCTACTTTGTTGAATGCCGTAACTGCGTCGCGTTGCGACTTGTTACGGCCTACAAGAATGTTACGGCGGGGATCACAACAGGTTGGTCACGCCGGAATATTTGGCGATCACTTCAGGATCAAGCTCTAGTCCTAAACCAGGCTTGGATGGGATGGCTAACATTCCCTCTGCATCGAGCTGCCAGCCACCGATGGTTATCTCGTCAATAAATGGGGAACCGGTCAAATACTCGACAAACTCTGTTCCTGAAAACGCGGTTGCTAGTTGTAAATCAGCCGCCAAACCTACTGCTGTGTTCCAACCATGAGGAATAAATTGAACGCCATGGTCCTGCGCCATCCAAGCGATTCGACGCTCCTCACTAATACCGCCTACCTTGGTCACATCGGGCTGAACAATATCAAAGGCCCGCGCTTCGAGCCATGGCTGAAACGATTGCCTCCGTGTAAGTACCTCACCGCCCGCAATGTTGATCGGTGAATGCTCACGCAATAGAACGAAATCCTCAAGTGCATCGGGTTGTAATGGCTCTTCAAACCAGTGCACATCATAGTTCGCCAACATCTGTGCTGTCCGCAACGCCCATTTGTAACCGTTGCTCCAATACGCGTCACTGCCACCAGCGTCTACCATCAAACGACAGTCCGGTCCAATCGCTTCACGCGCCGCCTCGACAATCGCTTCATCCATGGCTGCACTCTTTCTACCAAACGGTCCCCAGCCAATTTTAAAGGCCCGGAAACCTTGCGCTTTGACCGCTAGTAAACTGTCTCGCATGAAAGCTGGCTCCTGCATGAGCAACGATGCATAGGGCTGAATTCGTTCGCGATAACGACCTCCCAGCAAGCGTCCCACCGATTGACCTGTTGCTTTGCCTAACAGATCCCACAATGCGATGTCGATGCCGCTGATCGTATGGGTAATGGAGCCACCTCGTCCCAACCAGAACATGTGCTGATGCAGCTTCTCGGAAACGCGTTCTGGCTCGAGTGCACTCTCACCCGTGTAGAGCGGTTTCAGCAAATTCAAAGAGGCTTGGACTAATGCGTCGTTGGTGAACACACTACCCAAACCCACCAGTCCGCTATCGGTGTGGACTGCGATCAAGGTGTGAACGCAATCTTCGGGACGCAGTTCGTTGCTCCAGCCTCCTTCGGGTGTTGCTCCTCGTAATCCGGCGCATCGAATGTCAACTATCTTCATGTTTAGGATCTGTCTCGGCGAAAGGATTTAACGATTGGCTCGAAAGTAACGTCTACATCGAGCGGAAAGATCGGACGAACACATCGTGTATGCCCCAAGTACGCCAGATTCGCGCTAGAGGAACCTGGCGCATCAACGTTGATCATCGCTTCGCACCAATCGGCATACATGTGATGTTGGCAATGTGGTGACTTGACGACCACCGCATCAAAGCTGCGTGGATTTTGCCCTAACGAATAAAAAAAGGAACGGTCATACAAACTTACCGCTCGACTGCTAATGGCCAAGGTGAAGTTATTACACTCGAGCACCGCAGACGGTCCGGCATCCCAAACCTCGCCAAACGATTCGCTTCGAAACAATCCATCGGACAAATGTCGAACTACCCCCTCGATCTCAATGGGCTGGAATCGCAAGGGATCCAGCGACCCGCCAACGCGGGTTTGAATCGTTTTGCCAATGCCGGCCGACATGGCAATCCGAACAGCATGCGCATCGACGATCGGCATCAGAACCCGGCCTGCGTAACCACATTCGATGAGCTTTCGCAAGATCGCGTTACTATCCCCTGATGCCCCCGAACTGGTCGCATCGGCCGCATCAACGAGTGCAATCGTTCCGCGACTGGGTTGCTGCAATCGCGTGGCCATCTCGTCCAAGCTCATGAGTGGCACTTGCATGCGATGCCGATTCGGCCAAAAGCTTTCCGCGATACGAATCGCCTCACGAGCCGCTAGGTCTGGATCGTTATCCGTAACGACAAAGCTATAAGTTTGCAAATTAGGAACATCGGTAAACGGGTTACCTATGAACATACCTGCCGACAGTCCGCTCGGGCTGGATTCGATTTGTTGTGCGAGCCGGATACTATTGCCAAAGAGCCCGGTTTCCGTAATAAGCTCGTCCCCTCGAACCAGGGCTGGTATGGCAACTTTGGCTGTTGTCGGCCGAGCACCAGCGAGCACCCTCAATAACAATCGTGCCGCCCGTTGTCCCGTTTCAAAAAAATCAACGTGAGGATACGTATGGTAAGCTACAATCGCATCCGAATGCTCGACCATGCGATCGGTCAGAATTCCATGCAGGTCTAACGACACTACGATGGGAACATCATCTCCGAGCGATTGCCGTATCTGTTCGATGAGAAACCCTTCGGGATCGAGTTCATCCTCGGCTGCCATCGCACCATGCATGCAGAGATAAACTCCGTCAACTGGCGGGGCCGCTTGGATTTCATCGATGAACTCCGTCGCGATACGATGCCATGCAGGTGAGGATAATGTTCCTCCCGAGGTGATGAAGCATGCACCGTAAGTCGGGATCAATTCGATGTCAGGCCTGTCCTCTAAGACGCTAAGTGCTCCGCCGATCTCGTTGCGAACGGTTCGGTGATAGGCCAGAAGCTCCTGGCCTTTGCGAATCTTAAAATCGCTGTATTGGCTCAGATGCGGGTTAAAGGTCGATACCTCTTGTTTGCACTCAGCGATGAGTATGCGTTTCATCAACGGTTCAACCTTGATCGAATAGGAAGGAGATGGAAATGATAGGTGGGGATGGACGGGACTGGAGTCCCGTCCTACGGTTAGGTTAGGTTTATTTGGTTAGAGAGCAGGTGTTTTGTAGATGGTTTGGCCGCGGACAATGATCTCGGTGTCGACCAGGTAAGGTGCGATGCCCGCCAAGTCCGGTTCAATGCCCAAGCCCGGCGCATCGGGTACATGCAGAAGTCCATTTTCGTCCGGTGCGATATGATTCTTTGTCATGTCTCTCGCCAAAGATTTAAGCTCGGTCGGGAACTCGCAGATCTCATGGGATTCTAGACCCGCAAAAGGTTGTAGCGAAGCGGACAAAGCAAGATTCGAGGTAAAAGTATGATTGACATAGATGACCCCTTTGGCGGCAGCGTAGTCAGCGACATCCTTTGAAATCGTAATTCCGCCAATGCGACCTGCATCGATCTGCACATACTTGAGCCCGGCGTAATCGATCATATGTTTGGCCATATGATAGTTATGACACCCTTCACCGCCGGCCATACCGACATGACCACTTTCGCGAGACAGAGCATGATATTCCGAAAGGGCTCCCGAGACGAATGGCTCCTCAAGCCACGTAGCTCGAACCTCTTGCAACATTTTCAATCGCGCTCGCGCTGCATCCAAGTTAGCATTCCAAACTGTTCCGGCATCGACTAACAAAATGCCATCTGGTCCGAGCCCCTCGCGAGCGGCCGCTAGTTGATCGCGATCATCCTCAACGCTTCGCAATCCGAACGGCCCCCAACCAAACTTGGCCGCGCGAAAGCCTTGGGCCGCGATGCTTTTTGCCTTATGTAACGTTTGATCGGCATTGTCACCAAATAGCACCGATGCGTAGGGAGTCTTGGCAAAACAATTCTTGTAGCCGAGCAGTTTCCAAACGGGCTCGCAAAATCTTCGGCCCAGCAAATCCCAAAGGGCGATATCGATACCTGATAGGGTATGGTCGGCTTGTAAGAGATCCAAACTGTTGGCACGAACCAAGTCTCCGATACGACGAATGTCGCTAACGTGATCGATCGTCTGGCCCAAGACAGACGCGATCACCGGTTTGCAGGCACTGTGAGACATGGGGCATACCAAACTCGCGATGGAGACGAGCGGTGATGCTTCGCATTCGCCCCAGCCGACGTGATTACCAGCAGCAATTCGCACGAGCAATGCATCTTGGCTACCGTCACCGATGTCTAAGACCTCGGGCATCGACAGATAGTAAAAGTCAACCGAATCGATTTTCATAGTGTGTATTTCAAGGAGGGGATTTTATGCAAGCTCGCTCTGTAATCACAACCCGCAGCGTGAGCAAGGGACGCATTTACTGTAGGTTGGTCACTCTTGACCGACTTGAGCAGGCGAGACAGGCGGGAGTGCCCATCTTTACTGCTGACGTGAGCCTTTATGGACGGGACTGGAGTCCCGTCCTACGAGTTATCACGGACGGGACTGGAGCCCCATCCTACGATTGTGGACTAGCGCGCTGCGGTTGATTGTTTTTGCAAATCGCGAGGGAACAACATCAATATGCAACATAACAAAAGTAAACCGGCTGCAAAGTAGGCGACACCGGTCAGCGTCAACAATCGATCGATCCCAAGCGTTTCTTTCCACATACCACCAAACAATGTTGCGAAGCCTGACACCAATCCTCCACATAAATTCAGTATACCGACTGCTGTTGCTCTCGACTGAGATGCTACTACTTCAAATGCCGATGGGAAGATGTTGCCCATAAGCAAGCCACTAAATAGCCCGAAAGCGGATGCTGCCAATCGAAGCTGCCATAACGTTTCGCAATTTCCGATCGCATGCAAACACGGAGCGCACAGCACTAGACTCGCAAGCATTAGGTAGTAACGAGAGGCTCGCGTCCATCGCAACAATCGATCGGCCAGCCATCCGCCACCGAGCAAACCGATTAGCGTACTGCCTTGTAGATAAACGGTGGCATTAAAGGCTGCGTCCGCTTGTGCCAACTGAAACTTTCCACCTAAGAACGTTGGCAACCAACCATATAACAACCACAACCCAAATACGAAAACCGGAAATACGATGCACAGAACCAGAAATGTCCCGGTCGTCATTAACGACCCTAGACTGTGGCTTACACTGGCTGTAGAACTCGATGAACTTGATTGCGATAAAACTTTTGATTCAATCGGCTGCTCCGATTTTAGGGTTCTTAAGAAAGCAAAGTAAGGGAACGCATAAATCAGTCCTACACCACCGAGAGCATAAAACGCAGTTCGCCATGCTCCCATGTCGGCCATCCATCCTCCGAACCAGCTTCCTGCAACGGTACCAGCGATCTGAGCTGTAGTCAGAATGGCGATGGTAGTCGATCGAAGCGCGGGAGCGAATGCGCTGGCGGTCAGTGCGATGGCTGTTGGCATGAATAGGGATTCCGAGATCCCCATCGCAGCTCGCAGCCATAGAAGTTCACTTCCCGAGCGTGATAATCCTGTAGCGACGGTAACCAGGCTCCAGATGACCAAGCTCATCACCACTAAGATTCGTTTTGAAACGCGATCACCAACGATACCGGCGACGGGACAACCGAGAGCATAGACCCAAAGAAAGAAGGCACCCGTTAATCCCAGTTGCTGATCGGTCATTCCCAAATCGGACTTCAGCGAGGGGAACATGGCGAATACAGCTTGTCGGTCGCAGTAGTTCAAGAAATAGGCGAACCACATGAACCCCAGCAGCAAAATCGCTTGGGTAGATACCGAGCTCTTTGTTGCATTCGCTATCGCTAGATCGGGGGTGGCCGAGGTCATGCGGTTAGAACCTCGTCGATGCTGACTTGTCTTGCGATCACCGCAACGCAGTCACCTTGTTGGGTTAAGCACGGAACGCGAGCCGTGATCAAATACCCTGAGCTGCGAGCGATGATTGGTTCCGGTGCTCGATCTGTTCGCTCTAAGTGATGGATCGCACCAACGAGATCTCCTTCGCGTACCGTTTGACCTAGATCAACACAAATTTCGAAGATGCCGGATTCTGGTGCAAGCAAATAGTCTTCGCGATTGAGGGCTTGAACGAGAATCGCCGGGGGCTTGCCAAGGCTTTGGCGGGTTTGCTCGACTCCTTTGAGAAGCCCCAAATGAACGAGTACGTTTCGTAGCCCGGATTGAGCAATACGATGCACCTGGGCTGAGACACCTTCGCCACCTCCTAGTTCGGTAGTCACCACGATTTTGCCTTGATTCTCTGCCTCGACGGGTAGTAGTCCCGATCCCGCGATATCGGCGTAGAGAAAGGAGAAATCGGTATTCCAGGCCAACATAGCGGCCAGCATTTTTTTGCGTTGTTCTTTATCCGGAACGAGATGCATATGCGAACATGGTACGAAATCCATGCTGCGGCCCCCGGAGTGAATATCGATCACGACGTCACTGAGTGGAAACAGGACAGTAGTCAAATAGTGAGCGATTTGGCTGGTGACCGATCCCTCTGGATGGCCCGGGAATGCGCGATTCAGATTCATACCATCCAGAGGCGATAGGCGAGTCGCAGCGCGGGCCGCGGGAAAATTCAGCGACGGGATGAGAATGAGTCGGCCGTTGACCATGTCTGGGGTCAATTCGCGAGCTAGTTTTCTTGCAGCGATTTGGCCTTGGTACTCATCGCCGTGATTACCACCCATGACGAGCGCGGTAGGTCCTTTACCATTTGCGATGATGGTCATAGGGATCATCACATTGGCCCAGCCACCTAGGTTGTGTGAATAGGGAACTTGCAAGTAGCCGTGTTGCTTGCCACTGGTTTCGAAGTTGAGGGAGGTAAAAATCATGAGAGGATGTGCTTGGTGATTGACCATGCGATGGTGATTGCATGATCAAGAATTTCAAAAACTTTCGGTTGGTGAGATAGCATAGCAGAATTTGACAAGGCGCTGTTGTGTCGAACATCCCAACCCGAACGCGTAAGCGAGGGACGGTTCAATACAAGCCCGAAAGCGCAAGGTGAGGGATGGCCCTGTTCTAATTCAGGCCTAAGTTGCGCGAACCGGTGAGTCGAAAACCTCGCATGCGGTTGGGACCTAGGGGGATTGGCGTTCAGGTTGCTAATGCTTCGGGGGCGTTAACCGGCGTGCGACCCCTCTGCTCGCGCAGCGGGCTGGTATCGGGGGCTTTTGGAAAGTAATCGAAATCGATATTCTAATAAACGACCGCTAATTCTTCTGATAGAATATCATCGACCAATTGAATTGACGCGCATTGAATAGCATTGGAAACTCCAATAGGAGCATTCAGAAATGTTTAATCATGGTGAACCGCTCGCATTCTTTTTGACATGGACAACCTATGGCACTTGGTTACCTGGTGATGAAAGAGGCTGGACAGATGCAAGGAAGGGAAAGAGAGGTTACGAGCCACGTCTGTACAAACATGCGACGGACATGTTATCGGAGCCTCCATTTACCCTATCGGAGTTCCATCGTTCTATAGTTTTTGAGACGATTAGCGACCATTGCAATGTTCGGAATTGGATTTTGCATTCTTGCAATCCACGAACGAATCATGTGCATGTCGTCGTCACAGCTCCAAGTCGCCATCCGAAAGATGTGAGAATTCAGTTTCAATCTTGGTGTACACGACGGCTTCGAGAGCGTGGACTCGAGCGGAAAAATGTCTGGACCGAAAACGGTAGCGAACGGTACCTCAACACAGATTTTGAACTTGAAGCAGCAATCAAATACTCAAACGAAGCACAAGATCTGAAATGGAAAGAGCACAAGAATCGGTAATTGAGTCCGTGTTGAAAAATTACAAGCCCGAAAGCGCGAGGTGAGAGATGGCCCTGTTCTAACTCAGGCCTAAGTTGCGCGAACCGAGTATTCAAATCCTTCGCATGCGATTGGGACCTAGGGGGATTGGCGTTCGGGATACTAATGCTTCGGGGGCGTTAACGGGCGTGCGATCCCTCTGCTCGCGCATCGGGCTGGTATTGCGAACTGGCATGAGATCCCTTGCTTACGCTGCGGGTTGTGATTGAGGGCTAGGCGTATGATTGCTAAGAATCTCGATCTCTAATGGCTTCAGCGATTCCCAAGCCGCTCCGCATTTTTCGCAGTTGTCGTTTTCTATACGACGCATGCGACCGCAGTTCGCACAACGCACTCGATAAACGCGTGGATATATCGCCAGCAACGCGCCCCATGTGCCCAGACCGAGCAAAGCACCCAGTACGAACCATAAAAGCGAACGACTACCAGATAAACATCGATATCGCGCTGCTGTCAAACAAAGCACGCCTGAAAGAACCGCTTGAAGTAGACCTAACATCCAATTACTATTCCAAACAACGCTCTTGCCGTAAATCAGGTGCGGGATCCATGATGCTCCTTGAAGAACTGGTGGTATAAACAGCATCGACTTTGGTGTCTCTTCATCCGCAATGGAGGTCAAAACAGTATCAAGATCTTTAGTTGCCCGAACTTGTGAATACTTGATAGCGCCGTCTTTGACCTGAATCACGGGCGAGCCAGACTCAAAGTACCGATAAGGATTGTTTGCTGGAACAGTAGGAATGAAGGTCCAGTTTCGATCGTCTTTAAGGAAAGCCAATCCACCTTGAAATTTAGACACGTCTATATCCGCCGGAATATCAAACTTCGCAATCGCTTGCTGGCGAAAGGATAGTTCATCGTCGATAACCTCGCTCTCGTAGACCGCAACCCTATTGTCACTTATTATGCGAACCTGTGAATAGACGGTATAGTTTCGATCTTCATTGATAACCTTCGGGCGTTCCTCGTACCAGTCGATCGATAGATCTAACTTCTTCTCAATCAACCGCGACCGGAGATCAACGCGATAAGCACCATCCATCGCCAAAACAAGAAAGGAATTCCGATCAACACTTTTCCCGATAGCCTCGACCTCCGATTTCAGGAGAACTGGATAAGCTTGAAATCGATCCTTTGGTAAACTATTCAAATCACCGATGGCGTTCGGCCCTATAACTGCAATAAGCTGTCCGTTAAGACCTCGCACCTCATCCATCGGGCCGTATACGTAAACCAAGCCTCGATGGCCGTACCAGAAATAACCACCAAAATTGCTAATGTACATCATGTCCCAGAGTCCAGTACGATTACTGGATTCAAAGGTGTTAGTCATTTCTAATCCACTCTGCAGTGATGATACAGATGGAATTTCCGTAGGCGGTAAGTCGTCAGCCAAGGGGGCAAGAACTCTGCCTTGTCTGTAGCCGTACAAACGACTGTGATGGGTGTACAATTCCACAATCCATGGAGTCCCGTCAGAGTCAAACTGAGTATTAAGAGCATGGCTGCGCTCCCAATCCGGCTTGAATGGTTGTGTATCAAAGACTAGCCAAGCAGAAATTGCTGTCGCGATGGTTATTGATGAAACCAAGATTAATCGCTCTGCCCTCGGTGTGTGGTAATGCTGGGCAGGTTCTGATTGGCTGATGCCTCGCACGAATGCAGTCCGCCCTGCTTCCCATAACACGATCATTCCAATGATTCCCATTGTCCCTGTAATGAGAAACCACTCGAACTCCCCAAATAACAATGGCAAGACCGTGCATATCACGGCAAATGCCGCAAAGAGCGGAAGCAATCGAGATCCAAGCCAATGACTAGAACGTGTCGCGATCAATGAGCCAGCTAAAAAGAAGGCGAACGAATAGGACACAATGATTATTGATGGAACTACTGAGTTCGCGGTAACGGGGATGATCGCATTCCCAATGACGTAAAAATAAATACCACCATATAAAATCGGAATCCACATCGACAAAGCGAATGCCAGGAAACCAATGACTGTTCGGGATGTATAAATTCTTGTCAGTGATACTCCTCGGTGAACGAGGAATGCCCGAGCATCTCCACCGGAATCTTTCCAGAAACTAGCAATACCCAAGAGCGTCCCAAATATTGTCGAGATAGCAAAGGTAATAGCAAAAAGCCTAAAAGATGTTTCACCGAATACCCCTGCGTTTGACGGAAGGCTGCGTTGACTGACCTCCCGCGTGAAATTCCACACAGCCAGACTTAGGAGGACGAAGCCTATCGGTGTCCAGCGAAGGATATCTTTCGCTTCTTTTCGAACCCAAGAATTCATCATGTTCTAGCCTCTTTGCAAAAAGGATTCAGAAGTTCGCGAACGCGATAGATAGGCGACGACTGCTTCATCAAACGATGACTCCGTACGAGTTGCATCGCTACCACCGATCGTTTGGATCACTTGTTCTGTTTCTTCATTTCCATCTACCACGGTAAATAGCCAACGCTTTCCAATACGTCGCTTCGAGATCAAGCCCGGAATAGAAATGGAATCGAAGTCCTCTGCACACTGGCAACTCCACGTGACAATGCGAGAGAGAAAATCGGGAACCGTTGTGTTGACCACTATACGCCCCTCCACCATGATCATCACCCGATCTGCGACCCGCTCTATGTCATCGAGCATGTGACTGCTCAAGAGAACCGATCGATCCCCCGGCTCGATGAATTCCAGAATCGTCTCGTTTAAGGCTCGACGCGCGACGGGATCTAAGCCAAGAGACGGATCATCAAGAACTAAGATCTCGGGCTGACTACTCAGCGTTAATGCAATCGATACGCCAGCTCTTTGACCGCGACTTAAATGGCGGATGCGCCCTGTCGGACTAATTCCGAATCGACTGATGATTGATTGGAAAATGAGCGAGTTCCAGCGAGGAAAACAATCCGCTTGAACCAACTCTGCATCGCGAACGGTTAAACCGGAATAGAGATAGTGCTCCTCAATGGTGTAGCCAATGCGGACTCGATCCTCTGGCTTCAATTTCCGAGAATCAACCCCGAGTAGCGAACAGGAACCACGCGTCGGATCGAGCAATCCCATCAGCATGCGAATAGTGGTCGATTTTCCTGCGCCATTGAGGCCAAGAAGTCCTGTCACACTTCCAACGGGAACGGTAAACGTCGCTTGTTGAACGACCGGCTTATTGCCAAAGTATCTCGTCAATCCGTTCGCTTCGATTGCGTATTGTGCCATCCATCAACTCCTAAGATTCGCATTAATCAGCAATGGGTTTTAAGCGACGAGTAAAGAGTTCCTCGACGCGTGTGTAGACTTCTTCTGGCGTGAAGTCCAAGGCGACCGCTTGATGGATCAATGCATCGATCGATTCATCGAGCCTCCGCATTCGTTCCGCTCTCGAATAAATCTGACGCCGCTTGGCAATAAAGAAGCCACGACCAGGCTGTGTTTCCAAAACGCCGTCATCGACCAGCTCCCCATACGCTTTGGCAACCGTATTGGGATTGATCGTCAGCTCGCGAGCTAGCTGCCGGACGCTGGGGACTGGGTCGCCAACCTCAAGCTTTCCAATAGCGACGGCACGAATGATTTGGTCGGCAATCTGCCGAAAGATCGGCACACCACTTCCCGCTACGATGCTAAATTGCAATTTTTGACTCCTGTACTAACTGTACTGCGTGAAATAGTACAGATGACCAAATGGCGAGTCAAGAAGATTCCGAAAAATTTGCACGCTTCTTGTCGCGACTTGGAGATGATTCCGATCGTAAACAGTCGCGTGAGCAAGGAAATTTCCCGGGATGCTGTCCCTTGCTCACGCTGCGGGTTGGGATGGTGACTTTAGCGTCCATACGCAGTCGGTGCTTTTTTGCTAAACTACATCAACAACAGATGTTGCTGTTGGTTGGTATTGTCATGCCATTCCTGCTGCAAGCTCACACGCTCCGAAAATAGGCTACTCCAAGACAGGTCGAACCCTCTCGTGATTGCTCGCAACCTCGACGCAAAAATTCTCTTGATGAACTGCTTTGCTATTCTATTCTTTTCGATAATGCAAACTTGGATTGCACCGTCAATCGGGTTAGCTGACGACGCACTGGATCCGAACCAACTCTATGGCGACGCGCGTGTCACGAAGGTTGAAATCACGATCGACGAAGAGGGCTGGAATAGCCTCCGTTTGCAAAAGCGAGAGTTTATTGAGGGGATGCTTGCTCCGGCGGAAAAGCCTTTTGATACCTTTCGAGCGGATCTTCGCATTGATGGCATCGAAATCAAGGAGGTCGGGATTCGCAAGAAAGGTTTCTTTGGATCGCTCGATGATGAGTTCCCCTCATTACGAATCAAACTGGACGAGTATGTCGACCAAAAGCCGCTGGGGGACGTCAAGCGTCTAACGCTTAACAACAACAAACAGGATACCTCGCTACTCAGCCAATACATGGCTTACCGATTCTTCAACGCGATCGGTGTCGAAGCGCCGCGTGTTGGCTTCGCCACCGTCTTTGTAAACGGCAACCATCTGGGTGTTTATTCGGTAGTGGAACCGGTTGATAAGGTATTCTTGAAGAGCAGGTTTGGAGATAACCGAGGAGATCTATGGGAAGGAACGCTGACTGATTTTTCCCCCAAGTCGCTGGAACGACTCGAATGGAAGTCAGGCCAGCACGAAAGTGTCGGCGATTGGAAAACAGCTCGCTTAGCGGAGCTGCTGCAGAATGAGAATGTATCGCCAGCGGAGCTCGAGTCACTGGTCGACTTGACGCAGTTCTATCAGTTTTGGGCGGGTGAGAGTTTATTAGCATTTTGGGATGGATACTGTAACAACCAGAACAATTACTTCGTGTATGACGATCCGAAATCCAACAAGCTTCTGTTTATGCCATGGGGTGCCGATTCGTTATGGTCCTCCATGTTGGGACCCATGGGTGGATTTACGAAACCGATCGAGTCCGTTTATACCAATTCACTACTATGTCATAGGCTCTTTCGAAGTGAAGAGGGGCGAGAACGATATCGCCAAGTGCTGCAGAAGATGATTGACGAGCATTGGAACGAAGACGAACTTAAGAAACAAATTGATGCACTGGCTAAACTCGTTGAGCCGCATCTTCATAAACGTCAATCAGGTGCAGCCTCTGCGCAGAAGAGCATGAAGAGGTTTGTCGATTCTCGCAAGAAACGGGTCATGAAAGAGCTTGAAAGCTGGCCGATCAAGACGCAAGAGAACCCCCGTCCACCGATGTACTCCAAGGAGTCTGGGCATGCATCGGGATCGTTTGCTACGTTCTGGGAGCGTACACCCAAGGGGAGTCAATCAACGGGATCGTTGACCATACAGAATGGTGAGGAAACAATCAAACTTAGCGATCTCAAGGTGTCATCGCATCGATTTTCGATGGGAATGTTTGGCGGTCCTTCATCAACCAGTCCCGCGATGATTGAATTGGTTGGCAAGACACAAGATGGCAAGCTGGCCACGCTGACCTTGAATATTGACAGCGAAGACTTTGAGCAGTCGGAGCCAGCGAAAGTCAATGTTAGCGGCTCGTTCTCGCGAGGTGGCAATGGTTTCCAAGGCCCATTTGGTGGGGGTGATATGCGATGGATCAAGGGGACTTGTCAGCTAGAGGAGTCGAGCATGAAAGCTGGTGCCCCGGTGCGAGGCAGTTTCGACGTTACGCTGCTAGAAATCAAAGGTGGTTTCTTAGCACGGCCGTGAAAACCACTTCGTAACGGACGAGGCTACGAGGCCCATTATCTTAGTGGACGAGGCTACGAGGCTTTGCGTCCTGGCAAGAACTTAGCACGAATTTCAGCAATCGATTACGCGGTCTCCAGTGCAAAGGGACTCCTAGCGTCGTCCACTACAACAGCCGGAAGTCTTCGTAGTGGACGAGGCTACGAGACCAATTCTCGTAGTGGACGAGGCTACGAGACCAATTCTCGTAGTGGACGAGGCTACGAGGCCTTGCGTCTTGGCAAGAACTTGGCACGAATTTCAGCAATCGATTACGCGGTCTCCAGTGCAAAGGGACTCCTAGCGTCGTCCACTACAACAGCCACAATGGTAATTTTTTATATGAACACTAACACCGATATCGTCTTGATTGGAAGCGGAATCATGTCCGCTACGCTTGGCGTGATGCTTAAGCAATTGGAGCCGCGATTGCGAATTCGTTTGATCGAGGCGACAAAAGAACTTGCTCGCGAAGCATCGGATGGCTGGAGCAATGCAGGTACAGGGCATGCTGGGCTTTGTGAGTTAAGCTATACTCCCACTCGTGCAAGCGATGGTAGCGTTCCCATCGAACGAGCTCTAAAAATCTTTGAACAATTCGAGCACTCGAAACAGTTTTGGGGTGCTTTGGTTGCAAACCAAATGGTGGGTGAACCAAGCGACTTCATTCAGCCGGTTCCTCACGTTTGTTTTCTGAGCGGCGCGGATGGTGTTGAGTTTCTAAGAGCTCGGCACGATGCAATGAGCGAGCACCATTTCTTTAGCGATATGAAGTGGACGACTGATCCTGAGGAAATATCGCGTTGGGCCCCGCTAGTTATGGAGGGACGCGAACCAACTAACGTGGCGGCAACCATGGGAGCCGGTACCGAGGTCAACTACGGGTTGCTTGCACGGAGCATGTGCCAGTGGTTGGCGGAACAAAGTGACTGCGATATCGCTAGTGGTTGGAAAGTAACAAAACTGCGACGAGAGACTGAAGTCTGGCGGGTGGAGACTCGTTGTGTAGCGACCGGAGAGATCCGGGCACATCGCGCCAAGTTCGTTTTCGTCGGGGCGGGCGGCGGTAGTTTAGCATTGCTTCAATCGACAGGCTTGGCTGAATTTCGAGGGCTTGGGGGATTTCCCATTGCAGGTCAATGGCTTGTGTGCGAGGAACCAACTATTTGCGCGAGGCATGATTCGAAAGTTTATGGAGCGACACCATCGTCAGCACCGAGTCTCGGAGCTGGGCATCTCGATGTTCGCATGTTGAATGGAAAGCGACAACTAATGTTCGGACCGTTCGCCTCGTGGACCACTCGCTTTCTCAAGCAGACAGGGAGATGGTCTGATTTGCCTCGATCCATTCGCTTGGACAATTTTTCGGCGTTGCTGAGGGCTGGCTTGCATAACCGATCGCTCGTTCGATATCTGATCGGCCAAGAGCTTCAAAGCATGGAGGATCGAATGAGGGCGCTGCGTGAGTTTTATCCGAATGCGACTAAGGAGCATTGGCGATTGCAGCAAGCAGGAATACGTGTGCAAGCCATCAAGAGATCAGATCGGGGAGCTATCTATTTCGGTACTGAGTTGGTAAAAGCCACTGATCGATCTTTGACTGGGCTACTGGGAGCGTCCCCTGGCGCGTCGGTTTCTGTTAGTGTTGCTTTGGATGTGGTTCGAACGTGTTTTCCTCATATGCTCTCTAGCGTAGAGGGTCATCAACGCATGAAGCAGATGATTGCCACATACGATCAAGATCTAAAGTTAGCAGACGATGAGAGTTCGTTTCGAGAAGCCACACGAGAGTCTGGCGACCGATTGAAGCTGAACGGTTAGCGACCGCTGTACCGGCGCTAACGCAAGCAAACCATGCGACCATTTTCCCTCTGAGCAAGGAATTCCGAGGGATAATGATCCCTCGATCTCGTCGGATCGAATGTTGTGAATTAGAATTAGAAGTGGGATTGGATTGAATGACGGCTTAGACTGGTTACGAATGCCTTGTATTTAGGAATGCGATATGACTTCTCCTTTTCCAGGAATGAATCCTTATTTGGAACAGCCTTCTGTGTGGGAGGACTTTCACACCGCATTTGCAGCTGAGATTCGTGAATCGCTAGCAGCGCAGGTCCGTCCTCATTTTTTGGTAAAGCTAGAGGAACGAGTCTTTATTCACGAGCCCTCCGGAGAGGATCGACGCAAACTGCTCGGTAGGCCAGATGTTGCGTTGTTGCAAGGCTCAGCAGGCAATAGTACTGCCGTCGCTACAGTAGCTCCTGAGGTAAGCAATCAAGTTCAATCGGTCATCGCATCCTTGACCGATGTCGATATCGAGCGTCATGCTTACATCGAAATTCGTGATCGCCAAAATCGAGAATTGGTAACGATGATCGAGTTGCTGAGCCCGTCGAATAAGAGATACGGTCCGGAACACGATCAGTATGTGATGAAGCGAACGTCACTCATGTTAAGCACGGCTTCGTTGGTAGAAATTGACTTGCTTCGCGGAGGGCCTCGGTTTCCTTTGAACGATCTACCGCCGAGCGATTACTGCGTCGCGGTGTATCGCAAGCGGAATCTTCCTAAAGTCGAGGCATGGCCTATTGGATTGCGAGATCCACTGCCCGTAATACCGATCCCTTTAAAGGGTGAGTTTCCGGACGCATCGCTCGACTTACAAGCTCTCCTGGATCGCGTTTACGATGCCGCTGGCTATGAAGACTACATCTATGAATCGAATCCCGAGCCACCACTCGAAGGAGAGGACTTGGCCTGGGCTCAATCGATCCTTAATTCTCCCAAGCCGTCTTAGCAAACCGTCTGTGGATCGCAAGCGGCTTTTGCAATCGTATTGCATTTGCGTATTTGATGCAGTATAATCGTGCCGTGGTTGTGGGCTGCCTTGCGAGTTTCTTGCAGCCGCAGCTTAGCTCACTTCCGATTGCCAGGCACTCTACCTATTGCAAATACGCGATTCATGACAAAGATCCTTTCTCCGCGCTGCGAAATAGAACGTTTTTTGGTTAGCAATGCATCCGATATGCTCGCGCGGCTAACGAGCGATGATTCCGATATTGTTGTTCTGGCGGAGGAACGCCCTGAAGAATTCGAACTCAATATTAGCCCAGTTGTTCAGAGTTTACCCAACTTTGAAAAGCGTACTTCGCTGTCGCTTGATCAGTCGCATGACGTTGTATCCAGTGCTATAAATGAAATGGGACTCGCAAGCGAGCAACTTGAGAGCCAAATGCAGAGACATATCGAGTTGTTCGCAAATCTGTTTGAGCAAGAAAAAATGGAGGCGAGGATCGAGCTAACGGATCGACAATCATGCCCCAAGTTTCATTGCGATAACGTATTTGTGCGAATGTTGGTCACTTATTGCGGTCCAACGACCGAGTTCATTGACCGCCGGGAACCTGAGATTATCTTTAGAGCCCCCCTTTCTTCCGTGGTATTCTTAAAGGGGCATAAACATCCTACTTATCAAGATCGAATTCTGCATCGCTCGCCAGAATTCACCAATGGAGTAAAGCGACTAACGATGATTCTCAATTTCTGTGATTGGATGGGTAAGCGATGAGTGAGATCGATCGCAGAGCCGAAGCGACTCAGCAGACTGTTACGACCAAGCTACCTGTTACGGTCCTGTCCGGTTTCCTCGGGGCCGGAAAGACCACTCTGCTCAATCACATCCTCTGCAATCGCGAAGGTTTGCGAGTCGCTGTCATTGTCAATGACATGAGCGAGGTCAATATCGATGCGCAGTTGATCGCGGATGGAGCTGCGAACCTGAGTCGTACCGATGAGAAGCTTATAGAGATGACCAACGGTTGTATCTGCTGCACATTGCGAGAAGATTTGCTCGTGGAGGTTTCTAAACTAGCCCGCGAAGGTCGGTTCGATTACTTGCTAATTGAGTCGACCGGGATTTCTGAACCTGCTCCCGTTGCCGATACGTTTACCTTTGCAGTAGGCGATGGACAGGCACTATCAGATATCGCCGAACTCGACACGATGGTAACGGTGGTCGATTGTGCCAATTTTCTTGAGGACTTGGACCACAGCGAAGATTTGCAGAGTCTTCACGCAGCAGCGAATGATGAGGACACGCGGACCGTAGCGGATTTGTTGATCGATCAGGTGGAGTTTGCGAACGTCATCGTCATCAACAAAACCGACACGGTTGATGAGGATACCGTTGAAAAAATTGAATCGTTGGTAGAGAGGCTCAATCCTTTGGCTCTCAAGATAAGAAGCGAATACGGAAAGATTGATCCGGCCAAGATACTTGGCACAGGTCGCTTTGATTTTGAAATCGCGAAGCAATCCAAAGGCTGGCAGTTAACGCTTCGAGATGAAGGGGCCAGCGAGACCGAGGAGTACGGCGTCACCAGTTTTGTTTATCGTGCAAGGCGTCCGTTTCACCCGCAGCGATTTTACGATCGGCTCAGTCGCGATTGGTTTGGTATCTTGCGATCGAAGGGGTTCTTCTGGCTCGCGAGTCGTCTCGACAAGATCGGAATTTGGTCGCAAGCTGGTAGAGTGGCTCGATTGGACTTTGGAGGTTTTTGGTGGGCAGCGATTCCACAAGATCGTTGGCCAGACATTCCGCAGATTCGCAAGCATATCGAAGACACTTGGAATCCCGAGGTGGGTGATTGTCGGCAAGAGTTGGTCTTTATCGGGATCGGAATGGATGAGATCGAGATCTACGACTCGTTGCAAGAATGTCTGCTGACCGACGAAGAGTTTGCGATGGGGCCAGCGGCGTGGGCTGAATTGGCTGACCCATTTCCCAAGTGGAATCGCACCATCGATGAATTGTTAGCATCCCTTGAAGCACAATGATGCACCGTAGTTTTTGCTTTTCCTTTTCGTTGAATTGCACCCAGAATGTTTTCATCCATTAAGCGGCTTTTGGTAAGCCTCGCAGCCCTTCTGATTCTTTGCTCCCATGCGTCTCCGTTGACCATTGGGCAAGAAGCAGGTTTGCAGCCGCCATCAGTCGAGTTGCTCAATCCTAGTGCAGGGTCTATTGAACGGGAGAAATTCTTTTCATTAGATTCGCTTGACGTTCCAACGAAACGGCTTTCCGAAGAGTTGTTATTGAAGGCTTTGGATGGAGAGGCCTTTTACACATTGGTTGGACAGCTCAAGCCGGTATCGGAGGGTTTTTGGGGCGGATACTTTTCAGTTGATTCTTTGGACTTGACCGAGGTCGAGCGAGTTCGTACGGCGGTTCGGGCTTGGAATGAATCGGGATTGTTTTACGCAGACGTCCTCGTTTATGAAACGATTCAAAATGGGCAACGTTATGCTTCGGCTTATGTTGTTCACGTCCCGAGTCTCAAGAGATTGATTGAGGACAAGAAAGAGTTCTTTGGTCGATGGGGAATCACTATTGATACGCCACCGGCGGAAGTCATGATGGCGATCGAACGAAGTCGACAACCGGATGATCGATGGCGCGGGTTTGGCTTAGTTTTTGGTTATCCTGAGTACGCGATCGATTTCTTTGTGGCTGCAGGTATGCATCAGCGCACGACCGGTGAGTTTATTGAGCGAGATTTTAGGCAGATCCCGACGTTCTCCAGCAAGACAGGTCGATTCGTATATGCGGTCCCCAAGATTGGGCGAGCTGAGCAAATTGATACCGCTTTGAAGCGTAAGGCAGCGTTGCTATTAATGGAATACAAGCGAATGCGTCCGACCTATGCCGAGCCTGAAAAGAATCCGGTTGAATTACTGAGAGATTGGATGGACGATGGAAAGGGAAGCTGCCATCCAGAGAATTTGCTTTCGAAATTGCCCAACAAGACGGACGCTGAAATCGATGTTGAGATCGAAGCACTGGAAAAAGAAAAATAATGATCTCTTGCTACGATGTAGACTTAGACTCCTATCATTCGCTGATCTTTTTCGTTTGGTAATTCAGAATGCTTGAAGTTTGTGTGCAGAGTGACGCGGAATTAGTCCTAGCGCAGTCGGCTGGGGCACAGCGTGTAGAGCTTTGCTCTCGACTCGAAGTTGGTGGCTTGACGCCGACGATAGAAATGGTGCAACGATGTTTGGACGTAGCCACAGTGCCCATTGTGGTTCTTGTTCGGAGTCGCGATGGAAATTTTTGCTTCGATCCGAATGATCAAACGGAAATGATGCTTCAGGTTAAGGAGATCTCTCGATTGGGAGTCAACGGCATCGTAGCTGGAGGATTAACGCATGATGGAGAGATCGATCAGAGCTTTGTAGCGGCATTGAGAGGCGTGTGCACTTCTTGTGAGTTGGTTTTTCATCGAGCGTTCGATGAAATTGTGGATAAAGAGCGCGCGGTCGACCGGTTGGTCAAGCTAGGGGTTGATCGCATATTAACCAGCGGTGGAGTTGGCGATGCTTGCCAATATCTATCCACTTTGGCGAGCTTGCGAAAGTACACTGTAGGGAAGATCGAATTGCTGCCTGCGGGGGGCATTCGCTCAAGCAATGCGACGAGATTGCTGGAAGAAACAGGCTGCAGCCAGCTACATGCCTCGTTTCGACTAAGCGATTCGGGCGGCAACTCTGGGCCTGATTCCGAAGAGATAAAGCGAACGCGAGCCATTATGAACTCTCTGGCGCAGGACTGATTGATTAGAATATTTGTCGGCCTGTTGTAACCGTTGGTGCGGTTGGGCCATTTCCTTCCTAACCATCCAAACAAGGATAACGCGATGTACAAGATCCTTTCTATAATGTGCACGACGATGTTAATGATCGCT
Source organism: Pirellula sp. (assembly GCA_046344995.1). GTDB lineage: Bacteria > Planctomycetota > Planctomycetia > Pirellulales > Pirellulaceae > JBKCUI01. The sequence goes on from JBKDKR010000021.1 coordinate 20,863, forward strand.
TCGACGATCTATAGCACCCATGCAATCGAACCGAGTATCAAGGTGCTGATTGTTGACGGTCAGAACAATCACAACTGGAAGGCAACAACGCCAGTGCTGAAAGCACACTTGGAGCAAACCAAGCTCTTTACGGTCGCCGTGGCTACGAGTCCTGCTAGTGGAAGCGAAGGCTTTGCCCCCAAGTTTTCCGACTTTGACGTCGTCGTTATGAACTACAACGGTGATGATTGGTCCAAAGAAACGCAAAAGAGCTTCGAGTCATTTGTCGAAAACGGCGGCGGTTTGGTGATTTATCATGCGGCGGACAACTCGTTCCCATCGTGGAAAGCATACAACGAAATGATCGGGCTAGGTGGCTGGGGTGGGCGCAACGAGAAGGATGGACCTTATATTCGTTATCGCGATGGGAAAGTCGTTAGAGACGAGACACCTGGAGGCGGGGGAAGCCATGGCGCGCAGCATGCATATGTAGTCCAGCACATTGATACAGAGCACCCGATCACCAAAGGGCTACCTAGCAAGTGGCGACACGCTTCTGATGAACTCTATGATCGTCTAAGAGGTCCGGCCAAAAATCTACATGTAATCGCAGTCGCCTACTCTGATAAAAAGACAGGCGGAACGGGGGAGAACGAACCTGTTCTTTTCACGATCGAGTACGGCAAAGGTCGAGTCTTCCACACTGTCATGGGACATGACGTCAGTCAGATTCAATGTGTGGGTTTTGCCGTGACGCTTCAGCGTGGCACGGAATGGGCGGCGACTGGTAAGGTGACACAAGCTATTCCGAAAGCTTTTCCTACGGAAGAGGAAGTACTGTCGGTAAAGTAGTATCTTGATCGCATGGGCTTGTTGCTCTAAATGTAGGTTGGCCATTCTTGGCCGAGCATTAGACGGGCAGGAGAGCCCATACTACATGACTACGGCAACGTAACAACCAATCCATCGTTTCGGCCGGCCATGGCTCGATAGGTTGGCATGTCAACATTCGTTGAAATTGTGTGGGTTGAACCGTCCATTAGTAAGAACAAGCAACCGCCGGTGTGCGGGCTCCAGAAACCGCCAGGGCTGCCAATAGGCGCATTGGGGCCGCCGGTTCGAACGTGAACCGTCGCCATTGTGATCGCAGGGCGAACTGTTTGTCCAACGACTTGGCCGCGGCTGGCTGCGATTCGGGGAGAGAACACGGTTTGTGCAGTCGGTATTACTCCAGCCCAACCGTTTGGTGCAAACATGCTAGCTCGTTCTCCTATCCCAATCGTATTGGATGTTCCGTCGGTAATTTGAGCGTGACGAACACCCACATTACGATGGAACATACCGTTGAATGGTTGCTCTTCGTACATGGCAGTATAGGCGGGGGCATTGGCAGGATCCCCACCGCCCAAACATGCAACATAGCTCGTGTGCGCAAGATCTGTGAGTCCGATGGTTGTCGGCCACACCGTTACGGGATCTGTCCAGGAATCGGAGGGGCATTGATACTCTTTGACTCGCATGGTACGCGCAAACTGATTAACTGGGGCAATGATCGGCAGATTGAAGTTTATGGAATTGTGTAGGTTTGCTTGTTCAAGCTGTGGCAGAATCATGGCAAAGAAACTCCAGCCGGGCCCTACTTCGGGAATGGGGTTGTTTCCACCACCGGGCCATGGGCCAGTGACCCGGGATATAAATGCAGGCGGGTACGTTCTGTAGGCCGCTTCGTAGTTATGCAGGGCCAAACCCATTTGCTTTATATTGTTTGCACACTGAAATCTACGAGCTGCCTCTCGGGCAGCTTGAACTGCTGGTAGCAGAAGCCCTACCAAAATGCCTATGATCGCGATGACCACGAGCAACTCAACCAGAGTAAACCCACGGGATTTCATTGAGAGAAAACGAGAACGTTTCACGGACGCTGATTGCGTTGTCATTATTGTCAGCCGTTATTGGAGAATCAGACAGGAAAAAAAGCGTCACTCGACGCCTTGTAATCGCGGTTCTGAATTTGGCTGGCTGGCAGGAGGCTGGCTGGCTACGTAAACCGAACTCGGAGTTCAAAAAGAACTTGATAGTCTTTGCTAAGCCCAAGCCCACCAAGGGGTTACATCAAAGCACAACAGGACTGCTTACGACGCCCGCTTGATGAGATTTGGTCTCAACAAGCTTACTATAGCCGCGCCTTCCATTGTTTCAAGTCCCGGTTTCGTGTGTTGGCCATTAGAATTTCGCAGTTGACTGCAGAGAAAAGCTAGCTAGCCGGAGGATCAAAGAGATGAACGCCGCGACACGTGGATTGGAAACGCGCGAAAGAGGCGGGGCCTTTGTGGTTCTCGATCCCGAGTGGCGGCAGAAGATTTTCTTTGGCGGGTTACTTATCTTGCTGTGCCATCCCATTGGTTGGCCAATCGCACTGGGTTATCGCAAAGTCCTCATATCTCATTTGGCCACGGGTCGCGACCCGGTTCTTCCCGAGTGGAAGGGAAATGTGTGCCGATTCTATCTTGAGGGGCTCAAGGCGATGGGAGTCATCTTTGGCTATCTCATGCCGCTCTACACGGTGCTGCTAGGTTTGCTGTTAGCGAACGGAGTTCGGCCCAATGAATATTGGCTGTATGCGTTTTTGTTCTTTGCAATTGCGACCATGTTCTCAACGTTGTCATTCCCCTCCATCGTTATGTATTGGACTTTGTTCTCGGAGGGATATCGCATTCCGCCATGGATCAGTGTTTTGCTTTTAACGTGTTATGGGCTCATTGTGTTTTTTATACCGGCCGGTTTTCTTCAAGTGTCGCAGACTGGTCGTTATCTATCTGCGTTCCATTTGCTTGCTGCCTTTCGAACCATTGTCTGTCACTTTAAGAACTATGTTGTTGCATGGTATCGGTCCGGGATCATGAGTTTGAGCGGGCACTTCGCCTTGCCGTTTGCACCATGGGGAGTATTTTGGTGTTATCTCGGAATCATCTATGAATTCAATTCGATCTTGCATAGTGATTCTGATACGAATAGCGATCTTGCATCGTGTGTCACTTCCTCTTGGTATGATCGACTCAAAACGGAAGATAGTCTGAAACTACGATCGACGGAGTATTCGTTCGTGTATGAATGTTTGGGCATCGATGAAAAAATTGTCTGCCTGATGATCAAAATCGGGCCAACTTTGATCCCGTTGCCATCGATAGTCGAGAAGTGCTTGAAGAGGGGCGAATAAAGATGGAATATGCGTTGACCATCATGATCGTACAAGGTGTATTAGGAGCATTCGACACACTGTACTACCATGAATACGTATGCAGATTGCCTGTTCATGGGCCGAAAGTTGGCGGAGAGTTACGTCTTCATGCGTTTCGAGATTTTGTCTATGGCATGTTGTTTTTGAGTTTACCGTTTGTACAGTGGCATGGTTGGTTGGCGGTCCTGTTGGGATGCTTTATATTGCTGGAGATAAGCATTACAATTTGGGATTTCAATACAGAAGTGATTGAACGAGCTCCATTGGGTGGCGTAGCGAATCGCGAGCGAGGTTTGCATCTCATCATGGCGGTCGTTTATGGCTACTTTCTGGCGCAATTGGTTCCGCACATGATCAAGTGGTTTGGCGAGCCGACTGGTTTTGTGGGACAGTCAGGCATACCGGTTTGGATTCAAGGGATTGGAATTCTCTTTGGTGTGTCCGTAATCCTTTCCGGCGTTCGCGATTTGCTCGCATCGAGGGGCTTGAGGTTTTTCCAAAAGGATTTGTTTGGACGTCAGAGCCAATCCGTCTAGCGATTGATGCCGTATGGTCCAACGATGAGATCAATCAAGACAGATTCTTCCAGGCTTACGAAGAAGAGTGGATTACTCAACGTAATCGAAGACTACTGAGCCGCTAAAGAGGGCCGCTAAAGAGGGCCGCTAAAGAGGTTGTGGTCGAGGCGATGCCTTACGTAGTCTAGGGTGGATTGGCTGGGTTAATGGATAGGGCTGATGGGTGAACGCTTAGCGCGGGGCGATGCCCCGCGGTTAAAAGATATAGGTTTGGGGATAGATATCCCTAACGTTTAGGAGCACCTTTGCTACTTCGGATCGATCTCGAATCGGTAAAGCACCTCGGATCGATTGGTGTCTCGGGAGTAGTAGACCTCTCCTTCTTGGTCTTCACCGAAAGCGAAGATTGGTACACCGCCGGAGATTAGTTGCTCGTTGCGAGTTGCTTTGCCAGTCGCTGGGTCGTAGGACAATGCCCAAACCGCACCGCTAACGTAATCTGCGTAGATGTACTTGTTCTTTAGTTCGGGAACTCGACTAGAGTTGAATACTCGTCCCCCGGTAATCGATTTACCCGCCATGTGGTCGTATTGCCATACGGGCTCAATGTAAGGACCGACACCAGCAACAGGTGGATTGTTGCCGAAAGGAGCACTTCCTTCACGATCGCTCCAACCATAGTTTCCACCTTTTTCAACCACGTTGACTTCTTCGTAGAGATCTTGTCCGACATCCGCCAACCAAAGTCGGCCTGATGTCTTGTCAAATGCAATTCGCCATGGATTTCTAAAGCCGTATGCGTATGTTTCTGGCAGGACTCCCTCGACTTTGACAAAAGGGTTGTCTGCTGGAATGGCATAGTTCAAACCAGGGGATTTAGAATCAACGTCTATGCGAAGAAGTGAACCCAACCATTGACTGCGATCTTGACCTGATTTCTTAGGATCGTTTCGCAGACCACCGTCCCCGAATGCAATGTAAAGAAACCCGTCTGGTCCGAATTCGATAGGACCACCATTATGGTTCTTATAAGGCTGGGGCAGTTCCAAAAGAATCTCTTCAGAGGCAGGATCGGCCTTGAGTGGATTATCCTTCATCACGCGGTATCGAGCTATGATTGATGTATCGTCTTTCTTTCTGGTGTAGGAAACGAAAAACTCGCCGTTGTCTTTGAACTTGGGGTGAAAGGCGAGGCCCAGCAAGCCTTGTTCGTTCGCACCCGGTCCGTTCCATGGGCTAACTTTGGATTCGATATCCAAGAATCGAGTTGCTGTTTCTACATCTCGTCGATTCTCAAAGGTGAAGATCCAACCACGTTGGTCCATGGCAAAGAGTCGCTTTGGAAAACCATTTGCATAAGTAAGCTCTAAGATACGAAGAGGCTTGGTAGGATTGCCATCTTCGTCTCGTGGGGCCCAGCCTTCCCACTTTAGATTCGGGAACGCAGGTTCACCTCGTGCAGCAAGAACGCCGTCAATAGGTTGCTTGACAGTGCCGTTCTCGGGAAGCTCTCGGATTTTAATATTGCGAAAGGAAACCATATCGCCGTGATCTTGGAGGCAGATGTGTCCTTGGCCCGCTTTCCCGAAACCGGCCATGCTGGCAAATTTGCTTTTGGCAACGCGCTGGTTCCAATCGTTATTGCCGACTTGAAAATTGTAATAGACAGCTCCATTCATGGAGACTTCGCACTGGTTGGGAGCTATGCGCAGGTAGAGTTGATTCCATTCTCCGACCGGACGTGTTTTGTCCAAGGATTCGACGGCATTGATCCATGGTGGAGTAGAGGGTTGATAAAGTTGATAGAGCCAGCCACTCTTTTGTGGGTCATGGCCATCGACGTTGTCTTGGATTTGTATTTCCGGTCCGCTGTGCCATGGTGCAGGGTTATCTTCGGTTACATGGAACATCAATCCGCTGTTGCCACCTTTAGATATCTTGTACTCCAATAGAAGTTCAAAGTACTTGTATTGCTCTTTGCTGACGATGTCCCCAGCGCCGCTCGCACTTCGAACCAATTCTCCGTCGACTATCCGCCAGCCATCGGAGAGTTTGTCTGATTTGTAGTTACGCCAGTTATCAGCAGTGGTGCCATCGAATAAGAGTTTCCATCCACTCAACTCTTCTTGCCTAGTTAGTTGATTTGCTTTGGTTTCAGCGAAAGATAAAGATGGGTTCAAGCACAGGGCCAAACCAATCGCAGAGGTGACGGTCGAATACCGAACAAGCTGTCGAAACATGAGAGGATCTCCAAAGATAGCCTTGTGTAAAGAAAAGTTCAGCACGGTTCCCGTGCCTCGGACCGATGCTAAACTGGTGCGGATCACGCGTCAATCTGCCCGAGAACAGTTCAACCTACCAAACGATCGAAATTTCATGATTTCCATAGAAAACGAGATTACCGAACTTGCCCTGGGCTCGTTAACGGCAGCAGGACTGAAAAACCAGCCTTCCGACTCGGGTTTTGAGGATTGGTTCGCTGGCCAGCTTGAGCAAGCGAGGGAAGCGGTAGCAGAACCCTGGTGGGATGATCGCCGAAACTCCGTTCGAGTATTGTTAAGAAAGGGTGGATTCAAGCCATCAGGGCGGAGTAAACCAGCGCAAGAGTATCTGCTTCGATGTTTAAACGAAGAGAATTTTCCAAGGGTAAATCGAGCTGTGGATTGTTTGAACATCGTGTCGGTCCGGACTGGTTTTCCTATTAGTCTTCTCAAGAGGGATTGTTTTCCCGAGGGTGCAAAAGTGCGATTTGGGCAACTCGGCGAAAGCTACGTGTTCAATTCGGTAGGCCATGAATTGGACTTGTCCGGACTCATTTGCGTTTGCGGAGGCGACCTGAAAGCCAAGCCGGTTGGCACACCGGTGAAGGATTCTTTAGCGGGTAAAATCAACGAGGAAACTAGTGATATAGTGTTCTTCGTTTACGGCTTGGCCCATGATGTAGGCCAGAGAGGGGCGGGCCAGAAAGAGGTGGATGCCGCAGCTACGGATTTGCATGAAGCCCTTGAGAGCTGGTGTCGCTAATACTTCGTTTTGAAATAGTTCCTGGGCTAATGATCACTCACCAAGTGGATTGAATTAGAGCGCATTCCCGGTGTTTCTCAGGGCTTGGTTTGCCACGTTTTGGCGAAATGGGTAAGATAAGCGGTTTGGTTGGTTTCTGCGAAAAACAATAGTATTGCCGATTGGAATGAGCCGAACTGCATAGGCAAGGGTTCGTTCTTAGTTTTCGCAACCCAACTCCCTTCCATTTGAAGCGACACCATGGCTTCTGATTTTCGACTAAAGGAACAGCTTCCGCGGTTAACGGACGCAATTGTTCGTACGTATTCGAGGAATGATCGCATCAATCATCTTGGGCACTGTCCGCTCCCCAAGTACGAAGTTATCGTCGAAATTTTGGAAGACCTGAAGGACATTCTCTATCCAGGATTTAGACGTCGGGAAGGGCTGCATGCTGGGAATGTTGCCTATCACGTCGGTGATCTGGTAGACCGATTGCATGACCGGCTCACGACCCAAATCGCTAGAGCACTGATGCATGCCGATCGTGTTGATAGCAAAGACAGTGGGACCAATCCGTGCGAAACCAAGAAAGACTACGAAGCGGATGGGCAGCAGATCGCCATCGCATTGCTGGAGAGGATACCAACGCTAAGAGAAACTTTGGCCAAGGATGTTGAGGCAGCCTACGAGGGGGATCCTAGCGTTCGAAATCGAGATGAAATCATCTTTTGTTTCCCGGGGCTTGAGGCGATCACGGTTTATCGAATCGCGCATGAGTTAGTCCATTTTGGGGTCCCCTTTATTCCCAGGATGATGGCCGAGTGGGCCCACAAGCAGACCGGAATCGATATTCATCCTGGAGCTCGAATCGGCGAATACTTCTTTATCGATCACGGGACGGGCGTAGTGATCGGTGAGACATGCGAGATTGGCGATAATGTTAAGATTTATCAAGGCGTGACCCTCGGGGCTTTGAGTTTTGCCACCGATGCAGACGGGCAATTGGTACGAGGGGCGAAACGCCATCCAACCATTGAAGATAGGGTTGTGATCTACGCAAATGCGACTATTCTCGGAGGCAACACAATCGTTGGCCATGATAGTGTCATCGGTTCCAGTGTCTGGGTAACAAGCAGTGTCGCGCCACACTCGACGGTTGTGCTGGAAAAACCGAAGTTGCGAATTCGCAATGCGACGCCAGATCAGGCCCCTGAACTCAACTTCCAAATTTAGAAACTTATAATGGCGTCGGCGAGCACATCCCAGTCTGTTAATGATGGGAACGAAGATGATATTGTTATTACAGGTCTCGGTACCATTGCACCGACCGGTAAGAACGTCGATGAACATCTCCAGTTTCTTTTGAGTGGACAATCGAGCGTCCGTAAGTTTACTCAGATTCATGGGTCAAGCGAGTATCATTGGTTATCAGCATCCATCGAGGGTTTTGATCCCAAGGAACACATTCAACCTCGCAAGTCGATCAAGGTAATGTGTCGTGAGATACAACTCGCGTTTGCTGCCTCTATGCAAGCATGCAAACAATCGGGTGTGTCGGCGGGTTCTATCGATCCAGATCGAATCGGTACTGTGTTCTCGGGCGAGCTTATCCAGAGTGATTTGTCAGATGTAGACGATATTATTCGGCGGTGTGCTACGGACGGGGAAATGCGGCACGCCGAATGGGCTTTCCAATCGATGGAGAACATGTATCCGCTATGGATGCTAAAGTCCCTGCCCAATATGGCAGCATGTCACGTCGGAATCGCACTCGATGCGCGAGGGCCAAACAATACGATCACAACAGAAGGTACCAGCAGTCTCAATGCTGTCATGGAGGCGATCAATGTCATTCGCCGAGACAAAGCGGATGTGATTGTCGTCGGAGCGAGTGGATCGAGAATAGGCTTTTTGCGATTGATACAACGAAACGAGCCCGATTTTTCCAAAGCGATAGCGGACGAGTCTCGTGCGTGCAAACCATTTGATTCGCAGCGAGATGGTACCGTGCCATCCGAAATGAGCTCGGCCATTGTGCTGGAGCGCCGCAGTCATGCGCTGGCCCGAGGTGCCACACCATTGGCAACGATTGTCGCCTGGGCTAGCACGTTTGCTCAGCCGAATCGAACGCGATGGAGCGGTGTTTCTGAGGCCACCAAAAATGCGATTGATTTGCTGATACAGCGGTCTCAGATTGCCGCAGATCGCATTGATCATATCAACGCATGCGCCCTAGGAACTCGTGATGGCGATCTGGCTGAATCGACAGGTATTGCCCAGATTCTACCGAAGACACCGGTTGTTGCTTATAAAGGAGCGATAGGTGATGCAGGCAGTGCAACGGGATTGTTGGAGTACATTTCTTCTATTGCTGCTATGCGATCCGGATCGATTGCTCCGACAACCAATTGCGAGACTGTTGATGCAGCGTGCTCAATCAATGTAGTCACGGGTGGACCTAAACCTCGCTCTTCGGATAGCTTTATAAAATTGTCTAACACGCCAGATGGTCGTTGTGCAGGGCTGTTGACTCGGGTCGACTGAATCTTAGTAGGCATAGCGGTGAGGATCGTTCTGTAATGACTCGTCATTATCAAAGCTTGGGCGATCTCCGAAGCCACATTGAGCAGCTAGGATGCAACGACCGAATCACGTGCGGAACGTGGACGGTCGCTCAAATCTACTATCATCTTGCAGCCGCCTTCGAAGGGTCTGTTGAAGGGCTCCCGCCCGGCTACTCGTGCATAGCTCGAATCATTGTGCGACCCATGCGATCCTTTGTTACGAAGGTGCGATTTCCACCTTGGTTACCGATACCTGGGGCAATACGTTTCAAGCTCGAGCCACCTCGCACCGCGGTCTGTTCCGAGCAACTTCCTAGGTTGCTTGCGGCGATCGCATCGTTTGAGGAGCATCCTGGTCCATTTCCACCTCACCCAGTGTTGGGTTCATTCACGAAAGAAGAATGGACCGGTCTTCATTTACGCCATTCGGAGCATCATCTCTCGTTCGTAATGAGTAAGGACTAGTAGTTCATCCAGAGGCACTCGATTTTAATCGGTTTGATTTTGGCCGAGCTGGCTTTGTTGTCGATCTCAATTTCTTCGCAACGCCAGCCGTAGCGAATCTCCGCCATCTTGTACATCGGATGTGGGTAACCACTCAGAATAAATTTACCTCGGATGCTCCCAAGCGTTTCAATCAGCTCGAGATGCTCTGCTTCGCTCATTTCATGCGAGTAAGCATTCTTCACTGCTCGCGTCTCCGACAAGTAAGGAGGGTCGCAATAGAACAGTGTGTTGGGATCATCTTCGCGGCGAATCAACTTGGCTGCTTGTTCATTGAATATGACCACTCGTTTCAACCGCTCGTGCGCTTCGGGGAGGCACTCGACGGCCGATAGCCAGGATGACACTTGTTCGTTCATCCCTCGACGTGTTCGGCTACGCGACATGGTTGCAAAGGCTTTTCCGAGCCCCTGTCGCGATTGTCGATATTGAACGAAAAAGGCGATCGCTCTCGTAACGGGATCATCGCTCTCTACCGAGCAAGCATCTTTCCAGGTTGGCTCACCAAACGGAGTGAGGTTTGCAATTCGCTCGAATTCCGGAAAGAACTCCGGTGATTGCAGAACCTTCCAAAAGTTGACGAGATCTCCATAGATGTCGTTGATGACTTCGGAGTGTTTCTCGATCAATTCCGGTGGCTTGCGGAATAGGACTGCGCCTCCGCCAAAGAACGGTTCAACATAGTGAACATGCTCCGGCATCAACTCCAGAATCCTGGACGCCAGATAGGTTTTTCCACCATGCCATTTGATGGGTACAGAAATTTCTTTTGCCATGAACAGTTCCGGTCTACAAATTCTTTACGTGGAGTGCGGGGTGCATTATTGTGTTTTCGCGAGGCTCGCATATAGCAATGCACAAGAAACGAGTTAAGATTCCCGCCATGTCTTGTGAGAATTCTCCTGTCGCCAATCTTCAGTTGCGAATCAACCTCAGGATGCGGTCAGACCCCGCAAATGCGCGTCGACGGATTGCGGCATGTGGGTCAGGTTGTAGCCACCCTCCAGCAACGAGACCAGCCGGCCATTGCAATGAGTCGATGCGAGCTCAACAATCCACTTGGTAGCGGTCTCAAAATCCGTTTCTTCGAGAGACAAGCCACCTACCGGGTCGGCGCGATGTGCGTCGAATCCCGCGCTAAGGAGCATGAGTTGTGGCTTGAATTGAGCCGCTAGTGAATCGGTCGCATCCATTAATTTTGAGAGAAAATCTTTGGCGGTTGTGCTAGCCGGAACCGGTATGTTTTTCTTGGTTCCTTTCGCGACTCCTCCGCCGATTTCATCTTCTTTGCCGGTGCCTGGGTAGAACGGGAAACGGTGAATGGAAACGAAAGCAACGGTCGGATCTTCCCAAAAGGCATCTTGAGTTCCGTTGCCGTGGTGTATGTCCCAATCAACGATCATCACTCGTTCGAGTCCCAACGTTTTGGCATGACGAGCGGCGATGGCCACGTTATTCAGCAGACAGAATCCCATGGCATTGTCCGGAATGGCATGGTGCCCTGGTGGTCGAATCGCACAAAAAGCCTTGGAATCTTCTCCTCGAATGACTCGCTCGACAGCATCACATGCGGCACCGGCCCCCATCAAGGCTGCATTCCATGAGCGATTTGATACGACTGTATCGACCTCAATCCGACCTGCATTTTCCTCGCACCATTGCTGCAGCTTGGTGAGATAACTTTCAGTGTGGATGCGTTGGCATTGGTCGGGGGTCGCAAGCTTCCATTCGGGGCGCGAGCATTTGTCGAGCCAACCGTTGGTGCTTAGCATTTCATTGACGCGAGTGATTCTCTCAATGCATTCAGGATGAGCCCCCGTGTTGTGACCCTCGAAATCTTGGCTATGGTAAAGCAACATGGCTTTCTGCTCCTCTTGGTCGATCTCGTTCCTGTGTATACTCGGGGGGATTGCGTCGGAGTCTGGTGCCGTGTTTACCCTCCGCAAATATCTCTGCGTTAGCCCCGATTGCGATAGCCCCTATTACGTCGACATCCTTTATACCATTTCTCTCAAGACTTCGGATTCCAAACTATGACTTTCTCTCTCCGTCCATTTGGCTCATTCTGTTCGATTGGTCTTGGTCATGTGGTCCTCTGCCTAGTTGTTTCTCTATTCGCCACATCGATTGCCTACTCTCAAACCGATAAAGCGACAGCAACCCCCTCTTCGGAGCGTCAATGGTCAGTTCTGTCCTACAACATTCGATTGTATACCGAATCGGATGGTAAGAATGCATGGCCGCATCGAGCTGAGACCGTGGCGTCGGTGATCAAATCGCATGATGTAGCAGGCTTACAAGAAGTGCTTAAATCGCAACTGGATGATCTGCAGCGATTACTGCCCGACTATGACTTTGTCGGAGCAGGGCGCGACGATGGCAAAATGCGAGGTGAATACGTACCTGTTTTCTTTCGAAAGGACCGGTTCGAGAAAAAGGACTCGGGGCATTTTTGGCTCAGCAAAACCCCAGATGCTCCAGGTAGCAAGGACTGGGATGCGGCGATCACTCGCATGGCGACTTGGGTCGTCCTGAAGGACAAAAAGAGCGGCAAAGAGTACTTGCACATCAATACGCACTTTGATCACATTGGAAAGAAAGCTAGACAAGAAAGTGCCCGCATCATTACAGACAAAGCTAGAACACTTTTCAGCGATCTGCCCTCAGTGTTGACTGGCGATTTCAATTGCCCTCCGACTGATCTTCCTTATGCAGTCATCACCGAGGAGGTTGAAGCGATGCGATGGGTCGATACTTTGGCTGGCTACATGCCCGAGGCAGGCCAACCCTCCGGTAGCTGGAATGGTTTTAAAGCCATCGAAGACAATCGGATCGATTTCATATTTCTGGCGAGAGGCGTACAAACCGTCACTAGCCAGATACTCGACCCCAAAACGCCAACCGGACTATTCGGTAGTGACCACCAACCAATCCAGGCCATCGTAAAAATCGATTAAGAGTTTAAGCGTGTCCAAAGACTAGTCTCGGGATATCCAATCTTGCAATTCCCTCAAGCTCGATAAGATCGCGTTCGGAGTCGCGAGCAGCAGTTGTTCGCGAAGTTGGGCTCCGGTTGTGATGCCAAATGTTAGGCCGCAACCTGCGTTTTTCCCTTCCTCGATGTCGATGGCGCTATCTCCGATTTTTACGACTTTTCTAGGGTCTGTAACGCCGCAACGTTTCATAGCTAGTTCGATCATATCGGGATGCGGTCTGCCTCGCTGGACATCATCCGCACAAACCACGGCATCGATCAAGGGGTTGTCGCTCCAGCCAAGTCTCGCTATTAGGAAATTTGTTACTTGTCGACTATACCCCGTATTCAAAGCGACTTTGATAGACTTGGTCTTCAAGAACTCAAATACTTGACTCGCATGTGGCTGCTCACGAATTGGTTCCGTCGCATAAGCTTGGTCTAACATCACTTGGAATTGACCAAAGGCCGCCAGAGCTAACTCTTCATTCGGTTGCCCTAAAACGGCTTCGATGACGTCTCTGGCTGCTTGCAACTTCTCTTTGCCAGCTCCATGCAAAAGGACGGTGTTGAGATCGGTTGTGACTCCTTGGTTGACAATTGCTCGGTGCAACGTCTTGTAAACAATGTTATCCTCGTCGACCGTTGTTCCAGCCATATCGAATACCACGAGCTCGATTTTTGGCTTGGTAGGTGACTCTCGGCCTGAAGAGGCTGGACCATAGAGGTTTTTAATGGTCTCCTCAGCGTACCCGCCACTGGCAGTCATACCTTTGCCGCCGATACCGGTCACAATGCGAATGCGTTCATGGACTTGGTGGTTGAAGATATCCTGTTCTTTGCACTGAGAATAAACGCCGTACCAGTGGCGTTTTACTTCGTAGGATTTGAGATCCAAAATTTTCCGAGCTTCCGACAGCAAGAAATCTTGAACATCGACGCGAATATCAAAGCCTAGCCGATCCGATTCCGATGCATCGGCATACTCGTGTGAATCGCCGATGATAAAACTACCTGTCGTCGTTTGCTTAAAGAGAATGTGAACACCCCATTTTTTAGCAAAGGACTCTGGCGGTTCCTTGGATTTGATATCTGCCCAAGAAGGGCACTCGGAGAATGCTTCGTATCGTCGAATCGATAATCCGGTCAGCAAATTGCCATGAGTAAACTGTTGTGATTGGTCGACGGTCTCTAGCATCTGGAGCTTGACTGCTTCGAGATCGCTGGCGGCGAATAGTTCAGGGTAAAGCGTTTGAAAATCATGCCCAGAACAAACGATTACGTGTTCCGCATGGATTGCATTATCTTCGGCGCGGTGGCTTGTTCTGAGCGTCGCTCTCTTGTCGTCCGCGTCTATCGCGACGACAGTATGATGCGGTTTGTAATCGAGATCGAACGATTCCTGCAAGAACTTGATGATCGATTTGGTGGCTTTGCGGGGCTCCAACGAAACTTCTTGAGGAAACAATAAACCACCAACAACGTAGTCAGCCCGCAGGCCTGGATATTGCTTCAAGCATTCACTTTTGGTCAATAGTTTTGAACTGTAGTCGTTGACCTTGTTGATCGCCGCGAGCTCATGTAGCAGGTGTAGCTCTTCTTCATTGGATGCCAGATAGACGCTACCATTTTCGCGAACTCCCAGATCAAATCGTTGCTGCATCGATTTGTAGATTTCGAGCGAGCGACGTCCGTAGGATTGCCACTTTAGGTTCATTCCGGATGGAACGCACTGGCCAAAGTTGCGCACCGACGCTTGAGACGGTTCGGCATCTCTCTCCAGTAGCACAACTCGCAATCCTCGCCTCAGCGCATGGTAAGCGTGAAACGTTCCGAGAATTCCGCCGCCAACTATTGCCAAGTCGTACATATTGCTCAACGTCTTCTTTAATCAATGGGGAAAGCTACCCCTCTTAGAATAATCAATATCAAAGAGCGATTTTATAGAGCAACATAGAATGGACGAAAAGCGGCGGTCGAGCTACAGCCCCCCTTTTTGAAGCAATCTTCATTGATTGGGGTGAACGTTTACAGAGTTTTCAAATACTCCAGCAGGTCGACTTTTTCGTCTTCAGTCAAAGAGTCTGGGTAGTCGTGTCCAGCAGCTGATTTACCTTTGGCTCGCGTATCAAAAAAACGTCGACGTTCAGCAGGTTTTAATCGCTTGGGAACCTCTTCGAATTCCTCGACTTGTAGGCCCATACGCTGGGTGTCCATGCTCAGGTGGGTGCGACGCCAAACCGTTGGTCGATCGTCGGGATGTAGTAAGTGCCATAGGGTAGGGACACTACCATTGTGCAAATAAGGAGCACTCGCCCAAACGCCATCCAGGGGCGGTGCCACATAACCATCCACTTTGGTCAATGTGTTTTGGTTTCCCATGTCGGCAAACCAACTTGAGCCGTAATGGGCGCGATGTTTTGGTGTCAGTGCATCAAAGCGGATGCGGTCGGTTTTAATATCTTCGATGTCAATATGCAGTTCAGGATACTGAGCATGTGCTCCATAGGTACCGTGGCACGAGGCGCAGTTGTTCTTGAAAACGATTTCACCTCTCAACGCTTTCGTTTCGTCGATCTGTAGTGGATACTTGGGAGGTCGCAACTCACTCAGGAACGCATAGACGTCTCGAAAATCGCCTTCCCAGCTCTTAAACTGTTCAGGACCGTTTTCCTTTACCAGCATGAATTGCATCAACCCTTTGTGTCCCTTCTCAGCAAATCCATCTATGTACAGATGATGCTTTTTGTGAAAGTGCCACCATGGTGGAGCATCCATGTCGTGGTGAGTCATGCCAGCTGGTCTTCTTCCTACATGGACGTTTAAATGCTTGTCACGGTAGTTCATAAGTGCTACGCCGAACATGACCGCGTTGCTGGTGCCTACGGAAGTTCCGAGTGGCATAACCAAGGAACCAAGGTCCATGTGGGCGAGGGGTTTACCGAGTCTTAGCTTTACACGTCGAACATTCTCCGTCAAAGATTCGAGATCATAGCTGGTGTTCGGTGCACCAGGATAGGTGGCTCCAAAGAGATTGCCGCCGTGACACGAGAAGCAATTCATAACGTAGTGCCCCTCTTGAGTAACAACATACTGCAGAGGTTTGATCGGATCTTCGACTCGACCGGACAGGCCAAACCGTTCGAAAGTTAGTTCGCGAGTTGCTTTGACCGCTTGGGAGTCTCTCCACGGTGAAGTAGCCGCCTCGGAGTCAATGGCTTTGAGAACATCTTCGTCGTAGTCATGGGGCAAATAGACGTTGGATACCAGATTTGCGTAGCCTCGTTTCGCCGCAGGGGACATCGAATCCCAAAGCGATTTATACTGCTGTGCCAGGCTAGCTCTGATCTTCTCAGATTCTTCCGAAGAGGGAGCGTCAGCGGTACTCGCTTGCTGCGATTGGGAAAACGCGAATGGAGAACTCCAGGCAGTGACTATGCATAGAAGCAAGCCAAAAACTGGAAGACTTAAGCCACTGTGAATCGAAATTCTGTAAATCCGATCTCTGTAAATCCAATCTCTTTTGCCGAAAGTGACCATTGATAATGTCCGCACGAACAAAACAGAAATGCAAGCACAACCCTTTAGGCGGCACCGGCTTAGTTGAGCCAACCTCATCTAAGCCTCGTCAGGTATTGTAACCGCAAGAAAAGGGATCTCGCCACCGAAAGCAGAAACCGGTGGGTGCAATCGGGAAAGTTGTCCAGCGTGGGAATGGGATTTTGGATTTTCCCCAAGATGTGCTACGGTTTGTAACGTTTATACGCCGAGCTGAGCCTTCATAAATTTGAGCCCATCTTCCGCCAGCTTTAATTCGTCGTCAAACATGCGCCGCCAAATTTTAGTCGCCGCGGCCAGTTCTGGGAGCGACAATCCAAAAGCTTCAATAACCAACCATTTGTCGTATCCGATGGAACGAATGGCATCAAATGTTTCTTGCCATTTGATATCTCCGGCCCCTGGTGTACTTCGGTCGTTTTCGCTGATGTGGATGTGGCAGCACATATCTTTGATGTCGTGAAGCGCTTTGGTGATGCTCTTTTCTTCGATATTGGCATGGAACGTGTCGTACATCATTCGGCAGTTAGGATGTCCCACTTGACGACAAAACTCGGCCGCGTCCGCTTGTGCGTTGAGGAAATAAACTTCGAATCGGTTGAGTGGCTCAATAGCGAGCATCACACCCACTTTGCCGGCATGCTCAGCGGTCTCGCGCATGCTATCGATACCCCATTTCCATTCATCCTGCGTTCGTCCAGCACCAGTAAAGTAGCCAATCGCGGAATGGTAAGGCCCCACCAATGTTTCAACTCCTGCAGCAGCGCAGCAATCCAACGTACGCTTGTTCAGCTCAATTCCTTTTCGACGAACGTTTGCATCTGGGCTAATTGGGTTGTCACCTTCGTTTCGTACGGTCACAGCGGTTCGGGCTAGTCCGAGATCGTCAAGTCGCTTGCCCCACGCTTTATAGTCCAGGTCCAAATTGAACATCGGAACCTCAACGCCGTCGTAACCCATCTTCTTAAGGCTCTCCAGCACGGGAAGCATTCCCTCGTTGAGCTCACCGGACCAAAGCAACAAATTCATTCCGAATTTCATAATTCTCTTTCAAACGAAGGGAGGAAGGGTGCTACCAACGATGTGCTCATCAAAAGCGAGCTTTGTGTCAAGTCGCTTAGTATAAGCCGTTCGGGCTTTGGAGGTAAGTCACCCACCAACCCCCCAAACTAGCCAAATACTGAAATAGAACGAAAGCCCCATGCACTCCGATTAAAATTTCCAAGTCGATGACTGGTTCTTGTTAAGCGGCAGTTTGAGCAGCTTGGCTCTTAACAACTCGAATGGAAGATAGTTTTCTCTGAGGATCGCCTCGTGGAATTCTTTGTAGGTCATTTTCCCCGTATGGACTAGTTCTCGTTCGAGCGATCTCAACTGGAGCCCGCCGAGCATATAGGCCGCTTGATAGAGCGGTCCGTAGTTGCCCATAACCGACCGACGAACTTCGGCTGCAGCGGCGCTAGGCTCATGCCCGACGCGTTCGGTGAGATATTTAACGCATTCCTCTGCGGTCCATTTCCCAGATTGATAATTCAATGAGAAAATAATGCGAGCCGCACGATGCCGACGCCAGAATAGCATACCAACGCGATCTTCTGGCGTCTTGCCAAAGTTCTTATCCCAAAGAACCATTTCCCAATAGAGAGCCCAACCCTCCATCCAAAATGGGGATTCGAACAGCGCTCGATAGGGGCGATATCGCGCGAGGCTGTAATACTGCATATGGTGTCCAGGAATCAATTCATGGTGAACCGTGGCGCGGCAGAAATGGATATTGTTGCTGCGGAGACTCATGAGTTTCTCTTCGTGGGTCATCGTGTTAGTCGGAAAGGACACGATGATGTTATTGCCACCCAAGAAATAGGGATTTTCCCGTTGAGCCTCAGGGCTCATCATTTCGAGTCGCCAACCATGTTTGGCCATGTTGGGAACGGTCAATAGATCGTTCTCCTCGAGAAATTGAATGGCTTCCCAAGCGAGATCTCGGATCATGTCCGGTTGCTCGCCTGGATCAACATAACGCGACTTCACAAGATTCAAGGCTTTGCGGGCATCTCCTTCGCAACCGAGTTCATCAGCAGCTTTCTTGAACTCTATTTCGCACCACTCGAGTTCCCGTTCTCCGATCTTTATTAGTTCATCGACCGTATAGGGAATCCATGCATGCGACAGGGATTCTACCAGTGCTTCGTCGCCAATCGGCAAGCCAACGATCTTGTCCTTGTCGTCTTGGCTAATGCCGGCCAGTTTCTCTTTTATAGTTCGGCCATGGTTCTTGACTGATTCCATGGCTGCGGTGAAGGGCTTGTTTGCCCACCACATATACTTGGGGTCGTAGCCATCATAAAAGTTATGGGTATCGCGTGCGTATCGTGAAAACTGGTCCACTAATTCTGAGGCTCTAATGGCCGAGATCGCTTGCTCTTCGCGATCTTGTGCGTTCCCCTCGGCAGGCTTCGCGTCAGCAAGCTTTGAACGTGCTTCATCCGCTACTCTGACAATTTGATCAAGAAGTTCGGCAGCTTCTTCGGCTTCTAGCTTGATACCATGTTCTTTTGATGCAGAGAATCTACCTAACAAATTCGCGTAGGGTATATGCTTCAATGCTTCCGCATCTCGGAGTTTGTTTCGATTGTGCCAATAGGTTAAATGATCCACTTCTCGCGAGAGAAGCAACCAATCGATCTGGTCGTCATATGGAAGCGACTTAAAATCCACCCCATCCAGTTTTACTCTCCAGCTCGCCAACAAATTTTCCGTAAAGCTGTTGAGATAGGGATCCGTTGGAATTCGAAAACGTTTGCGAATCGTTTCTTGGTCGGCAGAGAATTGCGTGATCCACTCGGGCATTGTTTCCAAGCCGATGGCGGGCGGAGTAAGCTGTTTAAGAGCTTCGAATTCCTGAACAGTTTGTTGCGCCTGAGAAACAGAGGTAATTAGCAGCCCGCAAAAGAGTGATTTGGTTCGCGAAAATCTTAATCGATGCATAACTGCTTTCTAGTTTGGAATGACAGCTTTCATTTTTCGCAACCCTTCGGCCGCTACAGCATTGGGATCTTGCTCCCAATACTTGCGATTGAATAGCTCCAGTGACATTACACCATTGAAACCCGTTGCCATGACTCGCTTTAAAACTTCAGTGACGGGTGCAATTCCGTCTCCTGGATAGACGCGATCAGAGTCGTTTATTTTGTCTCTCGGGATATCGGGATAATCGTTCAAATGGAAAACCTGAATTTTGTTTCCAGCGAGGAATTTGATATCCTCGAATTCAGACCCACCCTTGTACAAATGATAGATATCGGGAAGTATGCATGCATCGGGGTGCTGCGCGGCGGCGGCAACATAGAGCACTTGCGATAGCTTGGAAAGGTTTTTGGAGAATCCCCAAACTTCAATTTGAGGGACGCAACCAACTTGTGCACCAACTTTTAGCAACTCCCTGTACCGGAGCCCAGCTTCATCGAGCGAAATCATCGGTGAGTCTGCATTGGAGGCACCTGCGGGAGGAGCAGCAATGCGTTTTCCACCAAGATCGACTACCATTTGCATTTCGCGCTTGGCTTGTTCAAGACCGCGTCGACGAGCCTCGTCGTCATCTATGATCCATGCAGCGAAGGCGATTGCGCTTTCTACAACGAGTCCTGAATCGGCGATATGCTTCTGGAGATCGCTACGCTTTCCGCCTTCCTTTTCAAATTTGTCTACATCGCGGAGCCAAATTTCAATTCCGTCGTAGCCTGCTCTTTCGGCAATTTCGACTTGTTCCCAAATGGGGATTTTTTCACCCTGGATGGTACTTGTATTCAAGCAAAATTTCATCTTATTTTCGGTGGGTTGTCGTGTGGAGGATGTCTTCGTTTCTGCGGCGGCAATATTTGCAAGAGAAAGGCCAGTCGCTGCTGCAGCAACAGCCGAACTGGTTTCGAAGAGGAATTTTCGTCTGGAGGACTGTGGCGAGCTAGATTGGCTATTTGTCATGAAGGAATCGCAAACCGTTTGGTTAAAAAGTCGGGCAACATCGAAAGAGACAATACTCCGGCGAGAATCGTCATGGCATACATCCAGTCTGCCATGACAATTAATGTTGCCACGGTAAATACTAACATAGCCCAGAATCCAAAGTGCCGCCACGAAGGTCTAGCCACGCAAGCCAAAAACACAACTTGGGATATTATCACCAAGCTTGATAAACATTCTGCGAAAAAGGGTGTTCCCCACGTGCTCGGTATGATTCCCTGCCGATCCTCAAGCAATCGTCGAACAGACTCGCCGGTCCACCAGCCTTCGTTCGCCAACATGATTGAAAGGCTAAACCAAATCCAGATTACAAAATGAATCTGCATTAACCTAATTCCAACGGTTGCGAGATAGCCTCGTTCTGAGCGATATAGCGAGGTTGGCACGAATGCGAGGTATAGCAAAAACGCGGATACCAGCGGCTCACACTTGGTTACCAACAATGGAGCTCTATGGTGGAAGAACATCAAGCAGACGAAAGCGACTAATGCAGCTAACGAAGCGAATCGTCCTAATAGAAGCGCCAAGGAAGCCACCATTCCAACTATCGAAACAGGAATGACAAGATTTGGGTGCTGGTAAAAAGGAGTCATGCGAAACTCCGCTCCCGTGTCAGCTACACCGTTTCCAACGAGAAACAATCCAGCCGAGCTATCAAACCAACCCTGATCGGTAAACCAATTGTTACCAATCCAACTGTAGCTGACAAAGAGAAGCAGCGATACCGTACCGACCACGGTCCTCGTCATTTGAACCATTTTGGGATTCAATGGGGAGAACCAAAAGTCAGCCCAAATCGATTCCAGGGCACGAAGACCACTACCGGCAGGGTTGCGATGATGGCGAAGATCGATTGAATTCATTTGACGCCCTCCGCCTTGTCAATGTCTTTGGCGACTGAAGTAGTGACTAGACTACGAACCGTCCGTTGCCCCTCTATTTTAGGCAACAACGTAATTGCATTATCCACGACAACCTTTCGAGCTTCATAGACAGGCAAGTATGCCGATGTTCCGTATTGACGTTGCTCAATGGTCACGAACGAAAAAGTCTTGTTTTGCGTTTTTTCAGCGTGCCTCAGAGCGGAGACCAGCAGCGCGGAAAGCCCATCATCGTTTGCATTGAGGGCCATCACGTTGATCATGCCGATTAGTTGGCGTTCTCGCTGCCGATCGGATTTCGTTGAATTGGAACTAAGGGCTTCAAACTTATCTCCGTCGTCCGCTTTCAAGATCAGCCTCGCGCATCCCTCCCCTGGCAAGACGCCGTTCCACTCTAAGGGAACCAGTTCTATATCCCAATTAAGCCCAATTAAATAGGGCTTTAGATAATTGATCAGTTTGTCTTTGTTCGTCGATTTCTGCGAATTGCCGGAGTAGGCAATAATCAAAACAAGAAAATGAGCGAACGCCAATACGTAGACAATCCATCGAACTGCGCTAGGCGGGTGTGACGTGGAGTTGGTTGCTGATCTTTGTGACATATCAAGACAAAAGCTGTTAGCAAATGGTGTTTCATAAGCAAATAAAAAAACCGGAGCGTTTCCACCCCGGTTTATCTTAATTCAAATTTTGATAATCCAAAGACTAGGTCGTTGGAGCATCGCTAGCGGATGGAGCAGCAGGTGCTGCTGGAGGAGCAGCTTGGGTGCTTTGTACAGCGCCGGTGTCAACAGTGGTGCCGCAAGAGCTGCAACCAGAAGTAGCAACTGGAGCTTCACAACCGCAAGCCGGAGCTGGTGCACAGCAAGCAGCCTTGCGTGCCTTTAGCTTTGCCAAAAGACCAACTCGGCCACCGCAGGTTGGAGCTGGCTCGCAGCAAGCTGGAGCTGCTTCACAGCAGGTTGGAGCTGGTGCTGGCTCGCAAACTGGTGCTGGAGCTGGCTCGCAGCAAGTTGGAGCTGGTGCACAGCAAGCAGCCTTGCGTGCCTTTAGCTTTGCCAAAAGACCAACGCGACCACCGCAGGTCGGTGCTGGTTCGCAGCAAGTTGGAGCTGGTGCACAAACAGGTGCTGGCTCGCAAACTGGTGCTGGCTCGCAGCAAGATGCCTTTGAAGCCTTCAGCTTTGCCAAGAGGCCAACGCGGCCGCCGCAAGATGCCGAAGCAAAAGAGCTGGACATGACAATTGCTGCCAATGCCAAAGAAGCCAATCGAACTTTAACCATTCTCAATTCCTCCCAAGGGATTCTGAAACTGTGTCCACGCAAACGCCACGATGCACATCCTGAAATTTCTATGGACCACTCGCGCCAGAAACCGCTCCGGCGCTCCTTGCGGATGAAATTGCCAGGGTTAACCAAGCTGGCAAAATCTTCCGATTAGGGGCTTTGCGTAAAATACGTAAGCTGGAAAGTTAACACACTCCGATGGGGTGTCAACCTATCCCGCCGGATTCAACGATGATTTTGAGCCTTGAATTGTCGACATCGAGGGGGCTGCAAAGTCGCTGATTTCTCCCTGGACGCCCTATGCTGCCGAGCAGGAGGACTCGCCAACATAAACCCTTTCACAGAAGACACTTACGACTAAATGGATCGTTGAACCTGGTCTCAAAATTGGCCATTCAGCAAACTGAAAGTATCTCGCTCTCGGGGAGCCTAACCGGCACTAGCCCTAACGATGCTTGTTTTTGGTACAAACCGCCGCAGCCGGAAAACTTCTTTGATTTCGACCTGGATATCTTGTTAGAAACACTCGCGCATTGGCTAGCTTAAAAACCCAATCGCAACCGCAAGCTTTCAAAACCACCGCAGCTTTGGGTTCAATTACGTTTTGAAAACACAGGCTTTTACGGGATCGGGATTTCTCCACCATCAAAGGGCAATAGCACTCTTTTGATGCTGGATGGGGCCTTAAAGTTCAAACGGTGGCCTTCGGGCTCCCCTGGGAAATCAAACAAATAGGTAAAGCCTCGGCGGTTTTCGCTCAAAAACTCGGAAGACCAACCAACATTTTCGATTCTGGTTCCTTGGAGATCAAAGATGACCGCTTCCTGCATCGTAGCAATGGAATCCCAGTCGCTCTCTTTGTTTTCGTGGGATTTAATGGAAACAGCCAAAGAGATTTCTCGCACGCTACGGTTTTTTCGAATGGAGTCTACGGTTACCGAGAGCATCCCATTGATCAAGCTCTTGCCCTCAGCGACTGACAGATCGGAAAAAGAAACGGTCGCTAATGGTCCCGGTACAACCGCTTCTAGTTCACCACTCCAATTGAGGACCGATCTAGCTCGCGGCGAGGGAATCCGGCATTCGATATCAATGACCACCTGTGAGCCACCCGAGGGTGAAATCAGGAGTGGAGCATCGTCTAGCAATTCCAAGAACTCACCGCTATCACATTCAAATTCGAGCTTACTGGTATCCAATGTTATCAAAGACGGATTCAATCTTGGTTCCCAAGAGATAAGAAGACTAATGGTTAGATTGCTTCGCCATGGAGAAACGAGGTCGCTATTTTTGTTAACGCGAATAGGCTCCAGCCGAAATGCACCGGAGTAAGTGGCTGAGTTGATCCTCAATGTTGATTGCGGAGTTGTCTCGATAAGTTCGAGACTGGAGCCATCGTAGCTCGCGAAGGATAGGCCTAACTGATCTAGGATTTCGTCGGTTGCTTCCCAGAAAGGTGTGTCTTCAAAATCAGCCGTGATCGATTGTTGAAGACGCTCTGAGTCGCCGAATGCAAGCTTGTTACCTGTCGATTCGGAAAGCCTCTCCAATGCTTCGCGTCCTGACATGTTCCCCTTTAAAGTGATTGTCTTTGCTTTAAACGCATCCTGGTTGTTTTGTGAGTCGAGTGTCGACCGAATGCGTTCGAGCCTCATCAGCAGCTCAGGTGACTGATCGTCAGAAACAGGTGGCAGGAACTCTAGACACAGGTCTCCTATGTCAACAAGTTGCTTTTCCGCTCTATCGCGATCACTTAGGCGATTCGAATCCAGTGCTTTAGCTAAGTCTTCAACTTTCTTAGCCACCGCCTGCCGTTCGGAATCATCTAGCTGACCAACCTGCTGGCCAACTGCGACAAAACAGTGCAACGAACTGTTCAAAAACACTCCGTACATTGCCAATAAAACAAAGGGGATAGAACTCATTGTTTTCGATTTCGGGATCTAAATGGAAACGTGGGCAACCGCGCGGACGCAGTGATGATTCCAAGTGGAATCGTTTGGCTGTTGATTCTACCCTAATCTTATCGCACCGTCCCGGTTGGGCCTTAAAACCAAATGCGAATGGCTATTCGCCAAGGTTGGCTCCACTGTGCCATGACTAAGCATGTGCCGTGACTAGGCAACGTAGGCCGCAACATGGCTTTGCGAAGTTACGGCAGTGGCTCACTCTAATTCAGCCGTAAACCTACAAATCCTAGTAGCCCCGGCGTGCTGTGCCGTAACTGCGTCGCGTTGCGACTTGTTACGGCCTACGACCAAACAGAAAACCTAAGGGCCCTTTGCGACGTGCCATGAAGCAGTAGAAAAACCTTGAAAGGGCAGAACTGGATTTATCTACTACCCTTCAATCGATCCCGTAAAGCGGCTAGTTACGTCGTGTTGGCAAAACACTCTTTTGCCATCTTCTGCCCTGGCTGAAAGGACAAACTATGCGCTACCGCATCCTCACGCATATGGTCCGGCGAACCTGCTCCTCGACTGCGGCCAAAGTACTTCTTGAAGTTCCATACCAAATCGCACCACATCCCATCCGCGATTCCCAGCTTGCTCAATATCGCTGTGGCAGAGCCAGTTGCAGAAGTCTCGCCATCTGCTTTGATCTTTCCCCGTTTGTCCGAGCGCCCTTGCTTGCCGGTAAACACCAGCAATTGAAAGTAATCGTCCAAGCTCATATTAAGAAACCCTTTGTCGCTTGCTCGGCAACCTGTCTTACTAGCCACGGGACCTTGCTGTTTAGGACCAATCGTCAGCGGTGCTAACCAAGCGTCTCGAAGGATCTTGAGCCCTTTGCGTTTTAGAGCCTTCTTCCGTCGGTCCGCTAATTCCTCTGGCGTACTATTCTTGCGGATCTCCGCTGCTTCTTTAATGCTAATCGCCTGCATAGCAGCAGCCGACGATTCGATGGTTTTCCCTTGAGAGGCTTTCAATCGATCGTAAGCAGACGTAAACAGTGAATCCTCTATCGATTCCGCCATAGCGGCTCGAATGGGATTCAGATCCACGTACATACAACAAGCCAACAAACCAGCTTCATCGAGAAGCCTCTGGGCTTTGAAGCGTCCTTCCCAAAACGCCCCTGTGCATCTTTCTTCTGAATTCGCACGTCGAGCAATCGGCTCCGAGACAGCTCGCATAAACCAAGAGATATCAGACAGCCTCGATCGAATCGCCTCTAGTTTTTCCGACTCATTGGCCAGGGAATCGACATCCGCTTGGGTGGGATTCCCAAGCTGTTCTTCAATCCGTTTTCCTGGAAAAATCTGCAGCCACCGCAAAGCAACTTCTTTATCCGACCAAGTTTTCACGACATCGGGACGATTCCGAATCACGACGTGCAAGTGATTAGAAAGGATCGCATAGGTCAACACATCGATGGCGAAGACAGACGCGAGTTTCTCAAGTCGTTGTCGAATCCATTCC
>JBKDKR010000022.1:0-78864 GCA_046344995.1 Pirellula sp.
AGGCTCCTTAAGGCCGGGGAATGAAAACCCCAAAGCCTACCGCCCAGCGATCATGAAGCTACCAATGGTTAACATTGGCGCTCACCGGTATTCACAGAATTCACCTGAGGCAGAAGGATTCATTATTCTACTAATTCTCGCATTTGCGATCGGAACATTCAACACAATGTACTGCTTTTTCGATTCAAAAAGCAGACAGCACGCGTTTTGGAACGCTACCACCGATCGGGACTATCTCGACATAATACTCATGAGACACCATATCGACTTATCGTCATGGAAATATGCGGCCCCTATGGCTGCTTGAGAAAAACGCATACTTCGCGAGTGAAGTGGCTTATTCGTGTTCACTTCAACGCGTATTTTTCTCGACTTTCTTGGCTGTCGAACCAACAGAAGAATGGGGAACACTAATCGACACTAATCCCGAAGACCCGTGAAAAGCCTATCCAGTTTTCGAAGCAATTCAGCCTGAACACTTTAACAATGTGCACCTCATCCGGGATTCACGCCCACGGTCCCGATGAGAAGTCGAGACGATTTGAACGACTATTCAATACCAATTTGCTCGCAGATTATGTCGGACACTTTGCCGTCGGGACAATCGATTTGAATTAACCAGATCGTCTCACCGGACCAAAACGATTTATCCAGATAACGACAAGAGATAAACGGTGTAGATTCCATGGCGATCTCTGATGGATTGCTCTTCGTTAAACCAAGCGACACGACTTGATTCTCAGCATCCCTTCTCGACGTACCAATAGGTATGCTCGCTAGCAATCGATCTCTAACCTGATCTGGTGATCCACGAAAGAGATTCTTATTCGTGCTCGATGGCCTCGTCGAGAGACTGGAGCAACCCAGCCCAAGGGTTAACAACAGGACCAAGAAGATTCGATTCCGTCCGAACATTTCGCTGCACCTCCCAAGTGCAATGCATTGGCAGTTTACGCCGTTGTGTTCTACAATTGCTAGGCCAATGTAGAACAATTTCCAATGCATTGCAGCGCGACTTGGAACAAAATGAGCGAAACAATTCCCGTTATTTGTTAGGGACGGTCTGCTTTTCCTCCGCGTAATCGGTCATTAGTCGGTCCGCAAAAAACTCGAACATCCTTTGCGTTACGTAGGGTTGATAAGCCCCGAAACCATGCCGCGTTGCGGGCAAATAAAGCATGTCAAATTTTTTATTCGCTTTGATAAGAGCGTCAACCAATCGCAGGGTATTGGCTGGGTGGACGTTGTTATCAAGCTCACCGTGTACCAAGAACAAATGGTGTTTAAGATTGCTCGCCAGTTCAGCGTTTGTCGGAACTGTTATCTCAAACCGAGTCTTCGCTTCTGATTTTCCGTCGCCCTCCTTCTTGGTTTCATCTTTCTTTGTTTCGTCTTTTTTCGTCTCACCATCCTTCTTCTCTTCCGTCTTGGTTACTTCGGTTTTGCCATCTTCTTTTTTACCGTCCGTGGTCTGCTCTTCTTTCTTTTGTTCCGAGATCTTACTGTCGTCAGACTTGGACGTATCGTCCGTCTTGGACGTTTGTTCCAGTTTGGTTTGTTCTTGTTGGTTTGTTACTTCATTCTGTTGAACTTGCTTTTCTTGTTCCAACATCTCCTCTTGAATCCAAAGTGGCAGAGGCTCACTTTCGCCCCACAATCTTTTCTCAAATTCAAGGTGGCTTTCGTTTGAGGCCAATTCGAAATCGTTGAAGAAATCTTCTGGCTCAATATCTAGCACAGCTCGCAAGTCCGACGGAGAGCTTCGCTGTTGCACTTGAGCGGTCGAAGAGACTTGAGCACCGTCCGTTTTTTGATCAACAGGGACTTCTTTCAGTCCATGCCATCGCTCGGACCATGCGTTGTTGTAAATGTTGTTGTCATGGTTACCGGCAGTCGAAAAGCCTGCTTTGAAGAAGTCGTTATAGGGAGGAACCATCAGCGCGGCAGCGGTCATAAAGCCGCCACCTGAATGGCCGTACATTCCTACTCTCTCTGCATCGATAAAGGGGAATCGCTGAGCTAATTGTTCAATTGCGGCCTTCTTGTCCGCGAGAGCGTAGTCGCGAAGATTAAAGTATCCGTAACCAGCATAGGCCTTGGAACGTCCTGGTGTACCGCCACGATGTCCGACTTGGATCACGATAAATCCAATCTGCGCGAGTTGTTGTTCACCAGCGGTCGCAGAAAACGTGTGGCGAGTCCCTTCCTGTTGTGGGCCAGGATAGACATAGGTAATGATCGGGTATCTTTTGTTGGGGTCAAAGTTAAAAGGCTTGAACATGTTGCCAAACAAATCGGTCACGCCATCGGATGCTTTGACCACGAAGGTCTCAGGCATCTTCCAACCAACTTGCTGCAATCGGCTGAGATCAGAACTTTCTAGCTTCATCAATTCGACACCATTGCTGTCCCTGAGCACGGAACAAGGTGCCATATCAACACGGCTGTAGTTATCAATGACGAACCGTTTCGTTGGTGAAAGCCTAGACGAATGGTCTGCATTACCCGGATCTAGAATCTTGAGATCGCGGCCGTCCAGACGCACGGAGTACAAGTGTCTGAAGTTTAGGTTTTCTCCTGATTCTTTTCCTAACGCGGTGAAGTACAAAATGCGATTTTCTTCATCGAGATCTACGATTCTTTCGGCAAAGAACGGGCCTGATGTAATTGCGTTTTTAAGCTTGCCATCGGCATCGTAAAGATAGAAATGCCCCCAACCACTTCGTTCCGACCACCAGATCATTTCTTTGTTGTTGTTGAGAAAGCGGATGCCTTTCGGGGCGATCGTCGATTTATCGAATCCCTCTTCAAATAGGTATTTGATCTCGCCTGTTGCGAGGTTCATGGAGCAAAACTCCACGTTTCTTAGAAGACGATCTCGACGCAAGAATCTCAATTCGTCGTTCGCCTCGCTGAATCGAAGGTCACTGTAAAACTCATCCTTCCAACGTTTCTTGATGAGGTTCAGTGCCTTATTGCCCACTTGGAACCAGTAGAGCTCCGTTTTGCGAATGTTCTCTTCCCCTGGCATCGGATAAGGGTAAGTCTCCAAGGTAGGACGTGGAGTGCTTAGCGAATTGATAACCCAAAGATCCTGAACACCTCTTGAATCGCTTCGAGTGACATAAAAGGACTTGGAATCGTTTGACCAAGTCACATTAGGGCGAGTCAGAGTGTCGTCTTTGATTTCTTGCGTTGCCCCGCGACGGGAGCTCATGCGTCCAGCGAAGCTGTATTTGTCTACGCCATCTGTTGTTAGCTGAACTGCAAGCTCATCCCATTTCGGATTGAACTTTGACTTCTGCTCGCCTGTAGGATCGTCTTTCGATTCGTCAGACTTAGTCTCATCCGTTTTAGCCTTGTCAGCCTTAGACTCGTCGTTCTTAACTTCCTCGGTCTTAGTCCCCTCGGTCTTAGTCCCCTCGGTCTTAGTCCCCTCGGTCTTAGTCTCCTCGGTCTTAGTCTCTTCGGTCTTAGTCTCTTCGGTCTTAGTCTCTTCGGTCTTAGTCTCTTCGGTCTTGGTCTCCTCGGTCTTGGTCTCCTCGGTCTTGGTCTCCTCGGTCTTTACTTGTTCCTTCGCGGGGGGCTGTCCTTCGGCTTGTTTTGGTTCTTCTTTGGATGTGTCCGGGATTTGTACGAAGTAAAGATTGTGTCCTTTTGCGAAAAGGTACGATTTCCGATCTGGAGAGAAGTTACGGTGAGCGTCGCTGTTGCGTTGGGAGCTAGCCGACGAACCCGACTGTTGGTCGGTTTGTTGGTCGCGTTGATTGCCAACTCGTTGATTTTCGTTTCGTTGGTCGTCTCGTTCTCGTTGATCTTCTTGTTGTCGATCCTGCTGCTCTTCTTGTTGTTCACGCCGATCTTGCTGGCGATCTTGTTGGTCTTCCTGGCGTTGCCGACCGCCTCGTTCGGTTGGGGGAGTACTCGGTGCAGGGCTTGCGTTACCTAGGCTTTTTAGTTCATCTGTTTTTAGAGAGAACTCGTATTGAGTTTTCTCTATAACGAATTTGAGAGTGTCATCTTTGGCGTTTACTTCGAGGCGAGTCAGGCTCAGTTGACCAGGCTCAACTGGTTGTCGAGTTAGCTGAGAGAGTTGAGCGGCGAGTTTGATGTGGTCAAACAGCGGGAGTCGCGTACCTTTGTCGGGATTGACTCGCCAGTATTTTGTGCCTTCGGAGGTTTTGTACGAGTACCAAAACTCGTCCGTTTTGTCGATGAAGTTCGGTGTGACCGAGGTGCTATAAACGAATTGTCGAAGATAGTTAGAGTTGTATTGTTCCGCCATTCGGAAATTGGGAGTTACAACGCGTTGGAGTTCATCAGCGAGTATTCTTCGAGTTAAGAGGAATGAGTTTGATAAAAGTGATAGCAGCGATAGTGTGCCGATAAGTTTCCACTTTATGGCTAGCAACATCAATGGAGTATCCTGGCGAAAAAAGAGTCACATAAGAGGAATAACAAAGGGAGCTTGCCCAAGGTTGGAGGAAGTCCTATTATCGTTCCAGTCGGTGAAAATCGCAACAAAAACCGAGAATTCCCAGTTATTGTAATTCTCAATTATGCTCGAACGTTTCGAGTGGACGCGCGGCGACTATTGACCGCAATTCTCCGTGCTGATCGACTGAATTAGAGCTCCGCAATTGTCGCAGCGATCTTTAGAGTGAAGCATGAATTCGCAGTTGCTGCAGACGATAACGGGTTCAGATGTGGGGCCGGAGATTTGGCCGAGATAGGTTAGGCCAGCGATCTTCTTTTGAAGACGAATATGCTCGCCGATGCTTCGACAAACGAGCCAGCCGAAAAAAGTTGAAACGGCTTGCAGCAAAGACATTGGAATACCCAATAGCGATCCCCAAAATAGCGGGACCAAAAGCAAGCCGATTGAGGTCAAGATCCCAAGGAATAGACACCCTGCTGCTGCGAAATCCCAGAGAGATTCCAGGCATGTGGAGTTCGTGAATCTTTTCTTCTCTATAGGATGGGCGGTCGTCATGGAGAATCTCATGCTTAAACGAACGAAGCCAGCTTGCGCTGGCTTCATAGTTTAGTCAGAAAGTCGATTCGATACTATCGGAAGACGTTCGATTGTGGTGCAGGAGGCAGGCCGTTCGCAGTATGAGGAACGGTTGGTGCGCCGTTCTGAGGTGGCTTGCTAAAGTCATACGCTGTGGAGCGACTTGTGCTTCCTGGCCTGTAAGGGCTAGCTCCGGAGTAAGAAGCTGTCGCAGCATGGGTAATCGGTGCTGGTTGTCCGGTCGGAGCCGCATTCGGCATCGAATACGTTGGGGGAGCTGGAGGCAAGCTAGCCATGTTCGTTGCGCTCATGCCGGCTGGTACAGCTGTAACCATGTTATTGGCAGACATACCCGGGTTGGGCATACTTGAGTTAGGCATGCCTGAGGCTGGAGGTAGTCCAGTGTTTCCAAAGGGTGCATTTCCAGGGAAGTTGCTGGAGGCAACCATCGCTGGTTGGGTTTGTGGTGGAAGTCCATTCGCAGGTGCAAATCCTGACGCTGAGGGTAATCCAGGGTTATTGAACTGAGGTTGTTGTGGTGGAGCTGTGAAGGCTAGACCTGGATTTGCAGGACGACCTTGTGGCTGGTTACCTGGAGCGTTAAATCCAGTGGCTGGAGCGAAACCATTCGGTGGTTGATTTGCAGCCATGCTGTTGGGTGCACCATAAGGTGATGGAGCAGTTAAGCCTGTCTTCACTCCACCCATGCTGTATGGACCAGTTTGGTATCCGTTAGCATTGGCTGCCAAGCCTGCTGTCGGATTCGCTTGTGGGGGTGTGAAGTCGGAAGCAGTTGGGATTGTTGAGCGGTTTCCGCCCATGGCTCCACCATATGGACTGCCGCCTCTAGCGTTTGCACTGGAGAGTAGTGCAGGTGTATTGTTAGATGCTGGACTCGCTGGCGATCCTGTACCTGAGGCAAAGCTTCCCGTTTTGGAACCTGGAGCCGCTAAGCTAGGATTGCTACCGGCCAAAGTCGATTCGGAAGGCTTCTTAGACCATGGGAAGATACTCGCGCTCGGCATTTTCCATCCCGATTGGCATCCGGTCTGTCCAGCACCTACCACTGTTACAAACAACACTGCGAAGATCTTACGTCGAGTCAATTTGGTCGACATGGCTAACAAGTCCTTTTGATAGCTTTGGTACAGGGAAACTCCGGCCTGGGATTGGTCAGCGTTCGGACGAAAAATTCGACCGCTCACTCGCATCTCAATTGATTCACTACTAAGGGATATCGACGCCAATTGCCGGAAAATTGAGAATAATCGTCAAATTTTACCAGAATTATCAGACCCCTTCTCTCAAAACATGGAATAAGCGAACGCAATGCTCGGCGTCAATATGGAACAGTTGACGTTTCAATTTTTCCCGCATCCGTTTATTGTCCTTGTACTGAACCGATTTTGATACCTAAAGATGGAATGACCTCATGTCGATCGTTGTATTTGAAGATCAGCAAACCGAACGACTTGCTCCTATAACGCTGGCCCGTCTCGCAGCGACAATGACGTGCGGCAGTCTGCGGTTGGTGGACTTAGTTTCGCTGTTGAGCCAAGACGTTTTTGGTATCTCCCGTCCTTACCTGAACGCAATCCAAAGGATGGATTATCCTCAACTCAAGACGCTCGAATCATCAAACGGAGTTGGCGGGACATCCGATCAAACAGTGAGCCTGATGTTAAATGCTCGCATTGCACCCACGGCTTCCAATTTTAATGTTCTTGCAAAATTGATGTCGTTAACCGCTGAGAGTGTTGGTGGCAGTTGCGTTATCATGGATAGAGAATCGGTCGCCGCCGTTGTAAATCCGACTTGGTCGCTGCATGATCTGTTTGCTGCAGGTTATTTGGGCATGGACTCGCTATTGGAAAAATCGCTCGAGTTGCCCAAGCTGGATTGGTCATTGCCTACCATCCATCTGCCACATGAGCTTATCGCCACCAACATGTCCTGCATCGGCGAGAATTTAGATCTTCGGCTTGAGCTATCCGAACAAGGCGCGCTGGGTGGTTCTTTTCAGCAACAAAAGGATGGCGTTTTTGTTGCTCCCAGCGCAACCATTGGGGACTATGTTTTGAGCGATACGAGCAAAGGTCCTATCCTCATCGATGCTGGGGCCGAGATTGGTCCTTACACACTGCTTCGTGGGCCTATCTACATTGGGCCAAAAGCCAGAATTCTAGAGCATTCTGCCATCAAGGATGCCGTGTCGTTGTCACACACCACCAAGATTGGTGGCGAAGTGGAAGCCTCAGTCGTCGAGCCCTTTACCAACAAACAACACCACGGCTTCCTGGGACATAGCTATCTGGGAAGCTGGATTAACTTAGGTGCAGGGACTTGTAATTCCGATCTTAAAAACACTTACGGCACGGTCAATATGGAGTATCCCCATGGAAAATCGCAAACGAATATGCAGTTCCTTGGATGTGTAATGGGTGACTATTCCAAAACAGCGATCAACACCGGCATTTTTACGGGCAAAGTCATTGGGGTCTGCAGTATGATGTACGGCTTTGTTACGAGCAATGTTCCTAGCTTTGTGAATTACGCCAGGCTTTTTGGGCAAATGGCGAGCCTTCCTCCTGAGGTTATGGTAAGCACACAGCAGAGAATGTTTGCGAGAAGAAAGGTTCAGCAGAGGGGCTGTGACGTGCAGCTGATCTACGATATGCATCGTCTCACACAGATGGAGCGAGACAAACATGGGGAGATGGTGGGTGCCTAGTTGCTCTAATCCGTTGAGCGTCTAATAGCTGACTAGGGCTACTTTTCCGTAAAACAAGTTACACATTCCCCTTTGACGAGCACTTCGGATACACGCCCGATAATTGCACTTTTCTTCAGATTGGTTTCTGAGACTATCCCAAGTTCCAGGCATGAAATACTGCCGCAGTTAACGCACAGAAAGTGCGGGTGGCTGGATTCGTCCTCGTGATGCTCGCGAATCTCAAATCTCCAAACGTGGTCTCCAAGCTCCGTTCGGTGAACCAAACCAACTTGCGTTAGGTCGGTTAGATTTCTGAAAACCGTCGCCTTATCAAATCCCAAGGGGACGAGTTGATTGGAAAGATCTGCGTGGGTTTGCGGGCTTTTCGATCGTCTCAAAGCGATGAGCACGGCGATTCTGGCCGGCGTACATCTTAAGGACGATCCTTTTAATAAATTGCGAACCGATTCTACTTCTTCGAGATTTTGAAGGTCTTTCATGGTTCGCCTATCGAGAGGTAAGGAACTGTCCTAGTCTTTCACGTGTCTGAGGGGAGTCTAGTTCAAGTTTTCCAAAACCATAAACTCCCCCAGCCTCCACGGCAGCTTGTTGATGTTCGGGGTAGTTCGTAACCAACATGACAGGAATGTGCCGAGTCGCCTCGGCTGATTTTAGCGACTTTAGGATATCCATGCCATCACTGTAATCGATATCCAGCTTGCGATTAACCAAGATCAGATCGACAGTCTTCGACGAAAGAATACGCTGGGTGTCGGCCCATTGGTCCGCCCGCAACACTTCCACATCGTAATTGGCGACTAACATTCTTTTAATCGCACTGTGATCAGGGGAGCAGTTTCCCACATCCAAAACCGTTTTTGTCATCGGGCTTCTTCCAGTTTTTTCTCCAAGTCGTTAACCGTAGTTGTCTGCAGCCAATTTTGAATCATATCACGAGTTGACTTTACGAGATTTTCCACTTTGGTAACGAGGTTCGGGTTGGGTTGCCCAACTTCTGTCGCGAGAGCTCTTCGCTGAATGGCTTCTACCTCGGAAAAAAGCTTTTCATAGGACTTTAGACGTTTGAGTTCGTCGAGATTTTTCTCTGCTTCGACCAGATCTTTTTTATCGATTCTGGTTTTCACACGTGCTTCAAGGATCTTCCTTTGAACAACAATATCGAGAACCTCGTTTTGAACCCCTTTGAGGAACGCTTCCGCCTCGAGACGCTTTCGATCATCGGGCAATTGCGCCTCTTCGACAGGAGCATAGCCCGTGATGATCGGTAACCGAGCGAGAAGCGTGTCACCATTTTTTATATAGTAAAGATAGAGCGGTAGGTTAACTTGGATCTCCCCCTTGGGTGGTTTTTCTGGTGATTTGGCTTTTGCTTCTTCGCCTGCCGCCGGTGGGGTTTCAGGTTGTTCTGGTTCAGGAGGAGCCGGGTATGCAGGCGGTGGTACCGGTTCGAGCACCATTTCCCTTGCTTGGGCAATACTCGGGTTGGAGCTCTTGCTGGGATTGTCGTATTTGATTGTTGGCAGCTTTGTTTCAGAAACTGTTGCCACCCCACGCCAGTCAGCTCGCCCCAACATTACAAGATCGTCATGACCTGGCGTTCTCAAGTAGATTTCGGCTCCTGTGACACCAACATTGGGCTGCTTTACATTGCTGTAAATGCTTTGACGAAAGGTGAGGCGTAGATCGGAAGTTCCGTTAACCGGAGGCACTTTTACGCCAACTCTAATTGTTCGACGATTTTTTGCTGCAGTCAGTGCACCACGTCTTGCCGTAAATATCGCACCGTAAAACAAACTGGTTGCATCGACCTTTTCCGTTGCCACTATGTAGGTAAATGGCAACGTTTGCACGAGTGTGGGGTTGCCGCTGGAATCGTCGCGACGGATGTGAGGAATCAGCACGTCTCCCAATCCGATAAACGCAGGATGTTTGTCACTCATAATGAGGCTTGCAGCCCGAACACGCATAACAGCAGTTGCGTTATCGGTCTCTTCAATACGAACAATCGGATTGAAAAGGCTACGTATTAGATGCTCCACCGCTATAGCGATATCCTGTCGCCGGGCCACCAACATCGTTCGCATTGGGCCAATTCGTCGTACGACGGAGTCTAATTCTTTAACGCGAACGCGATAAAACTCTCCCGACCGATCGATCGACGTTAGGTAGATTTTGTCGAAATCCCGAAGAAGGGCTTCAGGTTGCCATGGCAATCGAGCGGGTATCTTTCTGCAGGCAGTCTTGATTAGTTCGTATTCAGACTTATTCACTAATGCCGCGATTATGTTCCCCTTGTCCAAGTCCTCTTTTAATTGTTGAATATTGCCCGCGTGAGAACGAAGCTTATCCTTAAACTTCTGCCAAGGCGGGGTTTGAAGAAAGGGAGCGATGTCACGCTGAATTCCAGCGAATGGCAATGAAAGAACGTGGAACTCACCAATCCGTTCCAGTGCAGATTCAAATGTTCTCACGCTATTAAGACTCGCAGCACGGGCTGCTGCATCTTCCATTTCCTGAATCTGCTCCTTGGTCAGTTTTTCGCGAGCCAGTTTTTCCTCTTCGGTAAGTTCGCGCGGAGGAGGAGGTGGGTTTAGCTCCAAGAACTTGGCTTTGGCTTCATCTGATTTACCGACAACCAGAGTCATTTCTCTCGCTATCACTTGTTCGACCGAAAGCTCATCAATGCGATACAGAATCGACCCGTATAGCGAGTCTGGAGATGACTGCACACGGGAATTAAAAACACCGCCGAACGAAGCATCCATGCGTTGAAGCACTTCGCGATGGGTCGCTTCTTCCGCCGCTTCATCCCATCCAACGCTTGATGAAACGCTCATCCAAACATTGACGCGATACGGATCATTTTCCCAAGGGGTTTGCCCTACGGCAGTTTTGGTAAATGTCCAGAATAAGCACAGGAGCAGCATCAGAAAAACGGCTGTTCTGCGATCTCTCAACATGGATACAACACATATATTGGATTCCGTTTGTGATCGATTTACTGAATGGTTCATCGTGCTTGAATCCTCCACCTTTGAACGTCTTGGTAGAGGCTCAAAGGTTTCTTAGCGACGCCAGTTATCTCCGTTCGATAAGCCATCGTTTCTGTAACCTGCCAAAGTGGAATAACGGGAAGATGTGCTGCGACCAGCGAGTGAAGATCTAAACATCCCTGTCTAACTTCTTTCCAACTCCGAGCACTGTTAAGCATGCCAAGCGCCTGAACGATGTATTGGTTTTCCGACTGGGCTGCCCCACCTACCCCGAACAATCTCTCGGCATCGGAAACAGGTTCCCAAATCGAAGCGGAAATGTAGAGGATATCAATCGACTTATCGTCTAGACCTGGCAGTTTGTCGTAAGGAACGAGTTTGCCCTCTAAGCCAATCACTTTCCAAGCTTGCAGAATCGCTTGCCCAGCAACACGTGCTGATTCGTAATTGGGAACTCCCAACCGGATAACAGGAAGGGCTGGTGCTGCCTCTTTAGCTTTGGTCGCTTTAAGTGTTTGCTTGGCTTGTGCCAAGAGAACCAATATCTTAGCTAACCTAGGGTCGTATTTGGCATCCGGAACACTTGTGTTATAAGCATATGCCAGCGGATCTGAATCACTTTCCCCTGCTGGGAACGGTCCGCTGATAACGCGATCCAAGGCCGTCGCTCGCCCACCCAATATCTCATCTTTGAGAATTGCTTCTCGGTTAATCCCGTAAAGCAAAGCTCGCCGGAACTCTCGGTCTTCCATGATTGGAAGGGTTGAGCGAGGAATTAGCATATGAACTATGGGTAATGCGTATGGCTCCGTTTTAACAGTTTTAACATTTCCAACCTTTCGAACATCTGCAGGAAAGAGCCGGTCGATGAATTCCAGCTCTCCACGAACTAATGCTGCTACCGCTGCGTCAGCGTTGGAATAGAGTACTTCTTGAATTTCACGAGGTTGAAAATCAAGAGGCGGTTCGCTTCCAGCCCATTTGTATCGCCTGATTCCCTCTTCATCGGAATCGAATCGGTAAATGGATTTATTAAACGATTGTTTATCCATATCCTGAAGCTGCCACTGAAGAAATGCTTGTGGCAAAACGTGAGGCCGCCTAAACCTAAGTTTCAATCGATCGGGGCCTTGTACTGAAACTGATTGGAAAATCGATGCCCAGCTAGGAGAGTAGAGTTCCCCTTGAAGTGCTGCCCTCTGCAGGAGAGCTTGAGATAGCTGAAGGCTATTCGGAACGTCTTCCGCCTCGGCGTTTTGAATCGTTACATCGAGTTCTAAACGATCGTCGCTTAATGCAGCATTGCCATAAGCGAAACGATACATGCCCCCTTCCGGACCGGTGCTTCTAAACTGGAAGAGCGGTGTTTGAATCAGCTGGCCAGTTCTATTTGAGGGCCAATCTGCCAATGCGGCTGGGTTCGGTGAATCTGTTTGTTGAAAAACACCAACTCTTACCATCGGGAACTCTCGAATTAAATCGTTGAGCAGTTCCTTTCCACCTGGATATTCCGGTTCGATATCCAGCATTCTCATTGCTGCTTGTCTGGCTCGACCGTAGTCTCCTTTTTCACGAAACTCTGCTACCTTTTTCTCTTCGTCGCCAGCAATTTCGACAAACCTAT
The DNA here is from genome assembly GCA_046344995.1 of Pirellula sp. Taxonomy (GTDB): domain Bacteria; phylum Planctomycetota; class Planctomycetia; order Pirellulales; family Pirellulaceae; genus JBKCUI01. The sequence goes on from JBKDKR010000022.1 coordinate 12,366, forward strand.
TCTTGGCAACTCCAACGACAGGAAGTTCGGTTCCGTACTCGTCGTTCAATCTCAGTACCATGGATCTAGCGACAGCAAATTCGCCGCGTTCAAACATGCCATTGATCATCTGCTCGGAAACACTGGAGATGACCCGTTGCACATCGTCTTTTCGATATTCAGGAAACTTTCGTTTGAGTTCCTCGAGTGCGGCTAATGTATGCGGGAGATTCTTTTCAGTGGCCATGTCTCTGGCGGATTGAAACAGAAACTCTTGATGCAATGACGCAAAGTTAACGGATTTTGGATAGTTCTCTCTCAGGTATACCAAGTGCTCGAATGCTTCGGCGTAGTTTCTTTCCTTCAGATACTTTCGTGCGAGATGGAGAACGATATCCTCCCAGAATGTGATCTCGGCGATATCTTTCCATTCAATTTCATAGAGTCGATCGCGAAAGATCGTGATCACACATTGAAGCTTGCCCGTTCGGTTGGCTTCGCGAGGCATTTTGCGTCCAGGTAAGTCGAGAGGAGTGACCTGTACACTTTTCCCGCCAGCCTCTTTGGTAACCGTTATCACATCAAACGGCTCACCGTCGATGACCGTTCCCTCGATCTCAAGCGCTTTTAACACCGCGTCAATATCTTGGGAGTAAACGACCGCGTTCCTCGCATTTACAGTCCAAAATACGAAAAACAGAGCCACCACCAAACGTAGTGCCCGAAACGGAGAAACGCTCCGTAGGTCGCGTGACTTTGCAATCATCAAGCTGGCAATCATATTCGCCTACTGATCACGGGTCGGAGTTGGAACGGTCAGTACGGATCCCTCATCGGTTGGAATCAACAAACCTTTGGGTAACACAATCGGTGAAACGCTGAGTGGTTCACCAAGCTTTTTCCTGGCTACGATTTCGCCCTTGTCTAAAGACACTCGCAAAATCTCACCAGCCGCAGTCCCAATCAAGCAATCGTTTTCGATCACGGTTGGAGAGCCGACAAACGTCTCACGGTCGATTGGGGTCGTCCAAAGCCGTTGGCCTTTGTCGTTTACTGCGACCAAGCCCTCAATATCGCTGTGAGCAAGTACAACTGCTGTAGAGCTGCCGCTAGCAGTAAATGGTCCCCAAGCAAACCGACCTTCGACTGCGACCGATTCCTTTCGGCTTAAATCCGAAGCATCAAACAGGTCGAGCAGATCTCCGGTATTATTCGAGCTTACCGCGACCACCGTTTCATTGAGAACGGTCAATCGTCCCTTGAGCGATCGATCCAAGGGTTGTTGGACGATAGGTCGAAGCTGCTTGCCGACAGAGAGTTTGTAAATGTTCTTACGCTCGTCAGCGATCACGATGTTTTGTTTGTCACTGAGTAGTACGGGGTTTAGCCACTTGGGAATTTCATTCGCTTCAATGGTTGGTTGGAAGGGAACACCAACAATCTTTCCGGTGCTGGGTTCAATCAACGCCAGTTGAGCGTTTGACAATGGCACCACAAGATATTCGCCAACTGCGACAGGTTCGTTGCTTGGTACAGCTTGGCCAACATCGAAAGCTACCATTCGCGAAAGTGCCTTCTCACGACTACCGTCAACGAGAAGTATTTCGTTGCCCTTCATAGTGTTGAAGAGGGCGAGCTTTCCATCGCTCAACGGAACTGCCATCGTAAACTTCATTTCGGTCTGATTGCGACCTTGGTTCTCGACCTGCCGGATCGGATCTTTCGATTGAAATGAGTTGGGAGTTAATGCGTAAACAGCACCTTGCGAGGAGACTGCGGTGAAACCGTTGGCACCGTTCACTAGAGCTGTGACCGGTACGCCCAGATCTACTTCCCAATTGGATTCGCCGGATTGCGGATTGATCGAGGAGACTCGAACTCCTAGGTTTCCTCGAACAATGCGAGCATGATAGATCGCCTCTTCACCCTTGATAGGTCTTGAAACAAACTGGTCGCCATCATACTTCTGCCACGATCTGTTGAGCTTTTGGCTGGATACCTGGATCTGATACATGGCTAAGCGATTTGAGGCCATGTATAGATCGGTGCCAGACAACAAAGGCCAAGCAATTTTGGGATCGGTTTCTTTCTCAACACTGCCCGCCATCTTTACAACGGTATCCCGAGTTCCTGTTGGATCTACATCGATGACGGCTACTTCACCGAGGTTGGTCGCTACGACAAATCGCCGTCCCTCGGCTTGAGGTTCCGCAACAAAATGTCCACGGAACATGATCGGAATTTGCTGTGCCGGCGTGATTTTTAGACCATCGTCGTCAGTGCGGAAGATTCTGATATACGAATAATCCGGTCCAGTATTCTCGAAGACCAGCAAATGGTTGAGGATCCAAATCGGCGGGATCTTGATGGTGCCTGGGTTGTGTCCCAAGTAGATGACTTCGGCGCATTCACCGTTGGCTCGATTCAACGCATAAAGATTGGAGTGATTTCCGACAACGTACCGGGTTTTGCGACCCGATTGACCGCCTGCACCGACCTCAATGGATTGTGGCAAACGCCGCTTCCATCTCGATTGCCCAGTTACAGAGTCCAACGCATAAACGTCACCATCACGAGTCGTCACGATGACATCATCGCCATCGACTTTCGGTGCATTGATGACACTTTGCATGGTCGTTTCCCAGACCAAATTTCCGGTTGCAGACTCCAAACGGCGTAATCGCTTTTGTTCAGGCAATGAAACGAGGACATCTGCGTCTCCGGCTGCGCTGAGTTTGTATGGTTCTCCATCCCAGGCAATGCCCATGTATTGACGCCAGAGCATGGCGCCGTCCCCTTCTCGAATCGCTACAACCGTGTTCTTTATTCTCAATGGAATAATGTTGGTGTTGCTCGGATCTCCATCGCCTTTGGTATTCACCAACACGGCTTTAGCCACAACATCGACTTGCGGTGCTGTGGTTTCAACTGTTGGTGATGGAGAATCTGTTGTCACGAGTTCCTTTTGAAGATTGGTCGCCACACCCAAAAGTTCGTTCAGTTGAGGAGTGCTTTCTAAGCGAGGGTGTTTCCTCAAAAGTGCTCGTCGTAGCTCATAAGTTTTGTTGACGTCTTTGGCTTCGTTCGCTTTTGCCATCTCAGCTAAAGCAGCTGTCAGATCTTTCTCGCGAACGATATCAGCTTCCGCTCGTGCTTTACCCTCCTCGATCTTCTGGATACGGAGCTTGTTTTGCGTTCTTTCTTCGTTACCGACAAAGCGAGGGTCGCTTACGAGTTTCAATTGTTCGGCAAAGGAACCTAACAACTTCTCACGATCTTCGAGCGTTTTCGCTTGATCAAGTCGGCTGACATATTTCTCCGACATCTTTAAAAGCGCGTCAGTGAAGTCAGCTCTAACCTCGGCCAATCCAGGTTCCGACGCGATGAGCGGAAAAGTGTCTTGGGCCTTTTTCAAGGAGACCGTTGGGTCGGCAACTTTTTCTGATTCTTCTCGAACCATTGCCAAGGTGGCTAATACCTTGGCTTTGCTCGCTCTAGGGTCTGAGGAATAGTTGTAGGCAAAGTCGTCGAACCTTTTCGCCGCTTGTGCATAGTCTCTCGCGTTATAAACACCTTCCGCCATTTCATACGCTTGATCGGCACTACCTTGGCTTACCCAGTAGACCAAAAAAGCTAAAGGCATAATGAACAGGAGTAGAAGAAATCCTATGCCGACAACGCGGAATGATTCCCAAGCGTTCTTCTTCTTTGGATTAACGTAGACCTTGGGGCGTGCGATTTCTTCGATGCCTACATCGGATGCAGCCGACTTCACGGAAACGTTTTCCGCGACCACTTGTACGATTTCAGGCTCTTGTTCGACTTCCACAACATCCACTTGCTCAACCTCTTCGACGATATCGTCAGGCAGCAAGTCTTCAACGGAGTCATTGTCTTTTGCTTTGGGATCGTCGATGGGACGTCCGCCACGCAAAGCGGCGGTGGGATCGTTTGCGGAACGATCTATTGTTTTGTTTAACTCGGTGACCAAATTAGTCGCTTGGAAACGGGTCAAGTGCCCATTGTCGACCAAAAACTTAGCAATCGCCTCTGGAGTAAATTTCTTGTTGGCCGTACCGAATTGCCGATCAAGCTCAGAGATAATCTGAGGGTCGAGAAGCCCACGGCTTTCGAGTAGACGAATAAATGCGGAAGCAGACATCGACTATTGGAACTCCTCAACGACCTGAACTTGAAAACCGTTAAAACCTCTATCGCGTGCAGCGTCAACCGCTGCAATAACTGCTCCGTGGATACAATCCACGTGAGCCTCAATCAGCAATTTGAGCTCTTCATCTTTATCTTTGGAGCCTGTTGCCATTTCATTCTTGGCTTCATCCAACGCGATCAAGAGTTCTTGTTTACTGCTCGCCTCCCGTTCATCACCACCGGAAAAGATGATGGTGTAAGCATTGAACTCATCAATCTGAACGCGAACGGAATCCGAGTTCTGTTTGGGGGTGGTAGAGACGGCATCCGTTGGTAGTGGCGGTGGTTCCTCAAAAGCCTTTTCGCTGCTGAACGACGCTGTGATCATAAAGAAGATCAAGAGCAAAAAGGTAACGTCGACCATGGGGGTCATATCCATGTCGTCCGAAGGCAACTGCTTTTTGGGAAAGTCGATTTCTTCGATTTCGTCAGAATCATCATTCGATTCAGTGGGGCCAGCAGGAGCAGGTCTTCTGTTTTCTGAGCGAGAGGTCGAAGCAGCTAAAGGCGCTACTTCCTGGGCGACATCAATAACTTCAATATCGTCGTCGATATCAACAACATCCACGACATCGTCCTCAAATGACGATTCCGATGGAACTAAAACCAACCCACCACAATGGGGACATTTCGTTTCCTTACCTGCGAGGCGATCATGAACAGAAAGCTCTGCTTCGCAATGTGGACAAGTTACAGGAATGGACACGACTATTTCATCTCCTGAACTGCTATATGAAGTAGCTTGTTTTCTTCGATAACTTCTGCAATCGCCTGTTTCACTTTATACAACTGCCCTGCCGTAACGTTCCCTTCGGCCCGGATAAGGATTTCTGACTTTCGTCCCGATTCTAGTTCTAGCTGGACATATTCACCAATCTCTGCAACTTGCTGATCAGGATCGTCCGAAAACAGGATGCCGTCACCGTTAGCAACAATGGGAACGTCCCCTGATCCTCTGGAGACTATGATCGAGACGCAGTTCTTGGTCGGGACCAAGGAACCGTTTTTTGCGGGAGGTATTTCATATGACTTTTCTCCAGTCATCTTTGATGTTAACACGAAGAAGATCAACAGTAAAAACGTCATGTCGATCATCGGGGTGATATCCATCTCAGCGTCAATCGGCGGACGCTCCGAAACCTTGATTGGATCGGATTCTGCATCGTCCGAAAAGTCTTCCGGGGCTGCGCTCATTTTGTGCCAGTGTTTAGGAAAGGGAATCGGATAAGCGTAAAGTCATTTGATAGACTTACTTCGTGCCTTCTTCTCCTCGTCTGGTGAGTCCCTCTTTGAATGCTTCTAGAAACTGTGCGATACCGGCAACTACAAGGTCCTGCATGTGGCGAATGCGGTTTGTAATACTCGCCATGCACATCACCAAGGGAATCGCGATTGTCAATCCAATAGCGGTCGTTTCCAAGGCAACTCGAATATCCAAAGCCAAGTCAGCAGGATTGACGTTTGCAGCGGACGATAGCTTACCGAACGCACCCATCATCCCTACCACAGTACCGAAAAGACCCAACATCGGTGCTGTTTTGATCACGGTAACGATCCAAGCTGTGTTGTAATCAAGATCAGCTAGGACGTCTCTTTGGAACCGATCCAAAGTCAATTGTTGTACCTTCTTGAACCCAAAGACCTTATTAGTACATGCGAATGCAATGAGTTGCGGCAAAGCCCGCGAATCATTTTGGCAAGCTTCAATTACTTGTTCGAAACGTCCTTTTCGCAAATCTGGTTCAATTGACGCCAAAAAACTATCCTGCAATTCCTCCGTCTTGAATCGCTTTCTGCTAATGCCTGACATCACTAGTACAACGTAGTAAGCCCCCCAAAGTGCAACCGCAGCCAGTGCTACGTAGGACGCATTTCCAACAATCGTAAAAATTTTGCTCGGATCCATTGCTTTCTTGACCAGTCAATCGTTTAGAAAAGTTGAATAGGGGACGGAGAGGTCGTCCTTCTCATGCGATTTTTCCTATGATAACTACAGTTCACAATTTTGGCATCCGTATCCTTCATATTCGAAAGAATCTCCTCCATTGTGCCTTGCACATTTTTTGGTTTAATGCTTCAAGCACCCGCAACACAAGACATCTGGAGCAGATCCATGGCAGTGACGGATTCCGTCGTAAGGCAACTTCACTCTCGTCTGAAGCAGATCGCTGACATGGAAGGTCAAATTGCCCGCGCCCCGAAATTGATCGAAGTCGCCCGGGGCAAAGTTCAGCAAGCCACAGTTGAGTTAAGCAATTGCCGTGACTCCATCAAAAAGAAACGTATGGATGCGGATCGCAAGCAGCTTCAGCAAAAGGAACGCGAGGCCAAGTTGCTCGATTACACCGGCAAAATGAATGCCGCCAAAAACAATCGAGAATACCAATCACTCAAGGAACAGATCGCTGCCGATACTCAGGCCAATAGTGTGCTTTCCGATGAGATTTTCGAAACGTTGGAGGAAATCGACGCCCTACAGGCCGAGCAAAAACAGTTGGACGAAAAGCTAAAACTCACGGAAGCAGAATGCGAAAAAAGTGTTTCGCAGATTCAATCCCGGCTCCAAACCGTTCACGAAGATTTAATAACTGCCAAATCTCAATTGGCTGCGACGCTCAAAGAACTGCCAGGAGACTTCGTCAGCGAATTCAATCGACTGGTTAATACCCGGAATGCGGACGCTTTTGCTGAGATGGATGGCGACTCATGCGGCGGTTGCTACAACGCATTGCCTCCTCGGGTTAGAGATACCTTGAGACAGGGCCAACCAACGCTTTGCCCGAGTTGTGGCAGACTTCTCTATCGCCCTGAATAGTTTATCACTCCCTGTATAATTTCGCCCTTTCCGTAATCATTCGGGTTACCTATAGTTGTGGTGTGCAGTTTGGAAAAAACCGCACGCCAACCTCCGATCGCTTTTCCGGCTGAGGGACCATAATTTTGCGTTGGCCCGGATCAAATAAGGCGAGTGCAGTAGCACGCTAGATCCGCGTCAGTCTCGCAGCGGCTCCGTGTCGTGCCGCAGGCGGTCGGAGGTATTTTTCTTTTGCCGATCATATTACCGGCTACTAAAGAATCAGCAGCCGTCTACACAGAATCAGCAGCTCGGCTAGACAGATGTAAAGCTGAACAACCTAAGCACTCTTGCTTTGCTAGCCTGCAAAGGGATCGAACACAGATTGCTCGGTCGCTGGTTTTTCCGCTTCAAAAGGAGACGCTCCGCCTGACATGGTTTCCCCAGGTGATTTCTCAGGTGAGGTGGCTTCCGTTGGCTTCTTTGCATCAGCTTCGTCGACAATTTTTGTCGTCGTATAAACCGGAGTCTCCGAATCAATTTCTCGTAAACAAATAAGTTCACCGAACTCGGATATCAGCAAAATTCTATCGTTGATATTGTTTACGAGTGGAGCATAACCCGCAGCTGGAATTTTTCCTAATACGCTGCCCTTTTCTACATCGACGATCGAGAACTTCCCTGCTTGATCCATCGCGTAAAGCCGATTCTCAGTTATGTTCAAAACTTTAGACATGCCACCGATGGGCCGTTCCCAAGAATCGAGTCCACTAGCCAAGTCTGCAGCTACCAGCAAACCGTTCTGCGACACAAATGCGGCGTGGGTTTTACTAACAACTGGAGTCGATCCGGTGGGTATTCCAAACTTTCTTCTCCAAGTAATTGCATTATTGGAAGTGAGATTGGTTCGGATCATCGCTCCATATTCGGATACAAAAAGAAATCCGTCATCCACCGCAACAGCATCGCCTGGTACCGCTGTCTCGGCATTGATCGAAGTCCAAAGCTTTGGCAAACGATCATGTTTCGCAATGATCAATCGGCTATCTGTAATCCATCCAAAGAAACGACTGTCGCTAGATTGAGTAAGGGTCTTCCTGTTCTCTAAGCCGAGCCGAACAACCGTCGGAGCAGCTGCCGGGTCTATGGCGCTGTAAGAAACAACGCGGCCTCCAGCGGATGGTACCAAAACGCGATCCTTCCACAACATTACCTTGCCCGTAGGAACAAACTGCATTCGTTGTGTCGATACGAGATTTCCAAACTCAAGGCCATACACCAATAGATGATTGCCATTGACCACAGCGACGTATTCGTCTGAAACTCCGGGGCCAAATGTGTTTAAGTCGTAACTTGGAAGCTGATTCTGCCAGTAGATGCTGCCTGTTTCTGCATCGATACTCGTTAGTAACCCGTTTCGGTTAATCGCTACTAGATACGTTGAATCAAGCGTTTCTGAAACGATCTCAACATCACGCTTTAACGCGCGGTAGGTTTTGGCAACAGATTCTGCCATCTCTCGCGCACCTGCAGAACCAAGCTTGTTCACAACGGCATCACTGGAACGAGCCAGCTTATTCCAATCTGTGTCACTGGCTTTGAATTGTTCGATAACATTCCAGACTTCAATTTCTTGGCCTTCTGGCATTCGATCGGCTTCCGATAGCTTTACGAATTTGGCAGGCTTTCCATCGGCACTTACACTTTTGATTCTAAGGCTTGTGCTCTGCGCTCGACTAGCAACTGCGTTCTGCGGGACTTTAACAAGCACCGACACGACCTCAGATTTGCCTGCTCGCGAAGTCCACAGGGTGACGGAAGAATCGCCATTGCGAAGCCCAATACCACCAATGGAAGCCCTCCAGTGCATGGTCAAACCATGCTGGGCGAGCTGATGTGTCTCGAATTGAGCATGGGCCGATGAGTGGCAAAATGCCATTGCAAATGCTATGCAGACTGAAACGATTCTATAAGCCATGTTCTATAATTCCTGTGAAGAGACTTCTTCTATACTACCAAGGATTGTGGAGGAGTTAAAACAAAAAAGGTCAGCAAAATTGCTGACCTTTTTACTAGACGACTTCTTTTGCCCACAATTATGGACGCGAATGCCCATGGTTACATTCCAGGTCCCATACCCATACCTGCTCCTGGTCCCATTCCGCCCCCACCTGGGCCGCCGGCTCCGCCTCCCATGCCGCCGTAACCACCTCCTGGACCACCGCCCATTCCACCGCCCATTCCACCGTAGCCGCCACCCATACCGCCTGCACCAGCTCCCGCCATGCCGCCACCCAGTACGCCAACGGCCGGCTTGTCAGGCTGAGCTCCCATGTTGAACATGGTAAAGTCATCGAACTCTCTACCGACAACAAGCTGTCCCGTTTGTGTATCAAAGGCCACTACTTCTGTTCCCGATCGCAAATCGTCTCGTGAGGAAAATACCGACAGAGGAACGGCTCCACTGACGTCGACTATGGTCACCTGACGGTTGACCGCATCTTGGTCGGCATTCTTATCCGCTGGTTTGTCAACGAGTTTTGTGGTCTTCAAGATCTTTGTAAATGGATGAACAAAGATGCCAGGATCTTTGGCGTCTTTTTTGCTGCCATTGACTATTCCTAGACCAAAAATCGTTCCGACCGATATTTCTTCTACTCGAGGGATATCAAAAACGCGGTAGTTTCTTTGGAACCAGACCGCCTTCGTTTTGAGCGGAACGGTCTCGAACACACCGCCTTTACCGTCACCAACGTAGCTAGGACGTTCCATGCCAGCCGCATATACAGGAGCTGGCAAAAAAGCTTGAACGACTGGCGTGGGTTCCGACCATTCGGTCAATCGAACGCTAGTTCTTTTGCCGGTTTCCTCGTCAGCCTTAACCGTTTCTCGCAACTGCTGGACCCGAGCCAGTGCAGCACCTTCTAAGTTAATACTCTTGGGGGCAAAGGCTTCGTATTCTGGAAAGTTCGGATCGTACATCTTCAGGCGAATGCGATACCGGTAAGCTTTGCCCTCTTCGACTTTGTTGTCAACAAAGCGAATAAGCTTGTATTTCGTTCGTGGCAATCGCTGAGGTAAGCCAGCCGTCGAGCCCATGCCGCCGTATCCCCCTCCCATGCCACCACCAGGTCCCATGCCACCACCAGGTCCCATGCCGCCACCAGGTCCCATGCCGCCACCGGGTCCCATGCCGCCACCGGGTCCCATGCCACCACCAGGTCCCATGCCGCCTTCTTCGTCGCCTCCAGCTCCTCCCCCATATCCTCCGCCATAACCTCCCCCATATCCTCCTCCATAACCACCACCAGCACCCTCTCCTTCTGATCCATAGCCGCCTCCATATCCTCCACCCATGCCCCCCATGCCGCTTCCCATGCCAGGTCCCATTCCACCGCCGGGTCCCATGCCACCGCCAGGTCCCATGCCATCACCCATGCCCCCGCCATAGCCACCCATTCCTCCTGAAGGGCCGAGTTTTTCGGGGTCTTCATCCGGAGCTAGATCCCCGTTGATCGAAGGAATATCTGGGTGTCCTGAGAATTTTGAGTAGTCTGCCAACAGCACCGGAGGAATTGGCATGGCTAAGTTAGGCGTAACCCAACGATCAGGATGCACTTCCCTACAAAAACCAATTGGTCGAGAATCAGGCTTTTCTAACTTTGCGAGTTGTTTCATCATTTCATTGTACTCATCCACGGAGAAAGACGAGTGAGCGACCCACTCACCTTGCTTGCCGTTCATCGATACCTCGGCTCTCTCGACTTCAAAACCTTGGTAGTAGGGAGTGTCCCTACCAGGTGTGTATTCCTTTGCATCTTGGAACGATGCCAAGTAATTCTTTTCCAGTTCTTCGTGAGGAGCCAGAGCCGTGACGACTATCATCTGCATGGCGCTATTTGCCATGTTCGGTTTTTTGTTTTTTTCCGCAGCAGTAGGTCTTGGAACCCAGAACAACGGGTTAGATGGCATTCCTGGAACAAATCCTTTGTCATATCCTTGAGCGAGATATTTCTTAGGCTTTTCAGCTTCGCCACCTTGACCAGCTCCACCGCCGCCCATGCCCATACCGCCGCCCATGCCCATACCGCCGCCAGGTCCCATGCCGCCGCCAGGTCCCATACCGCCGCCAGGTCCCATACCGCCGCCGGGTCCCATGCCACCGCCAGGTCCCATGCCGCCGCCTTCTCCTTCAGAACCATATCCTGGCCCACCACCACCGCCGGGGAATCCAGAACCGCCCTGTCCATTCTTAGGACGTTCCCTGCGTGGCTCAGGTGGTACATAGTCTTCGAATTTTGCAACTGGGTCAGCGGGACGAAGGTCAGCATAAGCCCCCGAATAGTAGGTTGCCCGTGCCTTGATTGGCGCCAAAAGAGTTGGGTCGGTTCTTTTCTTTTTTTGCCCCTCGTTTACGGGAACCAGCCCCAGTTTCCAGTCAGTCGCTTCAACTGGTTCCCGAACCGCGATAACGTCGGGTGTGAAGCTTGTCTTTGCAACTCGGGTTGGCTCTTTTTCAGCCATCTCAGTGAAGTGATCCGTTTGAGTCACCTCTCTCTGCACGGATTCTGCATCCTGTTTCAGTTTCTCAGGGGTCTGACTCGCCGAATATCGCTCAGTTGAAACCCCAAGATAAACGAGGAATACTGCTACCCCCAAAACTAACGCGAAAATCAACTTCTCCGCGTGGAACAGCAGGAAATTCTTCGGATCAAATCCTTTTCCGGAAGAGCTTTTCTTTTTTGCCATCGGTGAGTCCCCTGATTTAGTTACCTAACGTTGCGGTTTTGATTCTGAAATAGTCTCGAGCATGAGCGAAGTATCGCTCTCACTCAGTTTGTAGATTTTTTGGAAAAATCTTATTAGTTATCGATGTCTTAAATAGCTTTTGGTGTTCAGCAATCTATTGGTTTGGAGTACCTGGTTCGCCACTGGCCCCCGGGCCAGAGACGCCTCCAGTTCCTGGATCTGGATTGCTTCCTGCGCCGGCACTTGGTCCACCCGGATTCTCCGCTGGCGGAGTGCCATCAGCAGGTGCTCCGGCTGGATTAGCTGCGCCATCTCCCGGATTGGCTCCGCCCCCCGCAGGAGGATTTTCGCCAGCCGCCGGGGGATTTTCGCCGGCCGCCGCAGGTCCGGCGTTTCCGTTCGGATTCGCCCCTGTGCCATCCCCTGCGTTTGGAGGGGTGCCGTCCAAACCGTTAGGCATTTCAGGGGACTGGCCTGCGTTATCTCCCGTTGCAGGCGGAACTCCATTACCTGCCGAATCCCCGTTGCTATTTGGTTGTTCGGGATTGCCCCCGTTCGCCGCTGCAGGAGTCGGTGCCGCGCCTCCCTCATTGTTATCTTCTTTAGCAACCTCGATGCCACTTAAGTCTAGGGGGGGATTGTAAAGATAAACAAGCCCGTAGATCTCGACAGGGACCTCTTCAACAGCAGATGTCTTGGTTTTCACCGGGCCCATTTCGCCACCCATTCCGCCACCCATTCCACCACCGTATCCACCACCGTATCCACCTCCATAGCCACCCATACCTCCGCCAGGTCCTCCAGGACCTCCTCCGCCGGGCCCCATTCCACCACCAGGCCCCATTCCTCCGCCATATCCGCCTTCACCGGAATCATCTCCGCCACCACCGGGCCCTCCGCCGCCAGGTCCCATTCCCATACCACCCATACCACCCATGCCCATACCGCCAGCACCTCCCATACCTCCCATGCCTCCCATGCCGGAGATACCGCTGGCAGATGCGTTAACGCGAACTTGGTATACCTCGAGCATAAACGGGGCGTTTCCGCACTGAACAATCAGTTCCGAAATTCGTTCAGGATTCATTTTCACTCTAAATCGAATGGGAACTCGTTTCGCAACAGCATCTACCGCGTTGCTTCCGTTGGGGTCCTTCACCGATGACGCCACATCCTCTGCGGTTCTTTCTTGGAAAAAGGTATCAGGGGCAAAGCTTATGTACCGATTGTCCCCTGGGTGTGTAGAAGAGCTTGCAGCGGCTCCACCACCCGGTCCTCCCATGCCCGCTCCGCCCATACCACCCATTCCCATGCCTCCTTCGCTGTCTCCATCTCCACCGCCACCTCCGCCACCACCATATCCTCCGCCGTAGCCACCCATACCACCCATTCCCATGCCACCTGCTGCGCCTCCGCTGCCATCTCGTTTCGCATGTTTGCCCATACGAATAAATTCGATCTCACGAACCGAGGTCTGGAAGTTTTCTACAGCTCCTTCGTTCGTTGCTGCGATGATCCGAATTACGTTGTCTAGAAGCCAAATATCCTCTTGTGTGTAATAGATTTCCAAAATGGAAGGAGCCCGATTCAAAGAATACCACGGCACTATCTCACCGAGCAGAGTTTGCTGAGAAGCTTGACTCCACCGAACCAAGTCTTTGGAAATTGGGCCGGATGCGCCTGCACCGCCAGGGCCCATGCCTCCACCATACCCACCTTCTCCCTCACCTCCATAACCGCCGCCAGGACCTCCACCCATGCCACCATATCCGCCTCCTGGGCCGCCACCCATACCCGCGCCACCCATCCCGGCGCCGCCCATACCACCCATTCCGCTTCCCATGCCTGAGGCTGCTCCACCAACCCCCAATTTCGCTTTCCATTCGGTCCTAATTGGTTTGGTGATATTGTCGAAGACTGGGCCGATGTAATCACGATAAACTCGACGGTCGGACTCAGTGATTCTCGCGAGATCCCCGGTTAGCGTTGCATCCTCAATCGGAAACACAACATGCTTTTCGACGGGCTTTAGTTTCTCGAATATGCCAGCAACAGCTTCTGAAGCAAAAGCACTTCTGGGCCACTTTATGAGGTCTTTTTGCTTCTCATATTGAAGATTCCATGCCTGTTGGAGATCCTGATTCATCGCAACGATTTGCGTCTTCATTCGAGCATGCGAAAACTCGTTCGGATGGGTCTGGGCTTTGCCTTTAACCGTTTGGACGTCCGAGTGTTTTCCTTTGATAGCAGCCGTACGCTCGTCGATCTTCTTGGAAACAGCCGCAGAGACGAGGTAAAAGGTAACCCCTACCAGAACCAGAACTGTTCCGGAGAGGATCCAGAATTGCTGTTTCTTTACGCCTTCTAGTTGCTTTTTAATATCTGCCATGAGAAATGCCCTCGCCTTTGACTTCCCTAAAGTTGACGTGGTATTTTGATTCGCTGTATTTTGAATCGCTTCTGAATTCTTTGAAACTTTCCCATTGGGAAAGTTCTCTGTTTTTCGCTTCGATAACTACTACGAGTTCGCAAACTGCCACGAGTTCGTGATGACTCGTTGAATCACGATCTTATTCTATATCACTCGCTTGATTCGTAGGGCTTAGATGCCCCCTCACTCGCTCCAGCAGCCCCAGTCGCCGCGTTGGGGTCAGCTGCAGCTTCTCCGTCAGCAGAAACCGCAGGCAGTCCACCCGCCAAGCTGCCGCCTTCGGCCTCGAATCGAGGCTTCCAAGCGAACTGGACCACAAACTCGCACAGTGGTGCTGGATAGTCCTGTGGAACTTGCTTTCCATCCTTATCAGGTAGAGTTTTTGGGATCTTTAAACCAGCTGTACCCATACCGCCACCAGGCCCCATGCCGCCGCCGGGTCCCATGCCACCGCCAGGTCCCATGCCGCCGCCGGGTCCCATGCCGCCGCCGGGTCCCATACCGCCGCCAGGGCCCATACCGCCACCGGGTCCCATACCGCCACCAGGTCCCATACCGCCGCCGGGGCCAGAACCTCCGCCGGGGCCTTCACCACCACTCGAAGCACCCTTGGCTCGTTGCTCTTGTATCCAAATCGCCAACAATTCTTGAAACTTTGGATTGGCCTCTCGATACAGTTTGTCTGGTGGTTTAACGCTTCTGACAATTGGCACGCGAATGCCAAAATCTCTTATGGCTATGTGTCCCTCCGAAGCCTTCTTAAAGCCTTCTTTAGGAGTGATTCCAGTCAAATCTGAGACAGGCATTTTTATCTCGCCGTTCTCAAGATACTCGATCATGTATCGCCACACATGGTCTTGCCCTTCTTCACCACGAAGCATTGGTCCACCCTCATGTTCGTTGTGATAGTGATAGCCCTTTATCTCAACAACCCACCCTGGGCCTGTAAGTTCGGAGAGTTCGGGGACCGGTTTGTCGAGATTCTTCGAATCATAGAACTTTCGGCGAATCTTAACGCCATCGGCATATTTGGCTTTGATGTCTGACGTTAACCATGTAGTGAGATCGGGGAAGTACTGTTGGTCCATCGACGTGATATGAAAATCGAGCCGATTCGGGTAGGGTAATTCATCCGGGGATTTATCTGGATCAGTTAAGTCCAATCGTTTTGCCCCTTCGACAATCTTCATCAGTTCCAAGGTTTGAACACGACGTTTCGCACCGGAGCTAATCTCTTTTCCAACATCTCCGAGTAGCTTAACCGAACCGAGCAATTTGCCATCGCTGGCGATTTCACGATCGGATGCGGACTTCATCGAACTGACGCTAGATTCGGCCGTCGACCATCGTTTTTCTGCAACGACACCCAACGCCTGGCCTTTAGACGCATGATAGGTCACCATGGATGCCAACAAGACGGACAATGCGCCCACAGTCCAAGGCTTTTTGTTGCGGATCACTCGATCGATCAAGATCTCTCGTGGCAGCAAATTTGTTTTGATCGGGCCTTTTTTCAGTTGCTGCAAGCACAGTCCATAAACAACACCGTATGCGGGTAAATTCTCTTTGAACGCTTGTGCGCCAATAACTTCGCTGCCATCAAGCTTGGGGAATTTGTCGATTACCGATACGTCGATACCAAGGTTCTTATTTAGGAATTGCTCCAAACCAGGAAGCTTGGCCGTATTGCCCAGCAGCAGCAAGGAATCGAAATCACCCTTTTTGTTTACAGTCTTAAAAAAGTTGAGAGATCTCTGAATCTCGGTGACCAGATCATTAAATACTGGACGCATTGCTTGGAAGATCAACTTCGGATCATCCGCTTGTAATGCATTCTTCTTTAGGTGCTCGGCTTTAGCAAAAGTGAGCTTAAGGTCTTTGGTGAGTTGCCTGGTAAAGTGGTTTCCGCCGATCGGGATGTTACGATGCCAAACACGGAAACCGTTGGTAACAATGAGATCGCTAGCATCTGTTCCGATCGAGAGAACAACCAACGACTTCGGCGGAGCTTCCGGATCAAACGTATCGTTTGCCAACGACTCAGCGAAACGATCGTAAGCGATCATGTTGTAAAGTGACATCGGTGCCAATTGCACTAAATCGATATCAACATTTTTTGCTCGATAAGGTTTGAGATTGCGAAAAACGGCTTCGCGTTTCATCGCGAACAAGCCAACTTCGCTTTCCAAAGCGTAGCCATCCTCGATCTGCGCACCTTCCATTTGTTGGAAGTCCCAGATAACGTCCTTGAGGTCGAAGGGGATCTGTTGTTTGGCTTCGTACTTTACAATGTCCCCAATCTTTTTAACTTCAACTGGGGGTGGCTTGAAGAATTTCGCTAGACCACTTTGGCCCGGAGCGCTGACGGCAACGGTTGCACCACGAAGATCATTCCGAGAAACAAACTGTTCGAGAGCATCAGCAACCAGAAGCTCTGGTTCTGCTTCAGGTTGAGTCAGGATCTTTGGATACTCCACGTAGTCAAACGTGTCGGCAATGACCTGGTCGCCTTCCAGGTGGCATCGCATCGCTTTCAAGGAAGCTTGACCAATTTCAAGCCCCCAGACATGTTGTGGTTTCTTCGCCATCGTGCGAATCTCCTTAGCTTCCAGTCTGATAAACAGCGAATCGATATTCGCTGCTCGCCAGCAGGATCGCTACAGATAAGTATGCTGAGACAATAAGGTGCAGGGATAAGGGTCGCCGCTCTCCTCTCCGAGGTACAGCGACTACTGTCTATGTTACAGGATCAACCCCCTCAGTGTCAAAAAAATCCCCTGTACATATTGGAAAACGGACCCGTTTTGCGAATAGACAGTCCAGTCGTACGCATCACTATGCCCAGACAAATCCAATGAAACGGCGGTTATTGGGGAGGCTTCGTTTGATTTCTGAAAGGTTTTTAGAAGAACTTCGAAAGTCGCATTCTAAAATTCTATCTTGTGGAACGCTCCATGAAGGGCGTTCGTTCGGGTCCCTTTACTACGAATTTGATTTGGAAATTTCTACTTTTACCGCAGTGTCGAATTCGACGGACGGTGAATTCTGCCGGTTTGATCGTTACAATCGTAACAAGCGGAATTCAACTAAGTAAGGAATACAGATATGAGAATCAGGCTTCGAATCTTGGCGGGCGTCGCGATAACGTTCGCTCCGCTCCAATTGCAATCAACGGACGTTTACGGCAGGGAAGATCCTCTCAAATCGGAACAGAAAGAGGTCATCCGCCGATTGATCGAGCAACTCGGTGACCCAAATTATTCCAAGCGTGAGTACGCAAAAAGTGAATTGGAGCGAATCGGCTACGTTACCTTGGATCAGCTTCAAACGGCCAGTTTCCACCGTGACCCACAAATTGCAAATACCGCGCGATTTATGGTTAACAGCAACCAATTCGCGTGGACCAGCGATTTTGATCCCCCTCGTGTTAGAGAGATCTTAAGCAATTTTGCAGTTTCCGAAAACCAAGGAAAATCACTTCATATAGACGAACTAGCAAGATTAGAACGTGAAGATGGAATTCCGGGGCTGTGTAGATTGGCTCGCTATGAATCAAACGGCGCTCTGGCGAAACGAGCCGCGATCTACGTCTTAAAATTGCCATTACGCGCGGAGCAAACACCGGAAACTCGAAAGAAAAAAATAGCCGCCTTGATGGAAGACGGGGAGAGCGCCGCGTGTAAGTGGGTTCTAGCGCACGCGAAGTCTACTGACGGTTTTGACCTAAGTTTCTGGAAAGAACAATTAAGCAAGGAACAAAAGTTATTCGAAGCGAGGTCAACGGAAACGAACGAGTTCGTCCTTACCAATCTTGGGCGGTGGATCGTTGAACAATGTGCATCACGACCGGAGCTTCGGTCTGATGCGATCTCGATTGCACAATCGCTCGTTGATCAAATGGGCTTGGCAAACACGAATGCTCTCGATGACAAGTCGACTAAATCGATTGAATTTGCACAATGGGTACTCGGCGCAAAAATTCACGAGGCTGTTCGCTATCAGCATGCGAGATTGATGTATCACGTCGTTCGACGAGAACCAATTCTGTCCTATTATCTTGCGGAAAGTTATCTTCAAGCAGGCGATGCTGAAACAGCGGAGACAATTGCCAAAAACGCGCTCGCAGGAATACCCTCGGCAGCGGATGGTTCAGAGTGGAAAGAGCCCACCGACGAAAAAAGTGATGCATTGCGAACCAGACTCGAAGGAGTGATAGGATACCGCAACCAATCTTCAAAAGAAAAGAAACGGATCATAGCTGAGAGGCTTGCCGATCGTGGTATGTTCGAATGGGCCGAAGCTGAGTACAAGCTCGCAGCGGATGATGATCTGACCTTGGAGTCCACTCTAACTCGATTGCTTCTTCTCGCTGAGTTACAGCACTCGCAGGACCGTTTCGCTGATGCCCGAGATACGTTGGCAAAATTCCATAGTCGCTACGAAAAGGAGCGAATGTTCCGCGAGCAAATGAAAGATCGGCCGCTGGATACATCAAAAGTCTTATCGCAATACTACCTATATGCAGGTGACGCAGCGCAATATTCGGGGCAAGCAGACGAAGCAGTTGATAACTATTACCGATCCATTGAGATCTTTCCAGAAAACGTCGATGCCTTGATCGGCTTGTACAAAGTCAAAGTCGATCAAGAACAAGCGAAACGACGGAAAATGAAGCATCTTCAGATTACTGATTTGCTTCGAATACAAGCGAAAGAATTGGAAGAAGCCAGTCGTCATGCAAATAGTACGCAATACGCTGCAATCGTTAACGACTTAGTCGTTTCGCTAAACTCTTTTGCTTGGATCGTCGCAAATACAGAAGGCAATATCGAGGAGGCTATCGTTTTCAGTCGTCAAGCAATTGCTCTCCACCCGAATGATGCCGCCTTGCTGGATACTTTAGCTCACTGCTACTTTGCCGACGGACGATGGGCGGATGCCGTAGAACAACAAAGAAAGGCCGTGGCACTAAAACCGAATTCACCCACCATGCAAAAGGCTTTGAGACGCTTCGAAGAAAAGCTCAGCCAACACTCTGTCACCAAGCCATAAACAAGAGCGAGGATACCATCAGTAATCAAACCAGTCCCGATCAAAAAGTAATACCGATACCCGATCCGTCGATTGGCATTCTGGAAACCCTTGGGTGGACGGCAGCTATCGTAGCGCTCGATGCAATGGCCAAGTCTAGCACCATCGAGGTTATCCAAGCAGAATGGAATGATATGCTCGGATCTATCATCAAGATTCGAGGGTCGGTTAGCGATGTCCAGAACGCGCTCGAGGTAGGTGGAAAGGCAGCTAGGTCTTTTTTTCCTAATTCCCCCTCAGGCAGTACCACCGTTTTGACGATCCCCAATCCACATGCTGATGCACGCAACGTAATCATCAGCCCAAATGAATACAACGCCTTAATTGAACAGCCCGTTGTCAAATATCCACACCAACATTCTACAGAAACAGGTTCAACAGCTATGTCATCAGCTTCTAACTCATACGCTCTCGGTTTTATCGAAACACAAGGATTTACGGCAGTCTTCGAAGCAATCGATACTGCGTGTAAGTCTGCTTCGGTCGAGGTTGTTGGTAAAGAAAAACTAGGGGGCGGGTATGTGACCGTTGTAATTCGAGGGGATGTCGCCGCAGTGAACGCTGCAATTGATGCTGCAAAGCCCCGAATCGAAGGACTCGGAAAACTCATCGCGTGCCACGTCATCGCGAGACCCAGCGCTGCGGCTCTGTCGTTGCTTCCTAAGTAACTGATAATGCTCCGGTGCAATATTTGGCAACAAAACAAGTTTCTATTTACGAAAAAAAGCTGTAGAGCAATCTCATGACTTTACGTCCGATGATCACTCTACAGCTTTCGGGTTTATCGAGCATCTAATTCAAGAAGAGCAGCGTGTTTCGAGGTTACCAACCTAGAATTTTCTACTTCTTAAGTTCTTTGAGCATCTCTTTGATTTCTTTGATCTCGTTTCGAATCTCTTCAAGTTCTTTCTTTAGATCGAACGAATCCGCTGATGCACCGAAGATGCTCATCTCTCCTGGATTACCCATGGCTTCGAAAACCCATCCAGATTGTGGAGCACGAAGCAATTGGATGTTCTCAACGATCTTGTCCATCTCTTTGATTTCTGATGGCTTGACCTTGATCTCCATCGACTCGTCATCGCGTTTGATTTGCAATGTGATTTCTTTGCCTTCTTTCCCAGCGACTTGGATCGTCTTGGTTAGCTGATCAACGGTCTTGAGGTCCTCACCATTGATTTCTAAAACCACATCCCCTTCCTTAATGCCGGCTTCACTAGCTGGCGTGTCGGGAAAAACGGCTTCAATTCTAACGCCAGGCTCTGGCTCTTCACCTTCGGTCGTCGTAACCGTGGTCTGTACTCCGATTCGGTATTTTTGATCGCCAACGACTCGCATAACTCGAGTCATCATTTCGCCCGTATCCAACGTAGCAGGTAACTCACTCATCTGGATGGTCATGCGATTCGCATGCTCCTTGAAAGCTTCAGCTTGATTCTTGATATTCTCGATAGCCTCGGCATGATCTTGCAATTTGGCTTGAGCGTTGAGCTTGACCGAGTTTTTTTCCAACTGAGCCAAGACTTTCAATTTTACTTCCTTTGTAACTCCAGCCTTCTCTAGGGCCTCAATTACCTTCTTCTCTATATCCTTGGCATCATCACCCGTTGCGGTGACTACTATTGCCGACGACTTCTTGGTTTGCTTTTCCTCTTTAGCCTCCTCTTGTGCTCGAAGTGACGGAGTCAAAAGGGCCATCGTGGCCATGCACCAAACTGGGGCTTTAAACATGTACTTCTTCATAATCATATTCCTGACGGGATGGTAAAAACGAATCTAGTAAAAAGTAGTTTCTGGTTGGTCTATTGACCGTAAGGTCGCAGTCCAACTTCTTGTATTGGTACGACGACCTTGCGACCGTCTTGCAATTGGCCGGTTAAGTAATTGTGTTGAAGATCAACGTCATATCCGTTGCGGCGTAGTTGCTCTTTCGCTTTTTCAATCTCGTAGGCTCGCTTCGCATAAACCAAGGCAGGGTCTACCTGATTGACGTCGTACACAGGAATTTCGTAACCGTTATTGGGCATTCGTAAATCAGCCACGGGAAGCGATTTTTCATACTCTTCCTGAGTTAATCCATTCAGTCTGTCGGATTCGGAATGTGTCGTTTTATCACCAACTAACAAACCGCCCGAATTCGATCCCCAAGGAACTGAGCCCATATCGCCTCGCATCACAAATCGACCTATCGCTATGCCGACCGACAACATTAAACATGCTGCCAAAACTGGACCTGTATACCAATGCTTCTTAATCCGGCCGTTGTACGCTTCTGAACTACCAGTTAACGAAGCAAGAGGAACTGAACTCGGCTCGTCGCGAGGCACCGTCGATGCTTCACTTCTCATCAAGCGGATCTCGTTGCGAAATGTTTGTTCTTCTAAAAGAGCTAAGGCTAATTCTCGCCATTGTTCAGGTTGATCATCAATCTGACTCAATACTCGGCGTCGCTCTGCAGCGGAGAATTCTCCATCAACTAAAGCTTGTAATCGAATGGGATCTATCATTTTGGTTCTATTCCAAAGCAGTTTGTTTGGTCCTAAACAGTCGACGTCCTGTGATTAATGAAAGTCCGTGAGTTTGGCCCTCAAGGCTCTTCTAGCTTTGAGTAGCCGATACTCGACTGTCTTTATGGAAATACCGAGATGTTCCGAAATGTCCTGATACCCCCAGCCTTCCGTGTATTTGAGTAACAGCAACTGACGGTCCTGCGGGCGAAGCTGTAGCATCGCTCGCTGAACCGCTTTATCATTCTCTTCCTTCATGAGCCATTCACCCGGAGCAGGAGCAACCAGTTCCTCTGGACCTGGCCCCTTAGCAACGACTCCCTCTATCAACCTGCGGCGACGCCCGGTAACACGGTGATGGTTGATCACTTTACGAAGTGCAATCCGATACAACCACGGCGCGACTTTTTCAGGGTCAACAGGCCGACTACGCTGAGAGATGGCCGCCAAGGCTACCTCTTGCAAAACGTCCTCGGCCGCCTGCTTGTCTGACAAACGCGAGCTTATCACCGTTTCCAGCCACCTTCGGTGACTATCAAGGGCCTTTGCCCAATCGATCGTCATCACGCTCTCTTCCATCGGATATCCCAAAGCCAATTCGCTCATGATGCTACTAAAGTCGCGAGCAAACCGCGTTCCCCTGAGGGCAGCCTAAGAAAATTAAGAAAACCCCCCTCTGGCGAGGGGCGGTCAGTCTTTTTTTCTTGAAAAAAGCCTTTCAAAAGTCAGAGGATTCGGTTTGGCTGCAAAAAAAACGGACCGCTGAAATCTCCTTTGACAGGAGTTGAGCCATCCGATTCATGGCAAAAAACTCGCTTGCATGATGCCCTATTTGGATAAGACAAATGTCGCGAGCTTCAGACTCTAAACACTGGTGGTAGGTTGCTTCACCAGTGAGAAAACAGTCGCATCCCTTTTTTGCTGCAAGATCCAGGCAACTGCCGCCGCTACCGCAAACGATTCCTACTCGACTGATCTGTCGATCGATGGAGTGAGTCTGTCGGAACGATATCTTGCCCAACTTATCTTGCAGAATCCCTTGCAACCGTTCGGCATCAACCGGAGTGGAAAAAACTCCATAACGTCCTGTACCGAGGTGGCTTGGGTTGGGCGGTGCGGCCGGAACCAAGGGCTCAATGCTCGCAAGCTGCAATAGTTCTGCTAGCTGTCGGTTGATACCACCCTCCGCATTATCCCACGCTGTATGAGCACAATACACCGCGATACGGTTTTCTGCCGCTTTGAGCAAAATCGATCCGGTAGGAGTACCGGTCGTTACTCTGTTCAACGGTTTGAATGGAATCGGATGGTGGGGGATGACTAGATCGACCTTTTCTTCGATAGCTTCTTCCAGCACTTGTTGCGTTAAGGTCAAGCAGGTCATCGCCGCGCGGATCGTTCGATTCGAATCACCCAGCAATAGTCCCACATTGTCCCAGCTCTCGGCCAAGGATAGCGGTGCCATCGTATTCAGTGCGGCCATCAATGTGGAGAGATTGATCATCACACGGACTCCCGTTGAAGCATCGTATCGAGCAGCTTTGTTAAATTGGTTGCAGGGGCAATCTTGTAAGGACCGTTCTTGATATAGCCACGAACAAACTCGTCCGCGCTCATACTTTTCTTTCCTGCGACCTGAATCATTGAAATCGAAAACAATCCGTCAGAGCAGACTAGGCTCAGAATAGGTAAAACGTCGCGATCGCTGAGAAATCCATCAGGTATATCTTCTTTGAAAAGCACCGCACCAACAGGTAATGAGCCAATATCACAGGTTAATGACAGCCCCTTATGAACAATGACTCGAAAACGATTTCCTGCTGGTGACTCCAACTCGCAAAAACAACCGGGCCATGGCTGTAATCCTCGGAGCTGGCGATCCAACAGCCGAACCGGATATTCACAATGGATCTGCCCATCAGCCTTGCTCAATCGTGGCGCTTTCGTCGTAAGGGACTTGTCCTGCAAAACACCCGTTGAGCCATTCGATTGTTGTAGAAGCACTAGACTTCGTCGTACGGTACCAACGCCGAGCTGACTTAGTCGGTGCTCAAGCTCCCCCGCATTTTCTAGAGGGTCGATGGCTGTGGAATCAAATTGTATTACGGGGCCTGCATCGAGACCTGGTGTCATGTGAATGACGGATACGCCAGCGGTTTCGTCTCCGCTTAATATGGACCATTGAACCGGGGCGGCTCCTCGGTGACGCGGTAAAAGGGAACCATGTAGGTTGATCCCTCCCCAACGAGCTGTTTCGAGAGCTTGGTTAGACAAGATTTGACCGTAGTCGCAAACAACCAATAGGTCAGGGGACATGCTCTTTACGAGCCCAATGGAATCTTGTGAATTGATGGATTCGGGGGAAAGATGTCTTAATCCATGTTCAATCGCCCACAAACGTACTGGGCTGGGAGGAGGCCCTTTTTTAGATGCAGACTGCACCTCGGGCCGTGTTATGACACATGCAATTTCGTGGCCGTCACTGCGTAATGCTTCAAACGAAGGCACAGCAAAAGGCCCGGTACCCATCAACACCAATCGCATCCGTTACCGTCCCATGTCAAAAGGTAAAAAACCTGCTTCAAGCAATGAGAAGAACCTAAATCTTTGATCCAGCACCCTTTGTGAATGCCATAAACGCCGATTCCAAGTTGATCTCTTCCTCAGAGAATTTTTTCAAGGCGATTCCTTGCGAAATCATTGTGGTAGCAATCGAGGAATAGTCTTCGACTCCAATGTTTAGCGTCACCCGAAGCATGTTGTTTTCCTCTGTAATCGAACTCACCAAGTCGATGTCTTCGAGAAGCTTCGCTGCTGCGTTTAGTTGTGATTTTGTAGCAGGCTCGATCAACAGCACCGTGCTAGGCCGGACCTTCTTAATGATCGACTGAACATCGTCGTTTGCAATCAATACACCAGAATCGATAATGCCAACTTTATTGCAAACATCCGCAAGTTCAGGGAGGATGTGACTGCTCACGATAATGGTCTTTCCCATCGCCCCGAGCCGACGCATCAAAGCTCTCATCTCAATTCGAGCCCTGGGATCCAAACCACTCAGTGGCTCATCAAGA
Organism: Pirellula sp.; assembly: GCA_046344995.1. Taxonomy (GTDB): domain Bacteria; phylum Planctomycetota; class Planctomycetia; order Pirellulales; family Pirellulaceae; genus JBKCUI01. Next base: position 37,200 of record JBKDKR010000022.1, read on the forward strand.
AGCAAGACTGCTGGATCATGCAATAGCACTCGGGCTAGCCCCAGTCTTTGTGTTTGACCTCGAGACAATGTGTTTGCATAAGCATCTCGCTTGAATTCAAGGTCAACGATCTCAAGCATTTCGTCACAGCGTTTGCGACGTGCGTGAGAATCAATTCGATAGGCTGCAGCGAAAAATTCAAGATACTCAACAACCGTCATGTCATCATAGACACCGAAAAAATCCGGCATGTAACCAACCAAGCGTCGGATCTCTTTAGGGTGGGTATATATGGAGTGCCCGCAAACATATGCCTCACCGAAGGTAGGCGTTAACAACGTTGCGATAATGCGCATCGTTGTCGTTTTCCCTGCTCCGTTGGGCCCAATAAACCCGAACAAATCCCCCTCACCAAGATCGAGATCGATGTCGCGGATGGCGTACATGTCGTCATACTTTTTCGTCAGCTGAGACGTTTTGATCACGATTGCTCTCTTAGTATAAATTCAAGGGGACGGCGTTGCGGAAGGGGGCGACGAGGCCGAGGTGCTTAAGGAACTGCTTCCTTTAATTACAGGCAGAATTACTCGGGCGAAACTAACCGCAGTTCCGATTTCAATTTCCGAGCGGTTTCCGTTGCGACTTGCCGTCCAATCTACCTGTCTATTTTCTAGTTCACCGAAAAGAATGGCCCGGTCTGTCTTTAACAAGTCGCTTTGGTCTAACCACGATAGATATCTGTTTTCTTGACCAATCGTGTAAGCTCCCGCTCCCGCTGCTTTGTGAAAGAGTATTATCTCGAAGATCCTTTTCACGTCTGCTAAATCGCTGCTGCTCCATGGTGTTCCCTGATCTTTCCCATCAACACTAATTCTTCTCTGCAATCGACGGGCAATATCTTTAGGCACGTTACTTACGGTGAGGGTAATGGAACCACCAGCAGCAAACCGAGTAGGCAACGTGTAAAACCGACCTCGATAAAACAGCATGCTACCCAAAAGATCATTGGGCAAGGGATTAACGACCGTGCCCGTAAGAAGGTCCATCGCTCCGGAAATCGTTTTTAAGTCGGATGGCGGAGCGTTTTCCATTTTGGCGGACCACGCACTCAACAGAGCCTTGGTGCCAGCCTCCGGAATGGCCAAACCTCTTATCTCGACATTCGAAGATGAGTTTCTTTCAATTCGGTATCCGGGCAGCATTCGATCCGTGCTAATCGTTGATTGAAAGCCCCCTATGGATTTGCCTGGCATACCGAACCATTCGATCCTGTTGTCATGCAAAACCCATGCATCACTGCCAGATTCAGATCGCTTCTTAGAAGTGTTGAAAAGACTCTTTTCAGATGGTTGCCAACTGATGTCATATAGGCCTCGTTTTCCGCCGTACATGTGTGCAAAAACTCTTCCTTGAAATCTTTGGTTGACCATATCCCAGTCTACAACTTCGGTTTGGTTCACTGTCGAGCTCGTGGGCTTCCAGCTCTTTTGAAGAAATACCAATAGCCCACAACATCCGAGAGCTGACAGCAAAATCGTAAACCATGTGGCGCGTGGAGATTTCCATCGCTTGGCAATCAAGAAGTAATCCAGCGGACCAACTACGATCAACAAAGCAAAAACGATCGCGGTCATCTGCGTCAAGTTACCGATGATCAGCTTAGGAAATCTATCGAGAGAGCCGTGCAGTTGCACGCTGATGTCTTCCGCAATGTTTTTGCCCGCAGTTGGTTTTGATGTCCATTGCTCGCTAATCAAAAGCTTGAGTAGCAAAGGTTTGCCCGCCCAGTTCTGGATGGATTGGCTCTCAAGCTCCCCAGCGAAAAATTTCACCTTTCCTAAACCCGAAGTCCATTTCGCAATCAAAGGGAATCGGTTTCTGGTGGACGACTGTCCCTCTAAATCAGCCGTCACATCGGACAGTTGCAACAACGCGCAGCCCAGGCTTTCAAGACGCGATTCCGAGTTGAGGAAGGATTCCAGTGGACCAGGGGCGCTCTTCGAGTCGGTTCCCTTCAGACTGCCAGGGACCAGTGCTGAAAAATGGGGGTTAGCAAACCACTTGTCTGCATTCAAACCCAAAGTCAACAAACAGCGGCCGCTTTCGTTCTGTATCCATTCTCGGATCGCACGGGATTGGTCGACGGATATTCTGTCGAGTAGATCGGTGTTGTTTGATGAAAGAACCAACAGATCGACTCCATCCCACGCTTTTGACCAGACGGGCAAATCTTCCGCCCTGAATAACTCGGTCGTGCTGTAGTCCGCAAGCCCGGCCTTTAGCGATTTTGAAGAAATGACATCCAGCCCCATCCCTTCGCTACCAACCCCCACCATCCAGGGTTGCTCGGAAGGAAGAGGGGTGCCCCGTTCGGAATCACTTAGTTGCCTAGTCTCTAGCAACTCACCGGTTTGTTTGTCTATCAATCGAATGACAATAGGTCGGTTAGGACGACCATGTTTGGCATAAACAACAACCTCAGCCGGTCGTCCTGCCTCTAGGTCGATTGCCCACTCCGAATCCGAATAAGTGATCGATACGCCGTCCCCATCGACTGTCTGTATTTCGGCAATTACGGAAACGTTTCGATTCGCTTTAGTTGTGATCCGGTGCTGAGTTGTGAAGCCAACTCGCCAATAGCCGTTCAAACCGGAACTAATGCTCTGCACGAAATCAGTAGAAGATTCGAACTCGGCTGGGGATTGCCATTCGCTTCCAACAAACTCTCTAGCTAAACTCGTTTTTGTTGCGATCCAAAAGTTTAGACCGACAATAAAAAAAACAAACACCATCGCAAAAGAGGCGATGGTGTTTACAAGAGTTCGAACACCTTTATTTACCAAATCAAAAACCAATCTAGTCGAGTCTCTTAACCTGGAGATTCTTGAACGCTACACGACTACCTGGATCGTGAGCTTGCAACGCAAAAGTTCCTTCGTCCAAAACTCGGGTAAAGTCCTTGCCTGCTTGTTGACCCGCTGGTTCGTCGTATTCGACGATAACTTTTCCGTCAACTTTGAGAGTAACCTTCTTGCCCTGAACGATGATCTCTTGAGTGTACCATACGCCATCTTTTCCGGCAGGTTCGAGAACGTCTTTCACTCCATACAAACTGCTCGTTTTTCGTGGGTCGCTAACATAGCTATTGTTGACTTGGCACTCAAAACCGTACTTGGGCCAACCCGACTCTTGAAATTTGGTGTGAAAGTAAATCCCAGCATTGGAATTCTTCTCGGTCTTCACTTCCGCTTTGAAATGAAAATTCTTGTAAGGCTTTCCATCGCCAACAAAGAACAAGTGGCTTCGGTCACCTTTGCAAACGATCGTGCCGTCTACAACTTCCCAGCTGGATTCGTTTTCATTGATTTTCCAACCAGCCAATGTTTTGCCATCAAACATTTGGACAAAACCATCCTTGCTTGCATCGACAAACGGTGCTGAGGTCAAAATGATCTTCTCAGGCTTACCCTCGGCGTCACCACCAGGCAACTTACCAGCCTTGATTCTATCTCCGAAAGTCTCTTTGCCACCTTCGGGGGTCATGGCTTCTACCTTCTCGAGAATCGCCATGATTTCTTTCTCGGCCTTTTCTTTCTCGGCCTTGAGCATTGGCTCAAAGACCTTCTTAACGAGACCTGCCTTGAGGGAAGCCTCACCGTACGGATTTCGTATCTTCTTATTCTCGCCCTGTACGTGGCAAAGGTTGCACTTAGCCTTGTCGTTTACGAGTGCTTTGAACTCCTCGTTCTTGCTCTCTTCGACGTACTTCTTTTTGAAGACGTCATTGAACGGCTTGATTGCAAAAGCTTGCGGTGCGGAAAACGCGGCACAAACCGTCATGACAATGGGGGTTAGTACGAAAGTGACAATTACTTTTCGCATTCTAAAAAAATTCTCCAGTTGGGGAACGGACCGGTCGCGACGAAGCAATTTTCCAAGGACGAGACTTCGTCAGTCGACTTGCATTAAAATAGAGGCTGGTCCGGGTGTCAAACAGTAAAGGGGATTATAGCACCAATCTAGCGCTCTTTGAGGATTTTAACCGACCGTGCTGCGCGGTCCAGGAATTCCAGTTTCGGTTCGCCTGGCTCGAGGTAAATTGGATTACCAATCGTAATGGAACTGAGCAACGGAACGGGGACAACTTCACCTCTCGGGAGAATTCGGTTTAAATTGTCCATGTAAACAGGGATCAATTCTAAATCAGGCCGCTTCTTGGCCAGGTAGTATAAGCCGCTCTTGAATTCCCCCATCTCGCCGGTCTGGGCTCGACTGCCCTCAGGGAAAACGATCAGAGAATACAAATCGCCGATCTCTCGAAGCATGACCTCGACCGGACTTTGGTGAACTTTGATCTGTTTCCGGTCAATTAAAATCGCATTGAAAGACTGTGCGAGAAACCGTCTAAACTTGGACGAACCCCAATAATCCTGTGCCGCTACCGGCCTCGTTAATTGCCTAAGATCCTTGGGAAGACATGACCACAAAACAACAGCATCGAGGTGGCTGGTGTGGTTGGCGAAGTAAACTCGTTGCCGAGTCGATGGTTCTGCACCTCGCCATCGCACGGTAAAGCCACTGACAAACTTCGCAGCTAACGCAATGGTGTGACCTGTTAGCTTACAAAGCGTCGACGGACGCTCGCTTCCCGTCGTGTTGGACGGGATTTTAGCTGATGAAAAAAGATTATCGTTAGGAATGGCAGCCAAAGAAATTCGCCAAAAGGTGTGCTTTTCTATATCCTCTTGGCCTGCAGTCGGGCCCGTCGAGAGAACGTGAAAGAAGGTCCCCGCCGGCCCGGATTCGACCAAGCTCCCTAGTATTCGCTTTTTCTGAACAACAAGCAAGTGTTAATTCTTGGTTAGGTTGGCCGACGCCGGATTTAGCCTTATCGAGGGTCACTTGGCAGATACATCAAAGCACTGCAAGTAATCTTGGTCCCGAATGTAAAGCCGGCCATCCTGAATCACTGGGTGTGGCCAGCTTTCCCCCTCGTGCGTTGGAAGCTTGAACTGACTCAGGAGTTCATACTTGGCGGGATCGGCGGCAATCAATGCCATCGTTCCGTCTTGGTATCGGAAATAGAGTTTGCCGTCAGCCGCGATGATGGCCGCGGAACCGCTACCAGCACCTCTTGCCTTGCCCCAAACATTTTCCCCAGTCTTCCATTTCACACACGCCGGGAAACCTTGGTTGTGACCATGGCCCAAGTAAACGTAGTCGCCGATCATGATCATGCCACCATGATGATTTTGAAGTTCGCTGTTCTTTTTGTAATAGACTTCACGTACTCCTAGCTGTTTGCCTTGCTTTTGTATCTCCAACAATGCAGTCCCACCATCATCGTAGCCCGATGAGCAGAAAACAAAATTCTCATGCACAATAGGGGTTGGGATATTGGCTGTTCCATTAGCCACTCGATCGTAACTCCATAACAAGCGGCCATCGTTGGCTGCATAGCTTACGACCCCATGGCCAATTAATTGGATGTATTGGCGGACACCGCGGGCCTCGGAAACGACCACCGAAGAATAACCGGCTCCATCGTTGCCACGCAGTTGACCATCTGGTGCTTGTCCAGTCCACATGACCTTGCCATTGTTCTTGTTCAAGGCAACGACCATGGCCTTTTTGGCGCCGGGAGTGCAGATGAGCTTGTTCCCGTCAATCAATGGGGATTCGCTGTACCCCCAAACCGATTCCATTTTCCCTCCAAAGTCCTTTTGGAAATTGGTGGACCAGACGACTTTACCGGATTCCCCGTTGCAGCAGGCTAGCACTCCATCAAAGGACAAGGCATAAACCAGACCTGTTTCAGGATCGACTGTTGGAGTTCCGTTGGGTGAGCCTGCTGGGTCCGCAAACGGAGTTGCCCAAATCAACTCTCCATCGTCCAGTTTGCGGCAAACCAATCGCACCTTGCCATCTAACTCTCCGATGGAGTACAGGCGATCCTTAAATATGGAAACGCTGGCCATCCCGCTACCCATCCCACGCACTTCGTAGATCTTGGGAGGCCCTGATTCTTCCCATGAAGAGGCTAGCCCCTTTTCTTTGGAAACTCCAGTCCGATCCGGTCCTCGCCACTGATGCCAGTCACCATCCCCCGGCGACTTTGCAAGGCTCAAACCGCTTGTGATGGTCGCACCTAGGAGCAATCCTCCCATCCAACATGCGACCGATTTAGCAATCACCGAATTCGAACACTTCATTTTTAGATCCTTAGTTGAAATGGGAGGCGTTGCATCTCCGACGCAATTTAAAAAAGTTTGAGACCATGTGGGCCGTTATTTCCATTGACCGTAATGCAAGTCAATGGAACCGTAGCAATGATTACCAACAGATCCTACAGCGTATCTTCGCCGCCGGATAGCTGATGCTCAACTTCGTCGGCTTGCCAAGCAATGGAGGATATCAATTTCGCAAGCTCTGCCGTGTTGGTAAGGGATGCCAGCACGTTGGACTTGAGCACTAGCACCTCGCCGCTGTCCAATCTCTTCATGGCAAATGCACCGTGGACAACCGAGTCATTGTTTCGGAGTACTGTTAAAGCGGACGCTGGATTGATGGCTCCACAAGGGGACCAAATGCCAACGACAGGGTTGCCGTGGTCATCTGTTCGATCCAACTCCACATAAACCCGTTGGCGGCGCGAGGATGAAAGCGACACGGAAATGACGAGCTGATTGCTTTCGGGCTGCTGGATGCTCCACCCAAGGCTCTCGCCAAGTGACTTTAGGGTAGACTGCAAATCGGTTTTCGCCGGGATGCGAGCCCCGGTGAAGTCAAGCTTTGCTGAACTACTGGGTGCGCCGGTGCCTAGGTTCCCGCCTGATCCGACAGAGGCATTGGGGGCGAAAGCGTTGCCTCCGGCGTTTTGCTGCAATCCCGCGTTTGCTTGGTTGAGCAATTGAGGGATCGCCATTCCTAAACCAAGCCCGAGCGGACTGTTCATGCCGGCCTCGCCCGCTGCTCTCAGTGCATTAGCAGTGCTGTATGCTGTATAGGAGTTTAGGTCCCCGAGCACGGCCATGCTGGTTCGCGCGTCGATAGCTTTTTGAACTTCTTCGGGTGCGGAGATGCTGCTTATGAAGAATTCGGTCAGCTCGAGACCGTGTTTGCTAAACTGATCACCAAGCTTTATGCGAGCAGCAGCGCTGATGTCATCCATGCGAGAAGGCAAATCTAATAGACCGATGCCGGACGTTGCGATTAAGTCCGTGAGGCCCGCCAGAATGACATCTCTCAAGTAGTTAAGTACTTCTTCCGTTGTGAACTTGCCTTGTGTGCCCACGATGGAGTTCAGCAATAGAGCTCCATCTGTGATTCGGTAAGCAAATTTACCATAACCCTTTAAGCGAACTACACCGAAATGGGGATCTCGAACTGTAATAGGAGTGCGTGTCCCCCACCGCTGATCGATAAAGGTTTGTTTCCCAATAAAATAGACGCAGGCTTGGAAGGGAGATCGCTCGAAGGGGATCGTAAGCAGTTTGCCAATTATGGGAAGGTTGGCCGTGGTCAACGTGTGACGCCCCGGTCCAAACGAGTCCATGGCACGACCATCGCGAAAGAAAATGGCCTCTTGATTTTGCTGTACGATTAACTGGGCACCAAATTGAATCGCCGCTGTACCGGACTCGGGGACTCTCGCGATGAGTGATTGATTAGACTGGTCAATGTAATCGATTACTTCGAGACGAAACACGTACAATTCCTTATTAAGTGGTCCAGTAGTTCAATCGTTGTTATTCTGCACGCATTCTATCAGTTCTTGAACGAAGTGCGTATGGGATAGTTCGCCTCTATTCTCTTAGTTTGACATCGCGTAAGTGAGGATATTGATGGCTAACGCATACGCCTTAACAGAAAATCTCTGGAAGAACTCTTCGTCGTCCCCCTCGCGTTCCCATCCGTCGGCGATGTCCGTATTATGGGTTGCCACCGCCACCAGACGACCTCGTTCGTCATTGAGCCCTCGAAAATTGACTTTCGAAACATCTGGTATTCCGCCATTGGGCTGTTTATGAATCCATGGTGGATCGTACGTTTCGCCGCCACGACGATAAAGCTGCAAAGCGGGAATCTGTGGGCATTCGTTGAGGGGATAGACATTGTTCATGATGGGGTGATCGGCTGTGATATTGAACCACTTCCAGCTAGGAGCAACCTGCCTCAAGTTGTCTTCTAGGTTGTTCCATTCTGCCTCTCCCCAAAAATCATCAATCCAAAGGAAGCCACCATTAGATAAATACTGACGGAGGGCTTTTTGCTCTGCTTCGCTGAGGACTTGCCAGCCGGGATCACTCATGAAAACAAATGGAAAGTCTTGTAGTTGTGGGTCGGTCAATCTCAAAAGCAATGAGCCTTGGTTCGCGCGAATCGTGGTCAGCTGATTGAGTCGCCATGTGAGGTTTTTGGCTCCGTCTGGATGGTCGGTTGCCCATCGCGGACGCCACTCCCCATCCCCAGGATAAAACGCTTCCCCTGGTCCTCCCTGGCTGTCGTAAACGACTCGAACAAACGTAAAGCGGTCCGGTGAAAAGGATGTTTGGTCGAGATCCGATTTTGGCTCTGCGACTTGTATGGAGTCCATTCTGGCAGGGCCGCCTCGAAATCGACGAGGAGGTTGAGCGAAGACAAGGCTCATTATGGCTAGTAGCCACACGCCAATTCGAGCTGATTCCCCGCTTACGACGTTAAGCATAAATCACTTAGTTCCCAAGGATCCAATCTCTGCGACTAGGATCAGCTGTACAAGTGCTTGATGCATAACTGTGTCCAGGTTTCGTATCGCCCAAGTTCTGCACGGATATCCTCAATAGGCTTGAATCCCGCGAACTCTAGATCGATTTCTGCGGAGCTTACTTTGCAGGAATGCAGTTGCATGATGTGTACCACTCCCAAATGGACGCGGCCAACCTCACTGGTGTCATCGTAAATGAGCCCGACAATTTTTTGTTGTCCACCGCAATCTATTTTGACTTCTTCGGACAATTCTCGCTGCATTCCCGTGTTATACCAATCGTCTCCCTCCGTGTCCTCTACCGAGATATGCCCGCCAATACCTATGGACTTCAACGCGTGTAATCGAGCCTCTCCCTGACCTTTTCCTCGGGTGTATTGGAAGATCTTTGTGGTGTGAGCATCGCTATACTCCAATATGACGTAGGGAATTAGCTGCTTGTAAGAGGGATCGTCCTCAACGATGCTTCGTGCCCTAAAGGACTGGTTGGCGCGGTCCATCAGAGCTGGCAAGTAACGGTCGACGTTAGGCTGAAAGCCGCTAAAAAAACCAATTTGATCCAAAAGTTTGGCTGAAACTACGAGAACTTCTTCGTCTTTGGCCATGAAAGATTAGGTGGGTCGAGAAGGAATGAGGGATTTGTGGGGTGATTTTTGGTGCTCGTTGCGAAAGCCTGCAAAAGCCGGGTTTCCATTCTTGGAGATTTTGCGATACGATACAACGAGTATAAAGGACTAACTATTCGCTTTTCCCAATATTTTGCTCAGAGGAGGCTTTCGGTGAGGAACTCAAGAAAGCGAGTCAACCGATCTCGATATCACGCTGTTCGTCGCCTCGCGCTTGCTGTTGCACTTGGATTGACATCCTCGTTGGCGTACGCGGTCGATACCGTGCCTGCAACGAAAATGTTTCCCGCAACTACCCAGGCCTTGGTTCGTCTTCCCGACACGGCACGATTTGTCGATGCATGGGCAAAGACGCAGTTTGGTAAGCTGGCAACCGATGCCAAGCTTCAGAACTTCTGGAATACACAGCGAGATGACATTCGAAGCCGATTGAGTGAAGCTGGTTGGCAATTGAGCGTAGATGTTGAAGACATCGAGGCGATTGCAGATGGCCAAACCGCTATCGGATGGATCGCTCGCGATGGTGAGAAACCGTTCTCCGTCGCAGCAGTGGTCGATATCGGAACAAGAGAGCTTCAAGCGGAAGAATTTTTAAAGCGAGTTGCAAAGGAGCTCCAGGCTCGAGAGGCTTCCGAGAGCAAAGTCAAAATTCTTGACGTAGAAGTGACTCGCTATCAGTGGCAGTCTCCCACCAATCCAAAGAATCTTTTGCAGTCCTACTACGTCATCAATAAAGGTCAGCTGATCGCGACCGATGACGAGCGTACAATGCAGGAATTGCTCGACGCACAGTCGGGAGCCAAGACGGATAGCTTGGTCGATTCGAAAACCTTTCAAGAAGCAACGGCCAAGTTGCCTGAGATGAAAGAGATCGATATCGAGTACTTTGTGAATCCTCTTGGAATGGTAAAGCTCCTCCGTGAAGTCGGTGGCCGCCCCAAAAAGAATCAGCCCGATATCCTCAAGCTTTTGACAGACCAAGGCTTCGGGGCGGTGCGATGTATCACGGGCAATTTGAATTTTGCATCCGAACAGCACGATATGGTCCACAACGGATTTATCAAGCTGGAGCAACCTATCGAAGAACCAGTGAAAATATTGACCTTTCCGAACGTTAAGACGTTCGATGTGCCCTCGTGGTTGAGCACAGGTAGCGCCGCGGTCACTGCGTTTTCTTGGGATCTCCAGGAAGCCTTTCCTCGGTTTAAGTACCTTGTGGATAGCTACGTAAACTCACCCGGTACATTTGACTCTATGATCGATGGTATTAAAACCGACATCCAAGGGCCTCAGATCGATATTGTTAAAGAAGTTCTGCCGCTTCTTACCAGTCAGTTCTTTATTGTTACTGAAGTAACGGAACCGATCACGCCAGTTAGCAAACGATCTTTGGTCGCGGTGAAATTGAACGATCCAGAAGGCAAGTTCGCTGAGATCGTGGACAGGTATGGTAGCAATGAGCCTCAGGGACAACCATTGGATGTGCCTGACACGAAATACCGTATCTGGTCATTTTTAAATGAGACTGATGATGTCGAGGTAGAACTCGATTTTGCCGCAGGTACCAAAAAATCGAATACAGCCAAAGAAGAAGCCAAGGAGCAAGGCAAAGAAGAAGCAGAAATGGAAGAAGACGATGCAGAGGAGCCGTTGCTAGACCAATGGGCGATCAGTGTTGTTGATGGTTACTTCTTATTCGCCTCCGATGCAGAGCTTCTCATGGAGACCATCGAAAGGGTCAAAGCAAATGACCAGTCACTGTTTAAAGAGCCAGATGTCGCACGCGCCAATGGCGTCATTCAAGAGCTTCTCGGTGAAGATTCCCACAGCCTAATGCAAATCGATCGAACCGATAAGTCTTTCGAAATGCAATATGAACTATTCCGTGAAGGTCAGTTGTCTGCTTCTCGTAGCGTGGCTGCCGCTGTTCTCGATCGGATTCTCGATCCGAAGAAGAAGAACAAGGACAAGCAACAAAAGATAAACGGAAACGCACTTCCACCGTTTTCCGAGATTCGGTCCTACTTCATGCCCGCAGGGACTGTTTCTACTACAAGTAGCGACGGATGGTTGATCCAAAGCTTTATCCTGGCTGCCGAGAAAAAGGACTAGTCGACAGCTTTTGACCGCTTGGACGTGTTCTGCCTGAGCGATTCGGTCCCCAAATGACCGTCTCGCTCCCAAATTGGTTCGAGTTGCTAGGCAAGCCAGATTCTCCAGTTCTCCTGGCTTCCGCAGACCAACTTTTCGTCGAAAGAAAATAACAAGTATTCCACAATTTATGCTAGCGTAACCCCAAAAGAGGGGGTGACTGTCAGCTTCGGTCAGTCTAGATTAACGCCGGTCGCGAATCACGTAATTGTGCCCTGTATGCGCAATTAAGTGCCATTAGCCGTGATTCGGTTCTCTAGCTCCAACCCTAGAAAGTGCGACATTTGCGATGTGCTTGCTGGCCATTCAATATTGCGTAGTTTCTGAGAGTCCCATTCTTGTAGCATCCAATAGAGAGGAGTTTTTCGATCGACGAAGTTCCGGGCCCAGCATCCAAGCTGGTAAGCCTCGGATCCTTTGCCCCACCGATCAAAGAAGCGGTGGAACATGGCTAGGAGTTAATCAGCACGGTGTGTTAGTCGGTCTTTGCAATCGACGTGTTCTGGAGCCTTTGGGCAGCAATCGCTCGCGCGGTTTGTTGTGCAAAGAGTCTTTAAAAGGAACGACCGCTCGTGAGTGTCTCGATAAAGCGTTAGAAGAATTGCAACGGCATCAATTCGAAGCCTGCAATCTTGTTATAGCTGATCGGGAGTTCGGTTTCGTGATACATCATGAGACAGAAAATGAAGTGATTAACATGCGCCCTGGACTCAATATTATCGGAGGTCGTAACCTTAATGACCCACGAGATGAGCGAGTTCAATTAGCGAGTCGTTTGCTCACCCTTCAGACGCTCGATTCACCGGTTAAGTTCCTTGCCGTCGCGAGTCGAGTTTTTTCGCGTGCACCTAATCCCACCAATCGTGCCAATATGGTATTGAGAGGAGCGGATTATGGTACCGTTTCGAGCACCTTAATCGCATTGGGAGCTAAACCTCGAGATGCGATTTACCAGTATTCCGATGGTCCTTCGGACGAAGCTAGATACGAGGATTATTCACCCATGTTGCGCGATGTGCTAAGTCGCGGTGCACGGGATGCGCGGTCCAAAATTGTTGCTTAGTTCGATACAACATTCGTAATTGCCATTTTAACATGAGCGAGATCTGCGTTGCAGAGACTCGCTCTTTTCATTTTACTCCAATGCCATGAACCAAACTGCCTTAGCTATTTTTGCTCACCCCGACGATATCGAATTTGTAGCTGCTGGCACTCTGCTCAAGCTCAAAGCCAACGGCTGGTCTATCCACTATATGAATGTTGCAAACGGATGTTGCGGCTCGACCGAGTGGAACGCCGAGGAAACTGCGCGTATTCGACTCGCAGAAGCTCGCAAAGCGGCCGATCTGCTTGGCGCAACTTTTCATCCTCCCATCTGTGACGATCTTGATGTTTTTTATAGCCGCGAGAACTTAAAGAAAGTTGCTGCGGTTGTCAGGCTCGCCAATCCCTCTTTGATCCTTACCCATGCAAGATTTGATTACATGGAGGATCATATGGAAACATGTCGATTGGCGGTTACCGCGGCCTTTTCCCGATCCGTTCCCAATTTTGAAACGGATCCATCGATGCCAATCGTTGGGCAAGATGTTGCAATCTATCACGCGCAGCCTCATGGGAATCGCAGTCCCGATGGGCAGATTGCAATTCCTGAATATTATGTCGAAATTGATGATTTTATCCCACAAAAAATGGCGATGCTTTCATGCCATCAATCACAACAGAACTGGTTGCAAAACACTCAGAAAATGAATTCCTATGTCCAGACCATGCTGGACCTCGGAGCCGAAGTAGCCAGAATCGGAAAACTTAATTGCCAGTTTGCAGAGGGCTGGAGCAAACATCTGCATTTAGGGTTTGGCCCTGCCGATTTCGACCCGTTGCGAGACGCATTGTCGCTCTAAACTAGAACTCTTTCTCAAGTGACCCGAGCAGGAAACAACGTTACAATTCGCGGTATCTGTGCTTTCGGTTCGGCTTTAAAAAAGGGCCTTGCCGACAGCATCGCCAATAATCCGGGACGACTGAGAAGCCTCTCTGAAATGTACGACGATCCAACCAAGTCAAAAGAATCATTAGCCCTCGAGGATTTGCGAGAGCAATACAACGAACTGGCAGAGCTAGCTGGGTCGCTCGCGCACGAAATCAAAAATCCTCTTTCGGTTATCCACATGAATGCAGACCTCCTTTGCGAAGAATTAGAGGAAACCGCATTCCCAGGGCAACGTCGCGCGATTGCAAAAGTCGATATGATTCGACAACAGTGCAATCGATTGGAAGGGCTGCTCCGAGACTTTCTCAGATTTGCGAGAATGCGAGATTTGGAGATGACAGTCGGCTCCCTGAACGAACAGATCGAACGGGTCATCAATCTTTTTCGAGCCCAAGCTGATAAGTCTGGAATCAGATTGCAAATCTATCTCGATCCCAATCTTCCTAACATCAAACTGCATAGCGATTCCTTGCAAGCTGCTTTGGTAAACTTGGTTAAGAACGCATTAGAAGCGATGCCAGACGGAGGTGAGTTACTCGTTCGCACTTTCTCAATCCCAGGGGGTGTCGCTTTAGAAATGATCGATACTGGATGCGGTATGGACGAGGTCACTGCTATGCGAATGTTTGAGCCGTTCTATTCGACGAAACATGGCGGCTCGGGGCTCGGTTTGCCAACAGCGCGAAAAATCGTTGAGGCTCACGGTGGACGAATCGGCGTTCAGAGTGAAGTTGGCCGAGGCACTCAATTTGTACTCGATTTTCCAACCCCCATTCGACTCGCTAGTTAGGATGCTCGCTGATGTTCTTTCCAATTAGTGACGACGACGGTGAGGTATCCACTGTTTCATACGTTACCCATACCTTGCTGGTTGCAAATCTAATTGTGTTTGGCTTGCAGTGGTTGTATCCCGAGATTACCTATGGTTGGAGCGCGATTCCCCGCGAGTTGGTCACGGGCGTCGATCTTGTGGAGCCGACTGCGGTGGCCGTTGACGGAGGTTATCTTAACGTCCCCCAAGCTCCAGGTCCTAGGATTATTTGGTTCACGCTCATTTCGTCTATGTTCATGCACGGTGGCTTGGGGCATATCGGCGGAAACATGCTTTATCTCTGGATCTTTGGAAACAATGTTGAGCAACGCTTCGGTCATGTTCGATTCCTGATTTTCTATCTTGTCTCAGGCTTGGTCGGTAGTATCGCGCAGATCGTGGTATCACCCGGTAGTGTCATACCTATGCTCGGTGCATCGGGGGCCATCTCCGGAGTTATGGGCGCTTATCTGGTTCTCTTTCCTCATAATCGAATCAACGCTATTTTCTTTTTTCAAGTGATCACTGTTCCCGCGGTTATCGTACTGGGAATGTGGGTTCTTACCCAATTTTTAGGCGGATGGGGCTCGTTGGGAGCATCCGGTGGAGGCGTTGCATACTTGGCGCACATCGGCGGATTTGTTGCGGGAGCGGTTGCGGGGCTCATTGCTAGAACTCAACTAAGGCGTGAGCCAGATTCCATCCTTTACCGACAATACCAGCGAGATCCCGATTCTCGTCTCTGGTGGTAGCCTGAAGTTGTTACTGTTTTCTTACTTCCTATTCATTTCCATTAAACCCTAAGAACCATGCTGAAATCATCTCTATTACATCCAGCGATCCTCAGCGCAGCAGCACGTGCTGGTCATCATGCAAAAATCTTGATCGCAGATGGCAATTACCCTTCGTCGTCGAAAAAAGGACGCAATGCAGAAGTCGTATGCTTGCAGCTTACGCCTGGGATTCCAACGGTTGCCCAAGTTCTCAGGCCTCTGCTCGAAATTCTTCCTATCGACCATATCCACACGATGGGGATCGACCCGTCGGATGAATATGCCCTCAAGTCAGATCCACCGGTTTGGACTGAATACCGACAGATAATGAAGGAGTCAGGGTTCAAACGCGATTTGGAACCAATTATCAAGTGGGATTTTTATGACTCGGTAATGTCCGATGATCACGTGCTAACTATTCAAACAGCCGATCAAGCGACTTGGGCCAATCTACTGCTTCTGGTTGGGGTGCGAACCTAATGCGGATCGACTCGCATCAACATTTTTGGAACTACTCTCAAACTGAGTATCCGTGGATTGAAAGCGGTTCAAGATTACACCGTGACTATGGACCATCAGATCTGCAACAGATTTTAGAACCGTTGGGATTTGATGGCTCCATTGCAGTCCAAGCCCGACAAAATCCGAATGAAAATTTGTTTCTCTCTCGTCTGGCAGAAGAATACGAATTTATCAAAGGAATCGTTGGCTGGATCGATCTGCGAAGCCCCAATGTCGATGCCCAAGCAAGAAGCTTTTCTCGCTTACCCAAGGCAGTGGGGGTTAGGCATGTTGTACAAGACGAATCGGACCCTAACTTCATGGCTGGTGCTGATTTTCGTCGAGGAATCGAAGGTCTGAACCAATAC
Organism: Pirellula sp.; assembly: GCA_046344995.1. GTDB lineage: Bacteria > Planctomycetota > Planctomycetia > Pirellulales > Pirellulaceae > JBKCUI01. The sequence goes on from JBKDKR010000022.1 coordinate 53,148, forward strand.
GGACTGGTCTACGATATCTTGATTTATGCCCATCAACTTCCCGATGCCACGGGATTAGTTAACGACTTTCCAGCTCAATCCTTTGTTTTGGATCATATTGCTAAGCCTGCCATTCGAAAGGGAGAACTAGCGAAATGGAAAAAAGATCTGGCGGCTATCGCGAAGTTACCGAACGTCAGCGTAAAGCTTTCTGGAGTTCTTACAGAGGCAGATCACAGTTCATGGACGGTTGAGCAAATAAGCCCCTATTGGGAATGCGTATTCGAGCTCTTTTCTCCAAATCGTATTCTTTACGGTTCCGACTGGCCTGTTATTCGACTCGCGGCAGAGTACTCTGCGTGGGTAGATATCGTCTCTGATTGGCTGTCCGCTTATTCCCAAAGCGATAGGGAGTTAATTTGGGGTGGCAATGCAGAACGAATCTATTTACACCGGCTTTCGCTTGTGAAATAGCCATAGTGCGTCCTGGCGACTCTTTTGCCTTCATTCTACCTTTACGGACTCTTCACCGTCTCCTAACCGTCACTTCATCAGAGAATCATTCTCGGAGACTACCATACCTCGCGTTCGCTAGAGCATAGTGCTTAGCGATTCGTAATTCTCATATTGTGAGGTAGTTATGTTACGGAGTCGACGCATTCGAGGCGGCTTCACGTTGGTTGAGCTCCTCGTCGTTATTGCCATTATTGGCATTTTGGTTGGTTTGCTTCTTCCCGCAGTTCAAGCAGCACGTGAAGCTGCTCGGCGCATGCAATGCGGAAACAACCTAAAGCAAATCGGTTTGGCATTCATGAACTTTGAGTCTGCCTACAAGAAGATCCCTTCAGGTGGATTCGATGGCGACCCACGATTGCCTGGTATGCAATACGACGAAGCACCGGGGCAGTACGAAGGTTCGACCTGCTGCCGTGCTGGTCACCCTAATGGTTGGAATCACTTCTTCAAGATTCTGCCATTCATGGAACAAAACAACGTTTACAATTTAGCAAGATTCGAAGTTGCTCCTTTGCATGGAACCCGGCCAGCAGACTACGACGGCGAAGACTCCGTGGCTAGATCTATCATCCCATCGTATTACTGCCCATCTCGCCGAACCAATGCAGTTTACGGCTCGGCCGCTTTCTCCCGTAATGACTATGCCGGTGCTGCTGGCTTCTACCAAGGGGAAATCCACGAAAATGGAACGCTCAGCGGTTGGAATCCTCCGATTTGGCAACCTCAAATCCCAGCCGCTCCTTTGGGATTAGAGCCTCGTCGTAACGAACGAACTCGAGAAAACTTCGGCGACTTTCCTGGCCGCAAGGGATACATCGTTTGGGATGCACAAGGCGCGAAACGTCGCCTTGCCGACGTAACCGACGGTACATCCAATTCGATTATGGTCGCCGAGAAAGCTCTGCCATCGACTCGACATGGTGCTGATGGTGGTGACAACGAAAGATGGCAGAACGCCGGTTGGGACGAAGACAATATTCGTTATCACTTTCCTCCCCTCTCCGATTTCGATCAACGAAACAGACCGTTCTTGGATATGGTTGCGAGAACCGGGACGGTATGGCGACGATACTTCGGGTCTGCTCACACGGGAGGTCTTAACTGTGCTCTTGGTGACGGATCTGTCGTTTTCGTGTCTTACAATGTAGACGCAGTGGTTTGGATGCGAGCTAACGTCATCGACGATGGCAATCCTAACTCGCTCGACAACTAATTGTTTAATTGTTCTTGCCGCTTGATCCGCGAGCACATCAGCGTGAATAACGAAGGAATCTGGAAACGACTCTCATCGTGAGAAAAGTTCGCGGACCATGAACATAACCGCAGTCACTCGACTGCGGTTATCCCATTGTGTGACCTTACCAGTTGATCAAACTAACACCATACTCTGTTTAATCCAACATTAACATGCTTCTGAATGTAACTCGTTCGTTGACTCTGCTCCTTTCGCTTTTTTGCCTGAGCACCCTCGCTGGTTGCGGTGGAGGTGGGCCCGCCATTATTCCTACCACAGAACTAACCGAGGAACAGAAAGCCGCAATCAAGGCTGCTGACTCTGCTGTTGATGATGAAGAAAGTCAGGGCAAAAACCCAGCCAACAAGAAGAAGAAATAGCTAGAAAATCGCAAGTGAAGACCTGTGTCCTAGATGCGATACAGGTCTTGCGTTTGCAAAGCCTCTAGAGTTTTTTCGTGTCGCCATCTCCACAATCTTTATCCCCATGGCTCAACCCAATATGTATCGAATTCTATTCGTATTCTCCCTTTGCCTCTCTTTATCGCTTGGGTGTTCCTCAGAAAAACCCGCTTCGACCTCCAGCAATCCACAGTCCGGCGATCCATCGAAAACGGTGACGCAAGCTAAAGGCTCTTCACTAAAGGACGTTGGAAATTCAGATTACATAAGCTGGTCACAATTTCCGATCGGAACAAAAGTAGTTCGCAGAAAGACGATGTCCAACGAAGTCGGAACGACCGTCATTACGACGACACTTGAACTGAAGGAGATCAAAGCGGAGGCTGTGTTGGTCGAAAGCCAAATCACGGTCAAGCGTACCAACGACACCACGGAGAATCCCCCCTCAGTTCTGGAGTATCCCAAGTCCCAAAAAATCCCCGCCGAAATGGATGCCGAGTTGTTCACTCGACCGCTACCGGATGCAAACAAAGTCGCTGCGGAGTCGATCGAATCCATGGGGAATAAATACGATGCGACCGTCTACGAATGGAAGGCTCAACTGGAAAGCGGACCGATGAAAGTAAAAGGTTGGTTCAGCGATAAATTTCCTGGGCGCCAGATCAAGCTGGAATTCGAGAACCCTAGTGGAAAAGAACCTTTTGTCGAAGAGATTGTCGAGTTGAATATCCCTAATTCCTAATCAACTTGAGCCAAATCTCTGGCTCGATTGTATTAGCCTTTTGAAAAACAACCATATCAGCCGCAGGGCGTTAGCCCGTGGTTAACGGCCGACAACCGGACGCTAGAGCGTTCGCGGCTAATTAAAGCAACAGGCCCATTAGCTGAAACATGCTTTACTTCTTTCCGCGATAGAGCCAGTACGAAAGAGAGTGCAGTGGTAGCGTTACGCCCAACATGCCAAAAGTGTAACCCGCTACGATACCGGTTACCCCCCACCGTGCCCCACCAATCCAAACAGAAATTGCGGTCACTCCGAACCCGATCAAACAGGCCACAAGAAATGGTCTGCCTTTCCGAGAAAGAACGTAAAAGCTCTGCAAGGCAACGCCATGATTCGCAAGGCAACCCACTGCCAGAATCAACATCTGCCACGGTTCTATAAATCGAGCTTCCCAGCCTCTTTCTGCGATCGGCAAAAGCCAAATCACCGTTAGTACACCGGATAAAGCCGTTACTAGTAAGCCTGTCGATATCAACGCCGAACGTCGCCAAAGTTCACCTGCTTCTTCCCTGTCTCCTGCCCCGTGAAGATTGGAGACAAGACCAAATTTTGTTTGAATAAAGGTGATTGCCATGCCTTGTATCGCCATCACAATGCTCATCGTCATGCCCAGTTGGCCAGCCGCCTCCTCTCCGTTATACCTTACGAGAATGACAGTAAAAAATTGAGTTGCAATATGGTATGCAATACTCGTCAAAGCCACTCGCCACTGAAGCGGAAAGACTTCGCTAAACCACTTAAGACCACTCTCCTCATCGTTCTTAGAACTCGCGTCGCGATCTTCTTTAGCGTGGTGGAGAGAATCAAAAAACCTTCGGTGAACGACGAACGTCGCCAGAAACGAACACAAAAACTGCACGAAACTCGACAGGACTAGGGCCCATAACTTGAACCCCATCAATAACATGCTCCAAACAGCTAAAGTTCCGAGTAGCATCTGAAAGAATCGAACCTTGTAAACACTGGCTCGATATCCTGCCCCCTCCAGAATGGCCAGCCTAGGAGCTAACGCGACCGTGCCGGCGGCAACAATGCTCAAACAGACCAATGGCATCTTCCAATCGTCAGTCGAGACTTTATCGGCGAGCGTCCGCCAACCGAAAAGGATTGCCGCGGCTGCATACATAACACTTGCCGCTACAAACCACTGCCCAGCGACTGAGATGAGCTGGCTCATCCTTTGCTTTGCATGAGGCCGATCCGAAGCAATGTCACTCGCCAAATGCCCCGATTGACTGATCAATACATTCAGCAATCCTAGTTCAAAGAAAAGTTGAATGCTCATAACGCTGGCCAGGACGTAGTAAACACCTTGCTCACCCAGCGTCAGAGCCTGTACCAGGAAAATGATAGTAAGAGGGCCCGATATCGCCTGCCAAGCCCTCGCGGACATTGCAAACCAAAGGGGGCGGTCGATCTGAAATCGCTTTGCAATTCTCTCTAGTCTACTTGGCTGCACTCTAATCCCTCGAATCGCAATCGATTCCATGATTCTGGATACGGGGCTTCAAATGATAACAGCTCCGCTGTCTGCGGATGACGGAATTGCAAACTTCTTGCATGTAACGCGATTGGCGTATTCCTGAATTCGCCATCCATCCAAGCTACCTTACTGCCATACAACTGATCCCCGACAATCGGCATCCCTCGCGAAGCAAATTGCAGCCGAATTTGATGCATTCTACCCGTTTCCAATTGTACTTCGCACAATCGAAAACTCTCGTCGCTTCCGGACAGCCTAACTCGCTGATGCGGTTTCACCGTCATAATCGCCTCTTTGGATCCCTCAATCTCGGCACCGCATATCTCACCACGTGCCTCTTCGGGAATCTTCCTCAAATGATCTATCCAACGAATTGTTGCCCCAGAATGATACAATTCCTCAACGATAGGGGAATCAGGCACAATCGCATGATAGGACTTGGAAACGATTCTAGCTGCAAATTGTTCGCTCAATCGCCTCAAAGCTCTTTGATTTCGGGCAACAACCATCACTCCCGTCGTCACCCGATCTAGTCGATGAGGGGTTCCAATAAACGGATTCGCTCCTCCTGGAGTGCGTTCTTTAAGATAACGAATAAGCTCCGTTTGTAATGAATCGACACCCGCTACCGCTTGTGTCAAAAGATCCGTCGGCTTGTTTACGACGAGGAACCAAGGATGTTCGAATAGGATTTCCATCGCTACCAATAAAAAAACGAGAAGCACCGGCCACGAATTCGAGTCATCTTGACTACGAGTTCTATGTGCTTCTCGTTAATATCATGTTCCTTTAAGTTGCGTTATAGGTCAATAGGGGTATCTCGAACGATGTCCACAATTCAGTCAATCCACTTTGTCACAGGCAAACTTGCGGAAGCATCGTTGCGTGAAGTTGTCTCAGCACTCGCTGATAAACTCGCGTTCAACTATACGATCGATGTGCTTCCCATTACCGTGGCCGCGTTGATGACACCCAAGTGGTTGTTGCGACATCTCTCGATTCCAAATGAATCCACTCGCGTCATTCTGCCAGGCTATCTTGAGCTTGGTATTGATGAAGTCCGCAACATGATCCAATTGGCTTACCCCAATCGTAATCTCATCGTCGAGTGCGGTCCAAAAGATGTCAGAGATCTTCCAAAGATGTTCGGAAAAAAAAGACATCGCGGAGAAGATTACGGACAGCATTCGATCGAGATCATCGCCGAAATTAACCACGCTCCACGCCTCTCGCTGGAGGATCTCATTGCCCAAGCGAAGCGATTGAAAAACGACGGTGCCGATCGCATTGATATTGGCTGCGATCCTAATTCGCGTTGGAATTCTATAGCGGATGCGATTAAGGCACTGCGTGATCAAGACCTAAGACTATCGATCGATACTTTTGATCTATGGGAAGCTGAGCAAGCGACCCGCGCAGGAGCTAGCCTCGTGCTGTCCGTCAATGAAACGAATCGACATGCGGCACAAGATTGGGGGGCTGAAGTAGTTGTGGTCCCCGATATGGGGGGAGACTTCATCAAAAGCTTGGAGTCTACCGTCGAGTTGTTGATTGCCCAATCTGTGCCATTTCGACTCGATCCAATCCTAGAACCAATCGGATGTGGCTTCGCTAATTCGATGGAAAGATACTGTCAAACTCGTCGGATGTTCCCGGACATCCCGATGATGATGGGAATCGGAAACATCACGGAACTAACCGATGCAGATTCGGCTGCTATCAACGTGCTGCTCCTCGGCTTCTGCGAAGAACTACAAATCGGCAGCATTTTAACGACCGAAGTCATATCCTGGGCTCAAACTGCTGTCCGCGAATGTGATCTTGCTCGCAAATTAGTCAATTACGCTGTCCGGCATCGCATCCCACCAAAACATCTCGAAGAACGACTCGTTCTGCTTCGCGATCCATCAAATCCTTACTTGTCCGATTCAGCGATCCAGCATCTTGCAATACAACTCAAGGACAATAACTACCGTGTACTTGTAGGGAAATCCGAGATCCACTTGCTCAGCGCCAATGTGCACATACGGGGTACCGATCCCTACGAAATGATGCAATCTCTGATGGCACTGCCCGAATCCAAAAATGTAGATCCTTCTCACGCTTTCTACTTGGGAATAGAGCTTCAGAAAGCTCTGACCGCATTAACTTTGGGAAAACGGTATGAACAGGATGAAGCCCTCAACTGGGGGTTTTTAACTCGTTCCGAAAAACACCACCGTCTGGCTCGGGCTCGGTCGAGCCAACGCTGAAGTTCAGAGGATAATTCGCTGTTTTGACTTCGGTTCGTAGGCCGTAACAAGGCTCTGCGAAGTTGCGGCACGCCTCGCTCCGTTTCAGGCGTGAAATCCAAAGTCTGGCGACTTCGGCTACAAGAGTGAGTAGCCGATCTGGCCACGGATTGGACTGATTGGTTAATCTGTTTCTTCCCAGTAGTCTTCATCGTTCTCCGAAACGAGTGCTTCTTCTGACTCTCGCTCTTTTTTCTTCTTTGACGACTTAGGCTTCTTAGGTGAGTCATCCCAGCCTTCGTCCCGTCGAATCTTCTTGCCTCGTTTTCCTGATCCTGATGATTCGGCCGCGGCATTCGCTCTCATGGTTTCCCATTCGGCTATCGAAATGGTGACCTCCCTCGCTTGAGATCCGTTGTATTCCCCAACAATTCCATCCTCGGACATGAAGTCGATTAATCTCGCCGCCCGACCATATCCAATACCTAAAGCTCGTTGCAATAGCGAGCAACTGCCTCGCCCCTCACGGACGACAATGTCCACCGCAGCCTCATACAAATCGTCTCGCTTCTTAAAGGTTCCTGGCTTGGCGTCTCCGCCATCTTGATTGACCTTAAGCTGCACTAACTCTTGAACAAAGTTTTGCTCTCCTCCCATACTGCAATGATCGACCACCGAGTTGATTTCGTCGTCGCTCAGATACGTTCCCTGGCCTCGCAATAATTGACTGGTTCCTGGCCACAAGAACAACATGTCACCATTACCGAGCAGTTTGTCTGCTCCCATTTCATCGAGAACAACGCGGCTATCGGTGCGGCTTGCAACTTGGAAACTGATCCGTGCTGGCAAATTACTCTTGATCAAACCGGTGATGACGTCGACCGTTGGTTTTTGAGTTGCTAGGATCAAGTGAATTCCCACCGCACGACTCTTCTGGGCCAACCGAATAATGTGTGCTTCGACTTCTTTGCCAGCCGTCATCATCAAGTCTGCCATTTCGTCGACCACAATGACAATGAATGGCAAGTGATCGGGAATCATCTCCGCTTCGTCAGGTGACTCTGGCTTAAGTCTCTCGATCAGTTCTTCTCGACCTAATTGGTTGTAGTTGGTTAGGTGGCGAACGCCCGCTTTGGCTAAAAGAGAGTACCGTTCTTCCATCTTATCGACCGCCCAAGCTAGAATGGCTTCCGCTTTTCGCATGTCGATCACGACCGGGTGCATCAAGTGTGGTAGCCGGCCATAGCAACTTAGTTCCACCATCTTCGGGTCGATCATCAGCATTCTGACTTCATCCGGCCTCCTCGTCATCAAGATCGATGAGATTATCGAATTTAGGCAGACCGACTTACCGGTACCTGTTCGACCTGCGATCAACAAGTGTGGCAAACTAGCGAGATCGACAGTCAGTGACTTTCCAGACACGTCTTTACCCAGGAACAACGGGATCTTCTGCTTTTTGATCTGAGGACCACTCTCTTCGATAACTTCCCGCATGCGAACAACTTGGCGTTTTTCATTTGGTACTTCGATGCCGACGCTGTTTTTGCCGGGAATCGGCGCAACGATCCGAACGCTAGGGACTCGCAAAGCAATAGCAATGTCATCTGCCAAGCTCGTAATCTTGCTAAGCCGCAAGCCGGCTTCGAGCTCGATTTCATACTGGGCAATAACCGGACCCGTTTCGATTTCAACAACCTTGACGTTGAAACCGAAGCTATCAAACGCTTGCTCAAGAAGTTTCGCTTTGCGGCGAACCTCTTCGTTCTGTTCTTCATAACAGATGTCGTCCGACTCTGTTAGTAGATCCAAACCTGGGAGTACGTACTCTTCGCTTCCTTCGGGTAGCTTGGTGTCATCCATGTCCTTGATGGAATCAGCTGGGTCTTCTTCAACCTGCTTTTCTTCCTCGGGCTCTTTGTCCTTCTTGTTCTTGCGGCCGTTCTTAATCGTAGGGACTCGTTCCTCGATATGCGCTGCGTCTGTTCGCACCGTCATGCTGCGCGGTTTTTTAGGAGCGACCTCGGTTATCGTTTCCTCTTCTTCGTCAGCTTCGCTGTGTATTTCCTCATCTTCGAGTTCATCGTCAGCGTACTCTTCGCTCTCGTCGCCCTCTTCTTCGTAGAATTCGTCCTCGTAGCTATCTTCTACGGCTTCATCGTCTTCGTACCCATCTTCGTAATCATCCTCTTCCTCGACGTTTGCTGCAGGCTTCTGAGATAGTTCACTCAATGGAACAGGTTTAGGAGCCGTTAAATCGGTACGAACTGGCCCCTTTCTTTCTGATGCTAGGTCTGCGATGGACACATTGCTCTCAGCTCTTCTGCCTATACGAATGCTCGGGCCATCTGCTGAATTTGCAGAAGGCTGCGTTAAGGATGCTGTCTCGTTTCCTTGCTGTGCCGTCCCCGTAATCGCCGTCGCAATGCTCTGAATTGCTCCTCGAACGCTAGGGAAGCTCATGCCAGCTGTTGGCTTTTGATCTACAACAGGTTCAACCGTTGAGGGAACGCTCGCCGTAATCGAGGTGGGGTCCTGTCTCAATGTTAAGGACGCTGGCAAGTCGGAGCGTTTTGGCGAAAAGGTTCCTTCTACGAGCTCTTTGTGTCTTCCAAAATTCCAACGCGGCAAACGAATGTACCGCGCCGCGATCATCGTGAGAGTTGCTCCATAACCAAAATAGCTAATGATGGCGTATTCAGTACTTAGCAGTAAGCCACCAATGAAGATGCTAATCACCATGACAACAGACCCGCCTTGGCCCAAACGTGCATCCATCCACAAATTGGCAACCGCTCCCAAATAACCACCGCCGCCAACAGGTACCGATACGTGTGGCTTCCATCCAAACCGGTCTGGCATGCAGCAAACTGCGAGCAAAATCAACGACCAACCGATAGATCGGCCTAACGACGAGGCCCACGGTTTTTGCCTCAGCATGACAATGCCAGACAAAACAGATAACCCTGCGATCAGATAGGCACCGATCCCAGTGCTCTGAATCAGCAGATCGCTGGCTAATGCTCCAAAGTAACCGCAGGCGTTTTGAAGCTTTTCATTGGGCGGGTAAGCTGCCGGCAACGGCTGGTAGAAAAATCCAAGTGGCTTTGGGGTGCTCCCAAGATTATCTGCAGGATCGTGAGTCCACAGCGATAACCATAGAAATGCGGAGAAAGCAAACATGCAGACCGCCACGACGTCCCACCGAACGGATCGTTGATTTTCCATGTTAACTTAACCTCCAAACGCTCTAAACACATTGGCCCACTTCAATCTTCGGCAAAACCGCTGGGAATCCTCTATAGACCTCGCCTGGACCATGCTCATTCGATACGATCCTCAAAATCGTTTGAATAATTTGTTTTTTGTTTCGTGGTTGCTTTGTAAATGTTTGGCATTATCAATTTAGGGAAACCAGCTGGCCCAACGAGCCGTGATTGCGTGAATCATATCCAGCGGTTGATTCGGCCTGTGAAAGTTGGTCATGCTGGCACCCTGGATCCTATCGCTTCAGGGGTGTTGCTCATCCTGGTGGGCCAAGCCTCTCGCTTGACTGACTATGTACACAACTTGGACAAGGAATACGTCGGCACGTTTCAAATGGGAGTAACGAGCCCGTCCGCCGATACCGAAACCGATCTTGAGGTCATCGCCGATGCACCCGTTCCGACGATCGATGAACTCGAGGCAACGTTGCCTTTCTTCCGAGGAACAATCTCGCAAACACCTCCCATTTATTCGGCCCTTCGAATCGACGGAAAACGGGCTTACGATTTGGCGAGAGCCGGAGAGACGCCGAATATTCCGTCCAGACAAGTGACGATTTCCGAGTTGGAGATTGTCGTTTATGACTATCCTCGCTTAGTTCTACGGATCGTATGTAGCACGGGAACCTACATACGATCGATCGGTCGAGATCTGGCCCGAACACTCAAAAGCGATGCCATCATGACCGATTTGATCCGAACTCGTATCGGTCCCTTCGGGAACTCGGATAGTGTTTCACTCAAATCAATGGACTCCAAAGCGAGAATTGTTGACTCAATTCTATCGCCATTAATTGCTCTCGAAGCGATGCCCAAACTGACACCGAGTGCAGAAGAGCTTCAGCGGCTCAAAGATGGACAACATGTTCGGCTTAATAGCTCGTGCACCGCCCCTGATCAGTTGCACGTCGCACTCGACCTAAATCACCAGCTACATTCGCTGGTCCGGTACGACTCTAGCGATCAAACATGGAAGGTCGAAAAGTACTTTCCGCCTCTATAGTCTGATCCTTAATGATTGCTCAGGGTGTCGTCGAAGGTGCGGAAGAAATCTTTAGGCCGACGATACCGATAACAATAAGCATGATGCTGAAGATACGAAACCAGCTAACCGGTTCATTGAAAAGGAAAACGCCGGCGGCAGCCGTCCCAACGACTCCGATTCCAACCCAAATCGCATAGGCTGTTCCAACCGGTAGATCACGAAGGGCGATCCCGAGAAGCATCATGCTAAAGGCCACTGCAATGAGCGTCCCTAGCGTTGCCCAGCCTCGAGTAAACCCCTCCGTGAATTTGAGCCCAACTGCCCACGCGACCTCGAACAAGCCCGCGAAAAACAAAATAATCCAAGCCATACTATTCTCAAATTTGTGAGCTGTTAGCGGATCGCTAGCTTTAGTTCGCTACTCTTTTGACGGAACATCGATGACCGTTGCTGTGGAATCGATGGTGTTGCTCGATTCATACTCAGCCTCGAAATCATCTTCGTATTCATCGTATTCGTCTACGTCACTGTCGTCATCATATGCGCGAAACGATTTCAAATTCCTCACTCCATCAGCGTCTATGGCCGCAACAAAGCTGAAGTTCGTTCCACCTAGCTTGCTGAGTGTATTGAGAATCTCCATCTGCTGTACATCCGACTCATAGGGACCTGCGATGTAGGTCGGTTTTCCGTCGCGACCAAACTCGAAAGTGTCGGTGCATTCCGTTACATCGACATCGAAGAAGATTGGAAGCATGGTCGCTGTCATTCTGTGTGGTGCAAAGCCAATTTTCTCGGCCTCATCCATAACGAACGTGATCAACTTCATCGCATAGGCTGGGGTCACAGTGTGTCCATCGCGCTCTTTGACGTAATCGGACAAACGAGCTAAATCTACCGCTTTCATAACCTGAACATTTTTTACGCCCAAGCAATATCTATCCACTAAAAATGCACAACCGACCGGACCCATTGGTGAATTGCGTACACAAATGATGCTGTGCAGACCAGTATCTTCTCCAATCTCGTAACACGCGTACCAAGCTCCCCTCTGCATGGCTTTGGCTAAATCCTGAGGTGTCGGATTGCGAACCTTGTTGGCCTCCTTGCGAACTTGCGTTTCTCGCTTTTTCTTCTTTGCAAGTGCCTTCTGTCGTTTGCGTTCGTCTTTTGCCATGACTGCCTCCGTGTTTGGTAAGTGAATTACTTGGGGCATTCAATTGTCAACAAAACCAGGGATAAGAACAGTCCCTAGGATTCTTCAGATTGGAACTTCTGCACCGAAATTTGAGTTACAATTTGGCGAGGAGGTAATTCAACGATGGAATTTACGATTGTTGGCGAAGAGCTATGGGACCGAATGGAGCGAGCCGTGGAGAAGGTTAACGAGCGATTGCGAAAGACGGTCCGCATACTTGAAGACGCAAAAGTACCCTATGCGGTGATTGGAGGACATGCGGTCCGTGCATGGGTTGCCCAGGTCGATACGGCTGCCCTTCGCACAACTCGTGATGTGGATATTCTGGTTCGGCCTGCCGACTTCCTCACACTGAAGGATGCGATGACCGCAGCGGGTTTTCATCACCGCAACACCTCTGGGTTGGACATGTTCTTTGAGCATCCAGATGCCTCTGCTCGCGATGCGGTCCATGTTTTGTTTGTGGGTAGAGTTGAACGAAAAGGTGAAGAGCCGAATCCGGATATTGAACCGTGGGTTCGTTCAGGTGAACTGCGAGCGATCTCGTTAGAGGCTCTTGTGAGAATGAAACTAAACGCCTTCCGTGATAAAGATCGCGTTCACCTGAGGGACATGATTGCGGTCGGATTAATCGATGAATCGTGGCTGGAAAAGTATCCTCAACCGTTGCGGCTTCGATTGAGCGAACTACTTAATGATCCAGATGGCTGATTCCGATCTGCAACGTCAACAAATGGATTCGCTCGATACCATCCGCCATTCTTGATTTGAGAACCAAGATTTTTCGAAGTATGATTACCGAACTGTTTTTTGCGACCTGGAAAGAACATGACTCAAAGCTAACCTTTACCTTTATATCTTGTCACTCTGATCTAGTAGAGGCCTCTATTAGATTAGTTACGCCATATGTTACCCTCGACTGCACCGCATTCTTTAGCTACGAAACTATCGACATGTTTCTGAAATGTTCAGATTCTGCACTGGTGGACTGCGATCACCGTATTTCGATTGCGAAAAAGAAACATGAATACAAAGACTTTTATTCAGTGAGTTTACAATTCGCATCAAACGCGATCGATTTCAACCGTCCATTCGATCGACAGCAAATTGTGCCCCCACATTGTGACGAGCTTGGTAGCAGCGACGAACTTAGTATTCATAGGAGCGATGTCCAAGCTGATGATTTCGAGCGCTTTTTGTGCCCTCTCCGAAATCTGTTGCCTAACCAGTAAGAGAACGTTGATTCTGTCAATATAATCTATGCATCGAACGTATATTAGGCACTCTGCCCGCCAATGCTGCGTTCATTGGCCAGGAGTAGCCAAACGACCACTACGGCTTCAATCGTGTGAGATGGATTTCTTTCAGCCAAAGATCGATTGTATTCGATATCTCTCAGCGAGGTTTATTGGGCAGTTGCTTGGATGCTTTAATCGCACCGCTTCGAATCTTGCCATGAATCCAATCCACGACGTGCCCTAAAACTTGATCCTTGGCCATCTCAAAATGCAAATCGTGCAACATGTTTTGCCAAAGCTTGATCTCACAAATCGAACCGGCTCGTTCTGCAAACTCTCGACTCGCCTCGGCAGACGTAATGCGATCTGCCGTGCCGTGGATAATCAAAGTCGGAGTTGCTAATTGGCTTGCTCTTAGCAACGTGTTCTCCCCCGCTTCTAACATGCTTAAACCTAGAGCAGCCGAAACATGTCTCAAGATCAATGGGTCATTCAGATAACGCTGTACTTCGTCAGGATTACTGGTCAGATTCTGAGGATTGAGCCCCGTTCCTAAAGTGAGTGTTGGCCACAACCTACCAAGCGTCCGGCCGATGAGAATCTTCCATGCAGGAGGCTTGAATGCAGGTCGCAATAGTGGACTACCCGCGATAATTGCATCTACTGGTTCATTACCGGAAACCCCGTGATGCAAAGCAATGCCACCACCTAAACTTTGGCCGAACATTAGCACCGGAGCTGTATACTGAGAGCGAGCAAACCGAATCACCCTGATCAAGTCACTTTCTAACACCTCAAACGGGGGCATGGAGCCACCCGTTTTACCGTGCCCTAACGCGTCGAACCCGATAACACTGAAATTCGCACGGCAAAAGGTTTGGGCTACCGGTTCAAATCGACCAGAATGATCTCCCAAACCGTGCACCAAAATAATCACCGCGTCGGGCCTTTCAACAGCCCATGTGCGTATAAAGAGTCTGCTACCAGAATTGGATTCAAGCCAGCTTTCGTTCGAAACTACACTGTGCTTGACGTCCATTTAACATTGCCTGTCGTTTGCTTAAGCAATCTTCTAACGCGAAATTATAAGAACTGAAGATGTGGTTGCGTCCGCTTTTGTCTCTGCGGCTTTGTCCTTCTCAGACTTGGCTAATTCTTGCTCGACAGCTTGGCTATCAAGCTTCTTCGGCCAGTTGATCAATTCGAACGCGTTAACAATTTGACTGTCTTCTGCCCCAAATGCCTCGGCGTCGTCTGCGTTGAGCATAAACGCAAGCACGGCACGACGCCCATCATCGTTCGATATATGGTAGTGTATCCAGAGGACATCGACATCCTTGACGCGACCATGCGATTCGACTCGTATCGCACGCATCTTGGAGCCCGTAATCTTTTCCGAAGACTCTCGAATTTGTGCCGATGACCCGGCCAAAGATGTTTTGACGTCAGCCACAAACCCATCCATACTCAGTTGCCGACCCGGTTCAAAGTCGACCATGTTCGTCACGATACACTGCGCAATTCTCGCATTGTCTACAATGAAGCGATAAATAGCTTCCTCGCCGTTGTCGCGAAACGTCACCCACTTGCTATCAGCAATGAACCGAAAGTGTCCGAGATCGGAATGGAATTGCCGTATACTCGCTGACTCGATCGATGGAATTCGATTGGCAATCGTCTCTAAGCTCTCGCCACTTGAGAGAGCATCAATTTGCTTCTTGCGTATTTGAACTTGAGCTAAGACTTTATAGCCGGGAGCTCGTTCACTGATCTCTCGTTCTTCTTCGACGTTAGCTGCGAACCACGTAATCTCGCCCGCTTTGCGATCCAGTTGGGCTTTTCCGTCGACCTCAATCGTCGTACGAATTCCCGATACGACTCCATTAACTTTACCCTTTACCTCGATCTGGGCAACTTCGTTATCGGCCTCGACGAGACAAGCGATCAATTCACCATCGCGAACCGTATCCAGGCTTAGCAATCTTGTAGTGAGGTCATCGCTTAATGTCCACTTTTCCGTGACCTTAACTTGTTTCTTAGTAACGATCTCATCTAGAAACGTGCTGTTAATCGGTAGCTCGATGAGATTTACTTCGGCGGTGAACATCGGTGCATTGAGCCCCGAAGTAAGCATCCGTTTCGAGGTCCGCGAGAATCGGACAATCTCATTGCATTCTTCGCGGAGTTTCGTCTTAGTCAAATGACGATCGACCTGAATGTCCGAGCTGGCTTCGACCACATTGATTAAACTGGTGCAATCGATAAGACCATTGTCGAATTGAGAGTTTTCTTCGTAATCTAAAGTGATAGTAGATTGAAACGGGGCCCTGCGTGCAATTGCAGTTCGCCCTTTTGCATCAGTCGACTCGCTCAACTGGCTTTTGAGGTGCACTTCTCCGTTGAGCTTGATGAGGGCTCTGGCTCTAAAAGTCTTTGTCTTATACCCGTCTGTTTGGCTAGCTATTGCTGGTCGAGAACTGGCAATTAGTCCAGCACTGACAATCGCTGCCAAAATCTGACGTCGAGTTGGTTGAAATGCGATTTCTGATTTACACATCACGATCATACCCTGCGAGGAAACGAAGACTCGCTTTTTAGAATCGGTTTCCATAAGGCGAGGACGTTACTAGAAGCGTTACAAACCGCAAAGCTTCAGTAAATTCGCAAAGAAGAGAATGCATGCATTTCAATGTGGCGGTTTCACCATAAAGAAGTAGTGAGTGACGCAGTTCCAATGTTGATATCGGACGAAATAAATGCTTGTTCGGTGGAGGGGGGCTAGGCGTTTAAAAACAAAGAGTCGGGGTAATTTACTTTAACCAAACATAGTCCCTGCGGAGGCGCGGTTTGGCTTGATGAATCTCGTACTTTTGATTCCAAAACGGATTGTATCCATCGATAACCAAAACGACCAACTCCAATCTCACATAGCGCACCTGCTATGTTTCGGACCATATTGTACAAGAATCCATCGGCCTCAATTTCTATCCAAATGTCTTTGCCATCATCGTGATCAAACGATAGCAGTTGCAAGTCATAAATGGTTCTTACGCTCGTTTTTCTGGGCGAACCGAGTGTTTCGAAAGCTTTGAAATCGTGTGTTCCTATTAGCAAACTGGCAGCTTGTCGCATGGGTTCTACGTCGAGCGGCTTGGGATACCACCACTGAAAGGGATATTGCAAGGCGTCCGGTACTCGGGCATTGCGAACTGTGTATCGATATCGCTTGCTGTGTGCATCTCTAGTTGGATCGAACTCCAAAACGGCTTCACGACACCGCTTCACGACAATAGAACGAGGGAGATAGCGATTGATGGCAGGTACCAGTCTATCTGCAGGCGCTTTCCAATTTTCGAGTCGAAACGTTGCGACTTGGCCTATCGCGTGAACTCCTGAGTCGGTTCGCCCGCTTCCGCGAACAATAACATGCTCCGAAGTCGCTTGAGCAATCGCTTCTTGAAGCTTCTGCTGAATCGACGTGGCGTTGTTCTGGATTTGCCAACCACCGTACCTTGTCCCATTGTAGGACAAGGTAACTGCAAAGTTTCGCAAGCCTGGAGAATTAGGCGTTGGTCCAGACGCCATCGACATTTCGCCAAGCCTTTCTCGGATTGCTATCTTGTAGTAGATCTGGCAATCGCTCCGGACGTATTGCGTCAAAACAAGTCAGTTTAGCAAATCGAATCATGCTGGCAGGTATACCTACTGCCGTAAATCCGGGATGCCCAGTTGCAGGAAACGGACCACCGTGATTCATAGCGGGGCTCACCGCAACGCCAGTCGGCATCTTGTCATTTAACAATCGCCCAACTCGATGCGCTAACTCGCAGGCAACGGCCTGGTAAACCGAATCGTCACTTCCGTCCTTGGCTGAATAAATACAGCCCGTTAGGTTGCCTTCCAAGTGCTTCAAGCTGGATACCAACTCGTCTATGGTCTTGCACACAACAATCAAAACGGCGTTTCCAAAAGCCTCCGTTTGAAAGACATGTGGATCGCTCAAAAACTGCGAGCCAGAAATCTTCATCACGGTATTGGCAAACGCACACCGACCACCAGGTTGCTTGACACCCCCCGACAGCAGCGATGCCCCGGCCTTGGTTAGTAGTTCAACACTCTTGCCGAGCGATGTTTCTACACTCTTAGATAACAACGTCCCTGGTGCAGCGGCTTGATATTTTGCAACGACCCCATCAACAAAGGCATCGGCTTCCGGAGATTCCACCAATAGCAACATGCCTGGATTGGTGCAGAACTGCCCCGCCCCCATCAATCCACTGGTGACATATTCGTCGACGAGAGCAGTGCCTCGCTCTTTGAGCGAACCCGGCAAAAACACAACGGGATTGACACTCGAAAGCTCTGCATAAAACGGCTTTCCAACACGGTCTGCCACTGCCTTGAGGGACAGCCCAGCGTTTCGTGATCCGGTGTATCCGATCGCAGCTAATCGTGCGTCACCGACTAGTCGCTCACCATCTGTGTGAGAAGTCCTATAAATGAGCTGGACTAAGCCTCGCGGCATCCCCGTTTTCTCGATCGCTTGCGAAGCCAACTCGGCAAATCGTTTTGTTGTTCCAGGATGGGATGAGTTCGCTTTACCGATCACAGGATTACCAGCAGCAATCGCAGCTGCAAAATCTCCACCTGCCAAGCTATTAAAAGCAAATGGAAAGTTATTGGGACCAAAAACACAGACCGGTCCAATCGACTGATAACAAGCTCTGATGTTAGCCTTGGTATCAATGACTGGCAGAGCCCACGACCCGGTTCTCGCTGCCTCGGCCGCCAATTTCAACTGATTCACAGTACGGGGCAACTCAACATCACCCAAGCGAGGTGCAACGGGCAATCCGGTTTCTTCGTGCGCCAATTTGACCAACGTTTCTTTGTCAGCTTGGATTAAGTCCGCAAAGGTCTCTAGAAATCTCGCCAACTGTTCAACACTCACCGAACGCAAAGCCACAAATGCCTCGTGGGCGGCGTTTAATGCTTCATCGACGTCATCCCACGAACTGACAGGAAACGATGCAGGGATGTACTCGCCCGTTGTCGGGTTGGTGGCCTGAAAACTGCCGGTCGATCGGGATGCTCGCCACGATCCATTGATAAAAACGGTTTCCATGAATTCAAAGCTCGGCTCGAGGATTAATCTGTTCGTTTAATTTCGACTAAAACCTACTCGAAAAGTCCACTTTCGACTAGTCGCAACACACTTCATCGCCCCCCAAAAGCCCCTTCATTTGGATCAGAATCTCCTCTAGCAAAATCCTCTTTTCTTTCGAGATCTATATCTTGGCATAGAACGAATCCTGTCTCTGTCCCCATCGCGGCTATTTGTACGAATTGCCAGGAAACCATGTGGGAAGGCAAGCCCACTGTAAAGATTATCAGACGACTATTGGTCGACCTCAAAGCCAATAGTCTGCCCATTCACGAGACGCTTGCATGTTATTGCCAACGAGCCAGTTTGCTCGGAAGATGCAATCTCGAACTTTATACGTTCGCCGGGCAACAAGCCTCTTAAAGACTGCTCGCTATCTTTCCCGTTCCAGCTTGGATAGGCATCGTAGTAGATGGGAGCAACTCCAACATTTTCGACCTCTCCTCGGACTAACTTCCCGTTGGTCTCGATGTTTTGAACGCGGAATCGATACCCCATCGACATGCCAGCAGAACGTAATCTCTCTGGCTTCTGAAATCTTGGCTGATCATCTCCAATCACAAATGAGACGTGAAACTTGGCAACTTGCGCCTCACAAGAAACACCATGTGGACCGCTAGGAGACAAGGCTTTACTTTGATCGCTCTTTTCAAAGAAGCTAAACTCACCACCCGTTGGACTTCTTTTCCATCTATCTAGGCCCAAGATTCGCCAATTGGGCTCGTTTTCCTCTGCATGCTTTTTGTGATTCAAGGAATCGTCAAATAACCCGAATCTCAATGCCTTTAGCTCGGTCGAGCCTTCGATAGGCGTTCGTTCACTGTCTGCTGCATCAACGGAAATCATCCATTGAGTTTCCTGAAAACACTTTGAAAGGTGAATCAGAAATGTGGTCTGATACTCTTTCGAAGGAAACGTTTTCCCCAGCTTCATTGGGCCATCATAAATGTGATACTCCGACCACAACCCAAAGCCCACTTGCAGATAAGCTATTCGTGCGTCGCGATCATATCGATTTCCAAACGCTTCAAAAAAGTCGAGCACGCACGCCTGCCAAGCTGGATGAGACCAATCGGGAAAGCCTGTGCGTTTCCCTTCACTTCGAGCGGTAACACCATTGTAGCCTGGCATATCTCGAATGTACTTTGGCACTCCTGACTCTTTGCCGACATACGTATCGTAAAAGCGAAGAATGGCTTGATGTTTGCGGCTCGCAATTGCCTCTAGCTTTCGGTCGATCACCGAAAAATCGTAGCTCTTTTCCCCTAGAATCACGTCGCTATACGCGATGTATTCGAATTCCAATTGAATGGGAGCTATTGAGACGTTCTCATTCGTAGACCAGAGAACCAAACCTGTCATGGGTTCCACCTGCGGAGGGGTCCCTTGTAATTTGATCTTTCGGAAATCATCCGCCCCGATGGTGTCCCGATTGCTCATGGCAAGCATGGCAATCGCAAGAGCGAGTATAAATGTGAGATTGCCGTTGACCAGAGTTCGAACACTAAGCGGCAAATGCATGATTAATTCCTTGGTAAGGAAAACGCCAGGCAAAACGGCCCGATTTGGTCGCCCTTAGGTGGCGATTAATCGATGGGATTGAACGTTAGGATACCCCTAAGTCCTTTTCAAGACGAGCTAATCGTTCGGATAAGGATTGTACGGTTTCTTTTAACTCTTTTACTTCTGTCTGCAATGCGGCTAACTCGCCATTATCGACTCGGCTCGTAGATGCCCCAGAACTCGCAACTCCAGTCGATCCACTGTCCGTCGGCGATTCCCATTTGGCGGTCTTTAGCTTTTCGATCTCCCATTCCGGATACAAGTTGTGCGAAACGACCTGCCCTCGACCCGGAGGCGTCAGTGCCACGACCAACCCGCGTTGTTTTAGTCCATCAAAGATCTCTTGCAAAACGGACATGTCCGAAATCGGCTCCATGCGAGAAGCGCGAGTTCGAAGCTCTCCCATGGTTTGAGCTCCACGAAGCAACAACTCCGTCATTACGGCCGCTTCGACTTTGCTCAGTCCAAGCCAGTTATAGGCGTAGTGCCGAACTTTAGTGACCCGTCCCGACCCTTGAACAATCGCAGCGGCACCTAGGGTTCTTAGCTCATCTACGATCGTTTCTACTTGTTCAACCGTAAGACTGGATAGCGGGTCGCGATTATTCTTTTGATTGCAGCCGGTTGCCAGTCCAGTGTAGGACATGGGGTATGCATCGGGAGTGGTTTTAGACTTTTCCATGAGAGTCCCAAGCACCCGTCGCTGATTGGCATTTAGCGGCTTCCAAACGGGCGCAGCTGCTACAGCGGGCTGACTCGCACTCTGAGTCGATGCCGAGCTCGCAGAAGCATCACTAGTCGAGCCGTTGTCGTCATCTATTTCATTGTCCATGCGTGTTGTCTCGTAGTTGGTGTATTGTTGACGGCGGTTTAACGTTGCCAGGATGTGTTGCAGTCGGGGGATTAATGCCGAACAATCAAGTTGAGTTGTTGATATTATTCCCAGCAAATGCTCTTGGAATCAAAGATGGGGCCTTCAATGCAAGTTCGTTTGTAATCCCACTCGCCATCGGGCTGAATAACTTTTGCCACACAAGTAAAACATATCCCAATGCCGCATGCCATAGGAGTCTCTAAGGAAACTTGACAGGGAACGCCATAAGATTCCGCTATTTCGCTAACCGCGTGCATCATTGGTTCAGGACCACAGCATGCGATTCGACAGTTTTTGGTTTGATCGCTCTTTAAGATTTCCTCAAGGGCTGTCGTAACACGACCGCGAATTCCTGCAGAGCCATCTTCGGTGGTTATAACGACTTCACTGCAGACCTTCTCGAACTGGTCTACCCCAGCCAATTGCTCCTTGGTGCGAGCACCATAACACATCGTCACCTTGGACGCAAAAGGACCTTTCATGCTACAACAGCCTGAGTTAACTCGCTCGGAACTGGAAGGTGCACCGAACTCCTCTAATCCCAATGCTGCTGTTGCATAGGTAAGCATTGGGGTCTGGCCAACACCTCCGGCCACTAGTATCAAATGATCCACCGGTTCTGCGGAGAATGCGTTTCCGAGAGGTCCCCAAACCTCGATCTGGTCGCCGGTATTGCGTCGAACCATCGCCGTCGTGAATCGCCCTTTGACGGTGTACACGACGCTGATGGAACTAAGATTTCCAGTTTCGTCTCGATGACGATCGAACATCGCCAAAGCTCTGCCGATGAGGGGGTCATTCTGTCCGGCGATCCGCAGCATAAAGAATTGGCCTGGCAATGCTCTCGCTGCCATATCGGGAGCGTAAAAGGTTAGCTGCCACGTATCCGCTGCAATCTTTTTGTGCTCGATGATATGCGTGGAATGAAAAACAAATTTAGGTTCAACGCAGTCAACATTTGTCATGGCAATTTCGGCTCTTTTATCCTTAGACTTCTAATGTGTCGCTCGCGACGCTCGGATCATACCCTAGCCCCCCAAATCAATCACTAGCTGTCGTTCGCAATGCTAGCAAAACGCTGGTTTTTTATTGAAATTCTGCCCCAGGGAGCCCGGCGTTTCGACTTGACCTTTGGCATCGAATCGATCAGGTTAATGATCTGTCACCCGGGAATATCCCCAGACTCAGAAATCCAAACGTCAGGATGATTGTTGTGATACTGAGCCGTTCCCGATCCTGAAACCGTGATTAATTGGCATGGAGGCCAGATCAATGAGTCGTTGCTCGTCCCAGACTGTCGTTTCGTTGAAGTCTCTCTTTCCTCGAGCTCAAATTGTCGGGGCATCCGATATCGAATGTCGATCCTGCAATGCGAATCCTGAAGCAATTTTGCCCGGTGGTGTGATTGTCGTGGGACTCGATGAGTCACAAGACTTAGCACGGGAAGTCATCGATGGCGTCCAAAATGGTGCGAAAGCAATTCTCACCGAACGATTTCTACCCTCTCCGGTACCTCAGTGCATCGTTCCAGACGTACAAGAAGCGTATGCGACGCTTTGTAATGCCTTGAACGAATATCCAAGCCGCAAACTACTAACGATCGGTGTGATGGGGACACATGGCAAGACGATCGCTTCTTTGCTCACCTCGGCCATGATCAAACATGTCGGGGGCCGCGTTTCCTACTTCACAACCCTCGGTGCCAGCAACGGTGGCCAAGCAGGATTGAGATCCGATCCGAACTTCGATGCTCATTCGCTGACCGAACTTATCAGCCAAGCCAACGAGAACGGCGCACCAGCTGTTATTGTTGAACTGACCGACGAAATGCTTTGCTCAAAGTCCGCATCTGGAGTGGAGTTCGATGTCATCCTGGTCACCAGTCTTCGCCAAAGCCAACGCTCGGATAAACTCCGATCGCGCGGAGTGGAAAACGCTATGCAACGGATCACTGGTCAGCTTAAGAAACACGGCGTCATCGTCTATAATGCCGATGATGCTAGACTCAATCGCTGGATTGAACGCCATCAACCATTTTCGATTGGATACGGTCTCGATGCTGCATGCGACGTTATGGGAAGTCGTTTGAGGAACTGCGGCGATGAGCAATCCATGATGGTTCAAGTCGGTCGTTCCATAGCTCCCGTTACGAGCAAACTAATCGGTGATCACACTGCACGACACATACTCGGGGCTGTAGCCATCGGGTACGCACTCGGACTCGAGATCGATGAGATCGTGGCAGGAGTGGAGCGGCTGCAAAGAATTCCAGGTCGACTACAGCGGGTCGCTGCTGACCAAAAGATCTATATCGATTTAGCTGACCAAGCGGATCGATTGGCGGTATCACTGCACGCTTTACAACGACACGATGGATCCCCAATCGTTTGTGTGGCTGAAGTTCCGGAGGCGTCAACTCCCGACCAATTAATGGCTTATGGCAGAGTGTTAGAAAAAGCGGCCTCTAAAGTAATCCTCACGCAAAGTCGTGCCACGATTTCCACGGGACAAAAAGCGATTTGGCAAGTGCTCGATGGGTGCACCGATCCAGCTGCGATTCAAATTGTTCCGAATCGAGAGATAGCCATTGAACTCGCGATCCGGTCCGCACGACCTGGCGATCAAATTTTGCTTGCCGGGTGGGGCTGTTCACGTTGGCTCAACAATCAAACCAAATCGCCATGCTCGGACTTTGATGTAGCCGAGACCGTGGTCAAAGCCGAAAAAGAGCAGCCGACTCCCAAAGCAGCAGCCGAAGCAGTCCCCACGCTTCGGATATTCGGTGCAGCCTAGTGCTTAGAAAACACAACGCGTTTGGCCCAAAGTAGCACAATTGCCCTCAATTGTTTAGCAGTACAGGGTAGAACAATTGCCCTCAATTGTTTAGCTGTACAGAGTAGAACAATTGTCCTCAATTGTTTAGCACGCCAGGATGCGTTGATTAGTCGGATAGGGCCATGAGATTCCGTTCAGGGCTTGCCGTAACTTCGCTAACGCTTGTTACGGCCTACAAGACCTTAAGAGCCCAGTTCCAGAATCATATCCTTGGTCGCCTCTTCAACAGCGAGTTCCCAATCGGACAAGCTCGAGTACTTGGGGTTCTCATACGCAAAAATGATTCCACGGGAACTATTGACTAAAGCTCCCAATCCGGATTCATCGAATCCATGAGCGACATCCGAAGCCCCGCCACCTTGGGCACCATAGCCAGGAATTAAAATCCAGGAGTTTGGCATTCTCTTTCTCATGGCTGCCAACTGCTCTGGGTAGGTCGCTCCGACCACACATCCAATCGATCCATAGGCATCGGGTGAACTTGCTGTTGCAAGTGACTTTTCTTGGACCAGGTCCGCGATACGTTCCGAAATGGTGCAACCATCCACAACGCGATCTTGCATGAATCCACTACCGGGATTCGACGTTTTTACTAGGACAAATATTCCAGCATCGGCCTCAACGCATCGATCCACAAAGGGTTCTAGCGAATCGGCTCCCAAGAAGGGGCTTACGGTTAGCGCATCGGCACCGAATGGGCTATTTTGCCCCATATAAGCTCGCGCATAGGCCGTGGCGGTCGAGCCAATGTCATTGCGTTTTCCATCCAATATGACCAAAAGACCTTTGCTGGTCGCGTACCGATTTACTTCGCGGAGCGCCACAACTCCTAAAGGTCCTAGTTCTTCGAAGAAAGCGCTTTGCGGTTTTACTACGGGAACTAATGGTGCAACGACATCGATGATCTTTTTCGAAAACGACAAGAACGCATCGGCGGCCCCTTGTTCGTCTTGGACTCCTTGGGTCAGAATCCGTGGCAATTGGTTAAGCCTGGGGTCGATCCCAACGCATACAGCATTCTTCTTTTCCTTAACCGCCTGGCTTAATCGATCTCCAAAACCCATTTATGTTGCTCATCTCAAAAGTGAATAGAAATGTGGAAAACGTCTCACCATGATTGTCGAGTCGGCAATATAGACGATCCCCTCCATACCAGACTAGTGCCAAAACGACCAGTGCCACCCACTTGCAGAGAGAGGCGGAGCTGGTAGAATACGAATGAGGAGATTTTCAAATGCCTAGACCGCTGAGATCTGAACTGTTTTTGCCTCATGAGGTTTCTATTTGCCATGTGGTGCAACGCTGCGTGCGGCGGATGTTCCTGGCTGGTGTTAACGACGAAACGGGTAAAGATTACACCTATCGCCGGGAATGGATTCGACAACGATTCGAGAAACTTGCGTCCGTCTTTGCGATCGATGTGCTGACCTATGCGATTCTTTCTAACCACTTGCACGTCGTGATTCGGAATCGACCAGATGTCGTGAAAACCTGGTCTGATAAGGAAGTCGCGTTGCGGTGGCTGCAGATTTTTCCAGGGAAACGAATAGAGGAGCAGCTTGGTGATCCCACCCAAGCGGATGTCGATTCCCTAGCAAATGATTCGGAAAAACTAGAGGCAATTCGATCAAGACTCTCTGATATCTCTTGGTTTATGCGGGCTCTCTCGGAGCCGATTGCTCGGCGAGCTAACTCGGAGGAGAAGTGCACTGGGGCGTTTTGGGAAGGGCGATTCAAAGCCCAAAGACTTCTCGATGAAGCTGGTTTGTTGGCGTGTTGTATGTATGTGGATTTGAATCCCATACGAGCCGCCATGGCGGAATCGATTGAGGGATCGCTGTTTACGTCCGCTTACGATCGTTGGAAAGCTTCTCAAGGGAAAACGATCGAATCCTCGGCTGCTGCTATGCAGGCAATAAGCACCAAAGAAGCAGCCGAGATGCGCAAGAATGGTACACCAGAGGAA
>JBKDKR010000023.1:0-160284 GCA_046344995.1 Pirellula sp.
GCCGGTATAAAAAGGCGGTTGTAGTGGCAGAAAAATCGAACGCAGAAAAATGAGTCGTGTATCTTTCTGCGTTCGATCTTTCTGCCCTATCAGGATTTCTCTTCTGCATTGACGACGCCGTAACGGAAAGCGAAAAGAGGATCGGGGTTTTTCTGCTTGACGGTTCGAAACGAATTCGGTTTATCTGAATTCGTTGAAGGCACGCTCATTTATCCGATTTGGTCGGTTGACCGCAACGACTGGGTTTCGATTTCGGATCTTGAACGGGGAGAACGACTCCAAGGTGCAGAGGGAATTCTGTACGTCGAATCCATCGACCTCGTCCGCCGCCACGTTAGTGTGTACAATATCGAAGTCCACGGCGAGCACGTGTACCAAGTCGGTGATCTCGGGTTGTTGGTGCATAATACGTGTCAATTGCCTATCTTAAACCCAGGATTCACTCCTTTGCCTGGAATTGGAACCAAGGCAATTTTACCTTTTGAAAAGATGATGCGACCAGTTGCTGGAGCATGGCCTGCTGTAATGAAGAATGGCGACGTATACGTCCATTACATGCACGTCGCAGCAAATCAAGTGGCCAATGGTGGCATGGTTGGCGCTGTGGCTCGAAGTGGGTGGGCTTGGTTGGACGACATGGGAAACGTAGTTAAGGTAATGTGGCAATAAACATGGAAACAGGGTTCTCTACAGATACATTTTTTAGGTATAGTGGGCAATCTCTATACGAGTACTTCTCGGCAGTTATTGACAACTCAGAAGGCGTCTTACCTTTGGAAGCTCAAAAGCTAATGCAAAGGCTCGACGATGCTGATGAGGAGCATTTGGTGTATGGTATTGAGATTTGTTCGAGATTCGGATTGATTAAGGACTTCAGACGATTCGTAAAGTACCTAACGGATTGCAAGCTGTCAGTCTTTTGCGCAATGCAACGTGCATTAATGAATGCAGAGCTTCGCTCGGTGGAGCCTGCTCTTCCGGAGATTCGGACCGCCATGCAGAACCTTTCGCAACCGAATTTGCAGGCAATTGAAGAAACCATTCGTCATTTAGAACAGAAATCGTTGTTGCCGTAAGCTAAATTCCACCCACGGCGGTCTTCTCCGACCAGGGGCGGATGGGCTAGATTGAAGCGATTGAATGGCGATCCGCTTCTTCTTAAACTCTCGGTTGCAGACCAATGCCACGCACATGAGAGTTCGATGTGACTCAGTGGTGGCTTTCTAGAACGATTTTTTCGAGCATCATGCGTCCCCATGGCATTTTTGCTGAAGACTACCTAGCTCGACGTCTCTTTGGGCTGACTTCATTCGTGTGATTCGTTCAATTCGTGGTCACTCCTCTACGTTACTGGCAAAGTTGATACGATTGTTCGAGCCGAGATCATCGACCCAAATGGAACCATCGAGACCATCTCAGGCACGCCTATCCACTCCATCTGGTCGGTCGACCGAAACGATTGGGTTCCGCTAGGCGAACTCACCGAAGGCGAAACGCTCCAAGCGACCAACGGCATCGCCACAGTGTTATCGCTTGCCCTCGTCACTTGCTCGCTCCCTGTCTACAATATCGAAGTCCACGGCGAGCATGTATACGAAGTCGGCGATCTGGGGATGTTGGTGCACAATGCGTATTCATCAACGTCAGGTAACAACGCTGCTGCCGTGCTAGGCAGGAAAATGCATGAGCTCTACAAAACTGGACTTGCCGATAACGTTAACACATTCAAAGAATTTGTAATCAAATCGACAGGGCAACGAGTTGATTTTCTTGATGTGGCCAAGGGGATCATCTATGAGCTGAAACCAAACAACCCAAGGGCAATAGCAAAAGGGATAAAGCAGACAGAGCGGTATATGGCCGAATTGAAAAAAATCTTTCCTGGAGTTAACTGGCAGAGCGTTATTGACACATACTAGTATTATTACATGAGCGTTACCGAATTTAAGAAACTATTCAACGAAATTGCGACAAGCGAGCAATGGCAAAAAATATGCGACGGTTGGTTAAATCAAGAAAGGGAAACTGACGAATGTACTGTTTTCATAAATCTTGAGAAATCAAACTATGGGAAATTGTACTACGTGGGGATTGGTGTTTTCGTGAGAAATGCTTTTGGACACTCGCTTGATTCAACTGACATGCGAGTGTTCAAACAGCCTACTTTATACAGACGACACCCAACGGAACTGGACCCAGTCTTTGATTTAAGAAACGAGTTGTCATCGCAATCCCGTCGAGAGGGAGTGCTTGATTTTTTCAAATTCATGACCCCGTTTGCAGATAGGGCAAGAACGGTGCTAGGGATCACTGAGCTATCAAAAGATGGACTACTTTTTATAGCGCCCGGTGTTAAACAAGAACTTGAAAGACTGATGCTAGCCGTCAACAATGACCGGAATCGACCATCGCGCTAACCTAATTCAAAATCGTATTAAGGCCTAGACCGGTGCCACCCACATTGATGCTGATCTGCCTTTTGTCCTTTACGGCAACGGTGTTGAGGGAAGCGATAATGGGACGGAGGTGGTTTTGTTTCTCGCTGGTATAAAAAGGCGGTTGTAGTGGCAGAAAAATCGAACGCAGAAAAATGAGTCGTGTATCTTTCTGCGTTCGATCTTTCTGCCCTATCAGGATTTCTCTTCTGCATTGACGACGCCGCTATAAACGAACATAGCCGGTTACCTTTCGTTCTGTCACTGGGGGGATTATTACTTTACAATAGTAGTACTTTACAGCTTCAGATTGCAGGATCGAATATCGCACGTTGAATACCAAGGATGTAGTTATGAATCTACCTGGATCGATATCAGGCAATCGTTTTTCGGAGCGAGATTCTACGATTTCCGCCCTTTGCATCTCCCGATGGGTGATGTTTATTTGCTCGCATCTGTCGTCATTTGCGGTCAATTTGTGACTGAGGCGAATGCGATGTCGAGTCGTATTCCGGTCGTCTTTCATTATCGAACCATCACGTCTGCTTCGGGCGAATACGAATTGTCGATCGACCCGAGCAACCAAAGTGGTGAAGGAGAGTCGGATTTAAAACTAACCAAGAATGGCGAGTTGCTTTGGGCGAAGAAGTTTCCAGCGACGTTGTATGAAGCATTTATCTCCAATGATGGTAGAATCGTAGGGTACGCGTATACCAATGGCATACAGGGTGGAGTTGATCCAGGTAAGATCGCAATTTTAATTTTGGCGGTCGATGGCGAGATTCTCTTAGACGAACGTATTGCACGCAGTCCATCCCCCTATTTCCACATGGACCCCACACCGATTGTTGGTGAGTTTGTCGCCGCAGAGGGGACCGATTTGGTGGCAATTTTGATTCGTGGCGTCTGGCGGTTTTACTCCCTAAGCGAAGCGAGGCTCTTTCGGTCTCTCCAAGCTGACGACAAGGGGGTGTGGAAAGCGGTTTGGGTTCGTGACACGGAATATCTTGTCGTTCAATCCTGCGTCGGGCGTAATGTGACTGACGGTGTGTGTTACCGAATAATCGACACGGATGGAGCGGAACTGTTTCGACTGGAGTGGTTAGATGACTTTCAATGCAAAGACCACAAAAAAGCGGTTCATTTGGTGGAATATCTCCATGCACACGGTTCAGTGAAATACGGTCCCAAGTCCCGGACATTTGCTTTAGAGAGTTTCGCTAATCAAACCTTGGTTACTTATGAGATTATCGACACGAAGGAAAAATTCGATGTAAGGCCAATATCGACAATCCCGACCGTTATTCCCCCGACCAGCGATGACAAATCGTGGTCTCATGTACCCAGTATTTCGTTACAGCCAAAGGAAACGATTCGAGTGTCACCTACGCCGGGAAAATTCAGCAATGTCATCTCGGATCTTGATTGTGGGTTTGTTTTTGGCCCGGGGAGGAAACTGTTAGTGGCGCGACGGGATCAGCGTGTTCGAGATGCGATGAACCTCGGGAGTCGTGAACTAGTTGACAGTGAGCACATGCGTGCACCGGTGGGGTGGATCGACGAAAAAAGGATACTCGTTGAGGGAAGCGATGAATACAACATCGTTGACTCCCAATCACTGAACTTACTCAAACGCATCGATCGCAAGGCGGATCATACTTGGCTAAATATGCCCCGAGGTGCATGTTTAGGGCCCAACGGGGAAATTGCTTTTACCAGTCGAAAAGATCGGTACAGTAATCCACCGCAGGGGGCTTCCATCAGTCTTTATTCGTCGGAGGGGGAGCCAATTCGTACGATAGCGATTTCCTCTGAGGTGAATGTACAAGGTATGGAATACGATGGTAGCAAATGGTTCTTAACCGAGGGCGATCAATTGTATGTTCTCAATGCCGACGGGGAGTTGCAGGCGAGGTACACATTAAAGTTAAGTCCCAGTTGGTTTCGAATTTACACTCAACCATCCAGAAGATTGGGAACGGACGACCTGTACATTATGGATCGCAACAACAAGTACCTCTTGTATCGTTTCGAAATTCCGTTGTTACAGGGCGAAACGCAGCAATAGTTGATCCGCTCCTCGGTAGTGAAATTTTGAAGCGGATGGGCGTTATGGAACGCTATCTATTATTCCGCTTTTGGAATGTTATACTTTTCGTTGGAATGAGACGCTCGAAAAGACCATTCGAAATGACTTCAATTCGCGAATGTAAGAGTTGTCGCATGTCATTTCGATTAAATATGTACCTCATTTGAAGCCACGCAGTATCATGATCCCCTCCGAACAAAGCTATGAGCTTGCATGTCCTCACTGTGAGAAGAAGCTAAAGGTGGCTGAACGGTTGTTAGGTAAAGTCGTTAAATGTGCCGGGTGCAACCAGGAGTTTCGCATCGGCACGCCTAATCGGCCCGCTTCCGTTAAGCAATCAGCCCCGCAGCAATCAGCCCCACAGCAATCGGCGGCATCCTATACTTCGCAGGCGGATGTTTCCAGCGCATTGACTAGCCCTACGCAGTTTGCTACCGGTTCGAACTCGGTTGTAAAGTCTTTGCCGAAACGTCCGGCTGCCGTGGTCTCCCATAAGATCATTTGGATTGCCGGTGCAGGTGTTGTGCTCGTCATTGTGGCGGTGTTTCTTTCGGCCTGGATCCGGCCTGAGGACGCATCAAACAACACGGCCGGTGCCGTTTGGCAGGATGTGTCAGGCCCATTGCAATCTACAGAAGCGACTAGAACCTCTGCGGCAATGGGTCGACAATCCACCACACAGCTTCCCCCATTACCACCTTCTCGATCGCTTGCATCTCATGATGTTACCTGTTACGAAGTTGGTTTGGAGTGGGATACCAAAAAGCCGATGCGATTAATCATTTACGTTCCCAAGGGGAACCATAAAGAGGGAACATTACCATGCGTATTAGAGGCACCCGCGGGTACCAATTTGCTACATGGGGCTGGAATCGGGACTGCTGAGGATTCGGCGTCTTATTTACCATTCGTGAAGGAAGGCATGGTGACGGTCACATACTCTATTGATGGACATATGCCATACGGCCTCAATCCGAATGGCGGGACACGATACATGAAAGCTTTATCTAAGGCATATCAGAATTTCATCGCGGCGGATGCTGGAGTCAAGAACGGTCAAGCGGCGATTGATTATGTGCTCAGTCGGTTGCCCATGGTTGACCGAGAGAAAATCTACACATGGGGACACAGCTCTTCAGCAACTCTGGCTTTGTTGCTGGCGGCCAAGGATAGTCGTGTGAAGCGGTGTATTGCCATGGCTCCCGTCACTAATATGAAGACGAGACTAGGCGACTTGCTCAGCGAACCCCAGGCCGTCGGGTTATTCCCCGGAATTGAACGCTATTTGACGAGCGGTTCGCCGGATACTTATTGTACTAGTTTAAAGAGTAAGGTTTTCTTGGCGCATGCTAGGGATGACGATAACGTTCCCTATGCGGACTCTGAGACTTTTGCAAGAAAACACAAAAGCGAGGGAGGTGATATTACTTTTTACGGCATACCAAACGGTGGGCATTACGCAGAGATGCTCGAATTGAGCATGCCCGAAGCGGTGCAATGGCTTAAACAATAATGCGACGTATGCTGTCCCAAGTCTCATGTTAGCGGATTTGGGTGAGTGTTGCTTGAATGCAATTGGAATCGGTAACGAGTGGGTTTAGCATGGGACGTGCCACGTCGGAATTGGTATAATCGACGGATCGGTATGTTGTTGCTTTCCTATCCTCAATAGGATGATCCTCTCGAATGTCTCACTTGTATCATTGTCGAATACATCTTCGTCGAACGTCTCGTGTGTTCTTGTTTGTTGCCCTTTTGTTTGTGATGATTATGGATCGGGGTTACTCCCAAGCCTTTTTTATCGGTGGGTACGGTGAGGGGATTTATACGAGCTCATTGGATGCGGCTGGCAAAATCGCCAAGCCGAGATTGCTTGCTGAGCAAAAGAATCCGTCCTTCTTCGGGCTTCATCCGAAGCTGAATGTTCTTTACGTCGTCACCGAGACGATGCGAAATGAAAAAGATCATCCTGCTGAGGTAGTTGCCTATCGATTTACGACCAGTAAGCAAGATGACAATAAGTCGACAGATAACACCATTACGTCGATGGAACGATTGAATGCGCAGAAGATTGATGGAGATATCCCATGCCATGTGACCATCGATAAAACCGGACGATTCCTAATCATTGCCAATTATATGAACGGATCGGTTGTGGTGTTCGGTATTGAGCCAGATGGCAAGATCGGTGCGGAGACTTGTAATATCGTACACAAGATCGTTGAGGGGAAAACGAAATCGAACGGTCACTGCTCGGTAATCGATGCCACCAATCGCTGGGTGCTGGTTGCGGATTTAGGTTTAGACCGTGTCTTTGTTTACGAGTTAGATTCTAAGTCGGGCAAGCTCGTTCCCGGAACGCATCCCTATTTGGAACTACCTGCTGGCAGCGGACCGCGACACCTGGCTTTCTCAAAGAACCAGAAGCAGCTGTTTGTTATCAACGAATTGAACATGACCATGTCGAGTGCGAGCTGGAACGCGGAACTTGGTAAGCTTGAGTTGATCAACACCGAGGCAACCTTGCCAGAAGGGGAATCGAAGAAAGGGTATTCAACCGCCGAAGTCATCGCACATCGCAACGGAAAATTCGTTTATGGAAGCAATCGCGGTCATGACACGATTGTTGCGATGGGGATTGATGCTGAGAGCGGACGGATCACCCGTTTGGGTAACTACTCGACTCTGGGAAAAACGCCCAGGAATTTTCGTTTCTCACCGGACGGAAAGTACTTGTTGGCAGAGAACCAAGGGAGTGCCTCGATCGTTGTGTTTGAGGTAGATGAAGCATCTGGTGCGTTGAAACCGACTGGGGAGCGGGTGGAGGTTCCGTCCCCAGCATGCATTCGATTTCTATCGGATCGTCCCTAGGCAGGATTGCGGTCGATGGTTTGGCTGTCAGTTTGATTGCTGTCTTCGGAACCGATCTTGATTGCCACCGCTTTTCATTTTCGGTTTCGTCATCAGCAGTTTATGGCTAGGAGTTCCCAGCAAGTCATCCAATCGCGATCGAAGTTCGGGTGCAATATCGACTTTTTGTTTGATTGACTTGATGTGGACGGTTTCGCCGCTGTGAATTTTGACCGCGAACATCACATCTTTTTGCCCTGGGTAACCGCGCAGAATTTCCTTGATTTTGTCGAGCAGATCTGTTTCATGTTTGTTTTGGTCAAACATGATATGGATTCCTGAAGTGAATTTGGCGTCGGCATCAGCAATAGGTATCACTTCATTGACTTTAAAGTTAAGTTCATCGCCGTCGCCACGTTTCTCGATGGTGCCGCGAGCCAAAACCACAGCATCTGGTTGAATGAACTCACCAAATTGTTCGAAGTCGCCGGGCCAGCAGATCGAGCGGACGTAACCATCCATATCTTCCAAGTCAAAGTTTGCGTATTTGGACGACTGGCCCGGGCGTGGGTTTCGAATGTGAGCAATTTTGACCGACTGAATCATGCCACCCATGAGGGCTTCGTCACCGTTTTTGGCTAGCTTGGCAGTTGATGAGGTATGGGAGCAGAAGGCTTGGAGAGTCGTGGCATATTCCGACAGAGGGTGAGCGGTTAGGTAGAAGCCGAGCACTTCCTTTTCGAGGGTCGATTTTTCACGATCTCCGAACTCAGGGATATCGGGCAACGTGACAGGTGTGACGGTTTCGACGACTTCCGCGACGTCATCGAATAGATTCATTTGACCGCTCTTTTTGTCCTTAAGTTTGGAAGCTCCGCCGAGCAGAGCTTTATCCACGACCGCCAATAACTGCGATCGCTTCGCACCGAAGCAGTCCATTGCCCCGGCCTTGATCAAACATTCGATCGTTGCTCGCCCACAAGCTGACGCGTCTACCCGTTCGCAGAACTCGAATAAGTTTTTGAATGGTCCGTTCTTTTTTCGTTCCGCGGCAATCGCTAGAGAGGGACCAGCACCACATCCACGTATGGCGGATAGTCCGAAGAAGATTTTGTCGTCAGCGACACTAAAGTCACTCGTGCAGTTGTTTACATTTGGTGGCTCGACCGGGATGCCCATTCGTTGGCAATCTTCGATATGTTCCACCAAGCTGTCTTTGCGTTTAAAGTTTCGGTTCGGAATATCTCCCGTTAACAACGCAGCCATGAACTCGACTTTGTAGTGAGTCTTTAAGTAGGCTGTTTGGTAGGCAACCAGAGCATATGCGGTCGAGTGGCTCTTATTAAAACCGTATCCCGCAAACTTAAGGATCATATTCCAAAAGTCTTCTGCTTCTTTCTTGCTGAGTCCTTTTTCGACGCAGCCAGCAAAGAATTTCTCCGCGTTGGCAGCGATCAACTCTTCTTTCTTTTTACTGATCGCTTTAATACACGTGTACGCTTTGGCAAGCTCGATTCCTCCCAACCGATTCAGGATACGCATCACCTGCTCTTGGTAAACCATCACCCCATTGGTCTCTTCGAGGATCTCTCGGAGAATTGGATGAATGTAGGAGGCTTCCTTTTTCTTAAGTTTGACGGCGATGTATTCGTCGACCATCCCCCCTTCCAAAGGTCCCGGTCGGTAAAGCGCGTTGGTCGCGATGATATCGTGGAAGTGGTCGGGCTTCATGCGTTGGAGCAAGTCCCGAATACCACCCGACTCCAACTGGAACACTCCTTTGGTTTCACCTCGACGAAGCAGTTCGAATGTTTCGCGATCATCGAGTGGAAAATCCAGCGGATCGATGCGATTACCGGTGGTTTGCTCAATAATGTCGACCGACTTCGAGAGAATGGTCAAGTTTCGCAGGCCGAGAAAGTCCATTTTGAGCAAGCCTGCCGCTTCGACATCGCCCATGGACCACTGAGTGATGATATCTTCTTTTCCGGTGACTCTCATGA
This sequence comes from Pirellula sp., assembly GCA_046344995.1. Lineage (GTDB taxonomy): Bacteria > Planctomycetota > Planctomycetia > Pirellulales > Pirellulaceae > JBKCUI01. The sequence goes on from JBKDKR010000023.1 coordinate 9,378, forward strand.
GCGGAACGTATTCCGTCAGCGGTTTGTCCGCGATCACAACCGCAGCCGCGTGAGTACCGATATTGCGGGCCAACCCCTCGATACGGCGCGCGAAATCAAGAAGTTCTCTTACATCGGTATCGCTTTCATAAAGTTTGATCAGTTCTTCGCTAGCTAGGTCTTTGTCACCTTCGCCTAAAGCATCTTTGAGCGTAATCTTGAGATCATCGGGTACCAATTCGCTAATCTGTGCAACGCGGCTCAGGGGCAATCCCAGTGTTCTGCCGACATCTTTGATGGCACCACGAGCTTTGAGAGTACCGAACGTACCGATTTGTGCTACGTTTGCTTCGCCATATTTTTCTTTGACGTAGCGGATGATTTCTCCGCGTCGTTCTTGGCAAAAGTCGATATCGATATCGGGAGCTTCGATTCGGCTTTCGTCCAAGAAGCGTTCGAAGAGCAAATCGTATTTGATCGGGCAGACGTGAGATAGATAGAGCGCATAACAAACTAATGCACCGACCCCCGAACCCCGGGCGGTAGCGGGAACGTTTATTTCTCTCGAATGACGAACAAAGTCCCAGACAATGAGGAAGTAATTGGAGAAGCCCAGCTTTTTGATAACGCCGAGTTCGCGGTCCAATCGATCTTGTGCGACCTGTGAAAGTTCGCCATTTACCAGCATGTCCGAGGACTTTGCATAACGCTGTTTAAGTCCTTCAGTGCAGATCTGCCGCAGGTACTCGTCCGCGGTTAATCTTTCGTCGGGAAGCGTGTAGGTGGGGAAGTTTCGTTTGCCTAGTTCGAGATCGATGTCGACTGTGTTAGCGATTTCTTGCGAGCGAGCGACCGCGCTTTCCAATCCGACGAAATGCTGGTACATCTCCTCTTGCGAACGGAGGTAAAACTCCGTTCCTTCCATTTGCATTCGATTGCGATCGGTTCGAAATTTGCCGGTAGAAATGCAGAGTAAAACGTCTTGGACCTCCGCATCATCCCGATCGACGTAATGCGCATCGCTGGTAGCGACCAGGGGGATCCCAACTCGATTGGCCACCTCGATAGCACCGGCCATTTGCTGGCGCTGGATTTCGAGATTGTTGTTCATAATCTCGATAAAATAACGATCTTTGAAAACAGATTGAAACCACTGCGTGACCTCGATCGCTTCCTGCATGGCGGCTTCGGTATCGTAACCTTTGAGAATGGCTCGAGAGAATTCGCTCGATACGCATCCACTCAAGCAGATGATTCCCTCGCTGTGAGCGGCGAGTATTTCTTTATCGATTCGAGGCTTGAAATAAAAGCCTTCGAGGCTGGCAGCTGACGCGAGCCGGACGAGATTCTTGAAGCCAGTGCGGTTTTGAGCGAGCAGTGTCAAGTGAAAGGAGGCTTCCTTTGAGGACGATGCATCGCGTTCGAATCGGCTATTCGGAGCGATGTACGCTTCGTATCCAAGTATGGGATTGATCCCATAGCCTTTGGCTTTTTTGTAGAACTCCAAAGCGCCGTGCAGATTGCCGTGGTCGGTCAAAGCCAAGGCGGTCATTTGGTTTTCCTTGGCACGCTTAAGCAGTTTATCGAGCGGGCTCGCACCATCTAGCAAACTGTAGTGACTGTGGCAGTGCAGGTGAACGAAAGGTCGAGACGCTGCGGGCTTATTGTCAGCAGTTTCCATACAGAAAAGACTCCGTGTAAGTCGATCGAAAGAATAAGGCGTTCTGTTGCTCGATTGGTTACTCAATCTGCGATTCGCGGTTCCCCTAACTCAGCAAATCCAAGGGGTGGGATTACTTTACGAATTCCATTTTGTCGAATCCTGCACCCAGTATCAGTCTTTCCATCTCGACCTTGTCCAGTTCGCCACGATGTTTGATGTAGACCATCGAGTTGTCGATCGTCCCTTCTTCTTTTTGCGGAGCCAATCGAACCTCTGCGATTCCAGGTCGCTTCTCCAAAAGTTCCTTAACACTGTTAAAGCAGCCTTCCACACACATCATTGTGTCAATGCGTACGGCTACTTCGCTAATGGCTGGCTCGTTAGTCGCTTCTGTTGACTCTTTCGAGACATAGGAAGATGCTGGTGTTGAATTCTTCGAGGTCGACTCAGGGTTCGTACTGGGTGTACATCCCGCCATCGAAACGAGAGCCGATAGGACCGGAGCCAAAACAGAAAATGTTCGTAATCTGGTCTTTAGACAACCGAAATTCCGTCCCGCTATTTTGGTTTTCATGGGTTACTTTCGTAAGAGATTTTGATAGGCCAGGATACGAGGATGGGGGAGAATTGCAGTTAATGGACTGATTTGTCGAATTCCATCGCATCACCGCTTCCTGTATAGTACAACAGGACGCCTAGCTAGGAAAACCGTTTTTCCTCCGTAGTGGAACATGCTACTAGGTGCAGGCCCCGACATTAGAATCTCAGTCGTTTTTCAGCCGGAAGTTAAGGGAATCTTATGCGAAAACACTTTTTCGAGATTGGGAGCTTGCGAAACAGCTCCTCGATGCGCGACTTTCCGGCGTTGTGGCTCACACTGACGCTGATTGTCACGATAGTTTTGCCTTTCTGGAGTTCGCTAGTCGCCGTAGCTCAAGATCCGGTCCAGCTCGCTGAATCTGATAAGAACGGGGATGTAACAGACGAAAAACAGTCTTCCGATAAAAAAGAGAAGAGTCCTTCAGCAAGCGAAGACCAAAAGTCGTCATTGGGAACCAATCGGGGACAACCTTCCGAACCATCAGACCCCGCTGAGGTCGCCAAAGAGCGAAAGGCTCGAGAAGCCGCCAAAAAACGTGGGGAAATCACATTTGATGATTTGAAATTCGAAATCGAAAAAGGGGCTCCATTTAAATCCGAAATGCTGACGGGGGAAAATAAGGAGCTTGATAAGAAAACTTGGAAGATCCGTGGCTTTATCCTACCGACCACTCTGTTTAGCAAATCGAACATCAGAGAGTTTGTGCTGGTTCGAGACAACCAGGAATGCTGCTTTGGACCGGGCGCCGCTTTGTATGATTGCATCATGGTAACCATGGCCCCTGGCAAGTCGATAGACTTCTCGACCCGCGTGGTCGCAGTAAAGGGAGTCTTGGAAATTGATACCGAGTCGTTTAAGTATCCAGACTCGGAAGAGCATTACGCGATTTACAAGATGACTGCTGAAGAGGTGAAATGAGTTCCGTCGTTCTTCAAACCCAGTTGCCCTTTCCGAGACGGCAGGGCAAGGTCCGCGATGTTTATGATTTGGGAGACAGACTGCTGGTCGTGAGTTCCGATCGCATCAGTGCTTTTGACTGGGTGATGCCAAACGGCATTCCGGACAAAGGAAAGATTCTGACGCAGCTTAGTTTGTTCTGGTTTAAAGTTCTCGGAGTTAAGCATCACCTCATAAGCGATCAGATCCCCGAAGAAGTACTTCCGCACGACCCCGAAGGCTTGCTCGTAGGGCGATCGATGGTTGTCAAAAAGGCTCAAGTTATCCCATTCGAATGTGTTGTTCGCGGCTACATAGAGGGGAGTGGCTGGAAGGATTATCAATCCAGTGGAGCCATTTGCGGAGTAAAACTTCCGATCGGTCTCAGGCAATGCGATCGGCTAGCACAACCGCTTTTCACCCCCGCGACCAAGGCCGAAGAAGGGCACGACGAAAACGTCTCCTTTGATATCATGAGCCAAACCATTGGCGAAGAAGTTGCGAAGCAACTCATGAAGATGACGCTCGATGTTTATACACGCGGCACCGCGATCGCGCAGGAACGTGGCATCATCATTGCGGATACCAAACTCGAATGGGGATGGCACAACAACGAAATCATTCTCATCGATGAAGTGCTCACGCCGGATAGTTCTCGGTTTTGGCCAGCTAACGATTGGCAACCCGGCCGTTCCCAGGCGTCGTTTGATAAGCAATTCGTTCGCGAGTACTTGATGAGTACTACTTGGGACCGTAATAGTTCGCCGCCTGAGTTGCCAGAGTCCATCGTCATGAGTACGCGAGAGCGATATATAGAAGCGTTCGAACGAATCACTCAGGTCTCATTCATCTGATTGAATCAAAACGCTATCGCTTAATTCTTTCTAGTTTGCGGTTCCGTTTCGATGGGACTTTTTGGGGCATCCAAATCAGCCGTAGTGGAATTCCTGAGTTGCTCGTTAATCCGATTCTCGGGAATGATCTGTAACCATCCACGGGCAATCGGTGTATCGGTTCACGTCTCTACGTAGTCTGCTCAAGATATCTTCCGATTGAAACAATTCCGAACGCCGAGGTCTAGGCATCCCAGAAACCATTCTTCCTATCACAACATTCAAAAGCAAATGGGTGCACTTCAGTCGTAAGTAAATCGCACAAAGGTGCCGGGATTCTTGACTAGCAGAGATTGAGTTGGTTCGATAAGTTGGGGATGGCTTCTTTGGGCTCGATGCAAATGGGGGATAGATTGCTGACTGTTGAATTGCTCATCTTGATTGGTAGCGTATTGCTTTTGCTCGGAATTCTTTCCAGCAAATTTTCGTCTCGCATGGGAATGCCCGTTCTCGTTATGTTCCTCGGATTGGGGATGTTAGCCGGATCGGAAGGAATAGGCGGAATTGCTTTTGAAGACTACTACCTTTCTTATGCGATTGGTACGTTCGCTCTCGCAATCATATTGTTCAGCGGTGGATTATCGACCCCATTTAATGCGGTTCGGGACGCTTGGAAACCCGCATCCGTTCTAGCAACCTTTGGTGTTCTTATTACCGCGTCTATAACAGGCGTGGCTGCGGCCTGGATTCTTAAGATCGATTTGAAGCAAGGTTTGTTACTCGGCAGTATTGTTGGCTCCACTGATGCCGCTGCAGTTTTCTCGATCCTTAGAACAGGTGGCGTGCATTTGCGGCGAAGGCTGTCCGATACGCTTGAAGTGGAGAGTGGTTCGAATGATCCCATGGCAATTTTTTTGACCGTTGGATTGATTCAGATTTTGATTGGCAAAGTCGAGTCCATTAATGGTCTCATTGGCTTGCTTATCTCGCAAATGGGGATTGGTCTCGTGGCCGGATTGGCTTTCGGGTACATGGCGGTTTGGGTCATTCGAAATATTCATCTCGATACAGCAGGCTTGTACCCTATCTTGGCTACGGCATTCGGATTGCTATCCTTCGGAATGGCTGTGCAAATGGGAGGAAGCGGATTTTTATCCGTTTATGTAACCGGGATGGTCATCGGTAACAAGAAAGTCGTCTTTCAGCGAGGTATCGAGATGTTTCACGATGCTGGAGCATGGATGGCACAGATCGTCATGTTTATCGTGTTGGGACTGCTGAGCTTTCCTAGCAGACTGCTGGCTGTGTGGCTACCTGGTTTGGCGATCGCTGCAGTGCTTTTGATTGTAGCCCGACCAATTGCTGTTTTCCTATGTTTGTGTCGTTCTAGGTTTTCGTTTCGTGAGCAGCTTTTTCTTTCGTGGGTTGGTCTTAAAGGGGCTGTTCCCATTACGTTAGCAATCTTTCCGCTGCTTTCTAATCTCGACAGCGAAATCAAAATCGAAAGCGCCAAGATTATATTCGACGTCGTTTTTTTCGTTGTATTGGTATCTGCGGTATTGCAAGGTTGGAGTCTGCCTTGGGTTGCTCGGAAGCTTGGTTTGGAGATACCTGCCAAGAAGGAGTCGGCTGTTACCCTAGAAATCAGCTCCCTTAAGGATGTTGAGGGAGATATCGTTGACTACTTTGTCGATAGTGAATGTCGCGTGGCTGGTAAACTGATCCGCGAGCTCGCGCTGCCAGAGGAGGTTGTGGTTGCGTTGATTGTGCACAATCAAAAGATCAAGCTTCCGAAGGGTAGTTCACGTATAGAAGCAGGAGATCACGTCATAGTAGTTCTTAGACCGCACGTGAGGGCGATGGTAGATCGAATTTTCTCACGGCCCTATGGAGCGGGAGCAGATCAAAAGTGGCCTGCGTCATCCGAATTTCCGCTAAGAGCAGACATAAAAATTGGCGACCTTGAAAGCTTCTACGGTATTACCATCGGTGAAGAAAAGGGACTTAGCCTTGAAGAGTGGCTTACGAGGCAGATCGAGCCTGATCTATTAGCGGCAGATCAGTTTGTTGATCGAGCCATGCTGCGGCTTCGGATCATTGAAATGAATTCGCAAGGAAAAATCGTACTTGTCGGCATGAGTTTTATATCGCCGGAGATCATCTCGTTGAATGAGCCAGCCCATGGCGGCCAATGACCAACTCTCCCCATAAAAACTGCTTTTATGGTACGTAGGATGAGCGATATATCGAAGATCAAGCCTCTTCTCTTCAGCAAATGGCAATGGTCGCGGCCAATTGAAGTGCGAATAGAGGCTCATTATGGATTTTGTAAAGCTACCGGTTTTGTAACGTTGATTTTTTTCCTTGCCGAAATAGGCGACTAATGGAAAACTGTCTTCCCAAGCCCTTCGAAAAGGTCTTACAATAGTCGTACAGTCGACGTGTCGATTGAGGCCACCCTCCCGCCGATTCGACCTCTTTTGAAGAGACGAGTCAACAAACATGCAGTGCCGGTTCAACCGAATTCAGGGGCTGCGCTGAGTATTTCTACCCTTCACAGGAAATCCAATCGTGAGCATTTTTCACTACTCAAGAAGATCCTTTCTCGCAGCAACCTCTGTGGTATCGGCTGCGTCGCTCGTTTCGTCTGGACGAGCTGTTTTTGGATCGAACGCCAATCCATCTGCAGAGACTGTCATCGGTGAGCTTTTTCAGTCATTGACACCAATCCAGCGAGAAACTGTTTGCAAGTCATTTGCTGACCCACTGAGGCAACAAGTTTCTGCTAATTGGCACGTTGTGAAACCACTTATCGGATCGGATTTTTTTTCGAAGTCGCAACAGAATATGGCGATCGAAATCGTACGACAATTGACCTCGGAGGAAGGGTTCGAGTTAATCAAAAAGCAAACTGATTATGACGATGGCGGAATCGAAGCTTACAGCATGGCTTGGTTTGGCAAGCCGGGAGATGATAAATTTGAATGGATGCTCACGGGGCGTCACCTAACACTTCGCGCGGACGGGAATACGCAAGAGAAAGTTGTTTTCGGCGGACCAATTACTTATGGTCACGGCGAAGAATCGTCGCCCGAGGACAATCTCTTTTACTACCAAACCAAGAAGTTTAATGAGGTCTATGGCTCGTTAAACGAATCTCAGCGCAAGACTGCACTTTTGCATAAGAGTATTCCTAACGAGAGCCAACACAAAGTACAACAAGCCAAGCCTTTTGTTGGACTCCCTGCGAAAGATCTGTCCAGCGATCAACTGGAGTTGCTTAATGGTACGCTCACATCGGTATTGGGTGTTTACCGAGATGAAGATAGCAAAGAAGCGAGAACACTGCTGGAGACCGCAGGGGGGCTCAAGTCGCTTTACCTCCAATACTACGCCGAAGAAGACATGAAAGCGGATGGAGTTTGGGATATGTGGCGCATCGTTGGCGAGAATGTGTGCATCCACTTCCGTGGCTCACCTCACGTTCACGCGTTCGTCCACATCCAAAGTATGTCCTAGAAAAAGTCTCCTCAGACTCGTCATCCTGTAGGATCTTGATAGCAGTAGAATCCAGAGCCGGTTTTGACACCAAGCTTGCCAGCCTGGATATACGGTTCAAGCAATTCCATCAACGGACACCAGGCTTCGTCGCCATCTATGAAACGACCGGCCGCCATCGTTTGATAGACCAGATCTAGTCCGATTTGGTCCATCATTCCGAATGGGCCGACGACCATTCCTGTAACACTTTTCCAAGCCATGTCTACATTCTCTGGAGTTGTTACCTTTCGCTGAACCAATTGCAAAGAGGATTGAATCAGCGACTTCAGCATCCAATTGAAAACGTATCCCGGATTTTCGATCAATTGAACAAGTGGTTTTTGATCGATGCGCGAGGAAAGTTCCTCCAGTCTTACCATTGTTTTTGCGCTAGTTTCAGGACACGCGGCGATATCAACCAGCTTGGTTTTCCATACAGGCACGTGGAAGTGAAAGTGAGCAAACCGTTCCGCATTAGTTACAAACCTCTGCAATACAGAAGGGGTGAAGTAAGAGCTATTCGAAGCAATGATCGAGTTTGGGAATCGGTTTGATGCTGCAGTTAGTACTTTTCTTTTGGCCGAGCTTTGTTCCGTGACGCTTTCAACAATTAAATCCATATCGTCCGAGGCATGTGAAAGGTCGGTGAGCGTGTGGACCTGTCGTTGGAAATGGTCCGAAGAAATCTTCCAACCCTGCTCAGTGCAAATGACTTTGCCCTGATTATTCAGCCAAGTCATTCCACTTTCCAAGGCTGCTGGAGATTGATCAAGCCAGCTCGTTCTTATGCCAAACGCTGATAGCTGAAGAACAATTTGCCGTCCCACCCAACCTGCTCCAATTACGAGTGCCGAATGGATTTTTTCCGATTCGCTTAGCTGTTTTTTAGCTTCGTCGAGGGCTGATTGTTCAACCATTGTTTTTGTTGCTGATCGATGATGTCGAGGTAGGATTCCGCTCTCAAGCGAGCGAGCTCCCTCGCATCATACCATTCCTGCTGCTTTTCCAGGAGTCTAACTACTCTTAACTGCTTTTCCGCCTCAGTAATGACAGGTAGTTCGGATTCGGGAGAGCGATGAACGGTTTGGATTGGCTGGCAGATACCATAGACCGACTTTTGAAGGACTGGTGGTTCGGCTTCTGTGGGGATGTCGATTCGCAATCGTCGATCGGCGGTCGAATCGTTTAACCATTGTTTAAACTCCCTCGGTTCAGTCTCAAACGAAGAAACGCGATTCCACTCGCTTTTCGATTCTGAATGAGTTGTGAGGGATTCTATTTCCATTTGTCTTTCGGAGGGATGAAAGATTCGATTGCGGTCAGATCATCACCGCGAACTGTCGCCCCAAACTTAACACCGAGCTCATTAATAGTCGCTGCTGCTGTCTGAAGCGATTCTCGGTTGTTCAGTTTGAGTTTAACGTTGCTTGCGATGTCGATTATTTCTTGAAGTATCGGTTGTTGCAATTTTTCTTGGGCCGACTTGAGTCTGTCTAGTGCACGCTGAGTTCTCTGAGCCGACGTGATACCAAATGTTGCCTTTTGGGTCGCCTTTGAGGTAGCCCGCATGCTGAACTCTAGATCTGCAATCATTCCAGCAACAAACAACTGTCTTAATCGGGCAGGAGTTTCTTCGGCATTTGTTTGGCCATCTGTTCTCAAGAAGTTGTGCCTAACGGTGCCTTGCGACCAACTCACGAGCTCAAAATCGAGACTACCAGCATTATGCCCACCCACGTTCACGAGTTGCTCATCTGGAACGGTATGGCATCTGTAGCAGCTTTGGGCCAAGAGGTAGACGTTTACCGGATTTCTCATCCCCAGCTGAATGCTTTGCTGAAAGCGAGCCAAACGATGTTCGCGAGTCTCCTGGGCTTTGGTAACGTTAGCTCCTCCGTAATCGTTATGAACCGCAATCCAGTCCTTGGACGCACCATGACAAGACTCACAAGATACCCCGGCGATCGCTTCCAGCGGCCCGCTGCCTTGGTTGGAACTCATGGTGTAGTGGCATTGAATGCAATTTGAGTCACTCTTGAAGTTTTCGATTCCAAGTTTTGTGGCGATCTGCTGGGCTTCTGGTTTTCGATGCAAGGTCAAGAACGTCTCATTGTGAGGCGTTTTCTTCCAAGTTTGAATCTCGGATGCATGGCACTTTTCGCAACTTTGGACCCCCATCACCTTGTGTGGATCGACGGCAACATCCCATCGTTGATTGCGAGGATCTGGAGTAGGTACCGATCCCCCCATGCCAAGACATAAGCTGAGCATAAATGCAAAAATGACAACTTTGGAAGCTGATATAGTCATGGCCAGATAAAACGTGAGAACTCTATTATTTTGAGCGTCCGGAAGCCTATGTCGTAACTTTTTCTATGCTTTACAATATTTTCAAGGAAACACGAAACTCTCTAGTCGTAGATTGACCTATCGATACGACCCGAATAATCGGAATCAACCCCTTTGAAAAAACAGTCTTCGTCAACAATTACAACCGCTAGTCTCAAGATATTCTCTGGTGGACAGACCGGAGTCGACCGTGCTGCGCTCGATATCGCGATTGAACTTGGGATTCCACACGGTGGATGGTGCCCTAAGGGGCGAGTCTCCGAGGATGGTGTGATTCCGAGTCAATATCAACTGGTCGAAATGGAATCTGAGCTTTACGCCGATCGAACCCGCCAAAACATAATCGACTCCGAGGGGACCCTAATTCTGTATCACGAACGCCTGCAAGGTGGAACGCTACTGACGAGCAGATTCGCCGAGCAGCAAAACAAACCTTGCCACAAGGTGCGGTTAACTCGAGGTCCGCAACCGTCGGGCAGCAAATCGCTAGCAGTCAAAATCAAGGCTGCTCGCAAATGGCTTTATGAAAACAAGATTTATACGCTCAACGTGGCTGGACCTCGCGGAAGCAAGGAACCTGAGATTTATCTTAGGGCAAAAGAGTTCTTAAAACTTCTTTTGACCGAACCGCCAAAATTGCCGCTTGATTGAACATCGCATGTTTTGTTTATTCGCCCATCGATTTAACCGGAACGAGGAGTGAGTTTGTATGGCGAATAAAACCAAATCTATTGCAACCATGCGAGTCGTACTTGGCGTATTTGCAAGTTCAGTTTGTTTTTTGTTCTTCTCGAGCGATTCTCGCAACTGCCAAGCCGCTCAGCCCAACATCTTGTGGATTACTTCTGAGGACAATGGTATCGAGCTCGGGTGTTATGGAGATGACTATGCAACCAGTCCAAACATTGACTCGTTAGCTGCACGAGGAATCCGATTTGATAATTGCTGGTCCAATGCTCCTGTTTGTGCTCCAGCGAGAACGACAATAATCTCGGGTATGTATGCCACCAGTTTGGGAGCGTCCAACATGCGTAGTCGTGCAAAACGCCCTGAAGGAACACGACTGTTGCCGGAGTTGCTTCGAGCACAAGGCTACTACTGCTCCAACAATAGCAAGGAAGACTACAACTTTATCGCGTCATCTAAGCCATGGAACGATTCCAGCAACAAAGCGCACTGGCGAAACCGTCCTGAGGGTACACCTTTCTTTTCTGTTTTCAATTTTACAACCTCCCACGAAAGTCAAATCAGAACGCGTCCTCATAAAGCCAAGCATGATCCAGCCAAAGTCCCTCTTCCCCCTTACCATCCCGATCTTCCGGAAGTACGAGAGGATTGGGCCCAGTATTACGATAAAATTGAAGAAATGGATGCTCAAGTTGGAACTGTTATTCAACAGCTTCGTGAAGATGATCTGATCGAATCAACCATCATTTTTTACTTTGGTGACCATGGTAGTGGCATGCCAAGAAGTAAACGTTGGCTCTATCAAAGCGGGCTACATGTGCCGATGGTGGTGATCATTCCCGAGACCTTTAAACATCTACGGCCTGACGCGTATACCCCAGGGGGTGCGGATCAACGCCTTATATCTTTCGTCGATCTGGTTCCTACTGTTTTAAAACTAGCCGGTGCACCGATGCCAGAATATCTTCAAGGCATACCTTTTTTAGGTGCCAGCGATTTGCCGTCCAACAACTATCTATTCGGATTTCGTGATCGGATGGATGAGCGGATTGATATGTCGAGAGCTATTCGCAATGAACGCTTTCTCTACATCCGTAACTTTATGCCATATCGCCCGCAGGGGACATTTCTAAATTACATGTTTCAAACCCCCACGACGGTAGCTTGGCGACAAGCATTTCGAGATGGACTGCTACCGCCCCATCAGGCTCAGTTCTGGCAAGCAAAGGCTGTCGAGGAACTCTACGATTTGCAAAAGGACACTTATCAGGTCCGAAATATCGCTGAGGATGCGAGTTTCAATCGTGTCAAAGAAGAGCTGAGAGAACAGCTCAAGAAGACAATGTTCGAAACTAAGGATCTAGGTGTCATCCCAGAAGCTATCGTAAAGTCGGACAAGGTTAACGCTCAGTGGAATTGGGCGGAAATGATTGACGCGGCATTCTACGACAAAAACGCAATTCCTAATCGGCAATCGATCGAGCATGATAATCCTGTCGTGAGATACTGGATCGCTCAACAATTGCGAACATCACTAACTGATGCAGACCAAGGCACTGCAGTGGGCAATATGGAAATGTTGAAAATGTTGAGCGGTGATGATGAAGTTTCCGTGCAGATCGTTGCTCTGGAAGCTTTGGCAATAGTGGGAGACGATTCTCGAAAAGCGAGCGCCATTTCTCAGCTTAAATCGATTGCCGAAATTCAACATAGTGGACTTCTCAATGCAGTCGCTGCTTTGAATGCGTTGGCCAATTTGGAAGTTGAGTTCGAAAACGTTCAGTCACTTCTGTCGAAAGACACTCGGTTCGAGCCGGTATACTTCGACTATATTGAAAGACTCAAAGACTATTTGAGCCATAAGGAACACTGAGTTATTCGATCGCTTCTGGGCGGTCTCCGATGGTAACGTCGATGGCTTGCTGATCACCATCTCTCAATATGGTTAAAGCAATTACACTGCCCGGGGACTGATTGCCGATCCAGAAGATCGCTTCCTCTACGCTTTTAACCGGTTCCCCTGCGACCGCGATTAATAGGTCACCGAACTGAAGGCCAGCTTTAGCTGCCGGGGAATCTTCTAATACTTGGTGAATCACGACCCCCGTTCGCTTGCGTTGAATCTCGCCCAAGTCATTGATGATCCGATCTGTTCCTTGTTGTTGATCCCATTCTAAAGACGAACGAAAATAAACGCCTAACCAACCGCGATTCATTTTTCCCGTGGCAATGATCTCATCGGATATTCGCTTAGCGACGTTGCTGGGGATTGCAAAGCTAACACCTCTGTAGGATTCTCCGATGATCGCGGTATTGATACCGATGACCTCACCGCGATCGTTTACAAGGGGGCCACCACTATTTCCTGGGTTTACCGCGACATCGGTTTGCATCAAGTCACTATAGCGGGCTGTAGCACCACGTTTCTTGCCATTTCGCTGTAGTCGTGAATCGCCATACTGAGTGCCTGCGAGATCCAGCCGATGTTTGCTGCTAACTATTCCGAACGTTATGGAACCGGTTAAGCCGAACGGACTGCCGACAGCCCATACGGGAGCGCCAACTTGTATTTTGTCGCTATCGCCCCAATCGGCTGCCAAGAGGCCCGACGCGTTAATCTTCAAAACGGCCAAATCTGTAAGAGGATCTCGACCAAGTAGTTCAGCAACAAAATGACGTTCATCAGCTAGCAAAACGTGAATGATGGGGCCTTCTTCGAGCACATGGCTATTAGTAAGAATCAATCCCGACTTGTCGATGATCACTCCACTGCCGTGGCCCGTAGCAGTTCCATTTACGCCATCCCCCAATTCCCAGTCGGTCGCGGAGGTCGAGATATGAACGACTGTGGGTACCATTCGACGAGCAACGGTCTGCGAAAGTCGGGCTATGTCGGAAATGGCCGATTGGGAAACTTGTTTCAGCATCTCACCTGACGCATCGTACTCGGCTTTGAGTTGACCTCTATGCCAGGAATACCTGGACTGTTCAAGAGTTGCTGGTAGTAGAAATCTCAACACAACCAGCAGCACCAACACCACGGTCAAACTCAAAATGGTCGAAAGAATTAGTGATCGGGTGGTGGGCAGGCGAGAATCGATTGTGGAAATCGACTGTTCCTTTTTAGCAGCCTGAGATTCAAAACCGAGCGTTTCGGACTGCGTCGCTTGGGCAATACCATCAAATTCCTGAACCGCACTCTCAACGGTATGGGCAGAGAGAACCAGATCTTCTTGATCGTTAGAATTTGGTGTGCTCATAAGATTTTGATCAGGATTCGAAACCGACTCGTTCTAAATTGTAACCCGCCGGTCAAGCAACATGCAACTTTTTAGCGATGGGATTGACACGGAGTAACAGATTCAGCTAATCCTTTCCAGGATCATGAAAATTGCAGCGATTTTGCCGACATGGGTGGGAGACACCTGTATGGCGACACCAACTCTCCGTGCGATCTTTGAACATTCCCAGGTTGAGGAATTGCTCCTCATTGGCAGGAATGCGCCTGTGGAGTTGCTGAAGGGGGCTCCCTTCGCCAAAAATGTGCTCAAATTCAAGCCACAATCTCGGACACCTGGAACACTTGGCAGGCGACAGCTAATAAGAGCTCTTAAAACTCGTTGTTTGGATGCCATTGTTTTGTTTCCCAATTCCTTCTCTTCGGCCGTGATTGCCTATCTGGCGGGCATTCCCAGGAGAATTGGTTACATTCGCGATGGCCGCAGTTTATTCTTAACCGACGGACTGTCTTTGAACCAAACAGAAATCGATTCCAATACGGGTGAAACGAAAATCGTTTGCTGGAGGGAGAAACCGCTGGTCGAGTATTATGCCCAACTAGCAGCTCCGCTTGGTTGCATGCCGAACGATATGAGAATGCAGATCGGTAGTTCGGAGGAAGATGAGCTTTTGTCTATTGAGTGCTACCGCCAACTCGGACTTGATCCTGCCGCTCCAACAGTTGTTCTCAACAATGGATCGGCGACGGCTGCATCCAGGCTTTGGTCTACACAATACTGTGCAATCCTCGCTCATGAGCTGGCCAGTCGCAAAATACAAGTGATCGTCCATTCGGGGCCCAATGAAAGATTGGAGGCCAATGAGATCGCGTCAGCCGCGGACCATCCGCTGGTGAAAAGCATGGGGCATGTCGATCCTTTGCCGATATCACTTTCGCGAGGAGTAATCGGATCAGCAGATCTCGTTATCACGACCGACAGCGGTGTTAGGCACATGGCGACGGCATTGGGCAAACAGACGATTGTTCTTTACGGCCCGACATCGCAATCTCTAACCAAAACACACCACAGTCACGAATTAGCGATCTCTGCTCATCTGCCGTGTCAGCCATGTGTAAAGAGCGTTTGTCCTTTGAAACATAATCGATGCATGTCGGACATTAAGCCTGAAAGAGTTCTGCAAGCTGCCCTGATGCAATTGCAGGTCAAGAGTCCAAAAGATTCACATACGCTGGCTGCCTGATTTATAGAGCCCTCGCAAGTGAAGTAGCCTTATTTTTTGGGCGACTTGCGAACCGAACACCCGCCGCTAAGCGAACAAGTTGAACATCCAGAACTGGTCCCGCAACTCGACTTGGCGGCTGTTCCACATCCAGGGCCACATCCGGTCTCTAGTTGATGAGCAAATCTAGAACTGGCAATTTCCTTTCGGTAAACCTCTGCGAGCTGCTCGACGTAGGCTTCTGTGCTTGCGGAGATCTCGCCTAAGAAGTGAAAGAAAATAGTCTTTCCGTCCAGCAACGGTTCAACCTCGATCAATATATCATGAGAGCCTCGTTCCTCTAAGAACGTTTGGCATGCTTGAGCCGAATCTTGACTCAGGCTAACTAGCTGTCCCCAAAGGAGTTGATCCTCAGGCTGGCAACGTCGTACGAATCTTGCTGTTAACAAGTCTTTGCACCCGAGTTTGCCGGCGGAGCTCAATACGGTTCCGAGTTCGAGTCCTCGATCGGTTCGAACGATGACCTCTAGAGTTCGGCTAAGCCCTTTCGCAACGCCCTCTAGTTGATAGATGTTACCGTTCGCTCCACAGGTTACGAGATAGAGTTCGTGCTCAATGGGCGTGTGTGGTTCAGGGGATTGCATCTCTAACTCGATAGCAGACATGGCCTCACTCGCCCTTCTTGGCTGTTAGTTACTTAGCCAGAATTTCACCACGACGACTGAACCGATCTTTGAGTCTGTCAATGACAGAAAACGACGCGGAAAAATCAGGCCTGTCCTTTTCAATCGCTCTCAAATCGGAATCCAATTTGTCGATGAAACCCACCAGCGAATTGTCTAAATCCAAGACTTCGGCGAGTTTCTTTTCGTCGGTTTTGTTGGACTCGAACCATGAGGAGTACCCTTCGGTAGCCGATCGCATTTTGGCCTGAAGAGTTTCAATCTGCAGACGTAACGTTTCAGACTCACGAATGGCGTCGAACATCGCTTTATCAACGAAACCAACCGCTGCTGATTGCAGGAGTTTCTTCGATTGTTGTAGGCGTTCGATGAGATATCGTCGGAGAGCCAAATCATCGTCTCTCCGTTTTTGCTCCGAAACGTAACCGCCAAAGCCCGGAATTACTTTGGATAGGAAAGACGCTTCGGACGAGTTCATACGCAAGTTTCCTGCGAACAGTTATTCAAACGGAAGACCCCATCAACCAATAGGCCGGGGTTTTAACTCAGCAGCAACAATCGAGCTACGCAGCAACGATGTCTCGCATTTTTGGCTCGAGATACGTTACCGTGCTGGCCATGCTGGCCAAATTGCCATACTCGTCCTCAGGAATCTGAACTCGATGTCGCTTTCTTAGCTCCATCACAATGTCGAGGAAATCCATACTATCCAGCTCGAGTTGCTCACGAAACGACTTGCTGTCGTCCAGATTGGAGAGATCTTCATCTGGTGCGATTTCGCTCAAGATGTCTAGGATTTCATCACGGATTTCCGCTGGTGTCATGGAGACGAATACTCCTAATTCAATCAGTGTTGTTAAAGACGAAATGGGAATCTAACTTAGCTAAAGCGACGAACAATCAAAACCGAGTTGATTCCCAACATTCCGAAGGAATTATTGAGAATGTAATCGACCCGTCCTAACTCCTTTGGCTGGTTTATCACCAATCCAGGAATCGCGCAAGCTTCATCTAGATTGTCCACATTTATGGTGGCATGGCAAACCCCATCTTGAAAGGCAGGCAGGTTTCCCGCCAATTCTAAAGCACCTGCCGCCCCCATGGTGTGTCCTATAAAGCTCTTCGTATTGTTGAAGTGAACTCCCTCGGAACCCGCGAAAACTGTTCGTAAAGCCTGAATTTCCTGGGAATCGCCACTGTTTGTTCCCGTGGCATGCGTGCTGACAATTTGAATTTGGTCCGGAGTAAGACCACCTCGATCGAGCGCCATTTTGACGCACTGAGCTTGTCGCTCGGGATTAGGCAAAACGAAGTCCGTCGCGTCGGTGTTGATGGCATACGACACAATCTCCGCCAGAATATTGGCACCACGGGCTTTCGCATCGGAAAGTCGTTCCAAGAGATAAATGCAGGATCCCTCGGAAACCACGATGCCATTTCGGTCGATATCAAACGGACGAGAGGCTTTGGTCGGGTCCGGATGGCTCGCCAGAGCCCCTTGTGATTTGAATGAAGCAAATATTCCAAAGGTATGAATACTTTCCGATACCCCACCGACAACTGCTAAGTCGCATTCACCCAGTCGAAGCATTTGGACTCCTTGGATAATGCCCGCGTTACCCGCCGCGCATGCCGCACCAATTGTGTAGTGCGGACCGGTTATTCCAAAGTTAAGGGCGATTTCCCCTGCTGGATTATTGGCCACAGTCCGTGGATTATGGTGGTGGGACCAAAAACTGACGTCGTAGTCATATTGTTTAATGGAATAAATTTCATTCTCGGTTTCAACGTTGCCGTGCTCGGTTACTCCGATGTAGATCCCAACCCGAGAACGATCTACCTTATCCCAATCCAACCCACTCCGACGAATCGCCTCGCCAGTCCCCCAGATTCCGACGGTGCCCGCCCTCGTGCCTCGTCGAATATCGCGTTTGCTCTGATATTTAGTTGCCTCAAACTGGCAAACGCCTGCGAATGTGTCACCTACATACCTAATGTTGTAGTTCTGCACTCCGCTTCGACCATTTAGCAGCGCGTCTCTGTAAGACTCCAGATCATTCCCGTTGGGGGACGTCAATCCAACCGAGGTCATGACGATCCGCTGCTCATCAGGCAGCTGGCTTGTGCGATCCTTAAAGCTCATTCAAACACGTTTCCGAAGTTAGTAGCCGACCTGGTAAACACTACCGTTCCGGGACTTTCCCTGCTGTAGTTCGGCTGGGGTTGAACCTACCCTTATTCTCCCCCTTTTTCAAGTAGCTTTTCGAGGCAGCATTGCTAGTAAACTTGGATGGTTCGATTAGTCCCGAAAGTGGGGTTGTTTTGCAACATTCCCGGATCTACTATGGATTTATGGGACGTTTGCTTGCGATTTTACTCCTGATTCAGATTTCACTACCTGGCTTTTGCTGTTTTGCCAACCGGGTTGTTCGCTCTACAGCGTCTCTAGTCGGTTTTGCTTCCACAGATGGTTCACTCGACTTTCTGAGTCAAAGCTGCTGCGGTAACAAATGCTGCATACCCAACCCTCAGGGTTCGAGTGATTGTTGCACCTCTGGCAGCAGTTGTTGCGGCACGGAATCTGGACCAGGCTCAACCGGAAGGGAACAGAGACACTCAAACCAGCCAGAGAAACCAACCGATCAAAGGGGCTGCGAGTGTCTGGACTCCGATCCAATGATTCCCCCCTCCACAATATCGCTAGACATCGACTTAGATCACGGTATCTACATCTACGAGCTGAATTCAGTTCCACAACTGCTAGCGAGCAAGCTTAGAATTAAAGCGGCTCGTTACCATCCGCCCCCTCTCCGACGGCATCTCTTTCTTTGCGTCATTCGTTGTTGATCCGTTATGCACGAATCGTGTGTCTAGGTTTGGTTGACGGTTTGTGAGCCAGCTTATGATAACTATTTCTGGCTGCTCAACTTTGTTGCCAATAACTTTCGTCTTTAGAGCCACGGTTGGATTTGTGATTTCTAGGCGATGCGGTTGGCGATTCTTATGTTTACAAATGACCATCACAAAAAGAGATATTTACTATGTTTAAACTAGCACTACTTTCGTTGGCTACCCTCTTACTTGGTACTGTCGTATCGGTAGCTTGGAAATCGGATGCGACTACAGGGGCATGCTCCATGGGTGGATGCGCTACTTGCGAAGCGACGCAAACCTGCTCGACAGGTTGCTGCTCTCAATCCGCTGAAACTGTTGCAACGGCTGCTAAATCCACATGCACCTGCGAAGTTTGCGAATGCGAAACATGCTGCAGTAAATGCGATTGCGAAGCCTGCGACTGCTCAGAGTGCACCTGCGGTACATGTGATTGCTGCGGCGCTTGCACCTGCTGCGGAAAAAAGTAACCAAAGCGAGATGTTAGTCGATTACCAGAGTCGATCAGACGATGGCAATCACGCGCTAACACGAAATGCAAATCATGAGATCGGATGCGAGTACTCCTCGTATCCGATTTTTTATGCCATTATTCCGTTCACAAGATTGCCGTGCACGTCGGTGAGTCTGTAGTCCCGGCCTTGGAAGCGATAAGTAAGCTTGAGGTGATCCAGTCCCAGCAGATGAAGTAGTGTCGCATTTAAGTCGTGAACATGAACGGGATTTTCGGCGACATTGAAACCGAGTTCATCGGTAGTGCCATAAGTGTGTCCCGCCTTAACTCCACCACCGGCTAGCCATACGCTAAAGCTACGATTGTGGTGATCACGACCATCATCGCCGCCTTGAACCATTGGGGTTCGTCCAAATTCGCCACCCCAAACCACGAGAGTGTCATCCAACAGTCCCCGTTGCTTTAGGTCTTTTACCAACGCCGCGCTGGCTCGGTCTGTATCCACCGCGTTCTGCTGAACGCCTCCCTTGAGATTGCCGTGCTGATCCCACGCTTCATGAAACAATTGCACGAATCGCACCCCCCGTTCAATCAATCTTCTGGCCAACAAACAGTTGCGGGCAAAATTGGCTTCTTTGGGGTTCTTGATTCCGTACATCGCCAAGGTGTCTGGAGATTCTTGCCCGAGATCCATTAACTCCGGTGCACTGGTTTGCAATTTAAAAGCCATCTCGTAACTTTGTATTCTCGCTAGTGATGCGGGATCACCGATGGCGTTCATCGAGAGCTCATTCAATTGCTGAATAGCATCGAGCGAAGCACGTTGGGCGTTTGGATCGATGCCGGGCGGATTCGACAAATACAAAACGGGGTCTCCTGTGCTTCGAAAAGGAACCCCGCCATAAACGGTTGGCAAGAATCCCGCTCCATAATTGCTTGCACCACCGCTGGTTCCTTTCGCGCTCGTTAAAACAACGAAACCGGGTAGATCTGAAGACTCGCTCCCCAATCCGTACAAGGTCCATGAACCAAAGCTTGGTCGGCCAAATTGCTGGGAGCCCGTATTCATCAAAATCTGACCAGGAGCATGATTCACGGCATCGGTTTGCATCGATCGAATTAAACAGATATCGTCCGCGATTTCGCCAATCTGAGGCAAAACCTCGCTGAGCTCCATGCCCGAATTACCATATTTCTTGAACTTGAATTTCCCACCGAGCAATGCAGACTTGGGGTCGATAAAGGCGGCTCGATAGCCATCCAGTAAGCTTGGCGGTGGAAGCTGACCGCTGCGTTTGTCGAGCTCAGGTTTAGGGTCGAATAACTCCAGTTGACTGGGAGCACCCGCTTGGAACATGTAGATCACTCGCTTTGCCTTGGGTTCAAAGTGAGGCGATTTCGGCGCCAGCGTATCGCTCCCAGGGATCGGCTGAGCCAATCCATCGCGCTGCATGAGCGTGCTCGCTGCAATACCGGCTAAACCAAGCCCGCATTCTTTGAAGAACCAGCGGCGTCGCAACACTGTTGCCGCGATTTCGTTGATTCTTTCGTTCATTGGCTGATTCATGATGTCTTTGGTTTTTAGTGGTTACTGTTGGCTTTTAATTTTTGGAGATGGTCTCATCCAAATTTAGAAAGACGCGAGCCGCTAGCACCCAAACGGCGGCATCTTGGGGGCTAACTCCTGACGGCAGTTCGGGTAATCGATCTGGTTTACCAGTTGCAATCTCACGCGGGTTGAGCCAGCCCTCGGCAACTCTCGCTCGCTGCGTTGCCAAGAAATCAAGAAGTACTTTTTTCTCCGCATCGGTCGGTAGTCTTGAAAGGCAAACCAGGGAAAGATGATCAATGCGATCAGAATCTGTCGTCCCTGCCTCTTTGAGAACTCTTAACGACAGGGCTTGCGCTGCCTCAACAAATATCGGTTCATTCAAACCCGTCAGGGCCGCCAGAGGTGTATTGGATCGAACTCTTCGGACGCAGGAAAAATCTCCGTTGGGGGCATCTAGCGTTGACATTGCTGGGTCGGGCATCGACCGTTTTCGAAAATTATAGACGGTCCGACGATAGCGCTGCGGCCCCTCTGCGGGTTTCCAATAGCTAGGATAAACATAATTGTAGTCCAACACGTTCTGAGGTACCGGGGGAATAACTCCCGGCCCACCCGATTCGTTATGCAATACACCTGCAACCGACATTGCAATGTCACGTACCACTTCAGCGTCGCAGCGGAAGCGTGGCCCTCTCGCTAACAGAACATTGCTCGGATCCTGCTCCATTAGCTGAGGTGTAACCTTGGATGATTGTTTGTAGGTTTTGCTTAAGACTATTTTGCGGATGATTTCCTTTTGGCGCCAGCCTCCCTCAACGAATTCAGCAGCAAGGGTATCCAGTACGTCCTTTTGCTCAGGAACGGGTGTTCTGGTGCCAAAGTCTTCAGCCGTTTCGACGATTCCTACACCGAATATTGATTGCCATATTCGATTAACGGCAACTCTAGAAGCAAGGGGAGATTTTGGGTCAACAAGCCATTTCGCGAAGGCTAACCGAGCGGGCTCAGCATGATCCGAAGTCGTCTGTATTGAATGAAACGCTGCAGGAGTTTTTGGTGCGACAGGTTCCGTTGGTTGATCCCATTCACCGCGATTTAGCAATCGTGTTTGCCTGGCTGCGGTAGGTTCTCGTTCGACAAGATGAAGTACCGAGGTTAAAGCGTTAGGATACTCTTTCCATGATGCTTCTATACTATCGTGTACAGCACGCAACTCAGGAATCGTTTGAATCCATGAAGAAAGAATCGCATTATGTTGTTCCGCCGAACGTTTCTCAGCAGCGACATGCATGGCCTGAATTGCATCATAGTGAATAGCCGGAGCGGACGGGGTTGGGCTCTTTGTTAGGGAGACTCGACAGCAACCAACCATGTCGGTCATTCTCATAACCAATTTGAACCGGGTTCCTTTTTCCATAGTGATCGGATTCTCGAATGCAACCACCGCTTGAGAGGAACTGTTGCGTCGGCCAACACCTCGATCCGCTTTCCACCACGTGTTGTTATCGCCGTCGATCATCAAGCCGACAGGACCAGAGGCTTGTTTGTCTTTTTCGTTTCGATTTTCGGGTTCTGAGAAATCTGCGGTAGCGTTGGTAAGTTTAAGCTTGTCCCATGTCGTAGTGCCGGGTTTTTGAATAAAGATCTCCAGTTCGCGAATTCCCCACGTTCCAACACTGCTTCGACCGGGCCCGCCGAATGGCATATCTAGATGCCGAAGCATTTCAAGCCGAAGTCCGGTGACGCCATCTAATTCGGGTTCGCCGATCATGTATACGTCATCGCTCGTATGCCCCTTCATCAAAACCGACATGTCGTGTTCTTGCGTGGGGTGGTTCAAACCACTAACGCTGTTCAAATCATCAAACGCGACTGGTGTCCAAGTCCCCAGTTGTTGCGTGACAGATTCTATCCATTTCTGTTGCTCATCTGACCATTGTGGTCGCACGGTTTTGGCATGATCGAATTGCTTTTGTATAGCGGTTAGAACCTCTTCTTTCTTAGCCAACTGTTCCGGTGTGTAGACCCAGGATTGGGCTTCGTAGCAATTGTTGAGAAAAGCGAACATCCCGAAATACTCATCGTGAGTTAACGGATCAAACTTGTGCGTATGGCACTGTGCACATTGCGTGGTAAGACCCAAAACGGCTTTGCCGACGCAATCAATACGATCAAACATCTCGACCATTCTGAATTGTTCGGGAACAATTGCTCCCTCTTCATTGATCATGCTGTTGCGAAGGAATCCGGTGGCGATCAATTGGGACTGAGTTGCGTTGGGGAGCAAGTCGCCCGCAATTTGTTCGATAACAAATTGATCATAGGGCATGTCATTGTTGAAGGCATCGATCACCCAGTCTCGCCAGATCCACTGCTCGCGCTTCATATCTTTTTCGTATCCGTTTGTATCGGAATAACGAGCTGCATCCAGCCAGATTCGACCCCATTTCTCTCCATACCGCGGACTAGCTAGTAGTTTGTTAACCGTTGCTTCGTGTCCCTCTTTGGCATAGGCATCGAGTTCTTGTGGAGAGGGAGGTAAGCCAATCAAATCGAGATAGAGCCGACGGCATAAAACAGAGTTAGTCTCTTCAGGGGAGAAGCTCAGGCCACGCGACTCGAGTTTTTTGCCAACCAAGTGGTCAATCGGATTTACCCCTTCGACGACTAGACCTGTTTCCTTTTTGGGAGGAACGAACGCCCAGTGTTCGACATAATCGGCCCCCTGTGCAATCCACTTTTTAAGAAGCTCGATCTGCTCAGGCTTAAGCGGCTCGGCGTGATGGGATGGGGGCATGACGACATCAGTCTCGGAAGAGGTGATGCGCCGAATCAATTCGCTCTCATCAGGTTTACCAGGAACGATTGTCTTTAATTGCGAATCCCCACCTGCGAGGGCCGCCTCTCTCTTATCAAGCCTTAATCCGCCATAGCGAGTCTCAGCGTCGGCGCCGTGGCATGCGAGGCAGTTATCAACCAAGATGGGACGAATCTCTCTCTCGTAATCAACAGCTGTCGATGGTTGAGATTCGTCTGAGGTTAAACCGTTCTGCCCACTGGCCAGGACAATCCAGCCGGCAACCAAAAATAGGAAAATGGAAAACCGACCGCCAAGAAGACTTCGGAAACGAAGACAATACCCCGAACGAAATGTATACTCAGGAGCTAACATATCTAGTTTGGTATGGCAGGATGAAAGGGTGGGAACTCAAGCAAAGTTGAGCCAACCCATCTTAAGCCGTACCACGCGGAAAAGCTACCAGTTGTTGCTGTATTGCGACCAAGACGCTCCTAATTACCCCCGTTCAATGGGCGTTTTTGGGCTAGGATCCGACCTCAGCTCCCTCGATGTGGTAGATCTTTTCGATACGTCTTGAATGGCGACCACCTTCGAATTCGGTTGCAAGCCAGACGCGAACCAAATCGCCAACGGGGCGATCGCCAATGAGATCTCCGGGCAAACATAAAACATTGACATCGTTGTGTCTGCGGCACATTTCTGCCATGACTTCGTCGCAGCAGGATGCGGCTCGGACACCTTTGAACTTATTAGCGGCAATGGCCATTCCGAAGCCCGTACCGCAAATAAGAATTCCCCTCTCTGCGGCCCCCTCTGCGACCCTTTTCGCAACGCTGACTGCGTAGTCCGGGTAGTCGACTGGTTGGTCGCTATGGGTTCCGTAGTCCTCTACTTCATGGCCATCAGCGTTGAGTAGGGTTATAAGTTTCCCTTTGATTTGAAAGCCGCGATGGTCGCTTCCGATTGCAATCCTCATACGTTCCTCCCCTTATGACCATTCGATAAGATCAGACACATTGAGTCGATCGATCCAATAATCGGTACATTGATCTAGCTGCTCTGCACACCGAGCGTAGATCTCAATAGGTCCACCGAATGGATCAGCAATCTCGGACCCATCGGGCGAGATCATTTGTACTTTTCCGCTTGCCGCCGGCCACTGCGAGACAATGACATGTTTGTGCCGGCTGCCCATAGTAAGAATCAAATCCGCTTGATCAACTAAATCAAGAGTCAGCTGGCTGCTTTGATGTTTATCTAAGTTAGAACGGAATTTTTTGATGGCCTGCTGTGCTCCAGGCGACGCAGGATCGCCCCCGTATGCGGCGACTCCAGCGGAAATCGCGTAAATGGGCAAGTCACTGGCTCCGAACTGTTTGGTGAATTTTTCTTCAACTTTACGATTCATCAAGGCTTGCGCCATCGGGGATCGACAGGTATTACCCGTGCAAACAAAAAGAACCGTCCAACGAGATAGCATTTTCAAATACTCTGCTGGAAGAGCGCCTTCACGAATCACCCGTGCTCGACTTTTATCGAAATCGATTTGGGTTGGTGCTGTGGCGATGGTAGAAACGCCGTCGTCTACAGCCAGCGTGAAAAAGCTCGGTTCAATGTCTTCCACATGGCGGGCGAGCGTTCCTTTTGCATCAAGCACCGGGAAGCAAACTAGCGGTCCAGCTAACAACCGGGAAAGCTGTTCGATCAATGGGTGTGATGGAATTGAGACACGGACTTTCGAGTTCTCTTGTTGAAGATTCCACCTAACGGAGTTTTCCAACTGGCTGAACAAGCTCAGCTCAGCACTTACTTCCAAATCAAAAGTGATCGGCCCGGGCCAAACTTTGGAAGCAAATCGCTTGATGGCTTCGGGAGCGTCAGGGAAGTAGTCCGATAACTCGGCAGGTGACCTCAGCATCACCGCTGGGGCCTGGAGTCGGCCTTTTTGTGCTAACTGTGACAACTGTGCCACGCTGGCCTGGTGCAATCCCGAAGCAAGCAACAAATAGGAGCAATCGCTTGGCACTGCGACGATGTGCCCTTCTGCGATCGCTTGTACCGCTAAATGGACAACATCTCGCGGATCGCTTGCTGATTTCCAGTCTATGACCTTTGACATCCAAATTCCAAATCGAGGCGAGATCAGGTATGCACCAGCACAATTTAAAGCTGTGAGCCCTATGGTATCAAATTTGCTGACTTGTTCGAGTGGAATTGGAGGATCGAAACGGTTCGGAATCCAATAATCGCACGCGTTCGTAGGGCTCAGCCCGGGGAATACTTTCCCCAAGATTGCTGATATTGCGTTTTGATGGAAAATTCGAATTGAGCCAAGGATTTGCTTGACGATCGACAGGTCCGTCTGCGAGAATTCGGGATAAGTCGAATTCTACGAGTTACAGCTTGTTTCGTACAGCAAATCGATTTGCCGATTTGTCTCTCCGTCTCCCACGTCATTGTCCCCTATCATTCGAGAGGTTGGTCATGAAGGAAAGCACGAGTAGAAAAGCTAGTTTAAAGCTCTGTCTTAATCACAGTCAGGCCGGCATTGAAGCTGGGCTTGTTGAATTGGAAACTGATTTTCGCAGCTGGTGTGAGCATCCACATCATCGCGTTCCATGGACTAAGCTGATGGAACACTTGGTCAGCTTTAGGTGGATACTTGATCAGCACTTTACCCGTGTTGCGGGTGAAGGCTATCTCGAAAATGTTGCGTGCCAACGTCCTGGAATGTATTCCGAGTTGCGGGATATTGAGTGCTGGCAGTGCCGCTTGATCGACCAACTGGACAATATCATTCATCACGTGCAGAACTTTGATCCCCAACGAGATGAAATCGCTGATATTAGTGATGATTTTCGTCGACTACATGGGGAGATATTGGACGAGGAATCCCACGAACGGGATCTCGTCGAAAAAGGTTTGGCATAACGAACATAGGAGTATGTGAGAGTTGTCCGAGGCGGAAACCAAATCCTATCGATCGATTGTTCAGCTTTTCACGACGGTTGACACCCGCGAAGCGGCGGAGTCCATTGCTCACGATCTTGTTGAAAGTCGGCTGGCTGGTTGCGTTCAGATTGGCGGACCCGTTTGCAGCACCTACAGTTGGAATGGGTGCATCGAGCGCGGTATGGAATTTCGTCTTGCGATCAAGACAACGAAGACAAAGCTTGATGAGCTAATCGAAAAGCTTACGTTTTTGCATCCGTACGATACTCCTGAGATCTTATGGTCCGAAGTATCTGCTTCTGACTCGTATTATAACTGGCTCAGCGAATATCTGAGTACTTGATCGTTTTTGTCCCGGTTACAAAACGAAGCAAGGGAGGAATTCTGCGTCCCTCCCTTGCCTCTGCTTTTCGTGTTTTAAGTCTCAAGCGGTCAGGTGTTATCGCTTGTGAAAATTATAGTCTTTGTTGCTCGGGTCAAAGTCGGCGTCAGTGAGACCGACATTGAACTTAAGGTCTTGATAGGTGTACTCTTCGATAACCTCGAGTTCGTCACCTTCCTTTTTTGGCCAATCGTAGGCTGCGTAACGCACAGGAATCTTCAATTGGTCGTCCATGAAGATCTGAGCGATGTGGAAATCGAAGTGAGGCTGCTTCACAGGGTGTGTCACTTGGATGATCGAGCAAGCTCTTTTGCTAACGGTCGCGCCAGGGATAAGATCCACTTTGCACATGCCGTTTTTCTTGTCACGTTCGCCGCGTTCGATGAGCTTAACAACCAGATTTTCGATTCCAATGTCAGTCAGTGGATATCGTTGGCCAGCCATCGCGAGCGTGCCGGTTGGGCTCAACTCATGGGTGCCGAGAACTCGCTTCAGCCCACCCTCGTGAGCGATTAGATTTCCTTCGTTCCGGTTCTCGACGAAGATGACTTCCCGTCCCTTGACGGACGCTGGCTTCAGGAATGCGAGATAGACGCTGAACGGTACGACGACATTGCCGTTCTCGGTCTTCCTGTTTCGAACTTTCAAATACATGAACTCATTTTCGCCAAGTGTCGTGCCGATTCGCTCTCGCTTGACTAAAATGCCAGTGTAGTCATCTAGGCCTGAATGAATCGTCTCGATAGCTTGGTGAGCTAGATTGATAGCTGGATCGAGAGGATGTGGCACGGCCGAAGCACCGGGTGCTACGACTTCGTTCTTCGACACTCTCATTACCGGCTGGGTTAGCTTGGACCCGTTTTCCTGGCTAACAGCGTAGGGTGCAATGGCTCCAATAACACCTACTGATAGAACGGCTCGACGCAGCCATTGATTCATTAATCGCATTTTCAACTTAGTACTCCATTACGTATCTGGCTGGATCTTGGTCCTAAACCCTTTATGCCCAAACCCTAGATATCTTATCGAGTCTCGAGATTGGTTCTATAAAGGCAAAACCAATGCCACCTTACAAACGGTACCACCGGAACTTTGTAGAACATGCTAACCGGCGAGAAATCTGTCGAATACTAGGCATTATCATCGAACGCCGTCTATATCAAAACGGATGTTCGAATTTGCTGTCTATTGTTATCCTACGGAATACAGATTGATAAATATTCTTCCAGCATTGTAGGTCTCGCGATGAAACTCCGAAAAAACACGCTTCAACCTCTTCGATTCGATTACTCCGGAGCCTTGGGGCCGCAGTACGGGATAGAGCAAAAGGAAATCGATGGCCTACTTCCTAAACTAGCTACGATCCGTGACGAAATAATGTCCACGGAGCTGGAAATGCTAGCGAAAAAGATTCCAACTCCTTCCGAGATGGAGCCGTTAGATGCTGGCTTCGTAATGATGCCGGCTAGGTTATTGCAAGAATATGAATCCGATCGCTTGGGCAGCGAACTGGGCCGCCTCTTCAAAAGGGCTAATCAAATCCATTCCATGGTGGATCGCGTTGTGGTCCTCGGGATTGGTGGTTCGTATATGGGTGCCAGGGCAATTTTAGAATCGTGCTGTCAGCCATATTGGAACGAACTCAGCCGAGCGGATCGGGGCAGCAAGCCTCGAATGTATTTCGAAGGCAACAACGTTGACAATGACTCTTCACAAGCGTTATTGCATTTGCTAGGTGCCCACAAGAACAGAGAGGTAACGAGCGTCGACGAACGCTGGGCCTTAGTTGTCATTAGCAAAAGTGGAGGAACTCTTGAAACGGCAGCAGCGTTCCGACAGTTCCTCGCAGCCTTAGAGGTTTCTGTCGGTGGCGATCGGAACAAGCTTTTGGACTTGTTGATTCCCGTCACCGGCGACGGTGGCAAGCTCCACAAGATGGCGAGTGAGTTGGGGGTGACCGACATGTATCCGGTTCCAGATGGCGTCGGTGGACGATTCTCCATTTTATCCGCTGTTGGATTAGTCCCTACAGCGTTGTTGGGAGTGAACGTGATCGAGTTGCTTCAAGGTGCGACCGCCATGACAGACCACTTTGCCAAAGCCAGCGTGGAACAGAATATCGTTCTTCAGCATGTTGCCGTAAATCATCTTCTTGAGAGAAAACGCAATGTGTCCATTCGGGTTATGAGTGTATGGAGCAAAGCCCTGGAATCGTTCGGACTGTGGTACGACCAACTATCTGCAGAGAGTCTTGGGAAGCAGTTGTTAGGCTTCACCCCTCTAACAACCGTCAACACCCGAGATCTTCACTCTAGGCATCAACAGCATCAAGAGGGTGCACGAGACAAGGTGTTTAACAACGTAATTGTCGATGAGTATCGATTTGATCACTTGCCGATTGGAAAAAGAGATAGCGATTCCGATTCTCTTAATGAAATCGCTGACAAAACTCTTCCTGAAGTAATGAAGGCTGCTATCGAAGGTACCAACCAAGCTTTGCGAGATGACGGCCGCCCCTACACGAATCTGCATATTCCGTGTATTGACGAGTTACACATGGGCCAGTTGTTTCAAATGATGATGCTCGCCACCGTCGTAGAAGGCCGCCTCATGGGGATCAACCCCTATGGCCAGCCTGGCGTGGAATCTTATAAAAAGAATATGAATCGATTGTTGGGACGCAAATAACCCAAAGCTCGTCGAAGTATCAAGATTTGTTTACGGGCATGGCGTACGAACGATTCCGATTCTCCAATTGTCAACTCGTTCGATTTCTTCCCACGAGTTATAGAATGCTTGGCGAACTGATCTGGTCTGTTCGCTTGCTAACTGATCGCTTTCAGGTGGAACGACCATGCAGACCTTACCACTCGCTTGAAGGGCCGAGATAACTCGAACTTGTTCTTCTTGTGTTAGCATGTGGGGCCAGAAGGTCGGGTTTGCGGCTGTCAACGGTTCTGTTTCGGTCCAGAAAAAGAACCGATTGTGATTGTGCCCATCGAAAACTAAATGCTTGCAACCCGTGCGTCTTATAGCTTGAGCAATCTTAAATTCTCTATCACGGTTCAACAGGTCGAGTCGAAACAAACGACTACCCGGAAGTTCTAGAGGTGAATAGCTAAGCCATCGATACCAAGCAGCAGATCCTGAAATGACGCACAAAAGGATTGTCATCGGAAAAAGAGCCGTTCGCCCGGTAGTTGTGGCGTTCTTCTTGGATTCCGGAATCGCTTCTTTGACGTCTTGGGATCTGGAGATTAATTTCTGAATACAGGCAGATGAGATAAGCCCCAGGACGATCCAGCTTGGTGCAGTCCCTAATGACATCTGCGTGCCTGGCGTAGGATAGGCCATGAAGGGCGCGAGAAACGTAGTGATGATAATGTATAGACGATATTCTCGCGCCGGCGAATCATTGGTCAGCAACCATAGCGATGTAACTGGTCCAATTAAGATGAGCCAATTCGATGCGCCGCGAGGTTCTAGTCCATGAATAAGCGGTGTCCACCAATCCGTAACGACTTGACCAGCTGCCACCACAAAGGCTGCCAACACCAATCCAATTCGCAATAACAACCAATCGAAATAGCCTCTCGGACTAAGGCCATTTAGAGAGTGCTGCGCGACGGTAGTTTTGTAGATCGCCCACAAACAAATTCCCGCGTAACCAATTGAAAACGGCGAGACTGGGATAACATGAAAGAACGTGTTGGAAAAGCGTCGGTGCTGACCAACTAGCCCCCAGACGATCTGCTCAGCCGTGACCCCCATGGCCAAAGTAATGCCGCATATGGTAATGGCACTAATGGCTCCCCCTGCGACAACCATAGAGAAAGCAGACTTGTGAGCGGCAACACTTTTAGTTGAGATTAGACTTTGTACGATAAGCGGAATCGTAAAAATCAATCCGCAGTTGATTTTTATCATACCAATAAGACCAACGAGAGTCGCAGCCCAAAACCACTTCAAGTGATTTTCACTGACCATGATCCAAAACGACAATAGGGAAAGAACAAGGATCCATTCCTGCGGATGACCAGGTTCTAAAGAGAGCTTGTAAAGATGTAGATGAAAAAGTCCTGAGAATAAAAATGCAACGGAAGGTAATGTATTCAATCTTCTCAGAATCAAAAACACAAGAAGCGTCGCGATACACCAAAATGCGATTGTCTTTAATCGCACACCATCCTGGGTTAGCGGTATTCCCAGGACTTCGTGAAGAGATCCGGTTAGCAAATAGTATGCTGGTCCGTATTGCGTGTGTGTTTCCCCGTACAGAGTTTCGCCGTTTAAAAAAGATTTCAAGGTCATCATTACGTAACCTTGGTCATCGTAGGGAGCCAGCGTTGACATAACAGCAGGAAATGCCGTCATCAACGACAGAAGCACTAGAGAAGCAATCAACAATCTCTCTCGACCGGGTAGCCACGGCGTCATGTTAGTCGTCTACTGTTGGTTGCAAATTTCTGAGAGTCGCACGGTCTATTTTACGTTTGTGGTTGGAATCAATCACAACTTGCTTTAGTTCCGTAATCTCACGAAGCAGGTCGAGGGAGTCTTGGTTGTTTAAGACCCGTCCATTAGAGATTCTTGCGACGATGTAACTCGGTCTGGCTCGAACTTGATCGTAGATTCTTGCAACATACTCGCCTAATATGGCAATCCCCAATGCGTTCATGGCTCCGAAAAACGCGCTAATGCTGGTTGTGGAGGTCCAGCCAGGAATCGCAAGCCCAGTAAAGAGCTTATGGAAGAGGGCGTAGCCGATTAAACCGAAAGAGACTCCAGCGCAAACAAGTGCTATTCCATAAAATGCGAGGAGGGGCGCTCGTGAAAATCCAAACAGGGCTGTCTTGGCTAAAGATAGTAATCCAATTAAGCTGACTCTGGGTTTGTCATCATAGCGTTCGAGGCGTTCCACTTGTATGGACTCTTGCCGAAATCCCGTCCATGAACGTAGTCCTGGAATGTAGCGATCTACTTCGATCAATTGTTGAATTTGTTCAACAACTCGTCGGTCCATAAGCCCAAAGTTTCCAGCATCCTTAGGAATCTTAACGGACGCGAGTTTTCCAAGAATACGATAGAACAGGGAGAATAGGCATCGCTTCCAAGCTCCTTCTTTTCTAGCGACTCGAACCGCGTAAACCACCTCGGCACCTTGGATCCATCGGTCAACCATCCGAGGTATGGCAAGCGGATCATCTTGTCCGTCGCTATCCATAAGAATCACTGCATCCGCGTCGGATTGGTCTAAGCCCGCGCGTACCGCTGCGCTGTGCCCAAAGTTGCGAGACAAGTGAACGACGCGGATTCGATCGTCCTCGGAAGCTATTCGGTCGAGCACTTCCGCACTGCCGTCATGGGATCCATCGTTAACATAGACAATCTCAGATTTGACAGGCAGTTCGTCAATTACCTTTTGAATCAGCGATGTAAGTGATCGCAGATTTTCGACCTCATTGTAAACCGGTAGAATGAGTGTGATGCGAAGACTATCGATTGATTCATTTAAACTAGGGTGCTGGTTCATTTTGAAAGCACTCCAACCAAAGAGAGGCCCATAGGTACAGGCATTTTGTCGGCTATCGAACGTTCCCAGCTTGCCAAGCGTATCAACATCTGGTTAGTAAACCTGGACACCCGAGGAAACTCGGTACCAGATCGTGACGGGAAGATTTTCCGCATCAATCGTATGACGAATGCGACAGGCAGAGTGAACGAGTTCCAATGGGACAATTTTTCTATCCGTAGCCCCGCTTCTGTTGCATGTTGCCGAATTGTCTCAGAAGTGTAACGTCGATAATGTCCAAGTCTCTCATCCCAATCGGAAAACAAAATGGGATAGGCAGGTACCGTGAATATGATCTTGCCTTGATCGGTCAGAATTTCTGCTGCGTTTCTTAGGGCCAACACGGGATACTTTAGATGCTCGAGTACATCGAGCAAAACAATGGCTTGCGCCGAGGCTGGTTGCACGGGCCACTTCTCGTGCAAGTCGTGCTTGTAGACGCTTGAAAGTCCGAGACTTGATGCATGTTTGACCGATTCTTCCAGAAAATCGAGTCCTGTTACGTTGTATCCCATGTCACGCCAACGGACAAGATTTCCTGCGGCACCTATTCCACCCTCGATAATCTGCGATGGGGGAGCAGCATAAGATCTAAGAAGTTGAGTAGCCCAGGATCGTTTCGCAACATGCCACCAATAGTTATCTTCTAGCTCGATAAGTTGGTTGAGATGCGCTATCTCCATGAGCAATCCTCCTTGGGTAGAACGTCGCGAGTTTTTTCGTCCATGGCCGATCGATGTTCGTGGACGAGCTAAGCGGTTTTTATCAATGCAATTAGCCTCGGAAAGGTAGCTCAGCCTTCAGCTCGGAGCGGGATAATTGGTTGGCGTGGGGGCGGGAAATGTTTCAAAGTCGTACGATAAGTTGAACTCTAACGTTTGTAGGATTTGATCTGTTCAACTATTCTGGTAGGTCTAGCAAGGTCATAAACCAAGAAAAGACGGATCACCGATGAAGGCTAATCCCAAATCAAAAAAGCGATTTTTTGCACCCGCCGTATTACTTTCTGCGATGAATTGGCTAGCCATAGGAAATCTCGCAGTTCCCGGAGCCATTGCGCAGGATGTACCTAGTCCGCTAAGTGGCTACGCGACCTTTACAGAAATGGAGGCGCGGTTGGCGAAATTGGCGGAATCCCCCCATGCGAGTCTTCGCTCATTGGGTGTTACGACCGGCATGCGAAATCTGTGGTTACTGACCATTAGTAAAGGGGAGATCGAAAACCGCCCAGGTATTGTGGTTTTGGGAAATGTTGTGGGATCTCACGTTGTTGGCCGAGAAATTAGTTTGCGAATGGCCGAACAGATTGTCTCATCAATAGAAAACAATCCAGCTATCGCCGACCTCCTGGATCGCTTTACCTTGTATGTGATTCCGAATCCAACACCAGATGAAACCGAGAAACACTATCGATTTCCTATCTACGAACATGCTGGTAACGAAACACGTACCGATGATGACCGGGATTTTTCGTTAGGTGAAGATCAGCCTAAGGATCTCAATGGCGACGGTTGGATCACATCCATGCGGGTCCACGAAAAGTTCGCAACGCATCGTTCACATTCCGGTGATGGGCGGGTATTGATTCCAATTGATCCGAAGAAAGGTGAAACGGGCGAATTCCGAATTTTGACAGAGGGAATGGACACTGACGGCGACGAGAAATTTGGTGAGGATTCCTCTGACGGAGTCGCGTTTAACAAGAACTTCCCGTTCAATTATCCATACTTTGCAAAGGGGGCGGGTCCTCACCAGGTTTCGGAAATCGAAACTCGATCCATAGCAGATTTTTTATATGATCATCCAAACATAGGTGCACTCGTTTGCTTCTCTCCGGAAGATAACTTGTTTAACACGTGGAAAGGAAGCTCACAAACAGACGGTGCGCGGATCAAGACGAAGATACTTACGGCGGACCAAGTTGTTCAAGATCAGATTGCTGAACAATTTCGAAGCATTTACCCAAGCAAGGATGCCCCGGAATCTCCATCGGGCGAAGGATCTTTTTCGGAATGGTCTTATCTTCATTACGGCAGGTGGTCGTTTGCATCTCGAGGCTGGTGGGTTCCCAAAGCCGCTGAAGACAAGACGGAACAGCCAGGTGCAGAAGTAGAATCGAAGACTTTCCAAAATGGTACACCTACCTTAGATAATCAGCCAATCGCGAAAGACGACAAGCGTGGAGCTTCTGACTTAAATGCGTTGAAATGGTTTGAACAACAAGGCATTCCCGCATTTTCCGCATGGCAGCCTTATGAGCATCCCGATCTACCTGGCAAGAAAGTAGAAATTGGTGGTTGGAAGCCCCTTTTTCTTTTAAATCCTCCTCACAAGGTGGCAGTTGATTTGGTCGATCCTCACGTAGAGCTAGTCAAAGCTCTAGCGACAAAATGGCCAAAGGTGGAACTAAAAGATCTCAAAGCAAAACAGTTAGGTAAGGGGTTGATCGAGGTGTCTTGTTCAGTCATCAATGTCGGCCAAATGCCTACTATGCCTGAAATGGCTGATGTCTCAGGACTATGGTTTCCTATTCAGGTTCAATTGCACGGTGTCGATGGGGCGAAGTGGATTGAGGGGAGCCCACGCCAATCTGTTGGTCGCCTTAAAGAACTAGGTGGAGCGAAAGAAATTCGATGGCTTTTCTTGGTGCCGTCGGAAGCAAACCTCGCCGGACCATTGAAGATCACAGTATCCGCACCGACAATTCTGCCAATAGAACAATCGTTGGAGGTAAAGTAAAAATGACCAAAAAGGAAAGACCATCTCCCATGATTGCTTTTAGAAAAATTTTCAGCCAGCCTAGATCTGTTGTCTCAGCTATTCGGTTAGCGAGCGTAGGCGTGTTTTGCGTTACCCCGTTTTCGTTTGCACTAACGTTGTCGGCGCAAGATGTCTCCAACGTCGGTGCGTCAAGTAGTTTGGCGACGGCAGTGGCTAAAGAGGATCCCAAATCTGAATTAGCATCAGCCCAAGACGTTAAAGTTCAAGCGATTTACAAGGCAGTTGGCGGGCCAACCTCCCCTAAAGTCCCCGTTTATTGGAATCGCTATCACGATAACGAAGAAATTGAGACGATCCTCAAACAATTAGAGACCCAGTTTCCTAGGCTTGTACAAATTGAATCGGTTGGAAAGTCAACTGAAGGCCGTGAGATGTGGATAGCAACCATCACCAATCGAGAGGTTGGGCAAGAGGAAACTAAGCCCGGATTTTGGATTGACGGTGGAATCCATGCGAATGAGATTCAGGCCAATGAAGTGGCGCTATACACCACGTGGTTTTTAGCAGAGATGCATGGAGAGAATAAGTTCGTACAAGAGTTACTGCGTGATCGCGTCTTTTACATTTTGCCGAGCATGAGTCCTGATTCTCGGCATGCTCATTTTTATGAGCCTAACTCTACTAACACACCTCGCACCGGACAGCGAGACGTGGATGATGATCGTGATGGGAAAGTGAACGAAGATGCGTTTGCCGATCTCAACGGAGATGGACACATCACTCAAATGCGAATTAAGGATCCGAACGGAAGACACAAATCGCATCCGAAGTATGCAAATCTTATGATCCCTGTCGAGCCAGGTGATCGTGGTGAATTTACGCTATTGGGAATCGAAGGTTTCGATATTGATGGAGATGGTCGAGTTAATGAGGATGGCGATGGATCCTATGATCCCAATCGAGACTGGCCGTGGAAATGGGAGCCAGGATATGTCCAACGAGGAGCTTTTCGATATCCATTTTCGTTGATCGAAAATAGAAATATGGCCGAATTCGTTTTGAAGCATCCGAATATCGCTGGCGCTCAAACGTATCACAACACTGGCGGGATGTTGCTCCGAGGCCCTGGATCTAAGCAAGACGCATACGAAGCTTCTGATTTAAGGGTCTATGATCGCATCGGAAAGACGGGTGAGAAAATCTTACCAGGTTACCGGTATCTGAATGTCGCGAATGACCTGTATGAGGTATGGGGAGGAGAAATCGATTGGTTTCATCAAATGCTAGGCGTTTTCACGTTTACCAACGAGCTTTTTGTTTCTTACAACTATTTCCATCAGTCATCCGCTGGCCCAGAGCAGTCGCATGAATTCGATCAACTGCTACTGTTTGGGGACGGTCTGGTCGAGTGGCAAGAAGTTGAGCATCCAACGTATGGAAAAGTTGAAGTCGGCGGCTTTAAGAAGAATTGGGGAAGGCAACCTCCCGGATTTATGCTGCAGGAAGAATGCCATCGCAATATGGCATTCACTCTGTATCACGCAAACCAAATGCCGCTACTAAAGGTTCAGTCTGTATCGGTAAAACCGATTGGGAATGATCTGCACGAGATAACGGCGATTGTCGAGAACCAACGTTGGACACCAACACATTCCGCAGTAGATCTAAAGCAGAAGATCACCCCTCCCGTCTCGGTCAAATTGGAGTCTTCGGATTTCAAAGTCCTGACTTCTCAACATTCCCCTGATGTTCTCTTACGTAACTCAACTGTTCAGGAAAAGGATCAGGCCAACGTTCAGATCCCCAGCGTAGGTGGCTCAAGTGTCGTCTATGTTCGATGGATCGTCTCCGGAAGTGGTAAAGGAAAGGTTGTAGTGACCAGCGTGAAGGGCGGAGCAGCAGAGGCGGCGGTGGTGTTGCCATAAGTCCTGAATAGCGCATTGTCCACCAATCATACCTAAAAAAGGAAATAAACGGCCTGGTTTTAGGTTGCTGCAAACTCTCTGGCTCAGGTGTATAATGGTCCGGTTTCGGTCGCATGAAACCGATGATTTCGTGGCTAAAAATTATTTATTTGCATTGTAATAAGTTGAGTGCAACACTTACCCTGCAAACGCGGTGTGGCAATCCGGAGGCATTAAGCAGCCTCCGGTGCGTTTTTTCATTCAAACGGTTTAGTATTTCGACATTGTTGGATTAGTCCTAACTTCAGTTTCCAAATTACCTTGAACAGCTTTTTCTAATGCCCACTTCGCAGGACCGAGATAGGTTAGCGATAAACATTTCCTCGATGACCTCTGAATCGGTCGGTGGGATGCGTCTATATATTATGGACGATGAGGGCGATTACGTCCTGTATCGAGAGGCCCACTTGCCAATCGATCAAGACGATATTGAGCGCCTGAAGGATCGAGGAGTGCGCTGGCTGTACATCGACCAATCTTCCAAAGAAGTTTATCGCGAGCGGATGAAGCAAATCGCTTTCGGCGATACTCCTGCTCCAACATCCACGCGAATTGCTGCGATTTCTGGCATTGTTAGAGATGCCATGGAGAAAACGTTTGCGACGAACGATGATGAAACCATTTGCAATGCAACCAAGACGTTAAGTAATCTTGCAGCAGGCATGATTTGCCAAGAGGACTTTGCTCTCAAGGACATTTTGCCTGTTCTGCATCACGATTACGGGACGTTCACTCATTCGACTAACGTATCGTATTACTCAGGCGTATTGGCTGATGCACTAGGGTATTCCCGTGAGGACGTGGAGGAAATCGTTCGAGGGGCATTATTGCACGATTTGGGTAAGCTCGATATTGACATCAGAATCCTCAATAAGCCTGAAAAGCTTACAGACTTGGAAATGCGAGTCATCAAACAGCATCCCACACAGGGGTTTATACGACTCGTTGATCAACCAGGTGTCTCTTTCGGTCAACTAATGATGACTTATCAGCATCATGAAAAACTCGATGGGACAGGATACCCAGTCGGAATTGGGGCAGACGAGATTCATCCTTGGGCGAAAATCTGCTCCGTGGCGGACGTGTTCGAAGCCCTCACTAGCCATAGACCGTATCGAAAGCCTATGCCGAACAGTTCCGCTTTGGCAATTTTGGAACGCGGCGTAGGTAATGCATTTGACGGAGAAATCGTTTCATGTTGGACGAGCCTTATAAAGAAAAACTTGACGCAGTATTAGAGTCCATCAATTGGACCATCCAGTTGCCAGCGCGGTTAGCAGATTTCTTTTTGGTGCGAGGGGATACGCAGATCGCGGAGCACGAAGATCGCAAACATGTACGAACTCGGGCGAGAGCAAAATGTGCAGGTTTCTTTGAATCGGCCTTGCCTAGCCTGAATCGGGACGGTGGGTACATTCCAATTTATACAGCCGACTTCTCACGAGGCGGATGCGGATTTATATCTGCAATACAGATCTTTCCCACCGAAAGAATTCGCTTGATTCTGCCTACGTTCTGGATCCAGCTTGAAATCGTGCGATGTCGCAAGTTGGGATCGAAATGCTACGAAGTAGGCGGTATTTTGCTTTCCAAAAATCAGCCAGACCCAGCAGCTTTTAAACTCTAGGGTATAACAGTTTACCGGAAGGGCCGTTTGATCTGGTTGTACTGACGAAGCGTTCACGTCGCATAAGGACGTCTTGCTCCCCTAGCCAATTATGCTTCAATGGAGAGCCTCTGATTGAACACGAAAGGATCAACTATGACGCTTACATTGAAGCTTGCTAATTCCCACTCAATCCCCGCTGTCGGCTACGGATTCTGGAAGGTGGACAAAGCCGATGCGGCGGATCTAACCTACCAATCGCTTCAAATGGGTTATCGGCATCTCGATAGCGCGTCTGACTACGGAAATGAAGCCGAAGTAGGGCTCGGCATAAAAAAGGGACTTGAAGATGGTATCTGTAAACGTGATGAGCTCTGGGTTACAAGTAAACTCTGGAATACATACCATCGCCCCGAACATGTCGAACTTGCCTGTAAACGCTCCATCTCCGATTTAAAGTGTGACTATCTCGATTTGTATTTGATTCACTTTCCGATTTCTCTCCAATACGTCCCGTTTGATCAACGATACCCGGCTGGCTGGTTTTTTGATCCCAATTCTCCGTCGCCCCGTCTCGAGTATGATCCTGTCCCCATTATCGACACGTGGAGGGCTATGGAAGATTTGGTCAACAAAGGGTTGGTTCGCAACATCGGGATTAGCAATTTCGGAGTGTCGTTGATCCGTGATCTCTTAACACAGGCAATCATTCGCCCGACTATGCTTCAAATCGAAATGCATCCCTACCTGAACCAGTCAAAGCTGATCCGATATTGCCAAATGGAGAAGATCGCGGTGACGGCATTCTCTCCGCTAGGCGCCCCTTCTTATGTACCGCTAGGAATGGCCAAAGCAGAGGATTCTGTTCTAGAGCTTCCCTTGATTAAGGAAATTGCTTTGCGAAATGGGAAGTCGGCCGCTCAAATCGTTCTTAAATGGGGTGTGCAGCGAGGAACTGCTGTTATCCCTAAGTCTAGCAAAGTCGAGCGACTTATAGAGAATTTGGACCTCGACGGCTTCGAGTTATCAGACGCGGAAATGAACTCCATCTCGAAACTCGATCGAAATCAACGATTTAATGACCCCGGTGTATTTTGTGAACTTGCCTTCAACTCGTTTTTTCCAATCTACGAATGACTCAAATGGTAATCGCCTATTGAGTGTTGCTGAGCAGCTTCGTTTTCACGAAGACAACTGCTGCCAATGATAAGGCAAGTGTAAACAATAAAACCAAAAGAAGAACAAGCATCGTTCCTGGTGCAAAAAAGAGAGGGGATGAATATGGCCATATCTCCTTCCATGTCAGTACGGTCACGGCAACACTCAGAGATAGGTAGGGGCCAAAGGGAGTGGAGTCGTCTTTGGTAATCAAATAAATCGTGATAACAAACAATAGCCCGAAAAGTGGTGCCAAGAAAAAGCTGATCCATACAGCTTGCCAACCGGTAAACGCACCCACCATTGCCATCAGCGTTACGTCACCGAATCCCAATGCTTCGCGTCCCATGACAACTGATGCCACAATTCTAAAAGACCAGACCAACCCGCCCCCCATCGCCATGCCAAAAAGGGATGAGAACAATCCTTCCCATCCTTCCTGCGAAAGAAAGTTGTAAGCAATTGTAATTGCGACAGCTCCAGTTCCGAGCATTCCAAGGTTGGGGAAAGTCGTTGGGGATCTGCGAAGTGTTTCCGCAAAATAGACTATTGCCTTATTCCATCCGCGTCGTGTAATCCAGACGCGATCCATGAGTGCGAAACACCAGATTACCCAGATAAAGAGTGCCAAGACTAGTCCGTTTGCTGAGCTCTGCAGCCATTCGGGGGAGAATTCATTATACGGAGAATTTGGGTGTACATATCGGAGAGCATTTTCACCGTTTGGCTTGTATTCCTGTAATCTCCAATGAGGAAAAAAAGAGCTAACGAACAATGCAAATAGGGTTCCCGGAATCGTGATCGCATCTGGGATTGCGCGTTCATCAAAATCAATAAATGTCGCAATGATAAGCGCCACTAACAAAGCCGCAAAAAAAACAAAGGACTCTATCGACGCGACATTGGAGCTAAGGGGTAGCTGGTCCGGTAGAATTGCGCCACTCATGATATAGTTGTAAAGCCAGACTAGGCCAAACGGAGTGATCGCTTCGAGAAGCAATGGGCGAAGCCAAAACCAATTGCCAAATTCGGAGCGCTCATTCCATCTAGTTAGCCATCCTGCGATCGGAACAAACGCCAGCACCGAACGCTTGATCGGCTGAGAGGTGGCTTCGGTAGCGGTGCCGGTCAACTTCCTTCTTTGCCATGGGCTTATAGGTCTCGGGAAGTATGCCAAAGAGTATATTGCAAGGTTGATCATCGGCCCTAGAAGTAATCCGATAGTCGCTATCCACCAATTCATAGAAGTGGCTCGTTTTTTGGTTAAATCGACATGTTGGGTTACTAAACTTTTTCGCGATGGCGAACCCAGTGTTCATAATCGCTTGCAACTTGGGTTGTGAGTTGCTCTAGGGACAGTTGTTCTGTATTATAGATAGCGTTTGCAGTCTCTGAGTAGTAGGGAGCTCGCTTTTCGAGAATCGTACTGATCTCGCCTAGGACACCGAGTTGACTTAGTGCTGGTCGATTGAGTTGCGTCAGCGGGTCGCCAGCGATTCGTTTCGCCAATTCCTCGGGTGTTGCCGTAAGCCACGCAGTCCAACCAGAGGATATGATTAGCTTTCGGTTGGCCTCTCTCAAAATTGCACCTCCCCCAAGCGACACGATGTGAGGTTCATTTCGGGAGACGACTGCAGCGATGGCGTCAGATTCCCTGTCTCGAAAATCCAATTCTCCGGCGTCCGTAAAGATTTGGGCTATGGTCTTGCCAGCTAGCTCCTCGACCAGGTTGTCGGTGTCAGCCAAGGGCATATTTAGTTGGCAAGCCAAGCTTCGAGCTAGAGTGGTTTTCCCGGACCCCCGATAACCTATCAAGAAAAGATGTGCCTTATCCGCTTGAGTTGACACAATCACCTGTAATGGGGTGTGGAGCCGGCGGCGAGAAAAGAAAGCAGTCTAATGGACCACTCACCTTTCCGATGTGATCCCAGTCGCGATCACAATCAGACCATTGTACAATCGAATAAGCTAGGTTTTCAAGCGTACTGACGGAGTCTTGTGTGCTAATTTGGCACACGATTTAGCCGCGGAAAGTTTACTGGCAATCAGGACGTGTTCGCTGCAGCGGCAAGCTAAGCGTCGATCGACTCGATCTTGATCCGCGTATACTTCTGGCGGTGTCCAGTACGGACTTCGTAGTTCTTGCGTCGGCGGAACTTCTGGATGAAGATCTTCTCACCCTTTTCCAGCCCGACAACGGATGCGGTGACCTTGGCCCCAGAAACGGTAGGCTGCCCAAGCTTTAAACCTGTTTCGCCGCCGATCGCTAGCACTCGATCGAATTCGATCTTGTCCCCGGTCTCAGCCGTGTCTCGATAATCAATATCAAGAAGTTGGTCTTTTTCGACTTTGAACTGGCGCCCACCGTCACAAATGATTGCGTACATGGCTCTAAAACAGGTGAAATCTGAGGGAAAACTAGCGATTTGCTAAAAATTGAGAGTCACGAACTTTATCGACCGATTTCCCTTCCGTCTATCCCAAACATCAAGAATCTATCCAAATTAGTCTCGTTTGTCAGAACGTTAAATTACTGATAGTATCTGGGTCCGTCGCCGGCCTCATTCTTCTGCACCCTTTTGCTGCAGTCGACGGATTTCTCTGCAATCGACGGATCTCTTAACGAAACATGACCAAGCACATTTTTGTAACTGGCGGAGTGGTAAGCTCCATTGGCAAAGGACTTACGAGCGCCTCTATCGGGATGCTACTGGAATCTCGTGGCCTCAAAGTCCGTATGCAAAAGCTTGATCCTTACATCAACGTGGATCCGGGAACTATGAGCCCCTACCAGCACGGGGAGGTCTACGTGCTGGATGATGGCAGCGAAACTGACCTGGATTTGGGGCATTACGAGCGATTTACGAGCGGTCCGCTAACACGCGATTCTAACTACACGACTGGTCAGATCTATCTTAGGGTAATTGAGAAAGAACGCAGGGGCCAGTTTCTTGGAAAAACCGTACAGGTTATCCCTCATATCACGAATGAGATAAAGGAAGCCATCTCACGAGTTGCTGACAGCAATACCGACGTTGTCATCACGGAAATAGGAGGTACGGTCGGGGATATTGAGTCGCTTCCATTTTTGGAGTCGATTCGCCAGTTTCGCCAGGATGTCGGCCGTGATAACTGCCTTTTCATACACCTAACTCTGGTTCCTTATCTAAAAGCGGCTGCCGAGATCAAAACCAAGCCCACGCAGCACTCGGTGGGTCAGCTTCGTCAAATCGGTATTCAGCCAGACATACTAATCTGTCGATGCGAGCAGAGCATATCGCGAGAAGAGCGAGAGAAAATTGCTCTCTTCTGCAATGTGGAGTTGGATGCAGTGATCGAAGAGCTAGACAAGGACTTTTCTATCTACGAAGTTCCTCTCTCCCTGCGTAATAATCGCTTGGACGAGCTGATTATGAAACGTTTACATCTTTCTGGGCATGCGCCGAATTTGGATGCCTGGGACAATATCATGTACTCCCTTCGCAACCCTAAGCATGAGATCAGCATAGCGGTCGTCGGAAAGTATGCTGAACACAAGGATGCCTATAAATCGATTTATGAATCGCTCGATCACGCAGGGATTAAGCAATTCTGCCAGTCTCGAATTGCTCGAATCCAGAGCAGTGATATCGAAGAAGAGGGTGCTGAGCGAATTCTTGCTGGTTACGACGGAATTTTGATCCCAGGCGGATTTGGAGAGAGGGGGGTTGCCGGAAAGATTCAGGCCATACGGTACGCCCGCGAACGAGGCATTCCTTTCTTTGGCATTTGTTTGGGCATGCAGTGTGCAGCAATCGAATTCGGACGCAATGTCGTTGGGCTCGAACGGGCCCAGTCTACTGAGTTTGATAAGGATACGCCCAATCCTGTTATCTGTCTGCTCGACGAACAACGCAATGTTACCAATCTTGGTGGAACGATGCGGCTAGGCGCGCAGCCTTGTTCGTTAATTCCAGGCACGATTGCCTCTAATGCATATCAAAGCCAAAGCGTGACGGAGCGTCATCGCCATCGTTATGAA
Source organism: Pirellula sp. (assembly GCA_046344995.1). Taxonomy (GTDB): domain Bacteria; phylum Planctomycetota; class Planctomycetia; order Pirellulales; family Pirellulaceae; genus JBKCUI01. The sequence goes on from JBKDKR010000023.1 coordinate 53,184, forward strand.
TTCAACAATGTCTATCGAAGCCAATTCGAGGCTCATGGCATGAAGTTTTCTGGGTTGAGCCCTGATGGCCAGCTTGTGGAGATTATTGAACTGCCTGAGCACCCATTCTTTCTAGCGGTTCAGTTTCATCCCGAGTTCAAGAGTAAGCCAACAGCCTCCCATCCCTTGTTCTCCGCGTTCGTCTCGGCCGCTATTCAGAGGCATGATGGCCGAAAGATGAGGGCTGCATCGGCGTCAAACCTGGAAAACACCTCTGTTCCCAGCTAGGCATTCAATTCTAGTAATATTCTTAGGCAATATTTGTTCGATGTGCCCAATGCATTCGAGGTTGTTTCAACTGTCTGCCTTCGTATCCTTGCTTAGGTAAATTGCTCGGGTTGGGTGTGCGAATCAGGTGGGGATGTTTGATGCGACGGCGGCTTGTGTTGCTTTAATGGGGGGGGGCGAATTGCCGTAATTTTGCGTTTGCGAGTTCGGTAGTTGCACGTTTTTGTATTGGTTAGAATTTGAGCGGCTCAAAGGTATTGAGGTTGACCTATGATTCTTCTTCATGACTTGTCGGAAGGTGTTAGAGCGATGAATCGAACTGTTCTTACGAAGATTGCGTTCTTTGCCATATTGGCTCTTCAGTGCTCGATGTCTTGGGCCGAGACGCCTGACGTCGTTATTAACATCTGGCCTTCTGTACCGCCCGGAGAACACCTGGACGTTGGAGAAGAGGCCGATTTGACAAAAGACACCGACAAGCTGATTGCGGGTCGTAGAATTATAAAGCTTGGAAATGTCAAAACGCCACAAGCTCACGTTTTCCTACCACCTGCAAATTTGCGAACGGGAGCAAGCGTCGTTATCTGCCCGGGTGGAGGATTCTCAATTCTCGCATGGGACCTAGAAGGCACCGAAGTAGCGCAATGGCTTTGCAGTCGTGGGATTGCCGCAGTAGTGCTCAAGTATCGCGTGCCGACGCGAACTCAATCACCTGCGTGGCTTGCACCCGCACAAGATCTTCAGAGGACCATGGCAATCGTTCGTGCTAACGCCAGGGAGTGGTCGCTTGATCCGGATAAAGTGGGAGCTTTGGGCTTCTCTGCAGGTGGAGCGACTGTTGTTCATGCGGCGTTCAGCCCTAAGAGGCTTTACGAATCGGTGGACAAATCGGACGAACAACCCTATGCACCGAACCGTGTCATGTTGATCTATGCTGGCGGTCTTCCAGAAAGCGACCAGCCCGAGTCACTCCAAAATTGGAAAATTACGAAGGACAGTCCGCCTATATTCTTGATTCACACGTTTGATGACTTTGTGCCCGTTCTAGGTACGACTAACTTGTTTGAGATCGCGAAGAAATCTGGTGTGAGTGCTGAGTTGCACATTTTCGATGCTGGTGGCCATGGTTACGGACTGAGGCACGATCCAGAGTTCCCGGTCAGCAAATGGCATCATCTGTGCAGCGATTGGTTAAAACGAGCCGGGTGGATCGACCAAAACATCGAGCCGTAGTTTTCGTTGTTAGACACAAGGAAGCTTGAACGGCTTTTCTCGCGTGGTCGGGGGATGGTTTCGACGAGGCATCGTGACTATCGAATTGGTGGCCACTCAAAACTCAAATCGACTTACGAATCCGCAATCTAAAGTCCGGCCGTAAGAATCGTTCAGTCCAGCCTGCATAACCGTGTTCTTGCCAAGTTGGGTTTGCCCTACTCCGCTGCCCAGTTCGCGTGCAACTTGTCGCAAGTCAACTCCTGGCGAATGCCCACAAAGCAATACAAATTTACGACGCTCGGACAGTAGTTCCCAGCACTTTTGCAGAAGTATTACGAGATCTTTGTGGATATCCCATGCCTCATCTCGCGTGCCATGACCGTAGGTTGGTGGATCGAGAATGATGGCTTCGTATTGATTGCCACGTTTCCATTCTCTCTCAACATAGCGAACGGCATCTTCTACTAGCCAACGTATGGGGGCAGTCTCCAAAGTCGATCGTTGGCAATTCTCTCTCGCCCACGTTACTGTTGGCTTAGATGCATCCACATGTGTAACTTGCACGCCTTGAGAGGCAAGAAAAAGAGTCGTCGCTCCAGTATAAGCAAAAAGACTTAGAACTCTCGATGATGATAACTCATCTTCGTTTTGTTGTAATCGCTGGGTCATCCAGTCCCAGTGCAGCCAATGTTCTGGAAAAATTCCGATTTGTCCGGCAGCGGTGGGGCGTAACTTCAAAGTTACACTTCGAGTCGTAATCGACCAATGATTCAGCAGGGGTTTGGAGGACTCAGTGACTTTCCATAGGCCATTTTGGGGATCGAAAAAAAGGTCTTCTTCCCCCCAAAGTGGCGAACCTGATGGTTCATTCTTGGCTCCTGGACAGGGTCGACTGAGAACCAGCCCACCTACTTTCTCCAGCTTGCGTCCATGCCCGAAGTCGATTAATTCGTAATTCCCTTCGATGAATTGCATAGGATGATCGGATTAAGGTGAGTTCGTTAGCCTTGAGAATACGGTGATATACATTATGATTCTCTCCCTCGACGAAAGATGCAATAGATCGATGCCCGGAGACTTGGGGATATCGATCACGCTTTCAGTTTCCACTCAAGTCCCAAGAAGCAATAGATTCGGAATGCGGCACGTATTATCCGCGGTAGTTCAAAACGTTCCTGGCGTGTTGGCACATATCTCTGGTATGTTGGCCTCGCGGGGGTACAACATTGATTCTCTAGCCGTAGGCGAAACGGAGAATCGAAACTTGTCGCGAATGACATTCGTTGTCGTTGGCGATAATCGAGTTTCTGAGCAAGTGCGAAAGCAGCTTGAGAAGATCGTTACTGTCGTAAGTGTACAGGATGTTTCGTCTCGAGATTATGTCGAGCGAGATTTGATGCTGATCAAGGTTAGGGTTGAAACCGGCGCTCAGCGTACTGAGGTCCGCGAGCTCGTCGAGATTTTTCGCGGCAGAGTCGTTGATGTCGGCCCCCAGGAGCTGATGATCGAAATATCCGGACGCGAAAACAAAATCCAGGCCTTTATCGAACGAATGCGTCCCTACGGAATTCTGGAACTAGTACGAACAGGCAGAATCGCTATGGTTCGAGGGAGTAATCCCGACGCAGTACTAGAGCTTGAGGAGTTAGAACAACACGCTGATTAAAGCGGTCTCCTAATTCTCTTTTGTCGTGGCAACTCTTTGTAGAGCGCCTTACTTAACTTTGTCCTCCTATTATCTCTCTCACTAATTAGCATACACATGGCAGCCAAGATCTATTACGACGGCGACGCAGATCTCTCCGCACTCAATAACAAGACTATCGCGATTCTCGGGTACGGCTCTCAGGGGCACGCTCAAGCACAAAACTTGAGAGACAGTGGTTGCAAAGTCATTATTGGTCAGCGACCAGGTAGCAAGAATTATGACTTAGCGGTTAGCCACGGATTTAAGCCACTCGATATTGCTGAAGCCACAAAGCAAGCGGACATCGTCAACGTTTTGCTGCCAGATGAAGTTCAGGGGGATCTATACAAAGCCCACATCCGGCCGAACCTGTCCGAAGGAAACGTGTTGATGTGTTCGCACGGATTCAATCTTCACTTTGGCCAAATCGAGCCACCCAGGGGAGTCGATACGCTACTTGTTGCACCTAAAGGTCCTGGTCACTTGGTTCGCAGCGAATACACAAAGGGGGGTGGCGTCCCGTGTTTGATCGCTCTGGGAAGCGAAGCCAGCGACACAACTCGCAAGCTCGGCTTGGCTTATGCCAAAGGTATTGGAGGCACGAGAGGTGGGGTCATTGAAACGACCATCGCTGAAGAAACCGAAACAGACCTTTTTGGCGAGCAAGTTGTTTTGTGCGGTGGGGTTAGCGAATTGGTCAAGGCTGGATTCGAGACCTTGGTGGAAGCAGGATATCAGCCTGAAATGGCCTATTTTGAGTGCATGCACGAACTCAAGCTTATCGTGGATTTGCTCTATCAAGGTGGTTTGAACTACATGCGATACAGCATTTCGAACACAGCCGAATTTGGCGACTACACACGTGGTCCACGAATCATCACGGCCGAAACCAAGGCTGAGATGAAGAAGATTCTCAAAGAGATCCAAACGGGAGAGTTTGCCCGGGAGTGGATACTTGAGAACAAGGCTAACGCGCCTGCGTTCAAGGCCCAGAGGCGAATTCAGCGACAGCACCCAGTCGAAATCGTAGGTCGAAAGCTACGGGGTCTGATGAAGTGGATTGACGCCAAGGTCATTGAATAGCTAGTCATTGATAGCAGCGAGTCTTTTGAGATCTCAGTTGGGCTCCTGTGTTGAATCTCTTTTTGAGGCGGTGATGATGGCCGCCTTAATTTTCGCGGGTTCTGCAAGAAACCGATTCTGGGTCTCATCCTGATCTCACGAATTGCCGATTACTGGTTACCTGTCCCAAACCAGGCATTTTGCCGTTGATAGTCGTAGGGTTTTTTGTATACTTCGCCTCCAATCAACGGGCAATTTTCCCTATAGATTTTGCGTTATCCGGGTCGATCCCAACCTTTTTTTAGTTCAGAGTAGAAAAATGAAAGTCGTTTCGTCCATCGGGGCGTTGAAATTTCGACATCCTGACTGCCAAGTGGTCCGCCGCCGTGGACGCATTTACGTCATTTGCAAGAGCAATCCTCGCTACAAAGTCCGACAAGGCAACGCGAAGACAAAGAGACGTAAGCGATAACGGTCCGTCTCTATGAAGCTACGGATTGGAGTGATCGGTCAGGGAAGAGATTGGCAATCTAGATATTTGCCTGCACTCCGAGCCATGCGAGACCGATTTCATATTGTCGGTTTCTACAATTCCGTGCATGCCCTCGCTGAAAACTCAGCTCGTGAGTTTGATGCAGTCCCCTTCGCTAGCTTTCGTGAACTTTTAGGGGCGGATGGGTTAGACGGAGTTTTAGTACTTGAGGAGGGCTGGTATGGTCTCGTGCCACTGCTCGTTGCTGCCCATGAAGGTAAAGCAGTATTCTGCGGCGCGGAGATCGATCTAACGACAACGGAAGCCAATGAACTCCAGAAGAGAATCCAAGGCTCAGGTGTTGCCTTTATGACGGAGTTCTCTCGGCGTTTCGCCCCAGCTACTATCCGACTCAAAGAGTTGATCGCCACTAGAATTGGCCAACCAAGACTTCTTTTTTGCCATAGACGGTTAGCCTGTGAAAGTAAGCAGGTCCGGAATAACAGGTCTTTGGAGTCGCGTACGCAACGTGAACTAGTTGAGTTAATCGATTGGTGTAATTACATCGTAGGGGCACCTCCCAGTTGGGTACAAGCGATAGCACATCAAGGTCGAACTGATTCTGAGGCCAGAGACTATCAAATTGTTAGTGTAGGTTTCGGGGATCCGGAAAAAGATCCCAATGCTGTGCTAGCTCAAATCAGCTGTGGAGCATACATTCCCGAGATTTGGCGAGAGGCGATTGCCTACAGACCGCCGGCTGCGATTCAAGTTTGCTGCGAAAACGGACTAGCCTTTGTTGATTTGCCATCCACATTGGTTTGGTTTGATGATGCAGGAAGGCATCAAGAATCTTTGGATACCGAGTTACCTGTTGGGCAGCAAATGTTTAGTTTGTTTCATCGAGCCGTCACGTCGCTCGTAAGAAATGTAAGCGACCTCGAGCAAACTTGTGCGGCGATGCGTATTCTCGATCACGCCAAATCTAGCACAGAGACTCATGGAAGAGTTGCGATCGAACCATGATATTTGGCCCTAAGCTACACGAAGTTGATCTGGGAAAAATGTAGCGATTTTAACGATCTTTCTAATGACTGTCCTCTTCTTCGACCGATCCCCATGATAGACGCCGTTGCGTTCTAAGTCCTAGGGTCAGAGCTTCGAGGAAGAGTAGGCATGTACGAAACGTATTTTGGATTGGTCAATCGTCCGTTTCTAACCGTACCAACCCTAGAACGATACTACCCTGGCAGCACGATCGAGAACATTTTTCAAATGGCCGCTCGTGCCATTTCCCGAGCGGAAGGTCCTGTAGCGATTTTCGGCGGCACTGGGCTTGGGAAGACTATGCTGTGCCTTCGTATAGCGGAGCATTTCCGTCGCAATTATGACGTAGTCATGTTATCGAGTTCGCAATTGATTACACGGCGAGCTCTTTTGCAGAGTCTTTTGTTCGAACTCAAGATGCCCTACCGAAACTTGAACGAGGGTGAGTTGCGTTTAACACTTATGAACAGGCTTCAACCAAGCTCCGAGCATCCGGGACTAGGTCTGCTGCTTATAGCCGACGAAGCCCAAACGTTATCACCTAAGCTGCTTGATGAGATTCGCCTTCTAACGAACATTGCGCGAGATGGAATGCCTCGAGTTAGGCTGGTTCTATGCGGAACAATGAAGCTAGAGGATAGTCTTTCGAATCCACGAATGGAGTCTCTCTGTCAAAGACTATCGTGCCGTTGTTACTTGACACCGCTGACGCAGCAAGAAACGGCAGGGTACGTCGCGCACAAAATTGAGTTGAGCGGTGCAACACTGGAGACTGTTTTCACCCGAGAGGCTTTGGAGGCAATTTATCGCGGTACAGACGGAATCCCACGACTAATTGATCAATTAGCAGACCAGACTCTGCTGTTAGCTGCACAAGATCGGCAACGACCTATCTCCGCAGCTTTGGTTGGTAAAGCCTGGAGTATGTTGCAACAACTACCCAACCCGTGGAGCGAGCCTCAGTCAATTAATGGGCCTGGGAAATCGGAAGCAACCGTTGCGCAATCGTCGACAACTAGCGAAGCCTTGGTTTTGCCTTCGCCGCGAGTCAACGCACCTTTTCAGTCCACACTCACTGGTCAACAAAACGCGGAAGAGATACTTCAAGATCAAAGTATCGCTAGCACATTTCATTTGAAGGACATTCTTCCTGCTCTGGAGAAGAGTCTCGAGGGGCCGGACGATATAGTTGAGTATGGCAGTCTAGATGAAACCGACAACGAGTACCAGCTCGCGCCGAACGACGAGATTAATAGCGATTTTGCTCCGTCTGCTCCATCATCAACTGGGAAGTCTACGTTGCCAAGCGGCGTTTCGTCGACCAATCCGACCGAGATTTTCGGCGCAGATTTTGATGAAGAGTTCTCGCTGCCTGTTCAATCTTCGCCGGCTTATCAAACGTATTCCGGCATTGCATTTGGAAACTTGCGCGACGATTACACGAATTCGGCGTGGGAACATTTATCGCCGATTTACGCAATTCCTGAAGCAAACGATTTCCTTGAGGCTCGATTGCCACAACCGGAAAATGAGCAGCCTTCGCAGAATATTGGACTGGATGATAGCCAGATCCTGAAGTCAGAAATCACAGCTGAATCGAAGTCGATGACTCAGTCACAAACAGCGTTCATCGAAAAACAAATCGAAGAAGAGATGCGAGAGATCGTGTCTGAGCTAAACATGAATGCGATGATGTTCGACCCATCTCAGCCTATTGATGGTCTCTATCAATCTGCCGATGCTAACTTCGGGCAATCAGGATTTGAACCTACTGATTACACCTCAGAAGAAAGAAATTCTTACTTTGATTCTCCGCTTTCGCTCGCAGATTCCGTTCAAAGCTTGGACGAGCAGACGCGAGATTCTTCGTTGTTTCATGGGGCAAATCGATGGGACAGCGATCCGGTTAAAACTGACAATCGAACAGCCGCTCGCGGAGATGATCGCGATATCTTGATTGTTGAAACTGATTCGGAACCTGTTCGCGGGGCTGCATCTGGTGATCCGTCCAAATCCTCTCGACCTGTCCTCCATCCGTATGCCAAACTATTTAGCAATCTGCGATAGTTATTCGAAGGCATGGGAAACATAACGTGGCATCTTTTCCGAACAAATCGATTCACTTCCCTCTGCAGTTGCTAGGGAGAGCCATCAAGCAACGCCCAGTGTTTCTGCTGGGATTGTGCGGCGTACAATCGCAAAAGAACGAAAGTAATAGTGCGGTTGATGGCTCAGAGTCTCTGTGCGATTCCCAGTGGAACTACAGCATCGAAATGCTGATGGAGTCGCTCGCAGTTCAATGGGGTACTGCACCGTCTCTAATACACCACCGAGAATTGCTGGCCAAAGAAATACCCGCGACTCATTCACGTAACCGGTATGGTGACGCAGAGTCTGTAGCACGGTGGCGATCGTTACCGTTATGTGTGCTGGACTTGGGCTGCGACAATACAGAGTTAATAACCAGGTATGGTCGGCAGTGCGATGGGGTTGCGATGGTAGTGCTTGGCAATCTTAATGAAGCGAAAAAACGTTTGCGTCAATTCCGTGGAGATGCAATTCCCTGGATTGGATACTGGACGGTTGCATTCCAGGCTCATTCGGCAGACAATTCAGATCACGAACCCATTCGCAAAGCGGCTTAATCTCCAACGTTCAAGGGAATTGTTATGGCTCGATGCTTGGTTACCGGCGGTGCTGGATTCATTGGGTCACACATCGTTCGCGGTCTATTGAATTCAGGCCACTCGGTAAGAGTTCTTGATAACCTCTGCACGGGGCACCGAGATAATCTAGAGGAGGTTTCTGACCGAATCGAATTTATCGAGGGGGACGTCACGGACCCGATCGCATGTAAAGAAGCTTTAAGTGGCGTGGAACGTGTTTTCCATCAAGCCGCACTAGCCTCAGTTCCGTTGTCGCTTGAGCGTCCACTCGACACGCATTTGGCTTGTGCGACGGGGACATTAAACATGCTCAATGAAAGCGTCAAAGCCAAGGTTCGGAAGTTTGTTTACGCAGCAAGTAGCAGCGCTTACGGAGATCAGCCGACATCGTCCAAGCGAGAATCGGATCTGCCGATGCCCCTTTCGCCCTACGCTGTTGCAAAGCTTTGTGGGGAGTACTATTGCCAGGCTTACTTTCATAGCTTTGGGCTAGAGACGGTAGGCTTGAGGTACTTTAACGTCTTCGGGCCGCGACAGGATCCAGATAGCCCTTACTCTGCGGTCATTCCGATATTTGTGAGTCGCATTCTCTCCGGACAATCTGCCATCGTTTATGGCGACGGTTTGCAGTCTCGCGACTTTACGTATGTGGCCAACGTTGTTCACGGCAACTTGCTCGCTGCAGAACGCCCCAATATCGGGGGACGCGTTTTCAATCTTGCGGACGGTCGCCAAACGACCCTTATTCAACTGTTGAACCAACTCGGTCAGATGCTAAGCATCGCCCCCAAGATAGATTTTCAACCAGCCCGAGTTGGCGATGTGCGCGAAAGTTTAGCGGACGTCTCACTAGCGAGGAGACTGCTTGGTTACGAGCCGAGATTCAATCTAGAAGAAGGGCTCAAGCAAACGATTGAATACTACCGGATGCTCGTATCAAGTTAGAACCGCGGTTTCAACGTTTTTCTGCTAGTTAGCACGAATTGTGACACCGGTGGTGTGCGATTGGCCGGGAGCGAGTTCGATGCGGTTGGCTCTTACGTTCGCTGATTCGATGCAGCACATTCTCAGATATTCATCGTCTCCAAAGTCTGCCATTCGCTTACTTTTATCAATCCATGGGTTCCAAACAATTGTGGATTTCGAGCCCCTGGGCGCAATGCTGATTTGCGAGTTCTGCTTTTGTTCTAGAAGCGTTATTTGGTCAACAACCCCTTGATAAATCCGATCGGTCTCTTCGGTGAATCGAATCGCGCGATCATCTCCTGCGTGGGTCTTATTTTCAAGCTGATCGACAAACGGGACGCATTCGAGACCCAAAATCTCTACATCATCAATAGAGTTGATCTGAAAGTATGTATGCAGTGCAATCTCGAAAGACTCTGGAACATCGCGGCAGTTAAGAACGGAAACGTCTATGCTAAGTTCAGCCCCAAATGACATTTCACAGGTAGCTTGTAGTTCGGCATTAGATAACGCCATTCGAACGATCACTTGGTTCATAGACCGAGCGGTCTCAATGAGTTCCCACTCTTGGGTTCTAGCCCAACCATGGGCGGGAAGCGAAGCATCTTCTGCATTGGAACCGAACCATGGAAAACAAATCGGTATTCCACCTCTTATTGGTTTGCCACGTTCAAAGATGGCTTTATCGCTTACGAAGAGAATTGATCGATTGCGATGGGCAGGTTGATACGCAAGAACATGAGCGCCGTGAAGCATGAATTCTGCTTGGCATTCAGGAGTCGTGACTTTGGCGAGTGTTAATCCGCTTGGATGCATTTCGAACGATAAGCAATCCTCTAAAGCGAAAATCTCGTTTAGTTCTTCTGCATGGGTCATCATTCAAACGATTCTTGGATACCAGGAAATTCACCACTAGAGACCTGCGATCGATACTGCTCGACGGCTTTCATTGCCTCACTTCGTAAATTGGCAAACGGCCTTACAAATTTGGGGATGTACCCGCTATTCCAACCCAACATGTCATTGGTTACGAGCACTTGGCCATCGCAATGAGGCCCCGCCCCAATACCTATTGTAGGAACCGATAACATCTTGGTGACTTGGTTCGCTAGTTCGCTGGGAACACATTCGATCAGCACTATAAAGGCTCCAGCTTTCTCGGCACTTGTGGCGTCTTCGAACAATCGCTCTGCGTCGCGTTGAACTTTATAACCCCCCAATGCGTGAACGCTTTGGGGCCTCAAACCGATGTGTGCAATTGTAGGGATGCCAGCATCGACCAAGGCCTTGATCGTGTCAGCTTGTTGATGCCCGCCCTCGAGCTTAACAGCGTGACACTCCGTTTTCTTCATGATCTCAGCGGCAGTCGCGAGGGTGTGTGCCACCCCTAATTGCCCGACAGGAAACGGAAGATCAACGATGACCATGGCACGTTTGGTCGCTCGCGAGACCATTTCACCGTGATAGATCATCTCTTCCACTGTTACAGGAACGGTTGTCGTACGGCCTTGTACAACCATTCCTAGAGAGTCGCCAACTAAAATGCAATCGATGCTGGATTCATCGAGCAGTTTTGCTGTTGGATAATCGTAAGCGGTAAGCATAGAAATGCGTTCGCCGCGACGCTTCATCGAAAGGAGCGTTTTAACAGTTACTCGTGGGCTATTGCTCATTAATTTGCTTTGTAGCGTTGGGAAACTACTACTATCTCAAAGCCGTTGCCGTTTGCATTGGGGCGGCATTCAAAGACGGTTCGCATAACTCGACCGAGCGGGAAACTTGTTCCCATCTTCGCTTGTGCATAGTCGACCTCTAATTCCAAAAGCTTTTCTTCGGCTTCGCGAGAGACGAACTTTATTGGTTGTCTACCCATCAGTTCGATTCCTGCGAGCCGCAGCAATTGTTGATCGAATTCTTTCAGTGCACTGTGACTAACACTCATAAAATAAGGTCGTCGTTCTTCTACAGGGCTACCACTTCGGTAGGTAGGCTTACTGTTTGTTAAACCCGATGCGTACTCAACGATTGGTCGGCCGGCACCGTAGAGACCTAGCTCTATACCCAGCGACTCCAATTGCTTTGCATATGACTTTCGATCCTTGGCAGAAAACTTCAGCTCCCACCGTGTTCCTGCAGGAACCGAGAAAGATCCATCTTCATCCCCTCGTTCCCCCTCACCTCTGGAGTCTTTGCCGATGCCCTTTTGCCCCTTATCGTCAAAGGCTTCACTGACCGAGAATAAGTTTTCGTCGATCAAGCTCACCATGTTTACGGCATCCATAGCTTGGGCGGAGGTAACATCTTTCCAATTCTCGCTGTCGGGAAACTCTGTTAATTGGCTCCAATTGTCTTGAGCAGACGTATACTTTGAACGTGTTGCCCCCCGACCGCCTGGAGGACTGCCGGGCCCCTCATCGCTCTGCTGAATTTTCGAAAGGAAGAATACTGCTCCCAGAAAGCAAACCATAGCAGACACAATGATAAAGCAGCTCATTAACAAGCTCGCGACTTTATCTACTTTCGAGACTTTCAATTGAGGAAGAGTGGAACTGCTCTTTGCGGTGTTCAATTGTTGCGAAGTTTCGGAAAGCATAAGGTCCATCTCCTTACTTTTTGGTCAACTTGTTTCGGTATCGTTGATCGGTCACCACGAATTCGTACCCTTTTCCTGCAGCGGATGGTCGACATTCAAATACAGTCTTTCCAACGTCTGTAACACGAAATTCTGGGTTGCGATTCTTTACGTAATACTGCGCCTCGGCCTGCGCTAACAATTCTTCTGTTTCCTTCGGAAAGAACTTGATCGGTGGACGTGTACCCACGTTGATACCAGCCGATTGTAGGAATTGCTTGTCGTATCTTTTGAGAGCGCCGTCAGCCACGCTTAAGAAGTACAGTCGTTTGTCATCTTTTGGCAAGCCTGTTCTTTTAACTGGTGAAGAGGCCAGATTAGCGACATATTCCACGCGAGGAATACCGGCACCGTAGGTTCCGAGCTCGATTTTGAAGAAATCAAGTTGCGTTGCGTAGTTCTTTTTGTCTCTCGCTTGGAATTTGATATCCCATCGTTCGAACCGGGGAATGATGTCATCCCCTTCCCCTTCAGGTCCTGGTGGACGAGAGTCTCCCTTACCGGTTCCGTCGTTTTGCATACCATCCATTAATTCCGATACGGATGTTATCGCTTCCGCGACCATTTGAAGAGTTTGATCTATGGGAGGCTCGGTCATTTCGACTTCATCGGCGGCTGGCGGATCAAAGTCTCGTTCGAATCCTTCAGCGTTTTCACCCCGACCAGCAATTCTTTCTGGCTCAAGCACCAAGGCCTTGGCTTGAGGTTGACCTGCTCGAAGAAAGAACAAAAGCCCGAGCAAGAAGACCGCTAGACAGACCAGAACAAGCAACGATGTAAGCAAGCTTGAAACTTTGTCGACACTATTTGTTCTTAGCGAGTTAGCATCGACATCGAATACGCTCTTTTGAGGTATTGGTGGCGTCTTAGTTACAGTGGCCATAATCGTACGATGATTCGAAGGAAAAAAGTCTTTAGGTTGTGATCTCAGAACAACGGACCGGTACCGAATGTTGCTCTTCGAATTGATCGTTATCAAATCGGCGAACGGACCTTAGTTCGAACGCGAGATTAGTCAATGAACACGTAGTCTGGGCGTACGGTAAGGTACCATTTGCGCCACTGCAAAATCGCAGAGATCCGTTGGGGTTCTGTGATTTTGCCTTCTTTGGGGATAAACACAGTGTCCAATTGACGCGAGATCAACCGAAGCGAGGCCTCGGCGTTACGGGGGACTACGGGATCGGGATCCGACAATCCGTAAATCAACTGGGGAACAAACTCGAGATCATCACCACGACCGAGAAGCTTGGCAGCGAACCGACGTGCGTTGTGGTCTTTCGAGCTCATCATGCGAGCGAAACGAGCAAGGTACTCCTTGCGTTCTTTTTGATTCTTAGGCAAGACAATCTTGTCGGGAACAAGCGTTGCCTTCATTTCGTTCTGGTCGTCTGATTCCAGGACCTTTAACGCATCATCCATGGTCGTGGATTCCGTCTTTTTGACGATCTTTCCATTCTGAATAATGACGTTCGGATCATCCGGCAAAGTACTACCCCCGACTAGCAAATCGTCATGTAATTCGCCAATCGCCTTTTGAGTACTGCGAATCAAGAATAGAACGGCGAATGCGGTCGAAACGTTTTGCGGGATGATATCGCCTTTCATGTTCCACGATCCATCGGCCTCTTGATCCTGCGCCAGTTGCTCGACCATGTCGTTGTACCAAGCAGGGCTCTTTTGGGTTTTGCCTTTAGAAACTTCCAAGAAAGATTCGTATCGCTCTTTGGAATAAACGTAGTAGTAGTGAAACTGTTGTTTTGAGGAATAAGGATTAGCCGAGAACCAATTCTCTGCTTTTTTGGTTACTCCCGTCATTTTTTCTTTGTCGACGACGATCTTCTTCTTTTTCTTTTGGTCAGGATCAACGCGTACAAACGCTTCGGGAACGATTCCTTCTTCTTCTTGAGCTCCCGCAAATTTACTTCGGAATGCACCGATCGTGTCCCCTGCAATCAGAAACGCGGAGAAGCCCGCTGCTGTCAACGAAGATGTCGGAGAGCGGTTCACAACATTGTTGGGAAGATTAACTCCCCATTGATAAGGCCACCCACCGTCGCCCGACTGAGCACGAGCAAGCAAATCGATGCACCGAATAACGGCTTCAGGTGGAACCTCGATCCCGGCTTGGTGCATCGTCCAAAACGCGAGCATGATGTATTGAGTCTGCGAAATATCTGCTGCGCCGCTAGCTTTGTACGGTCCCTCGTTCATATAACCGAAACCGCCATTTGGTCGCTGAGAGGTGATTAGGGCATCACGCATCGCTAGTAACACATCTTTGTACTTGTCTGGCGAGACGGAGGCCAGCAACATTGCAGCAACGGGGACGATGTACATATCCTCGTGCTCCCAATGCGTCGCGTCGGCGTTCATTCTTTGACCAACGCGAATCGCTTGCTGGATTCCTCGGGTTACGACTGGGTGGCCGCCGTTTTCTTCTGGATCCGACTTGTAGATGGCCATCGCGATGATGATGTCATGGCCCACATTCCCTTGGGTCTCCGATCCCTTACCTTTCAGAAATTCCACCCCTTTTTTGACGAGATTCATCACAAACGGATGTTCCGGATCATACTGCTCCGCCGAGGCGACAGGAGCGGGCGTCGCACAAACGAATAGAACCGCAACGAGGGATGTCGCGAGGAACAAATCTCTGATCATAGTTTTCCTTTAAATTGTTTGCAGGAAATGTACACAGCACCCATCATATCTGAACTAATTCGCCCCGGGTAAAGGAAAGCACATCCTATTCGATTGAAATTTTCTAGTCCTAGAGGGAAATTGGCAAGCCAGTGGGGCGGTGAGGCAACGCCCAGTTGTAACGGTTGTAACGTCTGAAAAGTGAGAGGAGGATCTGCTACCAAGTGCATTTAAAATGGATCTTCGGGCATGCTGAATGCCCATAAATGACTTAGGTACTGGCAACTACCCAATTATATTGTAAAGTCCTAAGGAATAAACGCTGATTGGCCGAATTGACAAAACGGTCGAGAGGCCCTAATATCCTCATTCGTTGGCCAGGTAGCTCAGTAGGTAGAGCAACGGACTGAAAATCCGTGTGTCGCCGGTTCGATCCCGGCCCTGGCCACTACTCAAAAAAGTAGACGATTCTCAGGGATTCTGTAGAAACTTAGCGAAAAGCTAAAGCGTCGTTTTCAACCACCAAAAACCGGTAGTCTACCGGTTTGGGAAAACGGGGCGTAAAAATGAGAATCCCAAAATACCGATTGCACAAGGCATCCGGTCAAGCTGTCGTCGATATTGCTGGCAAGAGCTACTATCTTGGGGCTTTCAATTCCCCTCAATCGAAAACGAAGTACAAGCGACTGATTGCAGAGTCGCTGGCATCTCCCTCAGTGTTTTCAGTCTCAAAGACAGATCCGTCGATTGCCGAGCTTCTACTAGCGTATGCGAAGCATTGCCAGACGTTTTACGGTACTGGCCCCGAAAGTGAGTGGAGAAGGGTTAAGCCAGTCTTAAAGGCTTGTAAGAATCTGTATGCAGATATTCGCGTTATCGAGTTCGGACCACTACAGTTCCGAGCCGTAAGGCAAAGTCTACTTGATGGGCAGCATGTCGTGAAAGCAAAGAGGCGTCGTTTATCTCGACGTTACGTCAATTCTCTCATGGATCGATTGCGACGGGCTTTCCGATGGGGTGTATCGGAGTCGATTGTTCCGGTGGAAATCTATCAGGCCTTGAAAGCAGTCGAGGGGTTGAAGCAGGGGAAAGAACCAAAGGCTATTGACCTCCCAGAGCGTGAAGCCATCGCAGACAGTGTTGTTGAAGCGACTCTTCCACATCTCCCCCCAATGCTTGCCGATGTTGTTCGTTTGCAGCGGTTGCTTGGGTGTAGGCCTAGCGAGATCCTTTCGGTTCGTGCCGGCATGATCGTTAAGAATCCCGATGTTTGGGAGATCCCGCTAGTAAAGCACAAGAACACCACCAAAGGCAAGAAGCGTACCTTGTACCTCGGACCCAAGGCACAAGCGATCCTTTCAAATTACATCGATGACATTGAACCCGATGCTCTCATTTTCTCTCCTAAGCGATCGGAGCACCTAAGACGATCCGTCAAGCGAAAGACTCCTAAGTCGTGTGGTAATCGTCCTGGCAAGAGCAACACAGTCCCAAAGACGAAACGTAAACTAGGTGAGAGCTACAGCCCTGGGGCTTATGCCAATGCAATCCGTCGAGCTTGCCTCAAAGCTGGCGTCGAGCGTTGGACCCCTTACCAACTTCGTCACTCGAAAGCTTCCGAGCTTCAAGAGCAAACAGACTTGGAGACGACGAAATCTACGTTAGGTCACTCGCAATTGAAGATGACCGCACATTATGCCAAGCAGGACGAAAAGCGAGCGAGAGACGCCGCTATTCGTTTTGGGTAACTGCACACCGCACAACCATCTCCCAGCGGTGGCGCGTGACCAGAGGTGTCAGCGGTCAGGGGAATACCCTCGGGGTGGGGGTGCTCCCTCTATAGGGGGGGTGGATTCTAGGCGCCCTCCGCATGATGACCGCAGACTGTCACGTTCCACTTTTGAGAACTACTTAGGGGTCGGTACTGAGAATCCGAGAAGTGCACCACCAAAACGACCATCGCTTATCCTACTCGCACTCAATCGTTCTCAGTCGTTTTTTTCGGAGTCTATCACATGACCAAACTAATTCACCGAATCGAAGCCGCAAAGCTGCTTGGAGTGCATCCACAGACGCTAGACAAGCTACGCCACACCGGACAAATCGAGTTTATCCAGATGGGGCGAAAAATCTGCTTTGAGGAGCAAGCAATCGAAAGGATGCTTTCAAAGTTGCGAGTATGTAAGCAGCTAGCAACAGATCACACCGACGCCAAATAAAAAAACCCCTCGGGAGTTCCAAGGGGTTAGTTTTAGTTTCGATCGGATGAGGGGACAGCATTCCTAATCCGATCAAATCATTTTTTTCTACGAAAGTAATATAACATGGTCCGATCAACTTGGGCAGACGATGATTCTTCATTTCAGGATACCGAGAACGCAAGCGACCTCGGTGTTCTCAGTCTACTAACGAGCGACTGGGATACAAGCGAACCAAGTGCCGATGAGATCCTTGAGACGCAAATCGAAAAGACTCTCACCTATGCAGACGACGCGATTGTTCGTCAGCATGAGATTGATGCAGCAAGGGCTTGGATTACCGATACTGGCGTTGATGAGCAATGGAAAGATGAACTTTGGGATGTTATCCACTCTGACACTCCAAACCAGGACGATCTAGTCCGGTTGTGCGCTTCGATTCGTCAAGTCTCAGAGATGCGTGAGGGTATCAGCGGAAGGACGTGTAATCTTCGTTGGAACGCGACCTATCGAGCCGAGTACGAGCTTTACGTTACCCTAGGTGAGGTGGATCGGTACTGGCATCATTACTTGCACGTCTTAGAGTTTGGTAAAGTGCGACCGTTCACAGGATCGGGTTTTGTTCTGCCTTTCCAGACTCCTCAGTTCATCGCGATGGCAAAGCGGTTACAAGCCGGCAAGAACAAAGCTGAATCCTCTTCATCACCACTCAGCAAGCTCTCTATCCCATGTAGTACCAAGTTGACTAATCGTCTAGCAGCATATGCAAAAACCTTTGAGTCTTTAGGGGAAGGCGAGCGTAACAACAGGGCTTTCAACCATGCAGGCAATTTATGGGGCTATGAAGATGAATTCGGAAACGGTCCGACCTGGGACGATGTTGTTTTTGAGATGCGGCAATGGAATTTAAGTAACAATCCTCCGCTATCGGATGCCGAGCTACTGAAGGCTATAGATAGCAGTCGCAAGAACGGAACACCAAGGGCAAAGAAAGCTCCCAGCGAGGATTATCGTCAAAACGATATTCTTCGAATTGATTTCGACAGTATGAACACGAGCAAGGCGGAAACAGTAAAAGCCACAGGCAGCGAAAGCAATCTCAGCAAAAACGACCTCAGCAAGTCCAATCCGGTGCAGGTCATTTCTCTTGCTGACTTGGTGGCTAGGCATCCCGAACGCCGCGAGGTAATGATTGAGGGCTTGTTGCGACGGGGCGAAACTTTGAACATTATTGCATCGCCCAAAGTTGGCAAAACATGGTTGACCGCCGGTTTGGTTTTCGCAGTTTCTAATGGTACCGAATGGCTTGGGCTCTCATGCAAGCAGGGAAGAGTTTTGGTTGTCGATTGCGAATTGCATGGTGAGGAATTGGCGTGGCGTTACGGAAGAGTTGCAGTCGCACTATCGCTTTCATTGAATGGGATCGATCTTTTGCCACTCAGGGGTACTGGCGTCACGATCGACCGGTTGTCGGCCGCTATTGAGATGGCTAGTTCTTTAGGGTGCGACCTGATTGTCTTGGACGCCTTGTATCGCTTATTGCCGGATGGGTCGAACGAAAACGACAATTTTAAAATGATGGAAGTTTACAACGTGATTGACCGTATCGCCAAGCACACCGGGGCTAGCGTTGTCGTCGTTCATCACAGCTCAAAAGGAGACCAGAGCACCAAGGGAGTGACAGACGTTGGTGCGGGTGCAGGATCGATCAGTCGCGCTGCCGACAGTCATCTAACGCTAAGACCGCATGAGCTAGCGAACTGCGCAGTTGTGGAAGCGGTAACGAGATCCTTTCCGAGCCCTCGGCCTTTAACGATCCGTTTCGATTTCCCCGTTTGGAGTGCGACTCACATCGAACCTAAGGTTAAGCAGTCCAGACCCGACCACCGATCCAAGCAGGACGCCGAGACCAAGGAAGCAGTTTTGAAAGCATTAAGCGGTGGCGGTTGGTTGAGTACGTACGACATTCGTACGAAAACGGGATTCGGTGAAAGTCGCATCGTACGAGCCCTGAGCGTGCTTTTGTGCGATCAAGTTGAGACCAAGCAAGTTCGAAACAAGCGAACGAAGCAAATCTCAACGAAATACAAGGCTAAAAGTTGATTTTCGTACGGAAGCCGTACGGAGCATTTTTTCCGTACGAGTTCCAACCGTACGCGTACGTACGAGCCTATATAAATATAGGCTCGTACGAACGTACGTGTCGTTTCGTTTGAAAGGGGGGGGGAAGAATTGAGCACAGCGACACACAAGCAAGCTCTACAAGAGCTTGAAAGCTTGGTTGTTCTCGGGTGGCGATATGACTTCGCTCTCGGTGAATGGAAACACGATCGACCTTTAGACTCAAGCCAGCTATGGCGAAGCACTCCTCCCAGCTATCAAGTGACCGAGTTGCTACTATCGGTTGCGATCGGTGAGACCTGCCAAAGTTGTCTGAAGGCAAAATCGATGGCAGGACGGCGCGAGTGCTTTCATTGTTGGGCGCAAGAAAAGAAACGTCACCCGATGTTAGACGTTATTTCGATCGACGGTTGCGAGGTTTGACGCGTGACGCGTTTTTCGTGGTATGCGTGGCTGTTCGGACGTTGAAGTGCTTCAAGCGATTGTAGAGCGTTTTAAGAGGCCGACGAAAAAAGCCGATTGGCTGACTATTGGTCATTGCTCCATTTCGCTACAATTGCGACGTTAGCAACAAAACCCGATTCCACGGATGGAGTCTAGTTACTTGTGCGATCACAGCCATAGACGGGCTGCGCTGTTGATTGCAGATCGGGTTATTTCATGGACGGACTTCTATTGCTCAATCCGGCTATCCGCAGCGTATGCGGGACAGTACCACATCGCAGCACCGTTATTCGGTGGACCACTAAAGGCGTCTTAGATCGAGCCGGAAAACGGGTTAAGCTTCGCACGACTCGCATTGGTGGACGACACTACACACACCCAGAATGGGTGAGTGCTTTCGTTGAGTCGATAAGCGAACCAGTCGAGCCGGCATCGATTGCATTTCGATCCGAGACGCAAAGGAAGCGTGACGCAGCTAGCGCGAAGTGCGAATTGGACAAAATCCTAGGCTAGCAAAAACCCTGGGAAAATGAAAAACGGTATTTACCGGTTTCCTTTTCGGTAGATACCGATTCCCCTTGCAATTCTTGCGACTTTCGCTACATTTTTTCTACCGGTCAATCCGATCGGTAAAGAGGGGAAAAAGCAGTGAAAAACCTACTTTTTCCAGGCGTTTTAGTGTTTTTGCCGGTATTCTGAAAATCCGTGTGTCGCCGGTTCGATCCCGGCCCTGGCCACTAACGTCAAAAGTCGGTGATCCTCAGGGTTGTCTTAATAAGTTAACCATCTAGCGAACGCATCGGTCTCAACCCTAGGAACCGGCGGGTGCCCCTCAGCGGACGACTTAATTCGATTCGTGCGAATTTCAGAATTACGGGGCTAAGCGAATGATGGGGGCTGTGCACGTTTTGTCTACACTGCAGTTTTTTGTGGCAAGCACCACCACCGAGGCGAAAACGAGAACTGCGATGAGAGATAGCAAATAGTCGATCTGGTAATTCCGATGTGGCGTAAGAAGGGCTGCAACGCCAAACTTTGAAACAGTCCTCTCGATTCCCCTCAGAAATAACGGTACGAACGAATAGTTGTGGGTGATTCCTAACCAGAATCATTAGCAAGCTCCTAAGGCACCCCCCCATAAAACAAATCTAAAGAGTAGCTTGGATTGGCGTTAGGATCTTCCGCTCCAAAAAATTCTATTCCTCGCAAACTATCCATTCATTGTGGCAAGAATGCTGGGATTTGTTATTTTTGGAGAGTGTAGATTCGGGAGTTGAGCGAGGAAATCTCGAGAGGGGTTAGCTGATGGTCTTTTTCAAAAACACTTTCCTTGTTGCATCATTTCTTTGTTCTCTAACATCCCTCGTTTGGAGCCAGTCGGACCTGTCCAAGCTCCGCGATTTGGTCGATCAGGAAAAAGCCTCTTCGCTCAAAGAAATCAAACAGCTTCGAGAAATGCACAAGGATAATCCCAGGACATCTGGACTGTTCGATTTTGCTTATGCCCTCTCGGCCATAAAATTTGGACGGCTAGACGAAGCGATCGGTGTCTTGCAGCCATTCGTCGATAAGCGCCCTCAAGTTGTTCAAGCTCGGTTGTTGCTCCTGCGAGCGCATATTGAAAAAGAGCAATTCGACAAAGTTC
Organism: Pirellula sp.; assembly: GCA_046344995.1. GTDB lineage: Bacteria > Planctomycetota > Planctomycetia > Pirellulales > Pirellulaceae > JBKCUI01. The sequence continues at coordinate 74,249 of JBKDKR010000023.1, forward strand.
TAATCGATGCTGAGAAGCTATTGGATAACTTCCCTGCAAACGAAGATTTAGCAGAGAGGGTCGTTTCCGAACTAGGCACTTTGGTCGGATACTTGAACTTCGCTCGACCAGGCTTTCCCGATGATTGGAAGATTCGTTTGGAAAGAATTTCAGAAGCCGGGATACCCGAGTCCATGATTGGAAAGTACAGAGAGTCGATATCGTTAGTCGAGTCGAGAGTTGCTTTGATTCGCGAAAAGATCGCCGAGGGATCGGAAAAGGATAGCGAAGAAAACGAAGAGAAAGTTTCCGAGATTTTGTCCGAGGTCGACGAGCTCCGGGAAGAGTCAAAGAAAAAAAATGACGACCTAAAGTCTCGAGAGAGTGATAGAGCCCAAAACCTGGAGCTATTGAAGTCGGATCTTAAGTCCGTCATCGCTTCTTACAATAAAACCGTCTTGGAACACACACGAATTCTAGTGAGAATCGATGACTTGAATCGTCGTTTAAGATCGCTGGAAAGGGACGTTAGGACCACGGATCGTGATGGAAACGAAACCGTACGGACTGAGATTACGAACCAAAGCGAGTACAATCGGATTGACGACCTCATTTCGCAATCGCGACGTGAGCTATTTCGACTAGAAAACGAAGGCGCCACGTTGCAGAGCCAGTATCTCCAGCTTAGGGCAACCGCGCAAGGGTTGCTAACCCAGCAACAACTAGATGCGTTTCTGACCAATAACAATATTCAACAACTAGACCAATTTGCCGAAACCAAAGAAAAGAAAGCTGTTAAAGAATCAGATCGAAAAGGGAAAAAGTCCCCCGCAGTCTACGGGCTCAGCCTGAGATTGAGATCGTATTCGACCTATAAACCCTTCGATTTCGCTTGGAACCGAGAGTATCTTCAGGAAATCGTCAAGCGATCATCTGGTGATTGAACGCTTGGTAGAGTCGGTTATGATCGTTTCTTCAGTTTACTGCTGAACTGCAAGATTTTGTGCGGCGAATCGTCTGAGACTCGCCACTTGGACTTGCCTAAACTCCACAGAAAGTTGACATTTTCGTCCTTAACTTTTGTGAGAAATGCGAACGACGAATACTGATTTGCTTTTGCTTTCCCAGGTAATCCCGCGATCCAATTGAAGCACCATGAACCAAGCGTTTTTAGACCATGTTTCCCAGCAAAACGAGGACATGAAGAAGGCCGGTACGTTCAAAACGGAACGAGTTATCGGCTCTGCACAAGGGGTTATGGTTGATCTGGAAGACGGCCGAACTCTTCTCAATATGTGTGCGAACAACTACTTGGGGCTCGCTCAGCATCCTGATGTTCAATCGGCCGCAGACGAAACCTTGCAGCGATGGGGTTATGGCATGGCTTCGGTGCGTTTTATATGTGGCACCCAATCGATCCATAAACAGCTTGAGAATCAGCTTAGTCAGTTCTTGGGAATGGAAGACACGATTCTCTACAATTCCTGCTGGGATGCGAACGGTGGATTGTTCGAAACTATTCTCACTGCCGAAGACGCGATTATATCTGATGAGCTCAACCATGCTTCCATCATAGATGGCATTCGATTGTGCAAAGCCCAGCGGCTACGTTACAAGAACAATGATATGAACGACCTCAGGGCCAAGCTTGAAGATGCCAAATCAGCACGTTTTCGGCTTATCGCTACGGACGGAGTTTTCTCGATGGATGGGACCATCGCGGATTTGGCGTCGGTCTGTGAGTTGGCTGATGAGTATGACGCCATGGTAATGGTGGACGATTCTCATGCGGTAGGTTTCATTGGTGCTAACGGTCGCGGAACACATGAGCACTGCGGGGTCATGGATCGAGTCGATATCTTGACTGGCACACTGGGCAAGGCTCTCGGCGGGGCCAGTGGTGGCTACACATCTGGTAATGCGGAGATGGTCGAACTGCTTCGCCAACGATCTCGCACTTACTTGTTCTCCAATACAGTGGCCCCTCCAGTTGTGGGCGGTGCGATCAAAGCGATTGAACTCTTGTCTTCATCGACTGAACTAAGAGACAAGCTCGAAGCCAACACGCGATTCTTCCGCGAAGAAATGCTAAAGCGGGGGCTAAGCATATTGCCCGGTGTGCACCCAATTGTACCGGTGATGATTGGAGACGCAGCCAAAGCTGGGCATGTCGCGAAGGCGATGCTCGAGGATGGTATCTACGTTATCGCGTTTAGCTATCCCGTGGTTCCCAAAGAAAAGGCGAGAATACGTACACAGGTTTCTGCTGCTCACAATTTTGATCAGCTTCGTATGGTCGCCGAGAGTTTTGAAAAGAGATCCAAGTAAGCCAATTCCTATGAATATGGATCGAGCCGCTGCCCTAGAACTCATGCACGAGTACGTCGAGAACATTCCTCTTCGGCGACATATGTACGCTGTAGAAGCTGCCATGCGTGCTTACGCGAGAGTTTGGAATGAAGACGAAGAAAAGTGGGGCTTAGTTGGCTTGCTGCATGATTTCGATTACGAGCGGTATCCAAATGCGCCGGATCATCCGCTTCAAGGCAGCAAGATTCTACGTGAGAAAGGTATCTCCGAGGATATTGTTTATGCGATCCTTTCCCATGCGGATTACCTCAGCGATTATCCGCGTGTCTCACGGCTCGACAAGACTCTTTATGCCTGCGACGAGCTCTGTGGTTTTTTGGTTGCATGTGCTTATGTTCGGCCGCTGCGACTCGGCGATTTAGAAGCCAGAAGCGTTCGTAAAAAGCTCAAGAACTTGAGCTTCGCGGCAGCCGTTAATCGTGATGATATCCAAAGAGGGGTCGCCGATCTTGGGCTCGATTTGGACGAGCACATTACATTTTGCATAGAGGCCTTGCGGGGCATCAGCGACCAGCTGTTCGATAACTAGGTCGGTAATTTTCCTAACGACCGGCCTCTTTCTTCGCGTCCTTCGCTTTGTAGAATTTGATCGGTGCTTTCTGGGTCAACGCTTCGGCAGCATTCCACTAGTCTGTCCGCTAATGCATACAGCGGTTGTTCCCAGGTTTCTTCGCTGCTCTCACTCGGCGCTATTTTAGCGACTTCCTCGATCAACAAGATGAACCGAAGAATGTGGCGGAACAGAAGACCTTCGTGCTTCTGCATGCCCGAAGCCACGATGTATTTGTTAAACTCGCAACCAAACTCCAGCAGCTCGCCGACGACCCAAACGCCTCGAGTAAAAACATCATGCACTCCCGGATATTCGTAATCGAAAAGCCGTCGCAGTTTCTCTCCGAGTGCAAGCGGACGAACGGGAGCTTCTTCAAAGGGTTTGAACGGACGACGTTTGCCGGCGGCTCCTCCCGCATCCTTTACAATCTCTTCGTCCGAACGCTCGTCGGCCTCCTCCTGCTGGCCTGTCAGTTCTTGGGGCACCGCTAGCCCCAGGGACAAGAGTTGCGGATGCAATATCTCGGTTGCTAAAGGTCCTGCCGGCAATTTATCCGGTGGTGGGACTTTCACAACTTTTGCGATGTTTGCCGGCAGTTCCAAGACGCTTTCCAAGATCTGCACCCGTTCCAATTCGTCTGCGAATTGCATCATGTTGACCATGTACAACCCGTAAATGGGATTGACGCTGCGCAGTTCCGAAAGATACGCCAGTCTCTCTGTTGGCACGGCTGAGACGGGTTTGTATTCATCAAGATCGTATGCGATCGCATCGGAGGTTGCCTCTCGGATTGCCATCGATCCGTCGGCGACTTCTTCTTCCTCGTCGTCGTCAGAAGGTTCGTTGTTATCGGGATTGCTACTTGGTTTCGCAGGAATTTGCAGCCAGCCTGGTTTCGTTTCTACGATTGGCTTCGGCGCTTCTACATGTTTAATTCCAGGCGTCGGTTCAAGTGTTATGAAGCCTGACTTCCATAAGGTCACAAGCATTCGATTGAGCTCTTTTTGGCCTCGTTCGATCGACTTTGTATCTTGTAATCTACGACCGACCAAGTCTCTAAGGGGTTGGACTGTAGGATCGTTGAGCAGTAGGTAGGCCAGCAGTCTCCACGGAAGATGCCCACGACTTTCCAGTTTGGCGGCAGGAGCAAGTCGCAGTTTTTCGAACTGTTCGGCCGTCCAATAGGTTTCCCCAGATCGCCGCGTTGGCATTTTCTTTTTGAGGGCCTTTTTGGCTTTGATCAAATTCGGATCTTTTGTGTCTTCTGGGATTTGATCATATTGAACTCGCCAGCGATTGATTTTGACATCATCTTCATGGGCCAGGACATAGACAAAACCCTTGGCGTCAAATTGTGGGCGGCCAGCTCGGCCAAAGATCTGGTGAGCGGTGCTTGGTTCGACCATCTTCTTTTTCCCGAAGGGGCCTTTGACAAGACTCGGCAGAATGACACTGCGAGCTGGTAGATTAATACCTGCAGAAAGCGTTTCCGTGCAGACCGTAACGCTAAGTAACTTTTCCTGAAACAATTGTTCCACAAGCCTACGGTACTTGGGCATGATGCCAGCGTGGTGAACCCCGACACCCCGAATGAGGATTTGTTTTAGTTTAGGTCCGGCCCCTTGCGAGAAATCGAACGCATCAATTCGTTTCGTGATGATGGCTTGTCGTTCTTTATCAATAAGCTTTTTGCCTTTTAAAAGTTCAGCAACCTGCCAGCATTGCTCACGGTTGAAACAGAAAACGAGTCCAGGAGTTCGTCGTTTCGCATCGTCACCCTCGGCAATTTTCTCAAGATGTTCATCCAGATAGCTATCGTCGATCCATTCGAATTGTAACGGGACCTTCCGCTCGGTTCCTTGCACTAGTTCCAGATTTCGGCCGTGAGAGCGGCGCAGCCAACCACAAAACTCAACGCTGTTGCCTACTGTCGCTGATAGAAGCATCGTTCGAACTGTTTTGGGTAGAAGCCCCAAGGTTAACTCCCAGACGATGCCTCGTTCGGAATCATTAAAAGAGTGGAATTCGTCCATGACCACAGCCGAAACGTTGTCGAAGTGTTCGGCGTCGTTTCCCATAAGTCTATTGAGTAGAATTTCGGCGACCACAACCAAAACGGGCGCGTCCGGATTCACTCGACGATTACCAGTTACGAGTCCGATGGAATCGATAGGAAACCCCCAACGCAGGGCACTTTGCTGTATCTCGATTAGTTTTTGGTCGGTGAGGGCGATCAGAGGAGTCGTGTAGTAGCAACGTTTACCGGTTTTCAGAGCTTCAAAGATGGCTGCTTCGGCAATCAACGTTTTGCCGGTACCAGTAGGAGCGCAGACCAATACTCCTTGGTCTGAGGAGAACCACGCGTAGATCGCCTCTTCTTGGACGGGATAGGGGGTGAAGTTGAGGGTCTCAAGAAACTCGGAGGCAATATCAACGCGATCAACACTCATCGGATAAACTCATGGGGCAATACACGTTGGTCATCGAATTATTGGTTTGGCTGCTAACAATCAAGATTGTTTGGCGATAACATCGATCATAGCGGGAGCGAACCATGGCAGATCATCGGGTTTGCGAGAGCTGACATGATGCTTATCGACAACGACTGGGGCGTCGACCCATATGGCACCCGCGTTCTCCAAGTCATCTTTGATGCCCAAAGATCCAGTCACCTTGACTCCGCGGTAAACACCTGCGGAGATAGCGAGCCAGCCACCATGGCATATCGCAGCGATGCATTTACCTGACTTATCGAAGTGTCGAATGAGTTCTTTGACATCTTCGCGGCGTCTTAAGCGATCGGGCATAAAGCCCCCTGGAAGCAGGATCGCGTCGAAGTTTTCGGGGTTAGCATCTTCAATTCTAATATCCGAGACACAGGGGTACCCGTTCTTGCCGGCGTAGACTTCCCCGGCTTTTTCTCCAGCTATGACAAATTCTGCGCCTGCCTCGATGAGTCGGAGTTTGGGGTACCAAAGCTCCAGATCCTCATAGATATCTCCAACGAAAGATAGAACGCGGCGGTTATGTAGGGAGGTTGTCATACAGTTTCGGTTAGATGTCGGGAATCGCAGGTACCTTGGAATCGGTTACCTTAATGGCACAATAATGGCAGTATTAGATCGTGGCACTTAATAATCGCGAGCGACACCTAGGTTCAATTCGTTGAACAAGGTACACTACGACCTGTCGGATTCTACCCACAAACTATGGTTTTGAGGAAACCCTTCATGGGACTTGGTGATTTTTTTAAAGGCAAGAAAAAAGGTCTTTCGTTTGAACTCTTTCCTCCCAAGACAGACGAGGGCGTTGGCCCGCTGCTGAATACAGTGGGGGATTTGATGAGTTTCGCACCAGACTTTTTTACATGCACTTACGGTGCGGGTGGTTCCACACGCGATCGTACGTTGCAGATTCTAGAAAAGGTAAAACACCAGTTTTCCATTCCTGTAGCATCGCATTTGACTTGTGTGGGTTCAACCGTGGACCAACTCCGTGATTATCTCAATGCGGCTATTGAGGTCGGAACGGACTACATCGTCGCTTTGCGTGGGGACCCGCCCAAAGGGGAGACTGAGTTTCGTCAAACCGATGGCGGCTTTCGTTATGCAAACGATTTGGTCAGTCTCATCAAAACCGAATACCCTCGGCTAGGGATTGCGGTGGCTGGTTATCCCGAAGTGCACCAAGAAGCACCTAACCTGGAAGTCGACCTAATCAATTTGAAAAGAAAAGTCGATGCGGGTGCCGACATTATTGTCACACAGTTGTTTTACAAGAACGATGATTACTTCCGATTTGTTGATCGATGCAGAGCACTTGGTATTAACATACCGATCGTGCCTGGCATATTGCCAGTGACCAATCTGGCTCAGATCCAAAGAATCGCATCACTTTGCAAAGCCAGCTTGCCGGATGTCTTTATCGATCGATTGCAAGCGAACTCAGACGCAGATTGGCAATTCAAAGTTGGCGTCGAGTTCGCGCAGGCTCAGGTTGCAGAGTTGCTCAAAGAAGGGGTGCCCGGGGTACACTTCTACGTGCTCAACAAATCGCAAGCAACCTCGGAAGTACTTCGCGAACATTGGAGTACCTAGCAACATGAGCACCATAGGATTTCTAGGTGGTGGTCAGATGGCTACCGCCATTGCCAAGGGAGCGGATCGGAGCACGGTCGGTTCTCTGGCAGTTAGATTAGTTTTCTGCGAGCCGAACCCCGGACAACAAAAGAAACTAAAGGAGCTCTTTCCAGGCTGCAAGCTCTGCGACTCAGCGCACCAGTTGTTCGATTTATGCGATAGGGTCGTAATAGCAGTTAAGCCTCAAGTTCTCACCGAGATCGCGACTTCTCTTCGCTCGTTCATTCACCCGAGGCACTTGCTGGTTTCCATTGTGGCTGGGGTCTCGATCACCAAGTTAAGCGAATGGTTTGGAACCAACAATATCATAAGGATCATGCCAAACACTCCGTGCCAATCCGGAAAAGGTGCCAGTGGCATGGCCGTGGCTGCGGGCGTGAATCAAGAGGACACAGCATGGTGCGAGAGCTTGTTTAATTCTCTCGGCATTACAATTCGGTGCACCGATGAGCAGCTTCATGCTGTGACGGGAGTGTCTGGGTCAGGGCCGGCTTATGTTTTGATGATGATCGAGGCACTGAGCGACGGGGGCGTAAAAGCTGGATTAAGCCGGGCTGCTGCATTAGAGTTAGCCACACAAACGGTTCTTGGGGCGGCTGCCATGGTGCAAGACACCAAGCAACATCCGGCGGTTTTGCGAGAGCAAGTCACCAGTCCTGGGGGGACAACAATTGCGGCGATTGCGTCGCTAGAACGCAATGGATTTCGGCACGCCGTGATTGAAGCGGTTGATAGTGCGGTACAGCGATCCCGAGAGTTAGGGGGGTAGTTCCAGATTGCTGGGTGTGTTGCTTTAGTTGCAACTCTGCTCCTCTTGGTCGATTAGCGACCGTTGACGGGCAAGTCTGCCAGCCCTAGGTTTGCTTAGCAACTGATTTCGATCGAAGTGCCAAGCCCTCACTGGAGAGGTCGTTGTATTGCTGGCAGTTTGTTCCGGTTTTAACACAATTAATGATTCTGCGTGCAGCCTCTGGTGAACTCATTGGGGAGGGATTTGGGGCTTGACTAGCGTTGTCCTGAAGCAAGAATACGGGATACTCTTTTGCTGCCCTTTTTTGCAGGGGCCGGTAAGTCCTTTTTACATGAGCTAGAACAAACGACGCGGCTCTTTTCCGCATTCGCGGATGAGAGTCGTTTCTTTTTTGCCTCTGCGGGAGAACGAAAATATGAACGAATTTTTCTCGATGACTCGGGATGGATACAACCGAATCAAGGCGGAGATTGAGAGGCTCGAAAATGTCGAAATGCCCTTAATCGCGGAGAAAATCGCAGAAGCGCGAGCGGAGGGGGATCTCAAAGAGAACGCAGAGTATCATGCGCAGCGAGAAAATCAGGGGCTGATGCAGGCGAAGATAAATCAGCTCAAGCAAAAGTTAAATCGAGCCCACATCGTTGACACGTCTTCGCTTCCTAAGGATCAAGTCGGGTTTGGGGCAACGGTCAAAGTCAAAGATTCCTGGGGCGACGAGGAAGTCTATACTTTGGTGGGGGCTGGGGATGAAGATTACGAAACTGGCAAAATCCTTTCGAGCAGTCCTTTCGGACTCGCATTGACGGGAAAGAAAGTTGGGGAAATCGTCGAGATCCAAGCGCCTCGAGGCACTTTAAAATACGAGATCCTCTCCATAGAGTTTGAAGGCTAAACGCGTTCGGTTTTCACTCGATTCTCGCCCAGGATTAATAGCATGGCAGACCAAGACGTAAAGTTGACGAAGCAAGGTGACGTTTCATACGGGCCGGCTTGTTTCGTAACTTTGATTTTTCTACTTGTTGGGATCAGTTTGTTTTTCGTCTACATGTCGATTGTTTTGATGGGAAACACAGGTGAACGTGCATCCCGAGCCATCTACGAACAATTGATACCCTGGGTGGAGCAATCCCATTTGAGTCAAAACGATCGTCGTGATGTCATCGACGAGTTGGAGTTGCTCGCAGAGAAAATGAAGCAAGAGGAGCTTACCAGTCGACAGCTTAGCCGCTTAAACGCCCGTCTTTCTGATAGCGCGATTTTACAATGGGGCGCAGTCCAAAAGCTTGATGCGGCAGCACAAGAATCAGACATGTCTGACGAAGAAAAGGCTGAGTTCACCAGCTTGTGTGATCGCTGGTTTGCTTGTGCCGCTTCGGGCAAACTCTCGCTGCAAGAGATGGAGTTTGCAATGCAGCAAGTATGCACGAAAGATGCACGGACCGGTCGACTAAATCCCAAAACCGATGCACCCAGTACTGCGTTGCGGGACTTTATGCGACGAGTAAAAACCATGTGCGATCACTTTAAGACGCCTACAGAGAAGTTTGGCAAAAAGGTTCCTGAAGTCCTTAGACAGATGATTGAAGATGGGCTCGATGAGTCTAAGTGAAGATCTATTACCGGATCGCGCAGAGTATTTCATGCGCCGTGCGATCGAGCTGGCGCAGGAGGCCGCATACCAGGATGAGGTTCCTGTAGGAGCTTTGGTCGTTTACAAAAATCAGATTATTGCCGAAGCGTTTAATCAGCGTGAAGCTCTCGCCGATCCGACCGCCCATGCGGAAATGATAGCAATAACACAAGCAGCAGCCAATCTAAAGTCGTGGCGACTCGAGCAATGCACCCTTTATGTCACGCTTGAACCGTGCCCAATGTGTGCAGGAGCCATTCTACAATCAAGGATTCCGAAGGTTGTTTACGGTGCGATTGACGCGAAGGCTGGTGCAGTCGAATCGCTTTATAAATTGCTCAGCGATCCCCGCTTGAATCATCGCTGCGAATTGCAAGGGGGCGTCTGTGCGCAGGAATGCGGAAGAATGCTCACCGAATTCTTCGAGGCAAAGCGGCGTCTCGGAAAGAAGTAGGCTTCCAGCAGCCACCTGCTGCCGAAAGTCGAGCAACTGAATCTAGCTCTGCATGCACAGAAAATTGGATCTTGCATCGATTCGCCCTTTCGCGTAATTACCCTAGAGCATGCAATGTGACGCGGGTCACAATGCAGGCAAACGACGACAGGATGTTCGTTAATCGGCTGAAGTAAAGGGATTTCGATGGATCGTGCAGGAAACTTTGTCATCGGTGTGCTTACCGGAATGGTTGGTTTATTTTTCCTGATGCACTTTACCATTTTGCGAGCTCAAGATGGGTTCCACATCATATCCAAAATTGCACCTAGATTAGAAATCCCATTCGAAGACATTCGTGAATACGATCTCGCCCAATGGCAGCGCAAGCAACCGCTCGCATTAGCTATTATTAAAGCCAAAAAAGGTCACATATTTCGCGACCCTTCATTGCTTACCTTTCGAGCTCATGTTCAATCTGTTCTAAATAAAGTCCAGAACTCAAGCAAATTGTAAACACAACATGGGTATCAGCATACCGTCCGACTCCGACGGTAAAGATCTCATCAACCGAGAGCACCTCTCGGGTGATTCTTTTTGAGTTCAGAAGAACTTTCCCGAACCCTACAATGGCGAACAATTTATGCTTCGCTCTGAGTCAGAGTCGTCATGTGGGAAGTAAAAAATGCCAGAGGGACATACGATACATAGAATCGCCAGAGATCACCAAAAATGGGTTGGTGGGCAAAAGGTCGAAGTAACATCACCTCAAGGAAGATTCTCGGAAGAGGCGAAACGAATATCTGGGAAAGTTTTGACTTCGATAGATGCTCATGGAAAACATCTTTTCTACCAGTTCGGCAAGCAATCCCATTTGCACATTCATCTTGGACTCTATGGCAAGTTCCGATTGTTCAAGACACCTATGCCAGAACCGAAAGGTGAAGTTCGAGTTCGCTTAATAGGTGAAACTCATGGATTTGATTTAAACGGACCAAATCAATGTGAATTGATTACGGCTAAAGAAGTGCAGGAGATTCGAAACCGACTTGGAATCGATCCTCTGCGAAAAGATTCTGACCCAGAGTTGCTTTGGCATAAGATTCATCGCAGTAAAAAACCGATTGGCTCGGTGCTAATCGATCAATCCATGGTCGCAGGTGTGGGTAACATCTATCGCGCGGAAATTCTCTTTTTGCTCCACATACATCCTGCCAGGTCAGCGAAGGATCTTTCTCGGATGGAATTTGATGAGCTATGGTCCCTCACACAGAAATTGCTTGAAAAAGGGGTTCGCTACAATCGCATCATCACCGTTACGAAAGATCAAGCTGGCAAGCCGCTGACTCGAATGACGAATCAACAGCGATTGCATATTTATAAAAAAGACTATTGTCCGGAATGTGCAAATCCGATCGCTGAAACCGAAATGGCAGCACGTACTATCTACTTTTGCGCAAAGTGCCAAAAACAATAACCCTGAATTTATTGCATTGCTCTTAATGTCGTTTCTTGCTTTTCCAAGTTCCCCCGTACTGGTAGTTTGGATTATTGGGTTTGTGCTTTTCTAAGCACGAGGGGCAAACAAAGATCCACTCCTTGGATGCATCGATGCGCACGCGATAGAGTACATCGCAGTTCAAAAGACAGGTCATGCAAGCTTTTTCGCGGATTCGTTTAATTGGCATATGGATTTACCAAGGATAATACGATCGGAAGCCTGCACCCATTTCTCCCGGTGGTATTTCAACGAAACCATGAGATCTGCTTAGCGAAGCAATATCACCAGAACCTTGGCTGGAAATAATGTGAGCTTTTCCATTTGGGTTTATTGTCACCAAGCGAAACCAAGTTAGATCGAGGGTCTTGGTATCGTCGCAAATTGTTTCGACTGAATTAGGAGACCATTTTGAGCTATCTCCTGCCATGCGTAAGAGCAAAGGTAGCGCATACCGCCGAAATGTGACAGCTACGCTTAGTGGATTACCTGGTAATCCCATAATCAATTTGCCGGAACTAGTTGATGCACCCATGAGTGGTTTGCCTGGCCTTATCGGAATGCGATGGAAGACGATGCGTCCACCAACGTTTTGCACAGCCCTAGGCACGTAGTCAGTCTCTCCCATGGAAACACCGCCCGTTAATAGAACGGCGTCAGAATCTGCGACGGCTATGCGTAATTGCTCTTCGATCGCTTCCAAGCGATCCGGAACTTTTCTTCGCTGCGCTCCGCACCAAGAGTATCGTTGCAGTGCTGATTCTAAAAATGGGCCATTGGAGTCTCTGATTTGCCAGCTCTTGAGAGGCTCCCCCAAAGGGACTAATTCATCACCCGTGTTGAGGATAGTAATGCGAAGCTTTTTATAGACGGCGACAGATTCGTGTTCTGAAAAGGTCGCAATTGCCGCCAAGCTATGTGGTCCAATCAATTCGCCAGGAAGTGCAATTGGGTCCCCAGCCCGAGCATTCTCTCCCTGTACTCTGATATTTGCTCCGAGTTTTAGTTGGCCGGCAGTGGGGGAAAACTCCACAAAACCGTCCTTTTCAATGGAGTCTTCTTTACGGATCACAGCCTCAGTTCCCGTGGGGACTACTGCGCCAGTCAAAATACGGATCACCTTTGCTGTTTCGAGCGGAACTGGTTGGCTTCCAGCAAAGATGGTGGTTTGAATCGGAACTTTGTTTGCCAAATCAGTCATTCGAACTGCGTAGCCATCCATGGCTGATACATTGGCTGCAGGGCTGTCTCGGGACGCTAGGATTGGTTGGCTTAAGATCCGACCCACCGATTCAAGGATTGAAATCCTTTCTTCGCCGACGGCGGTCAATGAATCTTGAAGCTCTAGGAGTTTGGCTTGAATGGTTGGAACGACTGGTATGTCTGTCATGTTAATCGAAGGAAAACTAGGTTATATTGCCTGGAATAGCGGAGCTTGCTTTCAGAGCTGACAAGTGTCTCGAAAGCCGTAGCTTGGCGACCTCGCCAACATTGTATCCCTCCTATACCTTTTCCGCGCCTGTTATTGTCAATCGCATTCCTTACTGCTAGTACCAAAGGGTCCATGTCTCATGCGCAGCTCTAGATTTTTTTCCGGCTTGGCAATCGGAGTCTTTTCAACAATTAGTTTGGCTTCATTCCAGTGTTGCTCGTTGGCTCTAGGCAATGATCCAAAACCTCGTCCCTTTAAAACTCCCAGCAAAGGTGACAAACCGGGGCATCTGATTGAGATTACCGATCAAGGAAACACGTTACCAGTAGCAGTGGTCCGCGGTACTCCGTACGAGATGGGGTATCAGTTAGGTCAACTGTTTGGTGAGCAGATACGAGGGGTCATACCTACCTTGGTTGAATCGGTGAGCAAGGAAATGGGGTTGACCTCAAGCGATCTGCAAGAAGTGTGGGCACGTACATCCGCCTACGGCGATGACCGACTCGAACAGGAGTTAACCGGCCTCGCAGACGGGTCGGGCTTAAGTCTTGCAACTCTGCAATCGATGCATGCCATTCCACTTTTGATGCCCTACTCCTGCAGCAGTATAGCAGCCTGGGGAGAGGCCACCGTAGACGGGCATTTGTATCAAACACGAAACCTGGATTGGAACATAGAGATCGGTGTGCACAATTATCCGATGGTTGTGTTGTATATCCCAGACCAGGGAGTCCCGCATATCGTGCCATCATTTGCGGGAATGATTGGTGCTCACACGGGGATGAACGCCAAAGGTATCGCACTATCTGAAATGGGAGACGCATCAAAGAAAGAGGCTCCCTATCATGTGCATGCGCCCCATTTCACCTCTTTCTTCCGCACCATGCTCTACGATTCGAAGAGTCTGACTGAGGCGGTTGAGATTTTTCGGGCTCAGCCTCAAACAAAACGATACCACTTCGTTTTTGGTGACGGACAGAATGAGCTGGGTGCCGTAAAGGTCCGCACCAATGCGTCCAATCCCGTTTCGACTGAGATCGACCTTTGGAAAGACAACGATAAAACCGACGAGTTTTATCCCAACGTCCTGTCATGTGTCGTATACAACGACGAGGGGCGTGGCGCTTTTCCAACGCTAAAGACCGAAACGGGCAAGCTAGATGGTCCCAAATTGATTGCCCTGGCAAATAAAATCCCCATTAAGGGCGGGAATGTGGAGAACGTTGTGTACGATGCGACCGCTTTGCGTATGTGGGTCTCGTACGCAAAAGGGAGCGAGGAAGCATACAAGCGGCCTTACATCTTTATCGATTTGAAAAAGCTAGACGCAAATGCCAACGGCACACCTGACTTAGATGAATAGAATTCTCATCGAATTCGTTTCTTCTTCTTTCCTCACTTGATCGAACCTTTCCATGTTATATGAAGCTAACACGTTAGCCATAGTCGTATTTGTTGCACTAGTTGGCGCAACATTAGGTTTTAGTTTTTGGCTAGGAGCACGAGCCAAATCTAGCCAAGCATACTTTGCTGCGGGAGGGCAGATTCACTGGTTTGTGAATGGCATTGCTTTTGCGGGAGACTATCTTTCCGCCGCGTCGTTTCTTGGTATTTGCGGGATGATTGCCTTTTATGGATTCGATGGCTTTCTTTATTCGATCGGTTATCTAGCCGGTTGGATTGTGGCTCTCCTGGTCATTGCTGAACCGCTCAAACGATTGGGGCGTTTTACTTTTGCCGATGCGTTAGACAGTCAATTTCAATCGAGAGGAATCAAAGCTGCGGCTGGTGTTAGTACTCTTATTGTGAGCATGTGTTATCTCATCCCGCAGATGGTTGGTGCAGGAACATTGATCAAGCCTCTGCTCGGTCTCGAGTATTGGCATGGCGTCGTTTTGGTGGGTGCTGTTGTGGTCTTGATCGTTGTCTCAGCAGGTATGGTGAGCACAACCTATGTCCAGTTTTTGAAGGGAGCTTTGTTGGTTGTGTTTTCCTTTCTGCTTACTGTGTTGATTTTGCAGCGAGGCCTAACGATATCGTCAACCGAGGAATTGGGTAAGACACAAGAGTTAGTAAAGAAGAATGGGGAAACCTTGATTGACGGTGCACCATTTGGTTTAAAGGAGGGGGAGTCCAATGTAAAGCCAGTTGGTCGGTTGGTAAAACTACCCAATGACCAACAGTCAACCGGTCCTCTCGGGCCGATCGAGTTTTTGCAAACGATTGCTCATTCGGAGATCGAAATCACGCGAGAGTCGAAGGAAGTAACCGACGAGGGGGAAGTCAAGCGATTTGTACCAGTGCGTGTGTCTGGCTCTGAGGTCCTCAGTCCTGGGAATCTGCCTTCATTTGCGGGGATAAGAGGCGATAGTTGGATCGCAAAGCTAGACTTCGTTTCCCTAATGTTGGCATTGTTTGCTGGTACAGCGTCATTACCCCACATCTTGATCCGCTATTATACGGTAAAAGACCAAGCTGCCGCTCGCAAAAGTACCATTGTGGGCATTGCTTCCATTGGTTTCTTCTACGTCCTAACGTTGTTTATCGGATTAGGGGCGATGGTGAGTGGCACGTTAGACCCGTCTGATACCAATATGGCGGCACCACTTCTGGCGAAGAGTTTCAGCAACATTCTCTTTGCAGCCGTTTCGGCCATCGCCTTTACCACCGTACTGGGGACTGTAAGTGGTTTGATCGTTGCAGCTGGGGGAAGCGTTGCTCATGATATCGTGGGAGGATTCTTTGGAGTTCAATTGTCCGAGCATAATGCTGTTCGCGTTGCAAAGATTTCTTCGACGGTAATTGGAGTTGTCGCGATTCAGTTGGGGCTGGCTTTTGAAGGGGTCAACGTAACCTTTCTGGTCGGCTGGGCGTTCGCCATCGCTGCTTCCGCGAACCTACCAGCGTTGCTGATGCTACTTTTTTGGAAGGGTACAACCAAACAAGGTCTTATTGCGGGGATCTTGAGCGGTGTGTTCGCCTCGTTGGCCTGGGTTATTGTTTCACCGGACATGTTTAAGAAGTTGTTCCAACTCAGTCCGGAAGACGCTTGGGTACCTATGAATCAACCAGGAATCATAACCATACCGCTCAGTTTCCTTGTCATCATTGTTGTGTCCAAATTCACTCGCAAATCAACTTCGCCGTAATCAATTAAGGTAACTATCATGTTCGAGTCCAATAATCGAAGACAGTTTATTCAGTCCGGGGCGGCTGCGTGTTTAGTAGCAGTCGGGGGTAGTAATTTGTTCAGTTCTACCGCCGAAAAGAAAAAAATTGCTTTTCTGGGTACAGAGATTCGGACCCATTCACATTCCCAGCATTTTTTAGATCGATTGGCTATGGGCTATGCCTATAAGGGTGAATGGCGACAACCTCGGCTCGAAGTTGCTTCGGTTTACATCGATCAGCATCCCGAGAACGATTTGACTCCGGGCAGACTTAAGCGATATGGATTGCAAGGGTACGATTCGATCGAATCTGCATTGACGTTGGGAACGGATAAGCTGGCTGTCGATGGGGTTGTCATCATAGCAGAACATGGAGATTATCCCGTAAACGAAAAGGGACAGCGGCGATATCCTCGATACGATTGGTTTAAGAAGGTCGTGAACGTTTTCGAGTCGAGTGGGCGTTCGGTCCCGGTGTTTAATGACAAGCATTTGTCGACGCAGTGGAAGGAATGCGTCGAAATGGTAGCTGATTCGAAGAGGCTTGGCTTTCCTTTCATGGCAGGTTCTTCCCTACCTGTAACGTGGCGATTGCCAATGATTGACATGCCTCATAATGCCCCACTCCGCGAGAGTGTCTGCGTCTGTTACGGCGGGATAGACAGCTACGACATCCATGGTCTAGAGACAGCACAATGCATGTCCGAGCGAAGGAAGGGAGGAGAGGCTGGAATTGCCAGAGTCGTGGCATATAAAGGAGAGGCTTTGTGGTCTGTGCTTCGTGAAGATCGATATAAAGACACTCGCCGATTGATTGAATCCGCGCTCCGTCGTAGCCATAATCTTCCGGTCGATACTGGTTACCCGAGCGGTGTTGTCGACTTTGACTGGGCAGCAAGAACGATGCCACAGACGATCGGCTACATTATCGAGCATGCCGATGGCTTCAGAACCACAATGCTATTAGCTCCTATCCAGGACTTTAATTACGCCGGACTTCGTTCGGATCGAGATGAGATCGTATCCTGCCAAATGTACCTGCCAATGCCCACGCACGGGTCGACGACGGCTGATTTCTTTACCCCTTTGATCAAGCATATTGAAGATTTGGTTTTGAATGGCAAGACGCCCTACCCGATCGAACGAAATCTGCTTACTTCAGGGATGGTGATTGCCGGGGTGGAATCATTGCACCGAGGGTCGCAGGTGGTCGCTACGCCAGAGATGCGGATCTCCTATCAGGTTAACGATAGTTCGACGTTCTGGCGCGAATGATCTAATGGCATTAGATATTAGCAGGCTTATAACGGCCGGCTTATGGTAACTTTGACACACTTGTAGGGGAGGGGATAAATTGATGAAGGTTGAGATCTGCGCCGATGCTCGGTTGCTGGGAGTTGCTGCAGGAGCGATGGCGGCTGAAGAGCTAAGAAGGGTTCTTTCCGTTCAAGAGAGAGCGAGGATTATTGTCGCGACGGGTGCGAGTCAGTTCGAGACTCTAGCTCAATTGACCAAAGAGCCCGGAATTGATTGGGCAAGAGTCGACGGTTTGCATTTAGACGAGTATGTAGGTCTTTCGATGGATCATCCTGCGAGCTTTTGTAGGTACTTGCGAGAAAGATTTGTATCCAAGGTTCCGATTGCGAGCTTCTTTTATCTCGACGGTACTCAACCAGGCCCAGATGTAGTTCGGCTCGCTTCGGCGTCATATGAAGTTGCGCCGATCGATTTGGCGTTGATCGGAATCGGTGAGAATGGGCATTTGGCCTTTAACGATCCGCCTGCAGATTTTAATACTGATGCGATTTATCATGTTGTTGAATTGGATCAAGCGTGTCGTCTGCAACAAGTTGGCGAGGGTTGGTTCAAGAGCCTTGAAGATGTGCCAACGCATGCCATTAGCATGACCGTACCGGCGATTCTACGAGCGAAGAAGATCATCTGTAGCGTACCTGATGAGCGAAAAGCTATTGCAGTAGAGGGTGCATTAAGTGGTGACATCAATCCAGCAAAACCGGCATCAATATTGAGAACTCATTCGAATGTAACGATCATGCTTGATAATGCGAGTGCTTCGCGTTTAGAGTTGGCAAATAGAAGTTGCTAGATTCTTAAGATTTTGTGCGGCTCGCGCCGTTACAAGCAGCATTAGCATACGTTTCCGGAAAGCGGTGCGTCGAAGTCATTTCGTCACACTCGATTGACGATACACCGGAGGTCAGTTGAATCGACTCTAGAAACTAGAATCGTTCGGCTTGCACGCACTTGTTCGGTCCCAACCCTGTTGCACTGGATGCAACGTAGAAGAAGAAAAGGAGTCTCCAATGCTGGTACTCTCGCGACATCGAGATGAGAGCATCATGATCGGCGATGACGTTGTCATTACGGTTGTGGATATCCGTGGGGATAAAGTGCGGCTTGGTATCGAAGCCCCAAACGACATCCCTGTTCACCGACAGGAAGTCTACGAGGCGATCAAACGTGAAAATCGCAAAGCGAGTCACATCCAGCCGGCCGAATTACGCGGCCTCAAGGAAGATCACTCATAACTAATTGAAGTCCAAGGTCTGTATCGCTCCGTCACAGCATGGAGCGTTGATCGTGGATAGAGTACTGTCGTTCCCACCCTGCGTCGGGCTCTCCAATGCAGGAGATACAATGAAACCTTGGATAGGCCATGAATCCCACGGGGTTCGCCTGTCCAAGGTTTTTTCGTTGGTTGACTGGTTGAAACAGAGCCTGATGGTTTTATGGAGCTTTCTTAGCGCTTTGTTTCAAGTACGCCAGAAGCGAAGCCAATTCCTCGGCGGTCATGGTCTCGCTAAAGTTCCCCGGCATCAAAGAAACCTCGCTACGTTTTTCCTGTTCAATATCGTCCAACCGGATCGAACGCTTTTGGCCTGTTTGATCAGCAATTGTTACCGTCGAATCTGTTCTCTCTGTAACTAGACCGGTCACGGTTGTGTCATCGTTGAGCAGGAACAAGGTCACGCGAAATGCTTCATCTACATTGCGATCTGGCCAAAGAATATCCTCACAGAGTCTTTCCTCGCCCCGGTTACCCACCCCTTCTAGTTGTGGTCCGAGAACATTGCCGGTTGTGCCGAGCTGGTGGCATAGGGAACATTTTTCGGTGTAGACCTTTTTGCCGAGAAGTTCGTCCACTTTTGCAAGACGTGTTTGTGAGAGCTTGTCCTTTACAATCTGGCTCTTGTCGACAAGTTTCGATAATCGGTCGCGATAGGATTGCAATCGATGCTGCTGATCTGGAGTCAGGGAGTCCCACCAGCTTGTTGGGATGGACTTTAGTGAATCGACACCCACAAGGCCTTTATCCAACCAGTCCGCGATACGATCTGGTGTTTCGCGAAGACTCGACAGTCTAACAAGCAATTGGGATTGATGTTCGGAAGTTAACCGCTTTAACACTTCTGGGAAAAGATCCTGTGCCGCATTTAGCCAACTGACTCGGCCACTTTCGGATGAAAAATCGATAGAAGGGAGTTTGGAGATTAGGTCCCAATGGGATTGTTCCATCGCAAATTCCACTAGTGTTATCTGCATGGCCCCAGATGCTGACAATACAGATCGAGCCAACCGAAGCTTGGAGCGAAGATCCAATTTGGAGTTGGTGCCAAGTAGAGATTGTAGGGATTCAGAAGGGAGTTCTGGATACGCTAACATCTCACCAATGGCGAGCAATCGGTCTGCAGATTCTCGCGTCAACGAAAGATTGAGCTCAGGTAAACTAAAGTCTCCTACAGCGATCCAAGCGTAGCTGCCATTACGATCTTGATCGACGATCTCTACAGCAACCATTTCGCCACGCTCGTTAACTAGATCCCAGTGAACTTCTTTGGCAACATCGCTTCGAGGAGGATAGGCTCTTCGAATCTCTTCACGCTGGCCTGATGTTTTATTCCACTTCCAAAGACGAACAAAATTAAGTTGTGTATCTGGCTCGCTTGGTAATGCATTGTGTCCACAAACAACAAAGCTTATCGAACTGGGGGCTGAGAATGGGGTTGTCGTCCAGTTGCCGACGTAGGGCTCACCGAGGGGGAAGCTACTGTAGACCGGAATCACTGTGGTGCCATGATTGCTAGTTTCGCGTGATCTGGTTTGCGTTGGCCAATTGCGGCGATCATTTGTCGGGCTGGACGGAATCCAACTGGCGATCGTTTGGGTTTCCGAGGAATTTGTGATCGATTTCTCCAAACGTTCAAATACCTGGACAGCGTACGTCTTTAACGTCGGCGAGATGGCGCCCAATCGATCACGCTGGAGTTTCATGAGTTGTTGAACGCGATCTGCGATTGCCGAAAGGCTGGACGAAGATTGGTCATCTAATGAGTTAACCATTAATTGGATATAGCCAGGCATGTTGGTTTCGTCCACAACGCTAGCGAGTCGATCAAGTGTAGATCGAACGTCTTGTTTGTTGGTCAGACCTGTCTCTTGCCTAGATTTAATGAGGTCCAATAGTGAGGTAACATAACGGCTGTCTCCAACGGACGGGAGGATTTTTAGCAAAGCGAGCTGCTGGTCGTTTTGGCCACCGGACGCAACCTTCGCAACGATGCTAAGAACTTCGTCATTCGATTGACGTTTAGCATTTTGAATGGAACGGCGTAGTGAAATCAAAAACGCTTGTGATAGGACAGGATCGTTGTATTTCGCGACCGGTTCCGATTGCTGGATTAGCCATTCAATTGTTTTAGGTGTTGCCGTTTCGCTAGCTGTATCTACAACGCGAATCCAACGGAATGCGTCGTCAGGCTTCTTTAAGTTGAGCGACGTCAATGATTCCAGGGAGGTTGGTTGGTTGAGCGAGGTGTTTCTCGACGGAGCAGATGCACCACTTCCGGTCCAGCGAATCCGCCAAATCCGGCCACTGGTGCGGTCTCGGTCTGGATGGTTGAGGGGAACTTCGTAGTGGCCGATAATCTTGTTGTAGAAATCGGCAATATACAAGTGACCATCGGGGCCGAAGACAAGATCGACGGGGCGGAACCACGAGTCTTCGCTAGTGAGAAGGTCTGCGCATTCGATCGCTTTGGCGGAGGCTCCATCGTATACCAATTGGTTTCGATTGATACGACAGGTCATAACGTTTCCGCTTAGAAACTGATGTTCCATTTCTTTCGGGAATCGCGAGTCGGCAGTGTGTGCGAGGCCGGCGATGGCGGTACTGCCATGAAGATGCTCCATCATATCGGGGACAAACCCTAATCCGTCGTCGGGCCGCCCAAAGCTAGGGTAGCAACCACCACGGATTAATTGCGAAATTGGTTTGCTGTGACAATCTGCGGTAAACCAATTATTGAACGCATCGCGAGTCATGCCAAACGGGTTCACTTGGCCTTGGGTGTAGAGTTCGATTCGGCTGCCGTCGAGTCGGAATCGAAAGATGTTACCGGAGGTCATCGAGACTTCGTGTCCGTCTTTTCCTCGGACGACGGATTGATTGTTAAAGCCGTGACATGCATAGATCCAGCCGTCGCCGCCATCTCTCAGCGAGTTGACCATACCGTGGGTATCACGGGTCGTATCAAAGGGGCCGTAAAGAATCGAACGCTCATCGCAAACACCGTCATTATCTGAGTCTTTGAGGTGCCAGATATTAGGTATCGAAAAACAAATCGCTCCGTCGGCAACAGGCAGGATCCCAATCGGAATATTGAGCCCGGTCGCAAAAATTTTGGAGGACTCAAAGGAGCCGTTTGAGTCTTTGTCTTCGAGGACAATAATCGAGTCTGTGGGGTCTTCGCCTTCTTTGGTGGGGAAGGGATATTGCTGTGTTTGGGTCACCCAAAGGCGGTTGCGAGAGTCGAACGCAATATTCAGAGGTTTGAAAATGGTCGGTTCCGAAGCGATCAAATCGACTTCGAATCCGTTTGGTACATGAAAGCCAGCCAGTTCTTCTTGTGGGGTTCTATGAGGAGTCGAGCGAATGGTTAGTCCAAATTCCGCTTCGCTAGTCTTGGGTTCTTGTATGGCAAAGTCGTTTCCGTACAAGCATGAAAATGAGGTTCCGGATACAGGATCCATCGGAAGAATCGCCAAGCAAGCCAAGGCAGCATTTACGAAACTCGCGAATAAGAACGGCCACAATCGAACATGAGACATGGGGACAGAAATCCTGTAGTCGGAGGGAGGGTCTGGGCGTGAGAATTGCGAAACTAGGAAAAATGGGTGGATTGGCGTCGGCATGGTAATTTGGGCGGTCAACTCAAGTCTAGCATTGGCAACAATTTGAATCAACTTTGTGAGAATGATTAAAGTCCCGGGTTGGTGACATTGCTTTCAACTGAGTTTTTCCGTTATTTCCCATCTTGAAACGTTCGAAAGTTGTATCTCAATAGGAAAAACGCGATGCTCCTAAGAAACTGGGCCAGAAATAGCTTGGCTACGACTGTGGCAGTTACCTCGTTGGTGTCATTCGAATCCAGATTGTGCGCACAGATGGGAGGAATGGGGGGAGGAGACAACGCTCCAGCGTTTTCCCAGCCCAAATTCTCAGATCGTGTGTACGAGGAGGGGGGCCCTCGGTCTCGATTAGCCAAAGAGGGAGCCATCATTCTTTCCGTCAGCGTCGAAGGAAACAAGACGGTCACGGAGAGTTATATTCAATCGGTCATGCAATCGCGCCCTGATCGCGTATTCGATCAACAGGTTTTCAACCAAGACATCGCTGCGTTGCATAGAACTGAGTTGTTTGGCAAGATCGATTCCTACTCGAGCGAGACTCCTGAGGGGGTTCACTTAAAATTGCGAGTTCAGGAACGACCGTTGATTCGGAACGTTTACTTTACCGGAAATCAACGCCTTGAAGATCGGTCCCTGGATAAACACGCGGGGCTTACGTCTGGGGATCCACGAGATCCTGTTCGGATTAACTCTGCGAAGACTCGGTTGATTGAATACTATCAGGATCAAGGGATGAACCAAGTTGATATTCAGGTGCGAAGCGGTCTTAGACCTGATGAGCCAGATGTTGATTTTTACATCTCTGAGGGACCTGTTGAACGATTGAAGTCGATCACAATTATCGGTAACACCAAAGTGTCCACAGATTGGCTAAAGGCCAAGATAAAGACCAAGATCTATCCCGTTATCTTACCACCCAAGTTCTCGGATCGAGCAGTTGAGGATGATCGGCAGTTCATTTTGGGGCATTACCGTTCGCTGGGATACTTTGATGCCAAGGTCGATGTGAGAAAAGACTACAACAGTGGTGGTGACCGAGTTTCGGCAACTTTCGTTATTGTTGAGGGTGAGCAGTATCACGTTGGTACAGTATCCATCGCAGGAACCAAACGGTATGAGCCCGGGGAGCTGCTTCCTTACATGAAGGTCAAGGAAGGAGCACCGTTTAGCTTTTTTGATAAGCAAAAGGACGAAGCATTTATTCGCGAGCTTTACGGTATCCAGGGGCACTTCTTTTGTGACGTAGTCGGGGAAATTGTTTATCAGCCGGACAACGTTGTTGACATTGTTTACAACGTTGGAGAGGGAGATGTCTATCGAATCAGTGATGTCCGTATCCATCTCGAGGGTGAATACACCAAGGAAAGAGTCGCGCTGCATCCATTAGGTCAGCTTCGACCTGGTTCCATCATCAACAGTAGACAAGTAGATGATGCCAGACGGCGTTTGGGCTTTTCTCAAATATTCAACGTGGATCCTATGCAAGGAATAGTGCCAACGATCAAGGTCGAACCGCCAGAAGATCTAATCGACGACGATTTCTAAAGATTGGGTAACTCGATAATCAATCGGCACCAATCCCTTTTTCATGATCAGTGAAACGTAAGTATCGGCCTTAATCACATGTGCGACTCATCAACAATGCAACCAAGAAACCGATTAGCCAAACGAGCAAGGCTGCTTCAAACGATCAGCCTGTGCGTTGCCAGCGGTCTTGGTCTATGCGTTAGTAACAGTGCCTTAGGTCAGTATTATGGTGACAATGGGGTGCCAGTGGGCAACGGCGTTCCTGTCGGTAGTCCCTACACAACGGTACAAAATGGAATCGTAAATGCGCCTGCGACTCCCTATCAGCAGAATCCAAACCAGGTTCCTGGAGGGCAGCCTAATGTCGCATACCAAAATCCCCCGGGTGTAATTCCCAATTCCCCGCCCACATACGGGACACCATATGGACAGCCTGCTGTTAATAACAACGGGGTGGTGGTACCGATCGCACAGAACTCAATGCCGCCATTTAATTCGCCGATGATCGCGCCTGGGCCGATGAACGAACCACTAGGACGATTGAATCCACCATGGCAGTTAGAATCCAATCCAACGTTTATGCAGGGGCCGCCGTTTGGTTACAACCCTCGTGTAAGAGACGTTCCATTGGATGTTTATTTGCAAGAGGGACAGACTGGACGCTTTACAATCGGTGGTGCCGTCAATAGTGACTTGGGGGTTACAGGAAACGTCACAATTGAGGAACGAAATTTTGATATTTGGGCGTGGCCGAATTCGCAGCGTGGGTTGCTCAATGGAGCCTTTCGAGGAGCGGGCCAAAATTTTCGAATGGAATTGATGCCTGGTAATCGGGTGCAGCGATATACGGTCAACTGGACCGAGCCGAATATTTTCGGCTATTCCCCCTTCAGTTTGTCGGTTGGTGGATTTTACTTTACAAGAATTTTCGAAGAGTGGACCGAACAGAGATTGGGTGGGCGTGTAGGTTTAGGGTATGAGGTTACTGAAGACCTATCGTTGATGACGGAACTCAACCTAGAAGATGTAAAGGTTTTCGATCCTGCTGTGGCAACTCTGCCAGCCTTGAACAACGTATTGGGTAGCAATGATATGTACCGAGGTCGCGTTCATTTGTCGCACAACACACGTGACAGTCCGTTTCTTCCTACTGAAGGACACATCATCGATTTGATTTTTGATCAGTACTTTGGAGAGCACGACTTTCCACGTGCACAAGTCAACTATAGCAAGTATTTTTTGGTTCGAGAACGTGCTGACAAAACGGGAAGACATACCTTCTCCAGCGCATTTCGCTTTGGATACACCGGGTCGCAAACACCAATATTTGAGAACTTCTTTGCCGGAGGTTTCTCAACTTTGCGAGGTTTTGATTTCCGAGGAGTTGGTCCTTTTGAAGAGGGGATTCACACTGGAGGTCGGTTCCAGTTCCTCGGCAGTTTTGAGTACATGATGCCACTTACGGCTGATGACATGTTGCGAATGGTGGCATTCGTCGATTTCGGAACCGTGGAAAACAGCATCAAATTCGATTGGGATAACTTCCGAGTAGCCCCAGGTGTAGGTTTACGTGTTGCTGTTCCAGCGCTTGGCCCCGCACCACTCGCGTTCGACATCGCGGTTCCTGTTAACAAATCTGATACGGACGATGAACGAATATTCCAATTCTCGATGGGTGTAGCAAGGTAATAGAGGTTTATGTTTGGAGTCGACCTGCCGCTGTATCACGGGCCTCTCGATTTGCTCTTCTATCTTATTCGGAGAGAAGAACTGCCAATCGAGGACGTTTCGATCTCCAAGATTACATCGCAGTATCTTGAGTATGTTGCACTGTTGAGCCAATTTGATTTAGATGAAGTTGGCGAGTTTATAGAGATAACCAGCCAGTTAATCGAGCTCAAGGCTCGGAGTGTTCTTCCTCAAGATCCTCAGGAAGAAGCTGATGCGATGGTGGAGTCGAGCAATCCTGATTCGATGAATCACTTGGTGGACCGATTGATTCAATACAAGAGGTTTCGCGACGTTGCGAGTTTGCTCGATGAACAAAGCCGTCAGTGGCAGATGCGATTTGCTCGAACCAGCGTGGATGTGTTGCCCAAAAAAGCCGAGGCACCGGAGGCCACGATCGCGAGGATCGAGGTTTGGGATTTAGTCAACGCATTTGGGCGAATCATAAAAGCGCATCATAAGCCGGTAGACCATCGATTAGAGTACGACAATACACCTATTCACGTCCACATGAAGCGTCTGCATGCCTTGGTGAAGGAACGCGGTGAACTCGAACTTCATGACCTTTTGGAGTGGGGGATGCACAAGAGTTCCGTTATTGCCATGTTCATCGCCACACTAGAGTTAACCAGGCACCATGGATTGCTCGCGATTCAAGATGCTCCAGATCAACCTCTGGTACTGAAGCCCGGGGCTGATTTCCCGACGGATTTAAATGTGGCTGAGGTTGATAACGCGGATACCAGTAATTTGAAGGCAGCCAGCATGCAGATCATGGCGAGATAATCCAAAATCATCAAATGACATGTGTCCAATTGTCTCGCCTATCACGCGGTCATACCGATTGTAACGATTAAACGCTTTGGGGATTCCATACTGTGGAAACCCGCAGGTACAAATCTCACTAACTCACTTCTCCCTGTTGCAATCTATGACCAACAATATTGAACTCAAAAAGCGAGTCCGTGTTTGAACCGCGCCCCCGGTGTCGGACATCAATCCTTACAATTAATCCTGAGTTGATGATGACACATACTACACATGAATTTTTGACGTCGGAACTGCCGATCGGGACTACGCTACCGTTCGATCTTCGAGATCCCTATGGAAACATTGTTCACAAGGCAGGGTTACCCGTAACAGAACGGCTGCTCGATCGACTTAAGGCGATGGGCGTTTCGTCAGTAACTGTTCGGGGGGAGCCCCCAAAAGTTGACTTAGATGATGTTTTGGGTTCGTACTTCGATGCCGCACATCTTGAGGCGATAACGACTAAGCTTGAGGAGGGAATCGAAGAGCTCAATCGATCGATTGAGTCCTTAATCAATGGCGAGGCAATCGAACCGAAGCTTGTCACGAATTGTGTGGAATCGTTTATTGAACAAGCTTCTACGGACACCTCTGCATTTTTAGCGGTCGTATTGCATCGCGCACTTAAGGCAGATGCAGATACGGTGAGAGCTATTTCAGAACGTTCTGCATGCTTGTCATGTTTGAGCACATCCATTGCATCATCAATGGGCATGGATAAACCTTCCATTCTTCGGACTGGTCTAACAGCCTTGCTCTCAGACATATCTATGGGAAATCACCCGGACTGGTTTGACGAGCAAAGATACCTAAGAGCACAAGCGATCAAGACTGAGGATTATCGAAATCATCCTGTTGAAAGCGGGCGGATGATTCATGCTTTAGGAACCTTTGAAGATCAGCTTATAGAATGTGTAAGCCAAACGCATGAGCTAGCCGACGGTTCCGGGTTTCCCTACGGGCTAAAATCTGAGATAACCTCGATGGAATCCAGAATTGTGAGCATGAGTGAGATTTACTTGGCATTGAGCTCACCTCTATTTTCGTCGTCTCCATTTTTGGAATCAGATTCTTTGGCTTACATGATTCATCAGATGGCATACGGACATATTGATCGAGCTGTATTGCGAGCGATGATCAAATCCCTTTCGATGTTTCCGATCGGAAGCTTGGTCAAATTGGATGATGACAAAGTAGCTGTCGTCGTGCAACCGAACAGCGCGAACCCCTTTCAACCGATCGTAAAACTCTACGAAGCTGGTGGAAAGGTTAAGGATCTGACCATTTCGAACAATCAGATCATTGGCCCGGCTGGAGACTGGTTGCCTAATCGACGTCGTATCGAAAAAGCAAAGCTCGATTCCGTGTTGTGGGTGCCAAGCGAGTCGGACGCAACATAAAAAGAAACCCAGTCTGTAACGACTGGGTTTGAGCTGAATCTTAAGCGGACTTGTCAAACCTCGAGTTGAGGTTCGACACCGAAAATCGATTGGTTACGACTCGGGTAGTTTCGCGTCATGATTCGATTGCTGTGACGATTCCTTCTGTGATGAGATGCCGATGAGTGCATCGAATTCGTCGTCAGCTGCATTTCTTTGAGCATACTCAAGAAACTCATTTTCTGCTTTCTTCGCGTCGAGTCCAGCAAGTTCTCTCGATACGCGAGCATTGGCAACCGACTTTTGTCGCATTTCACGAAGTCGTTGGAGTTCCTCGGATGTTTTGTCGTTGGTTATCCCGTTGACCATGTCTGCGATTTGCTTTTCCTCGTTAGCGGAAAGCATATCTGCAACAGCGTCGTGCTTTTCTTCTTTGATCTTTTCCAGATCGCGCATGAGCGATTGGATCTGGGTTTTATGACCATTGACATTGGTGATCAGTTGCTTGAGATCATCATCGATTTCGGAAGCTCTGGCTTGCTTTTCAGCGAGGGTGCTTGAGAAATCTTTAAATGCAGATTGGCATTTGAGATATTCCGGGTCATTTTTGACCGCAACGACATCCCCGTTGTACTTGTCCACGATGGCTTTTGCTCTAGCGGCAGCACCTGACTTTAGCTTCTCGAGTTTGTTGATTTCTTCAGTGAGTCCCTCGAGTCGCTTCTTTTTGCTTTCTTCCTGCGCGATCATCGAACTGATGGCATCTTTATACTCATTGATGCGTCTCTTCTTTTCTTCGATCACCTTTTCGTAGGTAGCCTTGATAACGGTTGGGTTCTTGCTTAGGGAATCGGCTGCATTATCAACTTTACCTGTGATTAAGTACTTGATGGCTCGAAAAAAACGACCGATCGCATTGAACATGAATCTTGCTCCTCAAATGGAAAAGGATGTTGCTGTTGGATTACTGTTTTAAGAACTCATCTCGATTGGGCTCGCTTTCCAGTTCCTTTAGGCGCTGGTCTACTCGCTTGGCGATTTCGAGGGAATCGTCTAGCTCCTTGGAGAGAGAGCTGAGTTCGACTTCTCGGTCTTGCGTCGATGTTGAGCGGATTTTATCTACAACTTGGCGAAGCCGGTCGGCTGCACCGATCAATTCGCCGACCACGTGGTCTCTTTCCTTGAGAATTCCGAGTCGGCGAGCGTCAACAAGCCGATCCGCTTGTTCGTACAGTTGTAGCGAATGCTCAAGCTGTTCGATAGTTGCCCAGAACAATTGGTCAAATTGTTGTCCAAACTGTAGGGCTGCAAAGTTACCTTGCGTGGTCTTGATTAGCGTTAAGAAGTCTCTTCGTGCCTGGAACGCTAGGTTAAAGCAATCTTTTGTTCGAAAATCGCGATCGGATCGGAGTCGCTTTTGAAGATCCTGGAGACGAAGGTCTTCTTGTTCAAGTTTCTCTTTGGCCAGATCGCTCACAGCGATTTTCTCAAGCTGCTCCGCTCCTGAAGCGAGTTGCAACGCGACGCTTCCTACAGCAATTAAACCGAAAGCGACGGCTACTGCGATCCAAACACCGCCGCTTACGGCGGCGACGCAACCAGTCCCCACCGCTACTGCGGCGGGAAATAAAAATTTCTTTGTTCCGAATAAGCGTCGCCAAACGCGACCACGTAGATCTGTCATTAGTCCATGCTAACGCGTTCGATGTACTCACCGGTACGCGTATCCACTCGGATGACGTTGCCTTCTTTTATGAATCCAGGAACCTGGAATTCACCACCGGTCTCCACCTTGGCTGGCTTGGTTACGTTGGTAGCTGTATCACCCTTAACGCCCGGTTCGGTTTCCACAACCTTGAGATTCACGTGTGATGGTGGGGTGATCGTTATTGGATTTCCATTGAACAAAACCATCGCAATTGGCATCTGTTCGATGAGATACTTCCAGTATTCATCAACTTGGTCTGCGGTTAGTTCGTATTGCTCGAACGTGGTGCTATCCATGAAAACGAAATTGCCGGCTTGATTGTAGAGGAAAACCGTATCAATTTCCTCGACGTCTGCCGCTTCGAGCTCGTCACCACCCTTTAGAGTTCGGTCGAGAACTGTGTTGCGGATCAAATTCTTGAGCTTGCAACGATAGAGTGCGTTGCCTTTTCCCGGCTTAAAAAAATCAACGTTGGTCAACAGGTAAGGCTCACCATCGATCTGGACTTTAAGACCCTTTTTCAGGTCATTGGTCTTGTACGTTGCCACAAAAAACTCACTAATGGATGCGAAGTGTAATGGAACTGTAGTGTGATACGGTCAGCCATGATTCGCCGAACACACCCCTATATTTTCGGAGAGTTTACGCGATTCCGTGAAAATAGGCTACGCCTAACCTTCGCCCCCCCAGCCTCCAAACTCCATCCAATCTGGCATCAGAATCCATGCAAGTTATCTCGATCGACCGACCTGAAGCAGGTACTATTGAAATGCCTGAGCGTTTTCGCAAGGAAATCGTTTATTTTATGACGCCTCCTGACGTACCTGGTGCACCCGTCTGCGGCAAGAATCAGTACTGGATCCCCTTGGCCAACTCCCAAGAATGGCTCGAGGATGGCGTTTTTTCCCTGGTTTCGCCGCTGGATGCAGAGTCCAAGGCTGAGATTGAACTTACCGAAGATCAAGAACGCTGGCTCGAATGGATGGTGAAAAACCAGGTGTCACTCATTGAAATTGCCTGAGTAAAGTTCGAATTCAAGGGTATGTCGGCCGAGAGTGGCCAACCACCAACCGACCAAATACGCCCCAGGACGGTACCAAATACTCGCCAGGTTAGAGAGTAAAATTGGGAGTCAAGCTTCTTCGGAGGCAGCTTGAATTGCGACTAGAGTGCGTCCCGATAAAGCTCCACAAAATTGGACCGTGATAAGGGACGAGGATTGAACGTTCCAGTCCATTGTTTGGTAGCCGAGTCGGCTATATCTTCGAGTATTCGTTGTTCTGCCTCGGCAGCGATTGGCCAGCCAGATAGCTGTCGCAATCGAGTGCATAGTCCGAAATCTGTGAGCCATTCGGTCATGCGATTGGCTAACCATTCACACGCTTCAGGTGCGTTTTTCCCGTGGGTGTCGCTTAGCAAGCGGACCAATTTCTGATAGCGATCCCCGACAACCGCTGCGTTGAAGCGAATGACATGGGGCATCATCAATCCGACTGCTTGGCCATGCGGAGTTCCTAGCGAGGCAGTTAGAGGATTGGCCAAAGCGTGTGCAGCCCCGAGCATGGACGCTTCGATGGCCATCCCCGCAAAACACGCACCGAGCTGCATGTTGCCTCGTCCTTCGATATCGGATGAATTCCCTAAAACTTGGGAAACCCCTTCGGAAAGTCGCTCCCAAGCACTCCAAGAATAGCACTCCGAGATGGGGGTTCTCTTATTGCAGACAAAGGTTTCTAAAGTGTGTGTGATGGCATCGATTCCCGTTAAAGCAGTCACTTTGTTGGGCATTGTCAAAGTAAGCCTTGGATCCAATAGTGCGATTCGACAGGCGGCTTTCGGGTCTCCACAAGCCATTTTGACATGAGTCTCAGCGTCGCTTATCAGCGCAAAGGACTGAGCTTCGCTTCCAGTGCCGGAGGTGGTTGGAATTCCGATCATCGGCAGCATGGGGTGTTGAGCTTTTCCCACGCCCCAATAATCTTGCATTCGTCCTCCGCATGAGTGCAAGAAGTTTATGCCTTTGGCGCAATCCATGCTCGAGCCACCACCAAGTCCAACGATCAAATGTGGCTGGAAATGACGTGCGACCTCTAATCCTACCTCGACGTGTTTGGTTGTCGGATTTTCTGAAAATTCATGAAAACCCAGCACCTCGAGGCCACTTTTCGAGAGGCTTGATGAGCCACGTTCAAAAATTCCAGCTGAAACAACCCCTGGATCGCTAACAACTAGTATGCGTTGGTTGGTCGAACCGTTTTCGGTCAAAAGTTGCAGCGCGAGATTGCCCAGGCGTTCGATTCCGTTTTCAGCAAATACGATGCGAGGTCTGAGCTGGTAGTCGAATTCCTGCATATTACTTATTGGTTGGCGGCAGATTCTAGGACTGAGCGTTGTACGGCGTTTGCGGTACTGCTGGTTTATACAAAAATGGCATTTGCGTGTATACGCGTTGCAAATGGTCTAAGCGTTTTATCGAAGCGGCAATGGGATTGTGATTGCTGCGATTCGCAAATATAACGACAAGAGGGGTCGGTGCGTTGCTTTCAGTTACTTTTTCAAGTTAGTATGGGTAGCATCTCACTTCTCTGAGTCTACGTCGGTTTCGTTGCCCAAAGAATCTGTTAGGAATGCTGAAATTAGTCGTCAAAGTTTATCGCCAACGAAGTACGGGGTTCTACTAATTGTTGCGGCTACCTTTCTTTGGAGCTTGAGTGGCTTTTTGACCCAGTTGCCACAGCTTGGTATTTGGGAAAAGGATTCGCGAGGGACAGCTATCGCATTTTGGCGAGCTCTTTTCGCACTCGTGTTATTGATTCCTCTTTGTAGAAGAGTCAGTTGGCATTTTGCGATGATCCCCATGATGGTGAGCTTTGCAACAATGACCATTAGCTTTCTTACCGCTATGGTTGTAGGGTCGCCGGCCAACACGATTTGGTTGCAGTATTTGGCTCCTGCTTGGGTGATGTTGGGTGCGATCTTGATCTACGGAGATCGGCCAACATCGCGTGATTGGCTCATGTTGAGTTTTTGTACCGCTGGCGTTCTCTTTATCTTGTTGATGGAAACGATTTCAAGTGAAGCGCGACCTAATCATCGATGGTATGCATCAGTTTTGGCAATTTTATCAGGGATTACCTATGCCGGTGTGATCTTGTCGATGCGGGCGCTACCCAAAGAGGATCCAGCCTGGTTGATTACTTTGAACCATGGAGCGACGGCTTTAGTCGTAGGGCCAATCGTTTTGTTGGGAGGTATGGCTTTACCGTCCGGTGGGGCATGGTGGGTCTTAGTGTGTTTAGGGATCTTTCAAATGGGATTGCCCTATTTCCTTTTTGCTCATGGTTTAAAGACAACACCAAGTCACATTGCTGCCCTGATTTCTTTGCTTGAGCCCGTGTTGCTTCCGATCTGGGTGCATATCGTCCGAAGAAATGACCCCGAGTACTTGGCTCCAGGTTGGTGGACATGGGTTGGTGCAGGATTGATCTTGGTCGGATTGCTTAGCCGATACGCTTCGCTACCAAAGATCTTTAAAGCCAATAGTAGTAAAGAGGATTCAAAGGACAAGGAACCGATTGATTCGAATGAGGTGTCTTCATGAAGGTGATGCACATCATCACAAGAATGATTATTGGTGGAGCACAAGAGAATACGTTATACAATTGCGTAGACTTGATAGAACAGCATGGTGACGAAGTTTTGTTGGTTACCGGTCCGTCACTAGGTGCGGAAGGGAATCTGCTGAATCAGTCAGATCAGGTGTCTCTCGAGGTTGAGACCGTTGGCTCTTTGATTCGGTCGATCAATCCGTTGCAGGATTCGAAAGCATTATCTGAGTTGAAGAAGATCATTAGGAGATGGCAGCCAGACGTTGTGCATACCCATAGTGCGAAAGCTGGACTATTAGGGCGTGCTGCAGGTTGGTCACTACGAGTGCCTTGTGTGGTGCATACGGTACACGGAGCACCATTTCATCCCTTTCAAAACCCACTCAGTCGACGTTTTTTTACTTGGTGCGAAAGATGGGCCGCCAAACGCTGTCATCACATGATCTCGGTTGCTGATGCTATGACGGACTTAATGGTAAGTGCTGGTGTGGCAAAAGCAGAAAAGTTCACGACAATTTCGAGTGGTATGGAGGTTACACCATTTGCCGAGAGTGCCATTCATCGCGATCGGATGAGGCGGCAACTGGGTTTCTCCGAGCAAGACATCGTATTCGGGAAGATCGCCAGATTGTTTCATCTCAAGGGGCATGAATACGTCGTGTCTGCGGCATTTGAGACAGTGCGTTCTGTACCTCAGGCCAAGTTCCTGTTTGTTGGCGATGGATTGTTGATGGATTCAATCAAAGCAAAAATCCGAGGGACCGAACTCGAAGGTAGGTTCGTGTTTACTGGATTGGTGCCACCGTCGGAAATTCCTGCGCACATTAGTGCAATGGATGTGTTGGTGCACGCATCGTTGCGTGAAGGGTTAGCACGCGCTTTGCCTCAATCGCTAATCGCAGGAAAGCCAGCTATAAGTTTTGACGTGGATGGTGCTCGAGAGGTCGTTATCAACGGTGCAACAGGTTGTTTGGTACCTGCCAAGGACGTTGATGGTCTGGCGCGAGCGATGATCGAATTGGGGACGAACAGCGAAATGCGACGTCAGTATGGAGCAGAAGGGGCTAAAAGATTCACCGACCAGTTTCGCCATGAAACCATGACGAAGCGAATTCGTGAGGTTTACTCGAAAGTCCTTAGCGGTATTCAGCCGTAGCCGAAGTGGCCAGACTTTGGACAACTTGCCGGCAACATCTCCAATCTGTGGCCAGATCTTGTAGGCCGTAACAAGTCTCGTAAGAGACGCAGTTACGGCATAGCACGCCGGGACCGAAATGACTTGTCGGTTTAGGCCTAAGTCGGGATCGTTGATTTCGCGCAGCTATATTCACCCTCCCGCAGAATTCGGGAGGCTCGAGTGGAGTTTACGATCACGAGGGGAAGTCTCTTGTAGTGGACGACGCTAGGAGGCCATTTGCACGGGAGTCCGCCTGTTGCATAGTAGATAAGATTCGTGCCATGTTCGTGCCATGTTCGTGCCAGTCGGTCAGGCCTCGTAGCCTCGTCCACTACAAAATCGGGCCTCGTTGCCTCGTCCACTACAAAATCAGGCCTCGTAGCCTCGTCCACTACAAAATCAGGCCTCGTAGCCGTTATCCGTTCTAGAGGACCGGTTGGAATCTTAGTGCGTGACAATAACGCGTGCTTAGCGGCGGCTGAAAGGTTCCGGGTTCCGTGGCGCCGCGGTTTTGGCATCTGCGCGTAACATTTCTGGCTTGGACATCTTTATCTCATCGTAGCGGTTGAGATAGAGTGAGACGGCTCTTGTTGCATGGCCGCGTGGTCCGATGGGCCATTTATACGCTTTCTTGTCATAAATCTTCGTTAGTAGAAAATCGACGCTCTTTTGTACTTTGGGGGTGTTTAGTTCTGCGTCAGGTAACGTGAAGAGGAGCCATTCGAGAATGTGGCCAGTCGTTTGAACTTTGCGTTCTTCGTTTTGTTCATCGCCTCGTCCTTCGAGCCAAGATGTGCTGAAGCTACCGTCAGCATTTTGAAGTTTCCAAGCGTATTCAACGTAGTCCTTTACAAATTTGTCTGCACGAGCGTATTGCCCATCGATCGGCAAGCCTTGGATGGCTCTTTGCTTTACGGCAAAAGAGTAGCCCATCAGTCGGTGGGTACCACCACAAGCGGCTCCCTTGATTGGTTGAGCGAGTTCCTCGGAGATTAGCTTTGGAATACTCCAAACCTTGCCATCATTAGATCGCCATTGCTTATTCGAGTCCAAGTAATAAGACAACCCGATCAGTTTGAAGGTTAGTTCGCTCTTTTCGCGGCATGTAGCCATCTCATAGCGGACCAAATCTTCGACTTTGTATTTTTGGTTTCCGACTTGTATTGGGTAATCAAGTGGGACTCCACACTGCGCGAGGATCGCCATGAACTGCCCCGCGTGACCTTGGACACCGCCACCAACGTTTGGCACGAACCCGTTTCTGGTGGGGGTAAATATTCGCTGTGTTCTGCAGGTGCCGTTGTGGCACATCCAGCCGATGGCGTTAACGCGTTGATTGCCGTGGACCATTTCGTAGTCACCGCCAAAGGGTAGTAAAGCGTGCATCACAGCCCAAGGAGATCTAACTGAGGTTGACTCTGGGAAGTTAAGGTAATGGTCCAAGCAAGCCTGGGCGCGACGTAGTCTTAGTGCGTCGGCAGGGTTCGCCACTGCCGGTGCATCGGTGGGTTTGGCGGGAACGATCTGTCCTTCCAGTTGGGGATCCTCGATTTTTACTTTGCGTTTCGCAGGTGTGGCGGGTTTGGCTGCCTTTAACGCGTCTGCTCCTTGTTCCTCTTTAGCTCGATCCAGAGACTTGGTATCGATGATGGGGGCTTCCTGGCCTTTTTGTTCTTCCAATTCGGAGAGGGATGATTGAGGCATGGAGATACGGGGTGGGGTGATTAACGGTTCGTCGGTATCGGTGAATTCCTCGTCTTCGAAAGGGATCCGCACATTTCGTCGGGGTTTGGCATCCGGCGATGTCGAGTCACTCGACTTTGTATCGGAGTTATTCGAGACCATAGGTTTATCTTTGGTCTCCGGTTCGCTAGACTCATCGATCCCGCTCCCAATCTCCAATGATTCTAAACTTTTTGGAGTTTGAGCCATTCGTTGTGGTGTGAAATCTGGGGGGACGGTTGAGAGTTTTTCTTTAACGTCAGCGTCATTACCCAAAGCGATCATTGGGGAGGGATCACTACTAGAAGTTTCAGAACTATTAGGTGTTTCAGCGAGCTGACTTATTGTGGCAGTTGGAGCGGGCAACGGTTGACGCCGGATACCTTGCCAAAGGTGAATCGGAGAGAAGGGGAAGCTCGAAGCATTTGCAAGCTGCCAAGACAATGAAAGACTGGGGATAACAGCCACTGGATCTGTCGCAGAGGCGTTTAGTTTGGCTAATTGGGGGTCTTCTGTTTCGCGGACCTGCGGGCTATTTTTTACGATCGGTAGTTGGTCATTAATTGGAGCAATTGACTTGGGGTTATTCTTTTTGGAATGGCTCGTGGTGTCTTCGATTTTGCCGAGCATCAACACGCCGTCGTCGATGATGATTGGATTTTTGGCAGGTGTGGAGGGGAAGGACTTCAGAAGGGGCGGTTCTTCCAGTGTCAAAGAACCCTCGATACTTGGCAGGGCATCCCCTTTAGGCTTTCGGGTGTTTTCGGCTGGTATACTTGGAGTTCGTTGTTTAGGTCGATCTGCTTTTGGAGCGTCTTGTTTGGCCGCGCCTTTAGTATCAGCCGACTCAGAAGAACCTGAGTTTCCAGATTGACTGCTAGGTATGAGGAAGAATGGTTCCTGGGCCATACCGTTGGTGCTAACTGCAAGGCAGGAAGCGACCAAAGTTGATAGAGCAGTCCTTTGTGCGATTCGACTAAACTTGTTGAGCATTGTTTAGCTATCAATTCGAGTGTGTTATACGAGCAGCCGCGTACGGTTTTATCGGAAAAGACGGTACAGTCTATTCAGATATAAAAGTCGGAATGCGGACCAATGAGGGGGCAAATGGAAGAAGTGGGCGATAGCTAGCAAAAATTCGCCATTGCGGAGTTGAATTCGAAGGGCCCGGCGTAAAAGATTCCGAGAATACGAGGTTTTGTATCTCGGACG
This sequence comes from Pirellula sp., assembly GCA_046344995.1. GTDB lineage: Bacteria > Planctomycetota > Planctomycetia > Pirellulales > Pirellulaceae > JBKCUI01. The sequence goes on from JBKDKR010000023.1 coordinate 111,285, forward strand.
ATAACAGCGTGTTAGACTTGATCGTTAGGTTCTGTTTATTGCTACAAGGAAGTCCCCATGCATTCCGAGATTGCCCAGTTTTTGCGTTTTCTAGATGTTGAAAGGAACGCGTCGGATCTCACCATTAAATCCTATAGAGAGGATTTGATGGATATGGCAGACTTTTTGACCGAGGAGAAAGCGACCAAATTGTTGCCTCGGGAGGTGACGCCTACCGATTTGCGTGGGTACGTTGCTGCTCTTCATGAGGCTGGTTATGCGAGGACCAGCATATCCAGAAAATTGGCGTCGCTGAGAAGTTTTTTCAAGTTCGCGATTCGCCAAGGTTTTGCGGAGAACAACCCTGCCCAACCACTTCGCAATCCACGTGGACAACGAAGCTTGCCACATTTCTTGACGGCAGAGGAAGTGGATAAACTGCTTGATGCACCGAAGCTCAGCGAGCCTGCGGGCTTGCGAGACAAGGCGATTTTGGAGGTTATGTATAGTGCGGGGCTTCGGGTCAGCGAGGTCGTAGGGATGAATGATCGCGATATCGATTTTGCAGAGGGGGAGGTGCGCATACGAGGTAAGGGCCGCAAGGAGCGACTCGGTTCTTTAGGAAGGTATGCGATACGAGCATTGAGAGCTTACTATCCTGCACGCATACGCAAAGAGACAGAGGGGCAGAAAGATCAGCCAACATTTACGAACAAGTTTGGTCAGAGGCTAACGACCCGAAGTGTGGGCAGAATGTTAGAGAAGTACATTTTGGAATGCGGCCTAGACACACGAACCACACCTCACACGTTACGTCATAGTTTTGCAACGCACCTATTGGATCGCGGGGCAGACATTCGTAGTGTGCAGGAAATGTTGGGTCACAAGAGTTTAGCTACAACTCAGATTTATACGCACGTTAGTACCGCAAATATTAAGAAAGCGTATGCCAAGGCGCATCCTCGCGCCAAGAAGTCTGCGGATAGTTCGACCTGATCCAATACGGTTTTTCGCAGAGTCGCTATAATGCGAGTCAGTGGCATGATTCGCCCAAAGAGCATGCCAGGAATCCCACTCGACTCATTATAGTGAAAAACGATGCGAATAACTGCTTGTTTAGCGGTGGTGCTGTTGCTTGCATGCTCTCATGGAATTACTGATGGTAATTCTCGAGACGGGGGCTCGGAGCTTAGCCAGGACATTCAGACTCTTAGAGTACTGGAGGCTGGAGACGAATCGATGGTTAAAGGGGGAGTTGCTGCAGCACGTTTGCGCGACGCGACCGACTGTAACCTGATTGATTTCTTGAGGGCCATGAAGGGAGCTACCCCTGTTGGCAAGAACTGGCTTTTAGGGATTGCGAACGTTCGGTATCTGAAAGAAAAGGCTGGCGTTCAAGCTGAACTAAAGGAGTTTTTGGCCGACGTGTCGAATGATCCAGAGGCCCGATATACGGTTTTTTCTTGGATCACAGAGGGGAAATCGGATTTACGAAAGCAAATGTTGGAGGGGATGTTAGAGGATCCGAGTCCCGAGATTCGGTTTGCTTCAGTACAGGAAGTGCTTGAGCAATCCCCTGATGCCGAACGTTTAAAGAATCTGTTAACGTCAGCTAGGCATCCGAATCAGATCGTTGAAATTATCAATCGCCTTGACAAAGCGGGAATCGCGATCGATCAGAGAAAGCACTTTGGTTTTCTGTCCGAGTGGAAGCTCATAGGCCCCTTTGATCACGTCGGTACCAAGAATTTTGACAAGGCATTTCCTTTGGAGGGAGATTGGCAAAAAGGGAATTTGGCAGCCGTTTATGAGGGTAAAGTAGGCGAGGTCACATGGATGGAGCACGCAACGGTCCATAAGGAAGGAATGGTGGATCTCGCGAGTCTCTACAACAAAGAGAAAGGATGCATAGTTTACGGTGTGACCGAATTTGAATCGCCTATTGCGGGGCCTGCAGAGATTCGATTGGGGTGTATTAATGGGAATCGAGTGTGGGTCAACGGAGAGTTGGTCATGTCGAATGAGGTTTATCATTCTTCCATGCAAATCGACCAATACATCGAGCCTATTGTTTTAGTGAAGGGAACGAATCGGATATTGGTCAAGATTTGTCAAAACGAGCAAAAAGAAGGCTGGGCTCAGGATTATCAGTTTCAAATCCGTATATCGGATAGTACTGGATTGGCGATAACCGCGAACTAACTTCTACTACGAATTGAGAACATGAATAACTTAAAATCGCATTGGCACACGATGAAAATTACATCGCACTGGGGGAACGTATCAACGAGTTTGGGCGTAGGTTTGGGAGCCCTTTTGCATTTTGGGATAGCGACAAGTTCGTTTGCAGATTGGCCGCAGTTTCGGGGTGCGACGTCCAACGCAGTAGAGTTGAATTCAGATCTTCCTGTCGAGTTTGATGGAGCATCTGGCAAGAATGTGGCTTGGAAGGTGAGTATTCCCGGTCGCAGCGTGGGAGGAGCGATCGTCGTTGGGAATCAAGTTGTCACGACAGCCAGTGTAGGGATGGACGAAAGACGCGTTCGATTGCATAGTTATGATGTGGCCACGGGTGCTCAAAACTGGACGCAAGAGTTTGTAGCCAGAGGGCGGCCTTACTGTCATCCTACTAGTGCAAATGCAGCTCCGACCCCTACGTCGGATGGCAAGAGAATCTATGCGTTTTACAGCTCGAATGATTTAGCATGCGTAGACCTGGACGGCAATCTGGTTTGGTATCGCTCGTTAACAAGTGATTTCGTCAAGGCATTTAATGACACGGGTATGAGTTCCTCTCCGATCGTCATTGACGGAGTTTGTGTTGTGCAGATTGAGTGTCAAGGAGAATCTTTTGTCGCTGGTTTGGATTCCGAAAATGGCGTTCTTCTTTGGAAGAAGGATCGGCCCCGTAAAGCGAATTGGTCTTCTCCAGTTTCTTATAAGAATCCGGAGGGGAAGTCAGTGATTGTGATCCATTCCGGCAGTGATCTCGTTGGGCTGGATCCGAAGTCGGGTGATCAAGTTTGGATGAAGCCTGTAGCCTGCAGTGTGGTCCCGTCGAGCTTAGTGTTTGAGAATCGGCTTTATGTGCCTTCTCGGGGCTTGGTCGCATTTGATTTGTCTAGTTCAGGAGGGGAACCAAGTGAACTTTGGAAATCGAGTCGTATAGGGGTTGAGTCCTCATCGCCTGTCGTTGTTAAGGACAGGATTTATACAATTAAAGGTCCTGCAGTCTATTCGGGCGACATTTATACAGGGGACGTAAAGTGGCAGGCACGTGTTGCGGAGGGGAGTGTTTGGTCGAGTCCGGTTGTTGCAAAAGATAGAATGTATCTGTTCTCGATGGATGGAAAGTGTTCTGTAACGCAGCTAGGAGAAAGCGAAGGGGTTCGTTTGGCACTTAACGAATTGGGAGAAGATGTTTTGGGAACTCCTGCTATTGTGGGAGATGCTATGTACGTGCGCAGTGTGTCGTCGTTGTGGAAGATTGCAAAGTGAAACTGGAAGAGACTAGTCACGTTCCCAGCATGGTAACTCTCTCGCCGGTGAATGCACCTGTGAGTGGTTCGGTGAGGGTTCCGGGATCGAAGAGTTTGACGAATCGAGCGTTAATCTGTGCTGCTATGGCCAGGGGAGCTTCGGTGCTGTCGGGCGTTTTGGAAAGTGAAGACACCGAGGTTATGATTCATGCATGGCAGACATTGGGTTTGTCATTGAATTGGGACAAAGCCAAAGAACGAGTTGAGATTTCAGGGTGCGCAGGAGTGCCCGCGAGAATGGAGGCGGATCTCTTCGTTGCCAATAGTGGAACCTCGATCCGATTTTTGACCGCAGCGCTCGCAACGACGCATGGGCGTTATCAATTAGATGGTGTACCGCGGATGCGCGAGCGGCCGATAGGGGATTTGTTGAGTGGCCTCGCTGCTTTAGGGGCGAAGGTGGTCAGCACAAATTCGGTTCGAAACGATTGCCCGCCGGTGATGATTGAGGGATGTGGAGTGAATGGTGGAAAAACGGCAGTGGCGGGAAGTGTGTCGAGTCAATTTCTGAGCGGTCTATTGATGGCTGCTCCTTATGCGTCGTCCAGTGTCCAGATAGAAGTCTTAGGGGAAATGGTCTCACGTCCCTACGTTGACATGACCGTTTCGATTATGCGTGACTTTGGCGTGTATGTCGAAGAACGTGAAAATGTTTTTACGATTCCGGCGCCGGCGGTTTATCAGGGGCGAGAGTATCGAATCGAGCCAGATGCATCAGCAGCAAGTTATTTCTTTGGGATCGCTGCACTGACAGGTGGAGTTATACGAGTTGAGGGGTTGGACTTTAACTCATTGCAGGGGGACGTTCAATTCGCCAGGGTGTTGGAGCGAATGGGGTGTCTTGTAAAAAGTGAGAGTGGATTTATCGAGTTAACAGGTGGCGAGTTACGTGGGGTCGATATAGATATGAACTCCATTAGTGACACGGTGCAGACGTTGGCGCCTGTTGCATTATTTGCCAAGGGGCCAACTCGAGTGCGCGGTGTTGCTCACAATCGACATAAAGAGACCGACCGAATCAGCGATTTGGCTCGTGAGTTGAGAAAGTTTGGAGCCAGAATCGACGAGCACGATGACGGTCTTACCATTTATCCTGTCGAGGAAATGGACTGGTTGCTCGACTATTCACGCGAACCCATTTACATCGATACTTACCGAGACCATCGAATGGCGATGGGGATGGGGATGTTAGGGTTAGTGGTACCTAATGTATACATCAGAGATCCTCGCTGTACGACGAAGACTTTTCCCAAGTATTTTGAAACTGTGGCGGAGCTTGCGGGGCAAGTGCCACAATATTCTTTTTGAGACGATGGATGAAAACGCCAAAAAAGCTGTATCAAGCAAAACGCTTTGCTGTTGAGGAAGTTTATGAACAGCTACCGGACGGAACCGAGGTTGTACGCAATGTCGTGCGGCATCCGGGAGCTGTTGTCATTTTACCATTGGTGGACGACGACCATGTTTGCTTGATCCACACGTATCGGGCTGCGATAAACAAATGGAATTTGGAACTGCCGGCGGGGACATTGGACAAGAGTTTGCCTCCCCTCGATGTCGCGTTTCTAGAGTTAAAGGAAGAGACCGGCTACGAAGCGGGGCAAATGGATCATGTCCACACATTTAATATGTCGCCAGGGATTTTGGATGAGAAGATGCATTTCTACGTTGCTTCTCAGATGAGCTTGGGTGATACAGCGAGAGAGATCGGCGAGCAAATGGAGAATCGAGTCGTTTGTTGGTCGGAGGTGGATCGAATGCTCAGAGACAGGCAGATCATCGATGCAAAAACATTGGTTTGCCTGCTATGGTATCTTAGGTATCGAAAATATTGATTCAGCCAGATTGGAGGTGGCCGTTGGAAATGTCAAGCTTAAATCATCAATCGTCAAAGACCAAAGTGACGCCACAATTGAAGGCTAGTTTGAGACCAATTTCGATTTCAGACCAATGCGGCTTGGGTAGTTGCCCTGCTTGTGGGGGGACTTTGATCGAAATTCGGGCCAAGTTTCAGTGCCAGCGCTGTCACCGAATTTGTGAAACGTGTTGCGAGGGAGGCCGGGGATAGTTTTTTGGGATTTTTAGAAAAGACTACTGACACATGAGGGGGCGAATTGGATACATTTAGGGGACACCACACGGTACGCCGTGCCTTGAAGGCGCGAGTACAGCACGTTCCTTAAATCGTTTGGTACCCCTTGGGGTATTCCTGCGAAGGCGTCCTTATGTCCTCATTTCGTAGAGTTTTGTTCTCGCGAAAACCGCATTCAGGTCGATTCCCAGCTAGTTCAGATCGGGCTCGTCAGCGTTCGTTACGTTTTGATGTTCTCGAATCGCGACGATTGCTTGCTGGTTTAGACGTGTTGGTATATTCCGACGCAGATGGTTCTCGCGATCAGAATTCAGGCCTGGAATTGGGCTTGGCGAAGCAAGTTGTTTACGTCGATTTGAATCGCAATGGTTCGCATGATCGCAATGAGCCATTATCTATAACCAACCAAGCGGGCGTCGCATCGTTTTCTGGTTTGCCGTCTTCTCAAATAGAAGTCCGATTGCTGGGGGCTAATCAAGGAGTGGTACAGACCTCTCCCGTTCGGCCAGCGTCCACGGAATCGTTGATTGCCGACGTTTCCATCGATGAGATTTTGTACTCGATGGGCGGCAATGAGTTTTGGGGGAGAAGTGGTAATCATCTGCAGAGGTTTGCTGCGAATGGTCGTTTGGTTGGAGATGGATTGGCGATACCCGGCAATTTGATCGACTCGGCTTTTTCTGGCTCTGATGGTTGGCTGTTGGTTGATACGGAATCATCAGAACGAGAGCTTTATCGATTGGCTGATGGGGGGCTAACGAAGAGTTCGATTGATGCAACGCATTTTGAGTTGCTCGAATCGATTGGTGGTGGATTCGTTGCATGGGATTCTATCGATGGCCTAGTTCGCTTGAATCAAGCAGATTCCGAGTTTGGGGCCGTTATTGAGATATCAAAAGGTGGTGGATTTGAGTCCTTTCGTTCATTAGGCGAAGATCGAATTGTAGTTGAGGAGCGTTTGGATGGTGGGACTAGGCTTTCTGTGCATCGAATTGATGGCGATTTAGCCCAGTTAGAGGCGGAGCGGACTTTTCCCAGGGACCTTATTTCGTGGATGACATCGTCGAAAGGTGATGCCATTTTTGTGGACACGAGCGAAGGGGTACACGTCATAGATACGGTCAACGGGCTGGCATCGACGCATGTTTTGGCCTCGAGTGCATCGCCCATTATTTTCGATCCCGTGTCGATGATTTTGTATACCGGTGATTCTACCCACTTAAGCACTCTACGAGCTTGGGACACTAGTGTTGGGCGGGAGATAAGTTCGATTGAAATCGGATCCACTCCAGCAGATTTGGCCAAAGTTGCTGTATCTGGAGATGGGCGAGTAATTGTCGTACCGGGAGATCGTGGTTTGGTCCTTAGGTCGGTGAGCGAGGCCGCACCGGTCGAAGTAGATTTTTCGGTGGGGCCAGTTCCAAGTGTTTCGATTGGAGTTCAAGTCGTTTCTGCTGGAAATCCTTTGGAATTGACTGAGAGATCTTACGCATTCAGCGTGATTGAAGATGAAGAGTCGGAAATTCGCCTGGATCAAGTGTTTGAGGGCCTAGCGACTGGGACGTGTGTCGTTGTGTTGCAACCGCCGGTCCGTGGAACTCTTCAGTGGTCCGTCGAAACTGGCGGGCTATATCGTCCGTTTGAGAATGTTGAGGGGGTTGATGGTTTCACGGTGGCATTGTTTGATGGCCTGAATTGGTCTTTGCCTCAGCGAGTTGCGATAACCATACAGGGACAGAATGATCTGCCGACTGCGATCCGGTTGCCACATCGACTTGAGATTCGCGAGAATGTTGCGGGTGCTATCGTAGGACCGGTTTTGGTTGAAGACGTGGATGCATCTGCGGCGTACCTTTGGAGTGTAGATGATCAGAGGTTTGAGATTCGCGATGGTGTGCTGAAACTGCGGGATGAGCAACAGCTTACGCTGCAACAGGGAGAAAGTGTAAGGCTGACTATTCGTGCAGTAGAGGTTGGTTTTGGATCATCGGAGGTTGGTGGTAGCGGCGGATTAGAGGCAACAGTCAATCTCAAGGTAAATGCAAATCCGCTGCCTGGCGAGTTCTTTGTTTCGAGCGAGTACTCCGTTCCGGAGAATGAGGCAGGCGTATCGTTGGGATATGTGTATGTTCGAGGATCTTTGCCGCCTGATCATTATGCAATTTCGGTCAGCGACAGTCGGTTCGAAGTGGTTAATGGGCTGTTCAAATTGCGTGATTCCGTTGCTTTAAGTTGGCAAACAGACGATGCATTGCTGGTTACGTTAATTGCCCAGGGGTCTAGTGGAGAGCAGTTTTCCAAGCAAACCTTGGTGCGAGTGATAAAGGATCGCACACCGACCGTTGATCCCAATGACGTCGATGGAGATGGAATGATCACTCCCATCGATGTCTTGATTTTGATCAACCATATAAATTCCCAGGGAAGCGGGTCGGATTCGCAAGAAGGGGAACCGGGACTGCGGATTGATATCGATGGGGACGGTCATGTGTCCCCGATAGACGTTTTGATTTTGATCAATGTCATCAACGACCAATTGGAAAACGACGCTGTCATCGCTCCTCCTAGTGATCGAGAGGTCACTTCCTTGAGTGGAGAGGGTGAGGGGAGCTCGATGGCAGGTCTAGAATTCGGTTTTGTGGATGATATTGCTTCGGACGTGAGGAAAGGGCGACGGCACCTCTAGAGCCTCGCATACGACCGCGTTCACGGGATTGGGTTTGTTGTCCGCTAGCCTGCATGGCGAGTGTTTTGGGCAATTCTTCGGTGCTTTTTCGGCTTAGACAGACAGCGGCGTTACGTACCAAGCGTGTTTAGGAATCTGTACCCCCTCTGCGGAGTGGGGGATCTGTGACTTTGTCTTTTTTTTCAAAATCTTCGTTGGTGGACCAGAGGTGTCACTCCGGTGCACGAGGATTCTCTAAGACTAAATTGCTACAGACTTTAGGTTGGTTCATTACCAAATCTAGTCGAAGCAATCGAGTGGTTCGAATCGTACTCAAATCTAGGCGTGACAAGCGTTTGCGTCATCGTTCGCAAAAAGTTTGACTTTAGACCAGGAATCGGTACGATACTCCTCACATGACGCAACATGTAGTGGCTGCAAACCGATACTATACTAGGTATAGTGGTTTTGCTCTGCTTGTCATTCTTGGTGATTTCGCCGTCGACCGGGCGAATTTGTCAGGGATTTATGCGTCGGATGCTGAAGGAGGGTAAGACACCCGAGGTCGAACTGGACGTTTTCTCACTTATTTGAAGCAGGGTAGCTCCGCCGATTTAATCCCGATTCTGTTTCCCGTCGGGAGGGTCTTGTCGCTTTGCTTTAAACCTTATTTATCCCGAAGGAGTCGTAAAATCCATGGCAACCGTAGAAATGGGTCGCGAGCGTCGCACGAAGTCACGAACGACAAGAGAAGTACGTGGTGACCGAAGTGGTCTGAAGATTGAAACACGGTTTTGTCCGGAGAACGTGGCTGACCCGTTTGATACGGTTCAGTGGGAAGTTCGGAGTGCCGCCATCAAAGACGAGTCTGGAAAGGCGTTGTTTGAGCAGACCAATTGCGAAATCCCGTCGACTTGGAGCCAGTTGGCAACCAACGTTGTGGTAAGTAAGTATTTCTATGGTGATCCGCACAACAAGGAAGAGCGCGAGCATTCTGTGCGTCAGTTGATTCATAGAGTGACCCGTACTTTAACGGACTGGGGGATTGCGGATGGTTACTTTGACACGGCTGAAGACGGAGAGCGTTTTTATCGCGAATTGACTTGGTTGTGTTTGCACCAAGTTGGTGCCTTCAATTCACCTGTCTGGTTTAATGTTGGGCTGTTTAACCAGTACGGTGTTTCGGGTGCGAAGTGCAATTGGCATTTTAATGTAGAGAAGGATTGCGTAGAGCAACCGGACAACCCGTACGAGTATCCTCAGGGGTCAGCATGTTTTATTCAAAGTGTTGAAGACAACATGGAAGACATCATGCGATTGGCAACTAGTGAAGCGATGCTTTTTAAGTTTGGTTCGGGAACGGGAACCGATTTGTCGACGATTCGAAGTAGTCGAGAGAAGCTATCGGGCGGTGGAAAGCCGAGTGGCCCCCTCTCCTTTATGCGAGTTTACGACCAGATTGCAGCAGTAGTAAAGTCTGGCGGCAAGACACGTCGTGCGGCGAAGATGCAATCGATCAAAGTTTGGCATCCGGACGTTATGGAATTTATCGAGTGCAAGTGGAAAGAAGAGCAAAAGGCACATGCTTTGATTCGAGAGGGTTATGACTCGAACTTCAATGGAGAGGCCTACTCGTCAGTTATGTTCCAAAACGCGAATTTGTCGGTTCGAGTCACCGATGAGTTCATGAATGCAGTTGCGAACGATCAAGCGTGGAAGACACGTTGGGTGAGCGACAAGTGTGAAGAGGAACCACCAACATATCGAGCTAAAGACATTCTCAACAGAATGTCCGAGTGCGCCTGGCAATGTGGGGATCCTGGTGTGCAGTATGACACGACGATCAACAAGTGGCACACATGTCCGAACAGTGGGCGAATCAACGCCAGCAATCCATGTTCCGAGTACATGTTCCTCGACAACACTGCGTGTAATCTGGCATCAATCAACCTGATGAAATTCAGGCAAGAAGACGGATCCTTCGACCACGAAGGCTTTACAACGGCATGCCGTTTGTTTTTTATCGCTCAAGAAATTTTGGTGGATCATGCAAGCTATCCCACCGATCGGATTGCTCACAACAGTCATTTGTTCCGACCGTTAGGCTTGGGGTACTCCAATCTTGGGTCGTTGCTCATGACAAGTGGGGTTTCTTATGATTCCTCGGAAGCTCACAGCTTGTGTGGAGCCATCACCGCCTTGATGCATGGTGCTGCCAATTTGACGAGTGCTGAAATGGCCGGAGTCGTTGGAACATTTGCCGAGTATGCTGAAAATGCTGAGCCGATGATGCGAGTCATGCAAATGCATAGGAACGCAGTTGAGCAGATCAATTCCAAGGGCTCAACCTACTTGAAGGATGCGGCAAGAAGTGTTTGGGACAAGGTTCTAGAGCATGGGCAAAGAAACGGTTTTAGGAATGCTCAAGCAACGGTGCTCGCACCAACTGGAACGATTAGTTTCATGATGGATTGCGACACGACGGGTATCGAACCAGATATTGCCTTGGTTAAGTACAAGCAATTGGCTGGTGGCGGTATGCTCAAGATTCTTAACAAGTCGGTGCCCCTGGGCCTGAGGACTTTGGGTTATTCTCCCGAGCAAATTGAGGCCATTGAGAAGCACATATCTGAAAAAGATACCATTGAGGGAGCACCTTACATCAAGACGGAACACCTGCCAGTATTTGATTGTGCATTCACTCCTGCAAATGGAACTCGCAGCATTCGTTGGCAAGCTCACGTCGAGATGATGGCAGCCGCTCAACCGTTCTTGTCCGGTGCGATTAGCAAGACTGTCAATATGCCTAAGGACAGCACTGTTCAGGATATTGCGGATGCCTATTTCTGGGGGTGGGAATTAGGTCTCAAAGCGATTGCGATTTATCGAGATGGTTCCAAGCAAAGCCAACCTCTATCGACGAAGTCCGAAGGTAAAAAAGCGGAAGAAGCTTTGGCTGCAAAGACGGTAGAAAAGATCATCTACAAGCCGCGTCGAGAGCGTTTGCCCGATACGAGAAATTCGGTTACGCACAAGTTCAATATATCTGGACACGAAGGATATTTGAATGTTGGGCTCTATCCGGATGGTCGCCCAGGTGAAGTATTTATCACGATGGCGAAAGAGGGAAGTACGGTAGGCGGGTTGATGGATAGCTTTGGTACGGCTACATCGATTGCATTACAGTACGGTGTTCCTCTCGAGGTATTGGTCAACAAGTTTAGTCATACTCGCTTTGAGCCAATGGGGCATACGACGAATCCCGATATTCGAATCGCAAAGAGTGTCATTGACTACATTTTCCGTTGGCTTGGTATTACCTTTTTAGATTCTTACCGCGAAGAGCACAAACAAAAGACGGAAGCTATCGGACAATCGAAAACAGGTTCATCCGAAGTAAACCTCCGAACTCCTGTTGATGGAAATGGAGCTGCAGCAGTTGCAACCTCTTACACCAGTGCACGATTTGTTGGATTTGACGATATCATTGCTCGAACTGTTGCACCGGAAACCAAGAGCGAGTCATTGAATATCATTGACAAGTCGAAGTTGGAGGTGGCGAACAAGCCTGAAGATCGCAACAGGCAATTCGCTGGATTCCAAGAAGACGCGCCAGCGTGTGACAACTGCGGGTCAATCACGGTAAGAAATGGAAATTGTTATTTGTGCCACAACTGTGGGAATAGCATGGGTTGTAGCTAATGTAGAGCAGGTTCGTTGTTAACGGACTGATGTTCGTTCTAGAAGCAAAACTCGGTTACCCGTTGGGTAGCCGAGTTTTTTTATTGGCGTGTCAGGCATAACGCAAAGCGTCATTGCCTGACGCTCTCAACTGGGAAGCGAAATTCAACCAGGGAGTTTCTGGTCGGGTGTAATGGGACACAAGGCTCAAAACCTGATGTCATTCGTAGCAAATCTGAGTGTATACTGCGGATGTCTGGTAGGTAAATTAGGTGTCTTACCCCAAGAGATTTGCGGCGATGCAGCAAAGCTGTTACCTAAGGGACAATGGTTGTTCCTAAAGGTCTCTGTCCCACTGTGAATTCTATAGTCCTAGTCAACGTTTTGCTCGGAGCGGCTACGATGAAATGGGCCCTGTTTCCTTGAATAGGAGTCACCCTAGAGTATGTCAACAAGGAGAATTGAAACGTCGTCTATAGGTCCTTTAGGTTCGCACCATTTGTTAACGACATTTCGAATGTGATTTACTTGTTCCGCCGGAGAAAGTTTGCGACTTGAATCGAGTTCTAGGAGCATGCGTTCGTTGGTTAGTTGGTCCAGGTTGGCATCCATAGCTTCTGGAACACCGTCCGAATAAAGCAGGAGTCGATCGCCTGAAGACAATTGTAAAAGGTACTCGTCGAATTCAGCATCCTCAACCCACCCAATTGCGAAGCCTTCACCTGGGGCAAAACTGCTTGCTTTATCTCTTGGAAGAAGAACCGGTTGCGGATGGCCTGCACAGGAATATCGAAATGATTTGGTCCGAATATCGAGAACACCATAAAGAATCGTGAAATGCAAGCCGCCTTGGCTATCCATTGGAAACCTTTTGTTCAATTCACTGACAACGGTAGCAGGAGGGGTTACAACACGTTTTCCCGTAAATGGGTCGTTTCGTACGAGGAGTGACGTAGCGGAAACAACGGAGGTGAGTACCCGTCCAATCGCAACAGCTAAAAGGGCTGATGCTGGTCCGTGACCGCATACATCGACAACATACAAACCGATGGTGTTTTCATCGAGTTTTGCATAGTTTAAGAAATCTCCCGCTAGTTCGTTGCATGGAGTGTAATCCCAGGCGATTGCGATCTCAGGAGCATCGAGAGATTCGTTCGGCAGCAATGATTTTTGCATCCGAGCTGCCGCCTCTAGATCTTGTTTCATCCGATTGTTGAGTTCGTCCAATTTTTTATTGAGCGATTCCAATTGAGAATTCCATGCAGTCAGTTTTTCCTTAGCAAGCACTAACTGCTCATTGCTTCGGTGCAGCTCTCTGTTCTTCGTGACGGCGTTTTCGAAAACAGAAATGAGTAGATTCAAGGTTTGTTGTCGACCGGCGTTAACCTGGTAGCTTCGCCCCCCTAGTGTGACATTGGTGCTACTGGAATTGTTTTCTTCTACCGAGAGAGGGCTAGATCGGAGATCTTCGATTCGTGCTATCAAGAAGCTAGACTCATAGGGCTTGGTGATGTAGTTGTCAGCACCAGCAGCAAGACCTTTTATAATGTCCTCTGCTTCGTTAAGTGTAGACAACAATATCACTGGGATGTGGCGCAATTCCGGAGTCTGCTTGATAGCACTGCAAAGCTCGTAACCTGTCATCTTTGGCATTTCGATGTCTGAGACTACGACATCTGGTTTCAATGACCGTATGAGTTCTAATGCAAGCTCACCGTTGGCACCGATATGGGCATCGTAGCCTGCCGCGATTAATCGTTGTTGCAGAACCTTTCCTTGGACGCGACTGTCTTCAGCGATAACGATAACTGGCTTGGTTGAATTCATGAGATTACTTTGGAATACCCTACTAAGAGTCTTTTTCCGTGAACACAAAACTATGTTGGTAACGATTGGCTTTTCTCTACGAGACGAACAATCCAGGTAGCCATCTTTTCAAGGGGAATGACGCGATCAGCCAAGTTCTCTTCGACCACCGATTTCGGCATACCATAAACAGTGCAACCGTAGGGATGTTGTGCAAGGACAGTGCCTCCCATTTGTTTTAGTCGACGGCATCCCTCCGTTCCGTCGCGTCCCATTCCGGTGAGTATGACAGCCAATACATTTCCTCGGTAAATTTCTCCAGCAGCTCTAAGTGTATAGTCGACTGCTGGGCGGCAATTGTGTTCGGGGGGATCGTTTGAGGTTGTAATGGAGAGTCTACTATTTCGCATTTCGAGACCCATATGCAAGCCACCTTGAGCAAGATAAACATGCCCGGCTTCGACTTTCATGCCATGCACAGCTTCATCGATCGGGATCTGGCTGGATTCGCCAAGGCGCTCGGCAAGCGATCGCGTGTATTCTGGTGGCATATGTTGCACAATAAACACCGGAACACTAAGAGTCTTGGGAAGTTTTGGAATCAACTCGCGCAGTGCAACAGGTCCTCCCGTAGACGTCCCGATAACAACCGCTTCGATACGCTGGCGAGAGCTTGGCATACGAGTCAAAGATCCCACCGTAGCATTGAGCGATTCAGCAAATTGGGCTTTTTGAACGATTGACGCGGCGACGAACGAGGAATCAGGTAGCGAGCGACGACTTGGCATCATCGTTTTTTGATTTTGTTGAAAGGCCTTTATCTTTTCTGAAAGCATCTCCCCTAACAGAGTTCTATTCTCGTTCGCGTTGGGACCGTTAGGTTTTTGTATAAAGTCGAAGGCTCCTGCGAGAAGTGCATCCGTTGTTACCTGCGCTCCGTGTGTTGTTAAACTGCTTAGCATAATTGCCTTGACTGGTAAGCGACGCTTTTTGATCTCGTCTAACACCTGTAATCCGTTCATCTGCGGCATCTGAACATCAAGTGTGAGGAGATCAGGTTGAAGCTCAGGGATACGTTCTATCGCATCTTGTCCAGTTGATGCGAGTCCCACAATCTCGACATCTTTCAATTCTCGGAGGACATTTTTTATCAGTTGCCGATACAGTGCCGAGTCATCGACGACCATTACTTTAACCGTCATTGGTTGGCCTCTGCTTCTCAAGCAAACTGATCAATCTCGATTTATCGAACGGCTTGACTATGAAATCGACCGCCCCTAGTCGAATACATTCGATTAGTTTGTCGCGTTGGTTGATAGCGCTCACCATACAGATTCGAGCTTTGGGATTCAATTCTCGAATGGCCCTTAGCGAATTGACACCATCCATTTCTGGCATCACGATATCCATGGTGACTAGATCAGGCTGCAGTTCGCGAAACATTTCGATAGCTTGTTTACCGTTAGTCGCTTCACCGACTACGTGCCAACCACACGAAATCGCGACTTCACGAATTCTCAATCGCATGATCAAAGCATCGTCTACAATTAACAGTCTGTTATTCACTTTTGGCTTTCACTTCAGATCAGGACGCTATTCTTACCGACCACCTGGATGCGTACATTTCCTGATCCGATATCCGCGATCAAATTTCTACCGAAGTTCCCGCCGACATGTCTCGCTAGAATAGGAATTTGCAACTCCGAGAGGCATTTCTCTACTGCATCAAGGTTCTGCTGGCCAATTGAATTGGTACTGTTCGTCGTTACGTGCTGAAACATGTTGGCTCCACCTGCAATCTTGGCAACTAGGGATAGTTTTTTTCCACTCGCTAACTTTGCCATTCGACGGATGGTTTCTGGGATCGCGGTGTCTGCATATTTGCCAACGGCAACTTCACGCCCAGCTGAATTTGGCATAACCACATGTGCAAGGCCCGCTATCCTAATATTGCTTTCGTAAAGCAAAATGCCAATACAGGAACCTAAAAGTGTTTTTAGAGTTCCCTGGCTACAACCGACTCCAATCTCGGCCATCTTTACGAAGACATCACCAGCAGTCACATCATGCTTCATGGGATAAGCCTCGCAAGTCGTTCCAGAGATTCAGCATCGGGAACGAACATAAAATGGAAGGGCAAAGGCGAATCTCCCATCCATAAATCCGACTTGATAACGATTACGGAATCCAGTTTCCAAGCTTGATCGATTAAAACGGACTGCATTATGGCTGCTGCATAGTCTCGAAGAAAGACCGGTGTGGAAGGAATGCAACAAAAGTCGGGCTGGTCGACTGTAAAATCATTCCCTGAATAAATTTGTGGAAGGCTGCAAGAAAGGGAATTGAGAAATGCGCAGCCGACAATATTGGTCGTTTCCATCGCGGCAGATGTTTCTAGTTCGCCCCATGATTCGGCCAAAGTACCGCTAGGCAAAAGATTTTCGCAAAGCGATAAGCCGCTTTGGTCATCGAAAACCAAAAAAAGTTGGCCGTTTATTAGTCCATTCACTTTCATCCAGCAAGCACATACCGTTTCGTCTTGAGTCCCCAGCTGATCGGCAGCCAAGTTGAGAGGAATTTGTTTAACCGTTTCGACTTCGACCGAGATCGAGCGTTCTAGCCAAGTTGACATGGCTATGGAGGCGTCTTCTGCCCCGACGCGAATCCAGGAGGTTAAAGTTGATAACTGTCCATCTGAAAAACGAATCATGCAGTAAACCTAGTTATGGAATAGAATTCACTCGTGAAAAGTTTCTAAGTCGCATGCGTTGTCTGGCTATTTCTAAGCACGAGGCAACATCGAGCAGTAGGCAGACAGACCCGTCACCGAGAATACTTGCCCCCGCTAGGCCTCTAATATACGTGAAATTTTCATCGAGAGGTTTTACGACGACATCTTGACAGCCTTGCAACTCGCAAACCACTAATCCCATAGAACTTGTAGCAGAGCTTAAGATCAGGACACTTATCAAATCCTCGCTCTTTTCTTCAATAGGAACTTCAAACGGGTTGCTGGTGATGTGTGAGTAATTTGTTTCATGCCAGTCGAATACATCCTCGATTCGAATCAACGGGATGAATTCACCTCGTACCTCGATCGAATCCCGACCATGCACGGATATAATGTCTTTCTTACTTATGGAAACAATCTCCCGGACATGCTCAATTGGCGCCGCAAATGTGCCTTGCCGTAACTGAAAAAGTAAGCTGCGAATAATGGCCAAGGTCAACGGCAGACGAATAATAAATCGCGTACCTTTTCCAAGAGCGCTTTCAACCTCTACGGTTCCGTTGAGTTCACCGATTCGAGTTTTTACTATATCCATCCCAACGCCACGTCCAGAAATGTCCGAAACAACATCAGCAGTGCTGAATCCAGGCGTCCATATAAACTGAGAGATCTCATTCTCCGACATCTTTTCGACCTCGGCAACCGAAACCAATCCCCTTTCAACGGCTCTGCGTTTGATTTTTTCGAAGTTTATTCCTTCACCATCGTCTGATATGGTGATCAAAACATTGTTGCCAGTATGTGAGGCTTCCAGTGTCAATGTGCCTGCCTCCGACTTGCCGCGGCTACGACGCACTGATTCTGACTCTATCCCATGATCGATTGCATTGCGAACCAAATGAACTAACGGGTCACCCAGTTCATCAATCATTCGTTTATCGAGTTCTGTGTTCTCGCCTCGAATAATCAGGTTAACGCTTTTTCCAATTTCTATCGAGATGTCGCGAACCGTCCTTTTAAAACGGTTAAACAGTGGTCCAACAGGAACCATTCGTGTATCTAAAACGCCACGCTGCAGTCCTTGCGCAACACGAGAAAATTGATCAATGGCCTCGTTGAATTGTATAAAGCTGCGGCGTCCTCGTTCGAGTACTTGCAAATGCTCCTCGAGTGCGAGTGCGGTTGAGCGAAGTTGAGTTATTCGATCATCAACGTTTTGGTGCCCTTGGTTCGATGATGGTGACTGTGACAAGTTTTGCTTGTTGGTATCGGAAGCGATGTTATCTGGCTCCCGAAGTAATTCACAAACATCACGAAGCAGTGATATCAGTCCTGATTTTTTAAAAGTATCAGACATTTCCGATGAGATTTGAACAAACCTAGCTCGATTGACAACCAATTCTCCCGCTAGATTCATAAGTCGATCCAATCGTTGGATATCTACTCGAAGCGTTTCGATAACCTTGGTTGAGGGTTCTGCAGTTGAAGTTCTTTGATTTGGCTCGTTTCGATCTGCTGAAATTTCTTCGCTTTCGATACCGTGTGCGCTCGAATCCAAATCGCTATCATTGCCAATCGTTACTTCTTCCTCGTTAGCGCCAACCTCTTCCATTGTGCTGACGGCTGATTCGTTTGAAGCGTCATCGGTTGTCGCGACGTCATCTATTTCCACCAAGTCGACACCGACAACTTCAGTAGCAGCACGAAGTCTCACGTCGTCTGTTGCCGTGTTTAGCCAAATTTGGAGCGTGCGGAGCTCTGTCAAGCTAGCGAGTTGATCAATATCGGGACTTGTTTTGGTGATTACAGCAAGATCGCTGAGACGCGCAAGAATGAGTTCGGCTTTTAACTCCGGAAGCTCTATGTTTTGATCCAAGTAAACGACAATACGTTTGTGACATGGGGCACTGCTATCCACAGATCTAGTCAGCTCGGTGGCTGGTGGCGATTGATCACATTCCGGCTTTTCTGTTTCTACGGTATCGTGTGAATTTCCTTCTGGAGTGTAGATTTCAGCTACGCTCTGTGAGAGTGCGTCGATTAATTCTGGCGCACTCGCTAATGGCTTGCCATGCCTCAGTAGTTCAATCGCGTCACGAAGATAATCGATGCACTTGAGAATCAAGTTCATCATCGATTTATTCAACGTTTCGACTCCGGAACGAAGTCTATCGAAGTAATTCTCCAAATGGTGGGTCAGCAAGGTGATGCTATCTAGCCCCATCATTGCGGCTGCCCCTTTAATCGAATGGATCAATCGGAATGATTCATTCAATTGTTCTGGGCTGTGAGGGGTTTTTTCGAGATACAGCAATACCTCAACTAGTTGGTCTAGTTGTTCAGAGGTTTCGTCGACGAACATCTGGACGTACTCTGACATTTCATCGGATGGCATTCCGGTTGAAATGTTGAATTCGTTGCTCATTATATCACCTCACTCTACGGCTTTTGATAAAGAAAAGTCGATCGTCTCTGAAGCATGCCCATCATGTCGTACACCCCCTCCGACGGCCCCACTACTAGGTAGCCTCCGCTAGTCAAAGATCGGACTAGATTATCGACTACTTTTTCTTTGGAGTCTCGATCGAAGTAGATTAGAACGTTGCGAAGCCAAATGCAGTCGAACGGTTGTTCCCCGATACGATTCATCAGATTATGGGTTTTGAATTGCACCGATTTGGTAACGGCAGGTTTAAGTTTGAACTCGTTTGGCGTTATTTCAGTAAAGTGACGACGGATTCGTTGCTTGTCCATTTCCTGCATCGTTCGTTCGGTATAGACGGCTTCTCGTGCTTTTTTCAAAGATGATTCGCTGATGTCTGATCCTAGGATTTGGATCGTCCAGCCTCGAAACAAAATACTGGCTTCTGATAAGCACATGGCCAGCGAATAAGGCTCTTCGCCGGAACTACAAGCAGCCGACCAAATCCTCAGGTTCGCATCCCGTTTTCCTAAGGATTTGTCGCGAGCCACTTCAGTCAGAAACTCGTTTTTGAACCATTCAAAGTGACTGGCTGTGCGAAAGAAAGACGTTTCGTTCGTAGTCAATGCATCGACAAACTCAATCAATTCGCTGGCTCCAGCTTTCGAAGTTATGAGCTTGTAGTAGCTCGTAAAATCATCACATTTCGTTTGTAGTAGCCTTCGTCGAAGTCGATTGGTAATCAATGAGATTTTTGCGATATCGATTCTGATACCGCAACGTTCATATATCAATTTCCGAAACAGTTCAAAGTCATGAGACGTAAGACGTTCAGGCTCTTTCATGATGATGGCGAGAAGCTCAAACTCTGAACTTCGCGACTAAGTCACGCAAGCTTTGCGCCTGGGCACCGAGTTGTTCAGCGCTAGCGGCCATTTCTTCTGAGGCTGCAGCATTGGATTCGGTTGTTTCCGATACACTTCTAATCGCGGCCTTGACTTCCTGTGCGCTGGCTGCCTGGCCTTCTGTTGATGTTGCGATTTGCCCTATACCTTCTGCCGTAACCTCGACGGATTCGAGGATTTTTGTCAATGATTCACCTACCTTTTTGGAGAGATTCCCCCCTTCTTCAACACGGCGAGACGATTCACGAATCAACTTCGTGATCTCCTTGGCAGCTTCACTGGATCTTTCGGCAAGCTTTCTCACCTCATCTGCGACGACTGCGAAACCGAGTCCATGCTCGCCAGCCCGCGCTGCCTCGATTGCAGCGTTAAGTGCTAACAGATTGGTTTGGCTCGCGATTTCGCTAATCACTTGAATGATTTCGTTGATCTGCTCACTCGATTTTTGGATCATTTTCATGGCATTTATAGCTTCATGGACGGTCTCGCCACCTCCCTGTGCCAGCTTCGAAGATTCCAGTGCTTTGATTCTGGCAGCATTAGCATTTTTCGAAATGACCTCCATCGCATCAATCATTTGAGCAACGCTAGCTGTCATCTGTTCGACAGACGCCGCCTGAGTTTGCGCGCCCTCGCTAAGGTTTGCACTACTCTCGGCGATAATTTTGGCACCCTCATTTTGTTGTTGAGCTGCTGCCATTACTTCGCCTATAAGCAACCGCAGGTCACCAATCATTTTGCAAAGATGTGAACTTAATCGACCCATGTCGTCGGAACCCGATACCACGACCTGCTGTGTCAAGTCGCCCCGCGACGCGGCTTCTACGATTAATGAAAGTGCGTTGACCTTTTCTTCAAGCAGTTTTTTATCCTCCGCTTGTTGCATTTGAATTGCCTGCTCTCGCTCCTGGCTTCGCATTTCTCGCAATGCATCGGCTGTGACATCGGCAGCCAGTTTAACAACTTTTAACGTTGCTCCATTCTTGTCAAGAATTGGGCTGTAAGCTGCCTGAAGATAAATTTGTCGTCCGCCCTTTCCGAATCTCTTGAACCGTGAAACCTTGAAGACACCTTGGCTTAGTTCATACCAGAACTCACGATACTCAGGAGAATTTCGATACTCCGGATCTACAAACAGACTGTGGTGTCGCCCCTTGATCTCATCTAAAGAATAACCAACCGTTTGGAGAAAATTGTCGTTGGCCCATAGAATCGTTCCGTCGACAGAAAACTCGATCATGGCCATCGATCTACTAAATGCGTCAAACATCGCTTGCTTGGCAGTGTCGATATTCGTTTTAGAAGATGCGCTACCTCGAGGTTTAACGGTTTTTGCATTAGCCGCACTTGGCGTTGCTTTCGTGTCAGCCATAGTTGAAAGGTTCCTGTCAAATATAAAGATTAAGAGTAAATCTATCGGTAACTGTTTTTCGAAAAATCGTTTCGGACATGTTCAAGCTTCTGTGGATCGAGAAGCTCATTGACTTCTAGAAGCACAACGAGTTCATCTTGAATTCGCGCGAATCCAGAAATGTAGCTTGCGCCCCCTTCGGTCACTGTTTCCGGGGCTGGTTGGACCATATCTTTTGCAATGCGAACGACCTGGGTTACTGTGTCTACGGTGCAACCGATCGTTCTGGAGCCTACATTGACAACTATGATTCGGGTATCGGGATCAAAGGGTTTAGGTTCCAAGCCGAATAGCTTTCGCAGGTTTATGATCGGAATAATCGAGCCTCTAAGGTTGGCCACTCCTTCAACATATTCTGGTACCTGAGGTGTTCGAGTGACCTGCGTTAAAATGACGATTTCCTGAATTTGTTCAATTCGGAATGCGTAGGTTTGATCGGAAATCCGAAACGCGACGAACTGGGCGACTCGGCGTGCTAAGTTATCCGATACGATGTTTGAATCTGTCATAATGGCTGCTCTCCGGCCGAGTTTCCAAGAATTACTTGGGTTGGCATAGGAGTCGTTGGGCAAAAATACCAAAAACCTCGAATCCTATCATAATCACCTAATTTAATGTCTCAATGTTTTCTAGCTTTTCGTCTCACAATTAGCCTGTAAGTCTCCCGTCCGAGGAAATCCTCCTTAAGAATGTGGTCTCAACAAAATATCAGGTAATGATCAAGAATGATGTAGTGACTAGACCAAATGGGAATAGAATCGAAGAGACGCCCTCAAAAGCCAACACCATTCAAGTCTAAAGCTCGTGTTCGTGAATCATTGTAGATTGCGAACTACATTAGTTTTTGGCGAAGTCGATCAATGCACTGCGACAATTCGGGATCCTTGGAAAGATCCTCCTCTGTCTTTTTGCACGCGTGCATTACCGTGGTATGATCTCGTCCACCAAAGAGTTCTCCAATATTTTGATATGACGTTTCTGTCCATTGGCGAATTAGGTGCATCGCGAGACCTCGTGCACGAACCACGCCAGATTTTCGACTCGGGCCTCGCATCGCTTCTAAAGTTTGTTGTAATTCTCGAGCAACGTTTTTGGCAATGTCTGCAGGTGAAGGTGACGGTTTCTGTTGAGAAACCACGAGTTTATCGATGGCTCCGGGGGAAATAGATTGGTTAAGAGACTCCTCAATTCGTTGTTGATGTCTCCATCGAGTAACAATTCCCTTTAACTGAATGGCAGTGCAGTTATCAGCAAGTTGAGCGCTGAGTCGCGATAGATCATGTGTCTCGGCAACCAAGCCTTCAGAGGCAGCGATTTTGTTAAGTAATTCAAGTCGAACAATGGTGGAGGGAGGATGGATTTCAAGACTGTATCCCCCCAGCAAACGGCTGACCAGAGCGTCGTTCCAACCGCTTACGAAACTTGGTAATTGCTGAGAGGTACAAATGACAAATTGTTCGGAGAATTCGGATGAATTTAATAGTTCGACAAGCTCCGACTGGATTGCTTCTTTGCCACGAAGTTCATGAATGTTATCAATAAGCAACCCATGGCATGAGCGGAATTGGCTACGAAAACGGGGCATGTCATCTTCTTCGAGCGCCCGATGAAATGATCTCGCAAAATCTGACGCGGCAATGCTCTGGAATCGCCTGTCCTGGTCTTGGTTTAGCCAGCGGCACATCAACGTGAGGGCAATCGCGGTTTTTCCTGTTCCCGAGTTGCCGAATAATACCATTGGACTGCGCGAGGGCAGATTATCAATCGTTTCGGTCGTGAAGAGTTCGCGAAGTAGCCAGTTTTCTGGACCGATCATAAAGATAGGCAGCAACGGAATCGCAACCAATTCCTGGGTGCCACGTCGGTTTTTTTGACCTGGTGACTGCAAAGTCAAGCTGGTTACTTTTGCAGTTTTGTCTGGCATAGGAAGGTTTCGAATGGTTATTCTGCGGTATCGAGGTAGGGATCTTGTCCCATTTCTCTTTGAATCTTAGTTCGTTCCTTTTCGTGATGAAGTAGCGCCATACGATCTCGGAAATGTTTCTTCTCGACTTTTCTCTGGGCTTTTCGGATTTTGGCAGCGAACTTTAGAAGTTGTTGGTTAGCCGAGGAAGCTGAGGTGAGTTTGACACCTATCTCTTTCATTTTGTCCGAGACTTTCGTACCGAAGCCGTTGCGTAAAATCTCATCATCCATGCCAAGGTATTGGCGGTATGTTCCAGGGTCACCCTGTCGACCGCATCTTCCGATCAATTGTCGGTCAATTCTTGCTGCGTCATGAAGTTCGGTGCAGATTACCATCATGCCACCAATCTCTCTAACTTCATCTTTGAGTTTAATATCGGTACCGCGACCCGCCATGTTGGTTGCGACGGTGATTTGGCCACGGTCGCCAGCGAGAGCAACAATATCAGCTTCGCGTTCGACTTCGTAGGCATTAAGAACCTGGACAGCCATCCCGGCATCTCGCAGTAAGTTTGCGATAATACTCGACTTGTCGATTGAGCGAGTTCCGATGAGAACAGGCCGTCCCTCCGAGTGCACTTGTTTCACCTCTTCTACGATGGTCTGAAACTTCGTCATCATATCTGGGCAAACAATGTCAGGAAGCTTACGTCGTTTAGGTGGCCGATTCGTTGGGACCTGAACCACCGGACTTTTGTAGATTCGACGCAACTCGCCTGCGCTTGTGGCTGCGGTCCCCGTCATTCCTGCGAGACGTTTATATCTTAGGAAAAGATCTTGTACTGTGATTCGGGCCGCTTGCCCTGTGGGCACGGTAACCTCAACTCCTTCCTTGGCTTCGATAGCTTGGTGGATTCCGTCACGCCATTTACGCCCTTCCGCTAATCGTCCTGTAAATTCGTCGACGATTACAATTTCACCATCGCGAACGACATACTGACGATCCAATTGAAAATCTCGATGCACTTTGATAGCGCGTTCAATGAATTCATAGAGGTCAACTAAAGACGCTGTTCGGATCAATTCGTCTCGAGGTAATGAACGAACAAACTGGCGTCCTTTACCATTGAGTTCAATTTTTCGTGAATCCTCTGCGATCGTGAAATGTTCTTCGGGTAGAAAACTGGGGGCGTGGTGCGATGCCCATTTGTAGGTTGCGATAACCAGGTCTCTCGTTTCATCACCGAGTGAACCAATGATCAGCGGTGTTCTCGCTTCATCGATCAATATGCTGTCAGCTTCATCGACGAGAACGAAATGCATTCCTCGTTGGACAGGTTGATCCCCGGAGGATTTCCAACGCTCTTGTGACCCCATTCCAAGAAAATCGTCGACCGCCCTTCCTTGAGCTCGCATTAACAACCGGTCGCGTAGAAAATCGAATCCGAATTCTTTCGCAGTTCCATATGTGACATCAGCAGCGTAGGCTGTTCGTCGCTCATCCTGATTCATTTCCGTGAGCACAATACCGACAGTTAGTCCAAGCATTTTGAAAAGAGGACGCATCCATTCCGCGTCGCGTTCTGCCAGATAGTCATTGACTGTGGCGAGGTGAGCACCTTTGCCAACTAACGAATGGAGAATGAGAGGAAGGGTTGCTGTAAGTGTTTTTCCTTCACCGGTTTGCATTTCGGCGATACAACCGTTGAACAAAAAGACGCCCCCGAGGATCTGTACATCGTAATGACGCATGTTCAGCGCTCGTCGTCCCGCCTCACGAACCAATGAGTATGTCTCCGGTAATAACGTATCTAGAGGCTCGCCGCTTTTTGCACGATAGATGAGGGATAGAAACTCTTTTCGGATTTGCTGGTTGTTGAGTTCTTTGCGATGTTCTTCCCATTGATTCACTTCACGAGCCATCGCGGTCCACTGGCTCACCTTGTAGGCTGCGATTCCTGGAATCTTCCAACCGGCCGTTACTTTTGGGCGATAGGGAAGTTGAAGCTCCGCTTTTATCAATGACTTTTTCGAGCCAGTTGGCCTCGCAGGGATATTCTTTGCGGATTTGCGCGCGTCATCGGAATCGTCAGGGGACCTAAGGCCACCAGATTGCGGTGTGCTGGGGGGGCTTTCGCTGTCGGCAGTTTGCTTTGGATCGATGATGCTAGTCATTCAAATGTGGATGTTGATGGCGGTACAAGTCTGAGAACCATCCCGATACACGGCATCCTCATTTTAGGTCCTTGTTTAGCGCAGGCAAAGCAAGCTAAGCCGATTTCCGTCCATTCTACGGAAGTTAAGAGTCACTCGTTTCAGTATCAGCACTCACAATTTAACGAAAATGACGGTTTTCACGGAAGTGATCGATTTTATTCCTTTCTCGTGTGTGTGTCTGGGTAAGCTGCGCAGGATATTCCTGAAGCTCCATTTTTGTCTTAGGTTCCGGCTTATCCTACCGATCCAAATATGCGAACAGTACGCGAGCCTTAGCTTAGCGAGAAGGAACACATGAAAATCAATCGTACAACACTCTCACTGATCATTGCCTCCCTATGCGGAACGTGTGCTTCTGCGTCAGCGGTGGGCCAGGATGGAACCAACGCCAGTACTGGAAGGATCGGTGACCAAGATTCTACTGGCCACATCGAGTCATCTTCTAGGATTAGCGATGAGGGCACAACTGATAGTGAGCAACCGGTAGCATCCACCCCGGTGATGTTCCAGTCTCCAGCATTCGATGTACCTGGATCAACGACAATGGTTGGTGCAGGTTGCGAATCCGGCGGCACGACAGCTTGTAGGCCTGTAACGCTTTGCAACACATCAGCCAGTACGTGGGTCGAAACAGAGACACTGTTATGGTGGGGTAAAGGAATGACCGGAACTCCGCTGATTGTGGGTGGTCCTGCAAACACGGTACTACCGAACACAGTTTTAGGTGGCGGTCCAGACAATCCTGTTGGCGATAGTATGAGAGTTGGGTATCGATTCACTGCTGGAACGTGGTTGGATTGCGATCAGAACTACGGAGTGATGGGTCGAGTATTCGGACTCTTCGGTGACGAAGACCGAACAACTTTTACCGGCCAGCCTACGACAGGGATTCGATTCTTCGATACCAGCCCAAGCGTCAACAACGTCAACAACTACTTAGTACAACAGACGACACCAGCTGGGAACAACACTGGTGACATCATCGTCGAGAATGAACTAGATTTAGTCGCTGCAGATGCTTCTTTCCGATTGAGGCTTTTGGGAGATGGTCTAAGCCGAGGCGATTTGCTAGCAGGATATAGCTTCTTAAGGTTGGATTCCTCGTACGGTCTGCAATCTGTGGTATTGGACGGAATTACTGGTAACGGAATTCCAGATGGTACCGTGACCACAACGATCGACACGTTCGGTACCAGAAACGAGTTCCACGGTGGCCACTTAGGTTTCTTGAACGAAGTTGCTTCAGGACGATTTTCCCTTGCCCTTCTTGGGAAGGTCGCGATGGGTAACATGCGGTCGACCCGGTCGGTCGCGGGAAGCTATACAGAGAACAGACCACAACCTGCTCCAGATTTCGCTGCCAATCGAGGGTTGTTCGCGCAATCGACTAACATTGGTGTGACTACTCAAGATAGATTTACATTTATTCCTGAAGCAGGTGCAAAACTGAAGTACCAGCTTGGACGTGGTCAGCTGGGCATTGGCTACACATTGCTTGTAATGCCGAGTGTAGTACTCGCGGCAAATCAGATCGACACGAATGTAAGCAGCGATAACTTTGCTTTAGTACCATTGGATCCGCCGAGGACTCCTGTAGCCAAGTTCCAAAGAGACACGTTCTTCTTGCACGGTCTCGATCTAGGTTACACCTTTAACTTCTAATTCCGCAAGCACTAGTCTTGTAATTAGGACGGACAAGATGTGAAGCGGGGGATCTAGTGTAGGTCTTCCGCTTTTTTTAGGTCGCTAAGAAGAGGTACGTTTCGATGTCGTTGCACCTTATCGATCAGGTTAACGCTTGGTTGAGGTCCTTTTCCGATGTGTTGTCGCGGTGGGAAAGAACGCTTCTGATTGCCGAAAGGGCCTACGTTGCCGGTCAGCTTGCTTTAATTATGGAGCAGCTCGAGGTTGGTGAAACCATTCAGAATGAAATCGCTCAACATAAGGCGATACGCGAGAAAATACTGGGTGACGCTCGCACTTGTGGATACACTGCCCGACATATACGTGTTTTCGCGGAGCAGCTTGGGGCAGAATGTCCAAGTCATTGGATCCCTAAAATTACGGAGCTTGAGCTTCAGCTAAATCGGGTTCAGCAGCTTAGTACGTCTCTTTGGATGAGTGCACTCCACTCCCAATCCACGGTGACGGAAATGTTGCTGATTTTGGCAACCGGCAGAAGCGATTCTGCAACATATGATCCCAACGAGACACGCTCCATCGAGGGTGGCTTCTTAGTAAACGAAGCAGCTTGAGGTAAATTCGATGAGCTTGTTCAGTGCAATCCAAGGTTCAGCGAACGCGTTACGGGTTCATCAACTGGGGCTGCAGGTCGTTGGCAATAACATCGCCAATGTTAATACGCCGGGCTATATCCGACAGGAGTTAGTCTTAAATCCTGCGCTTGGTTACAGGGCGGGCAGTCTGATAATTGGACAGGGTGTCGAGGCGGTCGGCGTACAGCAGAAGCTCGATAACTTTACACTAGATCGATTGAGAAATACTCGAAGCCAGTTATCGTATCAGGAGCAAGTCCAGGCAACAAATTCATCAGTTGAAACCATATTCAACGAATTGTCGGAAAACGACTTGTCCTCTCGATTGAGTTCCCTGGCGAATGCGTTCCAGGATGTTGCAAATCAACCTGGTAGCGAATCCATGCAAGCGTTGGTAATCCAACGGGGGCAAGAATTGGCAACACAACTGCGGGAGATATCAAGCAGTCTTGCCGAGGGGGCGGCGCAAATGCGTCATGAGATTGGCGCATCGGTCGATCAGATAAATCGAATCGCGCAATCCTTGGCGGATTTGAACCAGCGAATTGTAGAGGTTGAGGGCGGAACTAATTCGAGTGCGGTCGGATTGCGTGACGAAAGACTAAAACTGCTTGATGAACTCGCAACTTATGTTGACGTCTCTGTCACAGAACAATCCAGTGGTTCCGCTACGGTCTTCGTGGGTGGTGATTACATCGTCTCAGATGGCATCGCAAGACAAATCAAAGCCTCGGCTATCGCTGAAGATGGTGCGCAGGTCATCGAATTGCGATTTGCCGACACCGATTCATCTTTAGATCTACAAGGCGGAAAACTCAAGGGGTTGTACGAGTCAATCAACAGATCATCTGCAGACGGTTATCAAGGAAAGATTGATAAGCTCGCAAAGGACGTCATTTATGTGGTGAACAGAATTCACTCACAAGGCCAAGGCAATAAAGGTTTTCAATCTATACTTTCAGACGCGGTATTAGGACCATCTGAGCTTCCGCTGGAATTATCTAATAGTGGATTTCAAATCGACAACGGGTCGTTTGAGATTCGCGTTACCGATTCAAGAACGGGCGAAACTAAATCATACGATTTTCCGGTCAAACAGTTGGGTCTTGAAACGGACACCACTGCCGAAGAATTAGCTGCCGCTATAAACAATGTCTCAGGTCTCAGTGCGTCGGTTACGAATGATGGTCGGTTTGAAATAAAGTCGGACAGTCCAACGATCAGTTTTTCCTTTGCAAATGACACGAGTGGTACTTTAGCAGCCCTTGGGATCAACACGTTTTTTACCGGTAACAGCGCAAATACAATTGCTGTAAAGCAAGAGATCATATCTGATCCGTCATTGCTCGCGGTAAGCCTAGATGGTGTTGGAAACGGGGCTTCCAATGCGATTAGACTTTCTGAAGCATTTAGTTCGCCGAACGAACTGCTTGGTGGTCGGAGCCTGAATGGAATCTACGATTCCATCGTCTCGGAAATGACACGAGACATCAACACCCAAAAAGGTGTTACCGATGGTCTTCGAAACTTCATGCAGACGCTTGAAGCGAGGCACTTAGGAATATCCGGGGTGAGTCTTGACGAAGAAGCAGTGAAAATGTTGCTTTACCAAAAGGCGTTTCAAGCGACAGCCAAGGTGGTGTCAGCGGCATCGGAACTCTTAGACACTTTGGTTAATATAATTTAAAGATGTTAAGCTCGTTTTACCCCGTTGTTGCCGGACGTGTCAGCGACTCCGCCGCGAGACATCGCTCTCTTTACCAGGTCCAGGTTGGCCGAATTGCGCTGCAAGAACTGGAACGCCAACTAAGTACAGGAGAGCGGTTTTCAAAACCAAGTGAGGATCCTACTGCAGCCCTGAGAGTTATCGGTCTGCAGCGAGAATTGGAATTTCGAACTCAAACATCTCGCAATTTGGATTCTGCGCAGGGTTATTTGAATGCGACTGAATCATCACTGAGCAACGTTCAAGACCTGATGACGGAGTTTCGTGGGTTGGGGATTGAGTCTTCTGGTAACTTATCTGGTGAGGCGGATCGGCTCGGGTGGATAAACCAGATAGATGCGGGAATTCAAAGATTAGTTGCGGCCTCCAACACAAAGTATTTGGACAGGTACCTTTTCACCGGCGGTGTTGTACAGACGCCAACTGTATCGCAATCGAATTCTGCCGTCGTCTTTCAAGGAAACCAGTTGGGTTTGCAGTCTATCGCTGATCAGCAGGACTATTTGACTCACAACGTAACTGGAAATAAAGCTTTTGGTCTTCTGTCTACCGCAGTAGAAGGTGGGACACAACTCGCTCCCCAAGCGAACCCGTCGACTCGTTTGGCGGATTTGAATTCGGGACGTGGAGTGTCCCCTGGTGCCATTCAGTTTTCCAGCGGAACTGAAACGGTCATCGTTGATCTTGCAAATGCAGATCGTTTGGAAGATGTACTTGGAAGCATTAACGGAAATGTAAGTTTGGATGGGAGGGCAATACACGCGTCTTTGGTAAACGGTCAATTGCAGATTCAATACGACGATGGCAACCCAGGAACAATACGAATTACCGAAGTTGGGACGGGACGAACTGCAAACGATTTAGGAGTCAGAACCACAATTCCATTACCCTCTTTGCCTATAGCTTCTAACAACCTTGGGCCTATGGTTCGTGGTACAACGTCTTTGATGCAACTCAATAACGGGGCGGGATTTAATTGGGGCGAGGGGTTTAGGATCGAGCAGGGAGGTGTTTCTCACAACGTTGATTTCTCCGGTGTGCAAACCGTTGACGACATGCTTAATGCAATCAATCGATCGGGAGCTTCTGTTTACGCCGATTTGGGTGGCGAAAATGGAACACTGCGAATTAGATCGACTGCAAGTGGCGTTGATTTTTCGATTCGAGAGAACACCGGAACTTTGGCCCAAACATTGGGTATTCGAACATTTGGCGGTCAGACTCGATTAGGTGAATTGAATTACGGACGCGGCGTTTCGTTCGGTGAGGCCTCGGATCTAAGACTTACAAGACATGACGGGACGACCTTTGATGTTTCACTCAAGGGGTCAGTTACCGTTCAAGATATTCTCGATCGCGTAAACAATCATGTCGATAATCAGGATCCTGCAAACCGAATTTCTGCTGGACTTCAACAATCCGCAAACGGAATACAGCTGACGTCTACGCCACCCGTCGGGCCGCCTGTTCCAGTTCCGATCAGAATAGAAGCCGTTGGTGGGAGTGCCGCTGCTTGGGACTTGGGACTGATAAAAATTGGCGAAACCCAATCGACCGCTTCACTCGCGGGAGCAAATTATGAGATAAGCGGCTCTGATCCAAATCCACAAGAAGTGAAAGGGATGTTTAATTCGCTTTTCAGACTCAGAGAGGCTATCCGC
Organism: Pirellula sp.; assembly: GCA_046344995.1. Lineage (GTDB taxonomy): Bacteria > Planctomycetota > Planctomycetia > Pirellulales > Pirellulaceae > JBKCUI01. The sequence continues at coordinate 142,301 of JBKDKR010000023.1, forward strand.
AGCAAAGATCAGAATGCGATCAGCCGCGCCGTGACGCTTATCGATCAAGATCTGTCGCGACTGTCCCTAACTCGTGGTAGTTTGGGTGTTGAACAACAGAGGATCGACAGTCTCAAACAAAATCAAGAACTAACAACGATTAACCTCCAAGCCGATAAGTCCACGCTGTTTGAAGTTGATTTTCCGACGATCATCTCAGAACTCAACTCGCGTCAGATCGCGTATGAAGCAAGTCTTAAGCTATTGGGTAATACCAACCAGACGTCGCTTTTCAACTATATCTAGTTGCCATGTTACCAAGCCACAGTGGGTACTAAGGTTCGGAACATGCATAGTACGTTAAACTGCGGCCCAAAAAACAAAACACTGCAGACTACTTACTGCTTTTTGAACTCATAAAGAAGTCTACCTGGGCTTCCCATGATGTTGTAACCAGCATCCACATGGAGAATTTCTCCTGTTATGCCGGAGCTGTAGCTGCTGAGCAAATAGGCACCAGATCGTCCTACTTCCTCGTGTGTAACACAGCGAGCAAGCGGTGCTACATAGCCGTAGTATTCTTGCATTTCACCAACGCCAGCTGCTGTACCTGCCAACGTCTTAAGGGGGCCTGCGCTAACAGCATTAACTCGGAACCCCTGAGGCCCAAGATCGTATGCCAGGTAGCGAACAGTTGCATCTAAGGCCGCCTTGCAAACTCCCATAACGTTGTATCCAGGAACACATTTTTCGCCGCCAAAATAAGTCATGGTCAATACAGACGCGTCTGGATTTAACAATGGCCGAGCGAAATTTGTTACAGACATCAAACTATAGACGCTAACATCCATCGCGAGCTTAAACCCAGCTCGGCTGGTTTCTACCGTATCGCGAGATAGATCGTCACGATCTGCAAACGCGATGGAATGCAACAAGAAATCAATCTTGCCAAGCTTTTCACCAGCCATAGTCATGAACGCTTTGACTTGCTCATCGTCCTGCACGTCCAACGGTTCCAAGAATGCCGTTTGACTTGGGTACTGGTCAACACACTTGGAAACTCGAAGACGATTCTTTTTCTTCTCATCGTCGGCCCTGTCGGGCAAATGCGAGAACCCGCAAATCCCACCTTGGTCTAAGATTTCTTTTGCGACAGCCCAAGCGATCGATCGATCATTGGCCACGCCCAATATCAGACCTTTTTTACCTTCAAATAGTTTCATGGTATTTTCTTCCTAGTGGGAGGATTCTGCGAAATCAACTTGCTTGAGTCAACCAATCGTAACCGATTGGCCTACATTGCATAAGGCACGAAGAACCAGACGAGAGTCAACACAACGCAAATCGTGTAAGCCAGGAAGAGACTAGGGCGAAAAACTCTCAAGGGAACGTATGCGTCACTCGACTCGAACAGCTTGCTTAAAACTCTCCAGTAATACGCAGCCGCGATTACCGCGTTGACGGCCATGAGAATGCCCATGCCAAGACTCACTGGATCTTCCATGCCAGCAGCAGTAGTAGACATGAACACCAAAAACTTTGCCCAAAAACCGGCGGTTAAAGGCAGGCCTATCATGCTGATCAAACATATCGCCATGCCCATCGACGCTGCCGGTCGGCGATAAAACATGCCAGATAGGTCGCCGATCATAATGGTCTTGCCTCCGGCCGATTCTATTTCTGCTAAGCAAGCAAAAAAGCCAAGGGTCATTGCGGCGTAGGCTGCCAAATAGGAATACAAAACAACTGGTTCTGCATTGTTTCGAACCAAAGCCGCTAATGCCAATAGCAAGTATCCGGAGTGCGCAACGCTCGAGTATGCAAGCAAGCGTCTGAGATTCGACTGGGCAGCAGCCATGAAGTTACCAACAATCATGGTCACAGCAGAGCATGCAAGGAGGATTGGAACGACAGCGGACATCACTTCCGGTCCAAGCTGCGTTCCCAATAGACGAATGAGAGCAACAAATCCGGCAACCTTGGGCAAGTACGCCATCGCACTGGCCATGCACAAGCTGGTGCCCTCAAAGACGTCAGGAGCGTAAAAGTGAAATGGAACGGCAGTGATCCGGAACGCGAGTCCGCATAGAACGAAAAGCAAAGCCACGATGGTGAGCTTGCTCGCCGTTTCTGAGCCAAGCGACTGATAAATGACTTGAAGGTTGGTGGAACCGCTCGTTCCGAACAAATAACTGAGCCCGAGCATGAAGAAGGCTGCAGAGAATGCGCTCATCAAAAAATACTTGATGGCAGCTTCCATTCCCAAATTATCTCTTTTTACGATGCCAAGCAATATGTACGTAGGGATGCTGACCAACTCTAAACTGAGGAACAAGGAGGTTAAATCGTTGGCTGCGCCAACCAATGGTAGCCCACCCAACATGATGACTAAGCAGCCGTAGTATTCCGCCAAAAATCTCTTTGGGGCCGTTGACCAAGAGATTAGAACCAAAATTGCGCCACCAATCAGCGTTAGTCGCTCGGAGGCAATGGCTGACTCGTCGAGTCGGAACAACCCCGATCCTAGATCTGCAGGGATCTCGCGGAATGACATTGCCAATCCCGCTAAGGCGATGAACAGCATGGATAACGCACCCAAAGCGTTACGATTGTCGTGAACGCGATGAGGATCCCCACTCCTAATGATCAATCCCGAGCAAAGCAACAAGCAGCCTCCAACAATCAATATGATTGCTGGCGTCATCAGCTTGAGGGAGGTGATGGTAAATTCTAATGTGTCCAAGATTACGTTCGCCTAGATCGCAAGAATTAGTTGTTGTTTTGTGCTACCGTGTCGATGTCCGTGTGAACAGCTTTGGAAACAGGCTGAGTTACGGTGACTAATCGTTTAATGTCATTCTGGATAACGGCCATTGGGCCTGATGGTCTAACGCCGATGTACAAACATACAAAGGCCAATAGTCCCAAAGTTGCCCATTCGGTGGCGTTGCAATCGGTCCGAACTTCATGGTGGTGGTGATGAGCCGCATGGCTACCATCACTTCCGAACAATACCCTCTGCACTATCTTTAAACCGTACCATGCACCCAAAACCGTTCCCAGAACGGTGATTGCAGTGATTGTGCCGCTTACTCGTATCATGCCAACCATTGCCAAAAGCTCGCCCACGAATCCATTGAGACCCGGGAGGCCTGCTCCCGCCAAAGTGAAAAAGACCAAGAGGACCGCGATTCGTGGGTAAAGCGAAGCCATGCCCAAATCTTCCATCTTGAAGGAAAGGTTGACTTTGCGTTCCTCGAGCAAGCTAAGAATCAAAAACATCGCACAAGTTATTATCCCATGATTGAACATTTGAATTGCTGCGCCCGACATGCCGTCGGTGTTGAGCGTCATCAAACCTACTGTAACAAAACCCATGTGACTGATCGAACTGTAGGCTAGAACTCTTCTTAGATCACTCTGAGCGAGAGCAACCATTGCTCCGTAGACAATCGCGATCGCCCCAAGAGCCGCAAACAAAAACTGTGCTTCTTGAGCTAATGCGAGTGGAGTAAGGGGAATCACGATTCGAATGATTCCAAAGACACCCAACTTCGCAACTACCGAAGCAATAAGTGCTGTTGTATTAGGGTGGGCAACAGCGTAGGTCGTTGGAAGCCATGAATGGAGAGGCAGTATCGCCATCTTGATCCCAAAGCCTAACAGCAGTACCCATACGATCCATTGTTGGCTGGAGGTGTAGGATATGATCGAGTCAGCGCCGCCGGCGATCGCATGCATTTGTTGCTGAAACGCGACAGCAGAGAGTTTTTGCAACTCAACAGTCGACTCCATGTTGACCGACGATGATTGAAGAGCGATACCAATCAAGCCAACTACCATCGGGATACTTCCTGCCAATGTAAATAGCAAGAACTTCTTCGACGCTGCGGATGCTTCTTTAGAGTGGCCCCATCCGGAGATCATCAAGATCAGAGGGATCAAAACGGCTTCAAAGAACAAGTAGAACGAAACCAAGTCCATCGACATAAACACGCCGAAGAGCATCGATTGGGTAATTAGCAGCAAGCCGACGTAGTGGTGAGATCTATTGACGATTTGCCTCAACGAGAACACGCTAACGGCCAATCCAACGATTCCGGTTAGCAAAACCATTAGGGAACCAATACCGTCGACTCCGAGAGACAGTTGCCATTTGATTTGCTTGCCAGCCAAAGCAACAGGCAAGTTAAATTTCAGCCAACTCGGTGCATACTCTATGGCGGGTACAACGGTCGCTACGGAACCATCGTTGATCTCGCCTTTGCCAAACGCCTCGTAGACGATGACAACGCTCAGAAGAAATGAAGCGAACGCCGCTAACACTCCCAACTGGGCCATGAGCTTTCCTTTGAGGCCAACAACAAAAATCGTTAGGCCTGCCACTAAAGGAAGCAAAATCGTAAGGGGAATCAGATAACTCATTTAGTAAGCATACCGGTGCTAACGGGAGATGATCCAAATTGCGACGGCTGCTACTCCAACAGCTGTCAAGAACGTGTAGGTCGGTACACGACCATTTTGATAACGCTGTCCAACTAAGCCTACGACTCGTGGGATGCTGGCAATTCGGGTTGCTAGGGAATCGATGATGTGGACGTCTTTCCACGCCAGCAGGCCAGCGAAGAACTCAAGCGGCAAGACAATGAACTTGCTGTAGGCCCAGTCGATATAAAGTCTGTTCTTGCCGATGTTGGCCATGAGTCCTGACGAAGCAAAGCTATTCTTTGCCAACATCGAACCCAATGCCGTTCCTGCTACAGCGATTACTATCGAAACAATTAGCAACCATATCGGTTCATTATGTTTGCTTTCCGCTGAAAGTGCTTCCGTCTTGGCTAGGTAACCAGCCAAAACGTGGGTTGGTCCCAACGCGATACCGGCAAAAAGAGCACCGATGGCCAAAACAAACATTGGAGCAAGCATCACGCTAGACGCTTCGTGAGCATGGTGTCCTGCTTCTTCAGGGATTAATTCTTTTCCATGGAACGTCTTGAAGTAAGCCTTGGACGTGTAAACGGCTGTCATGAATGCCGTCAGAAAGCCAACTCCAAGCATAACCTTGAATTGAGTTCCATATAGTCCGTCCGTAGAAGCATCCAGGAGAACCGCTAAAACTCCGTCTTTGCTAAAAAAACCAGCCAGTAGCGGAAGACCAGCCAATGCTGCGGCCCCAATCATAAACAAAACATTAGTCTTCGGGAGAACCTTTTTGAGGCCACCAAATTTGGTCATGTCGATCACGTCCCCCATGGCATGCATCACATTACCTGCTGCCAAGAACAGCAACGCTTTAAAGAAAGCGTGAGTTACCAAGTGGAACATCGCAGCCGTTACCGCAACCACCATCAGTCCATTGACGGACCCAGCTGACAGGGCCATAAACAAATAGCCTAACTGGCTGACAGTCGAGTAAGCCAAAACTCGCTTAAGGTCATCTTGAAACATTGCCATCAACGCAGCAATAAACGCCGTGATGCACCCGAGCCATCCCACTAGCGATAGTACAGAAGGGGTGTACTCCATCATTGGTGAAAGTCTTGCCATGAGGAATACCCCAGCAGTGACCATCGTTGCCGCGTGAATCAGTGCCGAAACTGGAGTCGGGCCTTCCATCGCATCTGGTAACCAAACGTGGAATGGGAACTGTGCTGATTTTCCTATCGCACCAACCATAAGCAGAAACGCCACCCACCCGAGTTGGTCTGGATATTGAGATGCAATGGTTGGCAATACCGCGAAAATATTATCAAAATTCAGACGCTCATAAAAGCTCGTGGCGCTGGCATCTGGTGTCATCCCAATGAGATAGTTCAGAAGAAGAATGCCGAACAAGAATCCGCAGTCTGCTACGCGGTTAACCAAAAAGGCTTTCACGGCAGCTTGAGCGGCACTTGGTTTGCGGAACCAGAATCCAATCAACAAATACGAACAGGTTCCCACGCCTTCCCAGAACGCATACATCATGAGAAGGTTGTGTGACAAGACAAGCATCGTCATCGAGAAAACGAACCCGCAAAATACCGCAAAGTATCGAGCGTAGCCATTGTCGCCATGCATGTAGCCAGACGAATAAATCGCGATCATGGTGGAAATGCAGGTCACGACGCAAAGCAGAGTTAGGCACAATGTGTCAACCTTAAGTGCAATATTAAGGCTTACACTACCAACGTTCAGATATTGGTATCCATTGAACGTCGTGGAGCCGTCTCCTTGGGCGCCAGTAAACATCAATCCCAGGCTGCACGCTGCGGCAATAGCTAGCGACAGAATTGCGGGAATGTGAGCTATCTTTTTGTCACCACGAAACGACAACAATGCGCATATCACGCATCCAACGAGTGGCGACAGGGGAACGGCCCAAGCTAGTAGATTAGACATGGGTTGCCTCCTTGGCCGCGGAATCTTTGTCCATAATACCTTGCATTGGTTTAGAAACGCCGACATCTGCTTTGAAATCAGATGGTACTGGCTGAACAAGTGGATCGAGGCCAGCAGGAGTTAGTGTTGGAAACTCCAAATGTACCTCTTCGATCGTCTCTGGCTGTTCGGGCTGTTCTTCGTCAAGTGACTCGGTAAGGTTGCTCCACGCTCTCACGTCGAGTGTTGGTTTGCTTCGATAAAGCAACGTCACAAATGCCAATGCAATCGATGCTTCGCATGCTGCCACCGTGAGCACCATGATCACAAACACTTGGCCTTGATAATTGCCAAAGTGGCTGGAGAACACGATGAAATTCATGCTGGCTCCAGCAAGCATCATTTCCAAAGATAGAAACATCAGTATCAACGAGCGTCTGGTTAGGAATCCAACAAAGCCCGCTGTGAATAACACCGCAGCAAATATCAGCAAATTGACGGTCATCGTGTCGCTCATACTTCATCCCCCGTCGTCTTGGTCGCAAGAGCGATCGCACCTACTGCAGCTACTGTTAAGATGGTTCCGGCCAAAGCTACAGCCAGTAGATAGTCTGTGTAGAGTGACCGTCCAAGCCCCGATGTTGTACTGGGGGATACGCTTGTGTAGGAACCGGTGTGTTCAATTGTCCTTAGCTTTTTGATGGCAGCGTTACCTGCATCAGTCATTAGGTTTGCGGCCGGGGCTGCTTCACTGTAAGCCCGAGTCGAATCCGGCCGAGAAAGTGGAAAGGCACCATCAGCAGTTAAGCAATAAACCAGTGTTCCTAGCATGATTACCCCGATCGGGGCTGCAACGATTGGGTAGGTGAGCTTTACATCGTATGTGCGTAAATTGGTCTGTTGTGCAAACATGAGCACAAACAAGAAGATAATGATGATGGCCCCTGCGTAAACGATCATGTTTGCCGCAGCGACAAACAATGCCGATTGCATGAACATCACCCCCGAGATCGAAAGAACAGCTGTCGCAAATCCAAGCGCTGCGTAGACTGGATCTCGGGCTGTTAAAAATCCGAACGCACCACCGGTTGCTAAGGAACAAAAAAGGAACAGTATGTAGTTTTCGAAGGCTGGCGGTATGAACAAACTCGCACTGATGATGGATGCAATGATTGCGATCACTCCCATCAGAATATACTGCTTGCCCTTTACAATCCCATGCTGCAACAACAGATATCCAGCCGCTCCCAACAAGATAGGAACAAGCATCGAAAGATTCCAGGAGCCAGATAACTGGCTTGCGGTTTCGAGTGCATCCGATTGTGCAAACGGTATCGGGAGGGTGCTCCCAATGGTTTGCATACTAGGAAGTGTCATAATTTTGCGCTACTAAAGGTTGGTAAGTCGCGGCATATTTCCGCTATTTTTATGCTTTTTTCGCAACAACATCGACTTGCTTTGTCGTCGCTTTACTGATTGTGCGAACTTGCGGTTCGCTTTAATGGGCTTCTACCCGAATCAGCCTGGCCGTCCCCGACCTGGAGGTGCGGGGCCTTGTTTGGCTGTTAGGGAAATCTCTGAAGCGGGACCGAGTTGCCCGCGATTGGTTCTAACCGGGTCCTTGCCACTATTGACTGTTTCATCAAACACAGAAAGGAGTTTTTCTTTATCGAAAAGCATCTCTTCTCGCGTCATGCCAGTTAGGTCGTAAACACTGGTAAGCTCGATCGCATCAACCGGACAAGCTTCTTCGCACATACCACAGTAGATGCAACGCAGTTCGTCCAAAACAAAAGACGCTGGATACTTATCACGGTCCTTCCAGTGCGGATCATCTTTAGGGGCCGGTGCGGCGATAATTTCAATGCAATTTGCTGGGCAAGCAGTTTGGCACATGTAGCATGCCACACACTTGACACGCCCCTCTTCATCGCGATTGAGCCGGTGTACACCTCGGTAATTAGCCGGTATCTCAGGCTCAACTTCGGGGTACTGTCTTGTCATGGTTTTTCCTTCCATGACGTGCTTAATGGCTGTCGCCACACCCGAGAATACAGCTGGCAAATACATTGCTTCCATCCAGCCAATCTTGGGCTCTTCGCCCCACTTTATAGTCTTCGATTTTTTGGTTTTCGTCGTCACGCCGATGCTCCTCCAAATCCAGATTTTCCAGCTCGAACCGCCAATGTATTGTTCAACTCTCTTTGCAGTTTCCAGGTGCTAATCAAGCCCGCGATCGGAATCGTGACAATGGTAGCTGCCAAGAAATGCTTGTTGAGGTCAAATGTGAATACAGCCGCTACTAGGAACAAATTGACAAGTCCCAGCGGAATCAAACCCTTCCATGCGAGACCCATTAGTTGGTCAAACCTGAATCTAGGTAACGCCCAGCGAAGTAGCATGATGAATGCGACGACTGCACCAACCTTCGCAATCAGGACGAAAAGACGGAGCAGCATCCCTGCTGTTGATCCATCTACAGGGCCAGTTAAACCAGGGAAATGCCAGCCACCGAAGAACAGCAGCACGGTCATAAAGCTTGAGGCAACGATGTGCGTGTACTCTGCAAGGAAGAACAATACGAACTTGATCCCGCTGTACTCCGTGTGAAAACCACCTACCAATTCTTGTTCGCACTCGGGCAAATCGAACGGCAAACGATTTGTCTCAGCCAGTGAACTGGTAAAGAAGATGACAAAGGCCAGTGGTTGCCAAAAAAAGTTCCAATCCCAAATTGATGCACCCTGGGATGCAACAATCTTTTCTATATTCAAAGACCCCGATGCCAAAATGACCCCGATAATTGATAGGCCAAGTGGAATTTCGTAGCTAATGAATTGAGCACAGGAGCGAATGGCTCCGTAAAGCGAATACTTGTTATTGGATGCCCAGCCTCCAAGAATAATGCCATAAGCGGACAATGAGCTGATCGCAAAAATCAACAAGATCCCGATATCAACCCCAGGCGCGACAATAAAACGAAATCCAGATTCGTACTCAGGTGGCACAGGACCGAATGGCAAGACGACTAAACCAAACATGGCGGTCATCAAGCTGATGGTCGGAGCGACGAAGTAAAGGAATTTGTAAACGTGATCGGGAACAACCTGTTCCTTTAAGAAAATCTTGATCCCGTCTGCAACGGCTTGAAGCAACCCAAGTGGACCAACACGGTTCGGACCAACTCGGTCTTGGATGTATGCCGCTAGCTTGCGCTCGATAAAGGTCATGTAGAGACCTAGTATCGGCACGAATGCTAGAATCACGGCGATCGCCGCTAGGGTTGGCCATAAGGTTGGCCACATCTCTTTTATTAATTCGATCATCGATTCTTCTACTCTTATTTATTTGTCTGCGAGCCCTTCCGAAGTGCCCGCCTTTTTGTCCGTTTATCTACTTGCTTTCAATCGGTGCATCCGGATGTTACGACGTAGCAACTGGTTGTTTGGCTGGGGTGTTAAGTCTCAATCCTTTTTCGCCCAAGTCCCCAACGGCTAAGACTTTTAGGGCCGGGATAGCGGCACCAATTTCTTTGCGCAGAGTCATGGCGTTAAACAAACCTTTTCGCTCTGCTAGATCAAACAGGATACGTCCATCGGCACGCGTTTCACCCGGAGAACGAATAGCTGCGTTGGTGCTTTGGGCTAAGCCTGCGTGATTAACATAGGTACCGTCACGCTCCGCAAAGCTACCGGCTGCCAATACGACGTTGGCTTTCTGCGAAAGCGGCGATTCGAATATGTCTTGAACGATCAATAGGGATGGAGAGCCAATAGCAGCGACGACATCAGGAGTTACCCATTCACCTGGATATCCGCCGACGACAAAAACAGCTGTTGCCTTTGGTAGATGACCAATACGACCCAGGCTCAGGAGTTCTCCCTGGAAATGCTTTAGCACTGCCTCGACCCCGAGTCTATTCGGGCATTTTTCTGCTCGAATGGTGAACTTAACTTTGGATGACTCAGGAGCAGAACCGTCTCGCCCCTTTGGATAGCAGTCATCCTCGCCCACATGCGGAACAGGGCCCATCACCAAACGGGCTTTCGGGTCCGTCTTTTTCATGTAGCTAGCCAGGAGATAAGCTTCTTCGACCGTCATAAACGGTGAGAAGACTACCATCAAAGTCGACCCGCTAGCATCAAGGGATTCTTTGATCTTTTGGCGAACGGTTGATAGAGCAATTTTCCACGGATCTGCGAAACTAATATCGCTCAAGCCTACGTTTCCGTTTACTGGTTTGCCCGATGCGGACGCAGCGTTACCAATTACTCGCGGTGACAAGATTCTGTTCTCAGAATGCAGGTATTTGAAACCGAATCGTCCTTCGTCACACATAAAGTGACCCTGAGCTTCCGGGTTTGCCCGGGGACGAAGTCGATAAACCTTGTCTTCGTTTTGATCTATGTGGATAGAACAGCCTGTAGAGCAGCCTGTGCAAACGCTGTCTGCTGACTTGAGCCACCAAACACGCTTTTTATAAAGAAAGTCCTTGCTGCAAAGAGCCCCGACCGGACACAGATCCACTACGTTGCCAGCAAGTTTGTTATTGCATGGCTGGTCTGGGAAGACGTCGATTTCTTCATGACTTCCACGAGCGACCACTTGAAGTTCTGCGGTACCACTCACTTCGCGAGTGAATCGCACGCATCGAGTGCACATAACACATCGGTCGGTGAACAAAGCAATCTGTTCACCAATATGGTACTTGTCTTCACGCTGGATCTTTGGCTCGTCTAATCGACTCTTTGCTTTGCCGTATTTGTAGGTGTAGTCCTGCAAGTAGCATTCGCCCGCTTGGTCGCAAATGGAGCAGTCGAGCGGGTGGTTGAGGAGTAGAAACTCAAGCGTTTGTCCTTGCGATGTTTTGACTTTCTGACTGTCTGTTCGGATGACAGTTCCTTCTTTGATTGGTGTCTGGCAACCAGGAACCAGCTTCGGGCCCATGATGACCGAACCGTCCGGTTTCTTTTCACCAACCTCGACCAAGCACATTCGGCAGGATGCGACGACCGATAATTCTTCATGCCAGCAATAATGCGGAATCTCAACGCCAGCTTTGCGAGCAGCGAGGATGCAGTTATCTTTGGAATCGGCTTCGATTTCTACGTCGTTGACTATGACCTTAGGCACAGTATACCCTTGTTAACAAAAGGAGTTTTGTTGGATCGTGTGAGGCGTTGCTCAATCTAGTGAGCGCTCGCAAGCTGCCGAGCTTCCGACTTGCGGCCGCTCTTGATGTACTCTTCAAATTCAGGACGGAATTTGTTGATAGCTGTCTTGATTGGCCATGCAGCACCGTCGGCCAGACCGCAAATCGTCGTTCCGGGGATAGTGCCAATACTCGAGGAAATCTCTAGTAATGTATCGATGTCACTGAGCTTTCCGTGCCCCTGACGAATCCGTTCAAGAATCTTGGTTGACCACGCGGTGCCTTCTCGACAAGGAGTGCATTGACCGCAAGACTCGTGGGCAAAGAATCGGCACGCGTTGTAGAGCACATCTACCATGCTGGTGTGGTCATCGACGACGATAACAGCAGCGGTTCCTAAGCCCAAACAGCCTACTCGTCCAGGCCCTGCGAAGTCGAGTGGTATATCCAATTCCGACTCAGTCATGAAGCCCATGCTGATTCCACCCGGAACAACCGCCTTGGCTTTTCGTCCCTTCCAAACACCACCGGCATGTTTGTTAATCAAGTCCCTAGCGGTAATACCCATTGGTAACTCAACTAGTCCAGGCTTGTTAACATGGCCACTGATGCAATAGAGCTTAGGTCCGTAAGAGCCTGCATCGCGTGGATTGTTAGGATCCTTGGGAATGCCCATCGACATGAACCACTCGGGACCATGGTTCAATATATGCGGTATACATGCCATCGTCTCGACGTTATTGACAACGGTCGGACGACGAAACGCACCTTCGATCGCAGGAAACGGGGGTTTGATTCGTGGCCAGGCTCTCTTACCTTCCAAGCTCTCGATGAGGCCTGTTTCTTCACCGCAAATGTAGGCGCAAGCACCTCGGTGCAAGTGAATGTCTAAGTCATACCCGGAACCGAGAATGTTTTTGCCCAGTAGATTGTTGGCGTACATCTCGTCGATGGCTTTTTTCAAGGTTCGATAGCATCGTCCGTACTCGTATCGCAAATAGAAGTAAGCGGTCGTGGTCCGGGTTGCGAAACTGCTAATGACGATCCCTTCTAAGACTTGATGCGGATCTTCTTCGATCAAGACACGATTGTTAAATGTACCCGGTTCGCTTTCGTCCCCATTGATGCACAGGTATACCGGGCCATTGATGTCCTTTGGCAAAAATGTCCATTTGAGACCGGTCGGAAAACCTGCGCCTCCACGGCCTCGCAATCCTGACGCTTTCACCGTTTCTATGACATCCGTGTTCGCCATGGAAAGAGCTTTTGCCAAAGCCTTGTAGCCACCATCGGCCTTGTAAGACTCGAGCGATTGACTATTTGGTCGGCCTACGCGACCGAGTAGGACTGGTTTGAATTCTTGATTGCTCATGCGTTACCTCTTGCAATTCGTTGGACATCATCTGCGGTCACGCACAGTGACAATTCGTCATTCAGCAACATGCACGGCGCTCCGTCACACGCACCCAAGCATTCTGCCAATTCCAACGTGACACTGCCGTCAGCAGTTGTCTCACCGGGCTGGATTCCCCAACGTTCACAAAGTTCAGCAAGCAATTCCTCACCGCCTCGCAACATACATGGGAGCGATCGACAAATCCATACTCGGACTTTGCCCAGCGGATCTTTTTCGGTGCGGAAAAAACCATAAAAAGACATGGTATCGTGCACTTGAGCGGAAGAGAGATTAAGGATCTCTGCAATTTCCTTCATCGCTTTGTTGCTGACACATCCTCGTTCTTCTTGAACGACATGTAGCGCGGGCAGCGTAACCGCCTGCTTATTGGGATACCGATCCAGGTGCTCTTCGATTACTTTTTTTGCGTTTTCACTTAGCTCACTCATCGATCCAACTCCGCGGCAATGATGTTGATGCTTCCCAGAACCGTGGCAACGTCGCTAAGCATGCAACCACGTATCAATTGGGGGAATAAAGAAAAATGGAGCAACGATGGTGCCCGTGTTTTGGCTTTGTAAGCACGGAATGAACCATCACCCACAATGTAGTAACCAAGTTCACCGTTAGGGGATTCTGTTGCTGCGTAGATTGACTCTTTGGGCGAAGGCATCTGCCGGTTTGGCATAATGCTCTCGAAGTGGTGAATTAGGCCTTCGATGCTTCTGTATACTTCCGACTTGTCAGGGATCGTTTCTTTCCCGGTCCCTGCAGCGTAAATAGGTCCAGAAGGAATGTTATCAATCGCTTGTTCAATGATCTTGAGGCTTTCCTGCATCTCCATCATGCGAACATGGAAACGAGCGTAGCAATCGCCACCTCGCGTTGCACAAACGTCGAAATCGAAATCGTCGTACGCTAGATAAGGTTCGTCGCGACGGAGATCACGCACGACGCCACTCGCACGAGCAACTGGACCTGTTGCTCCGCCAGCGATCGCGTCTTCATAGCTCAAAACACCAACTCCCTTGGTGCGTTCGATAAAGATCCGGTTCTTCATCACGAGCCCAGAAAAATCGCGGTAAGCTTTCTTAAAGGTGATGCAGAACTTACGCACCATCTCAATCCAGTCGTCGGTTATGTCGTAAAGCAATCCACCCACTCTGGTATACGATGTGTGGAATCGCTGACCAGACGCTCGCTCGCAAATCTCGTAGATGTATTCACGTTGATTAAACGCATACATAAACGCGGTGACGCCACCCAAATCGAGTACGCATGTTCCTGTGCACAACAAGTGATCGTGGATACGCATCAACTCGGCGAAAATCGTTCGGATGTATTTGCATCGTGGCGTGAGCTCAATGCCCAAAAGCTTTTCGACCGCATGGTGCCATGCAATCTCATTAGCCAACGGCGAGATGTAGTTCATCCGGTCGACAATGGTTACGTACTGGTTGAAGTCCAATACTTCACCAAGCTTTTCAAAACCACTGTGCAAAAAGCCGATGTCCGGCTCCGCAGAGATGACCGTCTCTCCATCCAGCTGAAGAACTAGCCGCAATGTAGTGTGGGTCGCGGGGTGCTGTGGACCAAAGTTGAGTGTCCAATATCCCTCTTTGTGTGCATCGCCCAGGTCAGGACGTTCGAGCAACTCTAATGGCATTGTATTGTCTCCTCTACTAGCTCTCTGCTCGGGTTATGACTGGGAAGTTATGTCGCTCGCCTCGTCCCTTGACTGGGTAGTCTTTACGAAGAGGGAAGGATTGAAACTCCTGAGGTAGGAGCAACCGCTTAAAGTTCGGATGCCCAGTGAAAACGATACCGTACATGTCGTATGTCTCTCGCTCGAGCCAGTCCGCTCCAGACCAAACTTGTGTTGCGGAAGGGACAGTTAGGTCTGGCTCGTTCAAATAAATCTTGACCGTCAATCGTTCACCACTCTCCGTATTGAGAAGCAAGTAAACGACTTCGAATCGATCTTCAGCCCCACCGTATTCCAACAAGTCGACGCAGGTTATATCGGTTAGTTGATCGAAGCCAATCTTCTTGCACGCTTTGAGCGTAACAAGTGTCTGCTCCGAAGGAACAATAACCCTCGTTTGGTCCTGGTATGTAGACCACCTGGGGAAGAAACCTGGCAGTTCCTTGTTAAGTCGGCTCTGCAAATTATCCATAGACTTGCTTTCTATTTTGGAATTCGGTTGAACCACTCTTAATGGACAGGGTCGTACGTGGGAGGCTCGAGCTTTAAGCCGTTGCGTTCACGAATTCGAATGAGTTCGTCTTCGTCGAACCGCTGAGGACCCTCTGGAAGTATGCGAAGCTTGAATTCGCGAGCATTGTAAGTGCCGCCTGACTTGATCTTTTCTTGCAAATCGATAATCGAACGAATGAGTTGCTCGGGACGTGGAGGACATCCTGGCACATAGACGTCAACAGGGATAAATCGATCGATCCCCTGAACAACCGCGTAGGTATCAAAGACACCGCCTGAACAAGCACATGCGCCCATGGAAATGCACCACTTGGGTTCTGGCATTTGCAACCAGATTCTCTGCAGAACTGGCAGCATTTTCATGACCACGCGTCCAGCGACAATCATCAAATCGCACTGCCGAGGGGTGAATCGCATCACTTCGCTACCGAAGCGAGACAAGTCGTGCCGACTGCCCGCAGAACTCATAAGTTCGATTCCGCAGCAAGCTGTCGCGAAGGGCATCGGCCACAAACTGTTGGCTCTCGCCCAAGAAGCAGCCGCATCCAAAGTCGTAAGGAAGACGTTATCGCCGACCGTTTTGTTTATTTCCGTCGCCAATCGAATACTCCTTTGAAATAGTCCACTAAATAGGCCAGGACCAAAGTGATGAGGAAAAACATCATCACCAAAAATACGATGGGTCGGTAATCGACAGGTATTCCATCAGCCGCAGTCAGGGAAACCGCCCACGGATACAGGAACATCAATTCCACGTCGAATACCAAGAACATGATCGCCATTAAATAAAACTTGACGTCGAACGGCTTGCGAGCATCCCCAACGGGGTCCATACCCGACTCGTAAGGCATAACCTTAACTTTTGTCTTTTTTCGAGGTGCCACCAAGTGAGGCAACAACAAAGAAACGGCCGCAAACCCAATCACGGCAACAAGATAGATCAGTATCGGTAAGTAAGCGCCCAACGTCGAAGCCCTCGTCAAATCCTTTGTTCGATCCCACGCTCCCGCCGCCGTTGTGCTATCCAAACCCCAGGGATTTGCGAGCATTAAGCGGTCCGGGACGCTTGATTTGGAGACTTTGTGAAAATTTTCACAAACTTATACAAGTATTGTAGAAAGGAGCGACAACTTGTCATGGGCAGTTTCTCCCTTTTTGAGCCGAAATGGACGAGTTTCCTACCGGAGGGCTTTTCTCGACTATGTTTGTCGCTACGGTCACTACAATTTTTGCTCACGACTATCAAAGTCTGTAATAGAGCAACGATGGATTGCAATCAACTGGACTCGCTACGAATGCTATCAATAGCGAAATAACTCATGTGATTGGTGAAATCCCGCCGCCACTTTTACCTACCGCTCCCCTATTTAATGCTCTTGTTCGAATTCATGGATGAGAAGACTGTGGAAACTTCAAGACTCGCGGCTAATCCTCAAAAGAAATCCTTCGTTGCTCGGGCTGCGTCTCAGTTGTATGTGCAGACTCTAGCGGGCGTTGTGCTAGGGGCTTTGGTCGGCTGGCTGGATAGTGGCTTTGGAAAAGGGCTGAAGCCATTAGGGGAGGCGTTCGTAAATCTGATCAAGATGATGATTGGGCCAATCATCTTTTGTACGATTGTGCACGGTATTGCTTCCGTGGGTAGTTTGAGATTGGTGGGGCGTTTGGGCCTAAAGGTTTTGATCTATTTCGAAGTCGTATCGACCCTAGCGTTGTTGATCGGTCTAGTAGTCGTCAACGTAAGTAAGCCGGGTGTGGATTTTTCAACTCCTCAGCAAATAGACCAGTTTTTGGCAGCCTCTGGCTCTCGGATCGAGCAAACTACGGCGGCTGCTAATCAGTTGTCGGTCGCTGATTTTTTTCTGCACTTGATTC
The DNA here is from genome assembly GCA_046344995.1 of Pirellula sp. GTDB lineage: Bacteria > Planctomycetota > Planctomycetia > Pirellulales > Pirellulaceae > JBKCUI01. Next base: position 159,278 of record JBKDKR010000023.1, read on the forward strand.
CAAAGACAATTGTCAGTCCGTTTGTTACGGGAGATCTGTTGCAGATTTTAATTGTGTCGCTCTTATCTGCGATCGCAATTCTTGGTTTGGGGGAACGTCGGCATATTGTATTGTTGTGGATTGATACCGCATCGGATGTCTTTTTTGGAATTCTAAAAATCTTGGTTCGCTTTGCTCCGGTTGGAGCATTTAGCGCCATGGCCTTTACGGTTGCCGAGTTTCAAGGTGAGGGGTTGCTCAAGCTGGTGCGATTCATGCTGCTCTTTTACGCAACGGCATTTGTATTCATCGCAGGTGTGTTAGGCGTTATCGCTCGGTGGTGTGGTTTTTCGCTATGGAAGTTCATCTTGTATATCAAGGAGGAAATCCTCTTGGTGCTTGGTACGAGCTCGTCGGAAACCGCGTTGCCTGGGCTAATGAAGAAGTTGGAAAGGGCAGGTTGTTCCCGCTCAACTGTTGGTTTAGTGGTGCCGACTGGCTACAGTTTTAATCTCGATGGAACGAACATCTATATGGCGATGGCCGCGTTGTTCGTCGCTCAAGCGACCGGTGTGGAGCTTACGTGGGGGCAGCAGTTGTGGTTGCTAGCGGTCGCGATGTTGACGTCCAAAGGGGCTAGTGGCGTCACTGGAGCTGGATTCGTAACCCTGATTGCAACTCTGCAAGTCTTCCCGCAAATACCAGTCGCCGCTGCTTTTCTGCTGCTCGGAATCGATCGATTTATGAGCGAGTGCCGAGCATTGACGAATTTCATTGGCAATGGTGTTGCTGCGCTCGTGATCAGTCGATGGGAAGGAGAGATCGGGGGCAACGATCGGCCAATCGTTTTTCCTGCTGACGAAAGATCGGTCTGATCAGTCTGATCAGTCTGATCAGTCTGATCTGTCTGATCTGTCTGATCTGTCTGATCTGTCTGATCTGTCTGATCTGTCTGATCTGTCTGATCTGTCTGATCTGTCTGATCTGTCTGATCTGTCTGATCTGTCTGATCTGTCTGATCTGTCTGA
>JBKDKR010000024.1:0-2913 GCA_046344995.1 Pirellula sp.
GAAGGCAGACAGGCCGCGACAAACGCCGTCGCGAGGCGTTACAGAAAGCCAAGTCTTCTTCCGAAACAGATCCGTCGGTCTAATGCTGCCCGAACGCAGCACCTCCCGCATTTATCGGTATGCCCACCGTTGGCGCTCACATTAAATGCTGGGTCGATGGATTCATTATATGCTTGAAGTTCCAAGTAGCCAAATAGTCGATGCCGTTGATCGCAGCTAGGGCAATGTGCAGTGCGTCACGCGGCTCCGATTGAGGCACTGCGTGGGCAGCAATCAGCTCGGCTGCGAGCGCATTTGCTGCAGCGGAGGTTTGCAACACGTCAATCCCATCCACAATTCTGAGGCGTTCGCTTGCAGCATCACCATCGCCATCAGCGCATTCGGCAAGGACAAGGTCAGACACAAACAGCAAATATCGATTTGAGGCTGAGTCCCACCATTGTCGCGTGACCTGCTGTCGCGCAAGTACGGCCGCGATCGGATGGAGCCGACCAGCGATGTGCCCAACAACAGTAGTTTCAAGGTAGACGCTTTTCATGTGTGCATTCTACCGCAAATAACGACACACGTCACCGAGTCGCGGCATGGAGACGCTCCATTGCAGTAAAGCACCGTCCGCGACTTCGGTGCACGTGATTGTTCGGACTATTTTCGCGGCGTCGCTTCGTTTTCGGTTTAGGTCGGTTCATTCACGCGTTTGAATTGAATTACGGTGAACGGAGTCTCGTCGCTGGTTTCCAATCCCTGGACATTGTACCACGTATCTCCCAGACGCTTGGAAACGAACGAGCCGGGTTTTCCTCGTTGGCCCTTCCGTGGACCGTGCGTTACCTCAGACTCGCCATAGTGCATGACCGTTATGCCTTCAGCTTGCTTCTCTTCAAGCGAAACCACATGTCTATGAACGAGCCTGTCTCCGTCGTATGTCTCAACCGTCTCACGATTCTTGTCAATGATCTTTAGCACACGTAACGCCTTGCCATGTTCCTGAAATCGTGATTCCCATTTTCCTTGAAGCGCTTCCAACTCAGAGGCAATCACCCCTGAAGGCAGTGCGGCGAGCAATCCGAAAGCGATTACAAAGAGTGTTTTGTTCTTCATATGTCCTGGTTCCTTCCATGTCCGAACGGACGCATTGACCGATGGGCGAGGGGTGATCTCGACACAAGTCAGGACCGAGGAATCGAGCCCTTCGGTCCAATGCTTGGTTCTCAAATTAATTTCGGGGTTCAAGGATCGCCATTCGATCCCTGTCTTTGTTCTGTCTCGTCATTCTACGAGCTATGGTGTCACGCTGCAATCATGGCAAGCGTTCCATGTACACAACGCTAATGCAGTCCATCGCAAGGCTTGCATCAGATCCGTTACAGCATGTCGTCATCGAGCCCTGGAGATCGTCTGGATTGCGGTTTTAAAGTCGGCCTTTGAGTCCGACTGCACGCTGGAGTTTAGATTTGAGAACGCTGCGGTTCAGCGGCGGCGGTACGCCGTCCGCTGTAACCGTTTGTTAGCTTCGAGTATTTTTCAAAAGTGACCTACAACATGAATATTATAATTCTTTTCGTAACACCCAGTAACGAAGCCCGCTTTCAGGTACTATGTTGGTGTGGATTTTCTTAAAGCCAAGATGTTCGTAAAGAGAAACATTTCTTTGGTTCTCAGTTTTAAGTAGGCAGGCTGAATGTTCGCGACTTCTCATAGCGGTTAGGGCAGTTTGCATCAGCTGCCCACCGAAACCCTTTCCAGTAGACTTTGGAGAAACACCCAAAGACCATATATAGGCAAATCCATCTGGTGATAATTTTTTTATTTCATGCTCACAATACGTTTCATGACCTTGAAGGCGTTTAAAGGCAGCTAAACCAATATCTAAAGGAGTCAAGATCATCCCGCTCCAAACTAATTCGGGCAGGCTTAAAGGGAAATACTCACCTGAAAGCCAGGTAAGCGCACCTTCACCTCCCGAAGTGACTTCGACACCTCCATAACGATGACTACAACGCACTGTAGGTAGAAAAAGTTTTCTGAGAAGTTTAATACGTGTAATGGGGTCTGGAAACACATGGGTCATTAGTGGATCTTGAAAAAAAGCATCCCCAAGCAATTCTGATACAACCTTCCGCTGGCCGAGTTCAAAAGAACCATTTGGTCTGTTTATCATGTTACCGCCATGAATTAGAAGCTAACGACTACGCTAACCCGGTTGCCGCGAGAAAGCTTTTATTTCAAAAACCCGTCATCGGCAACTCGGGTTCAGCGTTTTGTTATGCGTTTATTGACCGCAGTGATCGCGCAAAGCCGTCGAAGCTTTCGGCGACCTGGAACCATTCGTGGTATTTGTTTTCAGGCCAACAGCCAGCCACAACAGTCGGTTCATCAACTGAGTCTCGATAGTCAAGGGCGATGGCAACATCATCGCCGGGGATTCGGTTAACGGCAATAAACACAGCTTGATCCGCGTTCAGCCACGGAAGGGGACGGTGTAGATCATCAGTGTCGCGATAAAGTTTAAATGTTTCCAAGTCCCGTGGCGAGAATGAAGCAATTTCAGCAGCGACGGTGTGTTGCGGCACCCAGTTGCGAAAGTCTACAGGATCAGCCAGTCTTGGAATGAGTTGTCGAAGAACGTCATCGCCCGGATGTTGCCAACGTCCCGTCTCGATTAATGTTCGAAGCAAGATGGGAATCTTGAACCGCATGTCACGTCAATTCTTCGATCGCATAACGCCACCATTCAGCTAGTGGCGGCAAGTAAAGTATCTAAAAGTCGAAGCGGTCGATCCGCCACTTATTGTAATCCGAACATCCTAACAGATGACCTGAGTGGGAGCCATTCCCCAGCTCAGAACGAAGGTCAAAAACTAGTCCGTGTTCGGCGTTTTTGGCTTTTCCGAAATACACTCGAATTAACCC
>JBKDKR010000025.1:0-227599 GCA_046344995.1 Pirellula sp.
TCCAGATACAAGCTCGTAAACGACGACGAAGCCATTTATCAAGCCTGCCAAAGAAACTTTGTCGCTCCTCTAAAGCGAAGTAGTTCACCCAACCGCGAAGATATCTCTTAAGTTCGCCAAGTCGCTGTGTCGTCGATTTGCCGTGGTTACGGTTCAAGATCTCTCGACAGCGTTTCTTGAATGCCAAGAGACTCTTCGGACTCACTTCTATGTAGCCACTGTAGCCATCGAATCGATAGCTTAAGAACTCCACGCCTTTCGTTGAACAGACGCGACTCTTGTCGCGGTTGACTACCAACTTAAGTTTCGAAGCAAGATATCTCTCCACACTTTGGAAGACTCGTTCGGCGGCGATTCTGGTCTTGGTAAAGATCAGAAAGTCGTCCGCGTAACGCACAAAGGGAAGGCCCCGTTTCTCAAGTTCCTTATCAAGGTCATCCAGGAGGATGTTCGACAGTAACGGTGAGAGTGGACTACCCTGCATCACTCCTTCGTGGGAGGGTTGGTGCTCGCGTTCGACCATCACGCCTGCTCGCAGAAAGTTGCCAATCACTCTCAAGATCCGCTTATCATCGATTTTGCGTGCTACGCGTAAGAGTAGCGCGTCGTGCTGGCACTTATCGAAAAATTTCGACAAGTCCATATCGATGCATTGGCGGTATTGCCCCAATGGACGACTTGTTCCATCAAGTTCAAGGTTTCTGAGCCTAAGGCTGTCTTCTCCACGTCCGCCATGTTCGATTGGCCTCGCTGAGGTTCCGATACGAAGCAATCCTTAAGAGCTTCATGGCTGAAGTCGATTTGGGTTGGGTCGTCTTTCGGACGATATGAGGTCATGGATGGTTCTGCCTTATCAATAAAACGTTTGGTCCTTCCCGCCTCAGCTGGGTTGCCGAGGGTCGGTCACCCTTCCGCAGTTGCCTTCACCTCGTGTTGCTTTCTTATGAGCTATTCATCTGATATGATGACTCCTTACCGAAAGTACTGGAACTAAACACACGGGACTTTCACCAAATAAGATCACGCCCATGCTGGGCGCACATGAACACGAAGCCCTCAAACAGCCTTTTTGACTTGCGTTGAGTCATGCGCTCGGGCTGGCTGAATTCTCGCGTTCTGTCGCAAGAACCGCTATGACGAATCCGTACTCCCCACCCGAATGCCGCAGTTACATTGCAGCCAAATCGATGGTTTCAACGATCAACGGTTTGCTTATCGGTATCGGAATCGGGTTGCAGACTTGCGACGTTATTGACCTGAGCCCCGCTGATTACACCCCGCTCTACGGGTGGCGAAATGGTCTTGTTTTCTTTGGTTTGCTCGGAGCTGCTTTGGGGTATACCAGAAATGACGTGCTCGCGTGGAGATGGTTGATTTTGCTTGGTTTTATGAACCTGTCCCTTGGTTCGACGGTAGCCTTCACTACCTTTGCAGAATCTCCCATAAACCTTTACACTGCAACAATGATCGCGGCTGGATTCTGTTACATGCTCCTTGGTGCTATAATTCCAATTATCAATCGGAAAATCGCATCATCCTCGGTGCGTATTGGATCTCAGAAAACGACTGCTTGACGACTGCGACAGAACTAGTACATGCACCCAAGTTCCGGTGGCCACTCACTCGTACACAACACATCAACTGCCGGAACTTAATGATTTCGGCCGTTAGTCCAACTACCGGTAATCATACGAATGAACAGAGAAACAGCTTCCTGGCTCATGCATCACCTTGACGACGACGACCTTCAAGTTGGCCATGCACCGGACGCAACAAAAGAATGGCTTGAGACTTTGGGATTGGAAATGTCGTTGCTTCGTTTTATGCAATGGTCTTGGCCACAGAACGAGTGTCAAATTGGGCCAGTGAGCATTCTTGGATCGGAATCGATTCCGGATCAGGATCAAATTGAATCATTCTTGCAGCACAAACTTCTACCGGTTGGCTCGGGCCCAAATGGTGATACATTCGCCATCGATTTCTCGGTTGCGAGTTGCCCGGTGGGGTTTGTTACACATGAAGAATATTATGGCGAAGGGAGCCCCAGGGAATTTTTTCGCCCAGCTGCTCGTTCGATAGAGAGTTTTCTTTTTCGCGTTGCTGAGGGGCGGTATTTTCCTTGTGATTACTATGCAACTGGTGACTTCAATGATTTCTTACGAGACGAAGCCACTCATGAAGCGTTCCCTCCATACGAATCAAAAAATCCCGCACAAAATCATAGTAGGACGAACAATCCGATGGATCGAAGCGGTGGATCAACCTCTACTTGATGGAGAATTTCCTTGCCACCGCCCGATCATCGGTGCCGTTATCAAATCACAGATATTGGGAAATGCAAAACATAAAGCCGTAGTTCGTGCGGTCATCGTGGTTCGAAATGTCACGGACATTATGCAATTATCATGTTTGGGCAAAAAAATTTGAGGGCAAAAACATGAAGACCATTTTTCGGTCAACATTTTTTTGCCCATCCATTTTTTTGCCCTAATCGAAACACGTTGTTGTGTACTGGTTGTCGACAGTGATCGATGACGACATACCTTAACGGATCTGATGCAAGCCTTGCGACAGACTCGATTGGGAATGAATGCTAGGAACGCGTGACATGATTGCAGCGCGATACCAGAGTTCGTAGAATGACGAGACGGAATCAAGACAGGGATCGAATGGCGATCCTTGAAAGCCCGAATACAATTTAAGAACCAAGCATTGGACCAAAGGGCTCGTCTACGCGGCCCTGACTTGTGTCGAGATCACCCCTCGCCCATCTCCAATGCAGCCGTTCTCCGCTTGAAAGGTATGACGTGAAGTTGCTTCGGCGAATTGCATTGTTAGCAATCCTGTTGGCCACTGCGTTGCTGATTGCGTCCCCATCAATCATTCATTCACGTCGTGTAGCACACTTTGAATCCGTTTGCAGATCCGTTGCCAGTCAAGGCGGGAGCCTTTCGTTTGACTTGCAAGGCGATTACTGGCTGACTCTTACTGGAGTCGCAGCTACTGATGAAACAATCCAAACTCTGCTACCGCATTTGCACGCTCTTCCTTCGGGGTTCACATTTATTGGCCCTGGTGAAGGAAGGCATTTCTACGTAGAAATAAATCATTCGAACATTACGGCTCGCGGTCTTACCGACCTATGCTCGCTTCCAATAACATCGATTACACTAACACATTGTCCAAATCTCGATGACGATGCGGTCGATGAATTGGTGACACTTCGAAATCCAAACGCGATCATCAATGGCGATGTCCGCTTAACGCCCAAAGCATTAGAGCTACTCCGCAAGAGAATGCAAAATGCGTTTCCAAATGTACGCGGATAACAAAGGGATCGGGACAGGGGCCCGGTTTCCCGGGCGATCTCCCACACCACCTAGCATGCGGATCCGGCCGCGTTGTTAGACGCACAGGAGTACGGGGGCGGTTCGTCTACTGGAAGCAAGCTCTTTCCATGCCATGAGTAAACTGAATAATCCTAAGCCAGTTAACCATGCAACACTCATTACCATCGAGAGAGCCAGGCTTCGTGACATCCGCCAGGGGCCTTTGCGACTGTTGCCATGACTGATCGCTTTCTTCTTGGGATCGCCGAGCTCTTTGAGTTTCCGGATGCGTATGCGTGGTAACCGCCAGCGGTGACACAAAGGACCAGGCCAAGAAAGCGGTGAAAGAGGAAAAGATGTCGTGGCCAATTCTATTCGACGGAGAGGACGGTCCGGTCGTTCAGAAGTAGAACGTAACCGGCTTTCCCACTATCTACATCATCGATGCCGCTGGCGTCATCCGCTACAAGCACGCCATCGATGAGAAACCTGACGCGGTCATCGAGCGCTTTGTCCGGGAGGCGGAGAAAGATCGCTGAACATAAAACTGGCTCTGATCGGCTCGATAACTGGATGTGTCGACAGCAGCGCTGGCCGGAGTTACAATGAGGACATGGAGTCGTTCTATGAATCTAATGCGTGTGACCTTTTCGAACCGACACATTCTTGCCGCGACGACTCCAATTGCGTTATTGCTGGTTTGCCTATTCTGGCTTTCGTCGATGTTTTCCATCGATCCTAACTCAGAGAGGGTGAAGGTCCTCGGCGCGGACACGTCCATAAACTGGGACGCCCGATCTTGGCAGCCCGGCATGTCTGGAATTTTCATTCCTGTGGAACAGCTTACTCCAGCGCATGGCTGGGCAGGTGGTGTTTCAAAGAAGATGAAGGAGTCGCTCTTCACAATCGAGTACTCAGACTACTTTGGAAATCCCGTCTACGATGCTACTATTTCATTAAATGGATCCCGATCAGATGATTGGAGAGAATACATTTTGACGCCGACTGGATTTGGTGGTGGAACTGTTGATGGAGCAACTCGGGTGAATGCCATTTGGAATCAAGACTCCATGACGCTTGATCTAGAGGTGGTTCAATACTTGAATCGGGTACGAATTGCAAAGAGTACTCGAATGAGATTCACAGTTGGAAATGAAAATGTCGTCGAACACGTCACAGAACAATCCCATGCACCTCCCCTCCCGCCGGTACGCTCCTAACTTTAGAGTCATCTCTTCCGGGGACTAGGTGACGTGTTCCGTTCGCAAAGAAAACGGAAAGAGTATGTCAAACCACGAAGTGCTTGTGCAATCAGCAATCGACTTTTCTTCGTCTCGCTCTCCAGTTAGCGAAATTGTTACGGCGACGGAGATTGCATGACTGCAGACCGGGATACGCTAGCGGTGATCTTGAAAGATCATCTCGCTTCGTATCGTAAAATCCCACACCACGAGCTCGCCGCACGAATCGAATCGACGCGCCACGGTCTTGACGTGATTAACGGCACGGCACCCGATGGCACACCCTACACAATTGAAACGAACATTCTCTGGGATGATCGCACGAAACGCCACATCCGCGTCATGGCTGACTTGTCTACCAACGAGCGAGGTTACTTGCTCGGCTTCATTCCGGCTTTCTCACCAGACTTTGGAGACGACTTCATCCTAACACCCGAAGGGACCTTCCTTGGCGAGTAATGCAACACGATTACTCGATTGCTTTACTATCGCCGCCCGAACGCCTCACGAAGACGAAAATGATCGGCTCAAGACAATGACGAACATAAAATAGGCTTAGATGTTATGTCAGGTGGTCGAGGGAAAGCGCAGGTCGAGCCTGATCGTTTCTCTTAGATGTTTGTTGGTCAGAGCTTGGCCAATAATGAAGCCCGTGTTCATGAAGCCCGCATTCATGAAGCCAGGGGCAGGATCGGGGAATAGCTCTCTTCCATTCCGGTATAGCCGAAGAACCTTGGGCTTCAGAGGGAAAAGGGCTTTGTTGCTTTAGTGGCAGGTTGGCCACTCTTGAGCTCCAAAGAAGGGGTGGGAGGAAATGGGCAGGTGTGCCTATTCTAGGGTTAAACGGGCCTGGAGACCCGTTCTACGTTTAAACGGGCCTGGAGACTCGTTCTACGTTTAAACGGGCTTGGAGACTCGTTCTACGATCGACGTGAGTGATCCTTTTCTTTACGTCGCTAAGATTGCACTTGAATGAAAACGCGTGCTTCGCCCATGATTTGCGAACCGCACCGAAAATTGTGGCCGATATAGAAAGAGAAGTTCGCCCCAAACTGATTTTGCTAGCCTTCCGGAGGATCCTATGAAGAAATCGCGTTTTGCTTTGCTCGGTGGTCTGGCAACTACTGGGTGCTTACTTTGCCTTTTCAATTTCGCACTTGTAGGAGGAGCAAAGCAAGTTCATTCGCCGCTTGCGAATAGCGATTCGAAAAACACTATCTCATTGATGGTGCCTCCCGGAATGCGTCCCGTTTTTCATACCGAATCGCGGCTTATAGATTACACCGTTATGGTTCCTGTTCGCGAAATACATGAGAAACGAGTAAATTATACGGTAGTTGTTCCGAAGCATGAAACAGTGACCAAGACGGTAACTTACACTGTAATGAACGCCTATCACGAGGAGAAAATCAAAACGGTTCCAGGAACGGACAAACCAATCACCTATACTGTTAAAAATCATGTACCGGAACAGAAGGAGAAAACCGTCGAGTACACGACTTGCCGTATGTTTCAAGAGCCAAGGACAAAAACCATACATTACACCACTTGTAGAATGGTGCCGGAGAAACGGCAAAAGACGATCGAATACCAAACAGTTCGGTTCGAGCCGGTATCTTCTTCACAATCACTTGAATCAGGTGTAGATGAATCGTAGCCTCAATTGCGATGCAACATAAAGTAGGCTTAGATGTTGCGTAGGGCGGTCGGGGAAAGGCGCAGGTCGAGCCTGATCGTTTCTCTTGGATGTTTGTTAGTCAGAGCTTAGCCAACAATTAAGCCCGTGTTCATGAAGCCCGTGGCAGGATCGGGGAATAGCTCTCTTCCATTCCGGTATAGCCGAAGAACCTTGGGCTTCAGAGGGAAAAGGGCTTTGTTGCTTTAGTGGCAGGTTGGCCACTCTTGAGCTCCAAAGAAGGAGTGGGAGGAAATGGGCAGGTGTGCCTATTCTAGGGTTAAACGGGCCTGGAGACCCGTTCTACGTTCGCTAGACATGCACATGTGAGGATCATTCATGTTGTCAGAAACAGGAAACTTTGCTGGACATGGATTATAGCAATGAGCTTGCCTAGTTGAGATACGATCAAAATTCGGGAATGTCAGGGGCAATCGAAGCCTTGCCATTGAGTGAGCAGCACGGAAGTTTTTTTGATGCTCGATCTCCATTTTCGTCGACGTCTCCTCGGCCTATAATACGCGATCCAATCGATGTAGACGAAACACTCGATTTGTTGCGTTGGCTTGTTGTGAGTCAATCGCTCAGGTTCGCTAATCGCTACCGTTCGGGTAAGGAGATAGAGTGACGTGAGACTACCGCGACGAAACTTGTTAGCAATTACTGTCGTTGTCACCTTTGTTGCGTTGGCAACTGCAACGTCTCTTGGTTGGCGAAACTTTTTTGGCGTTCAAATGGTGTCGCGAGGGGATATTAAAGAGGCTTGCTATTTGGCGATTGCTTTTGATGACTACTTCGAGCAGCAGGGGAATGTGCCGTCTATTAAGGACATAGAAGCGTTTCCGTCTAGATTGAAATTTCTCCGGATGGAGGATGGTCGATATATTTATTCCTGCGGACTTCAAGGAAGAGACCTATTGATCATCCATCATATGGGAAATGGAAAATTCAACTTCTCAGTAAATGGAAACGGAAACTTGTGATAAGGTAGAATGGCTGAACGGCAGCATGATCGGCTAGCGTCTTTCAATTATCGATGTAACTCAAGCTAGAACCTGCGGATGCACTCGACTCATCGATCCCCCGGCCTCCGGCGGTTCATCACTTCAGCACGACGTATGTGATTTTTTCCTCAGCAAGAGATCAACTAAAATGAACTTTCGCGTCGAACTACTCCAGAAGATCAATGAGCATCTACGCGGTCTGTCGCTATCGGACTACACGAGGGTCACTTGGCTCGATGGCAAAATGATCCGCGATTTTTCGCTCCGAATGAAACGAGGTGACGGTTCTGTTTGGGTAGAGTTCTTGGACTATGTGCGCTCACGTCCCAATCTAAAGAGTGTCATCTACGGCTTGCTGGAGCAGATCGGCTGGGCGCAAACTACGTTCGATTACGATACGAGCGAACTTTCGCATTCGTTGGCTCAATCGCCACTTGCAAACCGCGATCAAACAGACTTGCTTAAGTTATTTGGTCCACTCCCAGAACCACATGACGAAAGACCCAAGAGAGATAAGCCATCCAAAGTGATGTACATCGAGGAGAAGCCTGGACTCGCGGGGCATGCACGAATTGGCAGAGTAACATTCTCGAAGTCCTGGAAAACCATTTACTATCAAGGCCGCAGATTGCAAACACTCAGCGGCTCAGGCTACAAAGCAAATTACTTCAACCTCGAATCCGGTTTGCGGTACTGGATTTCGAATTGTAAGAAAGATGGCAACGATACATTGTACCCTGGTATTGTTGAGATTGACGATGATGTCAGAGAGGAGTACTGGGTATCCATTCGCAATAAACCAGAATGCGTCAACTTATCGCAGATTCGTTCAGCTGGGAAATACTCGAAACGCCGTCCAAGATAGCAAGAGGCAACGAAACAAGCAGTGCACTCGATTTAGAATCTTGACAGTGTGGGTGCAAAAGCATTCGTCGGAATACACAAAACGATCTCACGATGATGTTCAAAAGGAGTTCAAAAGGAAAATGATTCCATCACTTGCTATTCTGGCCGCAGTCGTCCTTGCGACCACTTGGTTGGCATATCGCGTGAACGCTCAACAGCCAGACTCTAAGCCGAAGGCCGCCCCGGTCGCTTGGGAGTACCAGGTAGTACCCTTGTCCTATGTTACTTAAACGAAAATGTTCTGCTAACACTCAAACATCGAGCATGACTGGACTCGACCATGAACCCGCCGAATGGCTTTACCTATACCGTCAATGGCGATGAATGCTGCATCGAGCACTCTCGAACCGGTATGGGATGCCTCAATCTTTTTCTTGGCACTTGGCTGACCGGTTGGACGTTTGGTTGTGCTTCTCTCATTCGTAGCTACCTTACAGGTGGTAAGATGGAGAACGGCGAGCCAATTCCATTGTGGTTCGTCATGGCTTTTGTAGGTCCCTGGTTTCTCGTCGCGTTTTTGCTGTTGTATTCTAATTTTGCACGCAAATGCTTTCGGTTGACCGCCGACATGTTGCATATCGAAACTCGGCTATTGCTCCTGAAGTGGACCGTTTCCATTCCGCGAGGGACAATCACTGAGATTCAGCAGATCAAGGATGGTGGTGAAGGGGACGACAGCTTTCCAAGTTGGGGACTAAAAATCCGATCTTCGGCAATTGTTAATACTCTTGCTCATCGTTTAATTTTGTTCAACAATTTCGGTCGCACGAATCGCATGCGGTCGATACTTGCCCGTCTGCCCTATGACCAAAGCGAGTGGTTGGCGACGATCCTTTCGAAGTGATCTGGTGTTACCGCATTCATGTGCCCCAAGCCAGAGTCAGAACCACGCAAGGCACCCGACTCGTGAAGTCGGGCGGATTGATAGTGGGGAGATCATCCAATGCATGATTGTGTACCAAAATCTCGATTTAGCACCATCCTCTGGTTAGCCGTTACTGCAATCATCGCTTTTTTGATTGGCGGTTTCCTCGTGGTATACGTCGGATCCAGAATGATCATTGAAGCGGTATTGGTTGGCAAAACCGGACCAATTGAGAATCGAGACAAATGGTCTGACCCATTAAAGAGGCTCGTAGACGAACGTCAAGATATTGTGATCGATATGATCAAAGTCTATCAGCTTTGCCAAGGTCTCGATTCAGAGTACGTTTTTCGAATTGATGCGCCGACGGATATACTAGAGCACATCGTCGAAAAATGGGAGCTAACGGAAGTGCCTCCAAAGCGACTTGCATCGGTATTTTATGGTCGGAGCCAACTCTCCGGTGTTGCAACGCCTGAGTGGTGGAAACCTGAATCCACAGATAAGATTGATGATTGGCGATTGATGATTGAAGATTGGAAATAAGCAAGTGGTAATCTTGAGTTGAGAAGCAATCCAATCTCTGGCGAGATCGGCTACGGGGGGCGGAGAGGATAGCCACAAAACACACAAAGGGACACAAAGGGTTGGATGATGCATGCCGAGGGCATGGAATGAGGTTGTCTATTTCTTCTTTTGTGGGTTCTTGTGTTTCTTGTGGCTGAGGGATTTCTTGTTTTAGAAGAGGTTTAGTGACGAAGAATTAGCAGCTTGTTAAGTTGCGAGTGCCAGGTTTTCCATTCGTGGTATTCGTTCGCCGAAATGGTCATTGCTTCAGAATCGTAAGTCACTTGGAATCATAGTCTCCGCTCTGGGCCAAGACTTCGATTTCGTTTCTCCCGTTTTTTACGAACCGATTCAATCCTAGGAGATCCCGTCGCAGGCTCAGCCCATCGCACCTTGTATGCATACGAAACGGGAAGTATTCGGGTGAGTCCAGATGTGATTATGGGAGCGAGACAACTGCGTCGACTTCAATTAAGGATGCGCGAAGCATGCTTTGTATTGTCGTACGGGCTGGGTAGGGAGTCACAAAATAACGTGCGAAAATGTCGTTCATCTCGAAATGGAAAGCTGTGTCGTAGAGATAAACATTCACTTTGATCGCGTTGGCGAGTGAACCACCGGCATCTTCAACGGCAGCTTTTAAGTTTTCGAACGTCTGCACGGCTTGGGCTTCGAAGACCCTCGGGGCGAACTCGCCGGTTTCTGGGATGACGGGTAGAATGCCAGAAAGCCAGAGTTGCCTTCCCGACGTGATAATTCCGTGGGAATAGGGTTGTTTAGGTTTGGGGAGTCGTTGGCTGGTGAAGGGCTGCCTCATCTGTGTACTTTCGGTTGGTGGGTTGCAAATTTGGTTAGAAACGAAAACAAGCGGACAAGAATGCGAGGTAGAGTCTATCGACGCTAACTGCAAAACGAAAATGGCGTTATTATAATGGGCTTCATTTTCTTCCTCTAATTGTTTCGGTCTTGCATGAGACTTGATTTGCTTTTCGTTGGTCTGCTCGTTTGTGTTACGACCTTGCCAGCATTTCTGCTATCGTATTTCATCGTCGGATGGGTAAGGCGTAATGCATCTCGATTGGGGCTCATGGACATGCCCAACGAGCGAAAGGTGCACATCGTACCAATCCCACGCGGAGGAGGAATTGGGATTGCTTGTGGGGTCATCGGTACTTTCCTAGCTGGGATACTTGGAGTCGCCGCTGTGAATGCGGGGATTCTTCAGGATATCGTTCCGGATTCAGTGAAAATTTACATCCCTGGCTTAATGAGCCGACTATCCGACTTCGCGGTATTGTTGCTGGGAGGGATTTGTCTTGCGACGTTGGGAGCGATGGATGACCGATTTGGCCTATCGTGGAAGCTTAGAATTTTGATTGAATTCGGGGTCGCGTATTTTGTGGTGTACTGGCAGGACCTGCAGTTTTCTTTGTTCATAGACATTCCGTGGTTAGCAACATTGATCGGAGTGTTCTGGATTGTGATGTTGGTTAACTCCTTCAATATGATGGACAATATGGATGCGTTAAGCGCAGGAGTGGCGTGTATTATTTGCATCATGCTCGCATTTGTGTTGCTCATAGGCAGTCCCGACAGTGGGCGCTCTCCTCAAATCTTTGTAGCGTCTATGGTTTTGGCTCTATTGGGCGGCTTGTTAGGCTTTCTTCGATACAATTGGCCACCCGCGACTATTTTCATGGGAGATGCCGGAAGCTACTTCGTCGGGTACTGGATTGCTATCTGCACCATGCTATCGACCTACGTCGATTCTCGGGGGGATCGCCCCCACGCGGTGTTGGCACCTCTATGCCTATTGGCAATTCCCATTTACGACACGCTTAGCGTAGTCATGATTCGACTTCGAGACGGCAGGAGTCCGTTTCAAGCCGACAAAAAGCATTTTTCTCATCGTCTAGTAGAGATGGGCATGTCGAAACAGCAAGCGGTGATGGCCATTTATCTGGCGACGTTAACCTGTTCACTCGGGGCACTTTTATTGCCGCGAACAGATTTGGTTGGAGCAGCCATTATCATCGCGATCGTAGGCTGCATGCTCCTTTTGGTTGGCACAATCGAAGGCTTGATCCGAAGACAATCGCAATCGAGATCTGAGCAAGGATCCCCTAATTCGGATAACCCATCGCTGTCAAGCAGTCAGATTAATGCCAGATCGGAGGATCAGCATGAAGGGTAAAGAGGAAGCGTCAACTGGGAGCAACGTATGGTTGGCAAGCCTGCCGATTTACTTGTTGCACATCTTGGTTGGCGGATACATGGTAGCAGCGCAGTGGAGTCCATCGGATTCGACGTCGGTAGCCTCTGGAGATTCCTTAGTTCTAATCATCATCGGTTTAGCGATTGGTTTTCTGTCGTCGGTTGTCATGCTTTTGGGAAGAAGCGGAGTTACTGTATCACGATTCCCAGTTTATGTAGCGTTACTATTCATTGGTTGGTTAGCTATCGCAACGTTTGCTTCAAGTGGGCAAACCAACTTTCGCACCTCACTTCTTGGATTTTGGCAGACGATAGCCTTAGTTGGAGTATTACAGGGGCTAGCTATCCTCTTCAGCTCAAGCACTATTCATAACAAGGTGCTGCACTGGAGCATAGCGATATCGTGTGGCACATCGGCTTACTCGTTGTATCAATACTTCGTGAGTATGCCTCAAACTCGGGCACGGTTTGAAGTATTCAAAGAAGAAATGCTTCAGGACGTTGGAATAACAATCGGGACACCTGAGGCAATGCAGTTTGAGAATCGACTGCTTAGCACTGAACCCATTGGTCCCTTTGCATTAACGAACTCTCTCGCGGGCACGTTGGCCCCGATTGTCGTTCTAGTCGGAATTGCTTTGATTAGTTCGTTTCGGAAAGGACGATTCGGACTGTTGAATTGTGAGGAATCCTCAACATCAGAAACAACCGAAGGAAATGATCGATCCCGTATGCGTTGGGGATGGATACTCGTTTGGTTGGTGATTTTTGCACTAACCAGTTTTGTTTTATTGTTGACAAAGAGTCGTACAGCGTGGATCGCAGCGGCGGTAGGATTTTTTGTAGGTGGATTGATTTTAGTACAGTTATCGTCCCGTTTGAGCACTCATTTCGTCTTCATAGGAATCGCCACGTCGATTGTTTTGGGAGGGCTCGCAGCAATGGTGGTTGCGTGGGTCGACTCCGCAATAATCTGGGAGGCGGGCAAATCATTCTTATATCGGATGGAGTACTGGCAAGGGGCGCTTCATTTGGCTCTAAGATCTCCTTGGTTTGGGTATGGACCTTTGGCATTTCAGTCGGAGTATACGACCGTTAAATCGATGTTGGCATCTGAGAATCCTGCAGACCCGCACAATATGTGGATGGAGATCTTGGTTTGGGGCGGCTTTCCGTTGCTTGGGCTTTCGATTGCCTTAGCGATTTTTCTAATCGTTTCTAATTTCTCGCGTTTTTTGAAGATGTCGACACTTAAGGATCAATCTTCAGGTGGGAGTCAGAGCGAATGCGGAAGACATGAATTTCTCAGAGTCGAATCGCAGGCTAGCGACAAAGGACGAGAAATCGCATTTGATGCGGGAGCGGTAATCGCCCTCGGTTTGATACTATTCTTTGGATTGATTGTATATTCGGTGAACCCAAAATCAGACTTATTGCTTACCGCTTTGTCGTTCTGCTTCAGTGCAGCAGCATGTTTTTGGTTTATTCGTTCGATGCGATTTTCCGAGGCCGGCCGGTGGGCTGCGAGTGTCTTGATCATTTTAGTCGTCGCCATTCATTTTATGTTTTCGGGAGGTTGGATGCAGCCCGGGGCCATGAGTTCTATGCTGGTGGCTTTGGCGGGGTTCGTTCGAATTGGGGAGAGAAACAGTCAATCGAACATGCAATCTGCCGGTAACCTTAAATCTTTGCGTTCGTTTGGATTGTTTGTTGGCTGGGGTGTTTTTGTAGTGGCCTTTGGTGTATTGACGCTTCAACCCGAGATGAAAAGGGGACCTATTGCGCAAATGCAGCTCGAAAATCGTCTCACCGATATTCCCATTGAGGAATATCCTGCCATTTTGGATGCTAGCGGTTGGGATCCTGATCAAGCAAGCTGGTTGCTGCGGGGCGCTTTCCAACGACTTACCGATCGAAACTTAGGTCAAACGTCTCGTTTGAAATGGCTTGAGGTATACAAGTTGTCGAAAGCAAAGTGGTTGAGCAATGACCCCAGAAATTGGCTTGTTTCCAGCCAGGTCGCGATCATGGACGCTTCGGTGATTGAGGTATGCAAAGCCGCCGGTTTGGATCCGGTGGGTTTTTTGGAGGTGAACGATGTCATTGCCGAGTGTAACCGCGCGACTCAATTGAACCCATCGTCAGCTCAGTGCCATCTGCAAAAGGCTGTTTTTCTGTACTGGGCAAAGGACATCGAAGGGTCAAAGGCGTCTTTGTCAATGGCGGAAAAAATCGATCAGGTAACTCCACATGCGGACCGTAAGCTCGCTGTCTGCTCGATTTGGGTTCCCGATGATATGGTTCGCCAGGGAGCTCAATCGCTGCAAGCCTCCCAAGTTGTTGGGATGCCTGGATTTTTCAAGGGTGAACCAGTTTTTTCTTGGTTGCGTAAAGTCATTCCATAACCACAATGTGAGCGGCTGCTTTTTCTTTCACCAAATCGATTCGAAACGATGAAATCCCTAGTTTTCGCCATCCTGATTTCTTTGCTCGCTGGCTATGGCTTAGCCTCCTACCTTGAGTTAAACCGCAACAAGGGTCTTACCCATGTTCTCGGCAGTGTAGAGGATATGGATGCAGCTTTAGCCTCCTATAAAGTTGCAGCTCCCGGCGAGACCACAAAAGCTGGAAAGATCGAAATCGTTGGAGGCAACGAATACAACTTCGGCACGATGAAACGAGGCGGAAAGCGCTCTCATGCGTTTGTTTTCAAAAATGTCGGAGATGCTCCCGCGGACGTCTGGTTTATTCGGAGCTCTTGTAAATGCACAGTTGGTCGATTTGAGCGAGCCACATTGAAGCCTGGCGACGAAACGGAAGTCGAGTTGGAATGGGTTCTCGAGGGGTATGCTCCTGATTTTGCCCAAACTGCTACGATCGGTACCACCGCCCCCCAACAAGAAGAGATTTCCTTAACAATTCGAGGGAAGATCGGTCAATCGCACGTATTTGACCCACCTGGAATCCTCGTCGCAGACCACATTTCGAGCGAAGATTCAACTTTTGAGGGCAAGGTCTTTTGTCTTGAGCAAGCTCCGATGGCTTTTGACGAAGCCACAGTCGCCAATTCGTCGGTAGCCAAAAAGATCTACGGCACCATTGGCAAGATTCGGCCGTTAACAGAAGAAGAGTCGGTACTCTACCCCGAGGCCAAGACAGTGATGGAATACACGGTCACCGTTGAAAAAGGAATTGGAGCAACATCTCTGAACACCAATATCGTTTTCCGCAATAGCAGGAACAACGACGAAGAACCTGCACTACTACCTATTTCCGGACGAATTGTTACGCCGGTTCGAATCATTGCAGGTAGCGATTATTCGGAGGAGAAGAAGATTCTGCGGCTTGGAATTGCGTCCTCCAGTGAGGGGCTTAAAAAGAGCCTGCTGATGGCGGTTTCAACGAAAGAGTATCCGGATGCAGAGATCTCCTTTAAAGAAATTCAACCCCCAGAATTTGCAGGAAAGATTAATGTAACGGTCGGGAACCCCACCATTCGTGGGACGTCGAAGATTTACCCTGTTACGATCGAAATCCCCCCCGGGTCAGAACCTGTTGAGAGAAATGGGTCATCAGGAAAGGATTTTGCTAGGGTCATTTTCGATACTCGCATGGAAAATTCTCCTACGGAAATGGTTTTCATCCAGTTTCGCATAACGGAATAGTTGCTCTCACTGAACTTAAACGCCTACTCCTGCCGATTCTAGCCCTGTCCATGATGGAGCGAGACTGAGACTTCTCAGCGCTCGCTTGAATATTTTCGAGGCGACTTGTTGGGAAACCGGTTCAAATGACGCAATCCATAAAGAGGCGAGCATTTCGAGGAGCATTATTGCTATCAATTCTAACTGGTTCGATAGGGTTACCTCTCGTGGGCGTTGGACAGCCCCCTCAACGTCAATATACCCCCAAAGTTTCGATTCGGTTTATAGACGGGGTTCCTCAGCCAATCCAAGAGGCTGGACAAAGCAGCAACAGTCAAAGCAACACCGTTCCAGCTAACAAGGTTGATCGAGCGACAATTGGCATGGAGCCACCACGAAAAGTGGAACAGGGGCCCTTAAATGTCGCAACGGAAGAGGAGAGAAATCAGACGATTGCACCCGATTGGGAGAATCCGTGGGTGGTTTTTTTCGTGACCGGAAGACAATACGGATACATCGAACCGTGTGGCTGTACCGGCTTAGAAAATCAAAAGGGAGGGCTGATGCGTCGAGACTCGCTCCTTTCGAAGATAAAGGAGAAAGGCTGGGAAGTTTTGCCTGTCGACGCTGGCAACCAAGTCCGGCGTATCGCAAAGCAATCCGAAATCAAGTTTGAATGGACTGCAAAAGCGCTTTCGATGATGGGTTACGTTGCTACCACTTATGGGCCTGACGATTTGCGAGGGAGTCATGCAAGCCTAGTATATCCGCTTCTGAACACGCAGACCGACGACAAGGGCAATCCTCAGCCCTTATTCATCTCTGCTAACGTTTCCGTTTTTGATGGTATGGATACACCGTTCAAAGTCGTACAAGTAGGTAAACGAAAGATAGGTATTACGGCGGTCCTAGGTGACGAGTATGCCGCCGAAATTAAATCGGTCCTGACGAACGAGGGAGAAGGTGTAAAGGTTCGGTCTGCTAAAGCAGCGTTAAGGGAAGTTACCGAACAGCTCAAGGCAGAAAAGTGTGACGTTAACATATTGATAGCACAAACTTCCCTAGAAGAGTCGCGGGAGCTTGCTCAATTGTTCCCTATGTTTTCGATTCTGGTAACTGCTGGCGGCTATGGCGAGCCAACTTATCGTCCCGAAATCATTAGTGGCACAAAGACTCAAATGATCCAGGTCGGGACCAAGGGGATGTATGCTGGGCTCGTGGGTTTGTTTGACGATTCTAAAGAACCACTGCGATATCAGCGTTTAGCTTTGAGTTCTCAGTTCGAAGACTCTCCGCGCATGAACGAGCTTTTCAGCAACTATCAGGACCAACTCAAGGTGGAAGGAATCGAGGCGCTGGCACCAAAGCAATTGCACCTATCGGGTGGTGAGTTTGTGGGCTCGGAAAAATGTGGGGAGTGCCACACGACTGCATTTGATATTTGGAAGAACACTCCGCATTCCCACGCAACAGACTCCATCGTTGAACCTCCGGAGCGGCCTATTCCTAGGCATTTTGATCCTGAGTGCCTCTCTTGCCACACAACAGGCTGGAATCCTCAGAAGTTCCTACCCTACAACACTGGCTTTGAATCGCTGACTGCATCAACGCATTTGACAGGCAGCGGATGCGAGAATTGCCACGGCCCGGGCAAGGCTCACGCGGAGGCCGAATCTGGTGATGTCGAAGCTACCGCCGAGATGATCAGTAAGCTTCGCGATGATATGAAGCTGCCTCTAGATAAAGCAGAAGAAAAATGCATGGAATGCCATGATCTGGACAACAGTCCGGATTTCCATAAGGATGGGGCATTCCAAGCATACTGGCAACGCATCAAGCACTACGGCAAGGATTGACGGTAAACGGAGCGGATTTCAACCCCTTCTTTACCTTTGGACACCGCTGTCGTAGTAACTTCGCCGATAGATTCTAGGACCGACCACAAGCCCAACAGATCTTGAGGAGTAATGTTAACACCCTCTAGTGGAAGATCCGATTGCGGAACGAGGTCTTGTTCGAGATCAACGTTGGCTTGCTTAACCGCATATCTAATCCATGGTCCCAATGATTCGAACATTCGCCCAACATCGATATAGGATGCAGAGGCAAGTTTCGAATCACTTGAAAAAACGGGCTTGCCCACTTCTAAAGCAGAGCCTTCAGCGAGCAAGTTTGTTGTTGCTTTGGAGTAGCCGATCACCAGAAGATCGTCCGACAAAAGTACGTGAGGCATCAAGTCGGCAGGAACAGGGCAGTCTTCGGGAATAGGATATCCATACTTGATCCCGCTTTTTTCCGTTACCTTTTCAGGACGTGGGATCGAATAGCCTTCAGGAACGCTATTCGAGTCAAGTTCTCGGGCCAGTTCCAAAACCGAATCAAAGATGCTGTAAATTTCTTTGCCTCCTTTGATCATCGAATCGCGATCTTTCAAGCCGCTGATCCATGAAAACTCAGGCAATGGCAATGGTTCGTCCGCTTCCGGCATTCCTTGAACCCACTGCTTCGCTTTGAGATTGCCGGAGGTCCAAACCAATCCATGTTCACCAGTTAACGAAGGGGCAATCAAGTTTTCATAAGCATTAGCAACTCTTTCGAGCAACGGATAAACCTTATTCACCATCCGTTTCGCTTCATATTGATCATCTTCGTCGATGTCGATTTCAGACAGATCCATATCGAGAGCGTCGTCTAATCTGCTCTTTGCTCGTTGGACGATTTTACGCATTAGCTGAAAGTACTCAGGATGGTTGGCAAACTTAGTTACAACCATCATCAAAGGTTTTCCACCAACATGGCCTAAACCGGGGAGTGGCTCATCGCTCTGAAGAATAAAATCTGGTGTGCGGTTGTACTGGAGCATTTCCCAGCCTTCATCGGTCAAGAACGATAACATCGTCTGGCCTTTAAAGGGAGGAATCACTTTAGCGATTTCGGTGTCCATCCACTCCACATCGCTCTCAATGTCATCCAAGAGATCGTGCACTTCACTATCATCTTTCAACAGTACTCGCCCAGCGGCAGAGGTTTGAGAGAACAGCTTCGAGAAGAAACCGTTCAATTGAGCATTCCAATTGGTCTCCCCCAAAACGTCGGACGTATAAGAGGCCATGGTCAGTTGTTTGTCACCCATAGCAACAACTGGTGCGAAGTCTGGATGTGACAGCAAACTCTCGCCATTGCCAAGAGACAACAGGTCTTTTGTGGTTTCAGAAAAAGCGATAACAAAATACTTGTCTAACATACCGACGGTCAGAGTAATGTTTTTGTCCTCCAATACATCACGGAGGCTTTCCATCGCTTCTTCGTCGAATTCATCATTTGTGGGAATGGAATCCCATGGAATCAGCTTTCCGTTTACGGTTACTGACAATCGAGAGCCTCGAGAATCATCGACTCGCTTTACCAAACCCAGAAGTTGTTGTTGGCCGGACGCCATTAACGGTATTTGTACAAGTGCCTCGAGTTGATCGACTTTGGTAATAGCTAAATCTTCATCTTGGAATTTGGCTCCGAACACCATGGTCGGTAATTTGAGGTTTTCAAGTTCACCAATCCACTTATCAAATAGTTCTGAATAAGCATCCTCGGAATCATTTTGCGATTCAACGACTGCGGTTTGCATTTCCGTAGTGAATTCATTTGTCGCTTTTATGAAACTCGAGAGATTCTTGTCAGCGAAAAAGAACGTTTCTTCCGAACCTAACTCTGTGAAGAAATCGAGAGCTTCTTTGAAGTTCGGGTTCTCCCAAACCATGCGAGCTTGGGCTAGCTGTTCCGATCGATCATTCCATTGCTTCAGAAACTCTTTCCATGCTTTTTCAACCACTGGTAATTTGACCAGTTTTTTCGCAACCGGGCCATTCACCAATCGCTTCCACTGCTCAGCTTGTCTCCAGCTAGCCCAGTAAACGTCCGCATCCTTGGGAGCCAATCGGAGCGACGTGTTCTCGAGTTCATCATCGGCCGAGAGGGGCTGCAGGCCTCCAACCATGGAAAACGCCAATGCGCTTCCCACAAACATTCCAAACATCCTTTTCATGCTTCATCTCCTAAGAATCAAAACGATCTAATTCGTCGACAAGGTTATCGATATGAGGAAAATCATCATCTTCATACGCAAAGTTGCCTCCACCCGGAATACCAGTCGGCAAATGTTCCCTGGATAGGGGATCGTTTCCGACATGTGATTTCGTACTCGATGCTGGGTACGACACCTTGAATTCGGATATGCCGGTTGCTGCAGGTGCCGAATTGCCGGTTGCTTTTGTAGCAAGAGAGGGGCTTGTAGAGAAATCCGAAACTACGGGTAATACTTTGGAGCTGGGGATGTTCGCCCCTTTTGGCACGAGTTGCAATTGAAATACCGGAGTGGCCTTCGATTCCAAGAGTCGCTTTAGCTGGCCGACAAGCTCGCTAACCGGAATTCCTTTATTAAATCCCATCAAGTAGATCTTCTTCACGGCCTGATTGCGTTGCGCAGAAGAAACTTTGGCAGCCCCGTCAACTGGCACAATTTCAAAGCTGTCAAAGCCTAGTCTGTTCAATTCGCGGAGGACGGCGGAACTGTCCTCCCAACTAACCAAAACGAAATCCCCTTTTAATCCAGCTAAACACAAGTAGTCGGTTGAGTCTGGTTGTATCGAAGCAAGATCAGAGACTAAGGTTGCATCTAATCGCTCTTCAAAAAGCAGGGACGTGATCCAACTCTCTTCGCAATCGGTGTATGCAGCAACTCGTCGGGCATGCTGGGCTAAAACTACTGGTAATCGAATCGCCATCTTATTTTCCAAACTCTTTCAGCTCTGCTTCCGACATTTCAAAAAAACGCATCAAACCTTTGGCGTCCCCAGTTCTCATTCCAAGCTGTAACGCCGATTTTCGTTGCAAAGCAGTACCGTGCGTGAACGAGTCTGGAGTTACACGTCCTTGATATCGTCTTTGCAAAACGTCGTCCCCGATTCGGCTCGCGGCGTTGATCGCTTCTTCTAGGTCCCCACGCTCAAGAACATTTTTATCTTTTTGAATATGGTGAGCCCAAACCCCGGCTAAATAATCAGCTTGCAATTCCAGCCTTACGAGTAGTTGGTTTGACTCTTTTTCACTACTGTTCGAACGGAGCTTATTGACCTTGGGAAGAATTCCGAGTTGATTTTGAACGTGATGACCTACTTCGTGGGCAATTACATAGGCAATAGCGAAATCACCAGGAGCTCCGAACTCTTGATGAAGCTGTTTAAAGAAACCAAAGTCGAGATAAACGCCATTATCGCCGCTGCAATAGAATGGTCCGGCTTGTGTTGAGGCCACTCCACATGCCGATCGAATAGGTTGATCGAATAGCACCAAAGTTGGCTCTTCGTATTGAGCGCGAAATTCTGTGCGAAACAACTTGTTCCAAACGTCTTCGGTATCCTTAAACATGACAGATACCATCTTCTTGAGCTCGGCATTCGGATCATTAGATGGGTCAACCTGTCTCGACGAATTCGACGGAGCACGAGCAGGTCCTGGGTCTTGCTTCCCCATTTGGTTTAGCAATTGTTGCGGATCGCCCCCTAGCAACATAACGATGATCACCAAAATCACCATTCCTAGCCCACCGCCCAAAGCCATGCCTCCGGCAGGCATCGCCATCCCTCGTTTGTCCTGGACATTACTAGATTCTTCTCGACCTTCCCAACGCATGAGACTCCTCGCCACTCCGAACAAAAGTTTGAACTATAAACTGCGATACGAGTATATCAGTTTTCTTCCATCGCGAATCAATTGCGACACGGAATGTCCACATGACATAGGGTACCTCCGCCAGAGGCTTGCTCGAAATAAATCACGCCTCCAACTCCCTGAATAACGTTCCGAGTCAGAAAAACGCCCAATCCCATCCCTTTACCAACTTCTTTGGTTGTAAAAAACGGCTCACCAATCCGCCTTGCGACCTCCTCTGAGAGCCCAGTCCCCCTATCTCGAATTGTCATTTTCCAGACACCTTCTCCTGTGTACTGATCGGAAGCCAACGAAATTTGAAGCTCAACTTTTTGGTGTGGCTCCGACGCATCAAGGCCATTTTGCAGCAAATTGCGCAGAGCCTGTGAGATCGCTTGCTTAGGCAGGATCCCACGGCTATCGCGAGCTGTATCTTCTAGAGATACAATTACCCGATTTGGCTCTCTCATCGCATCAACGGTTGCATTCACCAGTTCCCACAAAGTGATTGGCTTTAGATTTTCTGCTGCCGCTTCCCCAGCCCCACTTTTCATCCGATGCAAAATTTCTTTACACCGATTTAATTCTTCTCGAATCAACTTAACGTCGCGGCGGATCCCAGAAGAGACTTCGTACTTTTCCAAGTTCCTGCTTAATTCGTTGGCGACGACTGCAATCGTTGATAGCGGGGTCGCTAACTCATGACCGGCCCCAGCCGCCAAGGTTGCCATGGCCTCCAAACGCCGGGCTCGCTCTCGTTCTTTCTCGATAACTGCCAATTGAATTTCACGTTGCCTAAGCTCCACCGCTAACATCGTAACGAAGTAGGTTACGACAGAACTACAGGTCATAAAAGCGATTAAGAACGAGACCTTTTCGATACCCCAAGGTGCCTGCGCGGCCAGAGACGAGATTGTTAACTCCGTTACTTCTTTAGAGTCTTGAAGAAGAAAAACACACCCAGTTATAGAGAGCGCGGTGATAACCCATGCTAACCGCCTGGGGAGTAGCATTCCCGCTATGGATATATTTGCGAAATAGAAAATCAAAAAGGGATTGGCGGCTCCTCCCGTGAAATAAAGAAGCGCTGTCAAGGTTGCCACGTCCATGCTCAAAATAGCAGTTAATGCGCGATTGCCGATGTTCTCATCCAAGAAGGAATCACTTCCTGAAACCCTATTTGTTCTATTACCTTCAATCGAACGTTCCGCCTTTGTGCTCAATGACCACTTGATTCGTCGAACCCAGTAAGTCATTGCAAGATTGGTGACCGCTGTCCAAGAAATTAGCAGTAACAACGGAACCCACTGCAGAGGAATCTTTAATAGCAGAGTGACAGAGCCTACAACAAGCAATTGCCCTACTACCGCCACCCATCTGAGCTGAGTAAGCCAAATAGCAGTAGAAACATAGGGGACAACGATGGAATGCTGATGGCGATTCATAAGAAAACAGACTCTCGGTAGTTTATGTCGCTAGCTCGTCGGCACCAGTTTGCTCGTTTGCTTTTGCTCGTTTACGACATCGATTAAATGGAAGCGATGTCTGCTGCCCAAGCTTCGATCAACGCTGCCGGTGCCACCATTCTATCGACGTGCTCTTTTGCTTCTAAACAACGCTTGATTCCGCGGAGCGTCCGATCTACTAACACAGGATCTTTTCCTAAGTTGAAACACATCACATCTCGAAAATGTTGTTGTGCAAAATCAATCAACAACTTTAATCGCTCTCTGCGGGGTTGCGATTCTGTTCCAACCGATTCCATATTCCCTTGTACCGCTTTTGCAAACTTTACGAAATCCATCGGCCGATACGTTAACTGTGTCTTCATTTCATGCTGAAATTCCCGCAAGGTTTCATCAGCGTAGACCGCAAACTCGGCCAACGATCCATGGGCATGCTTGGCAATTCCCGCTGCTTGTTCTGGATCTGTTACCAATTGACTTCTAATCGCGAGTGTCGCCAAATTCTCTGGCGACAGTGGTTGGAATCGCACTACTTGGCATCGCGAGCGAATGGTCGGGAGTTGCCTCTGCAAACTCGTGCTGATCAGAATAATGACGGCTCCTGGAGGGGGCTCTTCTAGCGTTTTGAGCAAGCTATTGGCACCCTCATCACCGATCGTATCGGCATCATCCACAATTGCAATTTTTCTACGATTCGAATAGGGCTTCATTCGAATCTCGTAACACAACCCTTCACGCATGCGGTGTTCATCGGAGCCAATAAATTGATCGATCGACAAAGCTGTTTTATCTGGCTTTTTCGCAATTTCAATCAAGTCAGGATGCGTGCCGGCATTGAGTTGCACACACGTTTCACATCTGCCACAGGGCCTAAAGTCTGACGGATCAGATGACGTGCACAACAACGTCTGGGCGAGAAGTTTTGCGAAGGTCCGTTTGCCTATCGCACCGGGACCAACAAAGAGAAAAGTACTCGCTAGCCGTTGGTTTTTTATGGCATTCTGAAACCATGTTCTCTGTCTATCATGACCGAGCAACGACTGCCAATCCATGATGTAACCTCAATCCAAAACGAACAATGGAGGAAGCTTCAGTCGCAACCCCTTCACGGTACACCATCCCACGATGCCTGATTGTAGCTGCGATCGCTTTCGCTCCGATTCCAACACGGATTTAAAGGTCTCGTCAGCGAATACTTTTTCAAGAGCAGACTTTTCGCTAGTACCAGAATGAACCATTTCAATAATCTCCATAGCAGCAATGCTTTGTTCGTCGAAGATGCTGGATTTGGAGAAACGAGCGAGACAATCATCCCAGGTATTTGCGTTCGAGCTACCCAACTCAGCACTCGACTGATTCGTTTGGGAAGAATTGCTGACATTGGTTCGGATTATGACTGCAGCCCTAGGCCATACTTCTCTAGTCGCTTCCAGTTGTCGCATAATCGCTTGAAATCGAAATGCCATGGAGACAACCAGCCAGACCGCAAACAGCAGCACCATTCCAAAAGGCAAAGCAAACCATTTCCCAGGGATGCCGCGAGGTGGTGGAAGAGACTGCTGATCTGTCATGAAGATCGTTTTTCAAAGTACGAAATAACAAAACTCTGGAATAGGAAACCATCCCAGAGTTTTATCGAAATGTCAAACGGTATTGTAGGCACAACCGTTGCTGGTTGGCCCCCTAAAGGCTGAGCCTGACTATGCAGATTGAGAATCGCCGTGGATGGTGTAGTTTTTGAGCGACTCCATCTCTTCAGTCACGCTGCTACCATCTGGAGTTTCATCGGATTTGACATCAAACCAAGAGTCCTGGAATTTGATGAAGCCGGCTTCGCCACGTGCCCCCTGTCGCATTGCAACATTGGTGGTGAGTGCAATAACCGCGTCGGCCATAGCGACCTCCGGATAGCATCGTGGCTTGTTTTCTGGGGCCGGGTTACGAATGCAATATGCCCAGTGTTCGATCTGCTCGGTATAGCCACGGCTGACGGGTCCATTGTTAGCGGCCGCCTTGGCGACAGGCGACGATGAACCACCGCTCGCTTGTGTATCGAGAGCATAACCCTCTTTAGCAGCCTTAACCCCAACCGTCGCTCCGGTGTCGGAACCGGCGTAGAGCATCACTTCTTGCTCTTTGTCGATGATCATGGTCCCCTTGGTTCCCATTACGACTTCGCCGTATCCGCCAAATCCATTGCCGTTAATGGAGGAGTAGGTCACCACAACACGCTTGTTAGGATCATTTTCGTAGGACTTGATCCCTTTCACGCCGGGGATGTTGTATCCGACATCAAACTTCTCCGAATACTCTGGTCCGGGGAATTCATAAGAGCAGTATACGTGATCTTCGCATTCACGATCCAGCGGGAAGATGTGACGACCACCGACTGCATGAACCGAAATCGGGCGAGCTTTCTTGCCGTCGGTACGCAGTGCGCTACAGAAAATGGAAGCGGCATCCAATTGGTGGCTGCCGAGTTCTGCCATCAAGCCACCACCGGTTCGTTCGAAAATTCTCCAGCGAATAAGTTCCTCTAGAGCTGGACGATCGCGATCACCAAGTTTTTTAGTGATGTAACCGAACTTCTCTGCGTCGACATCATCAGCCATCCAAGCTTCCCATTGGGCAACTTTCTTAGTTAGCAAATCAATCTCGCCTGGGCTCTTGGCCTTCTTGAGATCTGCCTGAAACTTTGCCAATTGCTTGAGAACCGCACTATCTTCTGGCTTGCCACCAATCTCGCCCTTGGGCAATGGCGGTTGCCAGGAATCTTTGCCTGGCAAATTACCTCGGTGCCACTGCGCTCGGATGTGGTGCAATTGTCCAATCATTCCCCATCGAAGCAAATGGACAGCATTGTCATACAAAACGCTGTAGTGGCGTTGGTGACCGGTTGCTAAGTGAATGGGATTGTCGGCGACGTCTACACTCATTGAGGCAACTCTCGCCATTGCTTTGCACTGTGCAACGTTGTGAGCCATCAACTTTTCGGTAAGCACATGCTTCTTGGCCATCATGGCTTTGATGGCGATTGGAGCGTGAAGGTGTAGGGGCAACGCAATGATAACTGCTTCAATTTCATCGTCTGCTAGCAACGCAGCGATCCCACCGTTGGATGCGTCATAAACCTTTACACTAGCTTTGGCTTCAGCCTCGCTGGCGTACTTATATTGCTTGATAAGGCCTGGTCGCGCGGACCAAGCAGCCGGAGAGGAGTTATCGCCATGGAATGCACGATAAATGCTGTAGGGACGAATATCTGCAATCGCCTTAACGGTCACATATTCAGGATTACATGCTCCTATAAGAACATTTCCTTCGTCCCCGGTGCCAATGATGCCGACCCGAACCGGATCATTGACTTTGGAATAACCAAAGTACATTGCTCCGAGTCCGGCGCCCGACACAGCCCCGGCTGCTACGATCCCTTGCATGAATTCTCGACGAGTAAACCCGACGGCTTCGTAGTAATTGCTCTGACCTACTGTTTTTTCATCCGGTGACAATTGGTTCATAATCTTCTCTCAAATAATCGCTTACGTTTAACCGAACAGTTCGTCTTAGTCTTCCGTAGAAGCCTTGTTCCGATTCCAGAAACTCCACGGTAGGAAATCGAGACCCGCGTAACGCCCCGCATCAGCAAAAGCCAAGACGAAACATCCAAGCATCTCTATAGCTTGATAGTACGTAGGCTGAGCACCGTACGATCCAGGGAATTGGGTCAAGACAACCGACAACAGAAACAAACCCGCCGCGGTGCCTGCGAGGGGAGTTAACAATCCTAACATCAAAAGAATGCCGACTGACATATCAAAGATCGGAAGATACTTGTCAACTAGCTCAACAGAAACAGGTCCTTCTCCTGGGAGCATAAACTTGACCGATTTCTTTTCTTTGCCTTCTTCAGCCTCCGGTGCCAACCCATTCATGTCGGCCTCATAATTGTCTAGTATTCGTTCGATCTGAGGCAACAACGGAGCAGCAATGGCTCGCCACTTTGCTTCGATTTCCTCGCGTTGCTTTCGCATCCCCGGAACGGTCGTTTTGGCCGGATCGTTTCTATCCTTCTCTATGCGTTGGTATCCTCGCAAGTACTCAACGATTTGAGGCTGCCACTCCTCAACAAATTCGTTCAGGTCCTTTTTACATTTAGCGGTCAGTTCCTTGGCTGGCGCCTTTTGCTCGTCACTCGTTAATTCGAACGCTTCTAGTACTTTTGCTTCATGAGCATCAAGAATGGAAAAGAACTTTGAGTAACGAAGTTTTACGTCAGGATCGTCATCGGATGGTTCTTGTTCGCTCTCCGTCAAGTTTTCTCGGAGTTCGGGCAATCTTACGAAGCCATCGTAATCAGGAATCAGCCCTTTAAATTGGCCAGCCAGCGGACCTTTCGCGGCGGTAAGAAACCCCTTCGAAGAAAAATTCCCCTCGCGGACCTTCGTCGCCCCTTCCATGTAAAAGTGGTAACCGATCGTAAACCGAAGCGCCACCAGCGCTACGATCGCCAGCAGGCCTAGTCGTGCTTTCTGCAACAGCATGAATGTAATACGGTGGGAGGTAGGTGACGTGGAGATCCAAATTTGAAACCGTTTGGACTCCCTGGAATTCACCACAGTATGGTCCAAAACAGCATATTAGCCAAGAGATTGCCCCGACTTATAGGCGATTTGCATGCCTAGAAACCCCGTTTCGGTGAAGAAATCAACCAAAATTGGGCCGTATTCCCCTTTTCCGAGGGACAAATCTTAAGCAACGTCGCTGAGCATGTATTCTAAAGTAAGATTGTGTGCTAGAGCTTTATCGAACATTGGTGGCCTTTGACGTGCAGGTTGCTTTGAGACTTCGGCACGAGCTTCAGTCCCTTGACTATCCCTAAACCCAAACGTCTCGCCTTGCTACACCTGGAGAAATTGCATTGAACGACGAACCTGAGAATCGTGAAG
The DNA here is from genome assembly GCA_046344995.1 of Pirellula sp. GTDB lineage: Bacteria > Planctomycetota > Planctomycetia > Pirellulales > Pirellulaceae > JBKCUI01. The sequence continues at coordinate 27,564 of JBKDKR010000025.1, forward strand.
ACACTTCCAGCCCTTCCGCTTCCCAGGAGCCGGCTTCCTCTGAAGTGCTTGTCCAAAGCACCACTTTTAAAGTCCGTGACCCTAGCGAGCGTCCCAGCCGAAAAGAAAAATCAGCGATTCAGAAATTTCTCCCGCCGGTGCTCGGCGGACTTGCTGCGTTACCACTTGCGACCGCTATTCTTTGGTATGGTTTCGGAAAGGATATTGGCGGGATAGGTCCAGCCGTGGCTCAATACATTCCATGGATCGTCCCCCAAAAATTGCGTGGCTCTGGTTTTCGATCAGATGGCACCTTCGGCTCCATTGATTCTGCCTACGACGTTGGACCCGTTCCTACCATTTCTTCGAGACAGTTACCCTCTGATGGTTTCAAGAGCAATCTACCGAGCCTTGGTGCAGATTCGAACAAAAGCTCATTAGATCCAACCAACGTACGCGACGGTTCCGTTGAAAAAACTGATTCCGACGTGTCCCAAGCTGTTGAAATCGCCGAATTGTCAGAATCCATACAAGACTTAATGGCGATAAAGGAAAAGTGGTCCTCTATTCCCCGCGAAAGGGATGCTCAGCTGAAAGCAGTGTCAGACTTTTATGGTTACCTGTGCGAGATTGCTAAATGGAGTGATTCGCAAGACGACGATGTGACTCAATACTGGCACCAACAACGTGATTCCATAGCGAACATGATCTTAGAGGATCCAAAATTTTCCGCATTGGTGAAACGCTGCGCAGCGGGCGAGATCGCTGGTGCTGTCTCCTTGGACACTAACAGTCATATCGTTACAGTCATTCCATCTGGATTTGAATTCACCGACAATGCAAAGGCAGGAAGCGTGCCTCAGTTGACATTGGAATCGATGATTGCGGGAAGTCGAATGTCTATCGAATTTCCAAGTGCCAATGAACAGTTGATCAGCAAGGCAAAAGGCTTGGAGACCGACAGCCCCTTTTTACTATTTCTTCGCATCGAAAAGCGAGCCGACGTCCTTACACTAACTGCAATCGACTGCATGACATCTAATTAACCAAGTCATACTTTTCAGAAACACTCGGTAACCTCAGACGCGCCCACAAACCTTAGAGGCGCGAGTACAGGGATCTATCTTTACAGAACTCAATTGTTACAACCGAGGCTGATGTCAGACTTGGCCATAGGCACCAAGCAAATATCAAGCGATGATTCCTTGGACTGGTTCGCCGTGGATATCAGTAAGACGATACTGACGTCCTTGATAACGAAATGTGAGTTTTGTGTGATCGATGCCACACAGGTGCAGTATGGTCGCTTGCATATCGTGAACGTGAACTGGGTTCTCGGTTACATTCCACGCATAATCATCCGTTGCACCGTGGACATGCCCCTTTTTCACACCTCCACCGGCCATCCACCAACTAAACGCCCTTCCAAAGTGATCCCGTCCGTTAGGTTTTTCTGACGGCCCCTGCCCAAACGGAGTCCTTCCAAACTCGCCGGCCCAGACAACAAGCGTATCGTCTAGCATTCCTCGCTCCTTGAGATCCTTAACGAGGGCAGCAGAGGGGGCATCGGTATCACGGCATTGTGCTTCGAGCTGAGTATACAGATTATTGTGCTGATCCCAGCCAGCATGCATCAACTGAACGAACCGCACGCCACGTTCCAGCAGTCGACGCGCGATCAAACAGTTATTCGCATAGGTACCTTTAACAAGAGCGTCCGGCCCATATCGCTCGACAGTTGAAGTAGACTCTTTGGAGAAATCGAGTAAATCTGGGACACTGGTCTGCATCCGATAAGCCATCTCATACTGAGCGATTCGCGTATCAATTTCAGGATCACCATACTCTGCGAGATGCGCGGCATTGATGGCTGCGATATCGTCAAGAATCGCCCGTTTAGCGTTTCCACTTAGACCATTGGGGTTTGCTAAATAGGGAACAGGATCTCCCGAATTACGAAATCGTACCCCTTGGAATCGGCTGGGTAAAAATCCACTTCCCCAGTAATAGTCAAAGAACAATTGTCCGCAGGTTTTGCCTTTATCGCTTGATGTCATAACAACAAAGGTTGGTAGTTCATCTGATTCGTTCCCGAGCCCATAAGAAAGCCACGCCCCCAAACTAGGTCTGCCGGGAACTTGGGAACCGGTCAAGAAAAAAGTAACTCCAGGCGCGTGATTCACCGCTTCGGTGTGCATGGACCGAACAAGTGTCATCTCATCGGCCAGGGAACCGATGTTCGGAAGCATGCTGCTAAGTGACGTTCCGGACTCTCCGTATTTTTGAAACGGCTTGATCGCAGGAACGCATGGCCAATTCTTCAAGCCGCTGGTCATCGTCGACAATCGAGTTGTACCTCGAATGGACTCGGGAATTTCTTTCCCCGCCATTTGTTCCATGACTGGCTTGTGATCAAACAGATCCACGTGCGATGGCCCCCCTCCCTGCCAAAACATAACGACTCTTTTTGCCTTCGGGGGAAAGTGAGGCAATTCTGGCAACCCTTTTTGGCGTGCGCCAGAAAACTGATCGTTGGAAGCATTTGCAAAAGCGTTCTGTGTAGTAAGGCTCGATTGCATCAGACTCGCGAGTGCAGCCGTACCCAAGCCTGTTCCGAATCTGCCAAATAGTTGTCTTCGGGTAACGATCGCTCGGTTTTGACTTAAGAGGTCCATTGGTTCCATGGTTTCGTTTTCCCTATTCTCTCGAGAGAGATTCGTCCAAGTTTAAAATCCCAAGACAAACGACAGACAATGCAGCGTGCGTTAGGGCATCTGGGGAACTGGATTTTGGTTTGTTCCCAATGGATAGAAATTGCTCGGCCGTCGCGGGGGCCGCTTCAAATATCGCACGCTGTTTCGCGAATGCAGCTTCTAAAATCTTGAGTTCCTTTTCATTGGGTGCCCGACAAAGCACCGCTCGATAAGCTGCCTCAATTTGTGATGACAACGTTGAATGCTGCGTCATCATCTCCTCTGCGAGAGAACGAGCCGCCTCGACCCAGGTAGGGTCGTTTAATGTGGTTAACGCATGAAGCGGAGTGCTCGTCGCCGTCATCCGGACCTTGCACGTCTGACGGTTGGAACTGTCAAACATATTGGCCGGTCCCACTGTGCGTCGCCAGAACGTATACAGGCTTCGACGATACAAGTCGGAGTTTGACGATTTCGGATAAGTGAAGTCCCGCTCCTTCGTAATGGCTAACGACTCCCAAATATCATCGGGTTGATATGGGTACACTGGCTTGCCTCCCACTCTTCGGTCCAGCAATCGACTTGCTGCCAAAGCCCAGTCTCGCAGGACCATGGATGGCATTCGCATCCGAGAAGCTCTCGCATAGAGTCGATTCTCAGGATCTCGTTGCAACAAAGTTTCGTTTACTTTGCTGGATTGACGATATGTGGAGCTGGTAACAATCAATCGATTCAGCTTTTTCATATCCCATCCGGACTCGCGAAACTCAACTGCCAGCCAATCAAGCAAATCACGATGAATGGGATACTCACTCTGAACACCAAAATCTTCGGTTGTTTTCACGAATCCGATGCCGAAGAAATGTTGCCACATTCGATTGACTTGAACTCGTGACAAGAGGGGCTGGTCATTTGAGACAAGCCATTTCGCGAAACCCAGTCGGTCTCGGGGGAGTTCGGGTTGCATAGCGGGCAAAAAGCCTGGTGTAGCGAATTCGACTTTATCCCCTTTGTTAAGATACTCGCCTCGAATTAGCACATGAGTGTCTCGTTTCTGAGCATCGCTCATGATCATAGGTCGAGGCATTTGGTCAGCAATAAAATTGGCCTTCTCATTGCGGACAGATTCCAATTCGCCAAGCTGCGGTATATCGGGCTTAAACGAGTTCTTTACCTTTTGATCGAAATGACTTCGGAGCTGTTTTTCTATCTCCGATTTATCAGCTTCCGAGCGTTCCGCATCCGGCTTCTTGAGCAATGCAACTAGCGAATCAGGAAGTCCTTTGCCATCTGGATTCTTATCTGTCAACAAGCCGAGTTTCCAGCCAGCAAAAGCGACTTGTACAATAGGCTGCAATTTTGTCTCTAAATCCGTTGCACGAGCATCATATTCAGCAATCTTTTTGGTTACTTCCTCCGAAGGAACCTCTACAAAGGGGCTAGCGACTCGAATTCGACTGGAAAAATACTGCGGCACACCCGATTCGGGAACACGATTGAACGCATCCATTAGACCGTAGTAATCACGCTGAGTAATAGGATCGTATTTATGGTCGTGACACTGCGCACATGACATGGTCAGCCCAAGGAATGTCGTAGCGGTGGTATCTATTCGGTCGAATAGAACTACGAATCGCTGTTCTTCAGCGATGGCCCCTCCCTCGCCGTTGAGCATATGATTTCGGTTGAAGCCGCTTGCTATTTTTTGTTCGAGGGTAGCATCGGGAAGCAGATCGCCCGCAATCTGCCACGTCGTAAATTGGTCAAAGGGTAGGTTTTCGTTAAGAGCCTTGACAACCCAGTCCCGCCACATCCATTGCCAAGTATCGCCGTCTTGTTGAAAGCCGTTGCTATCAGCGTAACGTGCAGCATCGAGCCAAGGCAACGCCATGCGTTCTCCATAGTGCTCGCTTTTCATCAAGCGATCAACCAATCGTTCGTATGCTTCCGGAGTTGCATCTTGTTCAAACTCTCGTACTTCCTCCGGAGTTGGTGGCAAACCGATCAAATCGGCGTAGAGCCGTTTGATCAAGGTAGCTTTGTCAGCTTCCGGTGATGGAACCAAACCTTCGCGTTCGAGATTTGCGAGAACAAATTGATCAATCGGGTTGCGAACCCACTCTTGTCGATTCACTTGAGGAGGGACTGATTTTGTAGGTGGCGCAAATGCCCAATGCTTTTCGTATTCGGCTCCCTGTTCGATCCATTTTTTAACCAACTCCTTTTGTTCCTTGGACAAAATGCGATTTGATTTGGGTGGAGGCATGACCAAGTCGACATCTTCTGAGAAGATACGCTTTAGCAATTCGCTGTCGTTGAGTTGATCTGGGCTAATGGCCCCATGTTCGATCGCATCGTCTCGGAGATCCAGTCGCAGCCCAGCCTCTCGTTTGTTGGCATCTTGACCGTGACAGTAAAAACAGTTCTCCGACAAGATCGGTCTGATCTGCCGGTTAAAGTCGATGCGATCATCAGCGTAGACGTAAGTGAAAGCAGCGACGCAATAGACAAATACTAGACCACTTGTCAGGGTATTCAGAAAGCTTGGCTGGTAGATCGAACGCATATGGATTCGAGTCAAGTAGGTGGGTGGGTTCGACAGGACGCCGTAACCCGACGATGCCGAAAATCCGGATCGAATGGGTGGGATGTGGAGTTCTGGCTTTGGAAGCCAAGTTCACTCCATTATAGCCCGAAAGGCGGTCAGTATAACAACCCAACCCTACGAAAATGGTATTATGGTTCCAGTATGGGCGTTTAACCTCTCGGAGAAAGTGTGTCGCGATGTCATTGCAGTGGATATCGGGAAAAATCGTCAAAAGACAGGTCTGGTCGGACGGACTTTTCACGATTTCGGTAGAAACTCCAGGTGTTAGCCCATTTGAGCCCGGCCAGTTTTTGCAGGTAGGGCTGAATTTGCCGGAAAAACACCTGCATCGCCCGTACTCAGTCGCCTCTCCACACGGCGAGGTGCTCGACTTTTTTATCGTACGAGTCGATGGAGGAGAACTGACGCCGCGGATATGGAATCTCGAGGTCGGGGATACGATCGATGTCTCAGCAAAGTCGACGGGCAGTTTTACACTTTCTCATACACCTGCAGCCCACTGCATCTGGTTGATAGGCACGGGGACGGGATTAGCCCCCTACATTGCAATGCTTCGAGACGGAGCGATCTGGGAACGTTACGAACGCATCATTTTGGTTCACGGAGTACGCCATTGCAGCGACCTAGCCTATCAAGATGAATTGCAGCATTTTAGAGATCTTCATCCCGATCGATTCCGTTTTATAAGTTCAGTCTCGCGGGATGCCGTTAAAGGATGTTTAAGCGGTCGAATTACGACAGCTTTGGAGAATGGCAGCTTAGAACAACTAGCAGAGGCATCGATAGCTCCGGAAGAGTCCGCCGTCATGATGTGCGGCAATCCCGATATGCTCAATGATTTGGAAGCTATTCTTCAAAATCGAGGTCTGACCAAACACAAATTGAAATCGCCAGGGCACTATGTCGTCGAACGTTACTGGTGACGATTCTGGGGACAGACGATTCAGGGGACCAAAGTCGGATTATTTTGCGGGATGGGTTATCGATCACCAAGAACGATCGACATGGCCGAAGGAATCATCGCCAATAGTTGTCGCTGACTGATCAAATAGATCGGCTGTCCTAACTCTTTACGTTTCTCAACCTCTTCACGGCATTTTTCCGAATAGCTTTCGCTGGCTTCACTTGGTCCAGATAGCGGATCGGTTCCCAGTATCACGTATTGCGTTTGCATATTGACGCTCTTCTGAAGAATAGCGCCCAGCGTCTTCAAAAAGTCTTCCGCTTCTGTGCGCTCCAAACCAAGTAATGTATTGACCAGTACGACAGACTTGTCTCGAAGCGGTCTGCTATCGCCACAATTGCTCAGAATGGCATTGGCTAACATACTCGCTTTGCGGTTTACCGCTTGTTTGATTGGCAAGCCATCACTGCGATAATGTCTCGGCTCAACACGAAAGTTGCCGATATCTTGTTTTGTCTCGCGGGTGAGATTAGATGTTCGTGGATTTCGGACTTGATCGAATCCGAGTCGCCCTCTAATCAAACCAAGCGATGTTTCGAGATCTTCCAACGCGGAGCATCCATTCAACTTCGCTGCCTGAACCGTAACCAATGCGCTGGCACGAGCATCTTCGAGAGCATTATGATGTCGAAAAGTGATTCCCAATCGTTCCGCAACAGCGGCTAGCCCATGCCCAGACTTGTCCGGCCAAGCTCGTTTAGAGATCAATCGCGTGCACTGAAGTTCATTCCGCGGAGGTGTTATTTCATAGTGCAAGCAGCAATTCAGGAGAACCGAAGCATCGAAGCCTACATTGTGCCCTACGATCAAAAGCCCATCCAAGATGGGAGCAGCCTGTTGCCAAATCTTCTCCCAAGTCGGCTCGTTCATGCAATCGCGAGGAGTAATCCCGTGAACGCGAACGCAGAACGGAGAAAAAAACATTCGAGGCGGGCGAATGAGCCACTCATACTCTGCGACAATCTTCCAGTCTTCGACAATGACGACGCCAAGCTGACAAGCAGAATTGGGCTTGCTGTTGGCTGTTTCAAAGTCGATGGCTGCAAAGCGACCCATAACGGTATTACTTTCGGGGACTTTCCCAGATCACATCTTCGACACCGAGAACTTTGTTGGCATAACGAGCCATAACAAACAACAAGTCGCTCAATCGGTTTAGAAAAATGATGATGTGAGATGCATCGCTCACTCGACCTGAATTATTGAAACTGACGATTTCACGTTCGGTACGACGGCAGACGGTTCGTGCGATGTGCAACTGTGATGCTTGGAGGCTTCCTCCGGGCAAAATGAAGTTCTGAAGTGGTGTCAACTCTTTCTCAAGCTGATCAATCCAGTTCTCCATCTGTTGAACGTGCCCCACACTTTGCCATTTCAATCCGTGCTTGTCAGGGTCGGGCGTCGCGAGCTCCGCACCAATGGAGAATAGCTGGTGCTGAATAACTGCTAGCATCGGATCGATGATGTCCGCTTGTTTATAAGCTCGCACAACACCGATAGCTGCATTTAGTTCATCGATTGTGCCGTAGGCGGAAATTCTTGGGTCGTCTTTTGAAACGCGTGGTCCACCGAACAAACCTGTCGAACCAGCATCACCTGTCTTGGTGTAAATCTTCATTAAACTCTTCCTGCTTGTATGTTGTCAGCCATGATTTGGTAAAGATCGAGATTCTCTCTGCCCCCTAACATCGCGAAGAGATCGCGAATTGCGAGGTGACAATCTTTGAGCCTCGTCCCAACTGCAACCATGGAATCGTTGTGTTCGTTTTGCGTGGAGAGTGATAGTGCAATTGGGGTGTCTGTAGGATCGCCGTGCAATCGATAGTAACCAGGTTCGCATGTAACGAATCGATGCTCGGTTCCATCTGGTAACAGTAAACCTTCGCAATCCAACTCGGGGAATCCAGAAACCTTTCGCCCCTGAGTTCTACGGACGAATTCATCGCAAGTTAACTCGGTGATCGTTTCGTCAGAACGTACGCAGTGCACACTCCACTTACCCTCCTCGGACCGCTGGATCTTATCTACGCCTAAGCAAGATAAGAGCTGTACCGGCCCCGCTGGGTCAAATTGTATCAGCTCGGCCAGTCTCTTGATGTTGGCAGGCCATTGAGTTCGATCTTCGGGCACAAGCCATAGCAGCTTCGAGCCCGGAAACTCGCTTCTTGTGTCCCAAAACTCTTGTGCAAAAAGAGTCGCATGCCATGTAGAGCCAACTAAACAAACGACTTTATCGCGAATTTGTTTGGATTCGAATTTACGATCGCGAACCGAATGCTTTAGAAAGTGGGATTCAAACTCTTTCTCACCGATAGCCAACCCACCACCTGGACCCACTCCCGATTGACTTTGGAAACAACCGCGACAATCCAGCACAACATCCGCTTTGGATATCCAGTCCCCTCGATGTTGACCGGCGATCAAAAGTCGGAACTCATCATTGCAACGCTCTTGAATGTCCTCAAGCATACCCAATTGAGATTGGTAACGCGAAACATCGCATACATGGCTTAAGAAATGAATATCGTCAAAAAGTAGATCGGTTTTAGCGAGCGGAATCAGATACTCGTCTGCGAATTCGCGACCGGTCCAAATTTTGTCTGGAGCGGGAAATACGAATTCTGGATTCTGGGCTTTGATGGCGGCCAATCCGAGGGACGTTGTGCAATCCGCCACTGGCACCGCCAGAGGCCGATCATGCCAATCGTGCATACGGTGTGCGACTCGCCTCGTTTCGAAAATAGAGACGTGATAGCCCAGGAATCGGGCATAGATAGCAGCCTCGATCCCAATTGGCCCGCCGCCGATAATTGCGATTGTTGCTGGAGTTTCGACTTCCGGGTCCCAGGGGAGTTCAATCATAAATGAAATAAAGGATGAGGCAGGCCGAGCGAATGGCGATCAATTTGGGTTAACAATTAAGTGTTGTATCGCGAGTCGAACATCTTCGCGAGTTCCAATCGGCACGAAGATACGGAATGAATACTCTCCCGCGTCAATGCCGGCGGTGTTCGACAATCGGAAGACGCAATTCCACTTGACTACTTTTTCATTAAGAAAGCGAAATCGGCCATACCCTGGACCTTGGTATTTTTTCTGTTGAAAGACTGCACAAAGGCACCCCATTGCGAACTCACCAGATGGAGTCGAAAAAACAATTGGCATCGATTGCTCACCAGGCCCATCATCCAAGGGTACTAACTGCTTGGAATCATTATTGAAGCCCCAAAACTCCGAGAATTCAGGTGGCATATAACCTGTCAAGGCTTCGAATTGAGCAAACTGGTGCGATTCACCGGATGGCACCTGAAACGTGACACGATAGTCGATCACGTTGGGAAGTAAGCGACCGTTTGTTTCCAATCCGATCTGTACGTCCTTAGCGATGACGTGATTCGATATCTCTTTTTGGTTAAGAGCAGGAAAACCGCCAGACGATTCGCCAGGAGCAAGCCAGAAGGCGGCATCGATTTTCGTTTTTAATCGACGGGGTTCTACTTCGATATGAAGCAGCTTGCTGGTCGACTTATTGCCAGTCCCATCACGGCTCGAACCTGCTTCTGTGGGATTAAATCGTTCCGACCAGAACGGAGACGATTGTCCGGCGTCAAAACTAGATGCGCTTTGCAATTGCCTGCCGTGATCATAACTGTCGATAAATTCTTTGCCGTTCCATTGAATCGAATCGATCGCACCGGCTAGCCTCTGCGTAGTTCGTATTCGAATCGTTGAATTGCGAAATTCGCCTTGGATTTCAGCGTCACCGTTCGGCGACTCCGACGACTGCCCCCGGTCAGAAAGAATCTCAACGCTCTGTGCCGCGCTAGATTCCGTCGGAAAGAAACAGGAAAACGGGAAACCAACAAAAAATGCACTTAACTTGAGCGAGCTCAACAAAAAACACCACCGTGCACCTAAGCTCTGTCGTCGAAATACGGTAGCCATATGTCTAAATCCATCTTTTTCGACGAAACGCGATCAGCAAACCAATCGCAACGGAAAGCATGATGGCCACTGCAAATGGATATCCGAGATACCATTTCAACTCCGGCATATTCCACGGCGAAACCTCGTCGTCAAAATTCATACCGTAAACGCCAGCGACAAAAGACAGGGGTATAAAAATAGTGGAAATGATGGTCAACAATTTCATCACTTCGTTCATGCTATTGTTCATGGTGGACATGTAATAGTCACGCAAGTCAGCCGTTAACTCTCGATAGGTATCCGCCGCATCGAGCAACTGCGTAACGTGATCATAACAATCGCGAAGATGAACGCGTGATTCTTCGCTAAACCGATCTGAGGAATCGCGAATCAGCTCGTTGATCAATTCACGGTGTGGCCTGAGGGAACGACGGAGGGCCAGTAACTGACCGCGTAGATTGTGAATCATCCTGAGTTGAGCTGGCGATAGTTCCGCGCTAATCTCATCTTCCAATTCATCGACCGCGTCGGAAATCTTTTCCATAAACGGAAAGTAACTATCCACGACGGAATCTAACAACGCATAAAGCAGATGATCGATTCCGGAGTCCGAAACCTTGCCATGATTGGAGCGAATTCGCTGCCGAACCGGCTCCCAGCAATCTCCTGTTCGTTCTTGGAAAGAAACCAAGATGCCGTTCATCATAAAAAAGGAGAGTTGCTCGGAGTCTCGCGAGTCTTCGCCATCAATCATCCGAGCCACGATAAAGAGATGATTCTCGAATCGATCCAGCTTAGCTCTTTGATGCACATTGATCACATCCTCCATTGAGAGCGGATGTAGCTTAAGAAGCTCGGCGAGTTCTCGCAGTACTTTTTCGCTGCCCAGCCCTGTAACATCTATCCAGAGGTTGCGAAATTTGCCGAGAAAGTTTTTCAATTCCGAAACATGCGAGATCGATTGCTCGCGAACGTTTTGGCAATCAAAAGCCATCACCTTAATGGAGGTTGTGGATGCGTTTGGATCGATTAACAGTGTACCTGGAGGTGTTCCAGGACTGGCTCGACGCTTGGCAAGACTATGGCTACCGCGTTTTCGCTTGAGCTTTTTTACCATCGTGAATATTAGTATCGGTACTTAGGATTCTCTGTGTCGAAGTCGATATCGGTAAGGTCAGGATTCAGTACCAGATCGTTATATTGGTACTCCTCTTCCAGGAGAGGCTCCTCACCATCTTTGGTGGGCCAGCTGTAACTGGCATATTTAATAGGGAGCATTATCGATTCGTCGAACCAGATTCTCGCAATATGAAATTCGTGCGGAATGGTTTTGCCACCGATGGTAACGGTCTTTTCGTTGTGGATGACTTCAATCAATTCGCACCGTCGATCTGCAATCATTTCTCCTGAGCAACGATTCACGACGCAATCTCCAAGACGGGAATCGCGTTCCCCCTTCTCAATCAACCGAACCAATAATTTCTCTAGCCCGACCTCGGTGATTGGATAACGATTGCCGATCATTGCGATGCGACTATTGGGAGCTAGCGGAACCGTGATGATACCGAAGAAACCGCCTTCGTGAGCGAGTAACATGTTATCGTTCTTGCCGTGATAGTAGATGACTTCTCTACCTTTTTGTTTTGGTGGACCTAGAAAATCGAGATATACCGCAACGTTTCTAAGCTCGCTACCTTCGTTTGGTGGCAAATATCGAAGCTTTAGATTCATGGTAGCTTGCGAGGAAAGCTTGCCATCGATTCGCTCCGTTTTGAGCATAATGGCAGTGTATCCCGTGTGTTCTTTTCGATGTCGCTGCAGCGCCTCACGAGCCATACTAAGGACAGGAGCCAACGGATGCTGCTCGACGACGACACTATTCTCCGGCGCATCTTCTTGTTTGGCGTCAGCCCCCGAACCGTTCGTCGTCACGACAATTGCAGAATTCGGATCAACCATTGTTTCGATCGGGGTTTGGGTGAATCGCTTCCAAGTTCGATTAGCGGCGAAACCCAGAACGCCTAAAACTGCTAGTCCTATGACTATTCGTGTAGCCCAAATTCGGTTCCCTTGTCCAGCCATGGTTGAACCTCCTCCTTTACAAGTTGGCGTGCGAGATGGAAACCTTTGCTCGTCAAAGAAAAATCTCGGTAGATATGATGCATGACGAGCCCCCACGAGCACAGTTGTCGAAAACCTTCCAGGAATGCGACGGTCGTTTCCGGTTTGTGGGGATCGCGGAAGGCGATCGTTTGAGTTTCGTCTATTTCCACGTAAACCGCAATCATTCGGGATGGAGCTTCAAAGGCGGCGTTCTGAGCTTTGAGCTCGATCATCCCACGATCCTTCGCTGCAAACAAAATCGCTTTCGCTTCTGGGAGCAGTTCGTCTGATGTAGGTAACAAGGAGCTAGAATCGGCCATTGCCATACTGCTAAGTTGAGATAAAGCAACCAACACAGGAGCCCCAGCCCCCAGCGCTTCCCAGCTGCCGCTCAAATAGCTATCGACCGGCTGAAGTTTAGTAACGCGGGATATAGGTTTTGTGAATTCTTCGTCCATGCCAGTTCGCGCCGAAATGCGGGTTTATGGATTGTCGAGCCGTTCCGGAAACGCATAATCCTACGCTAAACCGTCGCCGATCGCACGTCCAAGATGTAAGCAAGATCGGATTCGCTCCTTTTAATCCTCGAAATCCTCTCGGAGATCACACCGCTATGGCACTAGTCCCACTAAGAAAAGTTTTGGATCACGCGGCAGAGAATGGCTACGGAGTTGCGGCCTTCAATGTCAACAATATGGAACAGATCCAATCGATCATGGAAGCTGCCAAAGAGACGAATTCTCCTGTGATTATTCAAGCATCTCGAGGGGCACGTACTTATTCGCAAGACGCCTATCTAAGGCATTTGATGCTGGCTGCAGTAGAACTGTATCCCAACATCCCAATCGTAATGCACCAAGACCACGGAAACTCACCTTCGACTTGCTTGTCCGCCATCGAAAATGGCTTCACATCAGTGATGATGGACGGTTCGTTAATGGAAGATGGCAAGACGCCAGCATCCTATGAATATAATGTGGCAGTGACCAAGGAAGTGGTTAAGCTGGCCCATGCTCGCAATGTTTCCGTTGAGGGAGAGCTCGGATGCTTGGGATCACTCGAATCCGGCATGGGCGAAGCAGAGGATGGTCACGGAGCAGAGGGAGCACTCAGCCATGACCAGCTTCTGACCGATCCAGATGAAGCGGCCCGATTTGTTGCGGACACCAATTGTGATGCTTTGGCCGTCGCCATCGGAACCAGTCACGGCGCCTATAAATTCACCAGAAAACCAGACGGTGAAGTTTTGGCGATGTCACGGATCGAAGAAATCCATCGCAAACTCCCCAACACCCACTTGGTAATGCACGGATCCAGCAGCGTTCCGCAGGAGTTGCAAGACATCATCAATCAGTTTGGTGGTCAAATTAAGCAGACTTGGGGGGTTCCCGTCGAAGAAATCCAGCGAGGAATTAAGAGCGGCGTACGTAAAATCAACGTCGACACCGACTGTCGATTGGCAATTACTGGCGCAATCCGCAAGGTTTTGGCTCAAAGCCCTGAGAAGTTTGACCCTCGCGATTACTTGAAACCAGCACGAGAATCGATGAAGAAAGTCTGCATGGACCGAATGATTCAGTTCGGACAAGCAGGAAATGCAGACAAGATCAAGTAATGGGCGACAACTGCCGATAAGGAAATTCCCGGGAGGAAACACAAAATCCCCCGGGAGTTTAAGTGGTTGTTGAAAAAAACCGGTTCGCACTTGCAGCGAGTGCGCCGATTCCTATAATTGCGATCCCGCAAGACGGACAGGGGACAGTCAAACACCAGAATTTGACTCCTCAGCTCGGTTTGATTCGGGAAATAAAACGCAGCGGGCATAATTAGACAGGTCTCATGCGGGTGTAGCTCAGTTGGTAGAGCACAACGTTGCCAACGTTGTTGTCGTGGGTTCGAATCCCATCACCCGCTCTTTCTGTCTTGTTATGCCTTTTTTTCTTCATCTACAGGACGATAGTTAGAAATGTCAGCCGTCGAGACCCAGGACGAAACCAAGCTTCTTTTAACTGTGAAGATTGATCAGCCCTCGAGCTGTGTTCGTCACGTAGTGGTTACCATTCCGCGTGCAGAGATCGAGCGTTATTTCCGAAAAGTTTACGACGAAATCGCTCCGAGAGCCGATCTGCCAGGTTTCCGTGCAGGCAAGATTCCACGAAAGTTGTTGGAAAACCGATTCCGACAAACCGCAACAGATCAGGTGAAGAGCAGTCTGGTTATGGACTCGCTTCAGCAAGTTACCGAGGGTGGCGAATTTTCGGCTATTTCTGAACCAGACATGGATTACGGTGCCGTAGATATTCCAGCCACAGGCGATTTCACCTACGAATTCAAGATTGAGGTTCGTCCTGAATTTGAAACTCCAGCTTGGAAAGGCTTGGAGATCAAAAAGACCGAATTCAAAGTCACTGATGAGGAAGTCGACTTGCAATTGTACCGCACTCTAGAACGCATCACTCAAGGTGAAGCGGTTGATGACGTTGCAAAACTTGGGGATCGAGTCGTTGTTTCTATCGATTTCCGACACGAAGGAAAGGTCATCAGCTCTTTAGACGAGGCAGTTGTCACCCTCAGAAACAAATTGAGCTTGGCCGATTGCATCATCGAAAACTTTGGTGAGTTGCTCGCTGGCGCCAAAGAAGGTGCCAAATTATCGACCAAGGTTAAGATTTTCGAGACCTCCCTCAATGAGTCTTACAGAGGGATCGAAGTTGATGCGGAGATTTCTGTAGAAGAAGTTCGCCGGGTCAATGTCGAAGGAATGAGCAAGTCGGTTCTCGACACCCTCGGCTTCGATACGACCGAAGAACTCAAGGCGTTTGTTCGTTCGGAACTCGAGCGTCAGTGCGAGTACCATCAGAATCAGTTGATCCGAACCCAGGTTTCTGGGTTGCTGACAGCTGGAGCTGACTGGGAATTGCCACAGGCTCTGGTAAGACGACAAGCCGACCGCGAAATGCACCGCCGAGTTCTCGAGCTACGAAGGAGTGGTTTCACCGACGATCAAATCCGATCTGTCGTAAACAATCTTCGACGCAACATCGAAGAGACCACCAAGGTTGCTTTGCGAGAACACTTTGTCTTGGAGAAGATTGCTGAAGATCTAACTATTGAGCCAACCGAAGCTGAGTACGATGCCGAAATCGAACTCATCGCTCAACAAAGCGATCTTTCAGCTCGCCAAGTAAGAGCAAAGCTCGAGCGAAATGGACAAATGGATGCTCTTCGCAACCAAATCCTAGAGCGACGAGTGATCGAAACGATTGTTGCTGAAGCCAAGCTATCCACCGAAGAAGGCGGATCGATTCTCAAGGAAGAATCAGACGAGTTCGCACTCGAACACTTGGTTGCACCGGTGTCTCAAGTTCTACCAGAAGCTCGTTACGATGAACAACCAGAAGACGGATCTGACAACAAGTCGGTTAAGCCTTCCTAGTCCATTGGACAATTTAGTCAGGGCTTTTTGTTGCTAACATAAGCTTGACCTAGCCAAATCCACGAAAACCTCTTCGATTGCGAAGAGGTTTTTTTATTGCCACAACTCTGCGTAGTTGGCTGTTGAAGCGAGTAATCCTCGGAGTGGATTTCCAGCATATTCGCTCGAGCTCCGACCATCTCTTATTGATTTTTTCCGCTTTGGAGGACTTTTGGCTGGTCAACAAAACCAAGCGTTGCGATTCGTGATAGATTAGTTCCTCCTTCCCGGTAAGTGCACCCGTTATCGTGCGGACCAGTCATCCGTATGAGCATTAGAAGAGGATCCGAATGACGCAGCGTTTGTTCTTGTGGGCTCTCACCTCGGCTCTAGCCGGCTTTCTGTTTGGTTTTGACACGATTGTCATTTCGGGCGCGGAAAAGAAAATCCAAGAGCTTTGGGAGCTAAGTGGGACAATGCACGGATTGTGCATGAGTTCTGCGCTTTGGGGAACTGTCTTGGGAGCGGTGGTTGGTGGTTGGCCAACTGATCGTTTCGGTCGAAAAAGAACTTTGCTCTGGATAGGCTGGCTCTATTTCATTTCTGCTGTCGGGTCTGGTATAGCACCCGAAGAATATACATTCATGCTCGCGAGATTCATCGGGGGAGTTGGTGTCGGGGTCGCGACAGTCGCCTCACCACTTTACATATCCGAGATATCTCCACCTGCTCTTAGAGGACGATTAGCTGGCTTGTTCCAGTTCAATATAGTGCTAGGTATCTTAATCGCCTTTGTTTCTAACTACTTGATCGGAAAGTATGTCGACGCCGAGATTGCATGGCGATGGATGCTAGGAGTAGAAGCATTCCCGGCCCTGATCTACACCGTAATGTGTTTTACGATACCAGAGAGTCCGCGATGGCTCATAACGCTTGGAAACAATAGAGAAGCAGGCGTAAAGATCTTTGAACAAATCAATCCAGCGTTCACACAAGCCGAACTAGATCAACTAGTTAAAGGTGTCGAGACAAGCGTAGACTCTAATCCAACCAAAGAAGCGTTTTTTGTTTGGCGTCTTCGGGTGCCAATCCTTTTGGCGTTCTTGGTGGCTTTCTTCAATCAACTGTCTGGCATCAATGCCATTCTTTATTTTGCCCCCAGAATTTTTGAATGGACCGGGTTAGCCGAGAGTTCTGCACTTTTGCAGTCGGTCGGGATTGGTGTTACGAATCTGATCTTTACCTACGTTGGTTTGTGGTTAATCGACCGACTAGGTCGGCGCACCTTGTTGTTGATAGGATCGATAGGTTACATCGCCTCTCTTGGGCTATGTTCTTGGGCGTTTTACGCGGGCCAGTACAGCATCGTGCCAGCGTGTATCTTTGCGTTTATTGCTGCGCATGCGATCGGTCAAGGAGCGGTGATCTGGGTATTGATCAGCGAGATTTTCCCAAATCAGCACCGTGCAGCAGGTCAAGCATTGGGTAGCTCGACGCACTGGCTTTTCGCTGCCTTGTTAACGTTAGTCTTTCCCAGCATGGCTGCGATGCTTCCACCGTCTGTCATCTTCGGGTTCTTTTGCGGAATGATGGTCTTGCAGTTGCTTTGGGTGGTTCTCTTTGTTCCAGAGACCAGAGGAGTTGCTCTCGAAGACATGGCGGCCAAGCTGGGTATTGAAGAAAGAAAATAGATATGCCTTTTCAAATTGTTGGGATCGGGGAAATACTATGGGATGTCTTTCCTGACCAAGATCGTTTTGGTGGAGCGCCTTGTAATTTTGCGTGTAGCGCCTCGGAGCTCGCTGGTAGCGAAGCAAACGTTCATTTCCTAGGAACAGTTGGCGAGGATTCCTACGGGAAGCGCGGAGTAGATTCCCTTCGAACGCGAGGGGTGATTACGCAATCGGTTCAATCTCACAAGACTCCAACCGGGCGCGTCACGGTAAAGCTCGATGAGTCAGGGGCGGCGTCTTACGTTTTCGATTCTGAATCAGCGTGGGATTTTCTAAGCTGGAATTTGGAACTTGAACAATTGGCGAGCAAATGTGACGCTGTTTGTTTCGGAACGTTAGGACAGAGAGGGGCTGTCAGCAAAGAGACGATTCGCCAATTCGTGGAGGCGGTACCTCACAACTCTTTGAAAGTTCTCGATATAAATCTGAGAGCTCCCTATTTTGATGAACGGCTAATCCTCGAATCAATTGCGTTAGCTAACGTACTCAAGTTAAATGAGTCCGAACTACCGATTGTTGCCACAGCATGCAATTGTTCAGGATCAGAAGCAGCTATCCTATCGCAACTTGCTGAGAGATTTAAGCTAGATACGATTGCATTGACAAAAGGAGAATCCGGAGCCGTGCTTTTGTCTCGGGGAGAATGGAGTCAATTACCGAGCCTCAAAGTTCAAATTGCCGATACAGTTGGGGCGGGTGATGCCTACACGGCGGCAATGGTTCTCGGGTTACTGAGCGGGAATGATGTAGAATCGATTAATCGCAAGGCGATCGAGGTAGCTAGTTTCGTTTGCACGCAATCTGGGGCAACGATGCCTTTTCCATTCCGCTTTAACGATCGCAAATAATGCTGAAGAAAATTACTTATAACGTCACATCCGTTGCGTTGTTTACGCTCGCGAGTGCCGCGTCTTTAATGTCAGCAATCTCGATGGCGAGTTACGGCAATGCGCAAGAACTGCGCAACGATATTGTGATTGAGCACTTCGAATCCGGGTCTTACAAAAGTTGGGAAGTAAGTGGAAACGCGTTTGGCGACATGCCCGCTAAAGGAACACTGCCGAATCAAAACATCGTAAGTGGATTTCAGGGAAAAGGACTCGCAAACTCGTTTTCGGGTTCGGACGCTACAACAGGAACGTTAACCAGTCCTGAATTTCGAATAGATCGCAAATACATCACATTTCTCATCGGTGGCGGGCGCAAGGAAGGCAAAGTCGGCATCGAGCTTTCCATAGAGGGAGAGTTAACATATAGCTGCACCGGAGACAACTCAGAAGAATTACTGCTTGAGATTTGGGACGTATCCGAGCACGCGGGCAAGAAGGGGCAAATCCGAATTTTCGATAACGATTCCGAGGGATGGGGACACATTTGTGTGGATTCCATTTTGCAAACGGACAAACCACCAGAGCGATTTGGATTGAGCGCCAAGCTGGATGCTTATCGTAAAACGGCGCAGTACATGAACGAACCCTTGCGGCCACAGTTTCATTTTAGCCCTGAACTCAATTGGATGAACGATCCCAACGGATTGGTCTTTCACAACGGAGAATACCATCTTTTTTACCAGTACAATCCTGCAGGCAACGAGTGGGGCCACATGAGTTGGGGGCACGCGGTAAGCAAGGACATGGTGCATTGGGAACACTTGCCAATTGCGATTCCCGAAAAGGATGGAGTCATGGCCTTTAGTGGAAGTTGTGTAGTGGACCATCGTAATAGTTCGCGATTTGGAACAGGTGGTAAACCTCCCATGGTTGCGATATTCACAGGACACAAGCCGGGAAAGCAAGTTCAAAATCTCGCGTATAGCAACGACGATGGTCGAACGTGGGAGTTTTACGCAGGCAACCCGGTACTAGATCTTGGGCTGGCCGACTTTCGTGATCCTAAAGTGTTTTGGCACCAGGACACTAAGCAATGGATCATGGTTGTATCGTTGGCGACCGAGCGAGTGATTGCGTTTTTTGGTTCGGATGACTTGAAGGACTGGAAGGAGCTTAGTCGCTTTGGGCCCGCCGGAGTTAGGAGCAAACCAAACTGGGAGTGCCCTGATTTGTTCGAATTGCCCGTCGAGAACGAAAACGGAAAAAGGTTATGGGTTTTGGAAGCGGACATGGGTGACGGCTCGATCGCGGGTGGAAGTGGCGGTGAGTACTTTGTCGGACATTTCGATGGTATTCGATTTACCACGATTCAGCATTCTCAATGGGTTGATTACGGACGAGACTTTTACGCCCCAATAAGCTTCGAGAATTTCCCCAATACGGATAATCGTCGTGTTTGGTTGGGATGGTTTAACAACTGGCAAACGTGCTTGATACCTACCCAGCCCTGGCGAGGCAGCATGTCGGTACCGCGTGAATTGAGCCTGAGAAAGGTCGCCTTCAATAGTGAGGAACCTGCGACCTACGTGTTGGTACAAAAACCGATTCGAGAATTCTCAAAGCTACACAGCGAATCGACAAGTTTAGATACGCGGCAGCTTGGTTGGCCACCCAGGAGAATCACACAACCTGGGGAGATTCAGGAAATGCAATTTGAATTGACTGCCGAATGGAAGCCAGCTCGCGCGCGATCATTGGGCTTTCGAATACACACCGGTGAAGACGAATATACAGAGATCGGATACGACAGTCAGTTTCTGAGTGCATACGTCGATCGAACCAAATCGGGAAATGTCTCTTTTCACCCCGCATTTTCGGGACGTCACAATGCACCAGCAAGGCTAATAGACGGAAAGATTTCAGTCCGAGTATTAGTAGACCGCTCAAGCGTCGAGGTTTTTGTAAACGATGGGGAAGCGGTCATAAGTGATCAAATCTTCCCGACGAATCAAAAGCCATGGATTGAGGCGTTTGTTGGCGATAAGTCTGCTGAGATTTCGCAAACGCATGTTATTGAAATAAAATCCGCTTGGCATTCAACTCCGTGAATCAAGTCGTTTTGTCCTCGGGGCTTGTTAAATGAGCCGCAACCGGCTGCTCAACAGAATCAATAGGTCACTCGTGACCGTCATTGGTACGCAAGTAAGCAAGACGGCTAAGAGTGGCCAAGGGACAAGTAAACAACATCCCTTTTGTTCATGTTACAAATTGGTTACCTGCGGCGAACAGCATTCTTCGTATAATAAGTCGGTGCTATGTGAGCATCGACTGATTAATGTCATCAAAGTTCTTTATGGATTTAAAAAAGGGATAATCGACCATGAGCAGAACCCTAACCCGCTGGCATTTTAGGGCAATGAAACATAAGACAATTGCTCGATTCATGAGCCTTGTGCTAGTGACCACATTCCTCGGCACAAACGCTTTGCGAGCCGACACCGAATCGACCATTGATGTAACCGGGGGAGCTGAGATTTTTGCGATCCCCGATGAGGTGCTCATTTCTGCAAGCATCGATACCAAAGGGAAAACAGTGATAGAGGCTTCGGAGCAGAACGACAAATTGGTTCAATCGGTTACCGAGTTTTTGAAAAAGTCAGGGATTGAAGAGCGACACATAAGAACGGAATACCTTTCACTGCGACCCGAATTTCCCCAAGCATCACGCGGTTACGGAAACTCGAATGCGTTCCCGCCACCAACGCCAAACGACGAGTCTTTGCAGCCGATCGGTTACACGGCGGTCCGATCATTCTCCATTGTTATTAGAGATGTGAAGAAGTTTGAGAGTGTCTACAAGGGCATGCTACAATTAGGAGTAAATCGTATCGATGGAGTTCAGTTTCGAACGACTCAACTACGCAAGTATCGCGACGAAGCTCGGACTCAAGCAGTCATAGCTGCCAAGGAAAAGGCCGCTGCTATGGCCAAGGAACTAGGCGTGGAACTGGCTGGCGTGAAGCTTGTTGTGGAGCAAAGCAACCAAGGCAATCCGTTCGTCGGCAATGCAATGCAAGTTGCCATCCCGGTCGGTGGCGAAGGCAGCAGTACAGGGGGGGAGATTGCGATCACGGCTAGCGTGCGAGTTGTGTTTCTTTTAAGTCCGCCGAAATCCGAGATGGCTCAATAAGTTTGTCTTGCGTTCCAAAGTCTGGCGACTTCGGCTACATAGGATGCCTACAAAAGGTTATCGAGTTCTTCGACTAATCTGCCGAATTCTGATAGGGCGGTTTCGACTGGCTCTGGACGACTCATATCGACTCCTGCACCACGTAGCAAATCGAGCGGATCCTTGGAACAACCACCTTGTAGGAAACTCATGTAGTCCCCAAGCTCCGTGGCTCCTCCCCCCAAGACGCGTCGCGAAAGAGCGATCGCAGCCGAGAGGCCTGTCGCGTACTTGTACACGTAAAAGGCGTTATAGAAATGCGGAATCCGGAAACACTCAAGCGATAGCTCTGGATCGATTGCAAATTCGGGCCCGAAGTACGCCTCTAGTAGGCCACGGTAAGCCTGCTTGATCGATCCCACGGTTAATGGCTCGCCTGTTTCAGCCATTTCGTGCACGATCTTTTCGAACTCGGCAAACATGGTTTGCCGAATCACAGTTGCACGAATGCTGTCGACCTCATGATTGATGAGGGCCGCTTTTTCTTCTCGCGTTTCTGCGCGATCAATCAGATATTTTGCGAGCAATTGCTCATTAAATGTCGACGCCACCTCGGCTACAAATATCGTATAGTTGTAGTAGTGAAATGGCTGCGACGCAGATGAGTAATACGTATGCATCGAATGTCCTGCTTCGTGTGTCAACGTAAAGACATCGTTCAAGACAGTCGGCTTATAGTTCATTAAAATGAAAGGCACACCTCGGTAAGTACCACTGCTAAAGGCACCGCTTCGTTTGCCTTGGTTCGGGTAGCGATCACACCAACGCCCGCGGAGGCCACTTTCCAGTGTGGAACAATATTCAGCGCCCATCGGAGCGAGTGACTCAATCACAACATCGACCGCTTGATCCCATGTGTAGTTGGATTCTCGATCGGCCAGAATTGGCACGTAAGTATCGTAGTGATGAATCTCGGAGATCCCCATTTTTCTGCGGCGTATATCGAAGTATCGATGAACCGACGGTAGGTGCCTATGCACCGCTGCAATCAGATTGTCATAGACGCTAACGGGAACGTTCTCTGCGAATAGAGAGGATTCTCTAGCGCTCGCATAATTCCGAGCACGTGCGTAATAGACATCGGTGTGAATGCTTCCTGAGAGTGTGGCTGCTAAAGTGTTTTCATGCGAAGCAAACTGTGAATAGTATTGATGAAAGGCCGACTGCCTAACTTCACGACTGGAGGACACTAGAAAAGAGCTAAACGATGCGTTGGTGAGGTCGACCTCGACTCCCTTTTCGTTTTTTAGTTTACCAAACTTTAAATCAGCATCGTTGAGCTGACGGAATACTTTGCTAGCTGTTTGGGCCATTTCGCCTTGCATAGCCAACAGCTTCTCCTCTGACCCGGAAAGCGTATGAGCGCGAAAACGATTGATCCGTTCAACGACGAGCTGGTAGGGTGCAAGAGCCGGAGACTTCAGAAAAGTATCTATCGTCGATTGTGGAATTTCAAGAATTTCAGGGCGGATGAAACTGGCTGCCTGTCCCGCTTTCGTGGCGATGTTGTAGTAGCGAGCCATGTAACCTTGATAATGGCTGTTCCCTTGATCCTCGCTTGTCTTTAACGACG
Source organism: Pirellula sp. (assembly GCA_046344995.1). Lineage (GTDB taxonomy): Bacteria > Planctomycetota > Planctomycetia > Pirellulales > Pirellulaceae > JBKCUI01. Next base: position 50,618 of record JBKDKR010000025.1, read on the forward strand.
CATAGACCCCGATTTTCTCTGACAGCTGGTCAACTTTGCTATCGTAGGCTAGACAATTAGCGATCGTCTCAGCCGATTGACCAAGCTTACCGCGAAATGACTCGAATCCCGCTATCAGCGACTCGAACTCCCCTAAAGCTGTTTCCCAGGCAGCATCGCTGGGGAACAGCGATTCCAAGTCCCAAGTGTCTGCGACTGGAACATCGGAACGTTTCGGGTTATCTGCTGGGGTCATAGGAATTCCAAGCACAAAAAGTATGCACAAAATGGTAGTAAAGTTTCAGTAAACATAAGTCTAGCAAATCATACACTCTCTTTACTACACCAACTGGGTGAAGCTTATGCTGCAATCTTATTTGATTGGCGCATCGCGGCGTGTCCGCGGTTAACGCTTACCAGATAGCGGAAGTTATTCTACAATCTGGGCTAGTATCTTTGCCGATCCCGTTTGCGATCTGGCGGATCCTACAACATCACATTAGTTAATCACCCCCATTCCCACAGATTGATAAACGAACATGCAATCGCAGCCTCTCAACAAGTATTCCTCTCGTATTACTCAACCAAAGAGCCAGGGAGCGTCCCAAGCCATGCTTTATGGCACGGGAATGACAGAAGAGGACATGAACAAAGGGCAGGTTGGTATAGGCAGCGTTTGGTATGAAGGCAACACATGCAACATGCATTTGCTGGACTTGGCCATGGAAGTCAAAAAGGCAGTGGTCAACGAAGGGTTAGTTGGCATGCGATTTAATACCGTCGGCGTTAGCGACGGCATTAGCATGGGAACCGAGGGCATGTCCTTTTCGCTTCAATCCCGGGACTTGATCGCCGATTCCATTGAAACCATTATGGGGGCGCAGTGGTATGACGCTTTGATTGCTCTGCCCGGCTGCGATAAGAACATGCCAGGTTGCTTGATCGCGATGGGGCGATTGAATCGTCCCTCGTTGATGGTTTACGGAGGGACCATTCGTGCTGGCAAGTGGAATGGTCATTCGTTGGATATCGTTTCCGCATTTCAATGTTATGGTCAGTATATCGCCGGGCAAATCGATGAAGAGACTCGCGCTAACATCGTGCGAAACTCTTGCCCAGGGGCTGGCGCTTGTGGCGGCATGTATACAGCCAATACGATGGCCTCGGCTATCGAAGCCCTCGGAATGGCGCTGCCTTATTCCGCTTCCATTCCTGCAGAGGATCCTGCCAAGATCGACGAATGCGTGAGAGCAGCTAAAGCGATAAGACACTTGATGGAGCGAGACATCAAGCCTAGAGACATCATGACGCGGCAAGCGTTCGAGAACGCGATGGTTATCGTGATCGCCCTGGGAGGTAGCACCAACGCGGTCTTGCACTTGATCGCGATGGCTCGGAGTGTCGGCATCAATCTCACGCTGAACGACTTTCAAAAGGTAAGTGATCGTGTGCCTTTCTTGGCAGATCTCAAACCATCAGGAAAATTCGTTCAAGAGGACCTGCACTCGATCGGTGGAACGCCCGCCGTCCTTAAGTACTTGCTTGCTGAGGGCTTCATCGATGGATCCTGTATGACGGTAACGGGCAAGACGCTGGGAGAAAATCTGGAATCTCTCCCTGGTCTCAAGGAAGGCCAGAAGATTGTTCAACCAGTCTCTGCTCCGATCAAGCCTACAGGCCATATCCAGATTTTATTCGGCAATCTCGCTCCTGAAGGATCTGTTGCCAAGATTACAGGCAAAGAGGGACTCAAATTCGTAGGTCCCGCCAAGTGTTTCGATAGCGAAGAGTTGATGCTTAAGGCTTTGGAAGATAAGAAAATAGCCAAAGGTGATGTTATCTTGATTCGCTACGAGGGGCCCATGGGTGGGCCTGGAATGCCTGAGATGCTGACTCCAACCTCTGCCATTATGGGCGCCGGTTTGGGTTCCGATGTAGCTTTGCTCACCGATGGTCGTTTCTCGGGTGGTTCTCACGGGTTCATCGTGGGGCACATTACACCAGAGGCACAACTGGGTGGCCCTTTTGCGTTGGTGCAAGATGGCGATATTGTGACCATTGATGCAGACAACAATCGATTGGATGTCGCCGTCGACGATCAAACTCTAGCTGCCAGAAAAGCGGCCTGGAAAGCACCAGCACTCAAAGCAACCCGAGGAACGCTTTACAAGTACATCAAGAACGTAAAAACCGCTAGCGAAGGGTGTGTTACTGACGAATAAGGCTCTAACCCTTCAAGAGACCTGCATGACAAGAAACGGCATTTCTGCATAGGTTCGGTAGTGCTGCATAGGTATCTTGCAGCACTATCCAACGCGATGCCTTTAACGCCACCACCTACTAATCTCCGGCCGGAGCCGATAAAGAGATCGCTTCGGAAACCGTTTTCGCCCCCAGCGACTTGTACGTAGGAAACGGTCCATCGACGCCATCCTTAGGCCACGAGGCAGGATCAGCAAATTTACCATCGTCTTGATAGATGGCTTGCAATCGTTCTAGTTCTATCTTCAGCTGTTCGAACAGGGCACCAACCTTTTTGTTCTTCATCGCACCCTCTTGGTACAACAAATTCTCTTGCTCGTTGGGATCTGCGGTCAAATCAAATAATTCGTACTGATTTTCCTTCCAATAGTAAATCAGTTTGTGTGTTTCCGTACGAACACCTAGATGCGCCCGAGTGTTATGATGTCCCGGATCGTGATAGTAGCGATAGTAGATCGATTTGCGCCAGTTTGATGGTGATTTTCCATTGAGAATTTCGTGAGCACTTTCGCCTTGCATGGTGCTTGGTACATCGACACCTGCCAATTGAAGAATGGTGGGGGCAAAATCAATGTTGAGGACCATTTCACGCGGCGTAATCCCGGGCTTGATTCCGGGGCCTTTCATGATGAGTGGCAATCGGAACCCAGGTTCGTACATGAATCGCTTATCGTACATCCCCATATCGCCCAAGTACCATCCATTGTCAGATGTATAGATCACAATAGTGTTCTCTGCGAGACCGGTTTCATCGAGGTAGTCCATGACATGGCCAACGCTATCGTCGACCCCTTGAACGCATGCGAGATAGTCCTGCATGTACCGTTGATATTTCCAGCGAACTAACTCTTCGTCACGCAACGTCTTGCCATCAACCTCCAGTTCCATGGGTACTTCACCATACCATTTGTTTAACTCGGGACCTTTTAAACCTTCTGGTGGAGTCAGTTTAAGATCCCGGCGCGAGAGATCGCGTGCGATCGTCTGCTGATTGGACGGCAAGGCGGCAGGGCGAGTTTTGTAGCTATCCCACAGCGTGTCAGGTTCGGGGATGACCGCATTCTTAAATTTTTCTTTGTTTTTCAAGTCAGGCTCCCAAGCCCTGTGAGGAGCTTTGTGATGGAGCATAAGAAAAAAGGGTTGGTCAGCTGGCCGTGTTTTGATGAACTCAATTCCAAGGTCTGTCGTGATCTGGGTACAGTGCCCTTTGATGGTCATCTTTTGGCCATCGACCAAAAACACCGGATCCCAATAGGCTCCTTGCCCTGGCAGAACGATCCAACGATCGAAGCCGGTTGGATCAGAACCTAAATGCCACTTGCCGATCATTCCAGTGTGGTAACCGGCCGATTGCAGATGCTTGGCCATATGATCTCGCGACCCGTCGAAGCGATTGAAGACAGGCACTCCGTTTTTATGAGAGTATTGACCGGTCAAAAGCGTGGCTCGACTAGGCGTACAAATGCTGTTGGTAACAAATGCGTTTTCGAAGCGAGCTCCTTTTCTTGCCAATTGATCAAGGTGCGGCGTTTGGTTTACTTTCGAACCATAGGCAGATATCGCATGCCGAGCGTGATCATCGGAGAAGATGAAAATGATATTCGGACGATTGGCGAGGCAGAGTGGTGACAAACAAAACAGAAACACCAGCGATAATAATAGCTGCTTCATGGCGGGCCCTTAAGGTGGGTTGTGGAGGAAGGGCAAAAAGGTAATCCGCAATCGGGAACCGGTTTTAGCGAGAGACACGAATCAACTCGCTTATACATCGCGTTATTGTAACGATTACAAGTACTGTTGGTGGCCGAGTTCCGCGAGTTGTTTAACCACTTCACGCACGCGTTCTTCTTCTGTTTTCGGAGCGACCAAAGTGGCGTCATTGGTATGGACAACGATGGTTTCCTTCATCCCAATGGTCACGACCAAGTGATCGGATTCGCTTCGGATGATCATTTGTTCGGAGTCAATTCCCAGATAGGGACCATCGACAGCGTTACCGAATTCGTCAGGCTTGATTAGCCTCGCCATGGCTTGCCAGCTGCCGACATCGTCCCATGAGAAGGGCGTCTCAATTACAGCGACGTTTGGATATCGTTCCATAACTGCAAAGTCGATGGATTTACCTTTGATCTTTTCAAAGTTCTCTCGAAACACGGCTGGGAAATCTCGAGTGCCTATGCCGCTGGCGATTTTTTCGATGTAGGAATACATCTCAGGCTCGAATTCTTGGATCGCGTCGAGGATTGTGGAGGCTTTCCAGAGGAAAATGCCACTGTTCCAGTAAAATGTTCCGGCCTCTAGATACTCCTCAGCAGTCTTGCGGTCTGGTTTTTCGCGAAAGCGATCTACACCAAAGGCAGCGATACCGGGCTGGCATGCGATCGGCTCAGACCGTTGTATGTATCCGAATGATTCAGCAGGATAGCTAGGCCGAATCCCAAACGTTACGATCCTTTTTGGATCCGATTCAATCAACTGAACGGCGGCTTTGACCGCGCGGTGAAATTCAGATCGTGGTTCGATGACGTGATCTGATGGCATTACGATCATAATGCCATCGGGATCAGCCGCTTTGACTAGCGACGCAGCAACCCCTATGCAGGGAGCCGTGTCACGTTTAAAGGGTTCACCAACGACGTGCTCGAGTGGCAAGTCTGGTAACTGATGAACAACAGCTTCCGCCAACTGCTGATTCGTAAGAACGAGAACATGTTCGCTTGAGACCAGCCCACTTAAACGATCAAAGGTCGTTTGGAGCATGGTTCGCTGGCCACCCATTTTGAGCAGCTGCTTCGGCTTAACTTGTCGACTTGCAGGCCAGAACCTGGTTCCAGAACCACCCGCCATAATCACTGCATGCAACATAAATTCGGTACTGTGTGGTTTGAAGGCAACGAAGGAGAGCTGTGCTCAATAGTAATCGGCAACAGTTCTCATTGATACGACCCAATAGCGTCTGTTCCGTTCCATCTTAACCGAAACGAACCGGGTTATCCTGCGCTACGCAAAGTATGTGTCGACATTGATCTTGAGAGGAGATGAGAATTTTGCCTTCACATCTTCCACATCGAGTGCCCACATAGGATGAATCTCGATAACCGTCGATTCGTCGGTTTCAACGTTCGCGGCCGCGAGCCATCTCTTAAACCGTTGGCTCAATGATGTGCGACACGACGACGGAGTGTCCGTTGCAGCCCCATCAGCATTCTTTACGGGAGCAAAAACCTCCGCAGCGTCTCCTTCGACCACTAATGCTACAGATGCTTTGGGCAGCAGATCGAAGACAAACCTTTCGAATTTGCACGCATTAGGTTGAGTCGGTTTGACTCGATCGCCACTTTCGTTGATGTAAGGGACGGCTTTATGGGCAATGTGAAATGGGAGGGAAGATGCATCTTCGCTACATTTTTGCAAAAAGTCACAACTTATCACGTGAACGGCGATGTTGCCCGCCCACAGAGCCAAGCTGCCATCTGGATTTCGGCGTTCCGCGGCTTCATCCGGCAAATCGCTATACTCGATGATCTGCGTCTTGCCATCGATGGCAACCACGTTTCCAACCTTCTCCTTAGCGAATCTTTTCTTGACAACTTGCGTGGTCATCTCGGATTCACTATTCAAATGGTGCCCTATCAAAAGTGGATCGCAGGCCGTAACCAGAGGATTGTCGACTTGAGCGTAGAAGAGATGAGCGATACCCTTTTCTTTACATGAAGCGAGGATTCCGTTCTTCTTCATCGCGTCAACAATACCACCGTGACCGTCTGGACTCACTGCAATTTTTGAATCGCTCTCCAAAAGCACTTTTCCGCTAGTTGCGTCTACGGCAGGCATCACTCCCTGTTGGAATATATGGAGCAAATGTGACGGCATCCCAAGATTATCGTTCTGTGTAAAGTAGGATCGCGTATCTTCGTCCGTTGCGGGACTGGTCATAATGAAAAGAGGGATCTCGCATTGATACTTCTTCATGGCTCCGCGAAGCGAATCGACATGCATTTGAAAAAGCGTGCGATGAGAAAGCGGCCCTATAGAAAACATTCCTTTAGGTAGATCGAATCCCAGTCTGGTTCCTTGACCTCCTGCAACTAAAACCATACCAACGCGGCCGTTTCGAATAGCATCTTCCCCCGCTGCCCGAGCTGCTTTCGCTTGCTCTGGATTGCAATTGAGACGAATCGCCTTAGGAGGAAGGGCTTTTTTAGCAAGTTCGACGACGTTGACTTGCTGGCTCTTCTTACTCGCCAGTTCGTTCAAAAGTTCGAAGTCTATTGAGTCAATTTGCTGGGTCAAATGCAATCGTTTCTCATCGCTTAGGTTATCCCAGAATTGAATCAAATGCTCTTGCTTGTATTGTTTTAGTTTGGAGGAATAGCGTTGTTTGTCCATATATCAATCAAGGGAAAGCACCTACAAAAAAGGCCCAACACTTTCTGCTGGGCCTCGTATGATCTTGGCCAAAACCAATGAGGTTTTGGATTTTGATAGGAATGTAAACCTGCCACTAGCCTTAGTTGACGACTTCGAGCAGTTCGATCTCAAAGATCAAAGTTTCGTTAGGTCCAATTGCTGGTGGAGAACCTTGCTCACGGTATCCTAAAGCTGGCGGAATCGTTACTTGCCATTTATCTCCGACCTTCATTCTCTGAAGGGCTTCGGAGAATCCAGGAACAACTCGTTGCACTGGGAACCGAGCAGGTTCGTTTCTTTGAATCGAAGAATCAAATATCTTTCCTTCGACGGTTTTTCCTTCGTAATGAATAATGACTTCGTCCGCGACGGTTGGTTGCTTGCCGGTACCGGACTTAATCACTTTGTATTGCAGGCCAGTCTTGGTAGTCTGAACGCCATCTTTCTTTTTGTTCTCTTCCAGGTACTGATTTGCCTTGGCTAGGTTTGCTTTGGCTATTTCTAAGAACTCTTGCTGCATTTCGGCAGCTTTCTTTTGCATCATGGCGTCAAGAGAAGCAACACATGCATTGACTTGATCGTCGGTCAATCGAATGTCTTTCTTGGCCAATGCATCGACGATGCCGGCGGTCAGTTCTTTGATATCGAGTTCTTTATCCGAGAACTTTTGGCCGGAGAGTCGGCTACCAAAGTCAAAGCCAATGAAGTAACTGATGTCGCTCGTGGAGGCGTTCGCCTTGGGAGGATTTCCAACGATAATAGGAGCCGGCTTTTGCACTGTGCCTCCAACATTTTCTTGAGCTTGTAAGCCTGACATGCCAACGCCACCAATAACGACGGCTAAGGTCGCTCTGATTTTCCAATACATAAAAGAGATTTCCTTGGTCAACAATCGAAACGAACTGGGGCGGAATGGCCCGATTGGTTACAATCGGCTCCATGAGACTAATCCACAGAGAAAATCGTACCCAGCCCATTTTTGAGCAAAAGGTGGATCCCAGAGGAAATTTTGCGCAAAGATTCCGATTTCGCTTTTTTTTCATCTCCCAAGGTGCATTTTGCGCTCTTTTGGGCGGGTCCCGGATTTTGGCGGCTTTTAGGCATAGCGTCATTGCTAACCGCCTTTCCAAGCCGATTCGTTAGGTTTTAGCTAGAACGCGTGCGATGAAAGTATTCTTGCAAAACCTCCGCCCCGATTCGTCGTCATTCCTCGTTTTGCAAAACGCAGAGCATTGGTTCTGGGAACGAGGTTATGAAATTGGGCATTTTTCTGTTCCCGACCTCTCAGCGGGGCTCCTCGATCCCGCATTGCTGGAGCAGAGGGAGGAGACAATTCTGTTTGCGATTCCAGAAGTGATGCGAATGGCACTTCGTAGGCTCAATCACGCTGAGCCACCCCTTTTCGAACTTCCTGATTGCCTGATGCCTTGGATCGGTCGGTTTACTTGGGAGACAACGCTCGGTCAAGTTCGTGACCAAGTCGACTCGGAGATTGGGTTCAATCCATTTCATATTCGGCCGCTAGATTCTAAACGTATCTTCAAAGGAACGATTGTCTATGGACTACGCGATTTGATCCCGTCCGCTTCGCTGGCAAATGAAACTCCCGTTTTGGCTCAACAGAAAGTAGAGTTTGTTTCAGAATGGAGGGCATTTGTGTTCCGGGACAAAGTCATTCATTTGTCGCGAACCAAGGGTGATGTATTGCGATACCCGGACCGTGAAGTGATGTTGGCCGCGATAAATACCTTCACGAATCGTTCTATCGTCTTTGGTATGGACTGGGGGATTACGGCTTCCGGGCAAACGCTTCTTATCGATGTGAACGATGGTATCGCTGCCGGAAATCTCGGTATGCATGGCCAAATCTTCGCGGCCATGATCGAGGCGAAGTGGCGGAATTGGATCGGCCTCGCAGATAATGGAATTGGGGACTGTTTTACACGCTGAAATTCTTTCACGACAGCTATCGCATCGATCACCTTGAATAAAGTAATGGTTACAATCTGTCCGTGCAGGCGTTAGGGTAAGGTTCAAAGAGCAGGTACCTTTGGGAAGCCGTATCATCTCTTCCCTGTAAATTGCCTTGTATATTCGCGACATCCATTGCAGTCCTCGAACCTTAGGGGCCCCACCAGTGACCGAAACCTCTTCCAACTCAAATCCTGTCTCCGAGGACGTAACGCTGCCGAAACTGTTGGCGGATAAGTCATTTTGGGGAATTGCTGTAACACAGTTCCTCGGAGCCTTTAACGACAACCTCTATAAGCAAATGGTTTTGCTTATGTCTATTACCGCTGTAGCAGGACAAATCAGCGAAGATACCCAAGGGTACGCGACAGCACTGTTCAGTTTGCCCTTTGTACTATTCAGCGGCTTCGCAGGGTATCTGTCCGACCGTTTCAGCAAATCCAGGATCATTGTCCTTTGCAAGTTCGCGGAAATACTCGTCATGTTGTTGGCGCTGTTCGCCTTCTTGCAGTACACCAAGGTCGGCGCGGTCGGGACTTGGACGGTTTTGTTTTTGATGGGAACACAAAGCGCGTTCTTCGGCCCTGGCAAATATGGAGCCTTGCCCGAGCTCTTTCGCAAAGAAGATCTGCCCCGCGCCAATAGCTTGATCTTGATGTCGACCTTTTTGGCCATCATCCTCGGAATCGTCTTTGCAGGCTGGGTCAAAGATATGCTCACCACTCGCAACGCTGACGGGGCCGAAGACTTTAGCAACCTCTGGATAGGTTCTCTGATCTGTATTGGGATCGCAGTCGCTGGCACCGTGACTTCATTAATGATTCGCTACACGAAGCCGGCGCAACCCGAAGCCAAACTTTGCTGGGAAGATGTCGGCGTCAGCCCTTCCATTCGCCAACTACTTTGGCAAGATCGGCAATTGTTGGCCGCATTGATTGTTTCCAGCACATTCTGGCTCGTGTCAGGGGTGGTTATGCCGACGGTTAACGCCCTAGGAAAAGCACAGTTGCAATTAGACAGCGACACCAAGACCAGCGTGCTTGCCGGCGCACTCGCGATAGGCATCATTATCGGCTCTGTATTGGCCAATGTACTGTTCAAACGCAAGTCCGCTACCTTCCAAGTTCTCGCGGGCACGATAGGCATGATTCTGTCATTGATTGTGACAGGGCTATGGAAAGCTGGTGGAGAACATTTGCTCGGTTACTGGGGCGCACTGCTCGGACTGATCGCTTGCGGAATGTTCGCGGCGATATTCATTCTTCCCATACAAGTCTTCATGCAAAGCCGACCGCCAGCCGAGGCCAAGGGCAGAATGATTGGCACAATGAATCTGGCTAACTTTATTGGCTTGATGCTAGCAGGCCCTTTGTATCAAGTCTTTCTCGAAGTCTCGATTTTTCTTGGTTGGCCAGTCTCATCGGTCTTCATCATGTTAACTATACTACTGATTCCTATCGCAATACGATTCCGGATGCCGAGCAAATCGAACGCGAACTAATACACTCGACGAAAACTCGACCCATTCATCCAACCTGATCACTCTTTCCTCTTCAAGGTGTGCCTTATGAGTCGGATCTACAACCGCATTGTTTTGCTACTGTGCTTCCTTTTCAGCTTATCTCTTCCAGCCTTAGGTGCCCCCCAACAAAAGGAAGAGGCGTACGAAACACACCCCGACTCTATCAAAAAGCCAAACGTTCCCGAAGGTAAGGTAGAAGGCCCCTTCACTTGGAAAAGCAAAATCTACCCAGGCACCGTTCGCGACTACTATCTCTACATTCCAAGTCAATATGATCCCGCCAAACCCGCTTGCACGTTTATCGTTCAAGATGGCATTAATCGCGCACGAGAATGGAAACTCCCCGTGGTGATGGATAACCTCATAGCCCAAGGAGAGATGCCTATAACGATTGGAATCTTCGTCGATCATGGAGTTGTGCCAGCCCTCAGCGATGCTGCCCAACCACGCTTTAATCGTAGTTTTGAATACGACAGCCTAGGGGATCGTTATGCTCGATTTCTACTCGAAGAGATTTTGCCTGAAGTAAGTCGATCCTACAATTTGAGCACCGATCCCAACGATCGATCTATTGGTGGCGCTTCATCTGGTGCGATTTGCGCGTTCAACGCAGCATGGGAACGCCCCAATGAGTTTCGTCGAGTCCTGAGCACAATCGGAACATATGTTGGTTTACGCGGAGCTGACGAAGTTGCCACGCTTGTTCGCAAAACGGAACCAAAACCTCTCAAGATCTTTCTCCAGGACGGTTCAAACGATCTCGATATCTACGCGGGAAGCTGGTGGATCGCCAATCTGCAACTCCTCTCGGCTCTCCAATATGCAGGTTACGACGTAGAGCATGTTTGGGGCGAAGGTGGACATAATGGAAAACATGGCGCCGCGATCATGCCCGATGCCCTTCGTTGGCTGTGGAAGGATCATCCAAAACCCATCCAAGCGAGCGCGCCATCTAACGCTAGAGTAAACCTTGTCATTCCTGATCACGATTGGGAATTGATTGCAGGTGGCTATCAGTTTACAGAAGGACCAGCCGTTGGAGTCGCCGGCGAGGTTTACTACGTCGACGTACCAACTTCAAAGATCTACGTTGCTCGAGACAACGGCTACGAGGTGAAGGTCTCCACGTTTGTCGAAGATTCCCAAGGCGCAAGCGGCCTAATGTTGGGCCCGGACAAAAAGCTGTACGCCGCCCAAGGCAAATCGCAGCGAATCGTTCGGTACGACGAATCAGGCAAAGAAGAGGTGATCGTTGACAACTCTCCTTGTAATGATTTAGTCGTTTATTCTGGTGGTATTTACTACACCGATCCAGGCAACAAGAAGATATTTCACGTGAGCTTTGACGGCGTTAAAAAAGAGGCAGATTCTGGGCTCGGATTCGCCAACGGACTCATTCTCTCCGCGGACCAATCCCTGCTGCTGGTGGCCGATTCCAATGCCATTCACACCTACTCTTATCAAATTCAACCCGATGGTTCACTCTCGCACAAACAGGAATACGGGTACCTACACATTCCTCACGGCGCCTCCAAGAGCTCAGCTGATGGCATGACCATGGACGATCAAGGTCGGTTGTATGTCGCGACCGCCATGGGAATTCAAATCCTGGATCAGCTTGGCCGAGTGAATCAGATCCTTAACAAACCTCAGAACGCATTCTTGAGCAACGTTTGTTTTGGAGGAGAAGATCGGGATTGGATGTGGGTCACCTGCGGAGATAAAGTTTACCGCCGTAAAGTGGCCGCAAAAGGTGTTGTTTCTTGGGAAAAACCCACAAAACCACCTAAGCCCGGGCTCTAGTGCCACAACTTGGAGATAATCTTCATTGGAGAACCGCCGAAATCCCAACCACGAGCGTGAGTGCTTGTTGCTTTAATCACATTTTGAAAAATGAATATTAGCCATTGGGCGCTAGCCCACGGTTAACGGCCTATAACCGGACGCTAGCGCGTTCGCGGCTCATTAAAGCAACAAGCCCTTACGCGTCGGGTTATGATCGACATCAATCTACTAGTTGCGGCACTAGTCGGTTGCCCAATGACGAAATGAGTCGTTCCGGTTAAACTTAAGGACCGCAACGTTGTATTGGTCTAACGCATGGAGAATCTGTGAGTCCGTCATTTTTTGAACAGCTTCAACAAACAACTCAGGCCTCCGGTCCCTTGGCAGCCGCACAAATGGTTGCAGACAGAATGCGTTCTGCAGGTCGCTATCCGGAACTGTTTGAAGCACTAAAGATGCAGCACCGAATTGAACTCGGTTTACCAGCGGTCCATACGACAAACCTATCCACCGGAGCTCCAGACCCGATCCCCGACGATATTCAGGATCGATTAGACAAAAAGCTTATCGAGGCTTGCCGCGAGGTGGGTACCGCTCTGATGAAACAGGGCAAACTACAAGAGGGCTGGATGTATCTGCGAGCAGTAGGTGATCGTCAGGCGACTAGCGACGCCATGCGACATGTCGACGTTACACAAGATAACCTTGATACCTTTCTAGGGCTGCTAGTGCACGAAGGAGTTGACGTTCGGTGGGGGACAGAGCTCTCCCTGACGATGCGGGGAACTTGCAACACCATTACGATGTTAGACAGTGTCGTCTCCATGCACGGACGGGGTGACCAGCAGGCCGCAGTAGAAGCTTTGGTTCGGCATGTTCATAACGAAGTTTTAAACAGCCTGAAATCGGATCTAGAACGACGTGAGTCGTGGAATCCAGAACATCCGGACCGACAGCAATCTACGCTCGAGGGCTTGCTTCAAAGCCGCCCTAATCTGTTGAGAGATGGCGCTTATCACTTAGACACAACTCACTTAGCATCGACAGTGCGATTTGCTAAGATTTTGGATAATCACGAGTCTCTTCGGTTAGCATTGGATCTTGCGAACTATGGCAAACGGCTACATCCTCAATATCAGTATGCAAGTGATGAGCCATTTTCGGATCTTTATCCTATGTCGATCGCATTTTTTCGAGCTCTGCTCGGAGAACATGTTGATGTCGCGCTGAAGCAATTTTTGCAAAAGGCGGAATCCATTGATTCTGAAGAGCATGGAACGGTTGCGATTGAAACTTACGCGGATCTGTTAGCCAGAGTCGGTCGCACAGAAGACGCAATGAAGTTCTTAATCAAAAAGATGCCTCGAGGTATGAGGCCATTCGGGATCGCCCCATCCCTTATTGATCTAGCGGAACACTCGGGGGATTTCGAAACGATGATGAAGCACTCTCAGGAGCGTTTCGACGAAATCGGTTTCACCGCCGCGTTACTCCAGCAACTAACAAGACTGAAGCCCTTGTAGGCCGCAACAAAGGCTTTGTAGGCCGGCTTTGCGCAGTTTACGGCATGGCTCGCCCGCATTGATAGCCGATCTGGCCACAGATTGGCCCCTTCGCCAGTACTCATTCCAAAGTCTGATGACTTCGGCTACATGAAGATCTTTAAATCCCGAAACAATTGAGGGTTTGTTCTACTCTATTTTTCACACCCTGCGGGTGCGAACCATTAAACTTGATCAATCAGCTTGCGATAGACTTTAGCAATTCGTTTTGCCATTTGCTCGTCGGAGAATTTTTCTTGGTGTCGCTCGTGAGCACGGGTACTCATTCGCGTCCACTCACTCCGACTTTGAACCATTTGTTCGATCTTTGCTGATATCGAAGTCGCACAACCAGGCTCAGCAAGCAACCCTTCAACACCATCTCGAACGATCTCCGGTGTTCCTTCTACATTAGTTGCAATGACCGGTACCCCTAAAGCCAGGGCTTCTAAGACTACCATCGGCATACCTTCGCCGAAAAGACTCGGCAGAACCATGGCGTCAAGATTTCGCATGGCCGCAGGGACGTTGTTCGTGAAACCAAGAAAACGCACGTTCGCACGGACACCAAGCGAATCTACAAGCTTATTGACGGATTGTTCATACTCTGGCGATTCAAATGGGCCAATCACATCGAGCGAAACGTTCGGATTACTTGGCAGTGTTTTCGCCAATGCTTCGAGAAGTACTTCGACGCCTTTCCTGGGCCTTACCAACGCAACCATTCCTAATCGCCATTCATCACGGTTAATTCGAGCAAACGGATCGATAACCTCTTGAGTTGGAACGCCGTTGGGCACACAGGTGATACGCGAACGATCATAACCACGCCTAAGCATCTCACGGCGCAGTGACTTAGATACCGTGATGATATGATTGCAGCTCAAAAGCGATGCTCGTTCCACTAGATCATTAATCCGGTTGGTAAGCATACGTGTTGAATCACGTGCGGTCGGCGAATGGACGTGAAATACCCATGGCACGTCCAGTTTTCTGGCCACCACATTCGCAACCATAGCGCTGCGTGGGGTATGGGCATGAAGAATGTCTGCTTCGAGTTCGCGGGCGAGTGAGGTGATTCGCGAGATACATCGCCAATCCAATCGGGAACGCATAGGCTCGATGAAAACACGTCCATCATCCAAGCCACAGTTTTGTTGAAATTTGCCTTGCTTCAAACATGCAAAGTACGGGTCCACACATTCGTCGGGTAACCGTTTTCCAAGCAACTGCTGAACGCGCTCTGCGCCAGAAAAATGCTCTCCGTTAATGATGTGCAAAACGCCGATCGGCTTTTGCTTGGAGGGCATTATATCCCGAGGCTGCGCGTCGTAGCAGAAATCGATTCCGCCCGAGATCGTGGAAACGGAGGATGTTTGAGGCATTCGAGTGTATGTAGGAACCAGGAAACCCATTAGCATTACATTACGTCGAGGACGAGGCTAAATCTGGCGGAAGCCTACCTCGGCTTTTGAGTGCTAGCTTTAACCGTCTTCTTTTTTCTGACGGTTAAGCTCTTCCAAATCGCTACAATCCGAAAATTCGATCTAGGTCGTAGCTTTTAAACTTGCTAATCTCGCCGGAATGAGTGGTCTAGGCAACGAGTGACGGATTGTTCTTGCCTAGCAATGCAAAACACACAACAAAAACGCTCTGAGGTTCGGCTAAGTGCATCCATGCTCGGCTTGAACGAAATCAGACCAAGTCACGGACTCGACAAAATGAAGATTTGGATTCGGACCATCGGTTTCGCATTAGGACTACAGTGTGCCTTGTCGTCATGCGGACTTTTCGCCCAGAATGGCTACAACACTTCGGGTAACGCTGGCCAGCCAGGGCAACCTAGTCAGCCAATCAAGCAGCCAGGACAGCCGAATAATCCACTTCAAACAAGGCAACAGCTCGATCCGAAACTTAATCCGGGACTATTACCTGGTCGACCTGCTGCTGCGGCTCCTCAAGACAACGCAAAGCTCATCGTCACCAAAGATCCGTACGCAGATAACCCTATATCACCCCAGGAACAACAGTACGTTGATCAGCTTTTGGACTATTGGGAAAATAGCACAAAAAACTTGGAACGACTCTCCTGCGACTTTAAGCTTTTTGAATACAACTCAAACGCCCCGTTTGTCCAGCAGCTAGCTCAAGAAACTGGCCAAGACGTACGTCAGATCAAGTACAAAGCCTCGCAAGGAGTTGTCCGGTACATGAAACCTGACAAAGGCATGTACAAGGTTGATTTGGCAATCGCATTGACGGGCAAGCTAGACAAAAGCGGCCAACCTGAAATGTTACCATCCGAACAACTAGACCAAGACTATTGGATCTGCGATGGCGAAACGATTCACCAATATGATCGAGTCGCCAAAAAGGTGACGCACTACGTGATCCCTGCTGAGCTGCGTGGTCAGAACATTATGGAAACACCACTTCCGTTTTTGTTTGGGATTGAGAAAGTTAAAGTGAAGGAGCGTTTTTGGGTACGTGCTCTACAGCCGCCTCCACAAGCTAACGGACAGCCCAACAACGACATGTTCTTGATCGAGGCACACCCAAAATTTCAACAAGACGCCCTGAACTACTCGAAAGTTCAGATCTTCTTGGATCGCAAGGAGTTCCTGCCGCTCGCCTTGATCAAATACCAGGTGGATCATGTGGATGAGCCAGGTAAGGCCTTAACAGACAGTCGCGAATATTTCGAATTTTCCAATCGAGTTCGCGATGCAAATTTGCTCCAAAAGTTTAACGAGTTAGTCTTTAGACAGCAGTTCATTCCATTGCAATTGCCAGCTGGATGGACTGAAGAGACCAAAGAGTATTCTCCGATATCAACCGGCGAATCGCTTGCAGACGTCTATCAAAATGTTCCATCCGGCCAACCATCTCAGGGACAACCCAGTGGAGTTGTGCCTGCGAACCCAGTCCCTGGTTCTGCAGCTGTTCCACCAGTGAATGGTTTGAGAAAGTAAGGATGATTGCATTCAAGCGAATTACCTTAACGCTTGGATGGGTCTTGCTCGCAGGATGTTCCACATGGAAGCCATCAGGTGAACAGCCTCCTCCGATTCGCGCAGGAATCCAGACAGCACCGTTGTCGAGCGATTCTGTCGCGATCGAGACGATCATCATCAGGCTAACGCCCGAGCAGACAACTAGGTTGGAGGAGCTTTGGCGATTATCTGACGAACAAATTCTTGCACCGGAGCAACGCATTCTGCTTGATAGCAACGGGGTGAGGGTTGGCAAGCTTTCGATTGTGCCACCAGTTCTAGAAACATGGATTCGAGAGATAGGCGAGCGTCAATCTCAGGACACCATGGAGCAGACTGGGTTAGCAGCGGACGTCAAGACAATGTCGTATCATCTTCGATGCCGAGCGAATAGCGTCAAAGAGATATCGTTGCGTGACCTTGCTAAGGATCGGGTCACGCTGTTCTACAATCAAGATGGTTTCAAGGGCAAGCAGCTTGATCGACCGCGGTTCTTTTTCAAGTTAAATGCATCTCCAGACAGTTATTGTGCTGCGAAGATCCATCTATCGCCAGAAATTGAGCATGGGGAATTGCGAAGCAAGGTTGTAGTACGCGAAGCTGCGTTGCGCAACATATCGGAGCGAGAGTTCATGAATTTTCCGGAGCTTGACATTCAGAGCAAGCTTCAGTGTGGTGAGATTTTGGTATTAGGCCCAACAGCGGACCGCAAGGGAATTGGGGCGGAGTTTTTCCATAGTTTAACGCACGACAACAAGAGTCAACCGGTGTTAGTACTTTTGCGAGTCTCCCAAACCGGCACCGACAGCACGTTCGCACCTGCCCTGGACGCATCGCAGCCTCGGTAGCCAAGCTGGCCACAGATTGGACGTTTCTTATTCGACTCTGACGTAGGCCGTAACAAGGCTTTTGCGCAGTTACGGCAGGCCTCTTCCCACCCCCGCCGGGCTAATCCTACAAGTCATTCACTCACCGGCATCCTGACAAGCATTGATCTATCGGCGTCTTGCAACGAAGCAAACTTCGCGATGAGCTAGTCTATTAGAATTGTCCCGCGCCACATCGCACCGACGTTTGCCTCAACGAGGCCATAAAAAACACCAGCCAGCCGTCGAGCACTCGCCCCGGTTGTCACACCATCTCTATTCTGGCGACCACGCCAGGTCTATTGAAAACCGGTGCTAGCGCCCACCGGCTTGCACAGCGTTTTATTCGTAGACGCCGAAAGGCACTGAGCCCCTTCAAGAAGCAGCAGTATGAAATCCCTTAAAGCCCACATGACCCAGGACATATCACAAAGTCTGGTACGGATTTTTACGTAACGTTTGGGCAAGGAAATATCAAGCTGAGTGTCGACTGTTCTTATGCAAGCCCGTAGCTAGTGCGAATCAGGTAGGGGACTTCGTACACACCTGCACTATTCATCGCAACGAATGTACCAACTCCACTCCGAAGTAAACTTGGCGTTACACGAGTGGCCCAAATTAGCTTCTGCCCCATATGCGGCGAATTCATGTCTTGAGGGAAATGGATCTTACATAAGTCGGTCTACTGCTGCGGTGGCGTTTGTTTGTAATCGGGAGCAGAACACACTAGACTTTCGTGAGTGTGACTCGTTGAACAATGACTCGCTCATCTGCTTGCGAGAACCACAAATTGTATCGATTTCTCGTTTACAAAGAGTTTCGGTTACGACCAATAAACACATAAGTCAGTGCACTAGGATACGTCGAATCATGAGACTAGACTCTGCTAATATCGAAAATGGACTGGAAACATCCCTAACCGCTATTCGACGTCTTGCCGTCGATATGCGAGGAAAACTACTCAAATGGAAAAAGGAAGGGCTTCATTCATTGGCCGAAGCCATTTCAATTCTCAGTGGCGACGGGCACGACAAGGAAAAGAAGAAATCGATCGGAAACATTTGGGTTGATCCGAAAGACGAACCTTCCGATTTAATTTTGTATTCTCTAGTTCGATTGATACTTGCCCGGGATCTTAGCGAGTCATTAAGTCAAACCGATAAACAGGAATTTCTGAAATACGTTAAGAAGGTTGAGGACGAAATAAACAATACCGACACGCGTAACCTCTACAAATTCCTCCTTTCAGGCAACGGATTACCCGGAAGAAAGTGCATCGTGCCAATGCTTCAATGCGCTCGAATGATTCAAGCGTCGTTTAGCTCGCCGCTTGATTGCGCCCTAAGAAAAGGCACACTGATTTGCAACTTTGCAATTCTCAAAGAACTGTTCACAGTCGGTCCCCCTGGGTGGGCAATGGGCAGCGCGCGTGCTTGCAAAAGTTCACTTCCCACAGCTTTCATCACAGGCGAGTGTACACGTGCTCGAGGTTACCTAATCCGTGCCCTCTACTTATCATCCACCCATTTGCGTCTAATACTGAACCTACTCAAAGATATTCGCAAAATCCATGATTTGATGATTGCTCCACCCCAATGGCGAAGCAAAGAAATTCGCCGACTACGAGACTCTTATAGTCAGCAATTTGCAGTGAATAGTCGTCGTTCGATATTGGCATTTACGATGCCAGAATTCGATTCGGCGCTTCCAAGCCCGGAAGGTGTTATTCTTCAAGAACTCGAAAAAAACGTATCGCTAGTGATTAAAACGTGGTCTGACTTGCAGCAAACCGACGTTGATCATTGCTTAAAACTAGAGTGGCCTAACTCAAGCTTGTGGGAAAGTTTATCTCGAACACCAGACTTTAATAACATCGACTTGGACTTCGCCCAACGCGAAGTACAAATTCAGGAATCCGTCACTTTTGAGCTCGCATTACTTCAAACGAACAAAAATATTTCGCTCCTTTTGAATGCGTTACGAGACCTTCGCGAAGCTGTGCAGAAATTTGGCTCGGTTTCGGACGAACTAGAGAAAGTAAGTGATAGAATTAAACCGGTTCTATCCAAGCTCGAAGAGGCCGCCACAGCATTTGATGTTGTGGCAGGAGACGCCAAACGTATCAACGAACCAAGTGAACAGTACTTTAAAAGTGTTCTAGAGAGAGAGTTAGCTGCCAAGGAGACTCAAACCTTTAATCTCGGCGAGTTGGTATTTGCTGCATCGAGTTTATCAGAACTAGAACCTTTTGATTACCAACGCGAAATTGCGTATGCATGCGAGGTCGCAATCGACAAGATTGCAAGGGACGGAATCATAAGCAGGGTCGACGCACCTATGATAGCCAGCTTCGGCCATTCTGAAGCGGTGTTCGTTCTCGGTACTGAAATTATTCGCTCGTTTACTCAGTTGGTTGCAAACGTAGGTGCAGAGATCAATGACCAAGTTGTAGCTAAACTAATAGAATATTTCGAAACTATTGCGTACCCCGATCCACTTCCCAAGTCGAATAAGTTCGCTGACGTTGGCGTTGTTGGTTGGCATCACGATTTCCCTTCATACCCTCTGAGAACGAATAGATATACGACCGCAATAGCCCTTCTCGCGTTGGACAAGGTCTGCCGTATGATTGATTCCCACGTGAATCGGAGTATTCTAAGGCACTTTCGCGTTTTATACCCTGAATCAATCAGCGTCAGTCTCAATGATCTTGTGTATCCAGATTACGGACTTTCATCATTAAGCGAGGAAGACGTTTTAGAAGCGTACATCGGCAACCCTGAATCCTGCGGAAAGAGCATATCAGATTATTTACAGGCCATGCAGTCGCATCTAATGGGAATTCCTCTTGCGTCTAAAGATATCCGAAAATGCACGTCGATGATTATGTTCGGACCTCCCGGTACAGGCAAGTCAACACTTCCTCGCGCTTTAGCAAAGAGTTCGAAAGTGCCATTCGTCGAGATCACGCCTGGAGACTTGCTGGCTAAAGGCGAGTCGATGTTTGATTACCGTACATCAAGCGTATTTGAAGCTGTATCCTATTTGCGTAACTGCGTTGTGTTATTTGACGAATTCGATCAGATGTTATTAAAGCGAGAACCAGGTGATAAGAACGAAAACATTTTTTCCTTCGCAACCGGCAATAATCTGACTCGTCTAGCCGATCTTAGAGGACGTTTTGAATCCGGGAGATCCGTTTTCATTCTTTCAACTAATCGCATTAGTAAACTCGATAACGCAGCCATAAGAAAAGGTCGGTTTGATGCCAAGATAGGGATTTACAGCCCTGATTTTATTTCCATGGCTGGTGTTATTGCTAAAAAGGTTTCCGAATCGACAAGCTTCGATGCTGACTCATTATTTGAACGCTATGCAAGCCTTTTGAGGGAATTACATTCGGAATGGGGCTACAGCATGCCAGCATTAAATTCGAAAGGAAACTTTGGGAAATGGAAAGATGAAGAAATTCCAGGAACATTCCAGGCGTTCATGAATAGCAGAGTAACGCTTTCAAGTGAATTATCGCTAGCCGAGAAAGACGTTACTTCTTACCTTGAACCAGAATCCGAGGATAGTATTGCGAAAAGCGAATGGATGCAGATTGCGATTTTACGAAAAATGCGGGACGCCGTAGTAAACGATTTCGATGGCTATATTAGTTCAGTACGAGCAAATAAACCTTTTGATTTTGAAATCGACGCATCCGTTAAAGAGCTTCGTCTTGTTTTTTCATTTGTCACTTCGCACCCAATTAGCGGCAATAAGAGCAAGGATAAAGTTAGCACAAGGAAGGATGCAGGCGGAAGGATGAGACGGCGATGAGCCAATCTGACT
The DNA here is from genome assembly GCA_046344995.1 of Pirellula sp. GTDB lineage: Bacteria > Planctomycetota > Planctomycetia > Pirellulales > Pirellulaceae > JBKCUI01. The sequence continues at coordinate 71,784 of JBKDKR010000025.1, forward strand.
GGGAACGCCGCTTTCATCGTATGGTAGATGCTCTGGATCAAGCTCATGATGATGTCGCCCGGTCGGAAGACAGCAACATGGTGTTTTCCTATTGGCCCATCGATAGTTAAATCGTACTGGAATTGCATAGAAGCCAAGAGCGTGCGAGTACTAGAAAAAGGTCTCCGAATACCTGTCGGTCCGGTTGAACGAGATCTACGGTAAAGGCTAATCCACCACTAACCTGAAGTATTGCAGGCTCGTCTACCAAGCGTTTTCCGATCGTTGCGGAATTCTTCTGGAAATGGCAGTTGAAAAAAAGGCCAGTCTGGCAGCCAAAAAGTCGGCCAGCGGATAGCGAATCCGGCGAAGTGAATACAATCTTACCGGCGGAGGGAGAGTTGATTCCAGCAACAAAAGGCACCCGCCGGGTGACGAATTTCAGCATCGTTTCTCGCCGCTCCTCTCATTGTCGCATTGCCGGGCACTTATGCGTGTGCAGCACCTCGAAGCTCTTGATTTCTGCGAACAGTAAGCGGCCGAATGCGGCTGGACCAAAGCCCAACTTGAGAGGCAAATTCAATCCTCCTACTTTCAACGAATCGTCGCCAATCGAGGCAAAGCTGGCTTGATTGCGAGCGACCGGGAGCGACTACCAGGGGAGTCGACATCAGCCGAAGCCATTCTGAAAACGCCCTACGTTCTAGAATTCTTGGGACTACCTGATTTGCCGACTCTGCATGAGAGTGATCTAGAACAAGCGATTATCGAGCATGCGAACCGAGGGAAATGAATCAGGAATGTCAACACTACCGCACAAATCGCACTGAATTTCCAAAAAACTTGTATTTTGGCAATCCTGTTGCGGGCCGTGGGTACTAGCCTAAAATACGGTCGGTTGCGACTTGTCATATATGGCTCTTTTTGAGACAACCGCAAATAAGTCAGCACATCTGTTTCAGAATTGGCTACGGCATGAATGATTCGGACCCGTAGACAAAAGAGACAACTGAGATTGGCATCGAAGCGGCCGTGGAGTTTCGAGTATAGTTGCGGCTATGTTTTGTATGCTTGAATACAACTAGCTAGAAAATCGAGGGAGTTCAGAATAGTGGGATTGAAGCTCCAGCCAAACCAAAATCAGATCGAAGACTTGAGATTGCTGTGTTCAAGCTGCGACTTGCACGAGGTTGCAGAACGAGTTGCTGCCTCGAAATCGACGGCGTCGTAGTCGCTCATGTCCTCAGGCTAGAATACGAAAACTCGGGTAATCAACAAACCATGAGCATTGTCATGGATCACCTGGACGTCAAGAAATTGCGAGAAGCTTGCGACCGTGCAATACAGAAAGCCGAAACTGTGGAGCAACGATTCGCCACTTACGGTCTGCCCACCAAGATAACGGGAAAGGAGGACGATTGAGATGCATGGTTTCCTGGGATCCAAACGAGCTTTCGATGACAACGATTGGGGATTTCAAAGTACATTCGCGGACGATGAGTATACGCCATCTGCCAAGCTAGGTTCTAACGACAAAGTGCTGTCGGTTGACGCTCTGTCCGAAATTGCTGTACAAGGAAACGTTTATCGGCAGATCCATGAGGATGAGCGGAGATTGGCCCAATTGATCGAGCAAGTAAAACGGTCCGCGCGGACAAATCGTACCGAGCTTCTTCACACTACAGGAATTGTTGATGCAAGAACCAAGACAAGACTCTACTTGACCGTTAAATCGAAAACTGGCAATCCCGAGCAGTTGGTATTGTCGCGCGATATCTGTCTGGGGCGAGTCCCGGTGAAGGGTGATTTCGTTACATACACTATTTTCCAACTTGGTGACGGTGAGTTAATCCACACAATTGAATCGAACTGCCCACTCGTGTTAAGCTCGAAAGAGGAAGCATCTGTTGATGCTCGGATCAACAAAATGCCTATCGTTAAAATCTGAACTATTCCCAAGTACTCGAAAAGTTTCTCTGGAATGCAATCAAACCAACTCGAAGCAAGAAAACGTGACCATGTCTCAGAATGCGGTTTTGCGTTTGATTGTTCTGAAATGAGAGATTGATTCTCTACCCCCCGCTTTCCCATGAATCAATCCAAAGGCTGAATTAGGCAGCACACGCGCCTCAAGCTTGACCGAATGCATCCAGTGATTCGGTCATGCGAAGTTGCAACTGTAAGACGGTCATTGTGAACCGATTGGTTGAGTCGCGTTCGGCGGCTGGAGGAGCGTTTAGAGGTAATCAGGTCACACCACTTATATAGAGCTTACCAGCGAAGCTAAACGCTTCATGTAATCCCCAACATCCAGATTGTGCGATTTCGCGAGCGATTCCAATGCTCTCGTTGATGGGAACTGTTCGCCGCGCTCAAACCGTCTGACTTGTCGTTCATCCAAACCAGCAATATCATTTTGTCGCAACCCAATTGATACACGCAACTGCCGGATCGCCTTCCCGTACCTCACCGCGAACTCTTTCGACTTCCCTTTGTCTCCAATCGCCTTGGTGGGATGGATCAATTGATCAAGTTGCTTCCATCCCAAATGAACATCGGCGTGAGGCCAATAAAGAAAGCGACCATCCTCATCAATTTCAAACTGTCTTTGCTTGATTAGACTCGTGCCTAGGAATTGCTCCAGCTTGGATCGAGGGACAACCAATCGCTCAAAGGATGCGGAAAGAAGAACCAGATCGCTAGCCTCGAACCAAGCGTCGACGATGGATACATTCTCGTCTTTGTCTGCAGCCCCTAATACAAGCCGATGGATCAATGCTAGTTCATTCTTTTTGTCAGGCTTGGAGGAAAAGTGAATTCTATCAGGGCTGCGGACTTTTAGAGCCCGCAGTAATGATGGAATCACCTCCACGGGTTGACCGCTTGTGAATACGATATGCTTGTTAATCGCGGCAGATGCTAGATGTTCTAAAACCTCAACTGTAAGATCCGCCACGCGTGAAACACTCACGACAGAATTTTTACTACTGACAGCTGCCCAAGGTTGGTTCTGCGAAACGTCTCCCAAACGTAGCTTGAAACGTGTATTAATCAACGATACGGCCCTCTTCATGGACCGCTTCACCAGATCTCGATACTCCGGATTTGTGGGTAAAAATACGAATTCAGGAAGATTTGTTTTGGTTTTAGTCATCGCTGTTAGCCAATCTTAGTTTGGTTACTCGACCTCATGGATTCCATACCACTCTTCAAGTAACTCCAACCGATGCTCCTAGGTTAATCGTTCTCATTTCATAATCTTCCCAACAAAATACGAGCTGCTTCGGAATCGGCTTACCACTCCTCCGTCCCAGCGGTGTTGCCCAATTTCGTCAGCGGCTGTCTCCCGCAGGGCAACCGTGTCAAATGCGTATAGTTGCTATTATTGCCACGGGGCTTGCCTAAGAAAATGCTGGTAGTGATAGATTCGTAATCTTGATCTTTGGCGTCCATGGAGTGGTAGCATATCTAGGTTTCGTTGAATACATGGCAGCTGTCGAAGATCCACGTATGGATCGAACCAAAGCCCGCGAGCTCTTTGATCTGATGGGCATGTTAAGTAGTGCCTGGCATCCGTCCTGTGCTGTAGCACAAATGGCGCTGTACGAACGAATGGCGCTGTCCCCCGACCATTCGGCGAAAAGGGGAAACATTATCGCGCCGATTGGTCGTTTGGGAAATGGAGACGTGATAACAACGGAACAAGTACTTTGCTAATCTATTAGAAACGTCCCACGCCACATCGCACCGATGATGGCCTCAACGAGGCCATAAAAAAACACCAGCGAGCCGGTGGGCGCTAGCCCCGGTTGTCCCAAAAAGCAAGCCGTCAGGCGCTATCCCCGGTTGCCCAAAAGCCACGGTTGTCACAAAATCAAACCGTCTAGCACTATCCCCTATTCCCCCCTCAATACCTCACCCCGCCCCCCCCCAACCAATGAACAACGAAACGCCCCTCGCCTACTTCATAACCTGGACCATCTATGGTGTTCATTTACAAGGCGCTGTGACAGGCTGGCGAAAGCGTTGTGAAGGTGAGAAACCGCCTCAACCTTTGTTGGAGTTTTGGCATGCTGAACGACTGAATCATTCCATCGAATTGCTCAACGCATCTGAACGCGAAGCGGTTGAAACTGCATGTCGCAAGCACTCCGAGCATCGCAACTGGAAACTATGGGCGATTAACGCGCGAACAAACCACGTCCATGCGGTGATTTCAGCGAGTGGTTACAAAGGAACCACAGTACGAGATCAATTGAAGGCGAATTGCACAAGACAACTTCGTGAAGTGAATACACTATTTGTCGATCGACCAATTTGGTCTGTTGGTGGTGACGTCCAGTTCGTTTGGACCGAAGGTGATTTGAGCTTAACAATCGACTACACGCTCATCGCCCAAGATCGAAAAGCCCGAGACAGCTAACCCCGGAACCCATACCGCAAGCCGGTGGGCGCTAGCCCCGGTTTTCCCCCTCCACCTACCAACCGGTGGGCGCTAGCCCCGGTTTTCACACGATCTCTAATCCGCCCCCCCCGGCGTGGGCGGCATCGATAACCGGGGCTAGCGCCCACCGGCTTGCACAGCGTTTCATTCGTAGCATCAATAACCGGGGCTAGCGCCCACCGGCTTGCACAGCATTTCATTCGTAGATGCCGAAAGGCACTGAGCACTGGGCTTCGTTGAGTGATGGATCGATCAACACCAGACTTGATCGTTCGCGATCCGTTCTTCATGGACGCTAATGCTACGGGGACGCTAATGGGTATTCGATCCTTTTGTTCGCGAGCGTGTTGCATTGAAGGTTGGTTGGTCTCTCTTGACCGACTCGAGATCTAGGAAACGAGCAGGAGTACCCATGCTACGTTTGGGGGTACTTCGATAGCGACTCAGGCTCTCGCGCAGCGGGGTGGTATTGCAATGAATCGTATCCATGGTCCCACAGAGACATCGGAAGAGCCCCCCAAAGCTTCGAGGGCTTCATCAATCCGTGGATCGCTCAGTGCTGAATGCATTTGGCTATCAAAACTTGGATCTGTCCGCACGCTTTTAATTCCTGCCCCCCACCAGTATAAAGCATTCACGTTACTTTCACCGTCCGGCGCTAGAACAGAAAGATATTCGCCTGCGTTGGCCCGACCAGTTCAATATGTGAGTACCCGAGCAATTACGTGCGCTTGCCGATTGCGCAGGTGATCGCGTAGAGAAAACAGCATAAATGATAGGGAATCAATATTATCATGGCTAAAGCGAATTCATCTAAGACTTCTCTATCCACGAGAAAGACAGACAGAGTTACTGTTCCCAACCTACTCGGGGATATCCGGCAGGTCATTGAAGCGGCTCGCGAACAGACTGCTCGCGCCGTCAATTCGACACTTGTGATTATGTATTGGAAGATTGGCAAGCGAATTCGAGAGGATGTACTACAGAATGAACGTGCCGAGTACGGCAAGGAAATTCTGCAGACACTGTCTGCGCAATTGACGGAGGAATACGGCCGTGGTTTCGACCGTAGAAATCTCCACTACATGGTTTGCTTTGCGGAGCTTTTTCCAGATGAACAGATTGTGAACGCACTGCGTTCACAATTGTCTTGGACTCATTTTCGCGAACTCCTGTCGATTGAGGAACCGATCAAACGCGAGTTTTACGCAGAAATGCGCCGTGTTGAGCGATGGAGCACACGAACCTTGCAGCATAAAATCGGGCATCTGCTCTTCGAACGGACGGCTGTTGCTAAGAAGCCTGATGAGCTGATTGCTGATGACCTCTCGGCCTTGCGCGATGAGGATCGCATGACCCCGGATATGGTCTTTCGCGATCCCTACTTCCTCGATTTTCTTGGACTGAGAGGATTTCATTCCGAAAAGAATGTTGAAGAAGCGATTCTCTGTGAACTGGAAGCGTTTATCTTAGAACTGGGTACCGACTTTGCCTTTGTCGCTCGGCAGAAACGGATCACTGTTGACAATGAGGATTACTACCTTGATCTGCTGTTCTACCAACTTCGCCTACGCTGCCTGGTGGCAATCGATTTGAAGCTCGGCAAGTTCCAAGCGGCGGATAAAGGTCAAATGGAACTGTACCTTAGATGGCTGGAGAAGCATGAAATGCATCCCGGCGAGGAATCTCCCATCGGTTTGATTCTCTGCGCGGATAAGTCCGAAGAGCACGTTGAGTTACTGCGATTAGAGGATAGCAACATCCGCGTTTCGCGGTACCTAACCGAGTTGCCATCGAAAGAGTTGCTCGAACAAAAACTACACCAAGCAATCGCACTTGCACGCGAGCGATTCGCCAAGCTGAACATGAAAGAGATACCGGAATCGTAGGTTGGTCACTCTTGACCGACTTGAGTACTAAGCAACGGGCAGGAGTGCCCATTTTACGGATGAGGATTCTTCGATTGCGACTAAAGCGATAACGCACAAATACCGTTGCATACCGACAACACCTGGACACTTTCGTTCACATGTTCTATTCTCGATAGTGATTTCACTAGTGCCACAAGTTGGAGTTAACCTTGATTGGTGAACCGCCGAAATCCCAACCCGCTGCGTGAGCGAGGGACCATTATCCCGGAAAAATCCCTTGCTTACGCTTCGGTTTATGATCAACGTGTCGGGTTATGATCAACATCAACTCCAAGTTGCGGCACTAGCTCCCTTCCGCTCCCTGTAACAATCGGACCGATGAATATGGCCCTCAAAGTTTCTGTCTACGATACGAAACCCTACGATCGAGACCACTTGCTAGGCAGTGAGCATGCGGACCAGATCGAATGGCGGTTCCTCGAGTTCCGACTCACCGAAGAAACAGCCCAATCCGCTACCGGAAGCGATGTCGTATGCGTATTTGTGAACGACAAAATCGATCGGGCTTGTATGACGATGCTCAAGAATCAGGGAGTACGGCTCATCGCACTGCGGTGCGCTGGCTTTAACAACGTGGATCTCCAAGCAGCAAAGGAACTGGCAATCTCTGTCGTGAGAGTGCCCGCATACTCGCCAAACGCGGTCGCCGAACATACGGTCGGATTACTATTGGCAGTCAATCGAAAGCTTCATCGTGCTTACAATCGCGTTCGCGAACAGAACTTCTCTCTTCGTGGTTTGGTTGGCTTTGATCTAGCACACAAAACAGTTGGAATCATTGGCACGGGGCGAATCGGAAAAGTCGCTGCCAAAATATTTAAAGGGTTCGATTGCAACGTGATCGCGTTCGATGAATATCCCTCGTTAGAGTGGGCGTCCTCGAACGGAATCGAGTATGTGGATCTGGAATCGCTGCTCAAAGAAAGTAATATCATCTCGCTACACACCCCACTAAACAAGTCGACTCACCATTTACTCAACGACAACACACTGGCAATAACGAAACCCGGTGTAACGATCGTCAATACGAGTCGGGGTAAGCTTATCGATACCAGCGCGCTCATTCGGTTCCTCAAGTCAGGACACATCGGTGGAGTGGCTCTGGATGTCTACGAAGAGGAGGAAGGCATTTTCTTCGAAGATCTCTCGGGCGAGATTCTCCAAAATGACGAATTGGCTCTGCTATTGACGTTTCCTAACGTGCTTCTCACCGCCCACCAAGCATTTCTAACCGAAGAGGCCCTATCAGAGATCGCGCGGGTCACCAACACGAACATTCTCAACCTGGCCAACCAAGAAGCATTTCTAGATGGTACGGCATTGTGATTATGCGGCGTTAACATGATGTGTGTTACAACGTCCCGTTCAACGGCGTGCGATCAGGACGAATGTAAATGGGAGTCACCAAATTGAATGTTTCGATAGACTTCAGCCAGCGGTATGGATACGGAAGGGGTTCGGAGACGCAATACTTCCGTTAGCTCACTGGCATCACTCAACGTCCAAGTATCATCCGAACTCCGAGACAAAATTTCTACGGAGCATTGATACTGAGAAACCACCACATAATGCTTAAGCGAGGGAAGCCTACGATAGTGAGCAGATTTTGTTCCGCGATCATATGCCTCCGTTGATTCTGACAGCACTTCGATCAAAACGACCGGATTGAGAAGCGTGTCCAATTCGTCATCTTCGAACTTCGGTGCACCACATGCAATCGTGACATCAGGATAAGTATACAATCCCGAAGCGGAGATCTTTAAACGCATATCACTGGGGTAAACCTCGCAGTCGGAATCTTTTAGAGCATTTCCGATTTCTCTTACAAGATTCGCAACGATCAAATTGTGTTCGCGGCTAGCACCTGCCATGGCGAACATCTCGCCTTGGTAGTATTCGCTTTTAAAAGCAGCCGCACGTTCTCGCTCCAGATATTGCTGTGGTGAGAGTCGTGGAATTGGAGGCGTTGACATTAGGTTTCCTATTAAATTTCCTTGTGCATCGAATATACCATAAGCTAACAGTTCGCCGTCGAATAGGGAAACGGTTTCGTCATGACGACATTTACAGTTTCCGAGTGACGGAGATTCTTTTTCGCGGTAGGTCCACTTCGAGCACTTTCACCTTCACGATATCTCCTGCGGAAACCACTTCGCTGGGGTCTTTGACGAATTCGTTTGATAGTTGCGAGATATGAATCAATGCGTCGTGATGAACTCCAATGTCCACGAACGCACCAAATTGAGTCACGTTGGTAATGACTCCCTCGAGCACTAGATTAGGTCGCAAGTCTTCGATCTTTTGAATTGCTGAATCGAAACGAACAACTCGGAATTCGCTGCGAGGGTCACGCCCGGGCTTGGAGAGCTCGCTAACGATATCTGAGATCGTTGGCATCCCAAATTGAGCATCCACAAAGTCAGCTGGCTGAATTTGACGGACCAGAGACTCGTTGCCGATCAGACTACCCACCGATAAGCTCAACTTGCGAGCCATCTTGCCGACAACCTCATACGATTCGGGATGCACGGCGGAATTGTCGAGGGGTTGATCACCGCTGCGAATACGCAAGAATCCAGCAGCCTGTTCAAAAACCTTCTTGCCAAGTTTGGGAACCTCGAGCAATTGATTCCGATTGTCGAAACGGCCTTTTTGCTCGCGATACTTGACGATATTCTCGGCTAGCTTCGGTCCGATGCCAGCGACATAGGACAGTAACGATGGGCTGGCCATGTTCAGATCGACTCCCACTTGGTTGACGCACGACTCGACGGTTCTGTCCAAGCACTTTTTTAACAACGGTTGGTTCACATCGTGTTGGTATTGTCCCACGCCGATCGACTTGGCATCGATCTTGACTAGCTCCGCTAGTGGATCTTGCAGTCGGCGGCCGATACTGATCGCACCTCGCACCGTCAGATCCAGATCTGGAAATTCTTGGGCGGCGATTTCGCTGGCCGAGTAGATCGACGCACCTGATTCGCTAACGACTACTTTGGTTGCCTGCAATGATTGTTTTTGGATCAGATCGGAGACGAAAGCATCGGTTTCTCGCGATGCCGTTCCGTTGCCGATGGCAATGAGTTCGACTCGATATCGCTCGATCAAGTCGCTAATCGTTTTGCCTGCCCCCGAGATGTCGTTTTTCGGAGCAGTCGGATAAATCGTTGTGTTAGCCAGCAGCTTGCCGGTCGAGTCCAACACAACGACCTTGCAACCAGTACGGAAACCGGGATCGATGCCCATCGTTACTTTGGGGCCAGCAGGTGGCGCCATGAGCAGTTCTCGCAAATTTTTACCGAACATTGCGATGGCTTCTTCGTCGGCTCGTTCCTTCAGTTTTTGTAGCACAGCCGTTTCGGTAGCCGGGAGTAGAATCCGTTCATAACAATCCTCAGCTGCGCGAATCAAATCGCTATAAAACTCAAATTGTCGATTGTGAACGCGACGCCGTTTCCATTCGTTAAGTTCATGAGTTCCCTCAAAGTTGAGGGCGACTCGCAACACACCTTCCGTGCTCCCACGTAACATCGCCAAGACACGATAACCTGGAATTCGAGAGACTGACTCGGTTCGATCTAGATATTGTTCATAGTTAGCGGCTTCCTCTTTTTTGCCACGCTTTACTTGCGATGTGATTTTTCCAAACTTGAACGATTGGTCCATCATCCAAGTTCGAATTTCCACATCGTCTCCCCAAACTTCGGCGATGATATCGAGTGCACCTTGCAAGGCCTCGTCGGTGTTATTGACCCCTTTCTCTTTGCTCACGTATCGATTCAAAATCTTGGTACGAGGCTCGCCCAGGTTCTTTTGCTGCATCAATAGTTCTGCTAGCGGAGCCAAGCCTTGTTCGCGAGCGATCGTGGCACGGGTTCTCCGTTTCGGTTTGTAAGGTAGATAAATCAACTCCAGCGTCGCGAGATCTTGGCAATCGATAATTTGTTGTCGGAGCGAATCGGTCAAAGCACCTTGTTCTTCGATGGTTTTCCAGACCGTGCCTTTACGTTGCAGCAACGTTTTGATCTTTTCTAAAGCGTCCTCGATTGCACGCAAAGCGATTTCATCGATTCCACCGGTGGCTTCTTTTCGGTACCGCGCGATAAAGGGGATCGTATTGCCTTGATCCAATAGTTCGGCGGCTGCGATAACGGATCGCTCGGCTAGTTGTAGTTCGGAGGCAATTTGCCGGGCGGCGGTTTTGAGGTCAAAGGTAAACAAATTCGCACTCTACTTTATTGGTAAACGGTAACCTGAAATCGATTAGCACATTACTAGTTATCAATCAGAAAAGCCAATATGGCTAGTACCGCGACGTGAAGATGATATCGATCAAAGCCCGGTGCGTCAGGGCTTGTTGCCGTAGTCCATATCAAATGATGATCAAACGTAGAGTGGGCTATCCTGCCCGTTTAGTCGTGCGAGCGTCGGTCAAGAGTGATCACCCCACTTTCATAGCAAAACGTTCTTACGCTGTGGGTTCAGAATTCGAAAATTCTCCAAGCAAGGTTATGCCCAAGTTGAGGCACTGATAAGCCAGAACCTATTGAATCCAATCTTACTGACCTGCCAGCCTAGAACTTATTAGATCTCTCAACTCATCGATCATTACCTCAAGAGCCGCCAAGTCTTTACCTGCCATCTCTTCATCCGTCGATTGGGCTACACCGAGTATGGATTGGAGGATTCGGATCGTTTTCCGCCGCTCTTCCGACTTTCCCCGCGTTTCTCCCCGCGCTTCTCCCCGCGCTTCTCCTCGTGCTTCTCCTCGTGCTTCTCCTCGTGCCTCTCCTTTTTTGATCAACTGGTCTGCAACTGAGCCGGGTTCAGGTTGAACGGGCCAGAACTCGGATACTAGTTCGCTCATTTTCTCTTCTCCTACTACTGGATTGACCGACATAACGTAGATCCGAATCGTATCAAGTAAATTCTTCGAACGCTCCAACGTGAGCCCCTGCGACATCAACTCAAACAAAGACTTGAGGACTGCCTCCAATTCCCTTGTCCTACCGTATTTTAACAAGGTCAAAGCGATTTGCAAAATCGGCTCCCCCCTCATCTCCGAGTCTTCCATGCGGCTGACATCTAGAATCGTTAGCTCTAGAGCAGGGACATACCGTTGCCAACTAGCAGGAACGGGGATCAATTCTGCGAGACTGCGGCTTGATCGCCATGGTCCCACCCCGTTGTAGATTATCCACGGAATGATGGGAACCAATGGCTGGCCGTTAGCCAAAGCGTTTTCCCAAATTCGAACGATGTAACCAAGTGTCTGAACTATAGTTTCGGGATCGTCGGTGCTCTTGTGATCAACCAACACCAGTACATAGACATAGTTGGTCTTCGTTTCAAGATTCTTGATCACCGCCTCGGACACTTCGACCGAAAGAAGTCGGTCCGCGAATCTTCGCCTCAGATTGTGATCGATGAAACTGGTATCCACATGCGTGAGTGTGTCCAGTTTCAGATGTTCAGCGATTTGGCTTGGCAAGTGTTTTGCCAGCAGCGCCCTCGCGGCATCGATATGCTGAAGTGTCTGATTGAGTAATCGATCATGAGGAGACTGAATCCGCTCATCACGGGGTGGCTCGGAGGATTCTGGCGTTTCGGGATCGCTAACTTGATTCATGATTCGAATTATAGTCGAAAACAAGATACACAATGTCATTGTTCGCCAGCAAAGCGATGCTCGCCAAAGTGTCTGCGCATTTTAGCAAAGATTCAGGCATTCTTGCCGGGTTGCCGTATGCTTATAATATGCAATCACAATGGAGCAGCGTATGCGGTCAGAAAAAGTTGGTGGCATAGTTCACGTTTATCAGAAATTCAACCCTTCTGAATTCCCGAGTCCCACGTCGGAGCCACCCGATTTGGTCAGCGGTGCGTTCGAACATGCTCTTACCTATGGTAGCTATCGTCAACTCACCGAAGAAGAATTGGCGAACGCAGTCCACCTCGATCCAAGCCAAATCGCTGGCCTCGGCCCAAGTCTCGACTCCATTCGCAAAATGCTCGAGGAGAGAAAACGAAAGATCCTCGAAACCTACTCGATCGATGGGCTTGACAAAAAAGCGGCTCAGAAGTTTGAGAAGACCGCAAAAAGATTCAAGCCACCCAATGACTTGGCCCGTGACTATCAACAAGCTGTCAATTCGAAACAACTCTATTTACTAGAACAACTCTGGTATCGCTCGGATCGCTCTGCTCCCAATTTCTCAGCACAAGTGCTCCATACGATGGAGGCACTTACCGATCTGTATGAGATAGAAGAGTTGCATGCAAAGTACCAATTCACCGGCGATGAACGACTTGATATACCAAGTGCCATCGAGACTAAGAAACTACTAGAGAAGATTGATGAAATACTCCGCCAAATTGAGGAAGCATCTAAGAATGCTCAGCTAGCTGTGATCGATATGGAGTCTCTGTCGGATCTTTTCCCCGAAGCCGATCTGAATCAACTCAACGATCTGCGCGACCAAATCAGTGAAATGGTCCGCGAGCAAGCCGAACGACAGGGGCTTGAGAGAGGTGAGGGTGGTCAGTACCATTTGACTCCACAAGCATACAAGGCGTTTCAATCTCGTCTTCTCGATCGTATCTTTTCGGGCTTGACTGCATCTCGCTCTGGGCGACATGAAGGACGCATTATTGGGGATGGAAGCGTTGAGCTACCAAGCACGAAACCTTACGAGTTTGGCGACTCGATCGCGAATCTCGATACGACACAATCCATTCTCAACGCAGCCATCAAGCGGCCCGGTGAAAATCCGATTCGTCTTAGAGTCGAAGACTTAGAAGTCTACAAGACGAAGAACACACCTAAATGTGCGTCCGTAGTCATCATGGATATGAGCGGCTCCATGCGATATGACGGACAATATCGCAACGTAAAGCGAATGGCACTCGCCCTCCAAGGATTGATTACAACTCAGTATCCAGGCGACTTCTTGCGATTCGTTGAGATGTATTCGGTGGCCAAAATGACTCGTCCTGGTGAGATACTTGACCTAATGCCCAAACCGGTCACGATACACAATCCTGTCGTGCGACTGAAAGCGGACATGAGCGATCCACGCGTAAGTGAATACGACATTCCGACACACTTTACCAACATTCAGCATTCGCTTCGATTGGCGAGACAAAATCTCGCGTCGGCAGACACGGTCAACAAGCAGATTGTGTTGATTACAGACGGCCTACCCACTGCTCACTTCGAAAATGAAACGTTGTTCTTGTTGTATCCACCCGACATACGCACCGAGCGTGAAACGATGCGTGAAGCTATGGCGTGCGCCGCGGAAGGTATCCGCATCAACATATTTTTGGTCCCAAGTTGGTCGCAATCCGAGGAGGACATTCGGTTTGCGCACCGCATGGCGGAACAGACCAAGGGAAGAGTCTTTTTCACCGCAGGAAACGACTTGGATCGGTTCGTGCTATGGGACTATGTCGACCGCAAACGAGAAATTTTGTAAGCAAGTCTTTTGGCAAGATAACGAGCTAAATGCGTCGTAAACTAAACAAAAAAGAAGATCAATGGAGGGCGACCGTTCTACTGTGATTTGCTCAAACAATTGAGGGCAATTGTTCTACTTTATATTTCCTCAAACAATTGAGACAATTGTTCTACTTTATATCTCCTCAAACAATTGAGACAATTGTTCTACTATCATGGTCAGTCTTGCCAGGGGCGTTTTAGAATCTCGTGAACGATTATGGCGGTTCTGAGAGACTGCGGGTCTCTAATGTTTTGAATGATATTCGAGGAGTTGAGAATTTTTGTAGGCAGCTCAGGGCCGGTTTCCCGAGGTGGAACCGCCGAAGTATTCGCCAAGACACGTGGCTGGTTACCTTGCGGTTGCTGCTGCGACTTCTGCTTTTTTTGTTGTTTTGTAGGTTTCGCAGGCTGATCAAATTGAGACTTAAGACGCGAAGTCTCGACCGCTTCTGCGACGACAATATGCTCGCTCTGACGCTGTTGAGACTGGGCGACCGTTTGTTGTTGACTTAGGGGCTGAGATTCAAAGGTTGATATCGGCTTCCGCGACTGTGTCTCAGGTTCACTACTCGACGCTGGAGCTAGCGGCTCAGCTGCTACAGGTCCGCGGTTCTCCCTTTGCTTTTGCCTTTGTTTGCGCCGTTCAGCTGCCTGTCGCAAAAAGTCATCTAAGTCGTCTGCCATGAAAACCTCTCTTGCATAATGGGATGAGCTATGATCCCTGAGTCGCCATGTATAGAATCCGGTTTCAAGATTTAAATTATGTTGGTTGCTGTCGAGCGGGATTCGTTGGACCAGTAGTGCTAGTACCGGCAATGCTTTGACGCATTTCAGTATCAGCAGTGATGTTTCGAAGCTTGTAGTAATCCATTATTTTGAGTTTCCCTGTTTTCATCGATTGAGCTATCGCTCTGGGCACATCGGCTTCGGATGCCACGACTGCAGCACGACTTTCTTCGATCCTAGCAATCATTTCTTGCTCGGTTGCGACTGCTTCAGCGCGGCGGCTTTCTGCGCGAGCTCGAGCGACACGGGTGTCGGCCTCCGCTTTGTCTGCTTGTAGTCGAGCACCGATATTCTCGCCGACATCAATATCAGCGATGTCAATCGAAACGATTTCAAAAGCGGTTTGGTCATCGAGTCGGGCAGCCAACACCGTTTTCGAGATAACGTCAGGATTTTCGAGAACAACGTTATGGCTTTCGGACGATCCGATCGCGCTAACGATCCCTTGCCCAACTCGAGCGATAATGGTCTCCTCAGTCGCACCACCGATAAGTCGCTGCAGATTAGCACGCACGGTTACCCGAGCCTTGACCTTGAGCTGGATTCCGTCGCGAGCGATAGCGTCAAGGTATGGAGTCGAGCTGCCTTTAGGCGGGCAGTCGATCACTTTGGGATATACGCTCGTTTGAACTGCGTCGAGAACATCCCGGCCTGCCAAGTCGATTGCAGCGGCTTCTCGGAACGAGAGAGTGATTTGACGGCTCTTACGAGCAGCGATGAGAGCTCGGATAACTAATGGCACATTTCCACGAGCCAAGAAGTGTGCTTCTAAGGATTTGGTTGTTAGATCCGCATCGTCAATTCCAGCTTGAATTGACATAATTTTGCCACGCACAATTGTACGAGCATCGACACGCCGAAACAGCATGCCAATCAAATCCAAAATAGTAACTCCGGCCCCGGTCATTTTTGCTTGAACCCAGAGCCAAAAGTACCTGGAGAAAATCGCAAGAAAGATAGCGGCGAAGACAAACCCCATCAAAAGAGCCACCAAAGCGATCGCGTACCAGGGGCCACCGCCGAGAGCTTGTGCAAGTAATTCGTTATTCATCTATCGTCTTTCTTGAAGTCAATAAAAAGTGTCACAAAAACTAAGGCTCTCGCGTTCCGCGAGATGTCGTTCCACCCATAGTAAAGGATATTATGGAAGGAAGATTCTCTTGATCGTACTCGAGGTTTATAGAGCCGGCGGTGTATTTTAGACCAAAGTCGCGTTCGCTGTGGGGAATCATCTCCAATGGCTTAGCGATTGTGTGAAACCAAAGCTTACCGTTTTTATAGGAGATCTCCCAGGTACCTCCCCCGTTTCTTTTATAGCTTCCCACAATCCTGTCAATTTGATCTTTTGTGAGCTCAACGACAACGGGATCGTAGGGAGTTGCCGGAGGCTTGACAGCCACAGGAGGAAGTTCACGTATCCAAATATTTCGAAATCGGACAGGATTACCGTGATCCTGAAGAGTCAGCGGCAGTTTCTCGGGTGTTGGAGAATAATTGTGAAATTGAATCCATGAGGTCGGCCCGACCGGTTCAACATGATCCTGAATTAAAACGCCATTGTGGAGAACGGTGAGACGAGCTGGTTGTTTCAGTTCGCCTGATTGGGAGTAATGCGGACGGCGAAAAACGATATCGTAAGACTGCCACTCACCCGGCCTTCTCGATGCGTTGACTAACGGAGGATACTGTCCGTAGATAGCTCCCGCTTGGCCGTCAGCATAGGTTTCGTTATCAAAGGAATCCAGAATCTGAACTTCGAACAAGCCTTGTAAGAAGACTCCGCTATTTCCCCGGCCTTGACTAGAGCCAGTAATTTTTATGGGGGATGCCCACTCCAAATGAAGCTGACAATCTCCAAACGACTGGGCTGAGTAAACGTATCCGCCATTAGGGGTCGGTTCCATTGCCCCTTCTTTTACGATCCATCTGGCCGGCCCCTTATCGCCTGAACGCCACTGATCCAGATTTGACCCATCAAACAAGATGATAGCATCCGAGGGGGCTGAAGGAGACTGTGGAACTGGGCCAGGATCAATGACTGTCGGGCGAGGCCGTTCCCAATCGTGTTGCTTCCATCCGGTGGTGAGTTGAGCTCGGAGCGAAGAGCAAGTAACAAAGGAAAAGACAAGGCCAGCAAGGAATAAAAATGGGTAACGACAACAGACGGCGGGAATCATTCGAGACTCGGTACATTAAAGATAAAGACAGGTGAGGGTGATCATAACCGTTTCTACCGGTACGTGCATCCTAAACGAATCAATTCCTAGATTCGTTATTGTTCGAATCTTTTATTCTACCGTTAAAAATTTACAAGCTGATTCAAGAACTAATGATTGAGACGACTGAAAACTCGTTTCCTGCCTTAAGCAGATCGTAAGCTATGTAGTTCATTCCAAAAACCAAGTCCTCATCGCACATGAACCCAATTTCTTCGCAAATCCCAGCCAGTTCAGATCCGACCAATTTTCTGGCGAATTGGTCTCTTCTTACCCCTGGCAGAGAGTCAGCCGAGGTCGCGGAAGCCTCCGCGCAAACAATGGTTAGCTCTCGCTTTGGATCCATTGCCTGCCTGTACGTTGCCTTGCGAGCAAAACATCCCCCTGCTGCATTGCATTCGCTACGAGTGGCCCTTTGGGCATCGGCGTGGGGCATTAAACATGGGTTGAGAGAAGATCAGTTGCAACTATTTGAATGCGTTGCTTTGCTTCACGAAATAGGCAAGATTGGAGTTCCGGATCGTGTACTTCAAAAACCGGAACGCCTCATTGAGGTAGAGCAGAATTTAATGGATATGCACACTCAGGTTGGACTGGAAATCCTGAGAGCATCTGGAGCTGGTCGAGAGCTTCTCATATCGATTGCAGGGATCGGCACTAGTTACGAAAATTCAAGCAGCATACACTCTCATGATATTGCACCGATGGCGAGTCGTCTGGTCAATATCATTGATGCATTCGACTCCATGACGGCTAAGCAATGTTATCGCGATAGCCTATCATCAGAGTCTGCATTGGCTGAGATCATTCGTTTAAGTGGAAAGCAGTTTGACCCAAACTTGGCGCGCAGCTTCACCGAACTAGTTCTAAGTCACGACAGGGGAATCCAAAACGAAGTAGCTAAACGCTGGATTAATCAACTGGAGTCTCATGACTTGGAGAGACTTTTCCAGTCAGGAGTTACCGAAGATTCCAGCAGAATTGGTAGCTCGATCGTGTACTCGCTAAACAATGCATTCTATCGACGAATGTTGAACCATATCCAAAATGGAATCATTTTTATCGACTCAGAGTTTAGAATATTAGATTGGAACACAGCTGCAGAAAAGATTACTGGGCGTTCGTCTCAATCAGTGCTACATCAAAGATGGACGAGTGAGATCGCCAATCTTTGTGATGTCGAGGGGTTCCGCATTGATGAAAATTTGTGTCCGTTTAGGTTGTTATTGGAAAAGAACTCCCCCTCCAAACAGAGGTTTTCCATTAGGAACTCCGAAACGAAATACACGCAGGTATCTGTCGAAGTCGTTCCGATTACAAACGGAAGGGATCAGATCTGCGGCGCAGCAATGATCCTCGAGGATGTAAGTGAAACCGCAGAACTGGAACAGAAGATTGTTCATCTTCGTGAACGTGCATGTCAAGATCAACTCACCAAGGTTGCGAATCGCGGCGAATTGAATCGACAACTTCCGGAATTCGTTGCTCATCACCAACGGACTCGCGAACCGGGAAGCATCATTATCTGCGACATTGATTACTTTAAAAAGATCAACGACAACTTCTCTCATCAAGCTGGCGACGAGGCGTTGATACTATTCGCAAAACTCTTAAAAGAATCGTCCCGCGAAACGGACTTTATTGCCAGATACGGCGGAGAAGAATTCGTCATCCTTTGTGGACAATGCGACCTCAAAGAGGCTAAAGATTTCAGTGAAAACTTAAGACGAAAACTAAGAAGACTGCCAATACCCTCTATCCGAAACCAGCACATCACGGCAAGCTTTGGTGTCGCGATGATTAATCCCGAAGACACTGAGGAAACGGTGCTTGGGCGCGCCGATAAAGGCTTGTTAATTGCAAAAGAAAGTGGACGGGATCGAGTCGTCTGTTTAGGCGAAGCAAAGCCTAGCCGGCCATCGGTCTCAGTGGCACCCTCGAAAGGCTGGTTCCGATGGATAGGAACCTCTACAGAACACTCTGTGCGAGCCGAACTCATTACGAACGCACCTCGAGAAGTTACCTTACAGAAACTGAAGGGCTTTGTACAAGAATACAGAGCAGTCGTACATCACGTCGATCAGAGTAACGTAGTTCTGGAGATCGACAGCCGTTTGGCTCCTATCCCCAAAATGAAGAATGAGCGACTAGGTAAATTTCGATTAAGTATCGAGGTTGCAGATGTGGAGATGAAAGCAGGTGGAAACCAAGCAAGCACCAAAATATGCACCCTTCTGGATACGGAAATCACGGCATTGAAAAATCGAGATCGTCGGGGGGACTCTATTCGCAGTCAGGCCAATAGGATCAAAACAGCCCTTCAAGTTTACCTAGTAGCCCACGAGATGGACGATTCCATTCGGCAAGACATTTTACGCAAGATCAAACCTGAAACGGATTCTTGCTATTAATCCACAACTTCATTACGAGAAATCGCTCAGTGGGTCCAACCAACGCGCGATGTATTCCGTCTGAATCCTATTCAAATACCCGACTCACGAGAGCCTGAGCACCTTATAGAACTCTGCGGCGACGCCCTAATCTCTCGTCTTCCATCTCTTTGAGAACCGCAGACAAAGCAAATTCTTGCAGAGCATTGGACGAGTCGGACGGTAGGCTGGATTCTCCCTCAGCACTTCCACCCGATCTTTGACCGTTGAGGTAGTTTACGATCAAAAGAACGTCTATTGGTGATAGACCGTTGTCACCATCAACATCCAAGTCGGGTTGCGATAAAGCACTCGCTGGCCGAGGGTTCGAAAGAGCCATTTCCTCATTAAGCGCATTAATCAAAAGCAGCACGTCGATGGGATCAACGCTATTGTTTCGGTTAACGTCTAGAGGGTTCACAGCGTTCTGCCATGGTGACAAATTGTTAACTTTGGTTAGCGATACGCTAAGAGGAAAGAGTCTCCCGGTGGAACCGCCTGGGAGCACCTCGCGAACTCTCATTGGCACTTGCATGACTTGAGCGTCACCTGCTCCAATCGACCGGCCTTCTCTCAATCGCAGAACGTTATTGACAACTTCGAACCTGGAATCAATGGGCTCAACTCGATAAGAAACATTGGCGTTCGTATGAGCAACCTGAATTTCACCGATACTCAGTCCAGAAATCGATTCACGAACTATGGCTGGTGTAACGCTAACGCCTGTCGGAGGTCTTCTGATTGGAACAATCGTAATTGGAATCATCGCATTGGTCGATCGAGACGGAAAACCAGTGTCATATACGCGCACAAAGATTCCGTATTCGCTCTGTTGCAACACATCAAAAGCAGAACCCGGCCGTAGAACCAGATCGCCTGTTGCGGAATTCAGGTCAAACGGAGGCAAATCTGAATCGATTAGCTCGAATACCACGGACGATTGGGGATCTGCATCTGTAGCAAGAATCCTACCAAAGGAAACACCAGGCTGTGCACCTTCGGAAACAGCAAGAGCAGTTGTAGAGATCTCCGGATGGAAACGGTTTTGTGGAAGAACATTAACCGTGACCGTCTGAGCCGCAGATCCAAACTGCCCGTCCGAAGCAATGACCACAAACTCATGAACAGCTTGCGTGCTGAAATCGAGACTCATCCCTTGTTTGAGCCGAACCGATCCATCCATCAAGTTCACGTCAAAAAATCGAGATGATTGAAGAACTTGGTATGTGATCCTTGTATCCGCGTCAGCATCAGTTGCATTGAGCATTCCGACCAAAGTTCCTGGTAGTATTGATTCGGAGACGTTAAAAACTGGACTCACAGGGAATCGTGGAGGAAACTCATTCACATTTTGAACATTCAGAACAATAGGCTGCACATAGGAAAGTGGTGGGGTGCCTGAATCGGTAACGGTCACGTTAACAGTTATGCTTCGCTCGACTTCAAAATCGATATTTGCATTTGGTGATGTCAGCAGAATGTTGTCTTCGATAACAAATCGGGGATCGTTAACCGAATAAGTATGTCGATCTCCCGAGTCTGGATCTATAGTCGTAAGCGAACCAACTCGTTGCCGTCTACTGTTCTCAGCGACAACCGAGGACGACATTGTTACTCGCTCTGGTCTATCATTTACATCGATGACCGTAATGACCAAGGGTGCAATGCCGAAAAGACCTTGCGGATCAGTTCCAATCACATTGACCAACGTCTGACCAATGTTGTTGTTTCTCGGAGTTCCTGTAACAACTCGGTTCACCGGATCGAATTGGATCCACGATGGCGATGACGTACCGCCTGGGTTGCGAACACTCAACAAAATTTGAGTATCGTCAACGTCCGAGAACAAGTCATTTGGCAACGTCAAAGTAAAGGTCTGATCCTGCAATACAGACACTTGAAGACTAGGGTAATTGCTAACCGGTGCATCATTTATCGGCATCACTTCCTGTGTTATGAAACTCGGAGCGGCAGAACTCGTCCTAGCTGCAATCAGAGTAGCAATGTTGACTGTCGCCCGATTTGCATTCGTGGAAAAAACGCCCGTATAGGTCGGATCGATTGGATAATAGCTCATTGAAGGCGCGTTACCAAAGAAGTCCTTCGCGGGAAGAAATCTAACGCGTGAATTGGCCCCAAGAACCAAGCCACTCGAAATAGATACGACTCCGACATCCCGCCAATCGGCGCCTGCTCTGTATTGCCACGCACCTTGAGTCGAAATCGCTCCATTACTAATCACGATACCAACACCGGTTTCTCCATCCGGATCAATAACACCACGTGCCAACAAATCTCGGACCAGCGTACCGGCACTATCAATGTTGTCTTCATTGATTGGATCGACAGAAGCTGGAAACGCGATGGGAGCATCGTTTACAGAAACGACGGTTAACGGAAGAGTTGTCGACGATGAAAAAATTCCCTTTTGAAGCGTTAGAAGAACATTGCGAGGACTCGTTTCAGGTGAATCCCCGGTGGCGATGAATGCAAAGCCAGGGACCGTCGCTTCAATTGCCGCTCGTGTTGCTGACGAATTGAAGACCACTTCTAAATGAGATGGGGTCACATTTCGCAATGTTCCAACGACCACATTTTGGTAAAGAATGGACGTTCCAACTCTTGTGATCAAACTTCCAGTTGGTGGCACAAACCGCATTTGGTCAGTAGCTCCCGGTGTTGTTATCACGGATGCCGATACACTAGTACCCTGATAGCCCCCTGGGGTTGCATCGATCAATGTCGCTGACGTAACAATTGGAACCGCAGGACTGTCTTCGTTGTAGATAATCGGGTTTCTGGCGACTTGTAACCCTAGGGCTACGGAAACATCTCCGGTGATAAGATACTCGCCAATGCTGCCATAGTCAGTAAATCCAGTTGGTGGGTTAACCGCAGGGGTTCCGAAACCAATCCCATCGACAGACATGAAATAGGTACCAGCAGACAAGTTCAAATCGGTAAATTGAGCCGATAACCCCGCCGAGGTTGAAATCGCTACCAACGTCCCCGATGCGTCGTACAACCGAGCTTCGACCTTGAGATTGGTGCCTTGGTTCTGCGACCAAACAGTTGAATTGCGGAAAGAACTTTCAACGGATCGAACAAATCCACCGGAAGTTCTGGCAAACAACTCTGTTACGTAGGGGTTAATAGTCAAATTGATAGGACCATTCCCAATCTGGAACGAAAAGAAATCAATATCATCGTTTCGTTCAATGGTAGCGAATTGAG
Organism: Pirellula sp.; assembly: GCA_046344995.1. Lineage (GTDB taxonomy): Bacteria > Planctomycetota > Planctomycetia > Pirellulales > Pirellulaceae > JBKCUI01. The sequence continues at coordinate 94,304 of JBKDKR010000025.1, forward strand.
ATATATCCACTCGCCCCGCCCCGTTAACGGCACCAGAAAGTGACGTTGCAGTATCAATGGTTCCACCGTCTTCATCCGGAACATATCCAAATCCATGCTGCGTCGTAATTATCCGAAGATCATCGGGTCCGTCACCATAATTGGCATCTGCTCCACCATTGTTTGCCCCAAAGTACACTCCATTGTCCCACGTCGTTACATTGTTGTAGTACCCACCAACACCCATTATGGGACCCCAACTATGCTCTCCTGTGCCATGCCCGTTATAGTAAACTGCATTTGGCTGGAAGGGATGCTGAGCAGTGGTACCGTCGTGCGATAAACCCAGCGCATGCCCCACTTCATGGCTTGCGGCAGCTGCAGCAAATATGGCTCCATAATTAAAAACGTAAGATGGAGTATCTGTACCCCCAGGAGTCGTATAGTTCCAACTGAAGCTACCTATGTATGCAACACCACCTGCACCCGGAGCAGGAAAATCATCGGGCGTAAAGACAACCCGATTTCCCCATCTCTCATCGCTTCCACCAGTGTTTACCAAAGCCTCTTCACCTGGATCCTCGGTGGTAACGTTCACGTCAAAGGGAGAAAAATCCGCGCTTACCAATTGCCAAATTTGCTGTATCTCTAGTAATTCACCATTCGTAAACTCCGGACCATTGTTTGCCGGGTCCCACGCTGGGGAAACGATGGGATCACGACCTCGACCTATGTTCCAAAGGGTACCCGAAGCTCTAAAGCCATCAAAGTCAAGATAAACGGTTTTGGTAGCGTTTGGCCGACTGTGAAGAAAAAACGTCCTATCCAAATCCGTAATTCCCGCCAAATTCGCTTCGCTCTTGGGGGCACCATCGAACTGCCGAAAATACGACTGATAAGCAGCCATCAAATCTTCAGGAGCACGCGGGATTGTTCCAGTTTCTGGCGAAAACAGGTCACCAGCAAACAGCTGACGAGTCTCTAAAAATTCGACCTGCAAAATCCTCTTCATCGCTTGTCGCAATTCCGAGCGACCAGAACGTTGTACTAATTTTTTGTTTCGGGAAAGTTCGAAAGACGTTCTCATAGGTTAGCGGCCCGTATCGGGTAAAGCACAAGTCGAAAAAACTGATACAATCGATAATGCTATACTAGGGACCTTTGGAAATTCATGCAACAATAATCCTTGGTAATCCCAGTAAGTCTGAGGGATTCGCCAACGAGAAGCGACACAAAACCTGGTTTTTCGTCATCCGCCTGGGAACCCAAGATCTCAGCGAGTATTTGCCCAGGCAAAACGCAACATGGAGAAACTCAGAGCCGGCTGACAGCGGAAAGCACATCACGGAAAGGAACTGAGGCACAACAACCGAAAAGTGGGTGCCGCGACATTCGCTTTCGACTCAAGGAGGGTGTTGAAAGGCCGCACAGAAACTTGGCCCTGACTCGGGGCTCCTCAAACAAATCCCCCATCTCACGCATCAACTGCTTTAGTCCGCTCAAGGCTGAAGTTCCCAGCTTGGCAAACTCAAAATCGGGCAACTCCAATTCGGTCTCACCTGTGCACGAACAGCACACGCCACACGGTGCATCAACCCGTTGCCCAAAGTATTCGGCCAATCGCCCGGCTTGGCATTCCGTCCCCACTGCCAATTGAAAAAGCTGATCGATCCGACGAATTTCTCGCTGCTCGAGATCTTCTAATTTTAAATGAATCGAGCGCGATAACCCTTCGATATCTTTAATCGATTTTGCTCTGCGGTACCCGTGCATCATGCCACTCACTTTCAGCTCAATCCAACCTCGCTCCGCTAAATAGTCCACCATGGAAACAATGCGTTTCCGATCGCACTTGAGCCGTTCGCTTATTACCGTTACCGGAACTTCGATCCAGAGCTTTTTCTTGACGGACAACGTAAGAACGTCGCGAACAAATGTACGCAGTTCGCCATCGAAATGCTTCAGGATTTCCGCAGAAGACACGAAGGGTTTGAACTCATAACAATCGTACCGAGGACCGATCCCATCAAGGTAATTATCTAGCTCAAGATAGGTAAGAATGGTTCGGATTACGATGTCTTTGGTGTCAAATTGCGAGGCCAAAGAATAGAATGACAAATAAAAGACCTCTGGTTGATGAGCTACCAGCTCCAACAAACCTTTGACAGCGACAAACGTTGGAGTATCCCCGTACGCGAAATTCTCAAGCGTTATGCGATCCTCTGGAACAATCCATGTTTCACATCGACTCTCCTTTCCATCACGCCCAGCTCTGCCTATCTCCTGTGCGTAATTCTCTATACCTTTGGACAGATTCCAATGATAAACGTATCTCACATCTCTCTTATCAATTCCCATTCCGAAAGCGATCGTAGCAACCACAATTGAGTCCCGTTCAGACATGAACCAGTCTTGGACTTCTCTTCTGACATCATCCTCTAATCCCGCATGGTACGCTCGCGCGTCGAACCCTTGTTCGGTCAACCATTCGGCGACTTCCTCTGATGCTTTCTGTGTTGTCACATAAATGATAGTGCAACCTCGTGGAAGCTCTTCTAATCTGTTCAACAACTCACGAGCTCGCGTCTCGCTATCGGTAATTCTTAATCGAATGGCGAGATTTGATCGATGAAAAGGAGTATGAATTACGTTTCGATCTTCGATCGAGAACCCTTTTTTGATGTCTTCAATTACTGTCGGTGTTGCTGTCGCCGTTAATGCCAAGATGCGATCAACTTTGAGGGCTTTTGCAATAGACGAAAGTTTAAGGTAATCAGGCCGAAAATTGTGCCCCCACTGACTTATGCAATGCGACTCATCAATTGCCATAAGCGAAACAGGAAGCTCATTCACTATTTCACGAAATCGTTCGTTGAAAAACCGCTCGGGTGCAACATACAGCAATTTGACTTTTCCACTCCGCAATCCGCTCATAGCGGACCTAGCCTCCTCAGCAGTGAGTGACGAATCCAGACGAATCGCCGAAACGCCAAGGCTCACTAACCGATCAACTTGATCCCGCATCAAGGCAAGCAGCGGCGAAACGACTAGCGTAATTCCGGGCAACAAACATGCTGGAAGCTGATAACACAATGACTTACCCCCACCAGTCGGAAAAATCGCCGCAGCATTGTTCCCGCTCATGAGCGCCTCAATCACTGCCATTTGACCTTCTCGAAACGACTGCAATTGGAACGTTTCTCGCAAACATTGCGTCAATTGTTCGCGTTGGGCGTTTGCCTCCATGAGTACAACTCCATCCTCCGAGATATGTTCAGCCCGATCATTCTAGGGCTCGTTGTTTTAATGAGCCGCAACCCGCAAGCGTCCGGTTATCGGCCGTTAACCGTGGGCTAACGCCCTGCGGATAATGCCTGTTTTTCAAAACGCCGTTAAAACAGCAAGCCCTCTAACACGGGAATTTACCCCGGCTAAAGATTCAGACCCAAATGAATAACCATATCAAAAAAAATCGCAACCTCCTAGAGAAGGTTGCGATTGGCTTTTTCAGATCGTTGAAAAACGTACTAGCTCCAGTCAGCAGCAAACAGATCGTCAAGAATGGACGGGACTTCTGAATCAACATTACTTGCAGCGACCAGCATGTCCTCAACTGACTCTTCTTCGTCTTCTTCGGAATCACCCAAGAACTGTAGCGGACCCATTTCTATCGAATCGCCAAGACTTGAAGCCAAATAGTTGCCGATTTCCCGCTCAATTTGCAATGAAAGGTTGGCATCGCAAACTTCTGCAAACTTAGCAGGACTCATGATCTCCACGGTTTCGAACCAACCAAGCGACTGCATACCCTCACCTTCGCCTTCACTACCCGAGCTTCCTTGATCGTTGATAAAGTTAACGACTGAAAGAACATCGAGTGGACTAAGGCTTCCGTCTCCGTCAACGTCGAGGTATGGAGGACGAGGGGCATTAGCAGGCAATACCCGGTCACCATTCTTGTTGATATCGTTGATTAGAATCAAAGCGTCAATTGGGGATACGAATCCGTCATTATCAACGTCGAATCTATTCGTTGGATTCTGATTGAGCGAACTAACGACACGAACCGTGACAGTTGCCAAATTGCTCGGAATTCCATTCGTATCGGAGAGGAAGTACTGGAAGCTTCCAATCCCAACAAAGTTGGCAGCAGGTGTGTAACGGACAATACCATTACCAAGTATCTGGACGGTACCTGTATCCGGTCCCGAAGCGATCTGCAACGTGCTTAGGTCGAGCGATCCAGAGAACGCGGTATCATTTTGTACCAAATTGATTTCAATTGGTGCATTTCGTGCTGTTAACCCCGAATCGTCAGCAGCTCGTGGAGATACCCCCGAGACGACTTGTACCGTGGCTTCATTCGACAAAGCTCCCAGAGAATCACGTACTCGGTAGCTAAACGAATCTTCACCGACAAAACCTGCCCGAGGCGTGTACTGAACACGACCGGAAGGCAAAATCGTCACCGATCCATTCAAAGGCAATATGCCGATCGCCACCGTTCCAACATCAATAGGAGTATCCACGTCTCGATCATTATCGAGAATCGCCAGATTGACGGGAACGCCCGTGGCTACTACGAATCGATCGTTGACAGCGACAGGAGCATCGTTGACTCCAGTCACAGTGATGCTGACCGTTCCAATGTTACTCGTTAGATCCGTTCGATCACGAACCGTGTACGTAAACGTATCCACATCGGTCTGACCGGTCGTAAGGCTTTGGATGCGAGCCGAGTTCCGAGGATCGTACGTAAAGCTCCCATTAGCATTTAAGACAACCGTTGCACCGAGGTTGGTCTGAATTGTTCCAGCCGGAGCCACACGTAACAAATCGTCTGGTAGATCTGGATCAATGTCATTAGAAAGCAAACCTGGTGTTGCAATCGTCAACATCGCATCTTCACTGGTGCTGTATCGATCTGTGACCGCGAACGGAGCATCTTGTACCTGAGTGATATTGATTTGAAACGTTCGTGGTGTTGATAGATTTTGGTTTGGTGCAGTGCTTGGACCAGAGTCCTGAGCAATCACAGTAACCGTTACCGCACCAAACGCATTCGGTGCTGGCACAAACTGGAGTCTGCCTGTCGAAGTAATCGACGGCTGAATCGCGAATAGATTGTTATTGTTGTTCGTTACGATAAACGATACAGCCTGGCCACTTTCATCCTGCCCCGTAGCTGGGGTGTTGTTCATGCCTTCTGCAGGCACGATGCTGGTAACATAGGCTGCATCAAATGCACCGGAATCTTCTGCAACGGAAATCGCTGACCCAACATTAAAGCTAGGTGCATCGTTAACAGCACTCACGGAAATCGTAAGCCGATGAATAGCAGATCGGTTGTTACTGGGTGCCACGTTAGAACCGCTATCCACTGCAGCAACTTCAACGACCGTTGTTCCGTTTACATCTTTTGCCAACGTGAAGCTCAGTTCACCGGACGGAGAAACCGCAGGCGCCACCGAGAAGAAGCTGACATTGTAGTTCACGATTTCGAATGAAACTGTTTGTGCATTCGGACCGCTAAGTTCATCCAAAGCTGAGGGCGGGCCGGCCACTATATTAGTAGCCCAAGCAGCCCTAAAGCCAGGAGAATCCTCGGCCAAAGACACATTAGGACCAGCGGTGAATCGCGGTGGATCGTTGACCGCCTGGACATCCAGCGTGATTGTTCCAGTCGCACTTGCTTCTGGCAGACCGTCGTCAGTCACAACATATCGAACGTAGTCTTCTCCAGACAGGTTCGCTGGCGGAACATATCGGAACGATACGATTACACCTGCATCGAAGACTGGCAATATCTGACCACCACGTTGCGTCGTTCGCTCGATCTGAGTCATACGCAACGTTTGTCCTTCAATGTTCTCATCTATTGGTCCAGGCTCAACCACATCAAGGATATCATCGATGTCAAAGTCACGCCCCGGTCCTACTTCGATAAATCCATCTTCCGCGCCCGGTATCCTAATGGAACCTGGGATTGGCTGATCATTTACAGGTGTGACATCGAGCGTAAACTCAACGATCTGAGAAGTATTGACGTTAGGAGATGGAGCAATTGCACCATTGTCTCTTAGTTGGAACTGAACTACACGATTAATTCCAGGTGTATTTGAGTTCACGTTGAGACGAGTTCGGAAAGTTAGCGTTCCATCCGCTTGCATCGATGGCATAACTTCAAACAATCCGGGATCCGCACTGACCAATTGGAAAGTTAAGACTTGTCGATTTTCGTCCAGAGCAGATTCCGGCCCAGGTCTAATGCCTGTCGCAAAACCAGGAAGCGACACGACTCCCTGATCTTCTTGCACACTCAATGTTCTAGGCATGCTGAACTCAGGAGCGTCATTAATTGCCTCAACTGCAATCGTGAACGTCAACAATGGACCCAAGTTTGAGTTGGGCGGTGGCCCTGCTAGTCCGTTGTCTCGCAATCGAGCTGTGATGATCGAGTTTCCATTTTGATTAGGTGCTGTACGGAACGTTAATCGTCCCGATGCGTCCATCGTTGGGGAAACATCGAACAGTGACGGATTGGAAACAACCAAATCAAAAGTAAGTACTTGGTTGTTTTCATCTAAAGCTGTTGCGTTGATCGCAGGTCTAACGTTGATTGCAAAGTTAGCAATGTTCATTAGACCTTCGTCTTCGATCACATTGACTCGATTGCGACTAAGCGCATAGGCAGGAGCGTCGTTGACAGGTGTGACATCAACTGTCAACGTCTTAGTGGTTGACTGAGGTCTTAGTACCCCATTTTCACGTCCATCATCGGTTGCGGTAAGGAATATGTGGAATGCATTCGGGATACCCAAAATTGTGGCGAAATTGCTGTTCACATCAGGTGCATACTGAAACTCAAGGTCTCCGTTGCTATTCAATCTTGGTAGCACGGCATAGAGAACTTCCGCTCCTGCTGGAACCGTCGCCACTCTTGTGATTGTTTGATCGGCTTCATCCACTGCCGTAGTGGGCCCCGGTCTCTCACCAAAGTAGATCTGAGGCAAGAACTGTAATGGTGCGTCCTCGACAATGGTCAAAGAATTAAAGCCAAGCTCGAACTCAGGTGGATCGTTAACTTCCGTAATTCTAAGCGTCAGTGGAATGATAGTAGATCTGTTTACATTAGGTGCGACTGCAGATCCACTGTCGACCGCTTGCACATCTACCACAATGTCTCCACCAGAATTAAGGCGGTTAACGTCTGGAGCCAGTTGATACTCCAAGACTCGGGCTGTACCGGAGCCAACGACTCGAGGAGGAATCACGAACCGATTTGGTACCGCGGATCTAACGGTGAGCTCAAAACTTACACTCTGAGCAATCAATTCATCAAGTGCAGTGCCACGCGATGGGAATACTCCGGAAACAATCGGCAGCTGAACAAGAGCTGGCGTCGGATCCTCGATGTGCTCAACTAAAGTTCTGTCAAGTGAGAACAGGGGAATGTCGTTGATTGCGTTAACTGTCAACGTCAGCGTATGAACAGCTGACCTATTGTTATCGTTGTTTGGCCCTCCAGAAGGCCCAGAATCAACCGCCGTAACTTGTAGAAGTACTACTCCATTCACATCTTGAGCCAACGTGAAGGATAGCACCCCGGTTGGACTGATGCTTGGTGCAACCGTGAAGAACGGACTAAACAAGGTCGAGTTGATGACAGAAACTTCAAAGCTAACAGTCTGATCTGACTCATTCCCAGGACCAGGGGAAACATTCGTCGCCCACTGTAAAGAAAACGCGGGTAGATCTTCCGGGAGTCTCAGGTCCAAACCAGGCGTAAAAGTTGGTGGATCATTAACCCCGGTAACGTTGAAGAAGAGCGTACCTGTCGTACTCAGCTCTCGTGGAACGCCGTTGTCAGTGCCATTATCCGTAACGACATACTCCACCGAGTCTGCACCGAAATAGTTGGCAGGAGGTGTGTAGGTGAAGCTAAGTATTCGACTGTTATCAGCTGAACGCACAGGAGAGATAACGCCCCCTTGGACGGTCCGTAGCAAAATGCTAGTCAGACGTACTTCCTGGTTTTCGACTAGGTCTTCGTCGATTGGTCCTGAACGGGCAACTCCGGTCAATTGACCCGCCAAAACGGTCATCGTAGTATCCTCGACAGCGGGGAGAGTGACGACCGCAGGGACGGGATTATCGTTTACCGGATTCACGACAACCGTGAACGATTTAATCGCCGAAGTATTTACATCTGGAGCGACAAATGCTCCGTTATCTTGCAATCGAACAGTGACAACCGGGTTGATCACGGGAGTGACACCCGGCACGCCGACAGAGTTGTAGTAATTTCGGTTGATATCAGGGCGGATTTGATACACCAAAGTTCCGTTTGGACTGATCGTCGGAATGGAAACGAAGAGGTTCGTATCCCATGATTCGACGATGAACTCAACCGTTTGTGGATTGATCCCAAATGTTGGACTGCCGAGCAACTCATCAAGAGCGGTGGTCGTTCCCGATCGAATCGAAGTTGCAAAACCAGGGACGGTGATGAGCCCTGCATCTTCGTTGGAAACGTGATTGCCCGGAATCGTAAATTCCGGTGCATCGTTGACCGGTGTCACCCGAATCGTCAGTCGCTGCATGAGAGATTCGTTTACATTTCCCGCCGGCGCCGTCGGTCCATTGTCAAATGCGACGATCTCAAGAACGATATCACCAAGCCCGTTGGTATTAGCCAGATCTCCGCCCGCTATAATCCAATTAATATCCGGCGCCAGTACGTACTCCAACCTGCGAATAGTATCGACAGAGCTACCGACTACCTGCGGCAGAACGGTGAACAATGAATTGGGGTTGGGATGGTTGGCGACAACGCGGATCTGAAACCGATCAACAACTTGGCTGCTAAGCTCATCCGTCGCCAAAGCGGGCCCCGGCGTGATGTTGCGAACAATTTCGTACGATCTCAGAGTTGGGGTTGGATCTTCCAACTCCGGCAAAAGTGTTTGATCGAGAGTGAAACTAGGTCTATCGTTCAACGGCGTAATCGTAACCGTGATCCTGCTGGTCGTTCGAAGAGGAGCAGGCAGAATAGAAGCCGCCGGTTGATTTAACTCGTTGGTTCGAATCACTCCAGTGACCCCATTATCCTCTAAATCTACCTCGATAATGACGGGGCCATCGATGTCCGCGTTGTAGTGGTCTCCTGATTTGAATGTCAACGTATTGGCAGCCGTATCCCACGAGACAGCCTCGCCAGTGCGACCCGTTGTGACAATCCTCGCGCCTACAATCCTTAAAGATTGATTGAGTTCATTAGCGATAACACCACCGACCGCGTTAGGATCGCCAGGATCGTAACCTAGTATATCGTTTGCGGTGAACCGGCTTACATTCCAGGTCGTCGAAGTGTTAGGCGCCAACATGATATCGCCGCTATCTTCAACAATTGTTTCGCTATCATCTACCCCGAGTGGCGCATCATTCACGGGCAAAACATTGATCGTGACAGTCGCCAAGGTCACCGAAGTCATTCTTGTACTTCTTGCCAAGTACGTAAACGTATCCTGTCCAAAGAAGTTACGGTTCGGCGTGTAAACAAAAGAACCGTCGGCATTGAGTACTAAAGTTCCATTCCTCGGTGCGTTGACGGGATCAACCGGTGCCGTAAAAGGATCAAAATCATGGACAAAGAGTGGGAAAACATCAAAATTCTGATCGTTAGCGAGCACTCCGTCCGCAACCGATACAGTCAAAACACTATCTTCGAGAACTCGGTATTCACCTGCTACCGTGCTCGGATCATTACTGGTAATCGGTGGTCGTCCCGGTAGGACCTCAATCAAGTGGTCCTCGACTTCCCCACCAATTGCCATACCGGTAGGCAGTAATCCACCAGTTGTGCTGAGACGGAAACGCGCCGTCGTGTATCCGACAGTAGCACTCGCTGGAGTTGTTACAAAGAATGTATTTTGACCTGCTAGAACGGGCACCGACTGGAATAGATACTCGTTCGCGTCATTGAAGTCATTATCTTGGTTCCAATCCACCCACGCGTCGATGAAGCCGGCCCCCGTAGAGGTAACGGTAACCTCAACAGGACTATTGAACGAATTAAAGAACCCGTTAAAAGCAACGCCATCTTCGTCATTTGCGGAAATACGCAGTTCGTTTCCGACAAGTGCACTCGCAGGAATTGTGGGCAAATTCAAGCGACGAGATTGTATGGAGTTATTGATTTCGACGCGAAGCGACTCAGCCAACGCGGCATTCGTGATTGTCGAGAGATTCACTCTTACCGGCACGTTGCCAGCACCAAGCGGTAAAGATGCCATCAAGGATGTATCAACGATTTGGAAAGCCAATGTGTTTCCAGACCCATCTTGAATGGTCAATGTCTCACCATCAATGGTCGGCGAGGCAATCACCCGAATCGTTTGAGAGCCCAATATGACTCTTCGAACGAAAGAGGGGGCGGCGTCTGTGACGAATCGATGATTTGCCGTTCCGCCAACAACGAGCTGATCACCGTCCAAAATCGCCGTAATTCCAAACAGCAAACCACGGTCAATGGTACCCACCTTGATCGCACTGCGAACGGCTTCAGCAACATCGAGAGCAGTTACGGCAGAATTAATGTTGACACCAATTTCGCCAACTCCCGGAACTCCGGTGTTATTAACAAAACGGAATACAACCGTGTTGTTGACGTTGTCGCTAATGGTAAAGGATGTTCCCAACAAGGCTGGACCATTGGGACCAAACGCTAGCCGAATCGGACCGGCACTCGTAACTTCAAATCCCAAGCCCGCCGAGAATGTGATTTGTGCATCGCTATCATCCGCGTTTGCAGCAGGACTGGTTTGCCCATTCGAATCAGCATCCGCGTATCGGCCTAACACCAACAATGGTTCGTCAATCGGATACAAAGCATGCCTCGCACCGCTGACAATGGGTGAGGTCGAGGTCAACACTGTCGAACTCGTAGTGCCCGTACCCGATCGCTCGATGGCATCTCCAAAGTCTAAGCCGACTTCCGGCATGGCAATCGTGAACTGCGTCAACGAATTGGGCCGGTTAGCTTGCAACAAATTACCTGCCAGATCGGTAACTGGTGCAACCTGGGAGACGTTGAGCCCTACCGTGCCCCCGGTTAGTACAACATCAGATATTCCGTGTACTAGTAACGATCGTGTACTTACTACGTTGGTTGAAATGGCCAATCCAGCATTCGCTAATGCTTGGTAAATGCGTCCCAGAACCATTTGACTAGTAAAGTTCGCTTGCACCGATATAGGAATTGCACCCGATGCGACTCCAGTTCCCAAGTCAAACTGCATTACAACAGGCGTCGTACCTACATTGAAGCGAATTTGCTGACCTGCGACGATCGCACTACCTGCCGGTGCATCAATCCTAAACGATGATCGATTAATCAGCGTAAGTTCGTAGACGCTGTCTCGACGCCAGAAACCAGCTAAAGGAGTCAATCTAATAGTTCGACTATTTACGCTGTATCCGAGGACATAGTCGGCCCCCTCAACAAGCTGTCGCCCATTTTGAGTCAATATAATATTGTCCGCACGAATAGTTCGCGGATCAACACCTGTTCCGGCGGTTTCGTCCAACAGGACTTCGAAGAAATCGTAGTTTCCGGACTTAACGATCAAATAAGTTGTAGTCCTATCTGCATCGATAAGATTGGCATCGTTATCGATAGGTCTTTGCAAGACTGCGATTGGACCAACGAAGTCGGATCGCTCAAATGCACCGCGGTCGGTAAACACATTTTCACCGAGACCAGCAGGTGTATTTACATTTGGATCGTCGACACGTCGCAGGCCGACGATGTCAAAATCCGGAGCAAGAATTGGACTGGTTGGAATACCAATCGGACTCTTTACTTGATCGATGATCGATCGATCTTCAACCGAGTTCACAGATGAGTCAATCGCTGCCGATAGTGCACGCAAGTAGAATCTTCCAGCTGTTGCATCAGTGAACAACGGTGCACCTGCTGCAAGATTTAATGGGAATGACTCACTAAGTGCTGCGGGATTCTTGTCGACCAAGTTATTTTGGTAAACGTTAGCACCTAGTTCTGGTTGTGGACCAGTCGCAGGACCGACGTATTGAATACCAGTCGCAAACTTAGAAATAATGGTGTTAACAATGGTTGGAACAGCGCCTTCGTTGATCTGAATACCAACACCGCTTGCTGGGCTGTTGGCACTGGTTGGACCATGCAAAGTGTTGTTGATGATTCTTGCCACGGTGCGAGGTGGGTTACCATTGGTGTTAACCGTGTCACCACTAACACGAATACCACCTGCCCCGTTGTTTGCCAACAAATTGTTGACGATCACTGGCCCGAGGCCTACGTTTGCGGCATTGAGTGTTACGAGATTTCGAGGAACACCTGGATAAGAACGAATACCCGCGCCGTTAGCCAAGTTAACTTGAGATTGCGTGCCTGCATCGACGTTAATTCCAAAGCCGCTACTATTGATTACCGACGTTGCCGAAATGATCATCTGCCCTTGAACACGTTCGACGTTTTGGTCACCCATGTCCTCGCCGAAATCGGTGCCCAACGCGGAGAGTTCTTGACCGTGCTGAATCACAGCAAACGGAACACCACCAGTTGTGAAATCGAAGCTACCCGTTAGATTAGCAGCGGCGTTGCCGGAAAGTTGAAGAACATTTGTAAATGGTGATGCTAAATCTGCAGCACCAAATTGCATATCGCCGTTTGCGGATGCTGAAACCTTGATCTGCGATTGAACGTTCGGGCTGTTGATCGCATCGCGGACAGCACGAATGATTTGACCGGTCGTTGCGTCAGGCGGAACGACAATGGCGACGTTAGCCGGGTCTACACCTTGTGCTCGCAAGTCAGTTGGGCTCACGACATCGAACTCAAAGGTGACGATATTCACGCCGTCGCTAAGAGTAAAGGTGGCCCCGTCTCGGATAGAACTAGCATTTTGCAAACTCAAAGCGATCGACTTAGTGAGACGATCGTTTGTATCGAAGGTCCGTCCGAGCTGAATGTTGACCAATGGAATTGTTTCGAGACTAAGCTGATTTCCCGAGGAAAACCCGTAGCTAGCAGCCGAACGGATTTCGAGTTGGTAGGCTCCCGTTTCTATTTCGTCAGCCGCTACACCATCCTCACCACCGATGTCTTCATATTCAAAAGTTGGGATAAAGATATCATTCGCAATCGCGGCAGTTTGCGGCTGGGCACCAAGTACCATTTCTCCACGTTCCGCGAAACCGATCAGGATATCATCGAGATAGACAAAGGTATTTAGGTTGTTTCGAGTGCGGAAGGATTGAGTCGCGGCAGGGTTACCTGAATCGAGCGGTCCAAAGAAATCCCCGACCCGGCGAGCGATTGTCGCCCCAAGTGGGCCTTGATCTTGGATCGTGAGGTTGTGCAACATGATCGAATGACCACTGACGCGGTACACATCGACATTCGTTTCCTGGCCAGCAACGTTCAATGCATTGGCCAAGCCGACGCGGATAGCGTCGCGAACCTCAAGGGCATCCATCGCGTTGGTAACAAGAACTTCCTGGTTGCCTGTAGCAACACCTGGTCGTCCAGTGATGATATTCGGATCTGCTCCGACAATGTTATAAACACCAGCAGGATCCAGTCCTGTCACGTTTAATACATTAGGAGTCAACGAGCTTGTCGACACGTTCAGACCATTGGCCGTTAAGATACCACGAACTCTCGTAGCCAATTGTGCCGGGGAATCGGTCGCTATGATTGGTATATCGGTCGGTCCCAATGGAACATTGCGGAAAGTAAAGTCGGTACCATCGATACTTAGAATGTCTCCGTCCACCAGGCTTGCTGCACTTGGTAGATTTAGTACCAAACCTAGATCAAATTCAAAGGTTGTACCTTCAACAACGAACGTTTGCCCATCGGCAAGCCTTTCCCCTGGTATTGAGACCAATTCCTGGCCACCTAGTGTCGCAACGCCGGTGCGGAAATCGCCACCGGTTGCAAATTCGAAACGAATTCGGATGTCTCGTTTGCCTGCCAACGGAGCTAGGTTAACGCGGGCTTGCCGCCATCCACCATTGTCAAAAAGCTCTTGGGTAAGATAGCTTCGGTTAAATGAGTCCTGGTTGCCGCTCACCGGAACGTCGAACTCATCTGGGTTATTTGTATCGGCATAACTACCTTGAGATCGCGCAGAGTTATTGGTCGCCAACAGTACCCATGCGCCATCCTCACCTGCACCATAAACCCTGAACGAATCCAACATTGCTTGTTGGTCGCCAAAACCCGTATTCGTTCCTTGCGTGCTCAACGAATAATTGAAGTACAACATTGGCTGGTCGTCGGCGGAGTATTGCGAAAGATCGATATGGTGACTTTCTAACGCGCCTCTCGCTCCTCCAGGCAAAGATGTATTACCGTAAAGGTCTACGTCATTGTTGGGACCCATGTTATAGATGCCAGACCAATCACCCCCTTGAACGCCCTGTCCAGCAGTTGGGTTAGAGTAGCCGAACTTCAACGCGGCATTCTGTCCGCTAGCGTCACGGGAATTATTGGGGCTTACCAATCGTCCATGCCCAGCTGTCCCGTTCTCTTCTAACGACAGGTGCCAAAGGTTTACGTCCAATGAGGAGAAATCAATGCCGCGTATCTCAGGATTACCGGTTTCCACGAAGAAAGCTCCTCGTGGGAATATTGGCTGGAATTGACCAGCAGCATTAAACGCCCAAAGCCGACCTTGATTGTCTGTGCCGAATAGCAAGTCGGCAAACCGTCCATCTTCAACATTACGAGGACCGGTCGTCAAGCTCTGGAAATTGATAAGCTGGTTCGTCTCCGGATCTCGCATTTCGACATACTGATCCGACCAAACCTGGCCTTGAATTTCGCTTGTCAGCAACAAGCTCATCAATTCGCCCTGATTGGTAACGGCAAAGTAGCGCGAACCAAACAGTTGAGGAACAACAGCCAATCCGGTAACCGTTCCGTTCGCATCAACCCAACTGTGAATTGGAGCAAGACCCCCACCTTGTCCACGGGTTCGGACAAAATAGCCGTGTTCAACGACTGATGTTCCGGCTCCCAGTCCCTGTTGCGCTCCGTTTCGGACACCAACACCTGGAGCACCCGACGCAGGGCTTCTCGCCTGCCCAACGTTTCCATCCGCGATGGAGTTGAGTCGATAAAGGATGTTTTTTGTCATTCCTCGGCCCTGGGTTGTTGTCGGGCCAGCGTTCGAAATCCCAGCCGCTTGATCCAGGTTATCTCCACCCAAGATTGGCTGACGGAACGCAGCTTGCGAGCCTCTGGATGAAACGCCCCAGAAACTTGGTGATAACTGCCCCCCACCCTGATCAGTTGCAAATTGTTGAGAAAAGGTTAGACCATCAAAGATCATTCCAATTCCGTTGTTACCGCCATTGTTCGGTACTTGAATGGTTTCAAAAGTAGGAGGATCAGAGCCGGGTACCGTTCGCGAAATGAACGTATTTATCCCACTAGCGACTGCCCCAGGAGCTCCATTGCCTATATCCATTCCGAAGAAGGTTCCCGAGTCGTTATCTTGTCGGACACTTCCCGGCGCGTTGTTTTGGAAGCCAATGGTAAATCCATTCGGCGCGACAGCAAAGTCAGTAATCGAGTTGCTGTTAACCCCAAAGTCGACGGCACTCGTCCCATCGGTACTATAGATCGCCTCTTGAGCCCCAGTGAGAGGGTTGACGAATCGCACATTTCTCCCCGTGCTCGCAAACATTGTCACATCGGACAAATTGAATGGAACCGCGTTGGCGAAGAAGCCTGCTTCCGTGTTTGGCCGTGAAGTCGTATTTGCGTCTCCAAAAGCAACTTGAACAGGAGGGGTATTAGTGGCAACTCGACCGAGTGAATCAAATCGATCTTCAGAAATTCGTATCACCGAATCAAGCGGTTCGTAGCGCACAAAGTTACCGCCAACTTGTGTCGGATTCGCTTGTGTAAATTGCTCCGTCAAAACGTGGCTGAGAGAGGCATTCGAAACCGCTACAACGTAATTACCAGGTAGCAATTCGAATGGACCGATATAGGCGTCCTTGGTTGAACGCGAGCCGCGACTCAAATCGGAATTATCCGATGTGCTGGTGTTCAATGGCTGATCATCGAGAAGACTGGAACTGTCACCCGTTGCGATCAGCAGAAGCTGAGTTCCCACTCTTTGGAAAACCCATAGCTGAGTATTGGGGCGACCAAAACCAGCTGCATAATCGATATCGAAGACAACCGATTGATGAGGGTTTCGATTTGTGTAGTCGGCATTAAACGGAGCTAGAGAATCGACATCAATGGTAAAGTCGTACCAGTCGATATCTCCAGCGTTGGCAATATTTCCGGCGATGGACACCGCCCCCATGTCGTTGTTCAGAACGTTTCCGAGAGCTATCGTGCTGGTGGGAGCGGCATTTGTCTCAGATGGATTCGCCTCGCCCAATTCACCTAAAAGCGCCGATCGAAGCGGTTGACCTTGGATATCGATACCAGTGGTTGCAAATCGAATGTCGGCATATTGCAACGATGTTCCAGCAATTTCTTGAGTCTGCTGCAGTCTTAGTTGAAGCTTGTAAACACCTGTCGAAATCCCTTCCCTAACGAGCATCTTGTCGGTTAACCGAGCTGTTGAAGAACGATCCTCGGGGACACCGTTAACGATCTTTGGAACTGGAGATACGTTGCTGCTTCGAACTCGAACGTAATACTCATTTTGAGTTCCTGCCGATCCAGGAAGAACGACTCTTAAGCCTGGATCCAATGGATTAACCCCTTGGAAATCATGTTGAGCCGTGCTGAACTGGTTTCTTGGCATGTGAGATGACTGATCCATAGGCAACGCGCGGTCCGCACCAATCATATTTGGATCGGAGAACACTGAGCCTGATGCCGACTCACTGATTGACTGATTGCTTAACGCAATGATATTACCGTCAGCATCAACCAATTCGATGATTGCATCCAGACTGCCAGATGTTTGATCTATATCAAACCATACGGGCGTACCAGCTGTTCCTGTAAAGCGATAAACGTCTAAATCTCGTGGTGTGGCAACAGCACCGGTGACAGTAAAGCCCAACCGCTTGTTCTCATCTCCCGCTTGTTGACTCGGAGCAAGAATGCCCAAGCTCTGAGATGTAGCCGTAGAATCATTCGATCCAGCATTACTAATCTGATCGCTTTCGCGTTCCACAACAGTAGAAACATTGCGATCATTAGCGAATGGAGTGATCAGTACCGAACGCCATGAACCTGCCGCAGCTGCTACGGCCCCATTGTTATTCGTGTCTAGCATCGCCGTACCGCGATTGTCAAATCCCGCGCCGATCGAATCATCAGCCAGACTGGTTAACACCACGGGGAAACCAGGTGTTCCAACAATCTGCAGTGAACCACCGATTCTATCTTTGATATCAAGCGGTCGTCCTAATGCCGTGAAACCAGCATTAGCTCCAGATAGTTTGATAACGAGAGACTCATCGACCTTGCTTGATAGCCGTAATCCGCCATAGTTTACGAAATCGGGAACAACAACTTCGCTGGTGAGAATGTGAACAATATCGGTATCGTCCCAAATGCTTTCGGTCGTGAGGGTTGCACCACGAACATTCATACCATTAACATTGTTTCCGCCTAGTCGATTGTTATCTACAAGCGGTCCGAAGTTACCAATTCCTACATTGACCCGCTGGTTGAGTCCTGTGGATCGACCATAGTCACGGAGTGACTCATGGTTAAGTGAATTTGCATCAATACTAATGGCTGCTGTGTTGCCAACCGAGTTATTGCGAATGATATTGTTGATAATGACCGGCTGGCTTCCAACTACATAAATCGCCGCTTCGTCATTAACTCCACGAGCGCCTCGGTTAGTCGTACCAGGTGTCCCCCGACCATTAGAATTGCTTTCGATGACCGAGTTGGCAATTCTCGCGTTCGCTTGATGTACTTCTATTGCATTAAATGAAGCAAAACCACCGGGTACTCGAGTCGCGCCCCCTCCGAACGTAACGACTACATTATCTAGACTCAAATTGCTCAAATGCCGAGCAACGATGCCCCCCCAGTCGCCAGCCGTACCACTCGAAGCTGTGCCGCCGTCATTGTTGGTATCGAAACTACCAGCTGCCCCGTAACGATCATCAAGCCTCGACGTGAAGATAATCGGATTCGATGGAGTGCCTTCTGCGAGCAAAGTTGCGCCGATACCGACTTCGATTCTGCCCCCTGCGCTCTTTAGAATGACGCCTGGGTCGATTACGAGGCTCGCACTTCTACGCGCACGATCAATCGATGCTAAACCTGCTGTTTGAAGGGTTCCTTGCTTTGTGCCACCATTGTCAACGAAAATCGTGGAATCACGATTCAGAGTGTCAACCAGTTGGAATTGGTTGGCGGGATTGTCGCGACGATAAATCTTTCTTGCAACATAATCGAGCGTTGCAAACGGTATATTGCTTAAACGAACAGATCTACCGGCTGGAACAGCAAAGGTCCGAATGGCGCTAGGTAAACTTTCCTGGCCGAATTTGTCTACGTAAGTTACGACGTACTCTAAATTGGCGGCCGCTGCAAAACCACCACCTGTTACGGTCGGTGCGACATGAGTCAGGTTTAATGTTGATACAATCGGACCTACTACTTCGCGCACTGGCCCACCAGGGATGCCATTGATGATCAAGTTTTCACCGAGAACAATCACAACTTCGGTATCATCGATTCGGGCAGGTACGCTCAAAGACTTAAGGCCGGAACCAGTTACTGTATCGATCCGAACGAACATGCCGTTGATCGAATTGGACTGAATTGTATTACCGTAAACGACAGGTCCAACTCGAGAATAGTCGGGAATGAAAACGCCAACTTGTTGGTACCGTGGTTCGGTAAAAAGAGTCTCTTCGAAGCTATCAGGATCGATACTGATTGCAGCATCCGCGTTTCGAGTAATCGAGTTTCCTACGATTAGAGGACGGGCTTCCGACAAATGAATCGGGCTTACAGGGCGTGCTTGCGAACCTGCTCCTACGCGACCGCCACCAAACTTAATGTCAGCTTGGAAAATCGAGTTAAGGAATATACCTTCACGTTCACGATCCAATCGGCCTTGAGCCCGGTCGAAGTCGTTTCGGATTTCAATACCACCCCACTGACCTGGAGTGGGCGTTGTATTGAGAGGGTTGGTGTCTTGCCCGACGGTTTGATCAAAATGGCTTGTGAATCGGACAGGTTGACCTGGCCTGCCTAAAACTTGAATTGCAGAATTGCTTCGATCTGTCGTCGCGTCGTCGCTACCGATCAAAATCTTGGAGCCAGCAAATTTGAGAATAGCTCCCGAATCGACAACAAGTGTAACTCCTCTGGGAACGTTTAAGCTTGCACCATCTGCGAGAGTGCCAACCGGCGAACCCGCATCTCCAATTTCGTAAGCTTGTGCCAATGTCAAATCGGTAAATCGATTATCGCCCACGATTCGAACGACGTCACCAGGTCGCGCAGCGGCGGTGGCTTCGCTAATCAAACCGAATGGTCTGCTCAAGCTACCATCCCGATTGAGTCCGGCAGAGACCTTGTCAACGATGATGGTGCGAGCTGGGCGGTTCGCTAGAGATACTTCGCCAACTGCGAGTGGAGCAACAGAACGGAACCAGAAGTTAAAATCACCGCCTGCGATTCCATCTCCATCACCATCGAGAGCAGATCCTTTATTAGTCGATCCTGCAGTTTCCTCTGACATGTGAGGAACTTGCAAGCTGGAAAAGTCGACTCTTAGTTGATAGTTACCTTGGCTGGTACCACCACTTCCCGAGTTTTGGATCGTTGGGTCGTGATCTTGATTCCCCATCGCGGTCACCGCGAGGAAATAAATACCTGACTCAAGCGTTACTTCGACCAAAGAATCCTTTCCAAAATAGTTATTGTTGGTTGAAACCAATTCAACGGAGCCGTTGGCATTTAGGCGCAGTAAGCTTAAAAAGGTGTCTAACGTGCTACTATTGTTCAGGCGCTCGGCAAAAGTTTCCGCACGCAAGGTTCCTCGCGTTCCTGGCGCGACTTCGAATCGATATAGATCAACATCGCGATTATCTGGTCTGAATAAATTCTTGCCATGAACAACGTCATGGTCGCCAGGGAATATCTGCTCTAGGGCGTTGAACGGACGACCGAGCGCGGGTTCCGAGCCTTGGATTGTTCCTGGAGGCAGGTCGAAGCTGTCGCCGAGCCCAAGCAAACGTCCAACTTCTCGCATTGTTGCAGTAAAGAAGTTCTGAGTACCAGCAATGTTGGATCCTAGTCCGAAGGAATTATCCCAGGACTCAGAACCATCCATAATCAGCAAAGTTGCATCTGACGCTGGATTCGCTAGACCAAGCTCACGCCCCGGTCCGCTGGTGTAACCGTTGGGGAACATATCACCAACAACGACGCGATGAACACCATCGCCGTCCGCGACAGGACCGCTGAACTCGACAAAGTCGATTCCCAACATTGACGAGTAGAATTCATAAATTTCTCTTACTCGCTCTTTCTGATCGGGCGTTATAACAGAGAAGAGTGGCCGGCCTTGGTTGTCGACTCCATAGCTTTGGTTATCCATGAAGCTATAGAGGATTCTGGTAATTTCGATGTTGTTATCAGGTTGCGGCGTCGATCCGACTGGCTGCCAATAATGAGAGTCTTCCTGGATGTCGCGGTGCCCTGGATCGGTCCGAGCACCAGGGAAATCGTTCAGCAACGGATCTTTGTTACCAAGTTGTCGCACTTCCTGAGAAACGATAGTCGAGAACGAGTTGTTGACCGAACCTAAATTGAAAGCGCCAGACAGGAATCCGTCTGGGTCAGCAGCCAATGGCAACACAGTAGGCGACTGAGGTGCTCCCACTTGAGCGACCGTTTCGCTTGAACCAACTCGAATACGGAATGTGCCTCCGCCTGCAATAGAATCAATGTCTTCTGCAAAGGTCAAAACTGCTCGTCGTAATCCGGGATCATACGAAATTGAGGTTGGGTTTCTTACAATATCATCGTTGGGCGAAACGGTATCCCCTGTATTGATCAATGCATAGAACTGAGGATCCACAACTGAGGGATTTGCCCCGACAGCAGTTGTAATGGGCAGATTGTACAATTCGGAATCATTGAAATAGAGTTCAATAACCCTGCGTTGCTGAGTTAGAGTCCCGTTCGCTTCGCGTGTGATCGGTTGCGGTACAACAGCAACAACTCGAGTACCAAGCTCCAAATTGAAGTCATAAATATCTCGATCGGTTCCCAAAACTCTAGGAGCAAGTGGTCGCGAGGTTGACGATCGGAGTGCAGTAATCCCTTCGGATGGTATATCGACAGTGAAAACCTCGATTCGGTACAACCCATCGACAAGCTGTTGTCCGAACCGCGCCACCACGATTCGAGGAGTGTCACCGATGGACAATTCAGGCGTGAGCGTTGTTGAACCGACGCCAAAAGAACCGTTTGGAGCAGCCAGCCTAAATCGTATGCCACCGCTCAAGCTCGATGGGGCAATGTTTTCATCAAAGCGGAATGTAACCTCGCGAGGAGATTCCGAGATTTGATTCACACGGTTGATCGAAAAAATCTCACCCGAGTTGGGGGATATTGATAGCAATCCGCCAGAATTTGTGCTTTCACCCTCTCCCACCAATCCCGTCGTATCAAAGTTAGTGAGTTTGAACCACTCGTTGTCAATGACCGGGCCCGGTGTCGCCGAAAACACTCCTTCTGGCATAAGGACTACGTTTGAAGATTTCAAACTTTCAATCGCGACCGGGATAGACGCGTTATGCGAGACACTTGCCGTCTGCCAGTTCGAAACCCCACCTTGACTACCCAAACTATCGTTGTGTCCGTTTGCTCGGTTCCACGTGTTCTGGATAGCGTCCGGCGCCATTTGGTCGGATGGGTCACTTCCCAGAACAGAGAACGCCATGAGTTCCCGTCGCTCTAATCCTTCGCACATCAGGCGTCGGAATTTATTTCTCTTGGCTTCCACAAGAGATTTGATGCGACTGGACAGTTTTGATGCGTCAATTCCCATTTCTGACTGATACCTTTGTAAGGCTTTTATTAGGACAAGTGGATTCGGGTTGTTACTTAATTAGTTGCGATGGGCATCCCCGTCGAGATGCCCATTATAAAGTTGTAGCGATTATTCGCGGAATACGTCCGCAAAAAACGCGTCTAACGATTTGTTATCCTCAGATTGCCCAGCCATCAAAGCTGCCGCAATCTCCTCATCTTCATCCTCCAAGGAGGCGAGATAGTCGGTTAGGTCGAACATTTGAGCCGAGCCAACCCCCGCTAAAGGTTGGGGACCGTACACCGGAATATCCAGCGCAACCGTTTTATTCGCCCCATCCCGCAAAGTCGTTTGGCTTAGCGGTAACAGGAGACCTTCCGTTGATGGCATCGCTATGAAGCTGGAGTTCATGACTCCTTCCCCTTCACCCTCGCCTTCCGCTACTCCACTGTTGATGTAGTTGATCAACTTCAACACGTCTAAAGGATCGATAAACTCGTTACCATCGACGTCCCGGTACGGTGGTGGTGAAGGAAGTCCCTCAATGCTCGTGGTGCTGCCCCGCTCGTTGATAAAGTTAATGATCAACAAGACGTCAATTGGAGATACGAATCCGTCTGCGTTGACATCATACTCGTTGGTTGGGTTCTGATGGGACGAGGGAAGAGCATCAACGATTGTCAAAGTCACCGTTGTGACCGCTCCTTGCGCTCCTAGAGAATCCACCGCTCGATAGGTAAACGTATCGGTCTGCCCCACCGCAGATTGCTGCCTACTGGATCGGTAAGTGAACGTTCCATCTGGACCTAGGGCTAGCGTGCCTCGAGATGGTCCGCTTACCAAAACCGCTGTGAACGAATTACCTTCTGGGTCAACATCATTCCACAGAACGCCATTATCATTCTGTACACTCGTTTGATTCCCTCGAGCATCCGTGGTTATAAACACAGAGCCCAATGGCACTAGGTAGGAATTAGGATTCGAACGAGGGGCATCGTTGACCGGAGCCACAACCAGATCAAAGGTATCTGAAACTCGACTATTCGACCCATCGATCGCAGTAACGGTGACCGTTGAGAATCCCGATGCGTCCGAAACTAAGTTTAATCGTAAAGCTCCGTTTACCACCGATGCTGTGACAACATCAGGATTGCTAACCACGACTTCGTACCTTAGTTGATCACTGTTGGTCGCAACGTCTGGATCGAAGAAGTAAGTTGGCGACAAAACAATTGGATTGATCTGTTGATCTTCGTTGACATTCGCATTTGGCAACGGTGTGACCAACCGAGGTGCGTCGTTAACTGCAGTAACATTGACTGTCAATTGGCTAGTAACAGACAGTCCATCGCGGTCGGTTGCTCGTACGCTAACGATGGCACTACCGTTGGCATCTGCTCGAGGGCGAAGGAACATCGTGCCGCCGACAAAGTTGATGTCGAGCAAGTTCTCATTGTTGTTCGAAGCAATCGAGTAGCTAAGCGCGTCACCATTCGTCAAAATGTCAACATCAGTAAAGAAGCTTGGCATCGATAGCGTTTGCTCAGGACCATCTTCTGTAAACGTAATCGTTCCGATGCTGCTTCCGATTCTGTCAGGCGCGTCATTGACGGAATCGATTGTTACCGAAACGGTACCTCTCGACGTCTGTGGATCAATGGCATCATTGTCCGTGACGAAGTAATAGAAGGTGTCGGTGCCATTAAAGTTCGCTGCTGGAGTGTAGAACACTCGTCCGCCAATGAACTCGACTCGACCACCATTCACGCTAGCTGGTTCAACGCCGGTGAATGCCAACGTTTGCCCGCCTTCGACTGGAGAGTCTCCGTTCATGAAGAAAGCGGTATCCTCATCAAACACTTCATCTTCGTCGATATTGACGGTCTTGAGTGTTGTGACAGGTGGATCATTACGATTCGCTACCGTCACGGTGACGATTCGATTAACAAACCGTGGATCAGGTAATTCGCCTGTGACTCCATCATCCGTTAACGTAATAACAAAGGTGTCTGTACCAACGAAGCCAGGGGCCGGGAGGTAAGTTAAAACGCCACCGACCACCGAAACAGAGCCCGATTGCTCGGACACATTGTTTGGAACCGTAAGGGTTAGTCTTTGATTCGCTTCATTGGCAGGCCCTGGGCTTGCCAATGATCGAGTAATTATCTCAGCTTGCGTGAGGCTGATCGAAACGTTCTTTTGCGTCGCCAAAACAAACGTGTTCGCTGTTGGAGCATCGTTTACAGGACGAACGGTAATTGTTGCGGTTCCAAGCGTTTCCGCTTCAACTATTTCACCTCGAGCCTCATCGATCACGATAAATGGTCGATAGACCAGCGTAACCTGCCCGAAGAAATCTTGAGGAGGAATGTATGTGAAGGTTCCGTTCGAGTTGAAGTTTTGCAAAACCCCTGGACCGCTGAACGAAACGATTTTCGCTCGCAACGGACGGCTATCCAAACGTTGATCGTTTGCTAACACCCCATCGTCAACCACGAATCCTGGTGTCGCAGTCCCATCTGGGTCTGTAGTTGTCAATCCACTGAGCTGATCTTCGTCCATGGTGTATCGGTCAGTCGCAGGAACTGGTGGCACTCCTGGAATGATTCGGACCATGTAGTCTTCGACTTCTCCATCAAGCGCCAAACCAGTAGGCAAATGATTACCTGCGGTCGAGGTACGGAAGCGAGCAAAGGAGGTTAAGCCAGTCGCTGGTACAGGGAATGTGGATGGAACACGAATACTAAAGTTTTGATCGAGTGTCGTTGTAGTGAACTCGACATTTTGCAGAACATGCTCGCCTGGATCGTTCCAGTCGCCGTCTGCATTAAAGTCGATCCAGCCATCAACGAATCCTGGCTCATTCAACCCGATCGACACATTTGTGCCAACAGTTCGGTTGAATAGTGGCATATCAAGACCTTGGAAACGGAACTTAACTCCGTCGTCACCTTGATCTCCATCAGCCAATGGCGTTGGACGTCCATCCAGGTCTGGAGTGACAGCAGCGCCGAATCTTAACCCACCCGGAATGGAAACGTGACGTGCACCATCGTTTGCCAAAGTTGTTGGATATCGACCAGGAGTAGTGGTCACAGGATCAGGTGTATCACCGTAATCCAGTGTTATTCCAGGCATGAGGATAGTGAACTGGGTTTCTCCATTGATTCTGTTGGTCTTCAACAGATTCGATGCATTGTCAGAGATACCTCTCAAGAAGAAACTGGTAACCTCTGGACTAATGGTTGTTGCATTCTCAACAAACAAAGTTGAGCCACCTCGCACGCGTGCCGACAGACTGGTTCGGCCTTCTTCATTGGCTTGATTGATCGAGCGAATGATCGCGTTTCGCATTTCTTCAACCGTAAACGATTGATCTTGCACGAAGTTGACAGGAATCGCTCCACCTGGAACACCAGTCAGCGCCAATGAAGGTGCATTGTCGATGTTGATGTTATAGCGAGGATTGTCCAAGAGCTTCAGGCCGTTACTTTGAATCTCCGTCGTGAGCCCAAGCCCAGAGGATTCGATGGTAGCCTTCATCGCTTGCAGAACTTGCAATCGAGTGCTTTGGTTGTTGTACTGAATTGCCAATCGATTGGTATCACGGCCGTTGCCAACGCTCAAGTTCTCGAACTCAAACGTTACCGAGGTCGTTCCGTTGTTGATGGTGAAGAAATCACCATCTAGAACATTACCTCTCGACAAAGTGATTCGCGAACCCATCGGATTTACGGCGTTGTTCGGTAGCAGCCCAAGATCAATTTGGCCTCCGCCAGCATCGCGTGGAACTATTCCCAAACCTGCGTTGGCAATAATTGGGAGCATTATCGTAACCAAATCGGCTGCAGTGATCGTTCGGTTGTAATTGATCACCACGTTGTTCGGTTGCGATGCCCCACTAAAGTTGCTGTCGAACTCGAACGTCACGGTGCGAGAGTTAGCCGTGATCGTAAATGTTGAGTCCTCCGGAATGTCTGCGCCACCACGTGTTGGCAATTGCATCAACAATGTTCCGAAGATTTCCAGGGTCGAGTTGCCGCGAACTCCCGGTCTTCCAAACAGTCCTACCGTCGGCGCTTGTGCAACGGAAATGGTGTACTCATCGGATCCACCGATATACACGTTACCGTCTCTGACGTGTCGAGGATCGAGCCCCAATCCAGCTTGCTTGATTGCTTCGGCTAGCTTAACGCCAATTGTTTCTTGCGAATCGGCAGCAGAGATTGCGACTCTGATGTTATTAGGAGTCACAGTCCCATTGTCGTCAAATTCAAACGTGCTTGATATGACTCCGGTTGACGTTGTTCTTTGAATGTTAACTCTTTGTCCATCTGCGATCGCTCTAGATAACCCAACCAGCGACAAGTTCGTGCTGATGAGATCAACCCGCCCCGCACTAGTCAAAGACAAGTGAACATTTCTTTGGCCAACAATTGTTGGGGTGATTCCCAAACCAACGCTGTTAAGTGCCAACAACATCGCATTAGCGACATCCGCATCCGTTGCGGATTGAGAAATATCGATCCTTACGTTTCCTGTCGCAATCGCATTGTCACTATCAAATTCAAAGACGAACGAAGATCGACCGTCGGAAATGCCGAACGTTTGTCCGTCATTGATACCACCTGGTCTAGTACCCAATGTAGGCACTTGTAGAGCCAGTGTGGAGTTAGGCTGATTAATGGCTGGGGTTGCGGTGGTGTCGACCGATACGCCAGAGCGAGCCCCTATGAAAACGTCACCACTAGGCAATAGTTGCGGCTGGATTGTCGAAAGTCTCGATAGAGCAACGACCACCGCATCTGCAATGTTTTGCTTGGTAGACAAGCTCGTAAACGGAATTCGATTCTGCGCCGGCACAATGAAGTTATTGTTTGAATCGAATTCAAACGTATGGCTAGTGGTGCCATCGAATACGACGAATCGATCTCCGTCGACAATACCACCTGCCCCGCCGCCTGCTATTGGAATCTGGATCTCAATTCCTTGTGGGATTTGTAGACGGTATCCGCTGTCATATTCGAATATAACAGATCCACCCAGACTATCTCGAACGGTGAACAAATCACCGTCCGCAACAATATCACCTGTGCTAGCGTCGATTACAAAACGATCTCGGTTGTTGAGGGAAATGTCGTATACACGATCGTTTCTCCAAACCCCTGCCAGCGGCTTCAATACGATCTGATCAGTTGTCGAGTCGTAAGAGAATGCGTAATCGATTCCTTCCACCAAAAGCCGTCCATTTTCCGTGACAGTCACGGCGGAACCAGGCATTCTGTTTCCACCAGATCGACCGACAACCGAGTCATCAAGGATGCCAGTACCGCCACCGAGGTTAGCAGTTTCGAATCCATCTTTTAGTTGGATTCGGAATTCAGGATATACACCACCGTTCAGAACGATGATGGATTCCGTTTTGTCCTGATCTACTCCCTGTGCATCGTTATCCGTCGGATTTAGGATGATCGCTGATGGACCGATGAAGTCCGCTCTTTCCAACGCGCCACGATCCTTGAAAATGTTACCGCCCAAACCGTTTGGTGGTGCGACGGTAGGATCATCCGCTCGAAGCACTCCATTGAGGTCTCGATCTGGTGACAGGATTGGAGATGGAGCAATTCCGACAGCTTGCTTGACCGATCGGAAGCCTTCTCGCTCAGGTAACGAATCGATCGCGCTATCGATGATCCTCGCTTGTCCGTTTGGCAACAAATTGCTGCCTGGCACGTTCACGAACAAGTTTTCCGTTGCACCGGCCGATTGATTGAAGTCAATGCCCGTGTTGGGAACGTTCGTTGGAGCGGCTTCAATCGCGACTCCAAGACGCGCCTGCGGTTGGCTTCCATCGAAGTGTTGATAAGTATTTCCCGTTACAACAACCGCAGCAGGTCGTAGACCCGATCGCTCTTGGACTATCGGAGTCTGAACGTTGAAGAACACATTGTTCATCAACGTTGGCGACGCACCACCGGATACCAAAATACCGGATTCAGGCAACAAGGTCTGGAAGTTTGTACCTGTTTGAGCGCCCTCGACTCTTCGATTGTTCCAAACGATTGTATAAGCGTTTCGAACGATAACGTACTTCTCAGTTGTACCTTGCCCCGTCGCTGTTACAGGTGCGTTTACCAACGGCAATACAGGAATCGACATCGTACGGTCATGACCAAAGCCTCGGTGCGTACCGGTCTCTTGAACAGTGGTCGCGGCAGTTACTCCATTGCTCTGTGATTGAGTTAAAATAACGTCGCCAGGGATAAAATCATTTTGAACTCGACGGAGTCTATTGAGACCAGCCTGCAGTTGCGCTCCGCGTGGAGCTCCCGAGTTGATTCCTACGTCTGGATTGCTTTGTCCGTTATTGTTTTGCGATAGCCCAAATGTCGGATCAAAACCATTTTCACCATTAATGGCGATAGCGGACACTGGTGCTAATGGATTCGCAAATCGTGCATTGCCAAAGTTATCGAATCCGTTCGGTAAATTCTGAATGTTATTCATGCCTGCGTTGTTGATCGCAGATGCAATGGCGCGGGCAACGTCTTGCGTTCGATACTCAGGTCCGATGTAGACCGGAATATTTCCATTGGCTGGCGGAGATGCACTCTGACCACCTACAACAAATTCGAAAGTCCTGGTGCTAGAGGGCTGGCCAGGCAGATTCGCAACTTGAGTAACCGTAAATGTTTCACCGTTTTGGTAACTTGCACCACTATCAACCGTAATAACATGATTGATCGGGCGGATGACACTCAAGTTCAACTGATATCCACCACTTGAACCTCCTCGCGATCTATCCGCGAAAGAAAGTGGATCGTATGCATTGTTGCCCGCTGCACTAATTCCGAGGTAGTAATCTCCAGGAACCGTGGCAGTGAAATCAACAAATCTTCCTTCGATCAACGTGGAATCAGGGACTCCCCCGATATTCTGCGCTACTCCACTCGCATTGAAGATTCGCAGAGCTGTACCCAAGTTGCCAGATGTCGGTGTAACATCGATTCGAACACGATGCCCAACCTCTAAACGGAACTTGAACATATCAACGTCTGACGATCCTGTTGAAAGCGGATCGGCTGGCAATGTTCCAACGGCAGAATAGACCTTAGGATTGACTCCAGTACCTTGCCATGTTTCCGTAGCTCCAGCTATTGTGCTGTTTCCCTCGACATCAAGTGTTGACGCGCTAAAGGACGCTCGACCATTTATACCAACGATGGAGTTGTTAACGGCTCGAACAAACGGAGCGGCTGTGTACTCGCCTAATCTCTCGATATCTAACGAACCACCCGTATGCGTCACGGATTGAGGACCGCGGATCACCATAGATGCCGTTGGATAGGTCCATGTCGCTGGATCGTCGGGATCACCTATGATTATGTTCGCTTGAGGCTCTACCCACGCGTCCAATCTCTGAGTCGTTCCATTGGTTACCAATGGGCTTCCCAAAATAGAACCATGGATCTGCTTGATCACATCGTCAGTGGCATCCCCACTCGCTAACGCGGGGTCAGGACGCATGTACTGTCCGCCCGTATCCCTGCGATAGTAGATTGGAAATGCATTCGCGTTACCAAGTCCATTTCCACCAATAACACCACCGCTAGCTGGTGCGCCGGAGATATCCTCGAATTCGAACTGCACTCTCTGACGCTGGTAGTCCATCGTCAATGTGGCACCATCGACAATGAAGTGGCCGCTATGATCGAATTCATTGTTTGCGTTTACCCATTGGCGATCCAGAGCACCAGGGAAAGCGGTTATTCTCCAAACAGGTGCTTCACCTTGGATGTGTAGCCCGCCTAAACCTGCCGAATCGAACAAGTTGTTAACGACTATCATACCTGGAGTCACACCAGCACGCTCAGCGGGCGATCCCGAGCCCACACCAAACGGTACAGTGTTTAGCACTGGGAGATTTCGTGCATACGCACCACCCAAGGCAGGTGGAGATGTGTAGTTGTAACGCAAAGCAGCTTCGTTCAAGAACAATGGTTGTCGAGCAACACCATTTTCGTATTGCTTATCTGCGGGAGCAGACCAAACGGCATAATCTCTAACATTGGCAAAGACGCTGTTCGAAACAATAAACTGACCCTGGTCACGCCTTACGTTTACATCCCCCTTGCCCTCGGAAATGATGATCGCGCCTGGGCCGAGCAAGTCGGCACCACTCAAGAAATCAACATTGCCGACCAGATGCAATAGCTTGTTTGCTCCAGCGTCACCAGTTGCAACACCATTGCTGTTTGCAGCACTGATTCGCCATCGGTTCTGGGTATACATCGCATTGATGGCATCACGTATCGCCCTTGCGATTTGCGCGGGCGTAGAGGTTCCATTAATTGGAATCGGTGTATTTCCAAAATCAAATGATCCGTTATAGGTGAATTGGAAGCGAACGCGATTGGCCCCATCGCTCATTTCCATTACCGACCTGTCTGGAATAACGAGCCCGTTAGGAATGTCGATGGAAGTGCCAAACGCACCTCGCAACAACGCTGGGTTAGAATCGCCAGTTCGAATTTCTAGTTGATACGCACCACTTCCACTAAATGAAGATTCAGCTCGAATGACCGCCGTGTAAGTACCACGTGGTAAGGACGCTTTGATAAGCGGATCGCCCACACCGACCGAACCGCGGCTCAAGTCTCCGAGATCAGCACCGCGAAGCGGTCCTGCCTGATCATCGAAGATATTGCTCGAAGAGCTTATTGCGACTTGTGTACCGTTTGCATTGAGCAAGATCATCTGCAAATTAGGACGATTCAGTCCATCCGCATAATCGACATCCAAAACAATTGGGAAGGTCGCGGAACCAGATGCTGCACCGATCAGACCGCTGGTTGGTAAACCTACGCTAAACACAATCCTGTGTTCTGCAAAGGAACCAGACAATGTTCCAGCCACACTGATAGCTTGAAGATCCGTCATATGGACGTTGCCGACATTGGTTGTCGTTGATGCAGCGGAGTTGTTATCCAAATGGAACGGTGTTCCGTCGTACATTCCGACCTTCGCCTCGCCAGTGAATGGCGAACGCGATGG
This sequence comes from Pirellula sp., assembly GCA_046344995.1. Classification (GTDB taxonomy): domain Bacteria; phylum Planctomycetota; class Planctomycetia; order Pirellulales; family Pirellulaceae; genus JBKCUI01. The sequence goes on from JBKDKR010000025.1 coordinate 125,380, forward strand.
CAGGCCGTTGGCTTGGACACCATTGGTGGCGTAGCGAACATCTGCGAATTGTACGATCGAACCAGCAAATTCTTGCATGTCTTGCAAGCGGATTTGCAACGTATAAGAACCGTCCGTCAATCCTGCTCGTGGGTTATCAACGTTAACACCATTGCTTCGAACTCGTACAAAGAAGGTGCTTTGAGCGCCAGAAACACCTGGCAAAAGAATGCGGAAACCTGCATCCTTTTCGTTAGTTGAGCCGTCATCCTTCAGCACGCCCGATGATGTTCGTCGTGCGGCAGCAGTTGTTCGGCGAATCAATGGATTGACATTAAATGGATCGATTAGATCCGTCTTTAAAATTTGTGATGGGTCGTCCTGCTCATTAACACTGTTCGTGCTGCGAGCCAAGACTTCACCATTGCCATTAAGCAATTCAATAACGGAATCCAGACTTGACGAGGTCGAATCAATATCGAACCACACCTCTGTACCAGCTTCAGCCGTAAAGCTGTAGACATCTTGATCGCCAGGCTCGCTGATCACTCCGTGTACAACATAACCCAGTAGCAAGTTTTCATCAGACTTTGATGCATTGGGAGCTAATGCACCCAAGAATTGAGCCGTCAAAACATTGTCGTTGACCCCCGGAGCAATCACGTTAGGAGATTCAATCTCCATGCCAACTCGAACGTTGCGATCGTTGCTATAAGTATCGAACAACAAGCTTCGCCAATCGCCCGGTCGTGGCACCGTGGCAAATCCGTCATTGTTGGTGTCGGTCTGTGGCGTGCCGTCAGGACGGGTTCCTGCCCCAACCGTGTCGTCGCGAAGACTTGTGAAGATAACGGGGAAGTTAGGTTGTCCGAGTACGTGAATCGTGCCACCGACGCGGTTCTCGATACCTCCGTAGTAACCAGTTGCAGTAAAACCTGTTCCTCGCTCTTGATCGAAGTTGGAACCAGGACCTTCCATTTTGACAACCAACGATTCATTCACGGCACTTTGGAGTCGTAATCCTCCGCTATGCTGCAAGTTGGTGACTGTAACCGAGTCGAACAACACGTGGACGATATCTGTGTCATCCCATACGCTTTCCGTCGACAAGGAATTACGTTGCAAATCTCGAACGGACAGCAGCCCTTCGGTTAAATCATTTGTTGTGGCATCTGCCCGAATTTCTAAACCGTTGATTCCGTTGTTAAACAGCCTGTTGCCACGGAACAATGGCCCTCGGTTCGCGTCCGATGTCAGATCACGGCCGATTTCGCCCGTTTGACGACCAATATCGCCACGGATCTTCGCATCCATCGAATTGATGTCAATCGTCATGGCCGTTCCAGTGTTATTCTGGAAAATGTTGCCGATAACGATAGGCTGAGTGCCGCGAATAAACATCGTGGAACCGCGGCTAGCGTTGTTACCAAAAGGAAAGTTTTCGTTGGCAGGTCGCCCCAATCGATCGATTGGACCTTGTCCACCCATGCCGTTGGCATTGTTTTCAAAGGTGATGTGAGCGATTCTTGCATCAGCTTGTTGTAACTCGATTGGACTAAATGCCTTGAGCGTACCCTCAATTCTCGATACACCACCCGCGTAGGCAAACACGCCATAATCAAGGTTCAGACGCGCCCCTGGAGAAGCATAGATACCACTCCAATCACCTCGGGCTGCATCATTATTGAATCGCAAGCCGTTGTTGTTGGTATCAAAAGTTCCACCCGCTCCGAATCGATCGTCTAGTTTACTGGTAAAGACAATGCGATTCTCAACAGTTCCCTCGGCGATCAGATTTGCAGTCTGACCGAGTTCAATCCTTGCTCCTTCAAGCTTGACGATCATACCGGGATCGACAACTACGGACGCACTAAGTGTAGGTCTTAGATTTCCAAAGGTCTCAATTGACAATGGGGTACCCACTGTCGCACCGTTATCAAGAAAAGCGGTGTTGGTTGGATCAACCGTTGCCGCCAATACATAAGTACCGGCTCCGCCAACAGCGCTTCGATAAATTCGTCTTCCAACATATCCATCTGGAACGGCAGGTAGATTCGTCAAACGAACGTTTCGAACAAGACCTGATGTCGTGACATTTAGAGTTACATTTGACGCGAGCCCTTCGCGGCCCATCGCATCGACCATTACAATTCGATAGTTATATGTTCCGATTGCGAGCGTCGATGAGCCCGTGGCGGTAGTAATGCCAACAGCGGAAATGTTTGGGCGATCTCGCAACAGAATCGACTCATCGGAGGCTGGCTGCTGTCCTCGATCCACAAAGCTTGTGGAGTTCGCATCTAACTCAGCAACCAGCTTGTAGGAACCACCTCCACTAATGTCACTTCTGTAAAGACGTCGAGCAACATACTCCCCAGAAACGCCAGGCAAACCAAAAATTCGAACGGCCGTTTGACCAAGGACTAACGCCACCGATTGAGTGGCTTCGGATGGTGGGGTTTCATAGCCATTTTGGTCAACATAGCTAACCTTGTACGTGTAGGTACCTGGACTTAAATCACCGCCAGACGTTGCCTGCAATGAAACGAAATTCGTTGGTGGAACGGTTTGATCTAGAAGGCTTGCTCCCGGCAATCCCTTCACCAACATGTTTTCAGAGAAAACGTGCACGATATCGGTATCGTCGAATCGCACAGGAACCTCCAGCTGCTTCAAAGCACCGCCGGCCAAGGTCGGAATCTGAACAAACAATCCGTTTAATGAATTATTGAGAAGAGTGTTTCCATAAACATTCAAACCGACGCGATCGTAATCTGGGGTGAAAAGCCCCTTGCGTTGATATAGCGGCTCACTGAAAAGAGTCTCTTGGAAACTATCTTGCGACGCCAGAATCGCATTACCAGCACTGTTGGTGATTTTGTTGTAGGTGATGGTTGGACGAAGTCCGTAGACTTCCACGGAGTGAACAGTACGTTGCACCGAATCAACAACCACCGCGTTGGAACCACCGAACCGAATATCCGCATGGTTCATGTATTGAAGGAAGATGCCTTCGTCTTCTAAGTCAAAACGCCCCGCATCCCTGTCCAAATCACGTCGATAAACGATCCCTCCCCAATCCCCTGCGGTAGGTCTGGTCGATGGCAAGTAATTGTCGAGACCAATGGACTCATCCTGCCATGAAGTGAAATAGACACTTCCTGCAGCCCGCTGACCATCCGACGTCCTGATCGCATTACCATTGATATCCAATAGAACTGGAGCACCAAGAATTTGAAGAGAACCACCGCTTCGGTCAACACCTAGCGTCGAGCTACCAACACCAATTCGAGCTCGATTCGATTTAAAGATGACCCCAGGCTCAACCATGACGTTGACGCCGCGCGGAACATCCATGGTTGCACCGTCGGATAGTACGCTTCCCGACAACAAACCGAATCCGATTTCGAACGCGAGATTATCAGCCAATGTCTCTAGACGACCATCCACTCCACCGTTGGATACGAATCGAACAATGTCTCCAGGGAACGTCGCCGCAAACGCATTAGGAACGCCACTCGCGGAAATGTTGTTAAACGGCCTTTCCAAAGAACCATCAGCATTAGGCCCTGCCGATTTGTCAACAAATATCGTTCGCCCAAGAACATCGATAAATTGTCCCAAAGCTGGGCCCAATTGCAACAATCGCTCTCGCTTGAGCGTTACGCGATCACCAGACACCGTAGCCCCGATGTTTAGTTCGGTTCTAGTATTGATAGCAGTCGCAGTCGCAATTGCCAGATCGATCGAGGTACTCGTCGTCGAATATGGAATTCGAGTATTACCCGTTCCAATAACCAAATCTTGGCTGAACTCGAACCGCCGAACAATCCCATCAGCACTAGTCAATGTGATGATTTGTCCTTCTAAACCAGCCGCTGCGCCGGAGAGAAATCGGAACGACCGATCATGCTGACGAGTCTCGAACCAATAATCGTATACTCCTCCAGGCAATGCGTCGGCATCACCATTTAATGGCACTCTGGTATCTCCGTTCGCTGCGACGTCGGTGATGGAATCCCCACCATCGGTCTGAGCGCGGAAGGTCAGACGTAGCTCATAGTGTCCCTCAGTCTTTCCGCCAGTACCTGAATTTGGAACGGTTGGGTCATACTGATCGTTACCCGATGCTGAAACTCCAACGTAATAGACGCCGGAATCAAGATTTATTCGCAACAGAGAATCATTGCTAAAGTAATCATCATTCTGTGCAATTAGATCAACTCGACCGCCGTTAAGTGTGATCGGCGAGTAGGTGATGTTCAACCCACCAAGCGCAGTTGATCCGGCACCGGAAACCTTGGTTACCTTAACCAGAGCCCGAGCTGCGGTATCGTTATCCAAAGCTGCAATGAATTCATCCAGGGTTGTTTCGCTGCCAACTGTTGAGTTGATGTCAATAACAATCGCGTTAGGGAAGACCTGAACTAGCGGAGCTTCATTGTCACCGCGTGGGCTCCTCGTAACGAAAATTTGAAGATTATTGCCGAGCTTGCCTGGGTTCACAGCGGTGAACAATAGTTGGACATCTTGCCCTGCACCGAGATTCGATTTTGCCGTGGCCTGGACTTGCTTATACAACGCAATTCGTGTGTCTAACAAACTGCCCCGGTCACTTCGCTCTGCGAAAGTTTCCGCGACAAATACACCTGTCCTGTTTTCCCCGTTGCGGCCAAAGTCGATATCGAATTTGTAGAAATCGATATCACTTCCCTCAGGACGATGCAGATACTGTCCGTGGATTACGTCTTGGTTCCCAGGAAATACCGGTTCGAAATTTCGATCTGCTGTTGTTGGGAAATTCAAGAAACCCCCGTCCATACTCAACAGAGTATCCGGTTCCAAGTCACCTGCGTTTGACAGTCCAAGAACAAAACCGATGCTAGCTGCAGCAGAACGCGTTAGGCTCTCGCCGTATTCATTTTGCCAAGAGTTGCTAGCGGAGAACACAACCAGCGACTGATTAAACGATGGATCGATTCGAACTTGGAAGTTCGGATTCCCAGCTTGTCGGAAACCAGCAGGAAGCGTCACAGCCCGTGTATCACCCAAAGCAAACGTGATCCCCGTGTTAGCTGTTTCAATGAACTGCACGCCTAATTGCCGACTCCACAAATGGAGCGCTTCGCGAACTCGTTCTTTTTGCTTTTCGGAAATCGAATTGCTAACCGGTTGAGAAAGTACACTGCCATATATTTCCTGGAAGTTGTAATACAACGTCCTTATTCCAGGGAAATTGTCTGCGGTAAAGTCTGGGTTTATGTGGTTTTCAAAAACTTCGGGAACGACACGTTGGCTGATATCATCTCGTCCACCAATTAGGTCTAAGCTGTATGTACCAGCTCTCAGTTCTGACTTCAAAATCAAACTGGTTTGAGGAACAGCCGCTGAACCGATAGTTCCCAAGCTCATGGATGTATCAAACGTGTCGCCTAAACCAACCAATACCGCTCGGTAGTTGATGGGCAAAGCCCCAACAGCAATGTTGCCGTTTGAACCTGGTTCGAGAGTTGTCCTAATCAATGGAGCCGCAGCCGAGGTCTCCAACGCTGAAATCACATCGTTGACGGTTGTGGCCGAAGAAACCAAATCCACCGTTACGGTGGTTCCATTCACGGTAACCGTGGGGACGCCGCCACCAGGGATGTTGCTGTTCACAAAGTTAACAGTCAAACCATTCCCGGCTGCACCGATAGCTCTGGCTGTAAAGCGAACTTTCGCAGCACCATTGGTATTCATGTCAATGATCGCCGAAGCAGCGGATTCACTTACAACAGGTTCGATAGCTCGACTTTCGCGAGTTCCTATTCGAAGACGGAATGCGGAAGCGTCCGCAAATGGTCCCGCCAATCGATCCAGATCATCATTGAATCTCAGAGTCGCTGTGTTGGCTGATGCATTGTAACGAACCGACACAGGAAAGAAGACGTCATCGTCTGTGTTGCGAACTGTGTCCGCGGTGTAATAAAGTTGATAAAACTGCGGATTCTCAACACTGGCCAAAGTCGGGTTGCCGTTTGCATCGTTCTCAACAAACAACTTGTCGTCATCAAAGTAGACAACAATTGTGTCTTGCAATTGAACCAATTCCCCTGTCGCATTTCGAACGACCGGTTGTGGAACAACACCCGTTACCTTGGACCCAAGATCCAAACGGAACTCTATCGTGTCTTGGCGAGTACCGGACAAAGTAGGCTGGAACAAATTTCCATCGACATTCCTCAAGCCAGTGATTCCACGGCCCGCATCGTCAAAACCGAAGACTTCGAGTCGATAAACGTCATCCGGAAGATTTTCCGCAAATCGCAGGGTAACTTCGTTTTCGTTGGGACGATCACCGATGATGACCGCGCCAGGCTGAACAACCGTGTCGTTGCTAGTCCTCATGACGACACTGCGATATCGATTCGCTTCCGCACCACCCAAAGCAGCAGAAGCCAAGCCACCATTGATCTTGGCGCTCAATCGGGCCGAAAGAACCGGCGAATTGTTGATCGCATTGACCAAGTTTGCGGCAGTTATAAGCGATCCAGATGCAGAATTCAAAACGATCGAAACGGTCGACCCACTGAGCGTCATCTGCGGCCCAACGCCAGTTCCAAGATTGGCGGTCGAAGCATTGATCGTTAGCAGATCACCAGCATTTTTGGAAGTGAGCTGGATGTCGACTCGTCCATCCGATCCAAAATCGGTGGAGACCGACGGCAAGCCGAAAGTGCCATCCCCACCCGCTCGTGTTACTCGAATTCCACTGACCGAGGCCGGATCGATCACCTGGATCTGATCGAACCGAAAAGTGAGCTCGGTTGGAGCAATGGTCCTTATCACGCCATTCTCAATGAGGTCGCTATTGTTCGGCTGAACACCGATCAATCGCGGCCCCACCGCCATCAACTGACGTGTTTCGAGCGTTTCAATCAAACTCTTTCGAAAGGCAAATCGCTTAGTATTCGATCGAGTCGAATCTCCGCGATTCTCCGAAGAAATTGCGGGATTTGTATCGTGAGAAGTCTTGTTCGTACGAAGCCGGCGGATGGTCATCACCAACCCTCAGTGCAAAAGTATCGTGAACGCCCCAGCTCAAAAACGAGCTGCGAAATGACGAGTTAGAGGCCTGAAACCAAATCGTAATAAGGGGTTTTAAAAGCACCTTGCGGGTTGATCTGGTTCTTCGAGCCTCGTTTTCGAGTATAATTAGACCCTTGCGGGATGCAAATTTGAGTCGATTGCGCAGACTGTTCCGCGTGCCGAACTCTAACTTACAAACACCATTCGGGTGGTTTTTAGAGACGGACTGAGGTTGAATTTCCCCAGTTCTTTCCTGAAAACCTCAAAAACTGTCATCAAAACGATACACACATACCGTTTGCGCAGCCTTTGACGTCGATTTGGATAACAAATGGTATGATTAGTTCCGCCTGTAATGCCTGGATTTCAAATTCCGATAGTTTTCCAATTTTTATGAGATTTGCACTACAGAAGCACACAACTTCATCCTCAATGGACCGCCCGGATCACTTGGATCTAATGCTGCAAGCCAGATTTGGCGATTCGCTTGACGATCGATGCTTGATCACGTTTGAAATCCCGCTCGAACCAACCTACTGGGGAGGGGCATGTTTCCGCCGCTTAGAGCCACACAGATGGATTTACCTGGAGTATTCAGGAGAGATTGGTGGGGATCGAGGCACCGTCGAAAGAATTGACTCCGGAGGGCTTGAGTGGGTCAGTCAGACGGATCAGGAACTCGTTTTTTCGATGAACGTTTGCAACCCGACGTACCAGAAGAATTCTGGGCTTTGGCGTTTCTCCCTTTCAGCAGATCGAGCTCTTTGGAAAGCGGAACACCTGATGTGGTTCAACGCCTCAGGTGACTGGCTCGATTGAGACGGCTGCTTAGTATAAGCGGGATTCCTACAAGGGGCACAAACCTAGTGCAACAACTTGGAGATAACCTTGATTGGAGAATCCGCGAAGTCCCAACCCGCAGCGTGAGCGAGGGACGATTCTTCCGGCAAAATCCCTCGCTTACGCGTCGGGTTATGATCAACATCAACTCCAAGTTGCGGCACTAGGATTTTCCCCAATCGCGACGCTGACGACTGCTTGGAATTCCCATTTTCTTGCGGTACTTGGTGATTGTACGCCGTGCGACTCCCAAACCGTGTTTCGTCAACTCGGCAACCAAGTCATCGTCGCTGAGCGGGTTCGACTTATCCTCCTTGTCGATAATCTCCTGGAGCTTTAATCGGATCGCTTCGTATGCGACATCTTCGCCGTCAGCGGATGTAGTTCCAAACACGAAGAATCGTCGGAGCGGAAAAATGCCACGGGGTGTTTGAATCCATTTATCGTCTACGGCCCGTGAAACAGTGGTAACGTGAACACCAACCTTGTCAGCAATCTGCTGCATTTTCAGGGGCTCAATGGCCTCTGGACCTTGATCTAGGAATTTCCTTTGATAGATGACAATTTCTTGGGTAACCCTCGTCAACGTTCTTCGACGCTGCTGAATGGATTCAATAAGCCATTGAGCGCTGCCAATCTTTCGCTTGATGAACTCTCTCTCCTCCTCGGAAGAGGTCGGATCTGAAAGTCGCTTGCGGTAATACTCGCTGATCCTGAGTGGGGGCAAGGAATCGTCCACTAACCTAACTTGGTACTCACCATTTTCATCCAGCTCGACTACCACATCAGGCGTCACAACTGGAACAAATACCTCCATGAAAGCAGCCCCCGGTTTGGGGTTCAACTGATGCAACTGCTCTCGCGTCTCCTTGATTAACTCAATCGAATATCCTGTTCTTTTTTGGATATTGGGAAGCCTATTCTCTGCTAGATCATCGAGATGCTGAGATATAAGAGTTCGCATCTCATCGGCTAATCTCATGTCGGGACGTACCTGATTCAACAGGCACTCTTTTAGATTTCTAGCGGCGATGCCAGGCGGTTCCATTGACTGGACAATACCCAGTGCTTTCTCAGCAATGGCCAAATCTTCGTTCTTGTGATCAGGGGGTAGGATGTCGGCGAGGGACTGCTTGAAATACCCACCATCTCTGGCATCGAGACACGAGATAATTCGCTCCGCAATACGCTCAACCTCATCATCAATGTCCATTTCTGCAAGCTGATGAAGAAGAAAGTCATTCAACGATTCTGGTCGCTCGGCGGCGTTTGCCATCAAATCATGGGCTCTGTCCGACTCATCTTGGATCCGATTGCCCGACCTCCGGAAATCGTCGAACGTATCGGGCATGTCGTTGTCCATATTGGCCAACCGCTCAAAATCCTCAACGTTCGACTGCCCGTCTTTGACAACTAATTCCTTTTCGTCTTCCGTGCGAGAAGAATTAGGATTGGGATACTCCTCAGCTTCTTCATCGGGGAGAGCCTCGTCTCGCTCCTCCACCTCCAGCATCGGATTCTCATTCATCTCTTGCTCGATTCGTTCCTGCAGTGCCAAAATAGGTAGCTGCAGAATCTCCATCGACTGGATCATCCGGGGTGCCAGTTTTTGAGTCTGAATTTGTCGCGCTTCGAGTCCGAACGAAAGTCGCATAATTCCTCATCCCTAATTTCGAATCAAACGTGTCCCCTACACTCTAGCATTTTTATGAGGTAAAGTGCAGAGAGAATTCTCGCATTCGCCTGGAATGGGTACGTCATTTGCTGTCCGACCCTTGAAATTTGCCCTCCCGGCACAACAGCCGCGAACGCTACACTTCGCCACCATCGTCGAGCAAAAGAAGGACAAAATGAACGATTCCACAACGCGATCGACCTCGGGCGAAACGCCATTTGCACCGTCAGATTTAAGTCTCGCGAATCTACAATCCGAAGTCGACACTTGGATCAAGACGATTGGCGTCACCTACTTTTCTGAACTGACCAACATGGCGGTTCTAATGGAAGAGGTTGGGGAACTGGCTAGATTAATGGCGAGAACCTACGGTGATCAGAGCTTCAAAAAATCGGATCTAGGTAAAAACCTCCCCGACGAAATGGCTGATGTTTTGTTTGTCTTGGTCTGCCTTGCAAACCAATGCGGAGTAGACCTTACCCAAGCTGTTCGTGCTAACTTGGAAAAGAAATCGATTCGCGACAAAGATCGTCACGTAAATAATCCTAAACTCAAGGTAGCAGACTCCGTAGACCAAACCTAGAATCACCACATATTTGCCCTCAATATCGCCCTTTTGGCAGCGAGTCCGTTTGCCAAAAGCCTGCAATTTCGTTTGACATCAAGCCCTTCTAACCATACATCAAAACCAACTAGAAGACCGAGCAGTACCATGAGCTTGACCATTATGCGCCGCATCAAATTTTGCGCGGGGCATCGACTTTTTCAACATGGCGGAAAATGCGAAAATTTCCACGGCCACAACTATGTTGCAGACTTTTTTGTATCCAGCGGCAATCAAGACTCAGTCGGACGAGTACTGGATTTCTCCGAACTTAAGGGCTTATGCAAAGGCTGGATCGATGAACATTGGGACCATAGCTTTCTTGTCTTCGAACAGGACGAAAATGCAATCCAGGCATTGAGGCAAGTAAAACCCTGCCGATTATTCTTGATGCCTTACAACCCAACCGCCGAAAACATGGCGCGCTATTTGATGGAAGAAGTATGTCCAGGACTTCTCGCTCACACAGGGGCAACCGCAACACGGGTTCGGATTTGGGAAACAGACGAGTCCTATGCCGAAGCAGCACTTGGAGAAGACTCTGGGTTGGTCATTTCTAGCCAGGATGCCTCTGAGCAACTTTCGTGAAACTGTTTTACACCGATCACTTCGAACTCCCCTTGCCAGACGGGCATCGCTTTCCGATGTCGAAGTATCGGTTGCTAAGAGATCGAATTGTAAATTCGGATAAACACCGGAAGGATGTTCTTTTAGTTCCTCCTGCTGCCACCAAGTTCCAGCTATCTCTGGCTCATGATCCTGGATACGTTGAACGCGTATTTGCAGGAAGCCTTACATCACCAGAAATCAAGCGGATCGGTTTTCCGTGGTCTGAGAAGATGGTGGAGCGATCTTGCCGGAGTAGTGGAGCTACCTTGATGGCAGCACGCGCCGCGATCTCAGAGTCTATCTCGGTAAACCTCGCGGGTGGTACCCATCACGCAATGCACGACGCGGGCGAGGGGTATTGTGTATTCAATGACTCTGCCGTGGCGATTAGGACACTGCGTTACGAAGGGATAATCTCCAAAGCACTCGTCGTCGATTGCGATGTCCATCAAGGGAATGGAACTGCGCAAATCCTGGGTAACGATCCCTACGCCTTCACATTTTCCATTCATGGCGAAAAGAACTTTCCGCTTCGAAAACACCCCGGCTCTCTCGACATAGAATTGCCTGACGGAACGCGAGATGAAGAGTATCTTCATGCTCTTCGAGGGGGACTCGAAAGATGTTTTCAACATAGCCCTTTTGACTTAATGATCTACCTTGCTGGAGCGGATCCTTACGAACACGATCGACTCGGGCGATTGTCCCTGACCAAATCAGGATTGTTGGCTCGAGATAATCTGGTCTTCGAATTCGCTTATCGCACCCGCACTCCGGTTGCAGTGGCAATGGCCGGTGGCTACGCTCCCTCAATTAATGACATCGTCGATATTCATTCTTCGACAATCGGTGCAGCATCCGATTTTTATTCCATCGCCAATAAACTTAACAACAACTTAGGGAAACTAGTTTGAAAAAGAGTCTCCCTATCCTTTTCCTATTCTTTGGTCTCTGGTTCTGCATTAGATGGATTTCGATTGCATTGGGATCTGACGCTTTCCAAGCTGACCCGGACAGCTATCGGATGTTGGCTACCGAGCTCGCAACAACGGCCGTATTTGGCGCGAATTCACTTCCAACGGCATTTCGACCTCCGTTGTACCCATGGGTTCTATCGTTTGGTGTCAATGATAGCCAAGCTCTCGATATGACCTTCATTAAGCTGCTTCATTCCACTCTAGGTGCATTGACGTGTTTTTTCGTATATTGCACAACATTGGCCGCCCAAAATTTGCTGTGGAATCGATGCGAAGTCTTGAATCGCGGGAAACAAATGGTTGCGCCAGCACTGGCTGCAACATTGGTGGCTATCGATCCTATTCTGGTTCGGCAATCCCAGTTGATCATGACCGAAACTTTGGCAACCTTTTTATCTGCAATTACGTTGTGGTGCATGCTCATTGCATTCAAAGAACCCGGGCCAGTTAAATTCCTGATCGTGGGCATTGGAATCGGATTGTCTGTTTTATGCAGACCGACCGCAGTGGTTTGGGGAGGTCTTTTTATTGTTACCTTTTTGATACGTTGCTTTTTCGAAAAGTCACCAACTAAATTGCTTCGTGGACGCATAGCGTGGAGTTTGGCATCTTTCGCTCTCGGGGTGTTCGCGTTTGTTTTTCCGTGGGCTGCAAGAAACCATTTGGAGCTGAATCGATGGATCTTCACTACGACACATGGTGGCTATACCCTGCTGCTGGCTAACAACAATTCTCTGTACGATCATTTTGAAAAAACCCTAGGCCGTGACTGGAACGACACCAGCTTTCAAGCGGATTGGTTATCAAAGACTGGCGGACTCAACGAATTGGAACAGGATCGAATTGCCAATTCGATGGCAAGAGAAGCCATTCTACAGCGGCCGTTTCTATTTCTGAAAAGTTGCCTCATTCGACTCGGTTGGCTCTGGGCCCCGTGGCCGAATCAATCTAACTGGGTTGTTAGTACCGTAATCGGAATTTGGTACGCTCTGGTCTACTTGGCGGCGATCTTGGGGGGAACAATCGCTTGGCGTAATCACGAAGGTTTTTTTAGAAATCCGCTCCTTGTTCCAGCAGTATGTCTGATTCTGAGTCTCTCAATGGTTCATGCGGTCTATTGGAGTAACCTCCGAATGAGGTCCGTGGCGATGCCCGCTCTCTATATGCTGGCCAGCATTCCCATTTCTCTGAAGATGAGTTCATCTTCGAAATTTCGAGAATCTTTGGCTTAATCTAATCCCAAACCTGATTGCTTGCATTTCAAATCAGTATTTCCGGGCAAGCTGATATTGACCCGAATTTCGCCATCTTCGTACATTCCCGACCTAACCCAATTTGTTGCCCCAAACACTTTTACGCCTCTGTTAATCCAACTGTACATTCAAGGAGGAATGAAATGCCGCTCTCGATTACAACCCGTCGAAGACTATTCCGAGTCGTTTTCTTTAGCACTTTGGCACTATCCTCCTCCACTCTGCTCGCGCAGGATCCAGGTAAAAGGACCGGCAGCAAAACCGTTCCCGCTAACAATGCGTCAGCTAAAACCGACAGCACCCCCAAGAGCGATCCCAATAACTTGGTTGCAGCTCTGGTAAATGGCAAACCGATTACGATCGCCGATCTTGCTCAGCAATGCCGTCTGCGATTTGGAACGGAGATCCTGGACGACATCGTCAATAAAACCTTGCTGATGCAGGCATGCCAAGGTCAGAATATCGTCATCGCAGACCGAGATGTTGAGATGGAAATCTCTCGCGTCGCAAGCAAATTTCGACTGACAACAAACCAGTACCTTAAACTTCTTGAAGATGAACGTGATATTCCTCGCGAACAATATGCTACAGAAATTATATGGCCGATGCTGGCCATGCGAGCTTTGGCAAAAGACACGATTGTCGTTACCCCTCAAGAGATTGATCGCGAGTTTCAATCCCAGTATGGTCCTAAAGTTAAAGTTCGAATGATTGCTTGCCAAGATGCCAACAAAGTTGCCAAACTTCTGGAGCAAGCTAAAGCGGACCCCGATTCATTTCGCAAGCTCGCTAAGGAGCATAGCGAAGACCCAGATTCGGCTAGCGTAGAAGGCCTACTACCTCCCGTGCGCCGATATCTTGGTGATGATGAACTTGAGAATATTGCTTTTGCACTTCAGCCAAACGAGATTTCTAAGGTTTTTAAAGCAGGCGAAATGCATGTCATTTTGCAATGCGTTAACCACATCGCTGGCGTTCAACCTCCAGCGCCACAAATGCAAGAAATCGAAGCTCGATTAAAGTCCGAACTTGAGGAACGCAAGCTCCGAGATTCCGCTGAAAACGTTTTTACGACAATTCGTGAAAAGAGCCAGGTAAACATAGTTCATGGTAATCCACAGTTCGAAACCCAATACCCCGGCATTGCTGCACTCATTAATGGTCAAGCAGTGACTATGGAGTACTATGACAAAGCATGTGTAAAGCGACACGGGAAAAAGATTTTGCAAGGTGAAATCAATCGCAAACTGGTTGAGGAAGCACTCGCTCAAAACAAGTTGACCGTTACCCAACAAGAGCTCGATGCCGAATTGGCTTATGTTGCAAACTATTTTGGATTTAGAAATGCGGATGGCTCTCCAAACATTGCTGGATGGCTGCAGGACGTACAACAACGCGAGGGCCTCTCTCAAGATCTATACTTCCGTGATGTCACATGGCCAACCGTCGCACTTAAAAAGCTAACATCAGGCCAAGCTCAAGTTACTGAAGAAGACTTGCAAAAAGGTTTCGAGTCCAACTACGGTCCCAGGGCTGATGTATTGGCAATCGTGTTGAGCAATCAGCGCACTGCACAAGAAGTCTGGAACCTCGCACGCGGTAATATGAGCGAACAATTCTTTGGTGAATTGGCCGCTCAGTATTCTGTGGAGCCAAGCTCTCAAAGTAACAACGGTGTCGTTCCTCCTCTCCGAAAGCATGGCGGTCAACCTGTTTTAGAAAAGGCAGCCTTTGAGCTTGCACCCGGTGAGCTATCGGGGATTGTTGAAGTTAACGGTCGCTACGTGGTACTCAAGTCTCGCGGTTTTACTTCTCCAGTGGTTTCTCAGATGGATGATACCGTTCGCAAAGAACTGTACCAAAATCTACTTGAGAAAAAGCAGCGTCAAGCAATGGATCAATACCTAAGAACGATTCATGACAATGCTGAGATCGTTGACTTTATCAGCGTGAAAAACACTCGCGTACGTGCTTCGGAAGCCAAAGCTGTACTGGACTCTAACTCCCCAGAGAATCGATAATGCCTAACAAGGGAACGAAACGTAGATTCCCAGCGCACCGCCAGACGGTCCTAGATATTCTGGCTGCGTCGAAATCCGTTCCTGCGTTCCCCTTACTGCGAGACTTTCAACTAGGGGCGACCGAAGCAGCACGGAAAGCCTGTCCAACAAGAATTGGTTGGACAGCGATTTTTCTCAAAGCGTACTCGCTCGTCTCGATGGAAATTCCGGAGCTTCGCGACAGGTACGTCCGTTATCCTCGGGAGCATATCTATCGTCATCCCTCAACTGTCGCATCGATATCGATCCATCGCAACGATGATCAGGGAAATCCTCGGTTGATCTGGGCGAAGATCTGTAACGCAGAAACAACCGAGCTTCAAGCCTTGCAGGGGCAGCTTAACGACGCTCTGAGCAAACCGCTCAGCGAGATTTATCGCGATGGTTGCATTTTGGAGCGGTCCCCAAAAATTCTAAGAAGAATTTGTTGGTGGTGGGCCATGAATTGCGCGGGTAGAAAACACTGCAAGCATATTGGGACATATTCGATCTCAAGCCTTGCGTCTCAAAACTGTTTGAATGCCTACCACCCCCTAATTACGACAACCAGCCTAGCCTATGCACCGGTTAGCGAAAAAGGCTTGAGTCCAATCGCATTGATTTGCGATCATCGTGCGCTGGACGGAATGCTCGCTTCGCAGGCTTTGCAATCACTGGAATCAAAACTCCAAAACGAGATTGTTACCGAGCTAGAGTCCATCTCATTCATGCGAACAAACGTGGCGTAGCCATTGGCCGTGCCGATACAAACCGATCGATGGTTGTTAGGGGTCGACTTTGTAGTATTGAGTAGTAATTCCAGAAGGTGCATCAAATGCAATGGACTATGGCTGATTGGGAAGCAAATGACTTCCTAATAATCCAATAGCCAAGACGATGGAAAGAATGGTCCCCCCTATGAACATAACCCACCGTGGCCAAGAGTGCATGTAGCCCAACCATCGAATGTAAGTGTCAATAACAGGGCCAGCAAAATAGAGCACATTAGCAAAGAAGGCTCCAAACATTATCGATATCATCAACGATACGTTAAATATTCCGCTGAAACCAACCAGCAATAACGTGAGCAGGGTCAACAAACTTAGATAGATGACTCGCAGTTTTTCCCATGCGAGAAAGACGGTCCGAGCAATGCTCAAAAGCGAATCATCTGTCAGTGACTTTGAGTCCAACTTTTCGTCGCTCAGGTTGGCTGAGGATGCATATGGATTGCCGTTCATTGACATTTTTTAGCTACGTATCTAACCCTTTGGTAGTATTTGACCTTCGTTAAGCTCGAAGGATTTTTTCCATCTTTTTCCCCTTGGCCAACTCGTCCACAAGCTTATCCAAGAAACGAACTTTTTGGGTGAGAGGATTCTCAATCTCCTCAACGCGGTAACCACAAATCGTCCCAGTAATTAGAGAGGCATTCGCGTTGAGGGTCGCGTGGGCAAAGAACTCCTCAAACGTGGCCTTCATCTTAATCTGTTCCTGGATCTTCGCCACCGAGTAGCCGGTCAGCCACGTGATCACCTGATGTAGTTCGTCGGTCGTCCGTCCCTTTTTCTCGACCTTGGCAACATAATGTGGATAAACCGACGAAAAAGTCATCGCTGCGATTTTTTCATCGTGGATTGATTTATCGGTCATCGCAGCGTTCTTCAAAACAAGAGTCGAAAAGCTGTCATTATCTGCTGGCAAGACCAAAAGTCAAACACCCGCCAGATCTCAACCGATGAAGCGATTCGAATGCTGCCATTTTCAATTCGAGGCGTTGCTATTGCTTCTGAATCTTGTCGTTTGCTATCAACCAATGGATGCGTTCGGTCCTTGGCGTCAATTGAAACAATGCCAATTGAAAAACTTTTGGATTTACCAATTGTCTTACATTGGAACATTCATTCGGGAGAGACTATTCATTTGGATGAATCGTGGCGGTGCAGCTAAACATAAACGAACTCCGAAAACAATTCCTTTCGCGGCAAGGTCTAGTAAGACTCATTCATTGGCGTGGTAGTTTTCTATTGCTTGGAGTGACATTGGCTGTCGTGTTAGGGCTGTTCCTTAGCAGCTTGTTGAGATTGCCAACGCGAACGCCGTTACTGATCGTTTCTTCGTCGTATCAAGCACCTTGGGACGTCAATCCGTGGCAGGATTCCAACGTTGCATTAATGAAAAAGCTTGGTGACCATGCCTACAGAGTCAAGTCGATCGAAGCCAATGGTAGATCCATTTCTGGAAATTGGCTTGAGTTCGAGGATGCCATCTCGCAACTGGACAAATCGGCACAGAGTGACAAGCCACTTTTGATCTATCTGAATCTACACGGTGTCGTTGATCCGGACTCGAGCCCCTATTTGATCCACCGGGAATCTTCCCCTCTTGAGACAGACAGCTGGATTCCATTTGAAGCGTTACTCCAGTCTATCGAAAATGTACTTAGCAAACCTCGTGCGATTGTGTTTCTTTGCGACAGCAGTCGACAGGATGCACCATGGCAATCCAGCAATGAATTCTCTGCGTCTCTCCATCGCCTTTTTGAGAAGTATCCCAAAACGGGCAAGATCAATTCGCTAGTTGGTATCTGTACCACTCGATCCACCCCGTTTGAGAATATAAGCTACGAAAAAGGAGATCACTTTACCAGGCTTTTAGCTTTGGGGCTTTCAGGGCAATGCGATCGAAAAGAGAAAGGCGGGAATTCAGATCGCCAAATTGGTCTACAGGAATTGCAAAGCTATATCGAAGCACATTTCGCTGGAGACAACGGGATTGGCTTTAAGGTGGAGTCCAGTACTCGGCTCCTGTCATCCGAGCCACTCCAGACCCCATTAGCATGGGCAGGAATTACCAATCCTTACACACAATCTCTTTCGGTTGCCAACGACAATCCCTACACTATCGATTCGGTCGCTTCGATTTGGAAGGAACTACATGCTGTTAACTCTGAACGAGTTTGGCACAACCATCCTGCCTATTGGTCGTTGTTAAAGCAAACCGCGATCGACCTGGAAGCGATGCACCACAGCTCTCACCCAAACTCCGTTCGCGTCGCGGAACTGCAACGGACTTTTGAGCGATTAAAGACGAAATGCCAAGAACCCTTATTGAATCCGAAAGATAGCCCCGATTTTCATTTGAAGGAACAAATCAAGCACGGACTGGAAGTATGGGGAGGGTTGGCAACAAACCCAACTGTTAGCAAACTTAGGCAATTGATTGATAAATGGGAACGAAACACCGATGACGCTCAGTATCACCCCACCCCCTTTCTTTACACATTGCTTCAACAAGCCGAATTGAAGATTTGGACGCGGCCCGATCTGATGCAATCTTTTGCAAGAGGAATGATTGCCCTTGAGTCTGCAAGATTGGATTCCTTTCAGCTTCCGAGTCTCGTAGAACTTGAGAGTCGAGAACAAACCCTCGACAACAATCGTCGAGGAATCGAAGACCAATTTCTCGCGGGGGCCTTTGATGAAAAGATACTTGCAAAAGTGAATACTTTTGAGACGGAGTGTTCACAATTCAAGACCTCGACAATGACACTCGCTACGTCGATCGACAGCTATTACGAAGCACTCGCTGAAGTACTGCCGATGGTCCGAGCCGGTCTAGCAATCGATCAATATGAGCTAAGAAATACAGACTCAAAGCAGCCTGATAACGAATCTCTTCTTAGACAAAAAATCCTTGGGTTGATTTACACTCTTACAAAAAACACGGAGTACTTAACCTCCGAGCGAGCTCCGTCCCAGTCGGAACTTTTCGTCGATGTAAAAACAGCCCTTTTGTTGTTGTCCGAATCGATATCCTCAAAATGGATGAGGCTCATAGAGGGTGGTCAGTCAGTTTCCGAAGAACGATTTCTGGCAATATCTCAGCTATTGAACTCAGGCTTTATTCCCAATATCAACGCCACGCCTGAATCGACCAATACCATTCGCCAAGGCTCCTATCGCGTCCTGATGAATCATCTTTCTTCAAAGCAGGGTAGAGAGTCCTCAATGAGAGCTTCATCCGAAAAGGGTGAAGCGATGAAAAATAAAGATTTGGATCGCGAATCGCATTTGTTATTGGCCCCTCTCTATTCACGAGTCTTCCAAGGTCTGGTTTCTAGCGAAGATAAAGACTTGCAGTCGCAATCCATTTGGAGGAGTGTTCAGCAGTTACACAAATCAGCAGGTCTGAGATTTGGCGATTCTGCAATGAAGCAATCTATTGCAGCTCGATTGCTAACATCACAATTTGGGCTTACGGAATGTGCGAACTGGGTTCACTATCATGAAGCACGTCTTGAAGAACATCGGGCTGCGATTTCAATCAATAGACATGCAGAAGACTTTTGGCATACACCACTTCGAGACGGGATATCTCACTTTGTTATTGCCTCCGAAGTCATCAAAAACAAAACCGGCAATCTTAATCTTAAACCGACAGACTTTTACACGAAGGCTCTCGAAAGGGTTAATGCTTACCAAAATGCAACGAAGGGATTTAGGCTTTCAACGCGATATTCGCCTGCCAACGCACTTAATGTTAGCCCTGAACTGATATGGAGCGTTGGAAACGATATTGGAAAGGATTCTATACCCCGTGGAATTGGTTCAGTACGACTGATAAGAAACACCGGCAACACCAACGAGGTAATTGCTACACAAACTGCAAATGCAAATATCACAAACCAATCGGTGGCTGGAAAATTCGTTTTACCTGGGCTGATCGATACGAGCATACAAAACGATTTGCAGGTCCAATTCGAATATCGAGGGCATCATTGCGATTCAACACTGAAAATTCGTTCTTCTCCTTCATTGGTTTCGATAACCAACGCATCCCCTTCAGGAGAAGCGGTGTTGCGAATAGAAGAAACAGGAGAGACCAAAAGGTATCGAACGCTGATCCTCGATTGCTCTGCATCCATGTTCGAACCCTACGATGCCGAATCAAGCCAAAGTCCTAACTCATTCCCGATCGATCGATCGAAGCTGGTTGCAGCCAAGAGAGCTGTTGCTGAAATTCTCGAGCGTTGGTCAAATCAACCGAATCAAGTCGGGGTCGTCTTTTTCGGGCATCGCGTTTCGGCTGGTGGAGTGAAACAAGGCAATTTGATTCAAGACAAGTATTTCGCGGCCTATCCGTTCTCTCCAACGCTTCAACCGTATGAAGATGTCGAAACAGTTTTACCTGTTGGGCGATTTACCGATGCAGAAAAATCCAAAGTGTTAAGTCATTTGGAATTGCTTTTGCCTTGGGGGCAAACCCCTTTATATCTTTCTTTGCACACTGCGATTCAACAGGCTGCGAATACGATCCACGATGGCACTCACGATATCATAGTCGTCTCAGATGGTCGAAACTATCAATTCAACCCTCACCCGTCAGTAAACATCTCCATCGACTCTGTCATCGAGTTGGCCAAACGCCACAACACTAGGATTCATCTAATCGGTTTTGGTATTCCGAAATCAGAGTTCGCAGAAGCTTCCGAGCAGTACCAAAGGCTAGCAGTTGAAACAGGAGGTTCGGCAAGTTTTCAGATTGCAGACTCGATTGCATTAGTAGAGAGGGTAAATTCTTTAACCCAGCCACAACCTGTGTTGGTCCATTTACCCAATACCGATCGCATTCTAGCGACAACAGGATCCGACATACTTTTGCCGAGCGTCTCGCAGAGCAATACGCCTCTTACCGTCGAATACAAAGGCGTAACATCAGTATTCCCCGTTAGCCCCAAATCCTCGTTGAAGCTCTTTGTGTCGTTAGACAACAGAATAAGCTCAGCACAATACGTCGCATCAGGTTACCCCAGCATTCACAATTTAATCAACCCAGACCAAAACGTTTCCTCGGTGCAACTAGGTGTGCACCCATTGAAGAAAAACACAAATGGTTACTCTTGGGATATTTCTCTGCTCAACACAAACGGAGGTGTTGCATCTCGTCCCAAGTTTCATTTAGCAGAGATCGAACCCAAAACGAAGAGTGTTGGCTCGTTAGCCATGGAAGACACTCCGAAATACTTGTCTTTCAATTCCAATTGGCTACCTAATACCCCGCACCCGGTCATGCAGGTACAAGCTGCGAATTGGCCTTTCGATTGCGATCAAGCTACCTTAAGTTTTTGGTGTACCGATCAGGCGCCTTCGGTTCTCGATCAATGGGTATGGAATCTCGACGAATCCTCAAACACCGAACAAACCGGATCCACCATCCAAGCAAACCCAGAGGCCGACAGACCTTTTTTCTTTCATCAGTTATCACAGAAGGGAATTCGCTGTTACGCGAGGATGTCCGATAAAGAACTTTTGATGATCATCTACCATGACGATGATCAAATCAAAGCGTGCGATGTACTACCATTAGCCACACTGGGAACCGCACCGGAGCGAACGGAGAGAGACTATCGCCCACAGGATCGCATTAGCATTCATCGATTCTTGTGGACAACCCACCAGAGTCCGACCCTCAAATCTCAAAAGAACTCGCTTAAGCTCGCTTTACTTGACCTCAAGTCGATGAAAAGCAATGCCCTCCATCTTGCCAGTCCCGTCACGAACGAAATTGCCTCTCCCGTCTTGGCGAAACCAATTTCGACATCCCCGGTTATACGGCGTTAACAAACAGTCTCTTGGCTATTTGGTTTACATAAAGCGTAATTTATGATAGGCTGAAGCTCTTCGTGCGTATACGCACGAAACGAGTCACAATGTTCAATGAGGCTGCAGATGGAACTAGACAAGCTCCCGATGGCGATGAGAGCCGCCTATTTTACATTGCATAGAGAGACGGACAGTTGCTTCTCAGACCTAGGTGTTACGGCTGACCAATTTGTTCTCATGGCAACTTTGGATCGCGAACATGGTGTGTCGCAACGAGAATTGGCTAAAAGAATGCCATCAGATCCCAGCACAGTTCGCGCGATGCTTGTACTGCTTGAAAATCAAGGACTTGTAGTTCGCGAACCCCATCCGAACGACGCTCGGGCGAAATCGGTAAGCTTGACCTCCAAAGGGAAAAAGAAATTCGAACAACTCTGGGTCGCTAGTGAATCGATTCGCCAGTCGATGAACTCGGCATTGAATGAAAAAGAGTATCGAATCTTGATAAAGCTACTAAATCAGGTAACCGACGCTATCACGAATCAAACGATCGAACCGGTATTGGGGCAAGGTAGCTAGCGCGATAATTTCCTAGCGACCCCAAGATATTAGCCTCAAATCATTGCGAACCACACTCTTGCCGCGTTACAATTGTTGCGTCGCATCGACGCGTTTGTGAGTTGTAAACGGTTTTGTTATACAGCTCTTCTCATGCCGTTTATGCGACAGGACGCTTTTTCTACTTGATTCGCATAGGTAAATCATGATTCGCTCGTACCGTCGCGGTTTGTCTTATCCAGGGGGCAACTCCCTCTTTAGCCGAGAATTTTCTTTTGCTCTCTGCATTTTAACATTGGCCCTGACGGTAGGTGTTCAAAGAATAGGTGCTACCGACAACGAAAAAGATAAACAGCAACCTAAACCGCCATCCGTCGTGGCAGATCCTAAGACCGTGGGAGGAGAGTCTAATTCGATCATCCAAGTCGCCAACCTCGTTTATGCCGGTACCAAAAGTAGCGAGTGTTTTTCCGACCACTTTTTGACGCGGGCCGAACGTGAGTCCTCGATCAGCACCAGCCGACGATTTCACACGGTCAAATTGGCTTCGGATGAGGTCTTTCATTTCCCATTGGTCATAATGACTGGTGAGGGAGAGTTTACGCTTCTTGAGGAGGAACGTCAGAATCTGCGAGTCTACATCGAGCGGGGGGGATTTCTATTGGCTTCTGCTGGCTGCTCTTCGGAAGATTGGAACAGATCGTTTCGAAGAGAGATGCAGAAAACGTTTCCTGAAAACAGCATGAAGCAGATCTCCATGGATCACATGGTATTTCATACAGTTAACGATATTCCAAAACTGGAAGCGAAGCATGGTGAGCCTCAACCGATCGAAGGTATCCATTTTGGTGACAGGCTCGGTGTGCTCTACTCACAAGATGGATTGAATGACACGGCAAATTCTGTTGGCTGCTGTTGCTGCGGCGGCAACGAGATCGTTAACGCTGAGGCAATCAATGTGAACATACTTGTGTACACTCTCTTGAAGTAGCCCATCTTTAAGCAACACAGTCCTTTGATCTAGTGCTGGAGAAAAGCCATAGATGTTTGCACGCCACTGTTATGTTGCAATCTTGATCCTGTTTGTATCGATCGGTTGCGATCGGCAACGGGGAGCGAACCACGGGCGCGAAGAGCAAACCGCCGTTCTTTACTGCAGTGGAGATACAGCAGGATGGATCACTCCGTGCGGTTGCACGTCAGGCCAGTCGGGGGGCATGTCACGACGTGCATCGATCATTGAATCGGAGAATGGCACCCCTATTTATGTCGATGTGGGCGGAGCGTCTGCTGGTGTAACCGAGTATCATCTGGAAAAGTTTCTAGCGATCCTAAACGGCGAAAAAGAGATAGGAATTGTCGCGCACAACTTAGGCGTGCCTGAATTAAGCATTACACCTGAAACCTGGGAAAAGATTACGCAGCAGAGTAACGTTCCTTTCTTATCCACAAATGCTGAACCATTAACATCTACTAACACCCCAACAGCGTGGTTAAAGAAATCAGTCTTGGTGCAACATGATATGGGACTCATCCAAATTCTAGGTATCGTGTCTCCTCGCTTAATCAGTGAAATTCATTGGAAAGCCAGCGACCCTAAACAAGCGATTTTAGCAGAGATCGCAAAGTCAAAAGCAGATGTTCGAGTCTTACTAGCCTACGCGGAAGAACCTGAGTTAATCGAGCTTGCGAAATCTATCCCCGAATTGAGTTTTGTAATTGGTGGCCCCACAGGACAAACTTTACCACCTCGACGATATGGCAGAGCGATCGTCTCCTCCGCAACCAACAAAGGCAAATACCTCGTTACGTCTAAGCTTTTTGGAACTCCGGAGGAGCGGTTAGCCGCGACAAAAGTTATCGAGGTTAGTAGTGAACTGCCACAAAACCAGAAGCAAGACGCGAACCTAGATCGATTCTACGAGCTGCTCAAGGAGCGGGACTTTTCTTCTAAAGATACAGGCGTGCAAACCATTAGAGTTCCGCAAGGAGTTAAAGACTACGAGATAGCGGGCTCCGATTCCTGTTTAAAGTGCCATGAGCAAGACCAACATGTATGGATCGGATCCCATCACAGTCACGCATTTGCTTCGATTGAAAAGACTAAAGCCCATTTCGAACCTGCATGCCAAGTTTGCCATACCACAGGCTACGCAATGCCCGGTGGCTTTGAAACGATCGCATCATCTGCTGATCGACTTGGGGTTGGTTGCGAGAATTGTCATGGGCCATCGCTGGCTCACGTTAACCAACCAACAAAGAGAACTCCATTTAACGCTGTTGATCAATGTCGCAAATGCCATGATCTCGAAAACAGCCCCAAATTCGACTACGCCACTTACTGGCCAAAGATCTTGCACGGCAAGAAGTGAGGCATATTGTGTTAACCATGAATCATCGACGGTTTTTCTGTTGGCTGCTTTCTCTTAACCTGGCGATTCCCATCGCACCATCGTCATTAGGTTTTGATGAAGGAGTTGCAGATCCTCCTACTCAAACGCAGTCCATGTGGGCTCCAAGTTTTTCAGCTGGGCTTGAGCAAGCTCAAGTTAAGCAAAAACCGTTGATTGTCGTGTTCGGCGCCGAATGGTGTAGTTGGTGCCGCAAGCTAGAAAACGAACTAGCTACCGATGCTGCATCAACCATTCGTGATGAATGGATGCTCGCAAAAGTCGATGTTGATGAAGACGAAGAATTAGCCTCCAAATTCTCAGTACAAGCTTTACCGACAATCGTCGTTGTGGATACCACCGGAGCAAAAATAGAGTCTGTCGAAGGCTATTTGCCGATCGATCAATTGGCCGGTTGGTTAGAGGAACAAAAGCTGGGTGCGGTCTCGGTACTTGATGCAGCTTTACAAGAATCCGCTTCTGCTAGCGAAGAGAACATCGCAAAATGGGTCGTATTTCTCGGAGATCGGCGAGCGTCCACACGTCAAATTGCCAAACAAAAATTCTTGCAACATCGAACCAAAGCATGGGAGGCGATTCCAACGGTCTTAGAGTCCGGCTCGCTAGCTCAGCGTCTATCGGCATTAGAATTACTGGAAAGATGGAAAGTCCCGTCTCAAAAGCTGGATCCGTGGCACCCTGAGACCTTCCAAGAAGACGCCATTTTATCCATTCGAAATTGGTTGGAAGAAAAAGCGAAGATCGTCGAAATCGAATCTGATGAGGCTGGTGGGAAGAATGAATCAGCCGGTGAATCGAACGAAACGAAATCTGATACCGATACTGCATTGTCCAATGAACCACTGCCCAATGCACCACTCGCTGATGAGGTTCTAAGGCACATCGAGAAATGGCGGACTGTTAGTGATGATGGGATCGAGTTGCTATTGGCGGAAACATTCTCTCTCGGCAACGAAAAGGAACTCGCTAGAGGACTTAAAGAGCTTGTTCTCGATGGTGAACTAAGGGATAGTGCCAAAACGAATGCTCGATTCGCTTATTACCATTTACTTGCCGGGGCAACAATCAGGTCCGACTATTCGGGCCTATTGAGAAGCTTAGCAGGCTTCGATGAAGCGAAACGTCGACGAGCTGGGGTTGCGTTAGCGCAAAAACTATCCAAGGACGATACGCGATTACTCAATGCTTTAATCGAAGACCAAGATTCCGTGATTCGAGAAGCATCGGTCGAAATCATCTCCAAAGTCGATATCGAAAACGCTGCGGATTGGCTTGAGCGACTGCTTAAAGATCCCGATCGTAACGTGCGGGGAATGTCCTTGAAGACCCTGGCTCCCTCTCTGTCATCCGCTGCGTTGCCTATCGTTGCAAGTTATTTGCCAACCGAAACAGACGAAAACTTAATTGTTCAGGGCTTCAAATTCCTGAGCACCCAGACCAACTATAAGATTGAAACAGCATACTTGGGGTTGCTCCCGTTGCTTGAGCATGAACAGTGGCGTATTCGAGCGGAAGCGACTGAGTTTCTTGGAAAGCAGCTTAAGAATCAGTCAGCTTACCAGATGAATCGAGATGATGCTTCATCGCAACTTCTCATCGAAGGCTTATCGTCTAGACTGCTAGACCCCGATAACTTTGTGCGTTCTAAAGTTCAGCAGCATATCCCAAGCTTGGTCAATGCAAAAACGTTACCTAAGCTGGCCAAGTTACTGGTGGACAATGTTGAACTGCTGGATCAAGTTCTCGAGTCTTCACAGAACGACAGATCGCAACCAACTTATTACGGAATGGGGAGTCAGAATGGTGAAAACGAAAAGCTGGCTGATTTCCTAATTGGCCTCAAATCTAGTGATGATTCTGTTCGATTGGTCTCCGCGATTTTCCTTGCTGAGTCTAAGCCAGAGCGAGCCCTCACTGAACTTGCAAAACATGTCAAAACCGACAATCGTCTTCTCAAGTCTAAAATTGTTCACCATGCGATTCTAGCTTTCAATAACTATCGCGACGAATCCACCGCTGGTTTTATGCAAGCCAACGCGATCAGGGAGGCCCCTCTCCAACGCGATTCGACGGAACACGAGCTCGGTGGTAACGAAAGAGGATTCGATCTTTTCGATCTGTTCGGTGGCAACGGCAGCGATTCAGCTGGCATTCGAGAAAACGCCAACAAGGCAGACCAGAGTGAAACCAGCAAATCAGATGCTAATAACCAAGAAACATCCCCAATAGAGGATGCCAAGAAAGGCAGCGTTGACGTTGACGATTTTTTCGGTGGTCCATCCACCCAAAAGAAAAGCCCACTGCCAGAAAAGGAGATGAAAGACGATGCTGGATCGCGTTCATCCTCCTCTCCAGCGCAACAAGCGGAAATAGAGGAGCCCGATCTATTTGGCATCGCCAGCAAAGCAGAACCATCCTTCCCCCAGAATTCCGTAGCGGCTAAACCCACCAAGCGAAATCGCAACTTTAAGGAGTGGATGACAAGTTGGAATGGCGAAGATCCTACACTTGAAGCGAAATCAAACTGGAAGCTTATCGCCAGCCAGTGGCTTGAGTCGCAAGACCCGGAGGATCGAACTCTCGGTCTTATCTTGGCCCCGATTGTCGGCGTAAGTTTCGACCAAACGGAATGGCTGGCATTGTTAGGGAAGGAAAACTACAAATCGATGGCTGCGTCGTCGGTCGGCTGGTTACCTTCGGAATGGACTGACCAAATCGGGAACGCATGGACACCCGGCGACAAAAAGCTGGATCAGTCCTTTCTTAAGTCCTTTACCTCGGTCGTTGAACCGAAGCGGTTTATTTGGCTGTTGAATAACAAAGAAAGATTTGCAAACGATTTTCCCGACGCCTACACCTACATTAGCGGTTGCCTCCGCACGGTTCTGGGTACAGGTGTGAAATTCGGGTATCCGAATTCTAATTTCGGAAATTACTTTAAGCTCGAGAAAGCTACTGAAGAGGTTCGAACCGTTGTAGATGAGCTCGTTGTGAGATTAAAAAAAGGGGACGCTTCCTCTACTTTTGCATTGGCCGTTTTGCTCGAATTGGTCCCGAAAGAAACGGAGTCCCTTTGCACCGAGTTACTCGACTCAGAGAGTGCCGACTTGCTGAACTTGGCAGCAAATGGACTTCTAAGCAAAAGCAGTTTCGCAAACTCCAAATTGCTAGATACGATACGGGGAAAAAATTCAGCAATACTCGATCTTTGGATTTTAACTTATCTATGGGGCAACACTGCTGAAAGTCAATACAGCGACATGATGTTGATTTATGGGGGCACCCGCTCGACGCAGCAAACCGAACAACTCGTCAAGTTCTTGAGAACAGCTAGACGAAGTAACGCTTGGAAGGATTGGCTCAAGATTCAAACAGATAGAAATGCACCTGAGGCGGAACCCTACCTAGCTCTTATGCAGATCGCCTTAGATCCTGATGCTCCCATCGAGTTACTCGGTCGTTACCCAGGGAAATCAGGATCAGATCAGTCTCTTAATCTGATAATGTCCGCAGTGGTGACATCGACTCGCGAGGATGCAGCCGCATGGCTTGTGGAACACTTTAAGGAACTGAAAGCAGCGTCCAAGAACGAGTACTTAAATAGTTACTCTTGGAATGAACTTTTAAAGAGTCGAAAAGGGGAGTGGAACAAGCTTAAAAAGCTTTTGGAGGCTGATAACAACTACTAACCTAGTGCCACAACTTGGAGATAACCTTGATTGGATAATCCCCGAAATGCCAACCCGAAGTTGCGGAACTAAAGAACACAGCTTAGTATTTTCTTCTTACCGACGGCCTACTCGGCCAGGTAATTGAGAGTGTAGTAAGCGTCTGAATGCAAGAGTGGGAGTCCACTGGACGAACGAACCCCTTTGGATTGTAGATGATGAATGTTTCCTCTTTGCAATCCTTCCACTTCCAAAGTTACGCGAAGCCCATCGTCTGAAACTTTGGCGGAACGAACCGTTGGCTTCGATTCATCAACCTCAGGACTACCATAGGCGCCTTGGAAGATGTAAGTAAAGGATCGCATGTCATACGACTTGATATCGCTAGCCGTTTCGCGATTGACTGGTTCGGTGAAAACCAAATCGAATCCTCCTCGAACAGCTTTCATTTCGAGAACCTCAAATGGAGTTTTGCCGGTCCAATTCAATCGCTGTACCGCAAATGGTTTCGTACCCCTCGACCCCCAGCCTCGATTCGTCTCGCCAGCAAACATGGAACCGTCGTCGGTTAACTCCAAACCAACC
This sequence comes from Pirellula sp., assembly GCA_046344995.1. GTDB lineage: Bacteria > Planctomycetota > Planctomycetia > Pirellulales > Pirellulaceae > JBKCUI01. Next base: position 154,251 of record JBKDKR010000025.1, read on the forward strand.
ACTCCACAGTCGAGACCCTCACGGAATGGAAAACAAGCTCCTTGGTAATGACCATTCACCTTTTCCAGGTAGCATCGCATTATGGTACTATTCGTCTGGTCACCTACAAACAACTGGCCTTGAAATGGCCCAAACTTACCGCCGGTTAAATCACATGCGATCCCTGCTGCAGATTGCCCCATATCTTTGTAGGGAAACAAGATTGCAGGAGGTTCATATTCCGGAATGCGATCCGCCTCGACAACAAAGCGACTTCCGTCCTTCGGTTCGGCAGGACGTTTGCCAATGTACTTTTCTGCTTCGGAATACCATTTAAAACCACCCGGGTGCCCCATGAATTTCCCTGGAGCCAGATGCTTGAGCGCACATGTACCATTCCAAGGTCCTTGGTTGTCGGTATAAAACATGTCACCGGCCGCGTTTGCACCAATACCGCCAGGTGATCGTATTCCACTACATGTTGGAATGGTTTTTCCGTCTGGTGTAACACGAACAACCCAGCCACGATAGAGCCCATCGCTACCAAACGAGCCTGTTAAACAAAGAGCCACCCAGATGTTACCTTCGCGATCTGGCTTGGAACCAAACGCGTATTCGTGATAGTCGCCCGAGATATGCCAGCCAGAACCGACAACCTCAAATTCATCTGCTTCTCCATCTCCATCAGCGTCACTCAATCGCGAAACGTCAGGCCGCTGAGTTACGATCAATGATTTGTCTCGAAGGGCCAGTCCAATCGGTTCATGCAGGCCATGAGCGAATCGTGTGAACTGATTCGCAGCAACCTTGGGTGCTGTCGGGTCGCTGATCAGCCAAACCTCGCCGCGGCGTGAGGCTACCGCCAGTTTACCGTCAGGCATCAACTGGAACGAGGTCGCTTCGAGCTCAACTCCTTCTGGAATTTCGAAAGAAACAAGAGAATAGAAATCTGCCTCGGTTGGTTTGATCTGTGTATTCGGTTTCTCTTGGGCAATCGCCCTATCCACGTCACCGGGGCAACAAAGAGTTCCGACACTGAGTAAAGCCAAAAGACTAAATTTGGGTAATCGCATGATCAGATTTATAGATTATTCGTTGGATGTTGCTTTTGAATGGCCCGTGAGCCGCATTGATTTTCAATTGGTCACGGTTGTCTACTCTATCGATGAATTACCAGTGTACCGTGTATTCCACTGTCAGAGGCAATTGAGATTCTTCGACGCGGAATCGGAGATCTGCTTCGTTGTCTGTGTTGCTGTGCAAAGAAACCTTGACTGCATCTGGAACTAACAATCGAATCTTTACTTGCTTATTGATCGTCCACTGCCCTGGCTGCGTAAGAGTCACGTCTTTTCCGTGAGCTAGCCTTACAACCGGCATGAGATCTGACTTATTATCATTTTGCTGCACCGATGTAGCTGGCTTGATCTTTTCAAGTTTAATCGATCGTTTGAAGCCCTTTTGGCCGCCCGAAGAATCGACGGCGAATGTGTCGCTAACGACGATGTCCCCTGTTTGGTAACGGAACGTTGGTGAACCATCTTTGGCCAGTCGGTAACCAAGAAATCGGTATTTATCCGTTACTTGAGAGTTGTCCGGCCATTTGTCTTGTGGTGTGTCTAACAGACTGACGGCAGGTCCATTCTCAAAATCGATCACAAGATCACCGAGCGGCTTTTGGCGGCCAACACCCCGATCTCGCCAATGCATTGACGCGTCGATAAATGAGCCCTGCCATATGGTCTTCACTGCCATCGATTCAGCATCCCACGCGAGATTCATCCCGCCAGGATACCCCACGGCGATGCCACGCGCGGAAAGCCCTTCGAGGAAATTTCTGTAAATGACCGGTCGATCTTTAGGTTCTAAAACAATCTGATCTCGTTGAAGACCGTCTGGCAATGCTGCATCATTTCCCTGTGACAAGTACATCCAAAGTGCGGCGATTTGATGTTCAGCGTTACCCTCATAAATCTGCTTGTAAACACTTTGTCCTTCGGGAAAACTGTTAGGCATTCGTGTACCAGGCCGATACTTGATCGGGTCCATCAGGTAGCGGAAGAACCATTCGGATCGCACTCGCTTTGTCATGAGTTGCATATCCAACGCTTGAATTCCGGTGGCTGCTACATTGCCAAAAGTATGACACTGGGCACATGATAATCCCTTTGTGCCAGCCAAACGACGACCAGCTGCTAAAGCACGAATCTCTGTCTCATCGTGCGGAAGCTTAGCAGCACTTTCGTCACTGGGGCGATCTTGCTTCACGAACAAAGCTGCCATATCAGATGGAGCGCTGTGGTAGTTGGGCATACGAACCTTCATATAGGGACGATGCCTTACTCCTTGTTTAAGAACTTCGTTAAGGAAGTCATCTTTGAGCTTATCACCAACTCCTGTCAAACGAGGCGGGACTCTCCCCTCGTCCCCCATTTCTGGAATGGTTGTGGTGAATAAAGGCAAATTCTGCGACTCTGGTCCGCCAAACCCATTCCTCTCATGGCAAGCGATACAATTAAGCTGGGCCATGCGAAACTGTATCTTTGACTCAGGCTCCTCGATGGCTTTAGGTTTTGCTAATGAACTTCGAACCGCTGCTAGTTGTTTATCGGAAAGGTAGTAGTTCGGCGCTTTTCCTGGCGTTTCAGACAAACAACCGGCGTTTAGGTTTACTTGGTTCAGTGCAATCGATTTCGGGCCAGTTGCATCGACGTTTCCTGCGGGCATGTTGTGACAATTCACACAACCTATCGATTGGTACAGTTCTTTACCTGTTTTGATCAACTCAGGATTGATGGTTTCTTGTTTTGTCAAGCTTCGAGCAGCTTCAGGATCCAGTGCTAGCCATGGCTCGATCGATTGCCGAGGTAATTCTGGACTTTCCCATTCCAGATCCAGGGACGCTTCTCCACCACCCTGGAAATACTCAACTCGAATTTGATGAACCCCTGCCGCTAACTCAGCTTCACCAGAAACGAATTGGTGAGGATGAATCCCGTCGCAATCCGCAACCAATTTGTCGTTGATGTAGAGCTTGCTGCCGTCATCGGATCCTAGATGAAATCGAAACGTTCCTTTCGATTCCAATGCAAAGAAGGATGTGAATCGAATAGCGTAATTGTTTCTATCTCGAGCAACGGAAAGATCCAATCCGACGCTAGTGCCATCCAACTTCTTCGTTAGTGTATTCAAATCTGGGAGCTTATCCCATGATCCACTAAATACTTCGTACTTGTAATTCGGTGTGATGTTCTCCTCTGTTTTGGAAGCCACCAGAAAGCTTGCGATGTCCCTGGCTTCTTCGTCGCTCAGGTGCATGGCTGGCATACGATCGGAGGGACGCACTACATGAGGATCTTTCAAAAACACGGCCAAGCCATTGGCGGTGTATTTGTCAGTTAAGTTTGGTAGTGTTACTGTCGTCTGTGTTGCACCCACTCCATCCGGCATGGCGTGGCAAACAGCACATCCGATTTCTTTGTACAGTTGTTCGCCTCTGCGAATCGAATTGCGACCCATGCGAGGTGTTCGTTGATTGGCTCCCGTACTTTCAAGAAATGCCGAAATGGCTTCAACCGTGGTTTGTTTCTCCGAGGCTTCCATGCTTCCTAGAATGTCAGGCATGGTGGTTCCTGGTTTTAACTGATGCGGGTTACTTAGATATTGTGCGATGTAACCTCGTCGGAGCCGACTGCCGACCTTCGCTAGGTTGGGGGCCAGTTTCAGTGTCTGAGAGTGCCCTGCAAAGGTCGAGGCATGGCAATTCACACACCCCAATTCGTTTACGAGAACCTGACCTGCCATATCGCTGTAGCCTGAGGCATTTGGTGAATCCGAGTCAATAAGCGAGGCCAATCTCTCATAACCTGCAACGCGGGGCCGTTTCCCAAGTTTCTCAGCATCAATCGGGACTAACCAGATATTGCGATAAACAACTGGATTGCCGTGATCTTGCAAATAGATCGGACCAGGTTCTGGAGACTCAGAAACGGGTGCAGCCGTCGTTGAATTAGGCACATCCGTTCCGCTGTGGATTACAACTCCATTTAATCGAACAGTTAGCTTTGCGTTCTCCGTCTTCTTACCTGCATCATCCCACCGAGCGGCGATAAACTCGACATCGTAGGTCTGCCATTCGCCTGGAGGCAAAGAAGCATTGACGCTAGCCTTTTGGACCCCGTAAATGGCTCCACAGGTATTGATTTCATTTTCGAATCCGAACGAATCCAAAACCTGCGTTTCATATCGCCCTTGATGATAGACGCCGCTATTCCCTCGAGCCTGTCCCAAAGCATCAGGCATTTGTGGGACTTTGAACTCAAGGTGAAGTCGATAATCTCGAAATTTCGAACGCGTTGTTGCCCCCGAGACAAGCATTCCATTGGCGGCTTTTGCACCTGGCTCCCAGTTATCAGAAAGAGACTTATCGGTTCCATCGAACAGTGTTATCGCACGACTAGGAGCTGGGGTACCGAGCGTGGGACTGGACCGATTAACTCGCTCAGCACCATCGATCAAATCGGCAGCGTCTTCCTTATCTGTTTCCAGAACTTGCGGTTCAGATTTATCCCAACCTGATGTCGGTAAACCTCCCGCGAAGATCGAAACTCGATAATTGCCCCCCCCTAAATCGGCAATTTGAATTCCACGTCCCGATTTGAGGTATTCTCCGACCAAGCCCGACTGTGATGACGTGGGTTCTGCAGACTCGATTGCACTAGGCGATAAGTTTTCGCATGGAGCCCCCCACACGACGTTCGTTAAGGCCAAATGGGCGATGAGTAACGTGAATCTAAGAGAGTGTCTCAATGGAATTGTGGTCATCAACATCATGATCCAATATTTCAAATAGTTCGTCGCAGGACGAGTTAATCGTGTACCTAGAATTAATGCTAGAGGTTCGCTGGGGCCAAATCGCAAAGCATTTTTAGTCTGGGCCTAGTATAATTCGCGTTAGAGAGTTTGGCAGTGCCCCCAAGTTTTGCTGCATTGAGTCGGATATTTGCAGATAAGCCTTAGAAATCAACTCATTCCGCCGATTCTCATCTAAAGAGTTGTCGCCCTCTTCGCCGATACCTCGGGGAATATGGGACGTAAGGACTGGAATCGCAAAATGGAATTGATCGTTTCGGCATCGGGTTTGGAAGTGACACCACAAACAATTCGCTCGTTGAGCCAGCGGTTGGATTTGGCTGTCGATCGCTTGGAAACGGTTTTGCAAAAAATAACCGTTCACATTGAACGTAAATCGGAGCCACGTGCCCAATCAGCCCCCGCGATTCGGCAACATTTCGATTTAGCCTGTCATATCCAATTGACTTTGGATGACAATGAACCAATCGAACTCGATGACATGGATAGCAATTTGGTCGAACTGCTAGACCGAATTACTGAGCGTTTAGGGGTAGTCGTTTCGAAACGAGCTGATGACAGAGAACTCGCTTCGGCGATTAAAAAGTCTCGCAAGCCTCAATCCGATCGGGCGTCTAACAACTGGGACAGCACGACCTCGTTATGGTAGGTTGGCATGGATTGCTTTGACGATCCCTAAAAACCGACCGTCGGGGATGTCATCGAGGTCGGTTTCGACGTAATGTTCTTCGAACAGCCGTGCCACATCTATCTCTGCTCGAGAGACGCTCGTGCTCTTGATAGAACGAACAGAAACAGAGACAACTATAGTTGGAAACAAGACCTGCAAAAGCGGCGAGGGGTTCGATAAAACCGATTCTCGCCGCGTGCGGAGTCATTCTTGAGGAATGACGCTTAGAACCCAGGTAGACCAGGAGGTGCGGTCGGAGGGGCTGGAGTCGCCGATTTGGGTTGAATCAAATCCTCTTCTTTGATCTTAAGTTTGCGATAATCTTCTTCGCTGATGATGTAATACCAATCGGCGAATCGGCGATTAAGTTCGGCGACCTTATTCTTTGCCAAGTTCAACTTCTCAGCTCGTTCTTCCAACTTACGCTGATTGGATTTGGCTACTTCTTCCTTCTTAACCGTTAGCCTTTCCTTCCATTCCTCCTCCGTGACGTCTTGCTCAGCAGGCTTATCAGCAACTGATGGAACTGGAGCAGTAGCATCTTGCGTTGGCTGTGTCTCTTGTTGAGAAGCAGCCTCTACAGGTGGCTGCTCACCATCCTGCGCCCGAACACTAACAAGCTTAGTTGAGCTTGAGGAAGCTGAACCCGCTAACGGTTCTTTAGGTGGATCGTTGGCAGGTGGTTGGGGGGGCTCTGTTGCAGGTACCGTACCGTCACCCGCCGCTGGAGAAACCGCAGGATCAGTTGTTGCCGGATCCTTTACAGGGGTATCCGTAGCCGGTGGAGCGACAGGAGTTTGTGGATCTAAGGATTGAGGCACAGCTGGCATCGGAGCATCTGTACCAAACGGAATCGCACCAATTCCCGGAACCGCAGCTCCCGCTTCTTTCTTCAAGGCCTCCAAAGCCTTTAGTTCTTCAACGGTTTCTGGCACCTTCTCCAAAATTGCTTCCGGAATCTTGGATTCATCAAGTCGGCAGGTGACTAAAAGGTAACGATTGATCGAGATCTTACCCTCTTCACCGGCGACGATTGGCTGGCTCATGTCTGCACCCGCCGAACCTCCGAGTCGAAGTACATATTGAACGCCATTTCGAAGAGAAACTATAAGCTCGCCATTTTCAGCATAGAACTCAACGACATCCCCCTCTTTCTGCTGGGGATCGGGATAGAAACCGCGTTTAGACAAAGACACCAATGCTTCGTCGCCGAGTTGCTTTCGGTTACCCTTTAAGTCAGCCGCGAGCCCGGTCGGTTTCTTGGCAACGTCCGCAAGAATGAGTCGATCCAAGGTGGATTTGATTTCATTCAATCGTGTTGCATTGAGCTGTTCGTCATCCTTGAGAACGCGATCAACCTTCCCTTCACTGCCATAGGTAGAGATTTGCTTTGGAGCCCATTGTCCGGTGGCACTCAGGAAGTTGATATCAGCTTCGTAGTTTCGCGATAGTGCCAACCCTTGTTGGGTTGGTAGGAGCTGATAGTCTTTGATCCCGATGGAATCGATATCGTTGCTGCTAAGTTTAAGAAGATCGCTTTCAATCCATTGCTTGAAATCGGTCGAAAGAGGCTGCGTGTTGATATCGGCAACGTAGATCACATCTTCGTTGGGAGCTCGCAGAAATCTCTTTTTGTCATCGGTTTCTTTCCCAATGATAATGTCTACAAGCATGTTGTTTTTCGAGTCACGCATTTGGACCAACATGCCGACTCCCTCCCCGCCTTGCTCTCGTTGGGTACTCGGTTCCAGAACACCAAACAGCTCTTGGTCGGTTCGTTTTTCGCTCGCGACATCGAGTGATTTTAGCCCAATAAACAATGTCGCTGCTTCGGCCATTTGCTTAGATGCGTCGGCCGGATAACCTTCCCGGGATGGGATGGACCAAAGACCAGACTTCGAATCCTTGGCAACTTCGAATTCCACCGTTGATTGCTGATTTGGATCAAACTTGACAATCTTTAGCCATGCTGCTTCCAGAGGATCTTTAAAGTCCTCGAAAAGTAACTTGCCCATTGTCGCCGTGGTTGACGGGTCCACGGTATTGCGAGGTGTGGTGGCCCATGCCAACAAAGCAACCGCGCCAGCGATTAGGGCGAAAACACCTGTTTTGCTTCCTTCGTTCACTTTGGTCTTCTCCGGTTATGCTTTTCTAATTTGTTACTTAAGTCGGTTCTTGGAAATGCCTTCACGTTCGCGTAGTCTTCGAGAGACCATCACGATGATTCCGACCAACAATGGTGGAATAGGAGGGATTGCTACCGCGATCCACTTGTAGAAGTCCTGGATCTTGCGAATCGCATTCTTCGCATCATTTTTCGCATTGCGAATCCCCGCATCTCGCTCACGCTGGAGTTTTTCTTTTTCGATATTGAATCTCTTTTGTGCATTTTGCGCCTTCACGGTGAGTTGGAACTGCAGATCTTCCAATGCTCTCAAATCATCGGCGTTGATGTTTCCTTTGTTTCGGAGATCTTCTATTCGCTCTCTTAGCTCTCGCTCCACTTTAGCGTTCTCTTCCTCACGTTTTGCGATAGCCTCGTTGTAGTTCTTGCTGAACTCACGACGTTTGACCTCTTCCTCTTCCAGCGCTTTTTCGGACTGTATCTCGATCAACTTGAGTGTGCTGAAAACAGGAACGTGCTTGCGAATCTGCGGAAACTTGGTTTCCCCCACCAGAACATCAATCGTATTCAATAGAAAGGTAATGTTTTGGAACTGGAAGTTGATGTTTTCGATTTCCGCAGGTCGATTACGGAGGTTAACGAAAACCTCAGACAGGATATCGATATCTGCCACGTAAACCGCGTTGATCAATTTTTCAGAATTGTCGGTAGGTTTATCCTTAGAATCCTCACTGGCTGGTTCTTCTTTAGAAGCGTCTTTCTTCTCAGCTTTTTTGCCTTGGACGAGAACAGCCAGGGTCTGCTGCCCGACGGTTTCATTGCGTCGGAGTTTATACTCCGTCGAGCGGGACAAGCTGGAACGTTCGATGCTGTTTACATCCTGTTGAGAAATCGTTCCTGCTTTGGCACCGGTTTTCACCAATGGGGTCACAGAGACGTTATCAATCCCCGCCAAAGGTCGAATTACGGAAGGGAACGGTAGCATGAGCTCGCGTAAACCACTCGTGATCTCGCTCGCATCGCTAAAGGCCTCTTCAGCACCGATTGCATCCTTGCTTGCGAAGACCCAGAGATCGGTTGCTTCCGTCAAGTTTCTTAGGATCGGATAGGGATTAAATTCATGCCAACAATAATCGGGGGCAGGAAGCCCCATTGGACCTGGGCTGCTCGGAACCTCTATTCCTAGCAATCGCCATAGTGGACGAATATCCCCTTTTGGCTGCATGCCTCCACCACCGAACATGGCCATCGGCCCACCCGCTTGTTTTGGTTCTCCCGTACCGGGTACGTTAAGCCAAAATGCGGCTTGAGGATCCTCGAAGATCGCCGTAGGCAATCCTTTACCAACCGCCTCTATAAAATTCGACATGTCCTCTGGAGACAAAGAGGACGGTTGCACAGCAAGCATGACATCGAGATTTTCGGTATCGATCGGCGATGCTGCGGAAACAGACACAACGTCATATTGTTTAGCGAGCTCCGCAACGATGGGGTGCTGGTTAGTTTGCTGCATCGATTGTTGATTAAACCCACCCATTAGCTGGGCATCGGTGCTGAGGATTCCCAGCTTTTTCTTGGTAGGCTTGGAAACGGTTGTCAATGAACGAACCAATTCGTATTCGACTGGTATGCCTGGCTCGAAGAATGGGATTACCACTTTTTGAAGCCCGCTTCGAATTGCGGCGCCTAACAACACCGCATCGTCCGAGTATTCGCCTCGGTCTCGGGATCGAACCGATTGCGGAATAATGCCATACTGCTGCTCGGCTTGTTTTTCTTCCTCGCTGGCCGGTTTGACGGCATCAAAAATCCGCAGTTGTAACGCAACTCCCGCTGAACTGGCCGTGGACTGAAACTCTTTCAACGTCGAAATGATCTCATACTTCATCCGAGCGAATTCATCTGGGACCTCATCGGACAAGTAAGCGTCGACAATGATCTCTCTCTCCGACCCAAGCGATCGGATAAGATCTTTCGTTACCGGTGATAACGAGCTAATCTTCAATTCAGTCGCATCTAGTCGCTGATCTTTGTTTCGGAAGAGCTTAACACCAAAGAACGCAATGACTGCGATCAAGGCTATTCGCAGAATGTAATGCCCAAGCCTTTGATTGCCGCCGGTTCCGCTGTTCCAGTGCCGCTTTCCGATAAGCACCATGCACAAGTAGAGCCCCAAAACTGCCAAAAGAATAAAATAGCTCACGCTGGAAATACTAATGACTCCGCGTCCGAAATCATCGAATCTTTCAGGGATACTATAGTTTCTGATTTCGCGAGTGATGCGTTGATCGGTAACGGCCTGAACAGAGGAAGCGAACGCGAGAGGCGCATTGAAAAGTGCACCCAAGATAAACCCGACCGTCAGATTGTTGGTAAGGAAGGACGCCACCATACCGATCGAGATCATGGCCAATCCAATAAACCAGTAGCCAAGATAGTTGGTAAAGAAGAGCCCCGTGTCGATGTCCCCTTGTGTTAGATAGGCGAGCACCAAAAAGGTAGATAGTTGCGAAAAGAGCAACGAAACAGAGTAAATCGCCGCCGCCGCAACGTACTTGCCAATGACGATGTCAAAGTCATCCGCAGGTAGAGTCAAAAGCAGTTCGTCGGTTCCTTGTCGACGCTCTTCAGCCCAGATACTCATGGTGATCGCTGGGATAAAGAAGAGCATGATAAAGGTAAACCATTTATTCAGCTGAGACAGTGTCCCTAGGTTAGAGCTGAAGAACTCATCGGGCCAGAATGCTGCTAAGCCTGTTAGCAATACGAACAAACATAGAAAGACGTAACCTGTCGGATTCGAAAAGTACCCGTAGAAATTCCGTTTCAATACGGCATACCCGACCTTGCGCGACATCGACAATGTCATGACAACGACAAGGATCACGCCGAGGAAAATCAAATCCAATACCAATAACTTGGTTAATGCAGCCAAAACGTTATTCACGGTATTCAGTCCTAGTAATCGTGTAACAACAAATTTGTGTTAGGTGTCGAAAGAATGTTGTTCCGCGACGAACAATTCATCGGGAACGCTAGTGAAGTCAAAGATGCAGAGAGGCAGATCAAGCAGCCGTTTCTGTAAGTTTGTGAAACGCTTCCGCCAAATCACCTTTGATCTGTCTAAGTTCCGCAACACTTCCCTCGAAAACTTTTCGTCCTTCGTTGATCATAACGACCCTGGAAGCCATCGCCTCGACTTCCTGAAGAATGTGTGTTGATAGAAGAATGGTCTTGGTCTCCCCGAGCTTGCGCATCGTATTCCTGACTTCGCGGATTTGATTAGGATCCAATCCCGCTGTCGGCTCATCGAGAATCAAAACATCAGGTTCGTGCAGGAGTGCTTGGGCCATTCCAACACGCTGCCGGAACCCCTTAGACAGCTTGCTAATTGCTTTGTGCACAACAGACTTCAGGTCGCAGAGTTCCACAACCGCTTCAACGCGTGTTTTCTTATAGTCCGACGCGAGACCGCGAGCATCAGCAAAGAAGTTCAATAAACTAAAAGGGGTCATGTCCGGATAAAGCGGACCATTCTCGGGTAGGTAGCCAAGCTTTTTCGAACCTTCGATTCGGTCGCGAGCCATATCGTGTCCGGCTATTCTCGCGACACCTTCGCTGGGCGAAAGGTATCCGGTCAGCATCTTCATGGTCGTGCTTTTTCCAGCACCGTTCGGGCCCAGAAACGCGACTAATTCGCCCTTGTTCACCTTGAACGAGATGCCTCGGGCGGCCGCAAACGGACCATAAAACTTGGACAATCCATCAGCCTCGATCATGGCGATTGAATTGGTTGTTGATTCCGTCATAAGGAGTCCTTCTCTAGAATTAACGCAAGTTTTTCCTGTTAAGGGGTGGCAGTATAGCCGGAAAGCCGCATCAGACAACGGCTCTCAAGTTGGCGAATACGACATTGCCTAGAATTGGGTTCATCACGAAAATAAGGAGGTTGAGAATTCAGAGCCTCCAAAAACGATATTTCAAACTAAATATCCCGTCCGATGATGACCAAACACATGTCATCTTCCTGGTCGCAGCCGACAATGTGCTCCTGAACCTGCTTCATGATCTCATCGCCGCAGTTTTCGATCCCGTTTTGGGATTGGCGGACGAGTTGCCGAACTCGCTCCATGGAAAACTGTTCGCCAACCGCGTCGGGGGCTTCAAAAATGCCGTCCGTGTAGAGGGTTAATGACTCGCCGGGATGGATATCCACCTCAATCGCCTCAAAAGGGATGTCGTTCATGATGCCTAGCGGCGGGCCTCCGACATCAAGCCCTGGTTCATCAATTTTTCCGTCGCGAGCGAGTCGAACAGGTGGCATGTGCCCCGCAATTAAGATTTTTGCTTTGTGAGTTGCCGAATCCAAGATGATGGTCGCCATGGTCACAAACCGTTCTGCCCCCAGATTGGTGATTCGGTCGTTGAGTGTGGCCATCGCGACGCAGGGATTTTCGATCGAGGCAAAAGCAAATCGCGTTTCGGCTGAAAGCTTGGCCATAAACATAGCTGCTGCAACGCCGTGTCCAACCACATCCGCAAGAACGATGGCCCAGCGGTTTTGAGAGAGCTGTATATAGTCAAAATAATCCCCACCGATTTGACTGGCTGGCTGGTAGCTTTGAAAAAAAGAATAGCCCGCGATCTTCGGTGATTCCTTTGGTAGAAACGCTAGCTGAACTTGCCGAGCGAGCTCCAAGTCCTGTTCGATAAGCTTCTGTGCGATGACTTGTTCATGAAGTTGTGCATTTTCGATAGCTATGCCTGCTTGATTTGCAACTCCCACAAGTATCTCTAAATCTTTGCTTTCGAAGCCCCCCTTTTGCTGAATGGTATCGATTTGAATGGCGCCGATTGGCTCTCCGTCACTATTGAGCAAAGGTGCTACGATCATGGAACGGATTCGAAAATCCGCGATACTTTGACTCATCTCGAATCGTTCGTCGCTCCCTGCATCGAGCGACATAATGGCTTCACCCGTTTGCATAACCTCGCGCAAAACCGTTCTCGATACACGAACCATTTCCTCTTGATCGGGCCTCCGGGTCTTAAACCATCGTGGTGTAAGCTGCCCCTGCGTATCTTTGAGAACAATAAAGCCCCGGTCTGCCTGTAGAAAAATGGTAAACAGGGAATCTAAAACTTTCGGAAGAACCGCATCCAAGCCGATTGCCTTTCCCAAGTTTTTCATGATTTCAAGAACAGCAGACAGCTTTGACTCAGCTGAAGCATTTACCTGAGCTCCGAACTGGCTTCCCCGAACATCCAGCTTCGCGGTCACAGAACGCATGACCGGCTCGTCGTCCCGATCATCGATCATCATGATACCGAGACTGGAACCATCCGACGCACCGAAACGAATCTCGGATAAGCTACCATCGTCGTGGTAGGTCAGCTCGATATCGCAGATGCGGATGGAATCACCATCCACTAGCTTTGTCGCTTCACCAATAAGCTTGCCGTTGATGAAGGTTCCATTGCGACTGTTGAGATCCTCAAGAAGAAAGCTGGCTCCATTCTTGGTGATCTTGGCATGCTGCCTGGAAACCGAACCACTTTCTAGAACAATGTTGCAGTCTGGATGTCGCCCCAATACGTATTGAGGGAGATCGAGAGTGTAGCGACGCCCCATCGCGGGGCCTGTAACGGCATCCAGGTAAGGCATAAGATTAAGAAGGTCAAAAGATGGAAGAATGCGAAGCCCCCATCTTAGCTACTTTTTTGAAAAGCTTGTAGCTAACTCGAGAAATCAGCCCCGCTGACCGTCAAAGGATGCTGTGCCGCCCCGGCTTTACGCGGGTTTACTCGCTATTAGCGGGTTGCTGTGCCCGTTGAGCTGCCTGCCGTGATTGGCGGCTGCGGCAGAGAGTAAGCAGCAGATGCCGGCGGTACAGGTGCAGCACCGGAATAGGTAACCGTTGGTAGAGAAGCGGCAGGGCTGGAGCCCGTCACGGCGGGAGTGCCTAGCAAGCCTTGGAAATTGTTGCCGACCGCCGACGCCTGCTGAAGTGTCGACTGAGCTTGATTCATCCACTGATTCCCTTGATTTGCCAAGTTTTGCAGGGATTGAGCACCTCCGATGCTTGCAAAAAGCTCTCGAGCGGGGGCTAGGTTCGGATCGATTTGCAACGCAGCACCAGCATATTGCTGAGCGCCAGGCACGTTTTTTCTGGTAAAGTGCAAATAGGCCAACTGATAATTTGCCATAGCTGGTGTATGCGAATTCATTAGCTCCTCGAGCGCCTTGTCCTCTTGCCCGAGATCGAGCAAAACTCCAGCGAGTGCCGTATGATGGCTTGCATTTTTTGGTTCGAGGGCCACTGCCTTTTGTAACTCTTCTCTCGCGGCGTTCAAATTGCCTGATTTGGCATGAAGATTACCGAGCTCAGCAAGCGTTGAGGCTGTCGGTGAGACCTCGATACATTTCTGATAAAACGAAATCGCTTTGTCTCGTTCGTTCAATCGATCGTAGAGCCTCGCGGTTGCTACTAATGCAGCTGCGTTTTTGGGTTCGATTTCCAGGGCTTTACTGTAGCTGTCCAAAGCTTTTTTGTAGTCCCCAGTCGACTCGTTTAATTGCCCCGTCATCACATACACTTCAGGATTGATGGAGTTGGTCTTCGGAGTGGCAGCTAACGTCGCTCCTGCGGGTTGTCCGGATGACGGATTAGCCGTAAATGGAGACTTGATCGCGTCTTTGGCTTTACCGTAAGCGGAGTTAAATGCGGTTCCTACGGTAGAGAGTTGCCCCTTGGTCTTCGACGCCCAGCTAGTGAGTCCGGCCGACTGAGGTGCAGCCGATGCCTCCGACGTTCGCGTTGGCCAAATCGACGAACGGGTGCCCGGCGTTGACGTACACCCCACACTCATCCCTATCAGACTTGCTAGGCTGAGAGCGGAGATCCTGGTGGCTATAGATCGCATTGCTGGCATTTCGTCGCTACTTAGTTGAGGGTCGTGATCTACCTATCCATCATCGCTATCGGTACCGGAGCAGCTTTCCCTTTAGCTACAATCCCTACAATCCAGCGAAAGATTCTCTATTGTGCTAGCGATACAAATTCGCGTAATTTGCGGGGTTAGCCGTAGATCTGGCTGCCTGTTAATTGGCCACAATCGATCTACGAGTCTTGCATAAGCGACGGGAAAACCCGAAGACGCTTGTTTCGAAATCGGCTAGGAAGAGGATCGGGGGCAAGGATGCAATCCAAGATCAATCGGGCAACTCGTTGCACCTTTATTGGGGATAACTTTACGCAGGGTGTCTCTATCAAGATGACCTGCTTTAGATTGTTTTTTTTCAGCATCATCTCTTTCATTGGGATGTTTTGGACCAAGCTCACTTTGGGGCAATCCGACTCCATTCTTTTGGGCAGATCGGATTCAGCCAGACTTTTATCTCCCTACTTGGTCAACCAAAATCCATCCTTAGCTCATGTCATCCGAGCTCAAGGCGTCTACGCGGTGATGGAGGTTCAATCCATACCAATCGTTTTGCCCTACTTGGTTGATGCTCTTCAAGCCAACGATCTCGCAACTCGAAATGCAGCAACGAAGGCAATTTCAAACGTTGTCTTGAAGTTAGATCGAAATTCATTCATGCGAATCCCAATCCGAAATTGGAGTTCAATCGAGATACAATTGGATCGCGCTAGCACGCGTTTGTCACTGCAACCTCAGCATGTGGATCTTCAAAAGGATATTGATCGATTACTACATCGTGTGAATAGCGGTGAATGGAATCGCCAAGCAAAGCTTAGAACTCGCAAGACTCTGAACGCACAGCAATTGGAATTCTTGGCAGATCTCTCGTCAACCAGCAGCGAAGGAGCGCCCCTAAGAATTCACAAGTTCGAAAAAGGGATTACCGTTTTTAACAGAGATAACAAACGTGAAATTCTCGAACAACTTTGCCAGCAAGCGCCGCCCTCTCTCATAGAGATCATTATCCTTAGCACCGATAGACACGATGATGACTTTATTGAGGCACTACTTTGGTTAGTGGACGAAAATGACAATGCGACATGGGAAGTCCTGCTAGCAAGCTGCAATCCACAAATCAAAGAAACTCGAAAACTCTTAACCGAGACAATTTTAAGGAACGTCGATCGACCATCGCTAAAATCAGAACTTCTTTATGCACTGTCTCGCGGCAATATGATCGAGCCTGAATACGCGAGACGATTGGTTCGAGACTTTACGAAGTTCATCGAACAACCCAGCGATCCCGATTCTTACGTATTTGTAAACGCAATGGCATCGTTCTTGGATCGCCAAAAAGGCTCGGTGTCATCCCAACAGCTCGATGAGCTGAAACAGCTTTCCCTTGGGACCATCCTGCAACAAAAACTGGATCCCGGTTGGCGTTCCACGTTAATTGGATTCGTTGCTGATACTTTTCCGAATGACCTTTCTGTAGCTGATACTCTAGTGCACCTACTCAAGGAATCGGGAACTGATCCATCGATTCAATTCGATACCTTGGCAGCTATTTCCAGCATCCCGTCTATCTGCCAAAAGGCAAAATCACAACTTTTGTATTACGCAACTCGCGGGGATGTCTCATCGCAGGAGTTGGCGTTACAAGGGTTGGCATTGGTTCGCGATCTCAATTCGTCAGAAATTGAGAATCTGGTCAACATTGCCTTTGGCGATCAGGATGGCACCGATGGCAAATATGAGGAACCAACTCGCGTGCTCGCCGCGAAAGCAATCGCCGCACAAGGGCCAACAGCTATTGAGACACTTCAGTTTTTACTGTCTCGACACATGAACCGAAAAACCAACTCCGAAAATCTAGAACGCCTCCTGCGTACCATTGAACAGAGTGGCCAACGAGACCAGAGCATGGACGCAATGTTGAGCCAGTTAGTAAAAGATCCCTTCAGATCGCTCGAAATCCAGATCGCGGCTTGGAATGCTAGAGCCACAACCGCGATGCTAACCGATCGAGTCATGAAGGAGATCCATTACTACCTGAACGACTTTGAGTACGAGCCGGAGGCTAGAGCAACCGCACTAAGCTCGCTGGCTCGCATCTGTGGGGCATGCTCTATTCCCAAGCTTTCGATGTATTCACATGACCATGATGAACTGATTCGGATATCAGCTAGATTTGCCCATCATTATTCGGGAGAATCGGCCACCGCCGCACGATTACTAATCGATGAGCTTGGATCCATTGTCGATGATGAAACGCTAAACGAAGAAGAAAAGTCTCTCTCTACAGAAACTCTTCGTAATCTGATAATGGAAATCGGAGATGCCGCAGATGAAACACTTTGGACCGTCTTGAAATCGAACACATACTCCCCAGTTCAAAAGTCTATTGCCTTCCGCTCGTTGGCATCTAGAAAGAATCCCTCCTGGAAAGAACTCCTTTCGTTTGCAAATGAATCCGAGCTTGAAAGCCTTTTCAGTCGCGAAATCAGGGAGGCTTGGGCTTTTGATTCGGATCTCGTTCCAGCCCTCTACGCGAAAATCCTGAGTGTCAATCCAGACACAACCTTTGCCCAAGAACTTTGGCAAATTGCCGAGGACACGACGCTCGGGTTGGGAGCTGGTGATGATGATGAATTCTGGGGTGACAACGCCATGAGACTCGTTATATCCCACCACGCAAAACAACCTCGTCCAACTCCGGTTGCCAGCGCGACAATGCCCTCGCAATCTTCATTGCCTGTCAAAGTGGGGGATAAGAGCACCTTACCGAACACACAGGTTTCGAAAAATACGGATAATGCCCTCAATGTTCCCGCCGAAGGCCAGCCAGCAGACCGACTTGCCGGCGATCAGAACGACACTCATGCAGCTCATGCTGAAAGTTACATCAGCAAACCCACGCGTTTGATGGCACTCAACCAAAGTGTGCTTGAAACGGAGGAAGAATCGGCTGCACTCCGCAACAACGATCGCCTCGTCAACGTTTTCTACGGAACAAACCGGCAACTACGCGTGATGCCCAATTTGGGTGGAACACTTCGATGGGGGGCCTTTACGCTTTCGCTAGCTTGTTTCCTTGTTTGCGTCGTAAAGTTTGCGAAACAAAGGTCGATGAGGTTTGCCGTTATCGCATTGCTCGGTTTGATGGGCTTAACTTCAATGGCCCGTGATTCGCTTGACATGGCCTACTGGTTTCCCAACCGAGCCGCACTATTTACTGGTGAATACTCGTCTGAGATAAAGTATGGTGTCTGCGAAGTCACCATTCCGCCGATTCACACTCCCGGAGAGCTTGAATCTCCATCGTTGCTCCTGAAATGGGAAGTGGTACAGGATCCGGAAAAACATATCGTTCTAAAGAGCACTCAACCACTTGATCGAGAGGACTTCTTTTCCAAGCTTCAGCAAACACTCGACAGCAAAGGAAAGAGCCTTTTAGTTTTCGTCCATGGTTACAATGTCTCGTTTGATGACGCGGCCAGACGTACCGCTCAAATGGCATATGATCTTAAATTCCCAGGCGCACCAGTCTTCTACAGCTGGCCATCTTATAATAACTGGTACCGCTATCCTGACGACAAGGCGAATATTGAACGAAGCGTCGATCAAATCAAGGACTTTCTACAACAACTGGCGATTGATTCCAAGGCAGAGTCGATCAACCTAATCGCCCATAGCATGGGAAATGTAGGATTAACCCAGGCCATCGCAAAAATGGGTGGCGATCGTCCAATCTTCAATCAAGTTGTCTTGGCGGCACCCGATATAGATGCACAAGTCTTTCGCAATGAAATCGCTCCTCGTATTACTAACAAAGCGAATCGATTCACACTTTACACATCGAAAAGTGATTTGGCCTTAGTAGCCTCCCGATTCTTTAATTCGAGCGGTCGGTTGGGTGACTCGCGAGAAGGTCCCGTAGCAGTCCCTGGAATCGACACCATCGATGCAACCGATATCGATACCAGCCTTCTGGGACACTCCTATTATGGGAGCAATGCAAGCGTACTGGATGACATCGCCAGCTTATTATTGGGCAAACCACTATCGGAAAGGTCCTACCTGAAAGCTAAAAGCGATGCCAAACCTCCCTATTGGACATTCGACCCTTCGTGGCGCACAGCCAAAAGTACACCAACGAAATCCGATCCAATCAAGCGTTAAGCCAAGCCGGCAGATGACCTAAACCCCAATGCCATCTGGCGTATTCCAGTAACCACCGCGAGCGTGATCAAAGGTAAGCCGTCGACCTAAGGAGGTATTAACGACCTGCCCTCTGTCGAAGACAAGCTCGCCACCAACAAATGTTTTTTCCGGCCACCCCCTGAGCGTTACACCGTTCCAAGGACTCCATTTAGCTTTCGTGAACTGCTCTTCGTTACGAATCGTCTTCTCCCGATTGGGATCAACCAAGACGAGATCTGCGTCATAGCCCACTTCGATCCGCCCCTTGCCAACAATACCCCAGATGCGTGAGGGTGCGTCACTGGTCCAAGACGCGATTTGCGTCCAAGAACATTCGCTGCGGCTTGCCCGATCCAATAGCAAAGAGAAATAGTTTTCCACCGCCGGCAAACCGCTGGGACTGGCAGGATAGGGTTGTTGCTTTTCGATAAGAGTGTGTGGCGCATGGTCCGTCGCGACAACCTGAATAAATCCATTAACAAGTGCCTTCCACAGTTCTTCAGTATCGTGTTTTGTCTTGATCGATGGATTCATCTGTATAAGAGTTCCGAGCCTAGCATAGTCATCGATCGAAAAATACCAGTGATGAGGACACAACTCACTTGTAATCAGATTTCTGTGGTCTTTTACCAAATCGATTTCCGGAGCGGTGCTCAAATGCAGCACATGGAATCGATGATGATGTCGATATGCCAAATCAAGGGCTCGTTTTGTTGCAATAAATGCGGCACGATGATCTCTCACACGGGAATGATCTGCGACGGTGCGATCTTGAGGAAGTCGACTCATGTTTTCGTTTACGGTTTTCTCATCCTCGCAGTGTGCGCAGATAGGAAGACTCGTTTCTGCAAAAATTCTCTCAAGTGCCTCTTGATCGTCGACCAACAAATCTCCCGTACTCGATCCAATGAAGATTTTGATCCCCGGCACTCCCTTTGCAGCCTTCAAGTCTTCAATATTACTAGTCGATGCGCCGATGTAAAATCCGTGGTTAACAACGGCTTTGCTAGCAGCGAGGGCGTACTTATCCTCGATCAAAGCTTGGTTTGTTGCAGAAGGTTTCGTATTGGGCATTTCGAGAAACGATGTAACACCACCAGCAGCGCACGCGTGACTGGCAGTCCTTAGATCTTCCTTGTGTGTTAGCCCCGGTTCGCGAAAGTGAACTTGATCGTCAATCAATCCTGGGAAAAGAACCAGACCACGAGCATCGAAAACAGTATCAGCAGAAGATGTTGCTGGCGCATCGATCGCAACAATTTTCCCATGTTCGATGAGAATATTGGCCTCTTCAACTCGCTTAGGAAATACAACTCTCGAATTTCGAATAAGTGTTTTGGACATCGATCGGACTTTCTATTAATCGGGCACTGAAACGCGATTGATTTGAAGGATTGGAGGTCTTTGAAATTTTCCAATTGGTTTAGCCCCCGCCCCAAACCAATCCGGATAGCTTGCTCTGAACAATCGATACTTTACTGTACAATGAACGGAGTGTTACACCAGAGGATCGAGAGAAAGCTCGTGGACTCTCGGCGAAAAGTGTTGTGGTTCGGAGGGACGTATGGTTTGGCTAAAATTGCGTGAAACGTGTTCGAGTCTTAAAACGGAAAAAAATCCCTGCAATTTAGGGAATGGGCTTAGAAGCAGACATTTTGTTCTTTGTCTCTTCAGTTTGTCGCTGTTCTTGACGTGTCTTTTTTCGTTTTCCGAGAGAATACAGGGTTCTTTACAACCACCCGGGCTGGCTGGACGCCTCGAGTTAGCCTTGCAGCGGGGAGAAGCGGAACCCCTATTGACCGAACTCAATGAGAGGATCGCTAAGGAGCCCAACAACGAAGATCTCTATGTTTTGCGAGGATCACTGTATTTCAGGACCGGCCGAATTAAAGAGTCTCTTATGGATTTTGATACAGCCGTAGAGAAAGCCCCCGAGCTTCTGCCGTATCTTTGGCAACGTGGAATCTCACAGTACTATGCGGAGGAATACAAAAAGGGAACAGAGCAGTTTCATGTGCATCGTACGGTAAACCCTAACGATGTGGAGAATGCATTTTGGCACTTTCTCTGCGTCGCGAAGACCGACGGCATAGAAAAAGCCTCTCAGCAAGTACTTTTGGCAGGCCAAGATAACCGAGAACCCCTAATGCAAGTTCAGTTGCTAATCCAGGGGAAAATGAAGGAAAAGGCTGTCGAAGAAGTAACGGAAAAGGG
Source organism: Pirellula sp. (assembly GCA_046344995.1). Lineage (GTDB taxonomy): Bacteria > Planctomycetota > Planctomycetia > Pirellulales > Pirellulaceae > JBKCUI01. The sequence goes on from JBKDKR010000025.1 coordinate 175,238, forward strand.
CTCCAGATCGACGAAGTTCTATGGGTACCTCTATCTCGGTCTATACGCGGACGCCACAGGAGATTCAGACAGAGCTCTCGAGTATTTGGAGAAGTGCTTGAAAATCGATTATCCCGGATATATGTACGATGTAGCCAAAGTTCACGCACAAATACTGAAGGCCAAGCGAGACAAGAAAAGCTTGATAGAAAAATAAAAAATTTTTCTTCAGGGGTATTCCCAGCCTTCAATCTAGTGATACCATAAAGGTGTCGTCGTGAAGCGGATTTCGGGCGTGACCGCGAACGACGACTCAAACTTGCCCCATTGTGCTTTGACTGGATTTCGGGCGTGACCAGTCTCAGTGCTTTGGGGCTTTTTCGTTTTCAAATTTGCCGATTTTGAGCGACAAGTCTTGGTCAACTCCCCCTAGTTTGCGTCGTCGAGGCGGTTCGCGTCTTAGTTCCCTAGTGCCGCAAAATGGAGTTGAGGCTGGTCGCAACCTGAAGTGTAAGTTTTCGAAGTTGCGATGGCATTGGATTTAGGAACAAAGACCAATTCGTTTACCTAGCCTAAACCGAAGGACAGGGACCACTTTGGCAATGGATTTCTAATTCGCCCCCGCCAATTACTGGCCTGAAGCATGGATCATTCTTTGGTACATCGCATCTCGAATGTCCGACGGCTTCCACCCGCTGGTGTGCCCTTTTCCTGGCTCGATGATGATCTGACCATCAAACTTCGGATTCGTGAGAGCCTGTGTCATGATATGGAACCGTTCTACTGCAAGATTCAGAAAGTACTCGTCTCGATCTCCGACCCAAACATGAATTTTTCCGTTGACGCGACTCCCTAGATTGGACCAATTATCTTGGAGGAGCATTCTCAAATCGTATCGCTTCCACGTATCGGCAACATCGGAATTGATCTTACCAGACACGCCATCCCAAAGAGGCACCGGCCCCTTGGGCCCCTTGGGTCCATAAACCGCGTTCCAACTAGCCCATTGCTGCCCTCCTAGCTCCCATCGCCCTCCACCGAGAACTTGTTCCAGTTGACACTCGTGCCGGACACTATAGTCAGTCTGCCCGTTGCGATTTCGCTTCGCCGGTACTTCGGCCCCGTCTCGTTGGAAAAAAGCGTTCTCGTCTTCGTAGATGTTAATGAGCTGAAAATTTCGAAAATCAACACCATCCGGACATGAAGACCAGCAACCGTTGAATTCGTCGGGATAGAGAATTTGCAAAGCGAGTGAAACCCACCCCCCAGTACTTCCTCCGGTGGTAAACCGAAACTTTCCAGAGCCAGCACATTGATACTTTTGTTCGACGAAGGGAATGATTTCTTCTAGTAACGCTCGCCCGTACGGCCCATTGTTGGCGGAATCAACATAGTACGGATCTCCAAATGGTCCTGCCCCATCAAGCAGGATTTGAACAAATCTGGGATCACGCTCCAGCCCAACAACGCTACTGCTACGTTGCCCGAAGCCTCCAATATGCACGATCAGCCCTTTGGTATTCGATTGAAATATCTGTTGCCCATCGTTATTTGCCGCCTCCCTTTCTGCAGGCAATGCCACCCCAAAGCGCAGAGTCATAGGGCGATTATGAAATGCAGTCAGCAGTGGACTGGGTATTTCTACTTGCTCATATCCTTCCCTTTCGCGATTCGAGCGAGCCTCAAACGCTTGAGTCAAGGGTATGGTTACCTTGGTGTCCTTTGGGAAAGGCACTGTTATGTCGACAACTTCGCTGCGCAGATTTCCAATTGCTGTAGGCAGATTTATTGACGGGTTAAAGGCTAAGACCGCCTGAACTTTGTACTGGCCAGGTGGTAAATCATTGAGATCGGTCCCAATCGGAAATCCAACGGCTGACGTATCGACAGACACAGGCTTATTGAGCTCTATTTTGTTCAGAGTCATCCCAAAAACAGGTTGCCCAGGAAAAGATGCGTCCGTGAATCTTGGTCGCCCACCCCCTGAAGCAAAGGCAATTAGAAGTCGGGACGTACCTTCCGGTAGCTTGAGATTCGCATCTTTAACGACAACCTCTAGCCATGACTCCTCTGAGCCGAAAACCGGAGGAATGCTCAATATGTTGAGAAAGGTAACCAGAACAATGAGCGAATTCAACGAGGAGCTCTGAAGGGTTATCTTGAGTGTCCAGGAAGTATGTAAAACAGACCAAAACGAAAGGGATTTGCAATCATGTCGCGTCATAGACATCAATAAACATCATTGGAAGAAAGGGACAACTATGCGGAGCGATGTGTCCACTACACTTGCTCACGTACCAGTCGCAGTTTAGACTCTTTTCAAGAGTTTAGCGCCAATACCTAGAAATACTATTACGAATCGCATCGCTGCCCTGGCCTCAAGCCATGGTAGTCGCAGGGAGCTTCTTCATGTTTCGTCGAGCCTTGGTCACGTCATTGTTGGTTACTTCTTCGGGGCTTGCTTCCTTTGCCGGGCTGTCAGCAAAAATGGGATTTGCCGAAGATTGGCCTCAATATCTAGGCCCCTCTCGAAATGGCATCTCCCCCGAGTCTGGATTGTTAAGCGAGTGGCCTGAGTCTGGCCCTGCGCTCGACTGGACCTTTAGCGACGCGGGAATCGGGTTTTCAAGCATAACCATTTCCTCTGGGCTTTTGTTTACGTGCGGTGCGAGAGGAGATCAAGAGTTTTTGATCTGTGTTGATTTGAACTCAGGCAAAGAGCTCTGGTCGTCACCCATCGGTGAAAAATTCGATTTTGAAGGAAACCAGTGGGGTGCAGGCCCTAGATCTACACCTTCGGTAGCAGACGGAAAAGTGGTTGCACTCGGCGGTGGAGGCCAACTGGTCTGTGTCGACGCTAAATCGGGGAAGCAACTTTGGAAGCAACACATGATGAAGGACCTCGGCGGCGAAGTAAATCCGATCGGAGGAGGCCCTGGCACAAAGCCAGGCGAAGCCAAAGTGGGCTGGGGATACAGTTGGTCGCCGCTCATTGACGGAAACAAGGTAATAGGCAACCCCGGTGGACCCAATGGTGCAGCGATCGCCTGGGAACTAGGGACTGGGAAAGTCATTTGGCGAAGCACTGATTTTGTTGATCAAGCTTCTTACGCTTCCCCGGTCATTGCAGAGATCGAAGGAGTTAAGCAATATGTCTTCCTTCACAATGATGGTCTTACGTCAATCGCTGCAGATGATGGACGCAAACTCTGGTACTGGGAAAAGAAGTACGCAGACGTCGTCATTCCAACACCTATAGTGCTTGGAAACCAGGTCTACGTAAGTGCTGGCAGCAGTCCGTCTACATGCGACCTCGTGACGATTAATAAGGACGGCGATGATTTTGCCCCACAATCGGAATACAAAGGTAAAGTTCAACGAGTTATGAAGAACACCGTCAGTGGTTCTGTAATTCTTGACGGCAAAGCTTACGGCTATTCTGACAAGTTAGGCTGGGTTTGTCAGGACGTTAAAACGGGCAACCAAGTTTGGGCAGCCCGACAAGCTCTCAAAGCAGGTTCGGTGATCTCGGCTGATGGAAAGCTATTCTGTTACGACGAAGAAAATCGAGAAGTTGCTCTCGCTGAAGTAAACCCGAAAGAGTTTGTGATCAAATCAAAATTTACGTTGCCTGTAGAATCGAAATTCCCATCTCCGAGCGGTAAGAATTGGACACCGCTGACCGTGTCAGATGGAAAGCTCTACGTGAGGGATCAAGAGCACATTTTCCGCTTCGCAATCAAGTGAGACTGGTAGTACAGAATTACCCCCATTACGGAACCAGAGGTTGCACGATCGAGTTGTATCCAAACCGACGACGCGTGACGCAATACGTTTACCTGGAGGGAAGCGATTCCCTCAAGTCAAGCCTTACCGTTAACGGTGCCAAAACAGAATTTACGTATGACTATCACAACCAAGTGACCGAAGTCAAACTGCACACCGCCAGTGGCAAATCCCTTATCTCCACAAAGACCTATCTCAACAACCAACTTCTATAGCAGAACAATTGCCCTCAATTGTTGAGCACGTCGAGTTGCCATCTAAAGACGCATGCAGCCGTGAAATTATTACTGGCCGATTCTTGGCCCCGTTCTTGAAAAGGTTCTCGACGTTCCCCGAACGATTAAGGGCAATGCGCCTTGTTACGGCCTACACAGCCGCCAGCCACCATGCTTCGAGATTAGTGTCGATTAGTGAGAATTAGTGTTCCTTTCCTCTTGATGGTTCGGTAGCTAAAGCGATCGAGGTAGAGTTTCGCGAACTGGTCTTCCTGCCATCAAGTTCGTCATGCACATGATACAATCACCACGAAATGGTCTCGTCCTTTGCTACTCTCTATTCCATGATCAAATGCCTATGTCCACGAAAATCGGATTTCGAGCATGGGTCGATTTTGCCTTCAAAAAGATCTTTGGCAAACAAGGCAACGAAATCTGCCTAATCAGTTTGCTCAACTCCGTCCTCGATTTGCCATGCCCTATCGAATCGGTGCAGTATCTAAATCCGTTTTCCATGAAGGAATTCCAAGAAGACAAGCTCATTTGTGTGGATGTCAAAGCTACGGATTCTGATGGCAGAGTTTTCATCGTCGAGGTACAACTCAGTGTAACAGCCAGTTTCGTTAAGCGTGCCCTCTATTATGCTTCGAAAACCTACTCGGATCAGTTGGTGGAGGGGCAGGGCTACCATGACCTCAAAGCCACCTATGCTGTTTGCATCTTGACTGCATCAATATGGAAGGATAATCGGCCGCGTCATCATTTCCGCATGGCTGAAAAGGGATCCGGCGAAGTATTGCGAGACGGGATCGAGATTCAGACCGTGGAAGAGTTGCGGGAATTGCTGCCGGGCTTGCCGTTTTTACACGCAACCCGCGAACTGCGAGAGATCCAAGAAGTGAATAAGGAGAGACAAATGTACGATTCCAGAGAAAAGGGGCGGTTGGACTGGCAATCTAGCCTTCTAGATGCGCGAGCAGAGGGCCGAGACGAGGGGCTTGAAAAGGGTCGAGAGGAGGGAGAAATCAAGCTGATACGGACTCTTCGGAAGATTCTGAATATTTCCTATTCCGACGATTCCGAATTTAAGGGAAAGACTTTGGTGGAGTTGCAAGCCATTACGGCCTCCCTTCGCGACCAGATCCTCAAGCGTTCCTAAACAAGAACAAAACTTCCGAGCGCCTTGGCGGAACGATAAACGGCTACGGGTTCAATTCAGCAGGCACCAGCTACGATGACGAAGATCGTCTCGAGGGCTATGCTAGCGTCAGTGGAACCTTGACGCCCTCTTGGAATCTGACCAAGGTCGGAGATTGAATCCGTGTTACCACCAACGGCACCGCTCAAAACAGAACTCACGGTCCGACCTACGAGGGCAGGACTCTTGTAGTGGACGACGCTAGGAGGCCATTTGCGAGGGAGACCGCCTGCTTCATTGCGGATAAGATTCGTGCCATGTTCGTGCCAGGCAGTCAGGCCTCGTAGCCTCGTCCACTACAAAATCGGGCCTCGTAGCCTCGTCCACTACCAATTCGGGCTTCGTAGCCTCGTCCACTACCAATTCGGGCTTCGATGCCTCGTTTGATTCCATCGAATCGCTCACGACTTCTTTCACTGCATCGGTAGTACCTACTTTAGTAACCACGACCGTCACCGAAGTTGCACTAGGCTACCTACGCAACCGATGGCTGCTTGATGGACATAGGAACCTCGGCAGATTCGTTTTGCGACTCCATAAAGTCAGCTTGGGTCTCACCCTTCTTACGCTTGAATAACAGCGACAGATCATCCAGATAGGAATAGATCACCGGTACTGCGAGGAGAGTCAACAGCAACGATAGCGTTTGCCCTCCCGTAGCCAATACAGCTATTGATCTACGCTCTTCTGCACCAGGTCCCGTCGCAATCAAGAGGGGTAATAATCCGGCGACGAAAGAAATCGTGGTCATGAGAATTGGCCGGAATCGATCTCGGTTGGCTTCTAGTATGGCCGTCGTGCGATCCATTCCCTTGCGTCGCAAAACATTCGTGCAATCGATTTGCAAAATAGCCGCCTTCTTTACCACTCCAAACAGGACTAAAACTCCGAGTGCGGAGTAAACGTTTAGCGATTCACTTCCCATCCACAAACTGATGAGACCGAAAGGAACCGAGAGTGGCAATGTAAAGAGAATCGTGAGTGGGTGCGCCAGATGCTCAAACTGAGCAGCCAAAACGATGTACATGAACACGAAGCTCAACAAGAGAACCCAACGAAACTCACCGACCGTTCTTTCAAGCTCACGACCTCGGCCGAGTACCCGAGTATCAAACCCAGCAGGTATGCCAATTTTTTTTGCTTCTGTGTGAATGGCATCGATTCTATCTGACAGCGAGTAGCCTTGGGTAATATTGGCTCTGATAGCGACCATACGTTGCCGATCGAGACGATCGATTCGGGCTGACGCGTCACCAAACCGGAAAGACACAAGGTTTTCAATGCGAGTCAAAACATTTCCGCTCGAATTGTTTTCCATCATGCCTGCCGAAGTCGACGTTCCCACAGCAGCGACTGCAGGGTTCGCTCTTACGTAAAGTTGCGAAATAGAATCAACGTCCTGCCTATCGACTCCAACCAGTCTTAACTCAACATCGTAAGCGTCGTCGACCGATGGGTCTCGGTAACGCGAGACGCGATCATCGCCACCAACCGCAATTCTAAGAGTATCTGCAATTTCTTGAACAGATACACCAAGTGAGGCAGCACGTTCCCGGTCTATATCAACAAGCACTTCTGGTTTATCAAGTCGCAGGGTAGAGTCGACGTCAACAATGCCAGGTATTTCTTTGACTTTTTGCCTCAGGGCTTCGCTAAACTTAGCCATCGTTTTCGCATCAGGTCCAACAATGGAGTAGTCGATGTCAACGTTTGCGCCCTGCCTAAGGGAAGTGAGATTCCGAATAGAAACTCTAACGTCAGCAAACGACTTTAGCATGCCCCGAATTTCGGCCATCTTTTCTTGTTGCGTATAGTTGCCTTCAAATGCTCGTGAGGGAGTCCCATTCCAAAGCTCTTTAACAAACCGATAGACAGAGAAACTGCGAGTTTCCGAATCAGCCAGCCGAACGTAAATACTACCGCTGTTGACACCTCCAAAACCACGAGACCCAACGGATGCCAACGTAAAAAGAACGCCGTCCACCGAACGTAATCTCTCTTCAACACTTGCCATGGCTGTATTCATGGCAACGATCGTAGTACCTTCTTTTGCGTTGATGCTTACTTCGAACTCAGATTCATCTACATTGGTTGGAATGTAATCCTGCTGAACCCAAGAATAGAGTGGTATGTTTGCAGCGATGGTAAGGCAACAAAGCAAAAGGGTCGCAAATCGATACTTCATGGCCAGCCGAAGACTGTACATATAACCCGCTTCTATCCAACCATAAAGACCGCTTCGGGATGATGCACCGTGATGCCCTGGTGATTTCGATTTTGGCTTTTTTAGCAGCAAACTACACATCATAGGCGTCAACGTGAAGCTAATAAACATGGAAACCAAGATGGCTACTGTAGCAGTAATCCCGAATTGAAAGAGCATCCGCCCAGTAACACTAGAAAGAAAGGATACTGGCAAGAAAACGATCACCAACGAGATTGTGGTCGCAAGAACTGCGAGACCAATCTCCTTGGTCCCTTGGATGGAGGCCTCTTTTGGGTCCATCCCCTCCTCTTCAATACAGCGGAAGATATTCTCTAAAACGACGATAGCGTCGTCGATAACGACCCCCACCATCAAAACCAGAGCCAGCATCGTGACATTGTTGAGAGTGAAGTCGAACGCCTTCATAAATGCGAACGTAGCGATTATCGAAGCAGGTATAGCAACCGATGCGATTAAGGTTGATCTCCACGACCGCATAAAGAGCAAGACGGTCAAACATGCAAGAATGGAACCCGACACGAGGTGGTTTTCGATTTCGTGAAGCGCAGCCAGAATGTACCGCGATTGGTCTTGGATCACAGTCAGCTCAATGTCCGAGGGGAGCAAGGCTCGCGCCCGGTCCAGTCGCTGCTTTACGGCCTCGATGACTTCCACCGTGTTTTCGCCGGCTTGCCTCTGGACGCTTAACGTTACGTTCGGTATGCCGTTTAATCGAGATATGGAGCGCACCTCTTTCGTCGAATCCTCAATTGTTCCTAAATCCTTTAATCGAACAGGAACTCCTCCTACTGTATCCACGACTAGGTCTGAAAAATCTTTGGATTCGGACACCCGACCCATTGTTCGGAGCGATCTTTCCCTGAGTCCCTCATCGACACGCCCACCAGGAACCTCGGTGTTCTGCTGAACGATGGCGTCTCGAACTTGCATGATGGAAAGCTGGTAGGCTGCTAATCTCTGTGCTTCGACATTGATTTTGACAGCTCGCTCTGCAGCGCCAGAAATGGAAACTTGGCCAACCCCTTTGCTAGACTCAATCACGCTCTTTACGTATCGATCTGCCAAAAAGTAGAGCTCCAGGGAGCTTCGGTTTCCGGAAACCGCGATGGTCATAATCGGGCTCGAGTCCAAATCCGACTTGGAGACAACCGGCGGATCAATGTTTCGCGGTAATTGGCGAACAGCGGCCGAAACAGCATCGCGAACATCTTGGACCGCAGCATCAATGTCCCTGGTGAGTGCAAAAGTAACCAAGAGCAACGAACTGCCGTCCTGCGAAATACTTCTTAGCTCCTCAATTCCTGCGACCGTAGCAACAGCGTCTTCGAGAACCTTGGAAACCTCGGACTCGACCTCCTCAGAAGCAGCGCCAGGATAAGCAGTTCGAACATAAACCGTTGGGAGGTCTGTTTTTGGGTATCGGTCGATTCCGAGCGTGGGAAATGCAACAATTCCCGCGACCACCAATGCCATTACAAGCATCAGGGCGAAAACGGGACGTTTTACGCAAATCTCGGCCAGCCAATACACTAGATCACCAAATTCGGGTGGAAAGGAATGGGAACAGGTGGGAACATATCGATCGAGGAGGCGATTTTCGGGGCCATTTCGCTATGTGCCCTCCAGTTTAGTTGGAGAGCCAAGAATCCTCTACCTTCAGCGGACGATCCTAGGAAACTACGCCGAAGAATTAACTACAAATACTTAAATTGTTTAACCCTGGAACCACTATGCCGAACCGAACAAAGCCTCGAGAACCAAGCCTAAATCGAGGCCTGAATCTAAAAACCGTAGCGTTTTTGGTTTGTGGTCTTGCCGCGTATGCCTTGGTTCAACCCATTGTTAAGCACAATTTCGGCTGGAATCTACCGGGGCCGTGGCAGATTGTAGAACTCCTGCAATCCCCACAAGCTTCTCAAACCCGCAAAGCCGAAAAAGAGGTTGCCAATGCCGAGGAAAAGGATGCCTCTTATGAACTTCCTTCCTCCGAAAAAACCGCGTCTCGAACGACTGGATTTGATTCGAGGCAGCCAGGCACTGGCAGTAGATCGTCTGGCGGTTCATCATCTGGAGGTGATCCCGCAGACAATATCGATACCTTCCTCAAAAAGTTGTCTAAGAATCGTCACCAATCTCCAGCAGGATTGATCTACGGTCCAGGCTCCGATGAGGGGCACCGCTTAAAACATATAGAACGCCACTTAGCAGATATTCCTAATCGCCCGGGTTCACACGGAGTTTTTGAAGGTACCATGGTGGACTTTTTGAAATCCATCGATCAAACCTATTTGAAGGCCACGAAACGAGAAAAAGGATCAAGTATAAAAGAGGACGATGGAGCAACTGTTTACGAAGCTAGCTTTAACAGTCCCATCGGCTATCTCGGAGGCGAAACGGGAAAGAGACAAAGAAATCCCAAACTATCGCGAATGCGATTGGTTGTACGCGATGGCGATTTGGTGATCACGGCATTTCCTATTCGTTAGTGCTTTCTATCCTTGCAATCCAGTCAGTGCAAGAACGCCCCAAGAACTCAAACCAATAACTGCCACGAACGATAATTTCTGCGTACTAGCTTTCAAATAACACATGACCGAACCAATCCTATACCTCACTCAATGTCCGGTTTGCGAACAAGGACTAGTGCGTTTACGTACTATCTCGCATCGATCTCGTTTACATTGTATTTGTCAATGTGACGAATGCGACGCATCATGGTCTTCGCCCTTACTCAACGAACGATTACCAAGAGTCGATGTTGATCGCATGATTTCGGAATGCGAAACATCTTATTGGTCCTCAATGGAAGAGATTTGCCTCTTTGGATGGGCTGGCTTTATTCGTCCCGCTCAGAGTTCCATTGTGAAACATTCCGATTAGCCAGACACTCAAATAAAACAATTCGCAGAACATGAAAAAAGCAATCATTCTCAGCATCGACGGTCTCGGCACAAATTTGGTCGGAGCTTATGGAAACAGCCTCTGCCCAACCCCCAACATGAATACCCTTGCATCTCGAGCAATCTGTTTGGACCAATTCTGGGCCGACACGTCTGACCCCATTAGCGTTCTGGCATCTCTGTGGACTGGTACCCACTTACTAAGTCGGGACTACGACTTCTTTTCCGAATGGACCCAATGGATAAGACAAGGTGTATTGGTTACTGACGATAAACGCTTGGTCGAATCGGCCGCCGCCAATGTTTTCGAGAGAGTCTTGTTCGTCGAACATCAAAGCATAGAGGACGGAACCGAATTCGAAGAGTTACTGGAGGCAGCGCTGGGTGCTTGGGTGGCAGAGTCGCAGATGTTCTCTTTGCTCTGGATACATTCGCGTGGACTCCGAGGTGCATGGGATGCCCCCTATAACTATCGAAAAATCATGTGTGACGAAGAAGACCCCGAACCTCCACAAGATATCGAGCCCATTTCGTTTGCCGTAAATGCCTCGACGGATCCCGATGAAATTTTTGGCGTATCGTGCGCGGTAGTTGGTCAAGTGGTCGTGATCGATCAAGCGATTGGTGAGCTGTTGGGAACGATACGAGAATTGAATCAAGAAAACGATACCTTGGTAGGGTTGATCGGAGTATCTGGATATCCCCTAGGTGAGCACGGAATGGTGGGAGGTGAGTCTGGAGCTCTTCACGCTGAGTCTTTACACTGTCCGTGTATGTTTCGATTTGGAGAGGAAATGCCTGTCGGTATTCGATTGCCAACCATAATGCAACCTCACGAGATTGGAGAGTGGGTTGTGACGTGGCTAAACACGGAAATGTCCGACCAAATCGACAAGACGAGCCTAGAAGCACTCTATGATGAAAGCATTGACACACCGAATCGGATTGGTGCAGCCATTGCCGTCGCGGAAAACGAGTATTTTGTAGCATCTCCCGCATGGTCCTGCCGTATAAAGACTGACGCGGATAGTTCACAATCCAAGGCCGAACTATATGCCAAACCAGACGATCGATGGGAACAAAATGAGATTTCCATTCGGGCGACAGCTATTGTGGAAAAAATGCAGGCGTTGCGAGACAAACTTGTCGTCGCCCATACCTCTCCAACCAATTCGGAACCCGTTAATTGGCTTGATGACGATCTGATCAAGCCCGCAAGGTAGCGAACAACATTTTGCTAACCCCTCGATGTTGTTAGCGAAGCAGCTTAACAATCAAACTGTTCCATTGCAAACTACCCATTTCGGCCGCTTGGTCAAACGCGGCTTGCGCGAAAACCTTCGACCTCGCCTGTTCGCCATCGAGACGCAAAATCGTCGCGACGATGAGCAGTTGTGATACGCTGGTTTCTTCGCTTCGAAGTGCGAGCTTAGAGAACTCATTGAGTGTGTTCGCAACATCGATGTTAGAGGAAGCCAGATAGTCTGAGATCTTTCCTCCGAGAGCACGTTCGTCAAGTATGGCTCCCGCTGCACTGGCTTCGTTAAATCGATCTAGAACCAATTCGACTGCAATCGGATCTTTTGACGCAAACAACGAAAGTACAGCGTTCCGCAATTGCAGCGAATGGTCAAAAGCATTGCTCTTTGAAACAAAAGACCGGAGAGTTTGATGTGCCTCAAATGAGTTACCCGCACGCACCATTTCATCGATAAGAATCGATTCAGCTGAAAATCCGGGAACAATTTCATAACCAGAGACGTCACCTTCTTGCGTGATCTCTAGATCCCCTCGATCGTTCAAGTCGTCCTGATAGGCAACAAACCGAATTGCAGACTTGTTTGGCGCTGGACCATACAATGCCTCTTCCCAAGTCAACGGCTTTAGAACTTCATTTGTTTTCGGTTTAAGGACTGAACGTTGAATTCCGTTAACGCCATGGACAGGTTCGATCGGCCGCACGTTATCCTCTGCATCCAGGTTGATTACCTGTTCTTCACTCCAAACCTCGTTATCGTCTACCCATACATTTCTATCACTTACGGAAATGTCAGATGATGACCACTGAGAATCGTATTGCCCCAGCCATCCAGAACCTGGATCACTCAAAAAATGCGACGAGGGTAACAGAACTGCCGATCGGTAATAAATGGGACGATAAACGATGGGACGATAAACAATTGGCCTTGCGTAAACGTGGTAATACGAAATCGGTCGATAGCAAGCCGGCCCGAAACTATACCAATGAGCATACGATGGAAAAGAGTAAGAGCCAACTCCATAGTGATCCCAACCGCAATACGCAGGTAGAACATAGTGTGTTCGCGTGTAACACCTATTCCACCAATGGGCTTCAGCATGAGGAGTAATACCCAACTGAACGCAACCGGCGGCAAGAACACCCGCGATGATTTGCTTCCATCGCTTGTTTGGCAGCCGATCCCAAAACGCCTTCGATTGTTGTCTAATTTTGGTAATAAACACTTCGCAATCCTCACAGCTTGATGCAGTCTGGGTCATCAGTGCAAAGGCCACTTACCCGTTCACCCTCTTTTACGAAAACAACGTTCACCCTCTTTTACGAAAACAACGTTCACCCTTTTTTGCGAAAACATAGTGAACACCAGCAAATCTGGGTTGGGCAGCCGTTGGTCAATTATCACACGTCGCCAGCCGGTTGCCAATGTTTTTGTCCCAGTTCTAGCTAGGAATCTGCAGTTCGTCCGACAGACTAGCGAGAATGCGAATTGCAATACGACGAGCAAAAAAGCTAAAGCCGTATTCGGAGCAGCATCGCCGCTATCCGGCCAATTTAGCAAACGAATTAGCTGATTTGCATCAAAATCAACAATTTCTGGATACCCCTATATTCGTTGCAATCGCTACCGCTTTCCTACGAAAATGAACTCTCAGTCATTGAATCGACTCTTGCCGGCAACTAGCCTGGAATGGAATGACGAATGAATTTACTTCCGAGGTGCATTGATGAAAAAGATCGCGTTGGGATTGTTGGCTGCTGCCGTGTTGTCTCTAGGAGCAGGGGCAACCGCAAAGGCACAGGATCCGTTTGCTTTCCAATTCGGTTATACATTAGGCTACCAGAATAGCTTTAAATACAGAGTGCCTGCGCCTCCGTACTTTTCGGTGCATCCACCTGTTTATTACGGCAAACGTTACGCGAGACCATACGGAGAAAGCCCGTTTGCGTCGTGGCCACTCTTGCAACCCAATCCATCCTACATGCCGATGCCAACGGCAAGCCATTCGGCAACTAGCGTTGTGAACCCTCATTGCGAGCCACATATCCCAACAATCAACGTTGGAGAGGGGCAACCGATGGTTGATAAGCCAACTGTGGTTCCATCCCAGTCTTCGGAAGCAATCGTGATTGTTAACCCGTACGCTCTAGAACACTACGCGAAGAGTACAGACAAATAGTCGATGTCACCGCTAGGCTCTTTCCCTGACCAACTATTCTTCGTCGACTGTTTTCGTTCTTCCGAATGCGAAATCGAATTCACTCAGGGCCGGTACCATCATCGCTGCAGTGGCAAAGGCATAGGATATGGCAACCGTTAGAAACACGGTCAGTTCTTGGTCGCGAAGCAAGAAACTGGTAATGGCGAAAAAGGTCAGGAACGGTAGCAAAAATGAACTCGCCGTTATCGCCGGCGAGGGATTTCTACTCCCCAGTGCCATATAGAGCCCCGTACCTCCCCCAAGAATGATGAACAGAAAGGGTGCGAGTTGGCGTCCAAAGGATCCGCGAAACATCAACATGATTAACATGCAGACCGCGATTCCTAAAAACAAAAAGAAAACCGTTCCCAGGCTCGTACCGATGGCAACGCGACTTTGCGAGTAAATCATACCGCAATGTATGCCTAACATAGTTACGAAGAGCACCATGACCATCAGAGTTAAAACCGTGAAAATCAGGTTCTCGGTGCCCAGTCCACCTCCCCACCAAAGAAATGCACATAGAGCCAGCGGTGCTAGCACCATCTCTTTGGTTACGTAGAGGACCCCAAGGAGTTTACCCATCAAAAAAGCGGGAGGAGTTATTTCGGTTACCAACAATAGATCTAACGCGCCGCCATCACGTTCGTTAGTAATCGAGTTAACTGCGAGCGCGTTAACGATGATAAGCGAAAGTACAATAAAGGGGGCGAGCAAAGATACTGTCTCGGGCACTAGCTTCTCTTGAAACGATGTTATTTCGTACGCGACTCCGGATGCCATAGTGCGTTGAAGGCCAAAAGCGACGATTAACGCGAACATCAAATATGCGAATCGTACAAACACCACTTTTCGCCCATAGGCCCACGTTCTCATTTCCCTCCAGAGAACCGGGTTGTTCCAAACCTTGCGTGCAGACCGACTCTTCCAAGCCTTGACTTCTCGCTTTTGAGGAAGCGAGGAGTCCGTTGATGCGCCATCTGTTGTCTGATTTTTAGAAATCGTTTCATTGATCCGTAGCGTGCTCGGATTATCGTCTTCCATCTGTGACGCCACGGGCCGCCGTTCTCTCGACGGATTCCAAACTCGCAACAGGACAATGGACAACACGGTGGAAATGATCCCTATCAAGAGCACGATAGCTCCGGCAAAGAATGCATTTCCCCCAGGAAAATCAAATGGCATTAAGGGCTCGCTCGGCAATGGTTGGGTAGCGTCTATGATCGCGCGCAACGGACTAATCAAGCTCGCCCACGCCGACGGAATCCATGAAACTAAACCAGATGCAACGGCCTCTCCTAGAGCTAACCAAAACGCGAGCAACAAAGTCGTCACAGCGAGTGCCTGAAAGGTTTTCTCTCTCCAAAAAGCTAGTGTCGCACCGATGGCAGCGCACGTTGCGAGGGTACATGCCGTTATCCATGTCGCTGCTAGAACCTGCTCAGGTGCAACACCTCCGAGAAGCAACACGAGAAACATAACCGGACATGCCGCTAGAAATGCGTTAAATGACGCGAGCAAACCAGCCCCTATCTTTCCAATCACAACCTCTGCGTTTGTAAGCGAGGTCATAAGAAGCAGGATAATGGTCTGTTTGTCCTTTTCATGACTCACAGCAGTGGTACCCGCTAGAGCAGCGGTAAACATCAAAACGATCAACTGAAAGGGGGCAATCAATTGAAATATGAGGACTCCGAATTTGGCAAGGTCTCCAGGATTCTGGACCGGCTGGATACCTGCCATGAGCAACCAAGTCGTGCAGATAATGCCAAAGACCATCAATGCAAAAACCACTCTCGCAATGTAATGCCTTCCACGCCGGGGGAGAGTCGCTGTCTCTCTATGAAAAATTGGTCCTATCATGATTCAAAGTTTAGCTGCGATTTGTAGTTAATGCCATTCGTATCCGATTCTTCACAGAAAATGGCAAACTTTTGAAAAATTGTTTTACGCATCAGCAAGAATCGATCATGAGCCACCTTCGAAATCGCCGACCACTATCTTGATAACAGCACAAGGAAAATCGAGGTGTCTATGAGCTATCTTCGACATTGGAAACTGGCAGCCGCACCATTTCAGCATCCTCGCACAACGGACGATGTGTTCCTGGGACCAGCGATTGCTGAAGCTGCAGCCCGCTGCGAGTTCGCCGTCAGCCAAAGAAAACGTCTTTCTCTGATGGTCGGCCCAACTGGCTGCGGAAAGTCAGTTGTCGGTTGGCGATTGGCTCAGCAACGAATCCTAAAAACGATCAACGAGCATCCGTGCATCGTCCCGTTTTCGGGGCAGTCAAACTACGACATTCTTAGCTCCCTCATCCAACAACTAGATCCCGATTCTCACAGGGAATGGGTTAACGTAGATCAACAGCTTCTGAGATTCGCCGAAACCGTCTCAAGCTATCGGATCGTGGGACATCACTCCATCGTGATTGTCGATGAGGCCAATGATCTGTCAGAATCGCAACTGGAATTAGTAGGGCGAATGGCAAGAATACCAGGCCTTTCCCTAATTGTAGCCATTAGCGAAGAGGGATTGGTCGACCTTCCACGAGGCCTCCTAGAACTCGTGGAACTTAGGATTTCGGTCCCGGCGTGGGACTTGGGACTAGTGGCCGATTATTTCGATTTTGCCATTAGTAGGGTCGGTGGCGATCCGAATATTTTTGACGCTCAGGCGATCACGCGAGTCCAAGAACTCGCAGACGGAGTGCCTCGCCGTGTCGCCCAATTAGCGGATTTGGCGCTAGTTTCGGGCGCTGTAAGGCGTTTAGGGCAGATTACGGCCGAGTTGATAGATGAGGTCTGCAACGAATTTACTTTCACGATAGGATCGAATTTTCCGATTTTCTGGGAAAGTCAGCAATTGAACCAAACGATTCTCGAGTAAGAATTGAGTTGGGGAAATGCTCTCAAACGCTCAAGTGAACTTTTCCTTTTTCTCTCATGTCGGTATTTTCACTCCTACACCAACTCGACATGGAAAGGCGCTGGCCATGAGCAACTCGAAAAAAGTCTTCACGATCGATCAAGCGAGAGCAATGCTCCCATTGCTCCGGCTAATAGTGACCGATATTGCCTTGGCGCACCGAGAGCTGACCGAACGAAAGTCGATCATTCGTAAAGTGCAGAGACAGCACGATCAAAAGCCTAGATTTCATCTTTACGGCGATGAAGTACTAGAGATCCACGAAGAACTCAAGCAGGACGAAGCTCATCTTGAGGCTTACGTTCACGAATTGGAGAGGCTTGGAGTTATCCTTAGATCTGCATACGACGGTGTCGTGGACTTCCCGACAGTCGTCGATGAGCAGCCAGCCTTCTATACATGGCAAATGGACCAAACAGACGTCGTGGATTTTCACTTCGCAGACGAATCAACTGCCGATCGAAAGCCCATTGTAGCTGGTTAGTCGTTCGTTCTGAACGAACCGTAAGGCATGTGCATTAGTTTGCTTAGAAGCTAAAAGTCCGGGCATAGACGCGAATTGGGAGTGATGGGATCCTTTGCGGCATGAAATTCATTAGAATGCTGCAATGACTAGTTCTCTCCCTCACATAGTTTAGGCGTTATGGCAGACGAAGTTTTTTTGGCGATCGACTTGGGTGCTTCGAGTGGTCGTGTAATCGCGGCTGAGCTACACGAATCTACATTTTCTTTGCACGAGGTTCATCGATTCGAGAACCATCCCGTTTCCGTGGGCAAGCGTTTACTATGGGACGTCCTAAGACTCTGGAGTGAAGTGGAACGTGGCTTAGAACTGGCTGCTCAGAGATTCGGTTCCCGCATTCGCAGCGTGGGTGCGGATACCTGGGGAGTGGACTACGTTTTGTTGGATAAAAACGATGATTTCGTCGGTTCTCCCTACTGTTATCGCGATGCCCGCACCGCAGGGATGATGGAGCAAGCTTTTCACAAGTTAAGCAAAGCGGAGATATTTCAGAATAGCGGAATTCAGTTCATGGAGATTAACACACTCTACCAACTGTTTAGCATGAGGGCTGAAGCATCACCGCTTCTCGATGTCGCGGATCGATTTTTGATGATGCCAGACTTTTTTCATTGGCAACTGTCCGGCATCAAAACCAATGAGTACACCAATGCCAGCACAACTCAAATCCTGAACCCGACTACTCGCAATTGGTCAAAAACAATCCTTGATGCCTTGGAGATCCCCAGCAGACTTTTTATTGATCCAATACAACCAGCTACGCAACTCGGCCCCGTTCGGGACAAGATTCTCAAAAGAACGGGATTGCCAAACGATTGTCTAGTAACCGTTCCAGCAACTCACGACACTGGTTCCGCAGTTATTGCCGTTCCCGCAAACGATTTTGCGCCTGCGAAACCCAATTGGTGTTACATCAGCTGTGGGACTTGGTCGCTGATGGGTGTCGAGGTAGCTGAGCCAATACTGGATGATCGATGTTTACATTTGAACTTTACCAACGAGGGAGGGGCAGAGGGAAGCGTTCGGCTGCTAAAGAATATTGCAGGACTATGGCCATTCCAACAGTTGAGAGCATCTTTGCAACGAAGAGGGAGATCGCTTACGTGGGACGTTATGGCAAACATGGCGCAAACCGCTCCCCCACATCAGGCGTTTATAGATTTAGACGATCGGCGTTTTGTCGCGCCGGATGACATGTTGGACGAAATGGAAGGTTATCTTAAGGGTACCGGTCAATCCGTTGCCGATGACGCCACTCTCGCTCGAGTTGCTCTGGAGAGCTTGGCCATGAAGTATCGATCGTGCTTAGCTTCACTGGAGATGTTAACCGGCGCTAGAATTGAAATCATCCATATGTTGGGTGGAGGTGTTCAAAATCGACTGCTTTGTCAAATGACCGCCGACGCTTGCGATCGCACTGTTCTCGCAGGCCCCGTTGAAGCGACGGCGCTCGGAAATGTTGTCGCTCAGTGTGTCGCGCGTGGCCGCTTCAGCTCCATCATCGAAGCGAGACAGTGGATGAGAAATATGCCGGATATCTGCACTTACGAGCCTAAGAACGCGAAGTCCTGGGATGACGCTGTAGCACGATTCCAGCAATAAAGATGAGCCAGCCATCGGCTCGTTGGTAACAGCAGACATAAGTCCATAAAAAAAGAACAGATGCCTGATAGGCACCCGTTCTCTAAAGCTTAATTGCTGATTGCCGGCTCTTAGATCCCCAAAACTACCTTTGCTGTAGGATCGCTTGTATCCCGAAGGTGAAGAAGGTTGGAATCGCGAAGTTCACGACTTCTTCAATTGGCTTGTAACGAAGTATCAACGTATCGCCGGGTTGTACCAAAGGTCGTTCCCTAGGATCTTGAGTGGCGCGAGCTAGGTCGACTTCAATTGTGATTTGACCATTGCAAGGTGTCTTGCGGAGAATGTACAACATTCCCGGAGCAACTCCACCGAACGCCCCAGCACCGAATTGGCCGCCGCCTCCCCCTCGATTCGTTTGCGATCCGACTCCAGCACCTGCCATCGCCATAGCACCTAGTACGTCAAGATCGTAGTCGCGAGGAATCAGGAACTCACCTCCAGGCAACTGGCCGCCTGTGTAGAAAACTTCGGCTTCTCGGGATTCGATGTACACGACGTCACCATCCTCGAGAAGAATGTCTTCTGGTCGGAAACTTGGGATTACACCTGGTGGCAATCGCATCGGAATCTTGACAACCGATGGATCATCTGGCAGGGGAGGCGGGCAAGTACAAGGGTTAGGGTTGTTGTAATAGGTCGAATAGAACTGCTGAATAAAGCTATCTCGCTCTTGCTGCTTCACACGGCTAGCCTTAAGGATTTTCACTTCATTTTTCGCATTCAATCCGGGTAAGCCACCCGACGCCATAAGAGCGTGCAGCACATCGTTTTGATACGCTGGTAATTTCACCATATCGCCCGAGGAGCTCAGATCGGAACCTCGTATAAAGCTACCTCGCGGGCCGAACTGCGCTCCACCACCTAAGGCTTGTCCACCGACGTCCTGTCTTACAACTACAATGTCGTAAGTCCGCTCTTTCATGATCGTAACGCTTGGGTGCAAGGTCGCCGCGTCCCGTACGAACTTTGCATCGATATAGGCTTTGCGAATCAGATCTCGGATCTGCGATATCGTCATCCCTTTGACCTTCAACGGTTCAATGGATGGAAGCGATATCGTGCCATCTTCTTGTACGAGGATTGGGTAACCAATCGATGGGTCTAAAGTGCTTTCTTTCTCTGGGAAGTTAACGGGTGGTGGCTCTGGTGGAGTATCCGCGTTCGTGAAGGGTAAAATCCCTTCGATGTAAATCCCAAGAATATCTCCATCATCAATCAGATAATTACGGGGCTCTTCCTGCTTTAGTCGCGATGGATCAAGCGGAACAAGATTGCTTTTTGATTGCGTTAGGAACTGGGGAGGCAATCTCCTGGCAGGCACCCCCGAAAGAGGTTGGGTCAAGTTGGTACAACCACTGCTCAACCCAGCAACCAGCAAAAGCCCGGTCAGACAAGCTGATTTGTTGATGCGGAGAATAGAGCTTCGCATCGCAGTAAGTAGTCTCTTTTGCATTGTCGCAGGATTCCATTCCATAGACATTTTGGTCACCTCAGAGCCTTGATTGGGCTGTTATATATTTTGATTTAAGCTGTTAGCTTGAGCATCGCTCAGCAACTGAGAATTTGGAATTGGATCAATCTGATCTATCTGAATTCCACGTCGGTAAAGGTCACAGGAACGTCAGAGGGAGATTCCGTCCGTAGAGACATCTCGCCCGGAGCTAACGAACCTTCAGGTAGCATGTGCTGATTCGGCACGGCGTTCGGAGGGACTGGATAAATACCTTGATAGGCAGGATCCAACAAACCGTGCTGTGCGTACTGATGCTGAATGTTGGCGGAGGTTTGAACCTGATAATAGTTTCCAATACCGTCTTCCTCTGCAGCTCGGGCACCATGAGGATATCCGGCAAACCACGCTGCCACTCTCGCTTGACCTACACAAGATTGATACTTCCAACCCCAATACTCTCGCGGCGGAAAAATGGGGACGCATCCTGTGCCTCCGTCGGCGACATCCATGTACCCAGACTTGAACCCCTTGGCAAAGTCTTTTATGTGAGGCTGGTTGGCGAAGCTCTCGAATCGAGAATTCCAGGCGTGTTTGGCCGCCCACCAATTTCGCTCCCGGATTTTCTTCTCGTTCCAGTATGTTTCCATCCCTAGACCGGTATATAGGCTTTGACAACCACTGACAGGCAGGAGAACTGCCGCGAGCAGTGCTAGTAATATTCGTCGTTTAGCGGGTCTCATTGTTGACCCCTTATGCGAGAACGAGCTTGGTTCTCTCCATGTGACCGACATTCGGATGCCCCCTAATTTCGATGCAAGCGGTGAGGCACTGAGATTTCCTAACAGAATATCTTCCCCCCACACGAACCTAGATATCGACGGTGCACGGGTGCGAGTTTAGCGAATTTAACTACGATTCGCTTATTGCCGCTTGTAGCTAGAGTAATGGTCGCATCGGTTATGGTCTTCCTAACTGAGCTAGTGCGACTTTATCGCTTTGTTTATGCCCGAGATGCAATTTTTGCATGAAGTGTTAAGCTTTGCCGCTAAACTGGGGTGCGGAAAGAGAGCTTATGTCAACTGAAAACGACCCCAGAGAATTTGATAGCAAACCGAGTCGGTCGGAGTATCGGCGATCTCGCAGTCATAGCGGACGAAGGCATAAGTCTTCAACCAGTTCTTCGAACTCATCGAAAAAATGGAATTGGCCCTCGGTTGATCAGTGGCTGAAGTATATCGCTCAAGCTTACTGTATCGTTTTGCTGCTGCTCACTCCTTGGCTTTACGGTTCCGCGGGGTGGGATTCTCAAAAATTGCTTTTCCTCTCAGGTTTGGGATTGCTAGTAACCGTAGGCCTCTACTGTGCGGTTAAGCTTGTACAGAAAGCGGAATTTCCACGTGTTCCTTTATTAAGTTGGCTCTTCGTCGCTCTAGCGATTTACTCTTTTCTTCAAAGCGAAGCTCTATTTGATCGAGACACCGACTCGCTTGCTCCACCATCTGTAGCATTGCAGAAATGGGGTTTGGGAGAAGGTGAAGTCAAACTAGCCGAAGACCGGATGTTGCTGGCCGATTTTGTTAGACCAGACTCAAACGCTCCCTGTGATGCATCAATCACACAATCATCGAAATTAGCATGGAGCATCGAACCTCTCCACACTAGAGCTGCGATCGGCGCTCTGCTTATTTGCGCGTTGCTGACATTCTGCGGCACAACCCTTTTCTCAGACAAGCAAGGACAGGTCACACTTTTAATCGCTATAACCTTGGTTGGAGTTGCCGTTGCGTTCTTTGGCTTTCTCGGAGCATATTCTTATCGTTCTGAAAACATCCTTGGCCTCAGAACCGGCTCGTCGTTCGCATGCTTCAAATCAAAGAACTCTGCAGGTGCATATCTCAATATTTGCTTGGCAGCAAGCATGGGGCTTGTTACCTGGGCAATGCTAAATCTACGCCGCAAAGATTCTGACTTTCGCTATAAAGTTGCTGACGCAACGATCTTGATGAAGATTCGAGGTGCCATCGAAGATTTTCTGTCCGAACTCAACACGCCGCAAATCGCGGCTGTCATTTGCTCTGTCGTCATCGGGATCGCCGTCTTGGTAAGCCAGTGCCGAGGAGCAGCAATGGCCGCTGTTGCTGCGTTAATCGCAACAGTTGTCTTGGTTGGCAAGAAACGATCACGCGGCAGTAACGCAATCGCCCCAATGCTCATCGTTCTTGCCTCACTAGCCGCCTCTGCTGCCTTTCAATTGGACGAAAACTCCTACGAACGGCTAGAAACTCTCGCTGAGTTTGATCTCGAAGCGGATTCCATATCGGGTCGGGTGTATATCTGGTCCGTTGCCATGGAAGCAATGAGTTTCTTTGGCCTATTAGGAAGCGGTCTTGGCACATTTCATTACGCATACCTACCATTTCAGCACCCAACCTCTCCTGGTTGGTTCTATCATGCAGAAAGCCTATATCTTCAAATCGGTGTGGAACTGGGCTACTTAGGGCTTTTCACTGTCTTGGCTGTGCTATTCGTTATTGGAGCAAGACTCCAGGCCCGAGTGCACACTGATGCCTGGAAGGCCATTACCCCCATTCGAGTTGCCGGAACATTTCTGTTTTTTAGCCAAATCGTTCACTCGTCCGTAGACTTTGGCTTAATCTTGCCCGCCCTCTTTGTTCCCGCTTGCCTACTGCTCGGCGCTACACTCCAAAGTCTGAGTGAATCAAAACGAATAGCCGAAAGGAAACGTGATCAACGTTCTTTGAAAGAATCCCCTTCGCGACCAATCGCGACTGGGCAACGGATTGTAGGTGTTGCAACTCTATTCGGTATTTTGGTTGTTCTTGGGATCAATGTTAAACCGAGCCTTGAAAACATGGCCGCGACCGAAAGACTTGAGTACAAGTTCAAAGAACTTAGCAAACCTCAACCCTCCGAACGAAAGCCGGGAGCTCTAAAATCGCTAGTAGAATCATGGTCACTTACATCTGAAGATCTTGAAAAGAGTCCGGACGCATTGCGACTTCTTGCTCAAGCCGCCATCCAAGACTTGAGAGTCGAAATGCTGATCGCTAGCCCTGCAAACGATTGGAACTCAAGCTGGAATTTAACCGATCCCCTACTGCTGCAACTGGGCCTAGATCGCGAGAAATCACCAGAAAAGCAATCGAAGATCCTTGAGGTTGCCGGCGGAAACAAGGCGATTGAAACGATGAAATTGGCCTCCAAATGGTATTCGCTTGCTCATGCTCGCTCACCACTGGACTGGCGACTCAGTTGGGGACGCTGCCGAACGACCTTGACATGCTCTCGAGAAAACATGGCGGCACTGCTAAACCCAATCGTTCAACTCGGCCAACATGCAACAAATCAACTCATCGAGGGCTCGCTGCTTTTTCGAAACCAATTGAATGACTCACAAGTTGATCGCATTTGGCAACAAGCCATGAAAACCAAACCCTCGACCGCGATCCAAACGGCAAAGATGATGATTGAGGAACGCGATCTCCAATCCCTCGACATCAATGTCTTTCCACAACGATCTGACATCCTACGATCACTTGCTAGTACCATCTTCACATCAGCTAAGTTTCCTGAAATCAACCGTGCTCTTTGGATTCGAGCCCGTGAGGTTGTTGGAAAAACCGCCATGTCTCGTTCAGCTCGCGAGATTTGGTTGGCCGACGCAGCTCTGGCTCTAGGTGAAGTGGAGGAAGAAATCAAACACTTGCGTGTCGCAACCACCTACGAACCCGGAAATTACAAACTCGCTTGCAGGCTAGCCTTAAAACTGCTCGATGTAAGCGATGCCGAAGGTGCCAGGGCAGTCTTCGACAAACTTCGAAGAACAGATTCAGATGCCAAAGAAGTCATTGAGCTGGGCAAGCGGTTGGGCATCTCCTCCGGCTCTCGTTAAATCACTCGCACAAGCCTGTCTCCGCGAGGATCTCTGTAAACCGCTCGCGGAACCGACCATGCCTCCACCCAAACCGCCTTGCTTCCATTCGAGAGAATCGCTATCACTCGCGATAATTCACTTGACGCTCGAATTTGTCTAACCCTATCTGCTTCACTCCTTCGTGGACCTGCCCAACTTACCTAGTACCCTTTCGCCTACATGCGATTGAAGGAACGAAGCGAGAATCCCCCACTTTTCCGAAATCCGAGTAGAGACTTGCATCATCCCAAAACAGCGACGATGTCGCAGAATCGTTCGGACGAATCCACTCTCGGCCAGTACATTCCACTTCTTTATCACTACAATATGCTCCAAGACGACGACCGCGTCGGAGCGTTTCTTAACGCGATCGAATTCGCGGTGCAGCCGGGCATGAATGTTGTAGAACTCGGGGGTGGCACTGGCATTCTGTCATCCTTTGCTGCTCGAATCGGCGCTAACGTTACCTATGTCGAGAGAAACCCTGATCTTGTCTCGATTGCGCACGGTTTTTTGCGAAACAATGGCCTTAGCGGTCACGTCGATATTGTTCAATGCGACGCGATGAGTTTCACCCCCGAAACCCCGACCGATGTGGTCATCTGCGAGATGCTACACGTCGGCCTACTTCGAGAAAAACAAGCCCAAGTTATCGACGCGTTCAAGGCGAATTATAAATCGCGATTCCCTGATCACATGCCTCTGTTCATCCCAGAAGTCTCCATGTTATTGGCGCAATTGATCCACCAATCTTTCGACTTTTATGGATTCGATGCTCCCCTGCCTATGTTCCAAGCTCCCGTTATGGGACAAATTCGCACAACTGAACTCTCAAAATTTCAAACCTACGCCAACATCGATTACCGGGAACTGATCCCACAACGCTTCGAACAATCGATCGCTTTTGAAATGGAAATTCCGGGGACGGTAAACGCTATTCGCTTTGCCACACAAAACATTTTAGCTGTAAATCTGGCTGAACAGCAGGCCATCACATGGCCAAACCAATGCCTTGTGCTTCCAATTCAAAATCCTATCCAAGTTAAAACTGGGGACAAAGCCCACCTGTCGATTGCATACGACGCAGGAGGCTCTGTCGAATCACTTTGGCAATCCCTCGATTTTATCGGCCCAGAAGAATAAGCCCAATAAAAAACCTCCGCACGAAACATGCGGAGGTCTCAAGTTTATTGCATAGACTAATTGCTTCCTGTGCGTCATCGCGGACGGAAGCAAATCAACCGATTCATACTACCTATCGAGATAGCGATTAAAAACATTCTCGAGCAGCTCTTGTCGACCACTCTGATTCGGCGCTGCCTCTCCCTTTTCCATGATAAACTTTTCTAGATCAGCGAATGAGGTTTGACCTGCTTCGATCTTCTTGCCCAACGCACTGTCCCAACTGCTGTAACGATTGGCAACGTGCTTGCTTAGTGCTCCATCCTGAATCATCTTCGCAGCAACCTTTAAACCCTTCGCAAATGCATCCATGCTTCCAATATGAGCGTGGAACAAATCGATTGGCTCAAAACTTTCCCGACGCACCTTGGCGTCAAAGTTCACTCCGCCCGGTGCCAAACCATACTTGAGCAATACCAACATGATTTGAGTGGTGAGATAGTAATTGGTCGCGAATTGATCCGTATCCCATCCGAGCAACAAGTCACCCGTGTTAGCATCAATCGATCCTAAGGCTCCCTGCATGCCGGCGTATTCGAGTTCATGCATCATTTCGTGACCAGCCAGCGTCGCGTGGTTGGTTTCGATGTTCAGCTTGAAGTAATCAGTCAGACCATACGTTCTCAAAAAATTCAAACATGCCGCTGCATCGGAGTCATACTGATGCTTGGTCGGCTCCTTAGGCTTTGGCTCGATCAAGAACTGTCCCTTGAAACCAATCTCCTTGGCATAGTCGACCGCCATATGGAAGAATCGCCCTAGGTGATCAAGCTCCCGCTTCATATCGGTGTTATACAAACACTGATATCCTTCTCGGCCACCCCAAAAGACATAGTTTTCTCCACCCAATTCATGGGTTACTTCCATCGCCTTTTTGACTTGAGCAGCCGCATATGCGAACACCTCGACATTGCAAGTTGTCGCAGCACCATGCATAAAGCGAGGATTGCTGAACATGTTTGCAGTACCCCACAGCAGCTTAACACCAGTTCTCTGCTGCTCTTCGCGAAGTACTTTAGCGACAGCGTCCAAATTCTTATTGGACTCGGCCAGAGTCTTCCCCTCCGGCGCTACATCTCGATCGTGGAATGCATAAAAAGGTGCATCCAACTTCTCGAAAAACTCAAATGCTACTCGTGCGCGGTTACATGCATTCTCGACAGAGTCAGTGCCGTCATCCCACGGTCGAAGCATCGTTCCGCTGCCGAACGGGTCGCTACCCGTTCCACGCATCGTATGCCAATAAACCACCGTGAATCGCAAATGATCTTTCATGGTCTTCCCAGCGACGACTTCGTCTGGGTTGTACCAACGAAAAGCTAACGGGTTATCGGAATCCGGACCCTCGTATCGAATCTTGGTCACTTCAGGAAATGCCGACATCAGAAATCCTTAATTTCTTTGAGGTAGTGTGAAAAGGACACGTTAGGCAGGCCAACAAACCCACCAAACAACACGTTTTTCAACAGCACTCTGATGTTTTATCACATGCCATCCAACATGAGGAGGAGGGCGACGCATCCATTAGGCAAATCAACCACCGTTTTTGATCGACTCAAACCAGAATTCTCGCTGGACAAACCCCGAATTAGGGCCCTAGCCAACCCACGGCTTAAGTAGACTTAATAGTCCAAGTCCGTAAAAGGTATACTCAACATCTTCAGCAGGATCTAACTCGAATCCTGCAAAACCGCCGTCAGATCGTGCCATGGACAATCCATATTGAAACGCGGCCAAGGTATCTGTCTCCTCAAGAAACCCGAGATCCCAAAGTGTGACACTTGCCGTAAAGGTACTCAACAGATCGGGTAAGGGCATTCGCGTGTTGGCTTGATATCCGCCTTCTTCGGTTTGAATGTTTACCAAAAAATCGGCCGCAGTGTCTGATACCTCTTGGTTCAATGCTCCGAGAGTACGCAACGCGCCAATGGCCGCTGCGGTCGGGTTCGTCCCCGATCTCTTGGCAACCCGAACCTCTAAGAACCCTCCATCTGCCCGTCTTTGAGCCAAAAGAAAATCGACACATGGATCGTCCGCCGGCAACGAATAACCCATCAACTCTAAACAAATCGCAACTAAAAAAGTTTGATAAGTACTCCCAACGTTGGCTTCCAGTGTCCGTGCAAACCCTCCGTCGCTCCGCCGAAGCTGGTGCAACATCGATTGCATGCGAGATTGCCATACTTCCCGATTTCCCTGCAACGGATTTATCTCTGTCGCCGCTTCAATAAGCGCAGCCCCATAAACCAAAGACAGTAAATCAATGATCGACTCCTGGCTCTGCGTTTTCTTAAGCAGAAATTGACTCGCTCTCTCCGCTACATCTCCCGTGAGCGAACCCAGGATCGCTAAAGATCGGAGCGCAAACGAAGTGTAATACAAATCGCTATCTCCCTCGCGCCCGCCCCAACCTCCATCCGGCTTCTGAGAACGCAATACGAAATCGAGATGAGGTTTCACGAGGACATCGTCCAACAACGCCGCTCCCGCTGTCAACTGAATGGTAAGTCTCTCTAAATACCCAAATTCCATCAGACTGCCTGATCCTGTAACCGCGTTCTTACTAGGTGCAATGTCCGTCGTTTGTCATCATCAGAAAGCACCTCACTCAACGGACCCACCAAACATAACAATGAGGAAATGCGTCTTAAGGATAAATCATCCACAACGAGAATCGCTTCCAGCCAATTCTCTAAGTCCGAAAAATCGAATTGCAACACTTCTGCTATTCTTAACGCGTTCTGTACTTGCGACCCCTGCGCGTGAGCCCTCAAAAATCGCAATAGTTCGGATGTCTTGGGCAAACGACTGCGCCGAAGCACATCAATACTTCTCAACTGACCCGACCGACTGTAATCGGGAAATCGGTCAGCGATTAAACTAAGCACGTTGTCATTTCGACATCTCGCGAGCGCTATGGCACAACCATCTGCTACCGAAGAGTTTTCATCATCAATGCCGTCAGCAAATACGCTCTCATATCCTACCAGCCTATATCTAGAAGCCAACTCCAATGCTGTTTCTATCACATGTGGTTTCTTATCCCCACTCCTGAGTTGCTCGAATGCGATTTGCAATGATTGCTCTGCACTTCCCTTTAGATACAGGGACTCGAGATAAGGATAAAATCCGAACGAAACGGCAGGCGGAGCGTCCGATGTAAACCAATCCGCCATCGAATCATCTTTAACGGAATCTAAAAGAGATGCTCGAAACCGAAGCCGATCTAGATCAATGCGAAAGAAAATCTTAGACTTCTGCTTGAGCTCGGAAATTTGATCCAGATGCTCTCTAAAAAGCAACGGTGACGAAACCGAGACGGCTTCTAATAACTTGCCAGCACAACGACAGGCGCGATCGGTCAATGGACGCCCCGCTGACATTGTCCCGGCGCGAGCCAATGTTTCCCCCATGAAGTCCTTGGGGATTTCCAAGTGCGTGATCAATGGGAATTCTGGAAATGCTTCCTGCTCTGTGTACTTGTCCCATGCGGAAAAAACCGCTTCGCAGACTCTCTGATCTGTACTGTATCCATTGCTTAACATCTCCAATGCAGCAGTTCTTACCATCGCACTTTCATTTATCAACCAATCGACTAGCTTTAAGTCATGCAACGCCATTTTCAACCTTGATCCATCTCTCGTGTTTTGCGCTGTTCAATATCGCTTCGCAAAGGACTATTTCTCGATGCCCTTCTTCAAATGTCGGGTATGGAGCAAACTGATCGGCGAGCCCCTCCACCGAATTGTAAAACGATCTGAACAATTGTTTAAATGTGTCAGGGAACCCCTCGTTGTGACCACCGGGATACTGCGAATGAATGGCTGCCCTAGCATGCAATAAACTAGGATCTCTCAATAGAATCTGATTCGCACACCCTCGGTTTCCTATCCACAACTCGTCTGGATGAATACTCGACCAGGATAATGACTTCTTGCTGCCTGCTATCTGAAAGCGAATCGAGTTCTTTTGGCCAGCGGTCACTTGCGAAACATGGAGAACACCTCGCGTTCCACCAACAAATCTTAAAAGTATGTTGCCACTATCTTCGGTATCAATCGATACATCATGTAAATCAGAAGCAGACTTCTTCATACCTGAAAAAGTCTCTACCCCACCAGCAGGCCGTTGCCTCACTGGATGAACAGTCTGCAAATCCGCTAGTACAGCTTCCACCTTGAGCCCCGCAATCGACTGAACCAGATCAAGCCAATGCGTTCCGATGTCCGCAACAGCTCGCAGCGGGCCACCCTCGGTACTCAGCACTCGCCAATTAAAGTCCGTCGGCAACAACAACCAATCTTGGACGTACTCTCCAGTGATGTGAAATATCTCACCAAGCTCCCCCGATTCGATAATCTCACGAGCTTCAATACATATGGGATAAAATCGAACGTTGTAATTCACACCTGCATGTAGCCCCGTCTGCTTGGCTAGCTGCACGAGATCGCCGCTTTCAAGGGAATTCATGGCAAGCGGCTTTTCGCACAAGACATGTTTGCCTGCCTTAAGACTTGCTGCCGCTTGCTGAAAGTGATATCGATTAGGACTCGTCAAGTGCACGACGTCAACAGAATCGTCCAATAGCAGTTCCTCAAACGAATCGTATGCTCGCTCAATCCCAAAACGCTTTGCGGTCTCTTCTGACTTAGTGACGTTCGAACCCAACACTCCCCGAACCGTAACTCCAGCTCGTTGCAATCCCTCGATGTGAACAGGACCAATAAAACCAGTCCCAACTACCGCTGCCTGACTTTTGTATTTGCGATTCATTGACCAGTAACACCCAATCTTTCCATTAAAACACTCTGCCCTCGCTGATAGATCCGTCACCTGGGACAAAACGTTTCGGTTCGAAGAACAGGATATTAATGACCGCAATTCAACGAATGCACAAGCCGATTTCGGATCAATAACCTAGCGAATCACTCGAATTCGAACGGGAGATGTTGTCGGATTGTCGTTCCCCTCGGCACGCAAATGGAAGTATCTGACCTGCTCCGGGACCCAAGGAGCCGCGGTGATAAAGACCTCCCTGGCATTTTCGGACGCTGGAATCAAAAGCCCATTAAGACCAATGTTGTCAACATAAACACCGTGCGGAAGATTGCGTCCAGACTCTTCATTTCCAAACGCCAAATCCCCGACAACGCCGCCACGCTCGATCGCCAACTGCACTCTAGCTGTCGTACCCGCCTTGATAACAACCTCGGGAATGCTCTCCGCCTGGAACCCTTGACCTAATTCAACAAGCTTCAATTTGAGTTTCGTGGGCTCACTCTTCTTTACCTTTAATTCAAACGGCTCGGAACGAATCACTTGACCACTGGCAGTCGTAGCAACGGGAGTGAACCGGAGTTGGAATTCGCCAGGGATCCGATCATTCTCTCCCTCAGGCATATACAACGTTCCCCGAGCCAAAATCTGCTCATGCTGTACACTCAAATCTTTAGTGATCTGCAACCCCTCTGGTATTCCATCAATCTCGAATCGGATCTCTTGATCGAGCCCATCCCAACGATCTGCAACGATCGAAAACTCCGTGCCAACCCCCGGCCTGACGACAATCTCTTTTTGCTCCGCTCGAACCGTGAACCGCGGACGGGGTGGTAAGACGGAAAGTTTATATTGATAATCGACTCCTGCTTGACCGCGTGCATCTCTTAACCGAATCAGATAAGCTCCGTCTTCAGGTGCAACAAAACGAATTTGGCTATCGGTTCCAGTCTTTCGGTGGGCCGCGTCATCGTTCGAGTAATAGATGGGGAAGACTGGCTGTCCGTTCGGTATTGCCTCCTGATCTGATTGCAACTCTGTAACAATCCACGCAGGCTCGTTCAATGCATGAGTCGCCGCCGTTGTATCGAAATAGGTAACGCGATTTCCCCGACCAGGATAAACTCGAAATCCTGAATCGGGCCCACGTGGATACATCCAAAGCTTCACGACTTCTCCCGATGCATAAAGATACTCGTTTAGCTCCATATCCTCCCAGCGATGCAATCGAAAATCATCAGCATTCGTGGAGTCTTTGCCTCGAAAGGTAAAATATGATTCACGCACAGCTTGCAATCGAGTCCTCAAAATCGGTTGGCCCGACTGATCGAGCACATCTACCAAACTATCCAACTTGGATCCCTTAGATGCAGCCTCGACCGTAATCACCCATTCGTCTCCCGTGCGTGCTTCAAAACTATACCAATCTCCGGGCCCCTCTCCTGCAATGTCCTGGTCTAGCAAAACACCACTGACGATGGCATTGGTAGGAATCCTCTGAGGGGACTTAAAGGACTTGATGCCACTCTCTTCAGGAACCTCGATAGATTGCTGCGACTGCGAAGCATCGGACTGCTGATTGGATGGTAGCCCAGAGTCAGGTTTTGTTATCACACGACTCGCGTTCGAAGATCGATCGACAGAAACGACTGCATCAATGGAGAATATACTCGCTTTACCATCCATGCTTGTCACTGCGACAGAACTAGAATCTCGCCATGCTACACCAGTGGGAACGTCCTCTAGCTTGCCGAGTACCCCCATGGCTTGGAGCTCTTTGCTTTTCCAGAGCTTGACCAATTTGTCTTCACCCACGGTTACGATCTGTTCCCCATCCTCACTAAGCTCCATCGCCAACACCGAACCCTCATGCGCGAAAACCGAATGCGTCATAGTGCTCACTGCCGGTGAAGATTGGGATTGAATCGACCAGCTGCGTATCCGTTTGTCCGCTCCTGCTGCGATCACTCGCTTTCCATCACGGCTAAATCGAACCGCATATTGCTCACCTTCGCATTGCCCGAACGTATCAAGCCTCTCTCCGGTTGCCACGTTCCAAATCTTAATGGTTTCGTCAGCACTCGCACTCGCGAGAACAGATCCAGATGGATCAAACGCGACATCATAAACCGCACCATTGTGCCCCTTGAATGAGCGTATCTGCACTCCCGTTTCTACATCCCACAAATGGACTACCTTATCATGACCAGCCGTAGCCAAGGTCTTAGAATCAGGACTCAACACAGCCGAATTGACAACGTCAGCATGGGCTTCCATTTCCTTTTCGACCCTAAGTGCACCCTCTCTTCGGCTAAGCAACAATACCTGACCGCCGACACCGGGGATTCCAGCCGACACAACGTAGATAGTGTGATCACGATTGGGACGAATCTGAGTCACCTTACCCGCTGTCGGCACAACAGATTTCTCATCCCAGGTTTTCCCCTCCTCTTTGATCGCCACACCTCCTTGCAGGCCGAGTATCTGATTCTGCTTATCGACGGCTGCGATGGCGAATAAAGGCGTCCCCCCACCGCTATTCAAAACAGACTTCGGCGCAACATTTCGCTCCATGAGAGGCCGTTTTTTGGACTCGCCTCGAGCCCCTTCAGCTATCCATTTTCGAACCAATTCAATTTCGTCTGCCGTTGGCTCGAGTTCGTCCTCGGGTGGCATCTTGGGCTCCTGCCCTAACATAAGTTGCAAAATCTTTGAGTTGTCAGGATCGCCTGCCGCGATTAACGGCCCCTTGGGATACCCTGCGCTGATGCTCTTCAAGCTCGCTAAACTAACATCCGACTCACCACCACTTTCACCGTGACAACCTACACAGTAACGCGTCAGGATCGGTTGGATTTGTGATTCATAATCAACGGAATCTGCGGCGCGAGCAGGGACCGCCACCAAGTGGTTAACCAACAGTAAAAGGCCCCAAACCGTGATCGCTCGCAAAAACTTATCCAAATGAAATTTTGCCCGCAGCAATGGCACGTTCGAGACCAACGAGTTGAGGTGGGACATCATGGCAGGATTGTCGTGGGAGGGAGGTTTCGGAGATGAGCGAGCGACCAAAGTCCCAAAAAAGAACTTTGTCATTTGGAACTTAACTCCCATTCTAACAACAGCGGCAATCACCATGTACTAGGAGAATCCATTCAAGTACACAATTCTTCGTGAACTAACCAACAAGCTCCAGATCGCAGCCCTATATTCAAACGAAATTCGAATCCTTTCTAAATTCTTCCGAACGTTTAGTCCTTTTTGCAAACAACTTGCACGACCCGAAGCACATTCTTGTAGAGCACTTTGTGAATCTCCTCTTCGGTGTAGCCTCGACGCATTAGCAACTCGGTGATTACCGGATAAGCAGAAACGTCTTCCATGCCGATCGGAGCCTTGCCGATTCCATCATAATCAGAACCTAATCCGACGTGATCGATGCCAGCCGTTTTGATAATGTGTTCAATATGGTCCACCACGATCGCTGCATCACCTGCAGGATAAGGATTCTTGAGCTGCCACGCCTTGTACTCGCGATCAACATCCTCCTTCGAATTAGGATATTTGTTTTGCAACTCACGTCTTACTTCAAACATTTTTAGCATGATTTGAGCACTCTCCGGAACCACGAATCCGGAAAAGAAATTGACCATTACTACGCCACCGTTTTCAGGCAGTCGCTTTAGAACGTCATCAGGTACGTTTCTCGGATGGTCTGCAATGCCACGTGCAGATGAGTGAGAAAAGATAACCGGAGCCTCAGAAACGGTTATCGCGTCATGCATCGTGGCAGGCGACACATGCGATATATCAACCAGCATCCCAAGCCGATTCATCTCCCTCACTACTTCCTCCCCAAAAGGACTCAGGCCATCGCTCTTGGGTGTGTCGGTCGCCGAATCGGCCCACGACAATGTATCGGAGTGGGTTAAGGTCATGTAACGAGCCCCCATGTCAAATAGTTTGCGAAGCTTGGGTATGGACTCTTCAATACTATGACCTCCTTCCATCCCAATTAGCGAAGCGATCTTTCCTTGCTGCCTAGCTTCTTCTATATCAGCGGCATTTAAAGCCAAATGAAAGACGTCGGGATAACGAGCGACCATGTCATGTACCAACTCGATCTGCTCAACCGTTGTCTGAAACGCGTTGCCCGCCCTCATTGTTTCCGATGGCACATAGACCGACCAAAACTGCGCACCTACATTGCCTTCAGCCAATCGTTTGATATCGGTATGAAGCTCAGGCTGATCTTTTCGTAAATCAATTTGATCAAATCGCTTGGAGTACTTGCGAACCTGCCACGGCAAATCGTTGTGCCCGTCGAACACATAACCTCGTCGATGGATCGCCATCGCGTGTTCGGAAACGACGATTGCACCTGGCTTGCTCGCAGCAGAATCCCCCTGCGGAGATACGCCGCTTGGCTCTGTCGCAAAACTTACCTGCCCGCTTATCATCAATGTGCCCACAGCCACGGCGTTTCGAACCATACTGTGTATCTGGTGCTTGATCATTCTGCAGATTCCTTTGATGCTTCCAAATTTATGAAAAATCATCATGGCATGGATTCTCGAACCGTACAAGTAGAAAGCCGGACGCATTCCGCCCATGCCCTTATCTTATTGATCTTCCAACTACGGTTTGCTCCCTCGATTCCGACCTGTGGCCTCTAATCGCCGCCGTCTACGTCATTCCCGTCGATTCTTTCTGAAGAGGCATTTCAGTGACGCTGACGATTCAGTAGAACAGCCTTATAATCCTCGCTTTAATCCGACACCTTGAGACTGTGCAAATCCGATGATCATTCAGAGACAACAAAAGCTCTTCCGTGCGTTAAAAGAACAAAAGATCTCCCATTTCCTGATCACCTGCCCCCACAACGTCGCCTATCTGACCGGTTTTAAAGGTGAGGACAGCTACCTGTTCGTTAGCGAGGACACACTCACGATCTGGAGTGACGCTCGATACGATGAACAAATCCGCGAAGAGTGCCCTGATCTGCCCATGGAATTACGCGGCCCAACCGAATCTCTTGTGGAAGCGTTTGGAAGATATGCGAACAAAAACATCAAAACCACTTTACACGTAGAACCAACTTCTACATCCTTCGCCCAATGGACAAAGCTAACCGAATTGGCGACGTCCACTACGTTTGTGCCTTGCGCGGGTATCGTCGAAAGACTACGTGAAAGAAAAGATGCCACCGAAATCCAAGCGATCGAGCGTGCAATCGACATGGCTCAACGTTCGTTCTTGGCGACGGTCGCGATGATGACTCCTGAATCAACAGAAAAGAATGTTGCCGATGCGATCGAAACCAATATTCGACATATTGGTGGTGCCGGAACAGCCTTTAAGCCAATCGTAGGTGTCGGCCCCCGCGCTGCATTGCCTCACGGTCGCCCCTCAGCAAAAAAACTCAACGAAGACTACTTTGTTCTTATCGACTGGGGCGCAAAGGAAGAGATGTACCTCAGCGATATTACTCGTGTCGTAATTACAGGTAACCCCTCTGCCAAACTTCGAAAAGTGTATCAAGTTGTTTTGGATGCCCAGCGTGCTGCCATTAACGCTATTCGGCCCGGTGTCCTTATGAGCGAGGTTGATTCCATTGCACGAAGAATTATCGAACAAGCCGGCTTCGGGAAGAAATTTACCCATTCTCTAGGCCACGGATTCGGACTCCAAATTCACGAAACTGTACGACTCGCTCAAAATCAAAATCGACCGCTCGAAACAGACATGATCGTGACGGTCGAGCCCGGCATCTATCTCCCCGGGGCTCTGGGCGTTCGAATCGAAGATGATGTTCTGGTGACCAAAACGGGCAATCGAGTACTTACGTCTCTGCCCAAAGAATGGGACGAAATATCGGCGCACTCATTTGTTTAAGGCTTGGAGTAATTCTTACGTTGTTGGAGTGATGCCTCGTGGCCAAAATGTACTTCTACTATTCAACTATGAACGCAGGAAAATCAACTATCCTGCTTCAATCGAGCTACAACTACCAAGAACGCGGTATGCGAACGCTCGTCTTTGCCCCCGAAGTTGATGATCGATTTGGGGTCGGGCGAGTCAGCTCAAGAATCGGCTTGCAAGCCAACGCAATCCCTTTCTCGGCCAACGCGAACCTATTTCGGACTATTCAAAAGGAAAACGAAATAACCAAAGTCGATTGTGTGCTAGTAGACGAAGCACAGTTCCTCTCCAAAGCACAAGTGCGTCAATTGTCGGACGTATGTGATGACCTGGACATCCCTGTCCTCGCTTACGGTTTGCGAACCGATTTTCAAGGAAACCTTTTCGAAGGAAGCCAGTTCCTTATGGCTTGGTCGGATAACTTGAACGAAGTCAAAACGATTTGCCACTGCGGTAGAAAAGCAACCATGGTTCTACGCCTTGATGCGAGCGGTCGACCTGTTCGCGAAGGAGAGCAAATCCAAATTGGAGGAAACGAAAAGTACGTTTCCGTATGCAGGAAACACTTCAAAGAGGGATTAGCCGAACGAAACCAAAAGGATTTACCGTTCGGAGACCTCTAGCTTTAATCCCTCCTAAGCGGCTCGATTCGCAGCAGCCTCTGCTAATCTTAAAAGCCCCTCGATTGATTGTCGGCAGTAGCCGGGCTGGCAAACATAGGGTGCCAAGCAATCCTGAGCCTTCTCTACCATCGCGTGCGCATAATTGAGCGTGTAGTCGCCTGCGTCAGAGTTCATCAAAACATTTCTGAGTCGCACCAAGGCTTGTGGATCTCGACGCTCTAGAGCTTCCAGTAACTCCATTCTTTCTTCCCCTGCAAACCCTACCTCCAACGCGCGAAGCGTCGGAATCGTCGGCTTGAACCCATCCAAATCCGTACCAAGCGTTTTGCCTGCAGATTGTTGGGACCCCCAAACATCTAGCCAGTCATCAAACACTTGAAAGGCGACCCCAAGATGCTCTCCAAATGCTCCAAAGTGCTCACACGTAGCCGCTGTTGCACCTGCAGACCAAGCCCCCAAGGCGCACGCTACTCTGCAAAGTGAACCTGTCTTGCGGGCTAACACCCCAAGCTGCTGACTAATCGTAATGTCAAATCTTCCACCCAAAGCGCCTTGCTCGATCTCACCCTCACATACCTTTTTGGCTGCCGATGCAATCCAACGTCCAGGCACGGTCGACTCACCTTGATTGGCCAAATCATAAGCATGCGTAAAAAGCCAATCACCGAGCAGAATACTTCGCGAGACGCCATGCATCGTATGCAACGTCGGACGGTGTCTCCTAAAGTCGGAATCATCGATCACGTCATCGTGCACCAATGTCGCTGTATGAACTAACTCGACCGACGCTGCCAAACGAATGGTTTCCTCGGTGATCCCACCCGCCGCTCTCGCCGAGAGAAGAGTCAAACAAGGTCTTAAGCGTTTCCCCCCCAACTCACGCACATGCTCGAGCATGGTTTGCACCGGAGTGGACTCAACTCGCAACCCACTTTGGAGCAATCGCTCGACAGCGATTAATTCGGACCGAATCATTCCCACCGCTTCGGCAAGCACCTTGCGATAATCAATCGCTCCGCTATTTCCAATCACAGAGCCGTGTATC
Organism: Pirellula sp.; assembly: GCA_046344995.1. Taxonomy (GTDB): domain Bacteria; phylum Planctomycetota; class Planctomycetia; order Pirellulales; family Pirellulaceae; genus JBKCUI01. The sequence continues at coordinate 213,032 of JBKDKR010000025.1, forward strand.
GACTGGTCCCTAGAGACTTTCATCGAATCTAACGCGGCAGCTGTTGGTGTCATGATACGTTGCTTTCTAAGTGATTGGATCGTCGGTAATCGCCTTTCGCCCCACCCGATTTACTCTCGAGAAAGACTTGCGATATCGTCATCGATTTGTCGATCGATTTGCACATGTCATAAACGGTGAGCAGAGCCACACTCGCACCGGTCAACGCCTCCATCTCGACGCCTGTTTTCCCAGTCGTAGAAACAGTGACCAACCATTCCATTTCGCAATCGGTTTTCCAGGAGCATTCGGCGGTTACTCCATCAATCACAATGGCATGGCACAGCGGTATAAGCTGGCTCGTCAATTTTGTTGCCTGTATGGCTGCAATTCGTGCAATTTGAACGCAGTCACCCTTGGCGATCTCGTTGTTTCGGACAGCTTTAGCCGCACTCGGACTCATTAGAATGCTCCCTCGCGCGACCGCTGTTCGACGGCTCTCTGGCTTTGCTCCGACGTCGACCATTCTGGCTGCACCATGTTCGTCCACGTGAGTTAACGAATCACAATTCCTAGAACCGATTTCTGACATTGCATTTCCTCTAACATCCCGACGGCGGACATCAAGCCAGAGTCCGACTCCGGGTGGTAAATCGACCATGAAGGCCTGGGTGATGACCGAATTTGAAACAACTAGTTAACAGCCATAAAAAAACCCGCGAGGAACTCCTTCGCGGGCAAATGGCAACCCACCCTTAAGGCAACTTATCCGCCATTAAGCTTTCGCGGAATACTCAGATTCGAAGAACTCCTTGCTGTCGTTGACAGTTGGCTTAATGGTCTTCTTACCCTCTTGCCAGTTCGCAGGGCAAACTTCGCCATTCTTCTCGAAGTATTGAAGAGCCTGAACCATTCGAAGCGCTTCGTCCACGCTGCGTCCCAATGGCAGATCGTTAACGACTTGGTGACGAACGACCCCATCCTTGTCGATCAAAAACAATCCACGCAAAGCGACGGCGTCACCGACGAGCACGTCGTAATCACGAGCGATTTGTTTGTTGAGATCAGCAACCAACGTATAGTCGATTTGCCCTAGGCCACCTTGAGTTCGAGGAGTGTTTCTCCACGCCAAGTGTGAGAAGTGGCTGTCGACGGAAACCCCAAGAACCTCAACGTTCAGCTGTTCGAACTCCTTGACCCGATCAGAAAACGCAATGATTTCTGTTGGACAGACAAAGGTAAAGTCGAGTGGATAGAAGAACAAAAGGACGTACTTTTTGCCCTTGAATGAACTCAACGTGACATCTCCAAAGGAACCGTCTCGTAGTACCCCAGTGGCCTTGAAATCAGGTGCTGGTTTCGTAACTAAAACTGCCATAATGCTGCCCCTTATTTGAACTAAATGTTATTTTCGGATATCCATCGCCGAGCTCTTACACATGTTTGCACAATCGCGATGAGCCCTCACGGACGCTGTGTTGTAGTATGTTCGATTTTTCGAATTCGTAACAGCCTCAGCGGTATCGAACACAGCAATTACTGGTCGCATATCAAACCAGATCCTTTAGGATTTAGAGATCCGGGTCATTGTGGTAATTTGTCAAGGAGCACGAAATGAAGTCTAACGAACCCATCGATGAAAAGCCCTCCAATTCGACGACAACCGTTGCCGAAATGATGGAGTGGATCGATCGATTTTCCGCCGCCCGGAACTGGGAAAAGTACCACACACCTAAAAATCTAGCCGTTTCCATCGCTATCGAAGCCGCCGAGCTACTAGAGCACTTCCAGTGGACGGATGGCGGAATATGGAGACAGGGGGAACAAACCCTCGATCGGCAAGCTGCTGCGGCCGAGATGGCGGATGTGTTGGCTTACTTACTCCGACTCAGTTCTGTTCTCAAAATAGATCTGGCGGAATCACTGGCTTCGAAAATGGAAGAAAATGCAAAGAAATACCCGATTTGAAGGCGAAACAGCTCGTTTTCCCAATGTTTTTTGAACTTTGTGCCGAAAAATACAGTGTTTTTGTTGGTTTTTTAGGGTTCCCCGGTTGCATTTTGCTCCCCGCATCCTTTAATTCAGCCAACTCGCATGTTCGTAGTCGGACATGGAAATACTCCGTGATCGTTTGAAAGGGATTTAACACATGGCCAAAGCCGCTGCCAAAGTAGAAAAGCCACTCACCAAAGTTCAGTTGTTTACCAATTTGGCTGAGAAGACCGGTCTTTCGAAGAAGCAAATTGCCGAAGTTTTTGATGCACTCAAGGAAGAGATTGGAAGCGCAGTAGGCAAGAAGGGTGTTGGGACCTTCGTCATTCCAGACCTTTGCAAAGTCGTTCGCCATCAGAAGAAAGCGTTGCCAAAGCGCCAAGTTCGCAATCCACAGACTGGCGAAATGATTTGGGCTGATCCAAAGCCTGCTTCGACCACCGTCAAGGTGCGTCCGCTAAAGAAACTCAAGGACATGGTTTAATCCAAACCTTTGCCTTGAACCTCGCTCGTGAAAACAAAAGAGGGTGTGCAAAATGCACACCCTCTTTTTTTGTTATGATTCGGAAAAAGCCCCGAGTAGCCGAAGTCGCCAAGACTTGGGACGCCACGCCAGCGATCCATCCAATCTCTAGGAGAGATCGGCTACGAATGACGTTTCGCGTTCTACTTCGTTCCGATTGCAAACAACTTCGTCTTGCTTTCTGTCAGCACAAAAAGCTTCCCGTTTGCGGAAACCGGTGTCGCTCGCACTTTGCCGTCCATCTCAATCTCTTCCGCCTCAGGCGCCTCTTTGCCATGAGGGAACACATACAAGATGCCATCATCGGTGCCAACAAACACCTTGTTGTCTACGTAGTAAGGTGACCCCCAAATCGAAGCGTTGGTCTCGACATCCCAATACTTCTCTCCCGTTTGAGCATCAATACAGTAAACGAACCCATTCAAATCGGTGGTGTAAAGCAAATCCTCATGTATCGCACATGTCGACATCGAGCGCCCAAAGTGATAGATGCGATCTGCACCCCACTCCGCCATTCCACCAAAATGCCAAACTAAAGCTGAATCTTTGTTCTCAGGAGCTTTGGGATCAAAGATCGTCTGAGGAGGTTTGCCATCCTCGAGCTTTATCGCGGGCGATAGGTCTTTATCTGCATTCTTTGGAGTCTTGGTCAAATCGATACACCAAAGGTGCCCAACCCCTTCTTTATGCTCCGGATCTTGGCCAACTCCAATGTATAACTTATTGTCGTATACAACTGGTGTTCCGATAAAGTCGTTGCGCGTCGCTCGTGGCCCTAAAACGTAAAAAGAGTCTTTGGGATTGCAGTCGAATTTCCAAAGCAACTCTCCCTCCCCTTTGCTCTTCGGGTTGAATGCGTAGATCCATCCGTCTCCTCCAGGAAATATTACCATCGGCTTGCCATTTGCTTCTGCAAAGGTCGGGTTCGACCACTGTCCATGCATTGCCAGACGCCCCTTGTCAACCAACGCTCGGATGTCAACATCCTCACCCTTTTTGCGAGCGTCAACCAACGATTGAGTAGGCAAGTTGCTCTTCCATTGAAAGGCTCCGTCTTTCTTGTTCAAGCAAAGAAAGCTGGGTGCCTCAGGTGCTGGAATGTTAATGTGCCCTTCGTCAACACCGTTTGCGGTAACGATGTAAAGCTGGTCCCCAACAATCATCGGCGAGCAAACAGCTAGGTTGTGTGGAAAGACAGAGTTGACACCGATCATGTCATACTCCCAAAGTATTCTCCCCTTACCCGGCTTATCAGGATCCGCATCTACCGACGCACAAACGACCGTACATCGATTGCTCACGAAATAGATTTTGTCTCCCTCAACGATGGGGCTGGAACAGATCCCTTCTTCTGGCCAGTCTTGGACACGTCCCGCACCGAGTTTGTCAAAAACGAGCTGCCATAGAAAGTCTCCCGACTTCTCGTCAAAGCACATCAAAACTCCCTTGTCTCCCTGAATCGAAGGATCCATGGGGTTTTGATTGTTGGTGCCGACAAAGACTTTGCCCGCTCCGACCACCGGACCACCATACCCCTTGGAACCTAGTTCCGCAGACCACAGGATGTTTTCGCCCGAGCTAATATCAAAAACTCCGGGTATATCCTTTTCCTGCGTATTGGCAAAGTTCCTAGACGCATTCCCTCCGAACATCGGCCAATCCTCTGCACCTGCACCGGCTCCGGTGAAGGCACTAAGGCTACAAACTAGGGCCGCTCGCAACAATCGCTGCGTCAGTCGTTGCCGATCCGCCTTTATTTTTGATACACTCGCATTCTTGGTGTCTACTTGATGATTCATCTCAATAACCTTGATGTTTCCGTTTTGACTGTGTGTTCTGAATAGGATTCGCTCTTCCGAACGAATCGGCTAAGGCCGAGAACTGATTCAAACAGTCTCGGCCAATGATTATTGTCACGCGAAGAGTTCGCGGCCCCGATTCACTTACTTGCCGCTATTGGGAACCACTTTGAGGTTATCAAAGAAAACCTCTGAACCTGGAACGGTTGCGCTTTCGATACTACCGGCAGGAACATTAGCATAAACCGCTGCGGCTCCCTCGGTATTCGGTTTGGGGTCTTCCACTTCTAAAGTCCAATCCTTTGGTTCAGGTTCCCCGCGCTTCCAGAGCTTACCCTTCACGATCGCCTTGCCGTTGCTCTGCTCGACGGTCAACTTCAAAGTAAACCAGGTATTTGCATCCCAATCCATCGGTACGCTTCGATCGATACGAGGCAAACTCTCCCAGCTCACTAATCGCAACTGCTTGGTCTCTCCACTTAGGAAGAAGAAGTATCGGTTCGCGACCACTCCCATATCCGCTTGCAATCCACGTACTTTGCCCGACATCATGTCTGCCTGAACCGTGTAATCTGTCCAACTCGGTGGCCCAATAAACGCACTCGCTCTAGCGACCAACGGACTCGGATTGGTTGCGGTCTTTACCAATACCTTTTGATTGTCGACAGTGCGTACCGCAAATTTGGCTTGACTGTTCGACCATCCGCCGGGGATTGCATTGTCCGGCACCTTCTCAAAGTCTTGATTGTACGGAAGCTTGGGCGTCTGACGAATTCGTGCTGCACCAGTCAAACCCGCTGCCTTGGCAACAGCTAGGCCAAACTGCCCTTGGACGTCACTGGCGACCGTTAAAGTCCCATCTTTGGCCAGGGTCCCCTTGAGCGCTGGCGGATTAATCTTGGGTGCAGGCGGTAAACCTGGAACGGGTTCATACCCCTCCATGGCTCCTAATTCCCACTCCGCAGGCGTTTCCCTCAGGAAGTTTCCGTTCTTATCAAAGAGTCTCGCCGTCAGCTTGGCGGTCTCACCCGGTGCCAACGTTAACTCGCTCGGATAAACGAGCAACGATGCTGGTTCACCTGGCTTCGCAGAAGTTGCCTTTTCCTCTACGCTCTGTACCGCAGTCTTTTGGGGTGCCGCAGTACCAATGCAATAGAGTTCGGTCCCCGTTCCCACAAAGACACAACCGTTGGAGACGGACACGGAACCATCCAATTCCGCGTAAACTGGATCACCAGTCTTCACATCTCGACTCACGAAATTGACACTAGCAATCGTCTTCGGTTTCTTTACGTCATCCTTGATGATGTAAAAACGTCCTCGAGAGTCTCCCACATAGATCTTACCGTCGGCCAAAACAGGCGAACAACGAATGTTGCCTCCCCCTCCATACTTGAACTTCCAAATCTCATCCCCCGTCTTTGCATCCAAGCAGTACAGACGACCATCTTCATCGTTCAAAATCAATCGGCCCTTGTCCAAAATCGGACTCGCAAACTTGATCTTTAAACCATCCTTTTGCCAAACCAACTTTGGCTTGCCGTCGACAACTTCACTCGCATCAACACAGGAGACTCGCCCCTGAATATTGCCCCCCTCGGGACTAACGTCTCCGTGAGCGATGTAAACCAAATTGCCATCGATAACAGGTGATGTATTGACGGAACCCAAGCAGAACATGTAGCTCCAAACCTTTTCACCCGTCCCGACTTTAAATGCGTGAAGACCGCCATCTCCACCCCCACCAATCAACAGTCGCTGATTGTTGATTTCTGCTACGAGAGGTACGGATTGGAAACTGTCCAAAACGCGATAACCAGTCGAACCCCACCAATATTGTTCGCCCGTCTTTTTATTAAACGCAGCAAAGCGACAACCTCCACGACCATACTTGCCCCAAACAGCACAGTTGATCCCTAGTATTACCATATCGCCATCGATAATTGGACTGCTTAAGCGTCCGCCGTATCCGGACACGCGACCGAACTCCTCGGTCAAGGAACGATTCCATAACATGTTGCCATCGCGATCCAGACACAGCAAATACCCCTGTGTACCATGGCAGTAGATATTACCAGTCGCTGGATCAACCGTTATGTTCGTCCAACCCACTCGGTTGCTAACAATGTCCGTCATGAAGACATTGAATTTGTATTGCCATAATGTCTTACCGGTCTGCAAATCTAAACAAACAATGCTCTCTTGTTCGTCAACTCGCTCAACTCCCGTGTGACTGTTAAAGAATACTCGCCCATCATGCACGATGGGCGTAGAACGGCACCCGTGCGGCGCCTTCCAAATCAAGTTATCCTGGCCTGGCTCGGAAATTTTGAATGTATCGGGCAAACCAGTATCCGATGCAACTCCTTTCGCCCCTGGTCCTCTCCAATGAGTCCAGTCTGCCCTAAGCAGAGTTGAGTTGGAGGCAAAGACGGCACAAACAAAACCGGCAACAAACGTCCGACGCATGTCAAATGAACTCCAGGATGAAAGGCGGGAGGGAGCAATTGCCCTAAATGCAAACCATAAACGCTCGGGTAACATCAGCTCAAGGCAACCTTTGGTTATAACTGGACCACTACGAAACGTCAACCAAAGCGACATCTCGGCGGCCTCCCAAAACATGGCCTTTGCCACTCTTTCTGAATGAAAATTCAAGCATTTTTAAAGGTCAGAGTCTGCTCGCTTGCCTCATTGATTAACTCGCTGACGCTTGAATTTTGAACCTACTCTCCCAATTTCGGCTCGCTGATCCAGTCTCCAAAAAACACTCCGTTCTCCAGCAATCGCTGAGTGCCACGCCAATATCCTCGAAACACCGGATCATCCGCGATAACAATGACTCTTCCTGATCCCTCATTTTGCACCAACACCGCGGCACTCCCGGCGATCAAACTGATATTGGAGGACGATGCATATCCACTTAACAAGGGATTGATGTACTTGTATATCAATGGTGTGGAATACGGATTCTTGGATGGTTCCAAAAATACCGTATGGCCTCTGAAGACCGGTAACTCGTCTCTCTCGATTCCAAACGCCATGGGATGCGTTCGGTCTACCATTGTGTTAAATATCGCTCCATCCAAAGCATGCTCGACCGAATCGTCAGCGGCCTGCCCGTATGGTAATCGAACTGGTGGTACTTCCTCCCGCTTGCGTACCGACAAGGTTGCAATCTTGCGCTGATTAAGCCACTCGACAGATGTCCCCGTCGCAATCCATGTCCCACCACCCTTCAGCCAGTTTTGTAAGGGTTCGGTTGCCGATGCGGGAACATTCGAATACGACCCACTCACCGTGATAATGTGCGTATACGAAGACAGCTTTGTCGAACCCAACTGAAAAGCATCAACCATGGTTATGGGCATCTGAAGTCGCTCATCAAAATGATGCCAAATCTCGCCTGCCTCATAGTCGCTTGTTCCTGACCCAACCACCAGTAGCACTTTCGGCGCATTAAGTCGCTTGAATCCGTCACTCCCCAAATCTATTCCCACCGTCGTCAAACCTGTGGCTACCGCTGTAACGCGAACGCCATCCTCTCTTACTGCCTCTTCCAACACCATGCGTATGAGCTCAGCCTTGTCTTTTTGCAATCCAATAGGAATCAAAAGGGTGCCGGCCTGATACGGTATTGGATTAGCCGATGACTCAGACTGGGCGCTAAGTGTCTCAAAACCCTCCGTCGCCACCTTGACTACAATCTTTTTCGAATGCAAACGATGCAGTGTTCTCGGAGCATGCGATGTATTCCACTCAACCAAATAGCCGTAATCACGATCACTCCAAACCGGCAAGTCTTCGGCATGCAGTGCTTCGTCTCCTATCGGCTCATCCCCCCAAGGCTTTTGCTGCCCCCCCGCTAACTCTGATTCAGTCACTTTTGCCCACTTCAATCCAAAAGCTAACGGTAATGACCATGCGGAGATATCGTAAAACGTCGTATTCTGAAACTCGGTCCGCGACTCCACCATCGCCATCAACAATCGATATTCTCTCTGATCAACCGGCACAACAAAAGAACGATCAGCAGGAAAGACTTGCTCCCCCACTGCTAACGACTCGCTCAGTTTATAAACCTGAATACTATGTTGGCGTAACAGTCCAATGAACTCTTGAGCTCTTTGATGGTCGCTTCCCGCATGAAACACAAAGGCTTTTGTTGGATCTTCCTGCGCCAATCGAACAGACTCTCGATAAAATTCCCTTAAATACTCATTCAACTTGCCTCTCTTGGCGACCGTGGCCTCGAGACTCGATAACGATGTGGTAATCTGATTGCGAATCGCACTTCGAAACTCGAGTAATCCATTGGTCGTCTCTTGCATCTGCCCACGTGCACTGGCTTGTTCAAAGAGAATGCCTATCGACCCTCGAACATCGGGGTAACTGGACCCTTTGCCAATATAAAAATCATCGAATTTTTCTTCGGTGAAATAGAGTGAACCGATTTTATCCAACGCCTTGGCATGGTAATCGGCGAATACTCGTGTCAGTTTGAGATTGCCCTCTGGAGTCCATGGATTGGAACGACTGGGCACACCGGGCTGGAAAAAGTAAGAGGAGTTGGCCCCCATCTCGTGGTAATCTAACACCACATTGGGATGCCAGTCGTTGAATAACTTTGCTCGACCTTGACTCTCAGGATGCTGCAATGGCATCCAATCGCGATTCAAGTCGAACCAATAATAATTGGTTCGACCGGTTGGATTCTGTTCGTTATGCTCCCGGTGCTGCGGATCGGAATTCGCAATCTTTCCTCGGTGTGCATTAGCCCAATTGGCAAATCGATCAAAACCATCGGGATTTAAGCATGGATCGAGCAAGATGACACATGACGATAGTATCCTACCATGCTGCTTACTCTTACCTGCAATCAAGTGATAAGCGAGCAACGCGGCCGCGTTCGATGCACTCGGTTCATTCCCGTGAACACCGTATCCCATCCAGATCACTGCTGGAACAGATTTCGGATCTGCATCGGTGTTCGGATCCACAAAACTCAAGTGTGACTCTCGGATCGAATCGATTTCTTTGATGTTCTTGGCTGACGAGATCTGAAGCACACACAGAGGCCGATTGCCGTGGGTCTTGCCGTAGTCCACCCACTTGACGCGTGGAGAGTTAGATAGATGCTTCAAATAAGCGACCAACTCAAAATGTTGTAAATGTCGCTCTCCGATTTCGAATCCGAAAAACTCTTGAGGCGACTGAAACTTGGAATCGTATTCGACTTGGTCTGGAAAGAAGTATGTAAGGTCTTCTGCTCGCAAAGGCGAAAGGAAAAGTAACCACGAAATGCAGCCTAAGACAAGTTTGGTCAAATGAACTCGATGCATGATCACTGTTTCGGACTGAAAATAATAGGCACGCAGGCTAATAAAGCCGCAGACAGGTATTGCCCTATTATGATCTCCCGCTTTCCAGTGAACAGATTGGCATTTCCCAAATTGGAAAAAAGAAGAGATTGACCACGAATGGCACGAAGTACACGAATAAAAGCCACCTGAAACGTTGCTGTCGAATTGGTGGTCACGAAACCACCAATCAATCATCACAACTAGCACCCTTCCTGAACCGCATTTCATGCGGTCTTCCCATTCGTGTTATTTGTGTTATTCGTGGTCAACTGCTTTCAGGCTCTGGCTAAGATCGAAGAAGCGGACCACGAATAGAACGAAGTACACGAATAAAAACCACCTGAAACGTTGCTGTCGAATTGGTGGTCACGAAACCACCAATCAATCATCACAACTAGTACCCTTCCTGAACCGCATTTCATGCGGTCTTCCCATTCGTGTTATTCGTGGTCAACTGCTTTCAGCCTCTGGTTTACTGAAACAATCGAGTGCTAAAGTATCGCTCGGCTCGGTCACACAGTATCGTCACGACATTCGAATCGGGGCCTAAATTGCATGCGACCTCTAGAGCCGCGGTAACATTCGCCCCAGATGAAGTACCAACCAATAATCCAAACTCACCATTAAGCCGCTTGGTCATTACCATCGCTTTTTGACTCGGGACTTTGATCTTCCCATCCAGCTCAATCCCACGTATCAGCGGTGGCACAAACCCTCCCGCGATACCCTCAATCCAATGGCAACACGCTTCTTCTCCAGATAGCATGGCGGCCTCGGCTGGCTCCATGGCGAATATCTGAGTCTTGGCATTCGCCTGCCTCAACGCTCGACTGCAACCTGCTAGCGTTCCACCGGTCCCGTAACCAGATACGAATGCGTCAATCTCGTTGGGACAATCCCTCAAAAACTCGAGCCCCGTTTCATGCTCGTGATCCAATGCGTTGAGTGGATTTTCAAATTGACGTGGAAGAAAGTATCGCGAATCGGCGTCCGCCATCTCTCGCGTCCGCTCAATTCCGTGCTGGTAACCCGCTTGATTAAACAAAATCAATTCGGCCCCAAACCCCTTGATAATCATGCGGCGTTCCTGACTGGCCCGCTCCGACATGACAATAGCAACTTTATAACCACGAGCTGCGCCGAGCATCGCAAAGGAAATGCCAGTATTGCCGCTCGTACACTCCAAGATGATGGATTGCTCATTCAGCAATCCATTCTGCTCCGCATCCAAGATAATGGTGCGAGCTAATCGATCTTTGATACTGCCACTTGGGTTCAAGAACTCACACTTGCACCAAATTCGCCGATTTACGTCAGGAAAGTACAACGGAATCAACGGCGTATTGCCAATCAACCTTATGAGATGCTCTCCGCGCCGCGTTGTCATTTGTTCCATGGGAATTTCGCTAGCGTCTCTCTGTCTGTTAGGAATAGTGCTACAACTTGGGGATGATGCTTATCACAACCCGACGCATAAGATTTTAGATTGGCGACTGATGATTGAAGATTGGTAATACAAAGACAGAGCGTAATCCGATCTCTTGGTGAGATCGGCGCGACGGAAATCCAATCTAAAATCGGCAATCTTAAATCTTAAATCGTAAATCCCTCGCTCACGCTGAGGGTTGGGATTTCTAGGATTCTCCAATCAAGGTTATCTCCGAGTTGAGCTACTAGCTAAGAATCATATCATCAACCGTTTTCCCAGATGGAATCATCGGAAGCACGTGCTCTTGATACGGTACCTCAACATCCAAAACGAACGCTCCCGGATACTCAATCATTTCCTTGAGTGCCGCTTCGAGATCGGACTTCTTGCGAACGGTGGCCGCACCTAGACCATATCCCTTGGCAATCCTCACAAAGTCAGGATATCGCTCTTGTGCATAAGAATGACAAACCGTCGAACCCGGACCACTGGCCTCTTCGTGATCGATTGGCCCTAAATAGGTATGTGCACGATTGGAACCATGGAATCGATCCTCCCATTGAACCACCATGCCCAAGTGTTGATTGTTGAGGAGTAGAACTTTCACAGGCAACTTCTCACAATGCAGTGTCGCCAGCTCTTGTATGTTCATTTGGAACGAACCGTCACCATCAATGTCAACAACCAACGCACCTGGATGTGCCGCTTGTACACCCATCGCACATGGGAGACCAAAGCCCATCGTCCCTAGTCCGCTGCTGCTCATCCATGTTCGAGGATTGCGAAACTGGAAGAACTGAGCCGCCCACATTTGGTGCTGTCCTACACCTACTGTGACATAGGTCTCTCTATCTTTGGTTAAATTGGATAACGTTCGAATCGCGTGCTGCTGAACTATTCCGTCAAAGTTCTGGTCGTAAGCAAAGGGATGCTTCGCCTTCAAGTCGGCACAATGCTTGACCCACGCGGAAATATCCTCGGGAGCTTCGACCACCTTATTCAACTCGGACAAAACCTCTTTAATGTTGCCGCGAACCGAAATGTGAGCCACTTTGTTCTTGTTGAGCTCGGAGGGATCGACGTCGACGTGAACAATTTTGGCGTTCTTGGCAAAGGAGGCCAAATGACCCGTGACCCGATCGTCAAATCGAACGCCAAAAGCCAATAGCAAATCGCAATCTCGCACAGCATAGTTTGCATATGCGCTGCCGTGCATTCCCAACATATCCATAGACAATGGATCATCGTTAGGGTAAACCCCCAATCCCATAACCGTCATCGTGATGGGCATGCCGGTCTTCTTAACAAGCTCGCGTAACTCCTTTGATGCTTCCCCAGTAACAATCCCCCCACCACAGTAAAGTATCGGCCGCTTGCTGTGCTTGATGGCTGCCGCGATTTGACGAATCTGCTCCGGTGCAGGGCTGGGCACGTTCTTTAGCTTGTAGCCTGGCAAGTTCATGGGAACATCCCAATCAACTTCACAGCTTTGAAGCTGAACATCTTTGGGGATGTCGATCAAAACAGGTCCTGGACGCCCTGTCGTCGCAACGTGAAAAGCCTCTTTCATCACGCGAGGCAAATCTTCGGTTTTTGTTACGAGATAATGATGTTTGGTAATTCCTCGACAGATCTCAACCATCGGGGTTTCTTGGAATGCATCCGACCCAATTACCGCCGTGGGAACTTGTCCAGTTATCGCCAACAAAGGGATCGAATCAAGCTTCGCGTCCGCGATACTAGTCACCAAATTCGTTGCCCCAGGCCCGCTGGTAGCCATCGCGACGCCGATCTTGCCCGTCGATCGAGCGTACCCCTGAGCGGCAAACGCGCCACCCTGCTCGTGCCGTGGCAAGATGGTCCGAATTTTGTCCTGATACTTTGTCAAGGACTGGTGCAAAGGCATGCTACATCCACCTGGATAAGCAAATATGACTTCTACGCCGTGGTCCACGAGGGACTTGACCACAATGTCGGATCCTGTCATCACGGTGGTCTGGCGGCTATCTGAAACAGAAGTCATTGTCATCTTCTCCAAGTAAAAAAACGGAATTCAACTGAGGCGTGGAACCTACTCGCGGCTCCTGGGTTCACCAAAAAATCCAATTTTTCGAGCACCTCGACTCCAAGGCCCCGAATAAGTCCTCAAGTATACCCGCAAATACGAAAGTCGTCGAATCAATCTCGCTAATACTTGGTGGCTAATAAACAGTTCTCGAGGACGAGAAGAGGCTGACCACGAATAGCACGAATGACACGAATAAAAACCATTTGAAAGCTTGTGGTCGAATTCATTAGCTACCGCGTTGCCGATCACCTTCACCAAAAGTTCTCTCGTCTTACCGCACTTGGTGCGGTCTTCCCATTCGTGTCATTCGCGGTCAATTGCGTTCCGGTTTTCGAATGAGCTGTAAGAGCCTGACCACGAATGGTACGAATAAGAATCTGGACGACTTTGTATTAGTGGTTTGGGTGGTCCAATGGTCTTTCCAGTTTTCCAGAATTTACAAAGTGAAATTCTATTTTGCTAAAATTCGCTAGAACGGGACATACCCCATCTTTCGATTTCAATCTGAACTGGAACGAGGCATTTGCATGTCAAACATTAAGTATAAAGACGAGAGCTATCAGATCCTGAGCGCATGCTTTGAGGTGCACAATGAAATGGGTTCAGGGTTTTTGGAATCAGTCTACCAAGAGTGCCTAGCAATCGAATTCCAATTTCGATCCGTCCCTTACGCTGCACAAAAACAACTAGCGCTGCATTACAAGGGTAAACAACTGGAATCAGTTTTTATCCCCGATTTTATCTGCTTTGAGACGATAATTGTGGAATTGAAGGCGTTATCGGAGTTTACCGACAAACACCGTGGTCAAGTCCACAACTATCTTAAGGCGACGGGTTATGAGCTAGGTATTTTGATCAACTTCGGTAGTCACCCCAAACTCGAATATGAAAGAATTGTTCGGTGAGTATATGCCAAGATTTCTAACTTTGTCAGCAGGCGGTCCATTTGACTCGCTATTCAGCGGACGAGAAGAGCTTGACCACGAATGACACGAATAAAAACCATCTAAAAGCTTGTGGTCGAATTCGTTACCTACCGCGTTGCCGATCACCTATAACCAAAAGTTCTCTTGTCTTACCGCACTTGGTGCGGTCTTCCCATTCGTGTTATTCGTGTCATTCGTGGTCAATTGCCTTCCGGCTTTCGAATGAGCTGGAAGAGGCTGACCACGAATAGCACGAATGATACGAATAAAAACCACTTGAAAGCTTGTGGTCGAATTCATTAGCCACCGCGTTGCCGATCACCTATCACCAAAAGTTCTCTCGTCTTACGTGAGCGCCAACGGTGGGCATACCGATAAATGCGGGAGGTGCTGCGTTCGGGCAGCATTAGACCGACGGATCTGTTTCGGAAGAAGACTTGGCTTTCTGTAACGCCTCGCGACGGCGTTTGTCGCGGCCTGTCTGCCTTC
>JBKDKR010000026.1:0-8798 GCA_046344995.1 Pirellula sp.
GCATAGGCTAAGAAATGATGCAATGCCTCGACGCCCGCCGTTGGGGTTCGCGTTAAATCAATATCGCATGCTCGAATCGATGAATAGACTTCGCAACAAGCCGCAGCCCGGCTTATGAGAACATTCAGCCGGCGTTCTCCACCCTCACGATTGAGGGGGCCGAAATTTTGCGATAGTTTGCCATCTTCGTCTTTACCGTATCCTACGGAGATCAGGATCACATCGCGCTCGTCTCCTTGGACATTTTCGAGACTCTTCACGAAAAACGGCGCTGGCCCTCCATTCATAAAAAACGCTTCGAGCTTTGGCTCAGCGCGACGCCTTTGTTCTACTTCGTCGAGAATCGCATCTCGTTGTGCAGAACTAAACGCAACGACGCCAAGTGATAATGCGGCATTGCACTGTGCGTGCCGCATGACAGCCTCGGCGATAGCGATCGCTTCTAAGCGGTTTGTGCGTGAACCACCACGATCATAGCGACCATCCGGGACGAAACGAAACTTAAGTCCAAGTGAATCACCGGAGGCCATGGGACTTGGAACAATGAAGAGTTTATTCTCGTAGAATCGTTGATTGCTGACCGCGATCAACGATTCGTGCTTGCTACGATAATGCCAGGTCAGCATTCTTGTTGCCATCCCTTGGGACTCACACAAGCCTAGAATGCTCTCTACATCCCCTGCGTTGTCGGCGTCTTGGTCGTCGTAGTGCAAATCCTCGGACTCACCCATCTCACGTCCAAAGAAGGTTGTCGGAGGCAATTGTCGCTGGTCTCCCACGACGACAAGTTGTTTGCATCGCGCGATCGCCCCCAACGCATCAACGGGTTGAATTTGGCTCGCTTCATCGATGACCAGCAGATCGAATTCGACGGCTCCAGGTTCGAGATACTGAGCGATCGAAAGCGGACTCATCATAAAGACAGGCTTAATTTTTTGGATAGCCTGTCCTGCTTCGCGAAGCAATCGACGAATCGGAATATGGCGTCGTTTCTTGTTGATTTCACGACGCAGGATTCCAACTTGTCCACTATCGGCTGCCGCACACGGAAGATTATCAAAGTGAGCTTTGGCTACTTCCCAACGGCTCATCAGAATTCGATCATGATCCAATTTGGCGAAGCGAGCGCGAAGCTCTTCATAGGTCGCTCCTTGGAACTCACCGAGTTCTGGATGACGCCGCCATGCTTCGGTGAGCACTGCGTTGTAACGCAATGAGTCCAAATTGTCGGTGATCTTACCCGGTTGAATAGAACCATTGTCTATCTCGATCGCGAATCGTTTCAGTCCCGCATCGGATAGTCGATCGAGACGCGAACGCACAGCGAGATAGTGACTCAACTGATCCGACTGCTCTAGCCAATCATCAATGCGTTCCATCCAGGCGTCCAAAGGAATATGTTGGAGACATTCCGTATGAAATGCGTTTGGCAAATGGAGCTTCAATTGCTTCACGATTTCTGCCAAACGACACTCTACTTCCTGCGAGTTTTTCGCAAGGATGGGTAACAGTCGGGCCACGGTTTTCGCATCAACAGACCTAGCTACTAGTACGCGGCCAAAATGCCGAACAGCCGGAATCGATGCACCCTCGCGAATCCAACGAACAATTTCTCTAGCTGCCTCAATCGGCGTCTCGATTCCATCAAATACGGTCCCGAGCAAGCTTCTACAACGTTCCGAATCTCGCTCTAGTTGTTCGAGTGTACTCTGGTACTCTAGAATCGCATCGAGCCATTGCATTCGCTCCGATTGCGACGTTGGTATCTTGCCTTTGGCTGAGCCTCGCATAAGAAACAAGGCCTTGCGATAGTCGGCAAAAACAAACCTCATGATGTTCGCCCCATGAGCTGCAATCGATTGCCGTGGACCGATCCAATCCATGCGCAATGCTGCGTCCGTGACGCGTTCGCTTAGCCAGGAGCGTAACGTACGAAGCCTTTCGATGGTATCGAGTGTCTTCTCAACGAATTTATGCTCACTATCCCACCGGGCGTTCGTTAGTTGATCGCGGTCCACCCCTTCTGGGCAGTTGACCATATACTGGGCAAGTTCTGCGAGTTCTGATGTGCCTGCAGAGTGAGGTGGCGCGTCGACTCCTAGTTGTTTCGCCAGCTCGCGGCTGGACTCGATCAGTTCTCGCAGTGCAGGCTGAACATCTCGAAGCGTCTTGCAGAGCCGTTCGACATCGGCAGGCAGCATTGGTTTGCAACGTACGCCAGCCCATACATTGGAGAATGGAGACAGTTGCATGAGCTTGTCGAGTTCAATCGTGATTTGTCGTCGAGATTGAAATTCCGAATCGTTCCATCGCATGGCTTCATTGGAATAGCTTTGCAGTGTCGGACATTGCGCAGCGCGAAGTCGAACGAGTTCCGCCATCGCTCGGTAAGGTGAAACCCCAGACGGTGCAATGGGTTCGTGGAACAGTGATGACTGCTCCTTGAGTCGATCCACTGTTTTGCGCAGTTCATCGACCGGAACCGATTTTGATGTAGTGGGAGCTCCTATCTCCAGCGTCGATTTGAGGTTCTCTAAGATCTCATGTTTGCGTGTTTTGTGAGAATGCAGTTCGAGGGTAATCGGTCCCAAGCCCAGGGAGTCGAGTCGACGCTTCACAACATCGAGAGCCGCCATCTTTTCAGAAACAAAAAGAACCCGCTTGCCAGCATGGACGGCAGCGGCGATGGCGTTCGTGATCGTTTGCGACTTGCCTGTTCCTGGCGGTCCCTGGACCAGTAGATTCCTTCCTTGTGCAATCTCATGGATAACGGCTGCTTGTGAGGAGTCGGCATCCGTCACGTGGATACAATCGGCGGGATTGAGCTGCTTGTCGAGCGTTCCATCGGCTGGCAAACCAGGACCCGAGCTATCTCGAAAACCATCAACCAGCAACGATCGTAGGAGTTTGTTCTTTTCCAAGCGAGCGTTCTTGGGCCATGCTTCTGGAGACAAGTCTCGGAACATGAGAAACTTAGAAAAGGAAAAGAAGCCAAGCAGCACGTCATCGGTTCGGACTCGCCAAGTCGATTGGCCTCGAATGGATTTGTTGACTTCCTTAAAGTACTTTGAGGGAGTCCAATCATCATCATCCATGACGGACTCGGGTAAGTCGGGGAATCGAATCCCAAAATCTTGAAGCAGACGAGCTTGGATCGAGAGATTGGTCACCATCTCATCGTCGCGGAATTTCAGTCGAAACTGGCTATTGGCGTTATCGCGATAGAGGTCTACCGGAACCAATAGCAGAGGAGCGAAGCGATCGGTCGTCGACGGACCAAGCTCTCGCCATTGAAGGAAACCGAGCGCCAGATAGAGAATGCTACTCCCCTGTTCTTCCTCAGCCGTACGAGCTTCGAAAAAGCACTTCAATAGTCGCTCACGAAGTTTGTTGCGAGTGAAATGAGTTCTTAGGCTGACATCTGAGGGCTCGGTGGTCGCTGAATCACTACTTTCTGCGACGGAATCAAAGGTGAAGGTTTTGGTTTGTCGAACCAATCGGAGGAACAACGAATCCGGTTCCTGGCCCGAAATCAAAATGCCATTGGAGCGATCCGCGTCGATCGAGGTATGGATCAGTCGATTTCTAGTCGACAGATCGAGTAAGTCGCGACGGGTTTTCTCGAGAACAGACAGCAAGCTCATTCAGGAACCCAATTGGCTCAAAGTTGACACGGCCAAAAAATTGACACGATGGACGGCGAGCAAACAGCTCGACGTTATTCTCTAGCC
Source organism: Pirellula sp. (assembly GCA_046344995.1). Lineage (GTDB taxonomy): Bacteria > Planctomycetota > Planctomycetia > Pirellulales > Pirellulaceae > JBKCUI01. The sequence goes on from JBKDKR010000026.1 coordinate 3,732, forward strand.
AATCAACTTGAGTGATTCCACGAAATAGAAGACGGATACCGTCATCTTTAGGAATTCGATTCCGTTTAGAGTGCCTGCGGAAAGAGGTTGCGTTAGGTAATTTATGCGGGTTTGTTTACCGGCAGCGAGCTTCATGGAACGGAAAATACGTCCCATGTTTTCTTATCGTTGAAGGCGGAAGCTTTTAACGTGCTGAGTTACTTGACCAGTTCTGGCAAGTACTTCACGGGGAGTGTTCCTTGCAGCAGAACCTCTTCATGATACGGTCCAAGTTCAAACGCATCTCCTCGCGCACGTTGAACCGATTGTCGCAATCGATAAAAAGCGGTGCGACCAACGAAGTAGGTTGAAAGCTGACATGAGCTTTGTTTGGCTCGTTGGATCTTGCCAACGGCCTCTCCCGTAGTTTGAAAGCCACGATCAATCAGCAATGCCATCGCTTCGTCATCCGACATGTTCGAACAGTGCATGCGATAGTCTAGGATGGCGTTCAAAATAGCCCGCATATAAAACTTGAGCTGATGAAGTCGCAGCGATAAATCGCCCTCGCCGTATCCCTCGTCCAGCATCATCTGTTCGGTGTAAACAGCCCAACCTTCTGCAAAGACGCCAGATGCTAGAACTTTGCGAACCAACGAGTCAACGCGGTTGCTATAGTCCAGCTGCACGTAGTGCCCAGGGTAGGCCTCGTGAATCGTAAGCACTTGAAGCATCGATCGGTTGTATTCTTGGAAGAACGCTTCTTGGCGATCAGTAGGCCAATCGGATGGTGGAGGTGCAATCGCGTAAAGGCTCTTTGCCTTCGCATCCAGTGGGGGCGCTTGATTGAGATACGCGGCGGAAAAGCCTCGTTGAAACTCAGGCATTTCAATGATGGAACATTGGTCCGGATCGGGAAGAGTGAGAATGTTCTTTTTCGTGATGAACGTTTTAATCTTTTCGACGGTATTCTTAGCGTCGTCTAGCAATGTGGCCGATGTCCCATGGTCTTTGCTGAGTTCATTAAGAATGATTCGAATGGTTTCTCGTCGACCGGTTGCATCATCGGGTGGTAGGGTCCTGCTAGGAATCACCGAACTCCACAGTTGCTTCGCGACATAGTACATTTCGCGTTCAACTCGATCCGCCTCCGCGTCGGCCGTAGCGATGACTTCTTGGGCAGTTAAACCAGCATCTAATTCCATAGCAAGCTTTTCGCTAAACTTAGCTTCTCCGAGCCGCCACTGGCCTGTCGAGCGTGGCAGTACTTCTTTTTCTAAGAAGCGTTTGTATTCGCGAAGAGATTCAACGGCTTGCTTACACGGCTTGGCCAGCAAGCTGATATGAGGTGATTCTTCGGAAAGTTCAAAAATGTCCTTCTCATAGAACGAAATCGCCCCGTCGGTTCGCTTGATCGCGACCTCGGTCAAGATTTGAGGAGGATTCTTGATCGAAGCTTTGGCTGCTGCAATGATCTTGGGAATATGTGCGATGCGACTGGCTGCATTTTCTACGTTCTTATGTCTTGGTAGAGTCGATTGCGTGAACAAGCTAAAGACGCTGTCGGAGCAATAGAGCAAACAGATTCGAGGGTCGTTGGCAAAGTCATCGATGTTTTTGGCCTGCCAAATTCGGTATCGCAGATAGTTTTCCCAAATCTCAAGATCGATTTGCTCATTACGAGATAGCTTGGTGCGATCAAATTTCTTGGAGAGCTCCGTCAAGACTTCTTGAACTCGCTTTGTATCTTGCAGACGAGCCTCAGGCGATAGATCATCCATTTGCCCATCGTATTCTCTCATGCCTTGCTGGGTGGCGAACATCGGATGTCGCTGGCATTCCACATCGAGCCACTCACGAAAGGCTTGGGCCACTGAGACCGCATTTTCGTTAGCCATCGACTGAAGCGTGTTGCAATAGGTGATGACAAGAGTCAAAAGAAGTTGAGAAAGAAGGATATTTTTACGCATCAGCATACGTTTCAAAATGTGGGTTCTAGGTGCAAAAGGGCGCCGGCTTTGGGTTTACTTCGCGGACATGGTTAACGAGATAGTCATACTATTCCGGTTGGCTATTGTAACACGACAACCCGGAAAGCATGCAGACCGTATGAAAACCTTGTTGGGGGAAGATTTTATCTGCTATTCATTGGCTATTTCATCGGTGAGCTTAGCGAGAAATTTGCCAACAAATAGAGTATGATTCTAGGGTTCAGCGCTGAATTTACCTCTCTCAAGAACCAATTCTATGATGATTATTCACAAGCCGATCCGCTATCTCTTGTTGCTCGCTTTCACATCCTCTGCAACGACTGTGCTCGCAGGTGATTTGCCGAGGGCTAGTCCTGAATCACAAGGTGTTGATACCGCAAAGGTTTTGGAGTTTATCGACGCCGCCGACAAAAAGGTGAACTCGATGCATAGCTTCATGATGCTTCGAAACGGTAAAGTCGTCGCGGAAGCGTGGTGGGCACCTGAGTCACCAGACAAACCGCACGTGCTTTGGTCGCTTAGCAAAAGCTTTACGTCGACTGCCGTCGGTTTTGCCGTTGCGGAGGGAAAACTCACGGTTGAAGATCCCGTTCTTAAATTCATGAAAGAGGATGAGCTTCCTAAAGACGTATCTCCTAATCTCAAAGCCATGCAGGTTAAGGATCTCTTGACGATGTCGACTGGTCATCAAGACGAACCGATGATGCGAGGTCAAACCGAATGGACCAAGACATTTTTAAAGCATCCTTTGCCACACAAACCAGGCTCCCATTTTCAATACAATACCCCAGCGACATACATGCAATCGGTCATTGTTCAGCGTGCCACCGGTGAAGACATTCTCGGTTACTTGGAACCTCGTTTGTTTCAGCCTCTTGGTATCAAAAGCCCCAAGTGGGACAAAAGCCCAGAGGGAATCTCTCTTGGCGGTTACGGCCTCTATCTATGCACCGAAGATGTGGCCAAGTTTGGGCAATTGTACTTGCAGAGAGGAAACTGGAAGGGAAAGCAATTGCTTCCCGAGAGTTGGGTTGCTGAAGCGACTTCAAGACAAGTATCCAACGGAAGCAATGCAACGAGTGATTGGAATCAAGGGTATGGCTATCAGTTTTGGCGATGTCGGCATGATGCATATCGGGGTGATGGCAAAGATGGTCAGTTCTGCATCGTGATGCCGAAACAATCGACGGTTGTTGTCATGACCGCCAATACGGGTGACATGCAATCGGAGTTGAATTTGGTTTGGGACCATCTTCTTCCGGCAATCCAAGATGCACCTTTGCCAGAGAATCCCGAGATGACCAAGAAGTTGTCTGAGCGAACGGCTGGTCTAAAGGCAACGCGTTAGGCGATCTCTTGGTAGAAAATGATCAATCGCGACGGCTCGATCATGGCGAGAAACGCCGCGCGTAGGCTGTAACAAGGCTCGGCGAAGTTACGGCATGCATCGTCCCGCCTCAGGCCTCAACCGCGTGAACCGGCGATTCGAAAACTTCGCATGCGATTGGGACTAGGGGGATAGGCGTTTGGGTTGCTAATGCTTCGGGAGCGTTACTTGGAGTGCGATCCCTTTGCTCGCGCAGCGGGCTTGTAATACGAGCCCGAATGCGCGAGGTGAGCGACCGTCTAATAAATAGGCAATAGTGACGATTCGAAAATCTTAAAGTTTTCGAATCCTTTCCAGTGATCCTCAGGGGCTCTGCCCCCGAACCCCCGGGATTTTTTGGGGCATGGCGCCGAACTTCAACTATTTGTATTCTTATCAGCGCAGCACTATAATGAGCACCGCTAAGCGAAACGCAACGGAGCTCTGTGGGGACACAACTCTGCCAGGGATAACTTAGTCGCCGATAATTCAATTATTATCGAGCACGTGAGCGGGTGCAGGCCCTTTGGAAACAATCGAGCCTGCAACGCTCTTTTTCGTATCATCCCATTTCTTTTGGTGTCTCACCATGTCGTTGAGGATCGTTAAGAGCTTGCGCATGCAAGCGACCAACGCAAGCTTTTTCGGTTTGCCTGATGCCAGTAGCTTGACGTAGAACCTCTTGATCACCGAATTGTTCTGCGTTGCAACCAATGCTGCCATGTAAAGAATCCTTCGCACATTACCACGACCTCCTCGAGCCCGACGTTTACCATCGGACTTGCCCGATTGCTTGATCATCGGTGCAACTCCTACCAGTTTGGCGATCTTTGCACGAGAAAGACTGCCTAGTTCAGGAAGCTCCGCAATAAGGGTCGAAGTCATCACCACCCCCACTCCGGGAACACTGCGAATGATATCGATGGTGGGATTAGTTCCGGATTGTTTTTCCAAGCTCGTCTCGATGGCCGCATTTACCGATTTTAGCTGGGATTTCAGCAGTTGAAGCATATCCTTCACAAACGTAATCGTCTGAGCATCCATGCAGCGACAAAGGCGATTGCTCTCTTGGCTGATCAGCTGCAAGAGTTGCGTGCGACGCCTAGTTAACGCAATGAAATTACGCTCTTCCATGGTACGAGGTTTCGCCAAAGAAACCTTGACCTGCTGACCATAAAGTTGCAACATCCGAGCATCGAGTTTATCCGACTTCTCGAAATAACCGTGGCCTTTGGCGAAGTCCCGCACGCGTGCGGGATTCGCCACGACAACATCAACATTGGCATCGTGAAGTACATCTACCAAAATATACTCTAAGCCGCCAGTTGCTTCACAGACCACGAGAGTTTCTGAGGGCTCTTTGATTCTCTTGGTGATCTTTGATTGAATGGCATCCACCGAGTATTCAACCTCGCTGTCGATTCCAAGTTGCGAGTCAGCGATATCTAATCGTTCTGTAGAGATATCGATCCCAATCACACGTTTGTAACACTTCATCTTTTGTCCCATCCTAGTAAATACGATCTGGCCTAATGGCCGATCTGGCGACCGTTCGGGTTAAAAAGAACAGCCACACGATTCAAGCTCACCTGCAAACACTCCAAAGAGGTTTAAGGGATAATTACGATCTGTGTGGCTGCATTACAAAGCCGCTGCAGGCGACTCGGTAACATCGAAGATATGAGCCTCTCATAAAGCTCAAAACTGTCAACAAGACTAGATACTAGGGAT
>JBKDKR010000027.1:0-13448 GCA_046344995.1 Pirellula sp.
TACGTAGAGACTGCCGATATTGGCTGTACTCTTAACAAGTCAAAACGGCTTTGCAGCTCGCAATAGCAGTGAAAGCGGTTCCCGACATTTGCTGTGGGCAAAACTTAGATCAAACCTAATGCTACAAAACGTGGATGGCACCTATTGATGATTGTTGCTCGTGTTATAGGGAGTCGGATGCAAATGATGCTATAATCCGTTCTCCGCTGCTGATTCCCTTCCCTGCCAACTTGGATAGTCTCTCATGAAATCACCCGCTGCTATAAAAATACCAAGCAATCGAAGGCAATTTTTGTCTCAAGCACTTGCTGCTTCTGCGGCAACACCCGCTCTCGGTTCCTTGATCGCTACATCCACAGCATCATCCCTATGCAAATCGGTTAACGAACAAATTCAACTCGGTGTCATCGGAATTGGACCTCGGTGCACCTATGATCTTAAAGCAATTCTACCCTTTGACGATGTTCGCTGCGTCGCAATTGCAGACGTTCAAGCCAGCCGAAGGGATGCAGGCAAAAAACTAGTGGATGATTATTACGGTAACACCAAGTGCGAACTATATCGCGATTTGCGAGAGCTACTAGATCGAAAGGATATTGATACAGTACTCATTGCAACAGGTGATCGTTGGCACGCCGCCGCTTCCATCCTCGCCGCAAAAGCTGGCAAAGATGTATATAGCGAAAAACCTTGCGGGATTACCATCTCTGCATGCCAAGAATTGGCCGCGACGATTCACCGAGAAAATCGAATCTTCCAAGCCGGTACTCAGCGACGAAGTGTCCCCAATTTTCAAAAAGCAGTTGATTTAGTTCACCAAGGCAAGGTTGGAAAACTCCACACGATGTATGCATCGGTCTACGTGCCTATTCTGGACAACACTTGGCTTCCAGCGCAACCTCTCCCCAGTCAAGATTCAGTAGACTGGAATCTATGGTTAGGACCAGCTTCTTGGCGACCTTTTAACCAGGCGTATTGCGATGGACAATGGCGTGGGCAATGGGACTTTGATTCAGGCGCACGATTACTGGATTGGGGAGCTCACACCATTGACCTTTGTCAATGGGCCAATCAATCTGACAATACGATGCCTATCGAGTACGAGCCCGGGGAAGATAAGATCGTTTGTTACTACGCAAATGGCGTAAAACTTATTGTGGACTTTTTGAAAGAACCCTTTGGGAATCGAGCCCCTCATTACGAGACACGGTTAGGAACATGTCCCGTCCGCTTTGTCGGAGACATCGGTGCGGTTGAAACGGGTGATTCAGGTGAAATGCTAGTGACGCCCGATTCCTTGCAAAAAGAAATCACCGAAGATACCAAACGTGTTAAGGGCTTAGACGTATCGGCTCATGCACGCAATTTCTTTGACTGTATGCGTAGCCGAAAACTAACCGTTGCAAATCAAGACGTAATGCGAAGATCCCACATAGCTTGCCATGCGGCCGCAATCGCATGGATTTTGAAGCGAAAACTAAAATTTGATCCTGTCAAGGAAGTGTTCCTCGAAGACGCCGAAGCTAATCGACTACGTAGCCGACCTGATCGGGTTTGGGCATAGACATGTTAGGTTTTGCATTCTCTCATCGAGAGAAATGAGTCGGTGCGATTCTCCGAAAAGAGAACCCCGGAAATCAGACTGCGATTTGCTTCATTTTTAACCAGTCTAAACTTGCATTAGGTGACGGCTGTTATTGCTTGACTCTTTCCTGCTTATCGCATCTGACACTACGATAAAGATGCTTCACGTATATCGTGAAAGTCTTATTGCCTATTAATTGAGAAGAAATTCTCTTACCGAGCACCCATATGCCACTACGCCACAATTTCATCGATAACTTTGCCATGGACATCCGTTAATCGGAAATCTCTGCCAGCGTAACGATAAGTTAATCGTTCATGATCGATTCCTAGCAAATGAAGCATCGTAGCATGCAAATCGTGGACGGTTGTCGGGCGTTCGACCGCTCGAAATCCGAACTCATCGGTCGCACCATATACCGTTCCACCATTGATTCCACCACCTGCCATCCAAACACTGAATCCGTAGTGGTTGTGGTCGCGTCCCAACGTTGACTGCCCATCTCCCGAGAGCTCCACGGTTGGAGTTCTCCCAAACTCGCCACCCCACAAAATTAGAGTGTCGTCAAACATCCCTCGCTGTTTCAAATCAGACATCAATGCAGCAATGGGTTGATCTATTTCGCTAGCTAGTTTTCGGTGACTGGCCTCGATGGCATTGTGGTTGTCCCATGGCTGGCCTGCTCCATGCCATAGCTGAACATAACGAACTCCTCGCTCTAATAGTCTTCGTGCAATAAGAGTTTGACGACCGTGTACTGTATCGCCATACGCTTCCAGGGCGGACCGAGTCTCTCCGCTTAAATCAAAAGCTTCTGTAGCATCTTTTTGCATGCGAAAGGCCAACTCAAAGCTCTGGATTCTTGCGTCCAATCGATCATCCAATCGATCATTGCGATGTATTTGATTCAATTGCTGAAGCAAATCAAGCTGTCGACGCTGATCGCTACTCTTTATACGAGGATTGGTAATGTTTTCAATCAAACGATTCACATCTCGGTGTTGAGGATCGACGTACGTTCCTTGAAATGCACCAGGCAAGAAACCAGATTGCCAGTTCTCCGCGTCTTTAATGGGATATCCAAAAGGACACATAGCAATAAACCCGGGAAGATTTTGGTTCTCGGATCCTAGGCCGTACAGAACCCACGATCCGACACTTGGACGCGGCTGCACGGAATCACCGCAGTTCATGAGCATGAGCGATGGCTCATGATTCGGAACTTGCGCAACCATCGATCGAATCACTGCAATGTCATCAATGTGAGCGGCGGTCTTCTCGAATAACTCGCTAACCTCGATGCCACTTTCTCCATATTTCTTAAACTTAAATGGAGAAGGAAACGCCGCACCTGTCTTTCTTTCGGTCGTTAGGGTATCCGACAGGGGCTTGCCTGCATGAGTCTGCAAGGCTGGCTTGGGATCGAACGTGTCGACATGAGATGGTCCTCCATTCAAAAAGAAATGAATAACCCTTTTTGCCCTGGGCGGGTGATGCGGAATCTGCGAATCCTTTTGCAATGTATTTGTCGAGGTATGACCGCTCACCGCTGAACTCAGTAGCGAAGTCAGAGCAACGCCACCTAGACCAAGAGATGATTGAAATAACATAGACCGTCGGTCAAAGGTATTTCGCACAAGTTTGGGATCAAAAGGACTCATTTTGTTAACTACGCTTTGGATTGAATTAAGACGAAAAAACTAGTCAACAAACAGAAACTCATTCGTGCACATCAGAACTTGAACATACTGTTCCCATGGGCTTAGTTTGTATTCTTCAGGACCGCGAAAGTCTGATTTCGCATCCCAGCTCTTCTTCAGTTTTGGAGAAGGTTCCTCAGGAACGGGATTCTCCGTCGTTGTAACCTGCGAAATCACGGGTGACCACAAAAACTGATCCGTGTTTAATTCCGATCCAATATCGACCACAAAGTCAATACGGTCACCTTTTTCCACAACAAAGTCACTTACATCAAGTCGACTCTCACTTGCCTTGAGCTGTAACGATGCAAGTGACTTACTCTCATTGTGAAATATGTGAAACCTAACACCGTCTGCAATGTCGGGCTGATGTGTGGCCAGCGAAGCAATAGAAATGGACATTCGCTCAGGTGCCGTCCAACGGCGTACAACAGCTTGCGATAGATCGTTTCCTGGGTGCCCACCCTCTGACGTTAATTGAGCCCAACCAAACGTAGCATCAGGCCAATTAGCTCCCCCCTGCCATGCAGAACCAGTGAAATGGGGAAATGCCCGAAATTCAGCTATAGAAGATTGCCCAGCATCCAATTTGCACACTCCATACGTCCAACAAGTTATGTCGACGGATTTTTGCGATTCACTCGGTTCTGCTTGTTGCAAGAACTGCAGTCCCATTGTGACTTCCCCATCAGAAGGAGGCCTTTGAAAAAGTGTTTGATAAAGAAGCTCGATCGATTTCTCTCGTTTCGCTGGATCGGAGTCCGTCAACGTGTTCCTGGCGATTGATCGCACGTTATTTGCAACGAAGACGCTATTCAAAAAGTAGAGGGCCTGCTGTGGAATGGTTGTTTCACTTCGTCGGCCAATGGACAAGTCTGGGTTAGCAAAATCGAAAACACGTAACGTGCCAGGCAAGAACTGTCGATCGACAAAACCGTACAATGCTCGCCTAGTACTACCCTCTGTGCCGGCCACGCGTCTCTCCTGCTCGAACCGGAGAGGTATTTCAAGAGCTCCGCTACCTTTCAACAACGCATCGCACTGTTCTTCCCATCGCAAGCGACGAGGCGAATGTCTCCAAAGCAGGCGATTTTCCGGATCGGTTTCCGCCATCCTGATAACTTCCGATCGATCCAGAGAACCAATCGCACTGGATGATTGATAGGCTTTTGAAAGAACAATCTTGCGAATGATTGACTTCGTACTCCAACCATTCTTAACTAGGTTATTGGCGAGCCAATCTAACAGCTCGGGATGGCTAGGATCGTCCGATCTCAGCCCAAAGTCGCTCGTGGATTTAACGATTCCTTGGCCGTAGAAATGTTGCCAAAGCCGATTAACCCAAACTCTAGGCGTGAGAGGATTGGATATATTTGTTATTTGGTCCGCTAGCTCCCATCTACCACTCCCAATTCGAAACGGTAACGGATTTTCGTTTTGATCGTGTTTGAACATAGAGAGGTAATGAAGTCCGACTATGTTTCCTTTGTTGGCAGGCACGCCACGCTTAAAAACTCGAGGCAATACGATATCGTTCCGATCAAATAATCCGACAGCTACATGCTGATTGGGATTGCTGTTTATTCGCCATCGATCCACTTCTCCTTGGAGACGCCATAGCTCAGTAACATTATGTGAGTCAAAGAAACCTTCAATAGAGACGATTTCCTCATCGGGAATTTCGCAGGGAGACGAGTTCTCGAACATCACCTTTAGAAACGGCGCTGACTGAAGCGATCGCGAATTCGAGAGCTTAGTGGTTGGAGCATTCGGTCCCAGTGCGTCTCGTTCTTCTCGAACTCTTGCAAAGACACGCCCATAAACATCAGCGACCTCCCGCAAACTCTGAGGATAAGCACTAAATTCTCTTGCAATCCAGGGATGGATTGAAGGGTCTGATTGGATTGAATTCGAGATATCCGGGGCGCGAGCTTGAAACTCTTCAAACGGTAACGCAGAAAACAGAAACCAGGGCTTAAAGATTGCTTGATCCGGGTGGCTTTCGGTCGCACTAACCGTCGCCAAATATCGTTCCCACCGTCTTACAAACGCTGGTATCAGATCGCTTACCGCGAGCACTTGGTCAAAGCCTTCTTCCGGAAACTTATGAAGCTCGCTTTGGGCGAAAAGATAGTCTGCAAGTCTAGTCCGAACACGGTTTGACGCTTCCTGTCGACTTTTGAAAATCTGTTCGGCTAGTGTTGTTTGCCTCTTTAATAGCTCTGTTCGCCACTCTGGATTCGTCGACGATTGCGATGTCGCATCGTCGACGAGTTCGACTTGTCTCTGTGCACTATTATGAAAAACGCCATAAAGTGAATAATAGTCTTCTGTTGGAATCGGATCGTACTTATGGTCGTGACAGCGAGCACAAGCAACAGTTAGCCCAAGCGTTGAACGCATTACGACATCGATTCGATCATCGATGATGTCGTGAGTCACACCGAGAAATCGTCGACCCAATGTCAAAAACCCCATAGCTGCCAGATTTGATGGGTCGTGCGTCGCGTACCGATCAGCAGCAATTTGATACTGAAGGAATCGATCGTACGGCAAATCGGAATTGAATGCCCGGATAACCCAATCACGGTAAGTGTTTGCGTGTACTTGGAATCGTTCCTCACGAGCATAGACGTAGCCCTTCGTGTCGGAATACCTTGCGATATCCAACCACATGCGAGCCATCTGCTCACCAAATTGCGGCGAGTTCAATAAATCGTCAACCAAGGCGGCATAATGCTCGGGTGTGGGATTCTGTTCATACTGCTGTACAGTAGGATAATCAGGAGGAAGCCCTGTTAAATCAAACGATAGTCTCCTAATGAGTGTTCGCGGATCAGCTGGACCGAGCAGTCTCATGCCTGATGCGGAACGCTTAAGATCTAGAAAATCATCTATTGAAAGATGCTTCGAATTGTCGGATCCAAATTGGGATGAAAAATCGGTTGCGATTGGCTGAAAGGCCCAATGGCTTTGCCAATCTTTTTTGCCGTCTTGTGCAATTTTGGAACTAGGATCGGTGCTTGGCCAATTGGCACCGGATAAAATCCAACGACTCAAATCGGCGATCTGCTCATCAGATAATTTATAATCCGGTGGCATTTCTAAACCATCGGAACGATGAACGGCTTTGATTAACAAACTGGATGATGGATTGCCAGGAACGATAGCTGGGCCATTATCGCCGCCACTTAGAAGGGAGGAACGTGAATCAACACGCAACCCACTCCACTGTTTTTTTTCGCCGTGGCATGACATACAGTGGTCATGCAAAAGCGGACGAATCTTTGTCTCAAAGAAATCAGTATCGTCTAGATTAGATGTAGCGAAACCGAGCGAAGCAACACTGCAAATGGAGTAGCTGCAGACAAAGCAAAAGAGTAGTGACGTGGCGGGTCTCATCATCATGGCATGTGGGGTAGGTGGGAAAGGATACCTAATATTGTATCCTAGAATTCCTTAGTGGTGTTACTTGCATTCTCAGAGCAAACAAACAAATATTTCACACATACCGAGTAACGCGACGCTCGCTTAGAGAGAATTCGGCAACGCATTTGCTTTGGTATTTTGCATAAGCATTCTGATGCACAGCTTTGACGAGATTCAGATTGACTGGACTTCGTAGGTCCAAACTCGAAATGACGTTAAACGATTCTCACCAAAAATCGTTGTCAGCGCGACGTCGGCGGCATCACGCCCGCGAGCGACCAGAACTCGTCCAATGCGAGGTATGTTATTGCGAGCGTCAAAAGTGTACCAGCGGCCATTCAGAAACACTTCAAACCAAGCACTGAAATCCATGGGGGAGTCACTAAGAGGGACACCTATGTCTCCCAAGTACCCAGTGCAATAACGCGCGGGGATATTGCAATTTCTGCAGAATGTAATCGCCAGGTGCATAAAGTCTCGACAAACCCCGACACGTTCACGATAGACCTCGAGAGCCGTTCTGTTCGCTCGGGCTTGATTGTAGTCGAATCGAATGGAACGATGCACATAATCGCAAATGGCCTGCACTCGAGGCCACCCTGGTGCCGTGGTTCCGAATAGCGACCAAGCGATGTCTTTTAGTTCGCTGTCAACTTCACAATAACGGCTTGCTAAAAGATAAACGAGTACATCGTTAGGTAGATCTTGAACCGGAATTTGCAAGGCATTTTGTTCGTGCAGATCCGGCAATCCGTCATCCTCCACGACAGCATTGCTGGATAAAGTAAGGATCCCTGCATTAGCATACAGACGTCCACAGCGGTTGCCGTACATGTCGAGGTATTCGCGAACTCCAAAAGAGGTGTTCTCGTGCCATTGCTCAGCAGATCGAACAGAGGCCAACCTAGAAGGATGCAGGAAAAGCATCGTCAGCAAAGGAGCTGGTTGTGGTAGATCAAATCGAATTTCAAAGCCTAAGTTTATCAGCACTGCATCAAATCCTTCTTTAGTGTGCGCCCTGAAATTGAACTCATCCAAGTGGGCCCGACACTCAACCCTCGTTCTACACCTATTCCCATCGAGATCGTTTGGAAATCCGGAAAGAATGCCTCAAGTCGCTCAGATTGTTTCGTCGCGAATCTGATGCGAAATCGTGCTTAGCATGGGTTGTCCCTTGCTTTCAATCGCTGCCATGGTACGTTCATGATGATCAGCGGCGTGATCCTTCTCCCTTTTTTCGAAGCTGAGTAATGGTCAGCCAGGTGATCATCTCACTCACCTGGGAGGTGAAAATGACCCATTCTTTGAAGATACCTCGCTATGTTTTAAAGCATGGCCTGGACGCGATAGGTCCCGCAAACCAAGACATCGATAGTGTTGAGCCAGCGTCGGTGATCTACGGCTTTTCAGACAAGCCGGAATATGACCACTTTCGAAGCCAGGATTCTAGACTTTTGAAACCTTATCCTTTGGTAGCCCGCTTTTTGATGGATGAATTGCGTAATGGCACAGAAGCGAAACAACTAATTGTGCTAGATGCATATGGTCCCACTCAAGAGACTCTTTATGCGACCGGAATGAGAGAAACACTAGACGCTTTTAACAATAAGCTTGATCATGTGGAAGTTTCGCACGAATTGGTACTCGATAGTTCCGCTGAGGTTTACCGGTTGAAACGCATTCCTGACAACGAGCACGTTTCGACACTTCGCTAGGTGATCTATGAAGAATAAAGAAGACGAATCGATTCGATTGATTGAAATGATCGGCGGCCCCTTTGATGGACGATGGCAAAAGCACAAAATGCCCTTACAACGCTTGCCTCGAGAGAGCGTATGGCTAGTGTGCGACGAGGCCTTTCGACTAATGGAAACGGAATCGATATTGGACGAGCCACATGAAACCCATGGACACTTGACCAGCGTGGTTCTCTACCGACTCGTTCACACCGAGGGAAAATCGAATTACACCTATTCCGGTGCGATTTCGCCTCGAATGTTCTGTAGTCTATTGCAAAAAGTCGACCAGGATTCGAGAGAACACAAGTAACAAATGCATCGGTACTGGATGCCGGTGCGGTATCCAGTACCGCGATATGTTTGATCGGTTTTGTCCCCTTAAACAACTTGGCTTTTCGAAAAACGTCGCAAAGGCAGAATAAACGAGAATTTATTTGCCCCGATCTCCAGGCTCGGGATGGCTGAAAAGCGAACCGACTTTTTCGGAGAGGTAACCCAATAACTCATAGTTTTTCGAGTTTCCTAATTGTTCCAAGACAAAACCTATCCCTTGCAGGCCCTTTTGGCCTCAACTTAATACAAAAATATTGAGCTTGCTTTTTTCGAGCAAAAACGACACAGTTTCTCACAACCATGATTGCGGAATTTTTGTATCGAGAGATATCGTCCTCGGGGATTCCGCGACTCGATGCGAAACCTCGGAGCACTTAGTGTGAGGACGGAAAAGGAATTATTGATCGCGACCAAACAGTTTGCTGCCGAAAGTAAACTTCGAAGCTGGTTGGAACTGTTTGTCACTCTCGGACTTCTTGTTGCAACATTGCTTCTCGCAGTATCCGAACACTACTGGTTTGTTCGGTTAGGATCGAGCCTAGTGGCCGGATTGCTAATCGTCAGACTTTTTATTTTCTATCATGATTTTCAACACGGTGCGATTCTTTCCGGATCTGGTGTTGCGAGACTTCTCATGGACACCTACGGACTTCTTGTCTTAAGTCCTCCGAGCGTTTGGAACAGGTCTCACGATCATCATCACAAGCATAATTCCAAAGATTTGCTTAGCAGCATGGGATCTTTCCCGACCATGAATACCGCACAATACCGAAGTGCGAATGCCATCGACAGAACTGCCTATTACTGGTCACGTCATCCGTTGACCATCGCGTTTGGTTATTTGACGATCTTCATGGCCGGAATGTGCATTCGAGCAATTCATCAAAACTGCCGCTTGCACAAAGATGCAATTCTGGCACTCGTATTGCATATTGCTATAGCAGTCACCTTGGGCTACTGGGGAATCGACAAGCTGCTTTTTGGAATGACCCTGCCACTAACGGTCGCGTGCGGTGTAGGCTCCTATCTGTTTTACGCCCAACACAATTTCCCTGGCTGCCACCTCGAAGCTCGCGAAGACTGGACTCATGCCAGCGCGGCCCTTAAATCTTCTAGTTACTTGAAGATGTCTGGCCTGATGAACTGGTTTACTGGCAACATCGGTTATCATCACATACACCATCTCAACGCCAAGATACCTTTCTATCGCCTGCCCGAAGCTATGGCAGCTCTCCCCGAGCTACAAAAGCCGGCCTCGATCACGCTTGGAATGAGAGACATTGCTGCATGCTTCCGATCAAATGTTTGGGACGTTGATGCGAAAAAGCTTATTAGCTTTCGTCAAGCTAAGCCATGCTAACCACTCCAAGCATAAATGGCCCTTTCGATTACAACGAAAGTGGACGTATGCCAGCCTAAAAGCCATTGGCATTTAGGCATTTACGGTCAATGTTCTAAGCATTTGTACAACATAATCAAAGCCTGAGCCACGGCCAGTTGAGATTGTCACCATTTCCTGTGTATATGGATGCCGAAAATCGACTCTCACGGCACTGAGAAGCATCCGATAGACTCCGGTCCTTTCATGCATCATCTGATTGTGCCTGTGATCACCATGGCGGTGATCACCAATGACAGGCTTTGCGATATGATTTAAATGCCTCCTGATTTGATGCCAGCGACCAGTAATGGGCTTGATTTCCAGGAGCGAATATCGACTCGAAGAAAAATCCCCGAGGGGCCAGGGAACAACATAGTCTTCAATGCAGGTGAAGTGGGTAGTAGCGGCCTGCTCTGGGTTGTCCTGAGTGCTTCCCTTTTCCCAATCTTCGCCAAATTTCTCCCTGAGCGGTCGATCAATCGTGAACTGGAAGTCAACGTGACCTCGTACCAACGCTTGGTAATACTTATCAATCTTCCGATCGATGAATAGCTGCCCTAGCTTGCCAGCAGATTCGCTATTGAGCCCGAAAAGCACAATACCAGCCGTAGGCCGATCCAGTCGATGCATGGGATAGACAAATTGCCCGATCTGATCCCTCACCGCCTGCATTAAAACGGGCTCATGCGGGAGGGTCAATTTACTACGATGGATTATCAATCCAGCAGGCTTGAAGACAGCTATGTAATGGTCGTCCCTGTAAACGATCGCTATAGGGCGAGTCAGCTCTTCATTGATAAAGTCGTCGGTTTCATCCATCCAACGCGACTACTATTTTTTCTTTTTGGATGACTTGTCGATCTTGTCAAGCAATGCTTGGCGATCTGTTGTTTCTAGCTCCCGTGCTAAGCACGCAAGTTGCCAAGCTTTGCGTTTGCCGTAAGTGTTCCAGGCAAAACTAACCTTCTTTCGGCTACCTGTTTCGTCGGTCCACATCGCACAATACGCAAATGATTCCGCATTCTTCCAACGAGGATCGACGTTACGGACGGTATGTACACCAACCTTGCCACTGGTGTTTCGAGCCGACTTAAGATTCTTCGTTGTTTGTACTGGTGGAGCACTACTTAGCCATTCAGCATACTTTGCTTTGGCAGCCGCAAGTGACTTCGTCTTTCCGCCGTAGGTTTTATCGTTAAAAAACTGCTGCTGACGCTTTCCACCACGAGTAAGACGGACCATCCAGCCCTTTGTTGCGACTCCTTCGTAATCTATCCTGGTGATACCCTTAATCGACTTAGCCATGAATAAAAACTAACCCTGAAAAAACAGAGGAAACACACTAATGCGCCCAAGATAACTGATAAATCACTCTCTGACTACTACCGTATTCAGATTCTACGGAAGGAACTCTTTGGGCAATTGAGCCCCATTCGCTTCCACCCAAGATCTTGTGGTTAATTCGATTTTCTTTCCGCCTGGGGAACTTGCATTTTCCAGAACTAACCAAACAACTTTCTGGTCCTTTTCGGTGGGTGATTGTACCGTTGTGACAGGATTGGCTCGTCTAACTAAGGCGGTCAGCAAATCTCGAAGCGGTGCCTTCTCGAACGAGAAATCTCGAATTTGCTGATTCTGAGTTATCCCCTCCTTTTGGAAAGCTCCTCCATTTATTGCCATCTCAATTCGGTTCTCACCCTCCGGCAGCGAATCGTTGAACTCTGTCGCGATTGCAGCCAAGGACATCTCTAAGGACTCTTGTGCAAACGCCAAGCTCATTGGTCGATTGAGTATGTCCTCAACTGATAGCTTCGGTGCGTCCGATTTGCTTGATGGCATTACTACTAATTGAGTCGATCCCGATCCCGAATCTTGCATGGCCATCCATGTTCCTATCGCTAGGTTATCAAATGACTCACGAGGTTGATAGAGATTGAAGACGAGTTGTCCCTCCTCGATCCCCATGCGTGTGTTCTTGGCGACAGTCCGTATCATCTGTGGAAATCTAGCGGCGATTAATCTCCAATAGGGAGCAACAGGGTTAGCGGCAAATTGAGTTTCAAGAATGTTTGCCAATCCATCCAGATTTTCTCGCGTTTTTGACAAGATAGAACCCGACTTGGCTATGTCTCCGGCAATCATTCTTCCCTCTAAATAGAAAATATCTTTTAATGATGCGGACACGCTAAACGCTTGTACGGTATCGTCTATAACTGTGCGAAACACCTCTTTGAAACGCGGAATGGAGGAATAGAGCTCACGCCCGTTGCCGTTCAAAAAACTCGGGGTCGTCAACACGAACCAATCCATTTCGCTATTGCTGACACTGATCAAGTTCTCAAACTGACGACTCAATGGAGCAACCCCACCGGAAGTCTCCGCAAACGAATTGATAATCCGATTCGGTCCGACTGAGAATGTCGTTACCATACGATCCAAATCTTTCGATAATCCATCAGCCACAATGGCTAGAGTTCCATTGCTCCAGCAGTAGAGCTCGGAATCGGAGCCCGATATCCGCTGCTCACGATACGATGGATTGCGACCCATGAAGTCCTTGACCGACATCGGAGCATTGAGCTCCACTCGAATAACCATCTCCGACATACCAGGTGATGCTGCGGGGTACGCGGCGACAGTGACTCGTTTGATCTGTTCGTCATCCGCTTTTGGATAAGCCGACACTAGTGACTTCCAAGAAGGCAAGCTTTCAAGCAACCAACCTTGAACCGGCCCTGTCTTTTGCCCTGTCCATGCACTTTGCGAAAACACTGCGAATAGCTCTAGCCCTGGTGGTAACAACTCCACTGAATACGAAGGACCTGCAGTGGGTGGGGCCCACAACGATTTTCCATCATCAGGCAAGACGGAGAAAAACTCTTCAACGGGGTCGATCGCGGCTTGCTGTGACTCGGTTGGTTTCTTTACTCCCGAGTCATTGCCACTCTTACCGCTGTCACTAGGAATTGTCGTTGTTTTTGTTATGGGCTCGGGTTTGGTACCACCTCCCCCGAGACTAGATAACACTGCAACTAGAATTCCCATAAAGGCCATCGAACCTATGGCGAGAACGGGAAGAAACCAAGCCGGCTTCTTCTGTTTTCGTTTTCCAGAAACACCGTCTGCTTTTTTGGTAGGCTGCGATTTTGAGGGAACAGCAGCTTTCGTTGGTTTCTGTGGGGATGCAGTCTGTTTAGCGACAGATTGAGCAGGAGTTACCGGTGCAGGAGTTACCGGTGCAGGAGTTACCGGTGCAGGAGTTACCGGTGCAGGAGTTACCG
>JBKDKR010000028.1:0-128916 GCA_046344995.1 Pirellula sp.
CACTTCCCCTGTTTGCACAACTTCGCCGATTCACTTTGGCAGTACTTGCTGCTGCAGAGACCGCAGCCGACTTCGCAGGGATCCTCTACACCGATGCGCCAGCCAACGGTGAAGCCGACGCAGCAGAACCGTTCGAACCGATCGAGCTCGAGAAGCGAGCGTTGGTCACGATGCCCGGTGGTTGGAAGATGGCTCAGATGCAAGCGGACCAACCATCGACGACTTACGGTGAGTTCAAACATGAGTTGCTCAATGAAATCGCTCGCTGTTTGAACATGCCGTTCAATGTCGCAGCCGGTAACAGCTCGGGGTACAACTACGCCTCAGGTCGCCTCGACCATCAAACTTATTACAAAGAGATCCGAGTCGAACAGTCGCATTTGGAGCGAACCGTACTCGATCGCATTCTTGCCGCTTGGCTCGATGAAGCCGCACTTCTCCCCGGTCTGCTTCCCAACGGACTTGGACCATTCGCTCAGTGGCCACACCAATGGTTTTGGGATGGTCACGAGCATGTGGACCCAGCCAAGGAAGCCAACGCCCAAGCGACGCGTCTAGCCAGTCACACGACCACCCTGGCAGATGAATACGCCAAACGTGGCCAAGACTGGGAAACCCAACTTCGCCAGCGAGCCAAGGAAATCGCACTCATGTCGGAACTTGGTCTGGCGACCGAGTCCGTTACTCCCACCACGAATCAGGAAGACGCAGATGTCCAAGACGAAGAGGTCCCAGCCGATGACGCTTAAGCCCCAACAAAACCAAAGCCAATTGAGCATTTCCGCAACGGCGGTATTCGACATCGATGCGGCAGCCGACGGTTCCTCCGCAACTGCGCTCCCCAAGTTTCGCATGGTCGCCTACACCGGTGGTCCCATGCGTGTGGCGGGTTGAGCGAGCAAACGGTTTTGTGTCCAAGAGAGAGTCGCAGCGCGCGCATGCAACAGGCAGCGCACAGAGTGTTTTGCGGCGCGCGTCGGATTTTGCGCCGCCTCATTTTGGAACCCCGGTTTTTCCCAGGGAATTTGTAGGTTGTTCGGTTCCTGTCCTCTCCGCTGCAAAACCCTGGTTTTCCCAGGGTTTTTCGCATCACTATCCAGTTCCTTTGGAGTTCTGTAGCGCCCATGCAACTCGGTGCATGGCGCCTGCGGCGTTGCATTTCGCGTCGCGCACCGAAAATCGAGTCGTTTTTCGAGTCGCGCTGGGTCGCCAATACACTGGGGTTTTGCATGTCCCAGTTTGGCAACGATCCACGCCGGTGGAGGCGGTAGGATTCGAACTATGTTTCCTTGTTCTGCGACACGGTTAAGAAGAAAACAGGTCTGTCTATCCAATTGACCTATATGAAAGATTTCTTACCCAAACTATTTAACTGATGGTTACCCTTCCTTCAATCCAGCAAGTAGGCAAGAGACGACGCGACCAACTCATTAACCGCCTAGCGCAGAATAACGTTACTCGATCCGAACAGCAGTGAATTCATATAGCGAATAGAGAATCCTGGGAGAGATTTCCTAATTGCGTACAGATGGACGTTTATGTGCCCGCTCCGGCTTGGGAAAAACGACTGGAAGATCGTGAACTACAGAGGATCCAAACGAACGAATTGCAGCCTCCCTCACGAGCATACATAGCAGGCTATGTTATCATAAATGTTGACTGGGTACTTTTCGCCATCTCTTGGGGTGCTTAAGCTAGACCGATTCACGTTTCGAGTTGGAGTCGCGAAGGTAATACATGTTGCAATCTACGACCATGATCTTTTCTCGAACGTCTTTCGCGGGCCGTCTGCTTATTTGGGCCTTTGCATACGTAGTTCTTAGAACTCTGCAACCAGTACAGGCATCGGACCCATTGGAACAATTTCTAGAAAAACATTGCCTACGATGCCACGGTTCAGCAAAAGAAAGCAGCGACGTTCGAATCGACCATCTATCACGGGACTTTAAAGCTGGCTTGGATTCCCATCGATGGGCCGAGGTCCTTGAGAAAGTGAACAGCGGCCAGATGCCGCCTGCCGAGGAACCCAAGCCGACTCAGCAGGAAATTGCTACATTTCTCACCAGCCTCGACGCTCGACTCAAAGAGGGACGTGCAGCGAGGATGGCAGCGAGGCCCGCCGTCGCCCACTATCGCTTAAGCCGAAAAGAATATCAAAACACCGTCTATGACTTACTTGGTGTTCGATATGATCCCGCCAAACCAGGCGAACTAAATGAGGATACTCTATGGCATGGCTTTGAAAGAATCGGATCCGAACTTTCCCTCTCTCCATCCCATGTGGACAGATACTATCGTGCAGCCGGATTAGTTCTGGACCGTGCCTTTACAGACGCATCAGGAGAGACTCGCAAAGTTCGCAAGACGGCCGCTGAACTTCGATACAACGGTGGCAAAGAACAGCAAGCGATCTTAGATCGATTCGGCATCAAACGACCACTCCGGTATTTGCTCTTTCCGGGTCGAGTCACTACAGCTCTGGCCCCGCATTGGTTGGGAAGAACAGGACCCGAACATAGTGGTTTGTACAAAGTTCGTATCCAAGCCAGTGGCATTCGACCGCTAGGTGGACAACCTGCCCACCTTAGCATCGGCAAACCCACCGGCGAGGAATCAGTTGACAGCGTTATCGATTTCGATCTAACAGCGTCGGAAGATCAACCACAGGTCTATGAGTTCGAAGTGTTCCTCGAAATGCCTATGTCACTCGACTTTTGCGTTGTTTCGACTAATGGCGTCGATCGAAGACAAGGGGCAGCATTCCGCAACGCGTTAACGAGTCCTAACGGATATATTTTTACGCACAGCAGCGAAACATTTTTACTGAGCGCCAACGCTCCGCAAATGTTCGATGACAAAGGAAACGGACTATTCTCCACAGTCATCTTAGATTGGATCGAATGGGAAGGCCCAATTACGACCGATCAAGAGAAAGAGCGACGCATGGGGTTGATTCCACCACAGAATGCGAGCGATGAATTAGTAGCCGATCATCTACTACGTTTTGCCCAGCGGGCGTGGCGTCGTGAAGTGAGGATCGAGGAAATTTCTACCTACCTGAATGCGTATCGAGCCGAACTCGCAGCGGGGGAATCCATATCCGAAGCCTATCGTGTTGCCATGCAGGGGATACTAACCTCGAGGCACTTCATCTACATCGTCGAGGGGGAGCCTGTAGCCCGGGAGAAACTTACCGACTGGGAACTCGCTTCCAGATTGTCCTACTTTCTTTGGAGCTCGATGCCCGATGCTGGTTTGTTCGCTGCCGCCAATGACGGTACCCTCAATGGAAATCGTTTGACCAACGAAGTGAATCGCATGCTGGCCGACAACAAATCGAATCGCTTTATCGATGATTTCGCACGACAGTGGCTTCAACTTCATCGGCTAGGAATGTTTCCACCGGACCAGAAACTTTATCCCAGTTACGACGCATGGTTGGAGGCGAGCCTGAGACGCGAGCCAGTTGAATTCCTCAGAGAGATGTTTAGCAAGAACATACCTATTGATCATCTGATCGATTCCGATTGGACAATGTTGAATGCCCGATTATGTGATTTCTACGGTTTGCCCGAACCAAGCACAGATAGCTTTCAACGAGTGTCGCTTAAGCCTGAGCATCATCGAGGTGGACTGCTAACGATGGGTGCAATCCTCGGTTTGACCTCTGACGGTACTCGCCATCGCCCCGTTCATCGAGGCGTATGGGTCAGCGAAGCGATTTTGGGCAAGACACCTCCTTCGCCACCAGCGAATGTCGATCCCATCACACCTAACGTCGAAGACACCCCCAAGACAACGATTCGCCAAAAGATCGAAGCGCATCGCAACAACCCAAACTGTGCTGCTTGCCACGCCATGATCGATCATTTCGGAATCGCATGGGACAATTATGATGCGATAGGACAGTGGCGAACACGCGAGCACGTGGACAAAGGGCTCGGTGAAGATCCACCTATCGATGCTTCGGGCATTATGCCAGATGGAAGACCGTTTCAGGATTCCATACAGTTCAAAAAACTATTGCTAGACGACCGCGATAGGATCGCGAGAGCCTTTATCGAGCACCTATGCACCTACGCTCTTCGACGAGCATTGACCGTAGACGATGACGAGGATCTGAAGTTGATTGAAGCCGAAGCGAAAAAGAATGGCTATCGAATCCAAGACATTGTTCGCGCAGTTGCTGTATCGGATCTAATGAGGAAAAGGTAGGTAGATACAGTGTGGATATCACGACATGTAGAACGGAATGAAGCAAATGATGCTCGTCAACCTTTCTTGCATTCGAAAATTTTCAATTCTATTTTCTGATCTTATTTCGCTGTCCAAGATCCCCAAATAACTTACACAGGCAGTCCCTAATGACCTTTCTATCCCAATCTTGGCTTATCGATCGTCGCCATGCCCTGCGTGCACTGGGCAGTTGCGTCTCTCTACCGTTACTGGAATGCATGATTCCGCTGCGAGCCTCACAGCCTCTAGAAACACCTCGTCGTAGCGCGTTTGTGTATCTCGCGAATGGTGTTCACTCACTCAATTACCAGATAACACAATCCGGGAAAGAATATCAATTCTCTCGATCGCTCAAGCCTCTCGAGAAACATCGCGATGTTGTGACTCCTATCAGCGGCCTCCATCATCCCGGGGCATTGGGGCATCATCACAACTGCATCTCGGTTTGGTTGACGGGCGGCAAACTGGGCCCTTCGGATCGAAATACAATTTCGGTCGATCAAAAAATGGCTGAAATCACCGCAAAACACACGCGGTACCCGTCGATGGAAATCGCCCTAACCGGTGACGCGCTCAGTTGGACAGCCGACGGCGTACGATTGCCTCCCATGCGTCGATGCAGCGAAATCTTCGCCTCCCTATTTGAAGAACCGAAAGGAGGACTTGCGGCACAGCGCAGATCTCTGCGTCGCAAGGGAAGCGTTTTGGATGCCAATCTCCAAGAGGTTCGTCAACTCGAAGCAGCCATCGGTGCCGCCGACAAAGGACGTCTGGATCAATACCTTAGCTCGGTACGCGAGGCAGAAGTGCGAACGCGAAGAGCGGATGCGTGGCTCGATACGCCTCTGCCTAGCATTTCCGATAACGATCGTAGGCGGACCAGTCGCGATGTTGCTGCGACGCTTGCAGGGGAATACTTCCGGACCGTTTACGACCTAATCGTACTTGCGTTTCAGACCGACGTGACACGCGTTGCGACCTTTAGCTTAGGAGGCGAGGGCGATGCATTCTCGATCCCGGAAATCGGTATCACAGAATCCCGTCATCAACTCAGCCATCATGGCGGCGATCTAGGCTACATGGAAAAGCTCACCAAATACGACACCTTTGCAATCGAACAATTCAGTTATTTCTTGACGCGGCTACAAGAGACCAAAGACCTAAATGGCCAGCCGCTACTCGGTTCCACCATGGCTCTATTCGGAAGCGGAATGTGCTACGGTCATAGCCACGGCAACGCAAACCTACCGTTGGTACTCGCAGGCGGATCTGATCTCGGCCTCCAACATGGCAGTCATCTCGACTTCAATCAAGGCCACTTCCCAGGCTACCAACTCGACAAACCGGGTGAGCATTACAGTTTGTGCAGTCGCCCCGCAAATCCCAACGCACACATGAGTAATCTGCTATTGCTTATGGCACAGAAAATGGGCTGCGACATCGACCAGTTTGGGGACAGCAACAAGGCAATCGCCCTGTGAACCAAAATCGACATGCCATAAGATTATACGTTGGAAATGAGTCATGATTACGGAAGAATTGAGAATGCGAAATATGTATCACCCCGAGGCGAGTAAACGGCCTGCATTCTTCAAGCTTCATGACTCATGGTTTTTTTTCACTAGCTGTTGCATTGCAATCATAACCCTTGCCAATTGTCCTCTTTTAGCGGTTTCCACTGCTCAGCAAAGTGATTCCAGCCAAAGCGAGCCCTTTCGTCCCCAAGCGGGGCAGTTCCCACCACTGGAAAAGGCTCACTCTTACCGTGGTGAACTAGTATTTGTCGATCATGCCAATCGTCGAGGGTCAATTCGTATTGCAGGATCGGGCATGTTTTTCCGAAATGATCCGCAGCCGTTCGCGATGCTTCCCTATGGAATGCTTCGATATCACGGTGGCCCTGCAGACCTTAGAGATGTGCCGATCGGCACCCTACTGCACGCACATGCCTACCTCCCACCCGATCCACGAATCTCTTCGGTACCCGTTTTACCGGTCAACAATAAGGACAAAGACGCTAACCATAATCGCGGGGCGGGGGTGGAACCGGCAGAGAACCATATACTCCTATTGGAGGACGATCCAAGCTACTGTCTTCGCGAGGGAAAAGTCTGGCGACTCAAAGAGCTAGAGATCCAGAATTATGAGGGCAAGATCATCGCCCGGTGCGAGGCAAAACAAACCCTAGGAAAAAACGAGAACGAACAAACTATGACTTTCGATGCCGCGACTCGTATTTGGCGTGGTCGCGAAATTCTCGCCGTCGAAGACTTGGTTGCCGAAGGGGCGTGGCCAGCAGGTGGCAAGAAATCACTCGATGGCCAAGAGGTTTTGTTTGGTATTACTTGGAAACCCACTCCCGATGGCATCTTCACTCGATTTCATATTTCCGATATCTGGTTGGACGACACTTCGATGCAACGGGCCGCACGTCAGCAGACCGAGGTGCATAAATCGTTTATCCGCAGCCGCTGGATGGCTGGTTGGGTCGATTCTGTTGAGTATGGCAAGTTTGGTCGCGCGACGGTGACGGCCACGTTGTTCGGTGGAATGGATGAAACGCTGTATTCGGATTTTAAACCCGGTGTCCCGGCAATGATGAACGCCGTTGAAAACACCCTCAAACATGTACACGGCGCCTACAGTCCTGCGCACATGTCCTCAAGAGGCTCAATTTTGAACATGACGAGAACACCTGGCGAGGCGCCATTGGGGAGTAGTGGCATCCAAATCCAATTCGAAACGGATCTGATCATTGAAGGCCTGCGTCCCGGCAGGATTGTACGTGTCCGGCCCGGAAATTGGCCCGTAGTCGATGTGCCTCGGGAGGAGTATCTTAACGATGCGAACAACATCGAAGAAAGATTCCCATCTCCAGCGATCTTCCCAAAGTACTGATCTAAAACGCTGGTTGTGGGGGAACAAGGGGGTTCGGTGTAACGGATTGTTTCTGCATAGACGGGATCTCGGGTTGCGATGTCAACTCCCTGCAGCGGATGCCCACTAGATCAGCCGAGTAAGTGGAATAATCGGAATCTCTTTCCATTTTTTGTTCCCCATGCATTACTCTTCTAGCCATCTGACTCGATTTGGAGCGCATGCTTACCCCATATGATCCACGTCGAACTGGTACGAGAAATTACCGCGGAAAACCCACTATGGAGCTCATGGCGAGAGCTGGCCTGTGGCATCCCGATGCGCCAGCCAGAGTGGCTGGTTAGTTGGTGGGATTTTTACCGACAGAATGATGCCGAACTCTACCTATTAACCGCTCGCGACGAGAATCGCTTGCTGGGCTTGTTGCCCTTTTATCGCTTGAAGTCGCAACGACAGCTTCGATTGCTTGGCGATGGCGAGATTTGCACAGACTACAACGGTGCAATGTGCGTTCAAGATGGCGACACATCGACCGTCATTGACTCGCTCGCTACATGGCTACTTGCTCACTGCAACGACGGTGAAGTCGGTTGGGAATCCATCTACATGGAGGGTATCCCTGTATCGGATGCAGTCACTCGAAGCCTATACAATCTGATTGCCCAGCGCGGCGGCCAGCCCCTCGAGCGAAACCCCATGAACACTTGGTGCATCGACTTGACCGACGGTTGGGATGGCTACCTAGCTCAGTCCAGTAAAGACACCCGCAAACGTTTGCGACGCCGCTTAGAATCGATGGCAGAGGTTCAAGTTCACCGAGTCACCTCAGAGGCTGAATGGGTTCGATATTATACGATCCTTGTCGACCTTCATCAGAAGAGAAGAATCTCCTTAGGTGAACCGGGTTGCTTTGCGGATTCACGGTTCAAATCTTTCCTTGAACTTGCCAGTTTGCGACTCTTGCCTCTAGGACAACTTCAAGCGTTCTTTCTCGAAAAAGACGGAATACCTATCTCAGCCGATATTGGTTTCCGATCAAGATCACATTGGTACTGCTATCAAGGTGGCATCGAGCCATCCGCGATGGAAATCGAACCAGGCAAGATGGCGAATGTTTGGATGATCGCCCAGGCGCAGTCTCAAGGGATTAACGCTCTAGACTTCTTGCGTGGCGATGAACCTTACAAGCAGCAACTCAAAGCCGCCCCGCAAGGAATGAGCGATCTTTGGGTCGCATCACCTGGACTAAAAGGTCTTTCCAAAAAATGGCTTTGGCAGACCCAAACGATACTCACCAATGTCGCTCGGAGCGCATACCAATCGATTCCTCTGGCATCGTCTAGATCGTCCTAATCCAAACCCAAAAAAGTTTCTCAATTTACTCGTCTTCATTAATCGATTGATGTCGCCCGTGGAGCCTCAAAAAATCGGCAATCTCCGACTTTCCTGTATTCCCACTCGCTACTTGCAATACTAACTCCACTAGCGACTGCTCGTCGGCTACAAGTTCAATCTCATTCATAGCTAGGAAGATGATTGCTGCAGCAGCACCCGTTCTCTTATTTCCATCTAAGAACGGATGATTTTGTACAATGTGTTACAAGTACGCTGCCGCCATTTCGAATACGTCCTTGTGCAGGTACTCCCCCCCGAACGAAGCCTGAGGCATGGCGAGTGCGGATTGCAGGAGGCCATTATCTCGAATCCCATCGACGCCCCCGTATGTCTCGATGAGGCTCAGATGTAGCTTTAGCGTATGATCAATATCCAAAAACCATGGCTGCATTGAAACGCCCCTCACTCCGCCAGCTTTTTCATCGCACGCCCAAATCGGCGATGAACCATTTCCAAAGCTTTTTGAAACTTCTTTTCTTCTCTCGTTTCTCGAATTGGCGTCAAGACTAAACACTGTCCGTCGCTCGTAATCTCAAACGGGGTTTCTGGTGAGATTCGAAGCAAATCCATAATGGGCTTGTCGATGACCAATGCGTAACTGTTGCCGTGTTTCGTAAGCGTTTTCTGCATATCAGCATCTCCTATGTATGTACATTGTACTAACAATCTACACGGTGAAATCTTACGAGGCAACTTAGAAGCCTAGGTTTTAACGAGCAAAAAGCTCATCCAATGCCGTCCAGCATTCAGGACCATGATGCGTTTGACAAAGGTTCGCCCTCCCAAGCAGACTTTCCCAGAAACGACATCCCTCCGCGCGAATCATGTAAAACAGTGACGCACGAGGTAGCTCTAATCATGAAAGGTTTCGGCTCACGTGATAGGTTAACGATCGCGCTGAATTCCCACCACTACCTTCATTCTTTTCTCTCCCACCCTCTGAATCGTGAAACATCAAAAAGCATCTCAAAGATCACAGGAATCACTCCTTTAGAAACATCTGCGTCGTACTCCAACCCCAGGTATTTATGTGCGGGCATCGACAACCGAAGTACCGATCTAGTAACTTTTACGCTCAATCGTTTTAGTATCGGCAGTTCCCGATCTGCTATGGTGTCTACCCTACATCCATGATCGACTGATCAGCAGCGATCGTCACAAATACACAGCCAAAAAACAGCGTCCAATTCACAGCACGAATATAGATTTGCCCCGCGCTATGAGCGTCTGTACGGAAGACTCGCAATCAACTAGCAACGTATTTGACTTCGATCAACGGATTTCATCGCATTCGCTAAGGACCAGTTCAAGCAACTCATTCAATTTCATCTCGGTGGCATTGGATCTAATATCCGATTGCTGCTTTTCAGTGCAGCTTCGAAAAATGCTGCGAAAGTCCCGACGGCTACGCTCGCTTCCTTTGTCGATCCAAATTAGTTTCGAGAGTGCTGCATCTAAACGCGATACGACCGGAAGAAAAACACCATCAAACAATTCCATTGCCTGAGACCGTTGCAACTCACCAGGTATGAGCTCTCTTGGGTAGATATCCAGTTTCAAACTTTCAGACTTGTCTAAGAGCTGAAAAAGACCACCGGACTGAACCGCTTGCCGGACAACCCGTTCCGTGAACAAGAAATCAGAGCGTGCTAGCTGGTCAATCAAATCCTCGACCCGACTCCTTGCCACCTCCGGCGAGACCACGATATCGATGTCTTGCGTTAAACGAGGTTCGCCATAGGCAGAACTGATCGAGCCACCAGTAAGGTGAAAAGGAAGACCAATCGCCTCTGCGATAGCCACAAACTTGCCAATCGATTTTTCAAACGCTTCAACGGGAAACACTGGAAAGCTGTTCCTGAATGAGTTTGACCACTTCCGGTTCTCGCTCGTAAAGCTTTAAAGCGACGTGCCACTTCACCTCGTCTTCCGATAAACTCGGCTGATCGCTATGAATCCGTCTGGCCATCTGCTGTCTCGTCCAGGCGAACATGGCAGCGCTACGAGCTATCTTCTCCGCTGCCGACATTGCTTTCCAACGCCTCTCGTATTCCAGATCAATTTCGGAAGGTTCCACCTTTATTTCCTCATTTCTTTTGTTACGTGGCCAATGAAATCGAAAGCCCCAATTGAACACCGTAACGACGTCATTATTAATCGATCTCTGCCTTCGATTGTATTCTAGCGGTGTAAGAATTGGAAATACCCAGGGATAGAGTCTCTCGTCCTAGTGCCGCAATTTGTCCTATTGCCGCAATTTGGAAGTGATGTTGATCATAACCCGACGCGTGCACGAGGGATTTTGCTGGGAGAATTATCCCTCGCTAACGGGCGTATTACTTTCATCAGCCGTAACGCGCTAGCGTCTGATTATAGTCCGTTAACCGTGGGCTAGCACGCTGCGGCTAATGCTTAAATTTCAAAAAGCCATTAAAGCAACACGACCTCACGCTGCGGGTTGGGATTTCGGAGATTCTGCAATGAAGATTATCTCCAAGTTGTGGCATTTGTTTCGGAAAAGGAAATCGCGTTCGAATCGGACACGCTGAGGGATCAATTCAAATCACGACAAAACGCCGTTGACATACACTAAACAGTTGTAATTGATCTTGCTCCCTTCCAAATAAGTATTTCGTATCACTTGCAAATCGGCTTTACCCGGCGAAAAAGTCGGAGCTAGCTCGGTGAGTGGCATTTTTGTTTATACTAGGTTTCGCCCCTTGCCTCATAGACAAACTTTAGAGAGCTTTATATGTCCCCATATCCATTTCTTCTCGCCGTTTGTGCATTACATCGCTTCGCGATTTTTGAGGTAACGTTTGCGGTCGCTTTGGCAGATGAACCTCGTAAAATCATCGGACGAATCATCGATGAACGCGATCTCCCCATCGAAAATGTGACAATCGCTGAAACGTGGAAATCGATAGAACCAGATAAGAATCAGCTCTTTGGAAAAAACGAAATACTACTAACGCCTCAAAGTGAACCAACCAATGTTTCCGATAGTTCTGGCAAATTTTCACTAGAAGACCACAACTCTTGTATTGGCTTCCTAGCTATTGACTCTCGCGGTGAGCGAGGAGCGATTGCGTATTACAATGAACTCAAAGAATCTGATATCAATGAGATTCGTCTTGGCCAACTAACGCAGATTAAATGTCGAATTCCCAAACAATTTCAATCTAAAGAGATTGACCGGGTCTATCTAACGCTGTGTCTAAAGGAAGTTGAAACACAACCTCTTGCTAATACACAATTGGTGCACATCTCCGGTGTGAGCGATCATTACAATTCCAAGCTTCCTCCAGGGAGTTATCGACTGCTAGCAACCGTAATGACAAAGGGCAATCCGAGCTTGGAATTAGGTCTTGCTTATGACATGAAATTTACCATAAGTGGGCAACCGGAGTTGGAGTTAGGCGAACTGCCGTTGCGTGTTCATACAGACCCCACTCTCGCCTACGCCAGAAAAATCAAAGCTCTTAATAAACGTAAATCAGAAAGCGAATCAGAGTCGAGAACAAAACTCTTTGGTCAAATAGCACCGAACTGGATTTCTATCGATGGCTCACGCTTGGATCATCGAGCGAACATTGAGGCATTAAGGGGAAAATGGGTACTTCTAGAGTTCTGGGGACTTAACTGCCTACCGTGTTTGAGAGAGGGGATCCCCGCACTAAATCATTTCTATGAACGAAATGAGCGACATCGAGACCGATTCGAAATCGTTGGAATCTTCCTGGATTTTTCGGGTGAAATTAACAATGTCGCTTCGCTTGAAAGAGAGCTTGAGCCAATTAAGAAAAATGTCTGGGGTGGCAAGGGTATTTCATTTCCGATCGTGATCGACAACACTGTTGCCAATTGGGAGCGTTACGCAATCCGGGGCTTGGGTGACTACCTGTTAATCGATCCCGATGGCCGAGTAACACGCGGCGATCTTGACACGCTTCAGAAAATATTAGACGGCAACTAACATCTCATTGCACCCAACTGGAAAACGCCCCTGTCTGCGGTGACCAATCCAAATAGGGTAAACAGCACTATTTTCGATGCGATCGGAAGTAGCAGGCTATTTCGTCAGTACAAAGCGTTCATTATACTGTGCATCACCCATAGATTTAGCAGCTTCAATCCAAGGCTAAGCCCCAAATGCCAATTTTCCAAGAATCATTTGATCGCCGTGAGAATCGTGTACACTAAGCGGAATCACTACGGTTGACAGCTCGGTATTCACTTAGCCAAAGTTGCCGCTAAAAGGCGCTCTCAAATATCCAATCCTGGTCGTCCCCCTCCACCCCTCCAATCATGAAACAACAATCGAATCCAAAATCTGCTAGTCGTCGACAATTCTTAGCAACTGCTGCGGCGTGCACGGCAACCCTCACATCAAGCAAACTCGTCTGCGCAAGCTCGGCCAACGATAAACTTCGCCTAGCCTTTGTGGGCGTCGGTGGTCGAGGCGCCGGAAACCTAGAGGAGATGATCAAAGATCCTGGCGTGGAAGTCGCCGCAATCTGTGATGTCAATCGCACTACGCTCGATCGAGTTTCAGAACGCTTTCCCAAAGCTCGAAAACAAGTCGATCTTCGTCGGTTTGTTGAAGACCTTAAAGACATTGATGCTGTCGTAGTTAGCTCGACAGAACACACTCATGCTTTCGCAACGTTGCCTGCACTGCAACAGCGGAAACCGGTCTACTGCGAAAAGCCACTGACCTACAACATCCAAGAAGCCAAGCGAATCATGGACGAAGCCGCCGTCGCCAACGTCGCGACGCAAATGGGTACTCAGATTCATGCGACGCCCAATTACCGACGCGTCGTCGAACTGATTCAATCCGGCGCTATTGGACCAGTCTCAGAGGCTCACGTATGGACCTCGCGAGCTTGGGGGCTACAAAGCCAAGAAGATGCACAAAAGAACGGGGACATCGTTTATGTAACCGATCGCCCCACACAAGAAATGGAGCCTCCCAAAGGCATCGACTGGGATCTGTGGATCGGTCCCGCACCGAGCCGACCATTTCATGAAGTCTATTTGCCAGGCCCAAAATGGTATAGATGGTGGGACTTTGCTAACGGTACGATGTCCGATCTCGGTAGCCACTTCAACGATCTCCCCTTTTGGGCGCTGAAGCTGGATCATCCTCGTACGATCGAAGCCTTCGGACCACCACCTCATAAAGAACTAGCACCCGCGTCGATGACCGCAGTCTACGAATACGGTCCGCGCGGCGATTTACCCGCGTGCACGGTCTCGTGGTATCAAGGTGCCGACAAACCGCAAGTTTGGAAGGACAAGGTAATCCCGACTTGGGATAATGGCATTCTCTTTATCGGCCGTGATGGCATGCTGTTATCGGACTATGATCGCCATGTCTTGTTGCCCGAGTCCAAGTTTGAAAACTACCAAGGCCCCAAACCATTCCTACCAGTATCACCCGGACATCAACAAGAATGGCTTGACGCCATCCGAAACGGTACACCCACAGGCAGCCCATTTCATTATGCGGGCTTGTTAACAATCGCCAATCATCTTGGCAACGTGGCCTATCGTGCTGGTCAAAAGCTCGAGTGGGATCCAGTTGCATTGCGAGCCACGAACTGCCCTGCAGCCACCCCATTCATCCAACGAACTCCTCGATCCGGTTGGTCATTAAGCTGACGATCATTCCTACAAGATCAGCACGTCCTTTGAGGCAAAAGAAATCGACGATGACTCCTACTCGCTCGAAGATGACCACCAATGTTAGACCGCTAAACGTTCAACACGAACGTTTAGCATGGAATTTTGGTGTTCCCTTACTTGTCGCCGTCATACCAGGCATCTTGTTTCGATTACTGGGGATGGTAGGAAGTTATATGAGTAAACCCAACGCAGAGCCGCCAGGTTGGGCCATTGCCCTGATGATCTTTTTGCAAATCTTGGGCATGGTAGCCATGGCTGTTGTGTTTTTGATTCGATGGGATTATTCGTTTCGAAAGCTTGCGACTCTAACCTCCGGCCGACCACACTTTTTCCGTCGCTTGATGCTATTGTTATCTTTCGCATGCTTGCTTGTTTTCGACATTCTTTCCAACACCGGGACTGCATTAGCTGGCTCCTGGGAGATCGCGGTAGTATTGTGGCTTGCGTCCGCACCTGTCTTCGCGGGATTCGTAATGGGATACAAAATCTCCTTTTATCGACTCTCTGTTTGATTTGTCAGCTCAAGATATCGTTGATGACTCGGCCGTGCACGTCGGTCAAGCGTCGATCAATTCCATTTTGCCTTACACTAAGCTTAAGATGGTCGATACCCAACAAATGCAGAATCGTCGCGTGCAAATCGTAACACCAAGTCTTATTCTCCACCGCTTGATAGCCCCAATCGTCGCTACGACCATACGCCACGCCAGGTTTGACGCCTGCTCCCCATAGCCATGTAACAAAGCTACCGCCATTATGATCCCGACCAAGGCTACCCTGTGCGAATGGAGTCCTGCCAAACTCTGTCGTCCAGACAACTAAAGTATCTGAATCCAGCCCTCTAGACTTGAGGTCTCTCAAAAGTGCTGCAATAGGTCTATCAACACTCTGAGTCATCGGTGGCAACTCGGTATGAATGTTACCATGATTATCCCAATTGTTGACGGCTCCTTGCGGGCCACTCCAGACCTGAACAAACCTTACACCACGCTCCACGAGCCTTCTGGCCAATAAACAACGTCTACCAAAGTCATCCGTAGATGCGGCACCGATCCCATACTCTTGTAAAGTGCCTCCAGTTTCTCGGCTCAAATCAAACGCTTCTGGCGCAGAAAGCTGCATCTTGGCCGCTAGTTCGTAACTAGCTATTCGAGCCTCGAAACGAGAGTCCCCTGGGTGCTTTTGACTATGCTGCTCATTTAGCAATCGCAACAATGCTTGACCGTCGTGATCCGACTCCTTGCTTGCGAAGGCAAAACGTGAGCTAGGCATCAAGTCAGGAATAGTCGCATTGTCGGTTGCCTGCAAGACAACCCCTTCGTGCACCGTTGGAAGAAAACCTGCACTAAAGCAACCTTGTTGGTTATAAGGCAATCCGCGAGCGTCAGGTAGCACAACAAAGGTGGGCAAATTATCAGTTAGGTTCCCCAGTGCGTACGAGATCCATGCCCCCATACAAGGAAAACCTGGTAGGAGAAAGCCCGAATTCATCATGTAGGTCCCAGGACCATGCACATTCGTCTTGGTCGTCATCGCCATGAGGAATGCCATCTCATCCACCAGTTTGGCTTGCTCTGGAAACAGTTCACTCACCCAACGGCCAGACTCCCCATGCTGTGCAAACTTGAATGGGCTCTTCATCAAGGCACCTGCGGGAGCCGTAAATCCCTCTGGCTTTTCTTTAGGCCCAAGCATCTGTCCATGCAATCGTTCAAGCTCCGGTTTGTAGTCAAACAAGTCCATGGGACTAGCACCACCGGTCATAAACAATTGAATCACACGCTTAACTTTTGCGGGATGATGCTGAATAGTTGACGCGTTCGAACTCGCCGATTCGTTCCCTTTACCGAGTGCGTCTCGATCCAGTAGCTGAGCGAGAGCAACAGCAGCGAAACCACCTCCTGATTGCATCAACACTTGCCGTCGATTCGATAGATTATCCATGATGAACTGAAGGTTTCTTCAAAAAGAATCAAGGGACAAACAAAAACTCGTTGGAGTTGAAAATGATTCGGCACAAAGCAGCCAGTCCGTGCTTCTGGGCATACGGTTTCATAGCATCGATTTCGGCACTTAGCGGCTCACGTTGCAAGGTCAAGAAAACGAGCGATTGGATTTGCTCGTCCAAACCAGTATTCTCTTTTTCAAGCCGTTCTGCAGTCTGTTGTGAATGATGCAAGACAAAAGGATTGTTCATGAGCGTCAGAGCCTGCAAAGGTGACGCAGAAAAGGTTCGACTGGGCGCCAAAAGCCCCAGATCCGGAAAATCCAAGCTGGACATAAGGGGGTCGGGAATTCCTCTCCAGACGTATCGGTAAATACTTCGACGATTCGAACCGGGGCTCGTCCAATCGTAAACAGCATAATTCAACTTGGGAGTCGACTGCGGGCCAGGTTGTTGGGTGAAATGTTGAATTGCTGGACCTCCCATCGTTTGGTCGAGTCGACCAGAAATGGCCAACACATAGTCTCGAAATGCATCGGCATCCAACCGCGGACGATTCTGTTTCCAGATAAGGCGATTTTGAGCGTCTACAGCAATCGCCTCGGGTCGATCCACCGACGATTGTTGATAGGTTTGACTGGTGACGATAAGCCTATGTAGCTTCTTAAGTGAACCACCTGCTTCGTCTCGAAACCAGATGGCCAACCAATCGATCAATTCCGGATGCATCGGGACACCACCCATGCGTCCAAAATCACTTGGAGTGTCGCATAGTCCTTGTCCAAAATGATAATGCCAAATGCGATTCACCACGCTTCGCCAGGTCAAGACGTTATCTGGGTGCGAAAGCCATTCCGCCAATGCTGCTCTGCGTTGGGCTTCGCTATTGAGATCTATCGATTCGAATCTTGAAGGCAAATGGGACAAGACTGATAGCGAGCCCGGCAAAACTTCACTTCGAGGCTTTGAGATTTCGCCTCGCTCTAGCAAATGGACTTTCTTTGGTGCCAAGATCGAAGCTGCTTGGTGAGTGCCATTTCCGGCCGGTATGGAAACATTTGTCCCTGCTGCATAAACCCGCCTCTGAGGTGGCAAACTAGCAAGCTCTCGATTAGCGGCCCGGTCAGCGAAATACGCGGAAAGAGTTAAGGTTTGTTCTGGAGAGCGTTCCTCCTCCGAGACTCGCAACGCATGCTCCACATTTCTCGGCAACGCAATCGTTTGCTCGACGGGTGACGCCGTGACACTAATGCGAAATGCTCCAATCAAATGAGAACCGCCATGCAACTGCTTTAAAGTGATGGTCATTGTAGTTCGATCATCGATCGAAACTGGCTCGGCAAATTCGAAGACGGCATGATGAGGCTGTCCCACTTCTGGATGAATCCCCCACGCGGTTTTTGGATCTCCGTCGATCGCTCTTTCGATACCCCACCCGGCCTGATTAAAATCGGCACTTGCACGAGCGATTGGAATCAACTGACCAGTTGCTTTTTCAGGATGAAATAGGGAAACGGTAATCTCGGACAAATGCAAGTTTCCGTTTTCACAACGCCCGGGGCCTTGCATTGGTAAAGAAGCGTGCGGCAACACATCGAGTCTCAAAGCAGTGACTTGTTTCGCATTTGTCCTGGAGCTAAGAACATACGAATCGGTCGGAGGAGAGAGTCCTGAAACGACGTACGATTGCTCGTTGTCTTTCGAAATCGTCGCACCTTCCAAAGAAAGGTACGAATCAAACTCGAGTGCTTGCCAGGACGCCAGTTCATTTTGAAGCAAAATCTCACTTCGAATAAGCTCAACGGCAACTTCATTCGTAAGAACGTTTTGGTCGCGAGTTTGGGCTGCTTGCTTGACCGCAAGAAGCTGCTTACGTTTCCTAGCTACGGTCCCATCTTCGTCATAGGGTACATTCCCTTTGATGATGCCTGCGAAGACCGCTTGGAGTGCATAGTAATCTTCTTGAGACACGGGATCGAATTTATGAGCGTGGCATCGAGCGCAATTGGCTGTTGTGCTATTAAAAGCGGCCATGGTTTGCGTAAGCATGTCGTCCCGGTCTAGGTAATCAAAGGTGACGGGGCCGGTTGAGTAGGTGCTAAGGTCGAATGTGCCCGCGCCGAGAAACCCTAGGGCAGGAATCAAATTCGTTGCCTCCGGTTCAAAAACATCCACCGCAAGCTGCTGGCGAATAAACTGAGCCCAAGGTATATCGCGATTGAGAGACTGAATCACATAATCGCGGTAGGGCCACGCCTCATCTCGACCGACATCGTGTTCGTATCCATGCGAATCAGCGAAGTGAATCGTATCAAACCAATGTCGAGCCCAGCGCTCCCCATAACTTGGCGAATCTAGGAGCTGATCAACGATACGCAAATAATTGCTTTCGTCGGGAGCGTCCAAAAACCGTTGCATTTCGACCGGGCTGGGCGGAAGCCCGATGAGATCATAGTAAAGACGCCGCAGTCGTTCACGTGGACTGGCAATTGGTGAAAGTACTAATCCCTTCTCATTTAGTTTCTCTTCGATAAATGCATCGATCGGATTCGTTCGGTTCAATGGAATCGATGGAGGATTGAGAGGTCTCAAAGACCACCAGTCTCGCGGAGCGATAGTCAGCGGCTTCAGGGTGCGATCATCAAATGCACCTCGTTTTACCCATTCGCGGAGGACTTCGATCTCTTCGCGAGATAGTTTCTCATCGGGCATTTTTAGTTCAGCGTGGGCATGTTCAACGGCCTGGATCAAGAGACTCCCATCGGGATTCATTGGTATGACAGCTGGGCCTCGTTCGCCACCTTGAACCCAACCACTTTTCCAATCCAGAACCAAGCCCCCCTCCATCTGGCCGCTGGAGTGAGAATGACAAGAGTAGCAACGTTCCGTTAAAAGTGGGACTACCTGTCTATGAAAGAAATCCTTCTCTGTATCATCCGCAAAGCATTTAGACGGAGGCGAATACAAAGCCGCAAAGCACAGGCATAGAACGAAAAACTTAGCGTTCATAACACTTTGAAATGGTAGGCAAGTCAGGAGGGATGGTGCGACGGGTGGGAATTAGCGTCGACTGCAAAGTCATTTGGCGGGAATGACTAGCAGTACAGTCGCAGGTCGGCGACTTCAGTATAGCCGATGGCGAGACACATGTTGGCAGGAAAATCGTTTAACCGCACGGGCATCGCCCTGTAAATGGTTTAACCGCGTGGGCATCACGCAGCGATGGGCGTTCACAAGTCAGAGAGCGATTACCCCATCAGTGATCGCAAACTGACTCTCGCGATAAGAACGTAGCTAGAACACCAGCGCAGGCCGCTAGGCATGCGGTTAAACGAGTTTTGAGTTAATGTCGCGGCGAATCATCTTTTGCCCAATTGTTGGCCAAAATTCCGCAAATGATCAATTGGAATGGGTGGTAGATCATGATCGGCAGCAAGATCAATCCTAGTGCCGGATTGGCTCCGAACATGAGTTGTGCCATTGGCACACCGGTCGCCATCGATTTCTTCGATCCACAAAACAAAGCAGCTATACGATCCTCACGATTAAATCTTAATCGGTCACTCGCGAATCCAAGGATGTACAACACAAAGTAAAAGAGTACCACGGAAACGACCGCGCTAGCGACAACAGCAATATATCCATGTTTGGTCCAAACGCCGAAAACAAACGAATCGCAAAACGACGTGTAGATCAATAACAAAATGGTGAGCCGATCTACGACTCCGATCCAAGACTTATTTCTTTTTGCCCAAGCTGCTAACCACTTACGCAGAATCTGACCGACGACCAACGGCAGTACCAGCCATAAAGTCAAATCCAACACAATCGCCCCCAGCGGCATGCTTGCCCCGCTTCCTTGCCAAACCAATTTGATCCAGAGCGGAGTGAGAAAAATACCGAGCAAGCTCGATAAAGTTGCATTGAATACGGCGCTGGGAACATTGCCTCCGGCCGCAGCCGTAAGAGCTATCGACGACGATACTGTCGAGGGGAGTGCGCAAAGGAAAAACAAACCGAGTCGCAAATCGTCACTCAGCCACCCCTTGGTAAGAAACATCAACCCAATGCCAATCGCTGGGAAAAGGAGAAACACAGCGATCTGAATAAAGGCATGCAGTCGCCAGTTCATAGCCCCTTGCTTCATCGCATCAAACGATAGCGACATTCCATGCAGAAAAAAAATCAAGGCAACCCCGGCTTTGGTGAGGATTTCTGGATATAGCCAGCCCCCCTGCGCACCTGCAGACGGATAAACCCACGCCAAAACCGCAGCAACCAACATACCTATAAAAAACCAATCTCTTTTCCATTGCATGGTGGAATCATAGCGAGAGAACCACGAAAAAACGACTCATGCTCGACCGTTTTGCAAGGTTCCTGGCTTATCGAACCCGATCGATTGTGTCAAAATACTTTCGAAGATTCTGGTTCAGTTACAAGAATCTCCAGCGGTCTCGGCGGTGAATGCGTCAGGTTCAGCCAACAAAAGCAGTCCTCGTCGTGTTAAGACGAGTGACTGCTCCACGCGAAGATCACGGATTGGGGTCATGACAGTCGAGAAATTGCTATCGGAATTGAACACGGCACAGCGTGCGGCTGCGACGATGCCGCTCGAGCACGCCATGATTATTGCCGGGGCAGGCTGCGGAAAAACTAAGACGATTATCGCTCGCGCTGCGTATCTCATTCACAATCATGTTTCCCCTCAGCGCGTTCAAATTCTTACCTTCACTCGACGATCCGCTTCAGAGATCGTACATCGAGTTCGCTCACACTTAGGGGATGCAGCCAACGGCTTGCAAGCGTCGACATTTCACAGTTGGTGCATGAATTTGATTCGAATGGCTCCTTCGACGTTCGGATGTAAATCCCACACGGTGATCGATCGTGAGGACCAACTACAGATCTTTAAACTCGCCCGTGGAAAAGCCAAAGAGTCTACGCTTCCCCGCGCGGCGGAACTTTGTGACATCTACTCGTATGCCAGAAACACCAAGCAGTCACTCAGCGCAACGATCGCCAAGTTGAATCCAGAGCTAGAAAAAAACAAAGCTCACATTGTCGAAGCGATGAAGGCCTACGAAACGAAAAAACGGGAACGTCGCTATTTGGACTACGACGACATCTTGGATGTCGTGGCCCAAAGCATGCAGAACTCTGCCGAGATTCGAGATTGGGTCGCGGGGCATTTCGAACACATTCTCGTTGACGAGATGCAAGACACGAATCCATTGCAATGGGAGCTACTTTCGCCACTAAAGGAAAAGTCAATTCTATTTTGCGTCGGGGATGACGCGCAATCGATTTACGGATTTCGAGGAGCCGATTTCAAAAACGTTCACAGCTTCAAAGAACGAGTCCCCAATGCCAAGATTCTCAAGTTAGAGCAAAACTACCGATCCAAACAGGAAATACTTGACGTTTCCAACTGGCTGATTGCTAACAGCCCTTTGGAGTACGACAAAAAACTAGTGGCCGTCCGCGGCAAGGGAAACAAACCAGTCCTTGCAAACTTTAGCAACGAATATGAAGAAGCTACTTGGATCAGCGAAGATTTGATGTCGCGGCACGACAACGGTGCAGATTGGAAAGATCACATGATCTTGGTTCGTTCTGGTTTCTCTGGTCGAACCATTGAAGAAAGCTTGCTCCGTCAAAACATTCCCTATACGTTCATTGGTGGTCAAAAGCTTCTGGAGTCAGCACACGTCAGAGATGTGATGTCACTCTTGCGATTAGTCGCCAACCCCAGCGATGAGCTTGCATGGATTCGTTTCCTCATGTTGTGGCCTGGTATAGGAGAACGCACGGCCACGAATCTTGTTAACAAGATAGCAGGAGCGGGTGAAATGGAGGCGTGTCTCAATCTATTGCAATCCGAAACCAAGCTTAGCAATACAACGCGCGAGTTAGTACAAATTGTTCATGAATACCAAAACGATGTCGGGAGAGCTTTTCAAAAAGCGATCAAGGGATTAACACCCTTGCTGGAAGAGAAGTTCAAGACCCAGGAGTGGGACAAACGCAAACGTGACTTTGTGTTGGTGGAGAGACTCGCATCGACTCATACAACTATCCTTGGCTTCATCGAAGAATATATGCTTGATCCCGTTTATGTTAGTGAACTCGAAGAGTCCGAGTCAAACGATCGAGTGACCATCATCACGGTGCACAGCGCCAAAGGGACAGAGGCCCCAGTATGTTACATCGTTGACGTTTCGCCCGGAGCTTATCCCAGCACTCGATCTCTTGGCAGCACGGACGAAATCGAAGAAGAGCGACGAGTCTTGTATGTCGCTTTAACGCGAGCTAAAGATGAAATGATTATCACGCGTCGCAATGACTCTTCATGGGGGAGACGAAGCTTTGGACCGCGGGACTCGTCGGAATGTTACTTTTTCAACAAACTGCCCGCAAAGCTTGTCGAGGAGTCGTTCCGTCGAAAAGATCGCCCGTTTCACAGGCAACCGCCACCCGGCGGTGACTCACTCTTTATGGGC
Organism: Pirellula sp.; assembly: GCA_046344995.1. Taxonomy (GTDB): domain Bacteria; phylum Planctomycetota; class Planctomycetia; order Pirellulales; family Pirellulaceae; genus JBKCUI01. Next base: position 22,648 of record JBKDKR010000028.1, read on the forward strand.
ATCGATTTCAGCTAGCTCTGAACTTTAGAAGCTTCGAATTCCAAACCCAAGCAGGCCCCCCAGTAGCTCCCCCCAGCCCACGCTCGCTTAGGCGACTTTCTAAACCATCACTGCAGGTTTTGGGCGATTCGCATACCGCAATCTTGGCAGCACTGCTAAACTAGGGAGTTGCCTTTCGGGGCTTCTGGCAACAAAACTTCGGAGCTATGGTGGATGATGACCAAAATTGAGCAACGTCGCTGTTTTGAGCACGCTTCGGATTCAACTACGAAGCGAGTCCTAAGGAACATATCATCGATTGCCGCCGCTTTCTTCGCATCTCTTAGCGCATCCCAGTCAATGTCGCAAGATTCAGCGACTACCTATGCAGCAAGCCGAAACAGCCAGAATGCCCATGCTGCCACCCTATCGGTGCATTCCCTTCTGAAACGAGAGTGCTTTGATTGCCACGGCGACAATTCCCCCGAAGGCGGACTTTCCTTGACTCGACTGGTCGATCAAGAGTTCGGCGAACCACAACGGCAAGTTTGGTGGAAAGTTCTCAATAACGTTCGGGCGGGAACTATGCCACCGCCCGACAACGGTTCGGAGATAACGGCCGACGAGCGAGTCGAATTGGTCAAGTGGATCAAATTCGATGTTTTTCAAATCAATCCGGTCGATCCCGATCCCGGCAAGGTCACTATTCGCCGACTCAATCGAACCGAGTACGCCAACACGATTCGAGACCTAATGGGCATAGACTTTAACGCTGACGTAGTTTTCCCACCAGACGACACAGGCTTCGGATTCGACAACATCGGTGATGCCCTTAGTTTATCGCCGATGCTAGTGGAAAAGTATCTTGCCGCCGCCACAGAAATCGTGGATAGATCGATCCCCAAAGTCCGCCGCCAGATTCCTGCAATCAATCTTTCTGGACGTGACTTTGAAAACAATTCAGGCTGGAACCTCAAGGCAGATCGCTCGGGTAAGCACCAAGTAAAGATTGAGAACGCAGGTGATTACACCGTCAGGATAAAGTTACGAACGCACGGCACCTTTGAGTTCACACCGCAGCGTGGAGATTTGACAGTCAAGATTGATGATCAAGTCGTTCATAATGGGAATTATGGATGGGACGAAGCCAAGATTCATTGGTTAGAATTTCCAAAGAACTGGCAACCAGGAGAGCATTCGATCGAATTTTCCCTCACGTCCATTCCCCTCACCGACAACGAGGAAATCAACAACTCTTTCGGAGCGTTTTTAAGTATTGACGCTGTGGTCATCGAGGGGCCTGCAGATCGCTCCGCCTGGACAGTTCCCCACAATTATCGACGTTTCTTCCCACAAGATGATCCTCCTAGCGATCCAGATGCATTGCGTGCCTACACAAGGCGTGTGCTCGAGGAGTTTACCACAAAAGCATTCCGCCGCCCTCCCGACGAGCAATCGTTGGACAAGTTGGTAGCCATTTCACAAAAATTGATGGATCCCTCCGGCGACAACTTTGAACAAGCCGTTGCACAGGCGATGGTTCCCGTCTTGGCTTCTTCGAGGTTTTTGTTCAAAACGGAAGGGCTAGAAGCCTCGGACGGCGACACCTCCCGTTATGCACGGGTCGATGAATACGCGTTAGCATCGCGTCTATCCTATTTCCTTTGGTCTTCGATGCCAGATGAAGAGCTGTTCCAATTAGCGGCTCGCGGAGAACTGCGAGCAAACCTCAACACGCAGTTTCAGCGGATGCTTCGCGATCCCAAGTCCAAAGCCTTCGTAACAAACTTTGTTGGACAATGGCTTAGAACCAGAGATGTAGAAAAGACGTCCATCGATGCATTAGCTGCTCTGGGGGTTCAAAAAGAGTTCGAAGAATTGCGATCCAAGTTTTATGGTAAACGCAGGCCCCGATCCGAAGCGGAACGTAATGCCGAAGATCCAGAAACTAAGGCTCTTCGCGAGCGATACCAAGAGCTCGTTTCCAAAAGAGACCTTCTTGATGCCAAGCTCAAGACCTCGATGCGACAAGAAACTGAAATGCTCTTTTCGTGTATCGTAAACGAAAACCGCAGCATCCGAGAAATCGTTGATCCTGGATATACGTTTCTCAATCAAAAGCTGGTCGAATACTACGGACTTAAGGATCTTCCCGGAATGTCGGACGTTCGAGGAGACGAAATGCGCAAGGTGGAATTGCCAGCCGACAGTTGGCGAGGTGGCGTGCTGACGCATGGTTCGATGTTGTTGATAACCTCCAATCCCACTAGAACATCACCAGTAAAGCGTGGTCTTTATGTCTTGGAGAATCTTCTCGGAACTCCAACACCTCCAGCTCCACCTAACGTGCCGGAGCTAGAGGATTCAGCCGATCGATTTGGCGGTCGAGAACCGAGCTTGCGCGAGTTATTGGCGGTCCATCGTGAGTCTTCGTTGTGTGCGTCATGTCATGCTCGTATGGATCCCCTCGGCCTAGCGTTGGAGAATTACAATGCTCTAGCCATGTATCGAACCGTTGAATTGGAACAACCGATCGATGCGGCTGGAAAGCTAGTGACGGGGGAGGAATTCCGCGATGTAAGAGAATTGCGACAGGTGATCGCTAATGATCGCCGACAGGATTTGTACCGCTGTCTTACACAGAAAATGTTGGTCTACGCACTAGGCCGAGGTCTTGATTACTCTGACGAGTACATCATCGATGACATCGTTTCTAAATTAGAGCAAAATGATGGCAGGATTCACGTGCTGCTACAATCCATCGTCGAGTCGAGCGCCTTTCAACGTCAACGAATTGCAAAACCAGAAACCTTAACCTCTCGATAAGGAATATCGTCATGACTCTTTCACAGAACAATTCGTACTTCATTCGCAAGGATATACTGAGTCGTCGCAGAATGCTCCGGGGGCTTGGAGTCGCGTTGGCGTTACCCGCTTTAGAATCGGTGCAGTCCCATGTTATTGCCTCTGGGTTGGGCCACTCTACAGCGACGACTGCGACGGGCGCACCACTGCGGATGGCGTTTATGTCCATCCCCAACGGAGTCCAGCAAAAGCATTGGTTCCCCACGAGCGACCAGAATAGCTTCGAATTGAACTCTACAATGAAACCTCTGGAGTCGATAAAGTCCGAAATTCAAGTGATCGGGGGGCTTAAACATGAAAATGCCACTCCCGGGACTGATGGAGCAGGAGATCACGCCCGAGCTAGCGCAACGTTTCTCACCGGAGCTAGAGCCAGAAAAACAGCTGGCAAGGATATCTTTGTCGGGACTTCGATCGATCAACGAGCAGCGCAAGCGTTAGGGCAGGTGACTCGATTTTCTTCACTAGAGCTTAGCTGCGAGCCAGCCCGCAATTCAGGAGGTTGCGATTCAGGATACGCGTGTGCCTATCAATACAACTTGGCATGGAGTTCGCCGACAACGCCCGTTACGCCAGAGTCCAATCCCAAATCGGTATTCGAACGGCTGTGGGGAGCCGGGCCTAAAGACGAACGAACTAAAAATTACGCGTTGCGAAATGAAACACAAAAATCGATTCTCGATTTTGTTATTGAGGATGCGTCTCGTATTCAAACCGAGCTAAGTTCTTCGGATCGCAGAAAGCTGGACGAATATCTGGGGGGGGTTCGTGACATAGAAAAACGAACTCAATCAGCAGACCAATTTGGTCACGTTCCGAATCCCGATTTGGATACCCCTCCAGGTATACCGGCGGCCTTTAGTGATCATATCGACCTCATGTTTGATATTCTCGCATTAGCGTTTCAAACCGACACGACTCGCATAGCCACGTTGCTTTTAGCATACGATGGAAGCAATCGGGTGTTTCCAGAAATCGGCATTGCTGAGGGACATCATCACTTAACGCATAACCAGTTCAAAGAAGAGTTAGCGATCAAGGTTGCGGCGATTGATAAGTTTTATGTAGAGCGATGGGGACGATTCCTGAATCGGCTGAATGAAATGAAGGACGTTGACGGCAACTCGATCTTGTACAATTCGATGATCGTTTTTGGTGGAGCGATTGCAGATGGCAATCGACACAGTCACGACAATCTACCAGTGATTTTAGCCGGGAGGGCTGGAGGTACATGGAACACTGGGCGATATCTCCAAGCGGCCGAACAACCTATGTCTAACTTGTTCGTTTCTATGTTGAATCGCTACGGCGTTGACGACAAGACCTTTGGTGACTCAACAGGCCAGTTGGTTGAACTCACCTAAGGCCGGTTTCCATCAAGCCGATTCCGATTTGCTTGAGACATTCGTCGGAGTCTTGGTCTAGATGTTGCGAATAAAGTGGGCGGCATACGAGCGGACTTGTTTGCCATTAAGGACATGCACTGTTCGCAGCTCGGCGATTTTTTCGTCGCCGAATTGACTCATGGGAACATGCACTAGCGATTTTCCATATTGCTTAGCAATTTGACGCCAGCGCACGGTTGGGGGCATCGGTGACATCAACGCGACTTGGCGGGCTCGCGAATGTTTGCAAGCTGCTGCGATGATTCTATCCTCCAAGGTATCGGCAAACTTTAACTCTCGATCGGTCCAGATGTCGGGGATGGATCTCGGTGGAAACAGAAACAATGCTGCTCCATAATTGGCTACACCAATACCGGGACCAATAATCTCCTTGTGAAAATTGGTCGCGTAAAAGGCGAGAGTCGATTCCCATTCGTATTCCGCGTACCAAGTTGCACGCCAATCGTATACTTCGGGTGACGGCGTAGGATCGAACATTAATATGCACGCGTCAAGCTTGCCAATTGAAGGAGGTTGGATCTTCACATAGAGTTCTCCTTCATGCCAATGTCGCAACGTCTCTCGGATGTCCAATCCGTCCATGATGCTGGTAGTAAATTTTTCCGAGCGAGCTAAATCAGCTCCCAGGATGGCCTGCGCTCGATCAACTACTCGCGTTCGAAAGTTCTCAATCTTGGCATCTTCCGGTAACCACGAGCATTGCTGGTAAGGATTCCAGGCTTTCTGCCACTCTTTGAGTTCATCTTTGGGGGGGCGACGCGCAAGATCCAACGATCTCCATTCGAATAGCCCTTCACCAAGCCGAGAGATTGCAGGCACAATTTCACCGTCTGGGAGTTCGAGCTTGCCAATACCCATTTTGACATTGGACCAACTCAATGGTTCCTGAAACGCATAGTCCTTGATCGTTTCCGCGACGTGAACTGCGTAAGAATCTCCAAAGGTCTGCTTCGCCGCCAATAAGATCGTGTACATGTCGGGCGTAAGGCGATTGTCTACTAGGCTTAGATTGCGAATGTACTTGAGGCATTGCGACAACAAGAACGGAGAGATGCGCCGGGCCCGTTTCCCAAAGTCGGCCAAATAAGAGGCTCTGGCCGAGAGCAACAATTTTTTGATGCCATCGATGTACGAGTCAAACGGCGAGTCGATAAGCTGACTTCTGGATTGCTCGTAGACAGCTGTAATGTAGGGCAATTCGCTGAGCATAAAGACAAGCGTATTCTCAGCGATCGAATGATTAACGGCAGGCTCATCGTGCTCATAAGGGACTAACTCACGGTCAGAGCTAGCCAGTGCCTGATGGTAGGCTTCGCGTATCCACGGCCAATGGTGAATATCGCAAAGCATGACAATGTTATCGTTCTTTGATCTTAGCGAAAGAAGCCGCTTTGCCATCCAACGAATCCGCTCGTTGACTTGATCGGATTTAGGCCTCGAAATAGAGGGTAGCATGGCCGTGCTGAACGCCTCGAGCGAAACCTTGCTCAGAGCGTAACAGTCGGGAGCAAAGCCCTCTTCGTCCCCTGCAAACAGATCGGTCTCCATGTCGATGAACCGAACGGGGATTCTCTCTCCGATTGCGAATCGAATGGCAGCGATAACGCTCTGACACGGGTCGATAGGAACGAAGCTATAGGTATTGCGCCCGAGCGCTTCCTGCATTATTTCAGCTTCACTCCATTCTTCTGACTCGTTCGCATCTTCGATGTCATGGGATTCCCCAAAACCCGGCTCACTATATTCCGTTTCACGGTTCGCAGTTTCACGGTTCTCAGATTCACTTTGTTCACCAAGGTGGTATGGAACGTCATTGTTCGGCTCGTCATCTTGAAAACCGTTCCATTCACTCGAGTTCCACTTTGCAGCGGCCGAAGGGGCTTGAATGACAACAGAGATGGCTGGCAATTGCTCGACACCAGCAAAAACACTTTCGCGGAACGAGGGAGGGAGCGGCACTGCAATGCAATCAATTTTTCGCTCAAGCAGCCAACGTTCTACAGCCCGGGCATGATTACCGCTTCGATGCACTACTGGCAGCAACGTAATCTTGTCATCCAGTCGAAAGCAGTCAGCCATGTAAATCTCTTTCCTCTGTTTTCTGCTACAATCCATCCGATTGGCGAATCACCGCCCAATCTATGATATGTTAACTACCCGAGAGATGTATACACCTTAGCCTGCTCATGCAAGAAACAGTTCAAATCGGCGGCGTTACGCTATCCCTTAGCAATCCAGTCGACAACATGTCCGAGTGGATTGGTCAGTCCGAAGTTCTCATGCAACTGGCCGCATGCTGGCTTGTGATTGAAAAAGGGGATCTTCCTCTTTCGCCCAGACTCGTTGGCCCACCAGGCATCGGCAAAACAGCACTTGGTATGGCGGCGGCAAAGGCCCGGAATCAGGACCTCTACATTTACCAATGTACTTCGGACACCCGACCTGAAGATTTGCTCATCACGCCAATTTTGTCGAGCAACGGAAAAATCGCTTACCACGCCTCGCCGCTTGTTACTGCCATGATTAAGGGAGCGGTCTGCATTTTGGATGAGGGAAACCGGATGAACGAAAAATCGTGGGCTTCCTTAGCGCCTCTACTCGATCATCGCAGGTACGTTGAGTCGATTGTTGCCGGGATATCGGTTCACGCACACGAAAACTTTCGATGTGCGGTGACGATGAACCAAGATGACTCGACCTACGAAATCCCCGACTACATCATGAGTCGATTGCAGCCATCGCTGCAGATCGGCTTCCCCAGCCGCGAAGATGAAATGGCCATTTTGAAGTATCATTTGCCATTCGCGAGCCAAGACATGTTGGCTCTTACCGTCGACTTTTTGCAGCAATCTCACAATCTAAAGCTTGACTATTCTGCTCGCGATGGCCTTCAGATCTTGCGATACGCTCTAAAAATGCTTGCACTGAACCCCGACCACCCCTTATCACGAGATGCGCTTTGGCAAAAAGCACTCGTCGCGTGCCTAGGGGACGATGCACTCGACTTGGAAGCAACCCAACGGCGACAGCGAAGGTCGCTTGGAGCGTCCATGCTACCTCAGGGTTTGGGAGATTTCTTTATTGATCCTGACGATCCGATGCATCCTGACTTCGAGGATGATGAGTATAATGGAGACGAGGAAGAACCTTACTAACCTCGATACCCTCCAACGAATCACGCCTCCCTCCAAGAGAATTCGAACATGTTCTTTAGCCGACGACAGTGGCTAGCTCAGGCAGCCAATGGCTTCGGTGCCGTTGCGTTGACGGCACTTCTAAACCAAACTGCACGTTCCGATTCTAAGGGAGCTACACCCCTTTCTTTTCCTCAACGGGCCAAGAGCATCATTTTTCTTTACATGGATGGTGGCCCATCTCAAGTCGATACGTTTGACCCAAAGCCGATGCTCACGGAGCACCACGGCAAAAATCCAGCTGACCTATTCGAAGTCGCACCAACGCAATTCAACAACAACGGAGTTGTGCTAGCCTCCCCATGGAAATTCGAGAAGTATGGCGAGTCCGGGATCCCGGTTAGCAGTCTTTTTCCCAATGTGGCCAAGCATGTCGACAAGCTCGCTGTCGTTCGTTCGATGACATCTCAATTCCCCGAGCATACCTTTGCGAACTATTTTCTCCACACCGGCAGCGGGCTTCAGGGGCGTCCGAGTATGGGAGCTTGGACAACATACGGACTAGGCAGCGAAAACGCTAACTTGCCAGGCTTTGTTGTTTTGAACGGAGGCCTTATTCCACCGGGAGGGCTTGATTGCTTTGGCAACGGTTTCTTGCCAGCGACATTCCAAGGCTCCGTGCTTCGACCGACCGGGCAGAGCATCGCAAATGTGACACCTCTCGAACGCGATCCGACACAACAACGCCGCAAACTGGATCTCATTCGGAAACTCGATCAATCCACCGTTCAAGAATATGGTAAACACGACGCCATCGAATCTGCGATTTACAACTATGAGCTGGCATATCGAATGCAGATGGAGGTCCCCGAGCTATGCGATATCTCTGATGAAACGGCAGAAACGCAACAACAGTACGGCCTCGAAGCCAGCTACGAACAAACAAGAATCTTCGGCCGCGAATGTCTCCTTGCTCGTAGGCTTGTAGAGAAAGGGGTCCGATTCATCGAACTCACCTGCCCTAATGCTGGACACGATCGCTGGGACCAACATAGCAATCTGAAGCAAGGGCACGAAGACAACGCCCGAGCTGTTGACCAACCCATCGCAGCATTGCTCGACGATCTACAAAGACGAGGTCTGCTCGAAACGACCCTCGTTGTATGGGCGGGGGAGTTTGGAAGAACTCCTTTCGCGCAAGGTGCCGATGGCCGAGATCACAACCCCTTTGGATTCACCATCTGGATGGCAGGTGGTGGGATAAAGGGAGGAACGACCTACGGCGAGACAGACGATTGGGGATACCGTGCCGTGAGCAACAAACTTGAGATACATGACTTGCATGCCACCATGCTTTACCTGCTTGGTATTGATCACACCAAGTCAACCGTACGTTTTGGTGGCCGAGATATGAGACTAACAGACGTACACGGCCATGTCATTCATGACATCATAGCTTAGCTTGAAATTCGTTTAACCGCACGGGCATCGCCCTGCGCTGAGCGCTCACAAGTCAGTACAACACTCTTACTCACGAAATTAGCTCCCCACTGCACGCTCAGCGCAGCCTCGCTGGGCAGGCGGCTAAACATGTGGCGATATGTTTGATTCCCTCTGGATCGACTAAGATTGATTAACTAAAACCATCGAAACAATCTATCCCAATCCAAACAAACACAGACATCATGCGATTACTCCTGGCTGCACTCTCTGCGATTACAGCTTTTTTCAGTGGTAGCCTACATGCTCAAAGTTTTGACTTGGACAATTTGGCTGCCGACCTCGAGACACAACGCAAGAAGTGGAAACTACCCGCCGTTGGCGTTGCTATCGTCACGAACGATTCGCAGCCTGCCCTAGAGGTAGCTGGAGTGCGAAAGGTTGGTGCAGATGACAAAGTGACGAAAGAGGATTTATGGCACATTGGATCGTGCGGCAAAGCAATGACTGCTACGATGATCGCGAGATTGGTTCAATCAGGAACTCTACGGTGGGAGCAAACGCTGGCTGAGACGTTTCCTGAATTGAAGGATGGTATGAGCCAAACGATTCAAGAAGTGAATCTCGTGCAGTTTTTATCCCACACTAGCAGCTTAGATGCTAATTTCGAAACAAGCGCCTACACACAAGAAAACGATCTCACGGCAGCGCGATATCGAGTTGTACAAGACGCGATCAAATCAAAATTCAAAAGAAAACCTGGAGAGTTTCACTATTCCAATTGGGGATACACTGTGGCTGCCGCTGTGGCCGAACGGGCATCCGGCAAATCATGGGAAACCCTGATGAAAGAAGAAGTGTTTGAGCCTTTAGGGATGACGACTGCCGGTTTTGGCGGAACGGGCACCGTTGGCAAAATCGATCAACCGTGGCCACACAATACGTGGGGATTACCCGTTTCATCCAATGGACCCGGAATGGATAATGTCCCTACGATGGGTCCGGCAGGCACGATGCACATGACCATTCGTGATTGGGGCAAATTCATTTCGGAGCATATCCGTGGAGGTCGTGGTGAAAGCACATACTTAAAACCAGAACAATTCGCGATGCTACACAAACCAGTTGCAGAGGAATATGCGCTCGGTTGGGGAGTTCTCCAGAGGGACTGGGGCGGACGCGTGTTATCGCACTCCGGCGACAACACAATGAATCACGCAGTAGTTTGGATATCCCCAGAAAAGAACTTTGCTGTTTTAGTAGCAACCAATCGTACCAGCACAGAAAAAGCAGTCGACTCATTCTGTGGAAGCCTGATCAAAGCATGGTTGGCGAAACGAGAGCAATAGTTTCACAGCCCACATTAGCGATATGGCCGCGAGCCCTCCGGTTAGGCACCCAACCCGCTAAGCTACTAATCAGTACTGGAAATCGCACCGAAAAGTTTACATTCCTACGCAAACTCTACTTTGGCAAATTCTCCAACCCGACACGAGCGCAATAGTCACCGAACGCCTCGTCCCCTTGCCGATCCTGCTTAAATCCAACAAATAATGGCTTCAAACACGTAACCAATTCTTCAAGCGGAATAAGATCTTTGTAAATGAAATTAAGCCTTGTTCCCAAACGGCTACCACCTACAAAAACGGTGTACTTACCCTTGGCTTTGCCGACAAAACCGATATCGGAATTGTAGGGTCGGGCACATCCGTTGGGACACCCGGTCATGCGAACGGTAAAGAGTTCTTTATCCAACCCCATTTCGGCTAGTGTCTTCTCAAATTCATCCATAACCGTCGGTAGCACCCGCTCACTCTCGGTGATCGACAAACCACAAGTTGGCAAGGCTACGCACGCCATCGACCAACGCCTTACGTTGGAGATCTCCTCGGAAAGAGGCAATCCACGTCGCTTGATCAACATCGAGAGCTTTTCACGATCTTTGTCTTCGATATTGCAAAACAAAATGCTCTGATGTGCGGTCAATCGAATCTCGGGATTGATTTCGGAGCAAATGTCACGAAGAGCCTTTTTCCAAGCTCGATTTTCGTTGTCGTAGAGCCGACCGTTTTCAACATTGAAACCATAGAACCATCGACCATCCCCCTGTTGATCCCAGCCGATATGATCGTTGTGCTCATGAACATCGTCCGGAGTGCAATCAGCTAGCTTGGATCCGTAGTACTCTTCAACTCGTTCGCGGAACCACTCGATGCCCCGATCATGAACAAGATACTTTAGTCTCGCTCGCTTACGATCATCGCGATAGCCAAAGTCTCGCTGTACCTTTACAACCGCTTCACCAACACCTATCGCTTGTTCCTTGGTCACAAACGCCATGCGTGTTGCCAAGCGAGGAAACGTCTTCTTTGCACTTGGGGTAACACCGAGGCCCCCGCCGACGACAACGTTATAACCGATGAGCTCGCCGTCCCGGACCACTCCGATATACCCTAAACAGTTGGTGTAGACATCGGTGCAATTATCATCTGCGAGAGCAATTGCAGTCTTAAACTTTCGAGGTAGATAAACCTTACCATAGATTGGTTCGAATTCCTCGTTGCTACCACCCTCCAATGTTTCGGCGCCCGTTTCAGGGTCTTGGATCCATAGCTCATAGTAAGCCTTGGTCCTAGGAGCCAAATGCATCGCCAAGTCATAGGCAAGCTTCTGAAGTTGCGGCCGGATGCCGTCTGTGTAGGGAGCAGGGCAAGCCATCACGTTTCGATTGACGTCGCCACATGCGGACAAAGTGCTCAGTTGAACTTCGTTGATCCGTTTGATGCATTCTCTCAAATCGGACTTAAGAATGCCGTGCAGTTGTAGCCCTTGTCGTGTCGTTACCTTGAGAGTGGTATTCCCGATAGTGTCACATAGATCCAAGTGTGCAATGAGTTGATCGCTGGTCATGATCCCGGCTGGAATACGACTGCGTACCATAAAGCTGTATGCTTTTTCGCTTTTTCCCTCGGCAGTTTTGTTGCGAGCTTCACGGTCATCTTGTTGGTAGGTGCCATGAAACTTGAGCAACTGCAAATCGTCTTTTCCGAAGTGGTCGCTGTCGGTTTTGAGCTCCGCTGCGATGGTTCCTCTCAAGAAACGACTCTCGGCTTTGATTCCTTCGACGGGACTGAGCTTTTCTGGTGCGCCGGTATCTGACATCGATGATCTGCTTTGACGATGAAAACGGGGAGAAGAATGCAAACTTATTCTGCGAAGAGGGAAATGGTCCTCGACGCAATGACTATCTCAAGAATATAACAAAAGGACGTTTCGCCGATATCCCGAAACGCATTTCGAGACCTCTTACGACAACAGAACTATGACCGCACGAGTACTGGACGGGAAAACGATTGCCCTCGAGATTCGCAAAGAAATTCAAAGCGAAGTCAGCGACTTTATTGCGAAAACAGGTGTCGTACCTTGTTTGGCTGCCATATTGGTGGGGGACGATCCGGCCAGCCAAGTCTACGTGCGAAACAAAGAGATTGCTTGCGAAAAAGCGGGAATGAAAAGCAAGCTATTGCGTCTGAGTGCCGACACTTCAACCGACCAACTCTTGGCCGTATTAGATGAACTTAACAGTGATTCATCTGTTCATGGGATTTTGGTGCAGTTGCCGCTACCGAAACAGATCGACGAGCGTCGGGTGCTAGATCGAGTATTCCCCTCCAAAGACGTCGATGCATTTGCTCCCGAAAACGTTGGGCTGATGTCACAAGGTCGCCCAAGATTTCTGCCTTGTACGCCTCATGGAGTGATGCAGTTGCTGCATCGGTGTCAGATTGAAACGACCGGCAAAGAGGTCGTAGTTATCGGACGCAGTGACATTGTTGGTAAGCCACTAGTTAGCATGTTGCTTCAACGTTCTGGTCCATGCGGTCCCACAAATGCCAATGCAACCGTTACATGCGCCCACAGTCAATCAAACGATCTAACAAGCGTTTTAATGCGAGCCGACATTGTCATTGCCGCAATAGGTAAAGCGAAGTTCATAACAGCGGAAATGATCAAACCTGGCGCGGTTATGATTGATGTCGGGATCAATCGATTGGGTGACAGCATCGTTGGTGATGTCGATTATGACGCTGTTAAAGAGGTCGCGAGCGCTATCACTCCAGTCCCCGGGGGTATCGGCCCGCTAACCATCGCCATGCTTCTTCGCAACACGCTTGAAGCCGCAAAATCGTTTAACCGCGTGCCCAGCGGGCCTCGCTGAATTTTCCAACTCAGCCCTCATAGCGCGCGTCAACTTGCGATCACCTACAGGTTGTATTGAATTTCCTACAACGAACAATCAGCCCGAGGCGTTGCCAACGCGATTCAGCGAAACTTGATTCGTCAACCAGTTAAGCACTTTTCTTGTTGTACCATTCAGATACGGAATCCGCCGCAGCGTCGAGTTTAGTAGCAGCTTTATTGTAGAGCTTGCTTGCACTAATCGTCTTCTGCTTCGCCCACAAGTTTAATTGTGTCAAATTGCTCATGTTTTCAGATTTGCGAAACATCAAACCGTCTTTCGGACGCAATTCGAAATGGCTTTGTGCAATCAACATTTCTGAATCAGTAAGCAAGTCGAATATTGCACCCGATCGCCTCAAATACTCGGTATCTGCCTGAAAGGTTGGCGAAGTAAAAGGAACTAGATGCCGAGAGATGGTTGATAGGGAAGCATTGAGTACGTAATAGGCGCCAACGAGAGGGCTAATCTTAAATATGTTTCCATCGATTTTCGTGACCGTCGCAAGATAACGTTCTAGCTCGTTGGCCTGCTTAACCTGATTCGCAATCTTCACGATGCAGTCCATGGTGTCTTTGATTGCTTTAGCACACGCGGCGAATCGTGCGACAGGCTGGCCTGGAGGACACAATAATGCGGCAAGATTGAGACCGGCTGTTCCTGCCATCATCGCTGCTTGCTTCTTTTGCTCATGTAGATACTCTTGCTGCCATATTTTGATGGCGGATACAGCGGATTTGGCATCCCCAGTCGGTAAGGCGTTTTCAATTGTTTGTACCGAACTATATCGATTAGACATCTTGTAAATGGCTATTAGTTTTGCCCCGACTGAAGCGAAGCTCAATGCAACGTCGATGCCCGGAATATTCGACACCACGAAGTTAATCTGCGAGGCCAGCTTTGGCATTGCCGCATCTAGTATTCTTTGAATTTGGGAATAGTTTGGAATCTGTATTAGCTTCCCATATCCGAAACAGGCTGCAATCAAGGACTCTGCTTGCTTAAGTGCCGCAAACCCTGAACCAATCGTAGCAGAATCGCCGACTCCATCGACCGTGTGCTCCCAATCTAACCCGCGTAGGAAGACTCGTGCTCCCTGGAACAAATTGGTGGCCTGCTCGTTCTCGAGTTCTTCGAGGTGCCTGAAAGCCTCGATTAGCTCTAAATCACGTGGGCTTGTCGCTAATTCTTTTTTCAGTTTACCGAGACGGTTATGGAGCTTGGTAACAGTCCGCATATGATTTCGCCGACTACTTTCCCATGCCCCCTCTTCTCTAGCCCAGTTGTTGAACGCCGTATTCACAACATCGTAAGCGCTCTTCTTCAAGCCTTTTCGGACTTGGGTTAGATCGTTGATCTTGTACCCTTTTTCAAATCGATGGTTTGCTTCTTCTTCAACGAACGCGATTTCGATCGAGATTTGTTCCGCTAGTTTGACCGCCTCATCCAACTTCTTAAGCGTTCCGCTTCTCCAACCTACTGATACGTGAGTACATTGAATCCACTCATCGTAGGAAATCAGAAACTCTTCAATCTCTGGCACCAATTCAAAACCATCTTCTCCCGTCACGTCTGAGGAATCCACAACGAATCGGTGCGAACCTGAGTTGGATGGTAACCGTGACATCTTGCAGAGATTGCTTTCTTGGAAAAGTGCTAGCCACGAGTCGCCTTTGCAACTTAAAGGGATGTGCGTTGCTTGCTCTCTTAGTTGGCTCAATACTAAACAATACATCTTCCGGTCAACTTCGATCCGCAGTTATCAATAGTGCTAGCAATCCGTCAAGTCCTCCGATAGCACGTACTTGAAATGACTAAATCACCCTTCTCGACCAGTCGCTTCAGGTAGCGAAGCGATCGTCATTCAGCGTTCACTGAAAGACAGTTCTAACACGGACATGGATGCTCAACACGTGGCGATGCCCGCGCGGTTAATTGAGACAGCTGCCAGTAGAATCTCCACCCATCAACTCACTGGGAATTAACGGAAACTACACGGAAACGTATTAATTGCTTGATAGATTCGCAGCTGTAACTGGAACGATTGTTCCGGAATCAATTTCTCACTACTGGCGAATACAACATGCGACGCACCGCTTTTACACTAGTCGAATTATTAGTCGTTATCGCAATCATCGGTATCTTGGTCGGACTGTTGCTACCAGCAGTTCAAGCGGCCCGCGAAGCGGCACGTCGGATGTCTTGTCAAAACAATCTCAAGCAAATTGGACTGGCTCTTCACAACCATGAATCCTCACGCCGCAATATTCCTCCTTTGGGCAACTACAACGAATTCGGCAGTTCCGTTTATTGGAGCCTGCATACCAAACTGTTGCCGTACTGCGAACAAGCCTCACTCCAAAACCTCATCGATTTCTCGAAGCCAATTAACCAACAGCCTCACGTCGCAAAAGTTCGCGTCCCTTACCTGCTCTGCCCAAGTGAAATAAACGACCGCCAGCGCCCTGATGGGCCAACCTTTATTCACTACCCACTCAATTACGCGGGCAATTCTGGCGAATGGTACATTTACCAACCTCCTCAAGATCGTGGAACGGGAGTCTTTCTACTAAACCGCTCGCTAAGACTCGCTGAGATCACAGACGGTACGAGCAACACACTTGGATTCGCTGAGGTTAAGGCCTTTACACCTTATCTACGGGACGGAGGCAATCCAGCAGGATCTGCATCGCGCCCAGAATCGCCACACGAGGTTGGACTATTGGGAGGTGAATTCAAAACCGACTCAGGCCACACGGAATGGGTTGACGCTCGTGTGCACCAAACAGGCTTTACAACCACATTCTCCCCAAACACGCTTGTTCCGTATTCCTGGGGAGGACGCAACTACGACATCGATTTCAACTCAGCTCGCGAAGGTCGATCGGCCACGTTGCCAACCTACGCGGTGATCACAAGCAGAAGTTATCACACCGGCGGAGTCAACACACTTCGAATGGATGGATCAGTTCATTTTGTTTCATCCACCATCTCGAGGACCGTGTGGCAAGCACTCGGTACTCGATCTGGTAGTGAAATCGTTTCGGAAGAATAACCTCTACCTAGAGGCGGTATTAGTCTTCCACTTCTCGGAAAACGTAACCAGCGCGCACCGGAGGGGGCATCGGATGATCAGCCCCTTTAACGCTCCGCCATACGATGTCCCCAAATAGCAAGTCATCTGCCGCATCCTCTCTACTCAAATCCATTTGCTCAGAAAGCTTGGATCCCCAGGCAGATGCTAGGTTAACAGCTTTTAGATCTACGTTCGAAGACATCGAAACATAAGGAGTCAAATCAGGTTTCGACGCAAACGAACGATACATCGGAGTCGCAGCCGCATCAAACTGCGTCATCGGGTCTAAGCCCAAGATTAGGCCCATCGTTCGCAACATGCTGGATGTCGAATACAACGTGGAATCGACCGTGCCTAGTCTTGAATAGGGGCTTACGACTAGCGCCACGGTTCGGTGAGCATCCACGTGGTCGGCTCCATTTTGAGCGTCATCCTCCACCACAAACACGGCGGTTTTCGACCATGATTTGGAGTTCGAAAGCCCTTCGATAATCATCCCCAAAGCAACGTCATTATCCGCAACCATCGCCGTCGGTGTTGGCTTTCCAGCACGCGTTCCGTAGGTATGATCATTTGGCAGTCTCATCACAATGAATTGTGGCAAATTGCCTGCAGACTCAAACTCATTCCACTTCTCAAGAAACCGTTTAGCCCTCAAAACATCTGGATAATCTAAGTCGTAAGATCTAAACTTGGGATCAAAGTGACCTTGGAGTGCCTCGACTTTGGTAGTCGATGGATCATTGATGGTTTGGCCATTATCAACAAATTCGCCGAAGCTAAAGTAACTTACATTCTTCTCTTTGCATTTATCCCAAAAGTAACCGCTTGAGGGTTCGGCAATCTTGAATTTCCCTTCTGCAGGATAAGCCAATTTGCCCCGACCGCCGCGATAGGTTAAAGGCCATGTTTTCTCGACAAAGTCTGTGGCGTAAGCAGCCATCGTCCACTCGTGTCCGTCGGCGCTAACTTCACTCTCTACATAGAAGTTGTCGAGCAAAATGTATTGATCGGCCAACGCATGATGGTTTGGGGTGACCCGCTGCGGAAAGATACAAAGGCTAGGATCACCGTTGCCTTTTGGCATATCGCCGAACACTTGATCGTAGGTTCGGTTTTCTTTGATGATGTAGACGCAATGCTTGATAGGACTAGATTGGCCAACAACAGTCGGAATTGGATTGTCCTTGGAAACTTCTATTGCGTTTGGCGTCTCTTTTTCGTTGAGAGGCGTGTTTTCGAATGCCAAGCGAGTCATCTTAGCCATCTCTGCTGGATTCGGTGTATCGATGATGCTCAGAGCACCTTGCATCAAGCCACCGATATACTCGCGAACCGTCTTGGGTGGTTGCAAATTCGGATTGGCTCCATGTACGTTAGTTCGAGATGTCAGGCCTTTGCCGTTCGCGACCAGGATGGAATTTCCTTCGTCAGCCATTCGAACGCTAGTGGGGTACCAACCGACCGGGATGAACCCTAGCGACGAACTTTTACCGCGTTCGCGGATATCAAAGATCGCTAGATTGTTGTTATCAGCATTAGCGACCATCAGTACATTTGTATCGGGAGAAACGCAAAGACTCATAGGGGTACTGCCGTTCGATGCTTTGGCGTACAACGCTGTTGAGAGCACTTCTTTTTGCTCGCCAGTAGACGTGTCGATCAGCACGACACCGTTTTGATTGGAACATGCAACATAGAGATGCTTTCCCTCATCCAGTAGCACCATCTCAGTGGGATGACTGAGCGTTGGCATGGTTGCGACAATCTCACCAGTGGCGATGTTAACTTTTGCAACCTGCGATTTCCCCCACAAGCTAACATAGGCGAACTCGTTTTTCCCATCAACGATTGCAGTGTAAGGGTAGGCTGCATCGGCGAATTCAACTCGCTTTCGCATCTCGCCTGAAACGCCGTCGATGATCTTCATCTCATTGGCGAGCAATCCACAAACTAAAATCTCCTTCCCTGCAGCTGTAACTCCCGAAACCACGAACTTATCTTCTTTTGTTCCCACTGACAGAACCGATGGCTTTCCTAGAAAACCATCTGAAAACGGGAAAACATAAACCTTTTCGTCTTCGCCGCCGCTGATCGCAAGCTGCTTTCCACTGTTTAGAAATGCCATCCCGTAGAATGATTGATCGACACGTGCCGAGCTGACTTGCTGGCTCGTTTCTAGCGAGATCACTCGTACTTCGTGGTCACCGTATCCACAGTGGAGCACGACAGCGAATTTACCCGATGGATCTGTTTCGATATGAACGGGGAAGTCACCGAGTTGGACTTGGGTTCCTTGCGGAGTTAACGACCAACCATTAGGAAGTAAAAGTTGATTGTTGGGCTGCAATCCAGGAAGTCCGGTGCGAGCGTTTTTGGGAAGTTCCTGGAGAACGGTTGCTTTATCCTGAGAGATACCCATCCCAACAGGTAGAATTGCAAGTATGAACCCTGCCGTGACTCTAAGTCGCCATTTCATGAGATTACCTTTGCCTGTCGTTTCGAGAACTAGAGCGATTTTATGACGCAGATTGTAGGAGCCGAAATCGCCCCAACAACGAACCGTCCAAGAGGTTAACCAAAGATTCATCTCGACCTCGACTAAGTGACTTAGCTCTTTGGAGGGATTACCATACAATGGATAGAGTGGTGAATTGTCAAAAGCCGCACGTCAATCGATTGAGATTCGCCTTTTTTGGGGAGAGATCTGTAAAGATCATGGATAGCTACGAAAGCAATGCTAAAGACGGGGATAGCAAGTAATGTCGACGCGTCGAAATTTTATTCAGAGCATGATCGCTCTTGCGGGATCCAATTTGGCGATTAGCAATTTGATTGGCTCGATTCAGCGAGCGGAAGCGATTGAGCCGGAAGCTGATTCATCGTTTCTCGATGCTGAACATATCGTTGTTCTGATGCAAGAGAATCGGTCCTTTGATCATGCCTTTGGCTCTATGCGCGGTGTACGTGGCTTTAACGATCCGCGAGCTATCAAATTAGAAGATGCAAATCCGGTTTGGGTCCAAACCAACAAAGCGGGCAAGAGTTATCTCCCGTTTCGTTTGGACATGAAAGAAACAAAAGCTACTTGGATGGGTTGCTTGCCCCATAGCTGGACTGATCAAGTTGACGCGGCCAACGGCGGCAAACACGATCGATGGCTTGACGCAAAGGCCGTGAAAGGTCCCTACGAAGGGATGCCACTGGCCTTTGGTTACCACACTCGCGACGACTTGCCATTTTATTATGCTCTAGCCGATGCGTTCACGGTCTGCGATCACAACTTTTGTTCCACTTTGACCGGAACGACTCCGAATCGCCTCCATCTTTGGACCGGCACAACCCGCCGTGCACAAGACGTCGCTGCACAAGCGATTGTGCGGAACGAGGATTGCACTTATACAAACATAGCTGACTGGAAAACATTTCCAGAACGATTAGAGGAACATGGTATCTCATGGAAGATTTACCAAAACGAACTCAGCGTTCCATCCGGATTAAAGGATGAAACCGACGCTTGGTTATCCAACTTCACCGACAATCCACTGGAATGGTTTAAGCAATACGAAGTGTTTTCTCATGAAGCTCATCGCCGCTTTACCAACCATATCGACGACGTCGCCAAACGCGACAATAATCCTCTACATGAGAGGGCCTTTTGCACGAATCGCAAAGATCCCAATTATCGACAGCTTGAAGAACTAGAGTACGAACACGACGGTACTCCGAAGCGAATGCTTATTCCCAAAGGCGATACTCTTTATCAGTTCCGCACTGATGTGGCAAACGGCGAACTACCAAAGGTCTCGTGGTTGGTTCCCCCAGAACGATTCTCCGATCACCCTTGTTCGGCTTGGTATGGACAATGGTACCTCTCGGAAGTAATCAATATCCTTACAGCCAATCCCGAGGTTTGGCGGAAGACGATATTCGTTTTAACCTATGACGAGAATGATGGCTTCTTTGACCATGTTCCTCCATTCCAAGCTCCATGCAACGGGACAGGTAAGTCTTCCGCTGGCCTAGATTGTTCGCTTGATTACTTAGATGCCGAACAAGATCGACAATTTAAACCAAAAGCTGCATTACGAAGTAACTCGATCGGTCTGGGATTCCGAGTTCCCATGATCATTGCGTCTCCATGGAGTCGAGGTGGAGCGGTCTGTTCACAAGTCTTCGATCACACTTCGGTGATCCAATTGATGGAGAAGGTTTTTTCGCACCAACTAAGGAATCAGATTCGCGAAACCAATATATCTCCGTGGAGGCGAGCGATCTGTGGCGACTTAAGCTCGGCGTTTCGAAATGCGGTCGATACAACCTCAAGCCAAACAAACATAGCGTCCATGGGTGAGCTTGCCGATGCACTGAAATTTATAAAACGTGACGCTTACCTGGCAGATATTCATCGGTCGCAGTTTAGAAACGTACCTGAATCGTTTACGCCGCTCACAGACGATCAGATCACGGCAATTCGAATCGGCAAAAAGCATCCTGCGATGCCAGCCCAAGAGCAGGGAACACGTCCAGCCTGCCCGGTCCCTTACGAGCTTGCGTGCGATGGTTCGCTCAGTTCTGATCGCACGGCTTTTACAATTGTAATGGAAGCGAAGAAGAATCGATTCGGAGACCGTTCCACTGGAGCACCATTTATTGCATACATTGACACCTTGAGTGGGATGATTGTCAAGCATTTCGCAGTCGAGGCGGGTGGAAGTGTCGAGGATTCTTTTGGTCTAGAACTGTTCCCTGACGGAGTCTATTCGGTTCGCGTCCATGGCCCAAATGGTTTCTATCGCTATTGGACTGGTGACAAAAATGATCCGTCTTTGGAAATGAAAGTTGAAGAGGTTTGCGATCCGGGAAAGAGTTCAACCTGCAAGCTCGGCTTTCGTCTACGAAGCGACCCAAACAGCGATTTGATTGCAGTGCAAGTACATGACAATGCGTATGGTAATCCGAGCCAGGAGATATCACTTTCGTCGCAGCAAGCGGTTCGAAGTGAAATCGACCTCAAAGCAAGCCATCAATGGTACGACCTAACGATAACCGCCCCATCGTATCCGAGGTACAAACGCATCTACGCAGGCCACGTCGAAAACGGAACTTGGACAACAAGCGATCCTCAAATGGCGTAAGCATCGGCTTTTGCACGCACTCTGGCGTTAGCAGGAGAACCTGATTCACCGGGCGGGGTAAGCCCGTCTGAAGCAACAGGTTCCCCGCTATCTATCTAGCGCAAACGGGGCCCTCGCTGGCCACCCTAACCCAGCACTCGTCGCGCGAGCAGTATTGCGTTCACCGCTCAAAAACCTCGCTCTGCGAATTGTGAGCTCTCTGCGATTGGCCGATGCCAAACGCGGTTAAACGATAATGCAAACTATCTGTCCATTTCTCGCATACGATCTAGCCATGCTTGCATCTCAAGCTGCTTGCGATTCGGGTCCCTCCAGAAAGGTCCATCCGTAGCGGACCTGACCACAAAACTTGCCGTCGGCTCTGCGATGCAGGTGTACGCTATCCAAAAGGGAGGACCCGACTCAAGCGGTTTCCATCCGTGCTGCATAGCAAATTCAATCGCGGCGGGAACGATATCACCGCGAATTTGCCCAAAGGGATCAATCATTAACATTGAGCCCTTTCCGCTGATATGCTGAATACTTGCAACGCCTCGCCCGTTATCTCCGCGTGCCCCTTTGCACCAATAGAAGTCGATACCTGCAGCCGTAACTTTTCGTCGATTTCGTTTTGGAAGAGTCATAGTTCCTCACCAGCATGCGGAAATACTTAAGTTCGTAACAGGTTCGGTTACTAGCTTGTATTTAAGATTCAGACTCGCGATTCCCATCAAACGGATCCGGCAATCTCATTAATGGGAACTTCTTGTCGATCTGTCTACCGCCATGAAACAAACCAATGCACACTCCTACCCATAATCCAACCGCACCGAGCATCTCGGATGCCCCGCCTAATTTTCCTGTTCTAGGTTCGTATTCCTCAATAATCAGACCGACAAAACCCCCGAGAAGATAAACTCCAGCTGCCCACCAACAAATTGGTTCGCCAAAAATTCGTTTTCGTTCGTCGCGCCTTGCGATGGCAATGTGGATCACCTTCATCAAGACAAATAAGCAAACCGCTAACAACGCATGAAATCCGATGTCTTTAACTACTTCAGTTCCGTTCTCTATACGAATTGGCATAGGTTAATTCTCGTGTAAGGATAGAGTGCAAGTCTATGAGGAACCGAAACGATCCCCAATGCAAAAGGACTCCTAGCGTCGTCCACTACAAAACCACGGCGGTTGCCGCGACTTCATTGGCCGATGCCAAACGCGGTTAAACGATATGCCCCGAACTATTGATCGCGTTCTGAAAGTTCTTCCCAACGGGCGTAGGCGACCGGTAACTTCCCTTCCAACTCTGATATCCGCTTTTGATCCTTTGTCTGTTTGTCCGCCGGTCCCCGAAAATACTCAGGATTCGACATCTCATCATGGATCCGACCTATCTCCGCTTCCATTTCTTCAATGAGCGAGGGGAGTTTCTCTAACTCCAGCTTCTCTTTGTACGAAAGCTTTTTGCCTGTCTCTTTAACTTCTTCTTTGTTCGATGAAGCATTCGATTTTGAGTCACTCTTCTTCTGACTCGGTTGCGACTCAGGCTTTTTGCGCTGCCTTAACCAATCGTCATATCCGCCTACATACTCTTTGATCGCCCCATTCTCGAATACCAACATGCTTGTCACGCAATTGTTGAGAAACTCTCGATCGTGACTGACCACAATGAGTGTTCCCTCGTAATCCACAACTCGCTCTTCCAATAATTCCAATGTCTCGGAATCCAAATCATTGGTGGGTTCGTCCATGATGAGCAGATTGGCTGGCCTTGCCAACAACTTCGCTAACAACAATCGATTTCTCTGTCCACCCGAAAAGAATCGAATCGGTGAACGGGCTTGTTCAGGCGTAAACAGAAAATCTTGCAAGTAACCGATGATATGCTTCGACTTGCCATTGACCGTGATCGTCGTCTTTCCCTGGCCAACGTTCTCTTCCGCTGTTTGAGTCGGATCGAGCACATCGCGAGTCTGATCAAAGTAGGCGATTTCAAGCTTCGTACCCATCCGCACCGAACCTGTTAACGGTTCCAATTGCCCCAAGATTCCTTTGAGAAGCGTTGATTTACCGATCCCGTTTCGTCCAAGTACCCCAACCTTGTCCCCCCGCATGATGGTGAGATCAAACGGTCTCACAATCGTCTTGCCATCATAACCAAACGATGCACCTTCTAGATGGCAAACGAGGTTGCCACTGCGTTCTCCTGTATCGATTTGCATGCGAACTTCGCCGACTGCTTTAGGTCGCTGGGATCGATTGCGACGCATCTCTTCCAGACGACGTACTCGACCTTCGTTTCGCGTTCTTCGTGCCTTAATACCAGTCCGGATCCAAACCTCTTCCTCAGCTAATTTCTTATCAAACAAAGCTTGCTGCTTTTCTTCGGCTAAGAGGGCTTGTTCCTTGCGTTTGAGAAACGTTTGGTAGTCGCATGCCCAATCAAAAAGACGGCCACGATCGACTTCCAATATCCGAGTTGCCAGACGCGTCAGAAAGGCCCGGTCGTGCGTCACGAAGATAAGTGTCGTCGAGAGGTTCGCGAGGAACCCTTCCAACCAAGTAATCGCGTCGATGTCCAAGTGGTTCGTCGGCTCATCAAGCAGCAAAACATCCGGCTTGCCCGCAATGGCTTTGCCGAGCAAAGTGCGACGCTTTAGCCCGGTCGACAATGACTCGAATTGTCGCTCCCCATCGAGTTCTAATTGAGATAGAGTTTGCTCGAGATACTGATCCCGCTTCCAGTGATTCTCGGGCTGATGAAATTCGTCCGGCAAGCCGCCAAGAATAATCTCGTTGATCGTGCCCGCTATTCCATCGGGGACGTCCTGAGGCAAGATAGCAATATTGGTGTCGGGAGCGAGTTCGATTTGACCAGCCTCTGGTCTTTCCTGACCAGACAACAAACGTAGAAAGGTCGTTTTGCCTGCGCCGTTTCGTCCAAGCAACCCAATCTTTTCACCTGCCTCGATACGGCAATTGACTTCGGATAAAAGTTGCGGGCCGCTGTAGCTCATTGTGAGCTGTTGAATCGTAATCTGTGGCATCTAACTTGTCGTGAGTTCTCGCGAGGGTACTAGCTCTTGGGTTTCCAAATGGTCGATGTTGGCCAATCTAGGTCGTTATTCTCAGGACGACCCTCGACATAAAACCAATTATGAATGGGTTTAAGAATCTCTTGGACTTGTGTGATCAGCTTCTGATCCATTGACTCATCCATCCAAGTAAGCCACTGCTGAATCTCATCCATACGGGCGCTACCGACTAAGCAACTTGCGAACGAAGGATTGGCTAAAGAAAACTGCAAAGCGAGCTTTTCGATGTAGGTGCCTTGGCTACGACAGAAATCGACCGCTTCTTTTGCGACTCGACGGACTTCGTCGGTCGCTTTGTGCCAAGGTGGCAACGGCATATGAGTTAGTAGTCGAGCCGAAAATGGCGCTGCATTGATCAATCCGACGTTATGCTTCTCAGCCAACGTCACCAGCTGCTGCGCCATATCGTTTTGCAAGTTATAGTGATTATAGGTTAAAGCGCAATCAATGGCCCCGGTAGGAATAATGGTCTTAAAAATCTTCATCGGGTAACCGCTTATTCCGATGTATCGCACTTTGCCCTTCTCAACTTGCCGACGCAATGCAGGTAGCGTTTCGTCGACAACTTGATTCAGGTCTCCGTACTCGATGTCGTGGCAGAATACCATGTCGAGGTACTCAACTTGCATGCGCTCCAGCGACAAATCGATGCTCTCAGCAACACGCTTGGCGGAAAAGTCAAAGTGATTGGGGCCATACCGCCCAATCTTGGTACTCAGAATGAGATCTTCTCGTTTGTACTTGGGCAGAATAAAGCCCAAGAGAACTTCGCTCATGGCTCGGCCATAATAGGGAGCAGTGTCGATGTAGTTAAGCCCTGCATCGATTGCCGCATGAGCGCTGCTCAAGGATTGCTGCAAATCTCGTTGACCAAATTCGGCTCCAATCGATGATGCACCGAATCCCAAAATCGGTAACTCTAGATCCGTAGCACCTAGTTTTCGTCGCTTCATAATGACTATTTCTTCGATTTCGCCGTTCTACTTTGCTTTGATCTGTTTGAGAAGTTTTGCATCCTCGGATCGTTTGTAATATTCGTCAAGAGGATAGCAACCCGATGGCAGCCCATTTCTGGGTGCGGTAGTGCATTCCGAAAAGGTACGACAAACCAATTTACGTTCACTTTTCCCACGTAGAATGGCATCTAACAGCTGCTGCGGATAGGACAACACCATTCGACCAATTCCTACCATATCGACTTTGTTCAATCGAATTTGATGCTGCGCAACGTTTGGCAAGAACTCTTGAAGATAGGAATAGCCCGATCCAACGATTACCAACCCAGGATGACTAGCCTTGAGTTCGCTGGCCACCTCGAGATGCCTGGCCACGGAGATGAGCGGATCCTCGTGCGGTTGGTAGCCATCCGACGGTGGATAAGATGCGGGACGCAGAATGTGGGGCGTGTAATAAGGACTACCTGCGGAAACATTCACGAGAGAAACATCATGCGTCTCTAACAAGCTCAATAACTGATGCGGTTCGGCGAGATCCCTCTCCAGCGGATTTTCCGGGTTCAGTCCGAACCCGTATCGATAAGGTAGATAATCCGCATAGGGAGTTGGCATTCCTTGTCCGGTCTTGCCCGGCTCGGCGGTTTTCGGATCGGGTTGATATGGCACAAAATCGTAAGCACTTAAACGAACGCCGATTATCAACTCGGGAGCGACTCGCCTTATCTCATTAATGATCTCGAGAAGAAGTCTCGTTCGATTTTCGAAGCTTCCTCCAAAAGGCCCCGGCCTAGTATGAGCGCTTAAAAATTCATGCAAAAGATAGCCGTGGCAACACTTAACATCAACAAAATCTGCTCCTGCTTGATGAGCCAAAACAGCTGCACGACCGTAGTCCGCGATTAGCCCTCGCAACTCCTCGTCGCTCCAAACGTTTGCATCCGAATCCACATCGAATTTTTTGTCGAGCAACGGATGGCGATAGGCCACGCGCGGCTCCCAACGTTTCTTGTCATTGGGACGACAAAACCGGCCCGAGTGAGTCAACTGAAATCCCACAACGAGGTCATCCGAGTTGCCCATAACACTTGTGTGCGATTGAACGAGCTCTTGTTTTAAACGAGCGATATCACCGACGTTTTTTTCGTTTAAAATCAGTTGGTTTGGGTTAGCTCTGCCGTCGGGACGGACTGCCATCGCTTCACCACCCCAAATCAGTTTAGCGCCGCTTTCGCCAAATCGCTGCCAACGGCGAATCATTGGGGGAGTCACTCCACCTGTCGTTGTGCCATCCCAACCTTCCATAGGCTGAATCGCAAACCGATTGCCGATGATTCGCTTCTCACCCCTCCAGGAAAAGGTGATGGGTTGCAGAAGGGGATTCCCATCTGCGGGGAGGAGATCGTCGTCTATTCCGATTTCGAGTCCCAATGATTGAGTATGCGATCGAAAACCTGCGACTCCGCTAAGAGAGGTGAGCTTGGTAAGATGATAGGTCATAGTGAAAAAATCGAAAGCGACTGGCTGAGTTGGTTTATTGCTAGTAATAGACCAGTAAAGCGGTGATCCTAAAAGACGGAATTCGGAGACGGATAAGTTCTCATGTTGCCGAAACAGCGGATCATGGACCGCTAAAAGAGCTCAGCCGCATGCAGGGGCCTCAGATTAAGTTTCCGTTAGGACCAATTGTATCGATTGTATGAGCCATACGCGGAACATGCCTCAAAAATCAGCCACATCGATAATGCGGTTATTCAGAGTGTGCCGATTTGACAACCTGAGAGTAAGGC
The DNA here is from genome assembly GCA_046344995.1 of Pirellula sp. GTDB lineage: Bacteria > Planctomycetota > Planctomycetia > Pirellulales > Pirellulaceae > JBKCUI01. The sequence goes on from JBKDKR010000028.1 coordinate 49,743, forward strand.
TTTTCCTTCACTCCCGCTTGCTTGAGAGAACAAATGGACCCACGAGAAGCTTTCCTACTTCAAGAAATCGAATCCGCATCCCCTGCGAAGCTCCGTTTTCTTCTCCTCCAAAAGGCACGTGGACTGTGCTTAGTGGTCAGCGACCTCTGGAAAGAAAACCGTCATAACGAAGCGGAACAATGGGTGATTCGGATACAAGATATCGTTACTGAGCTTCTGTCGGGCGTAGTTGACCCTCAGCACGAACTAGCGCGGATCACCTCCGATCTATACGTGTTCCTATCCAAGCTGGTTGTGGCTGTGATGATCGAACGGGATGCGGAAGCCCTACAGAACGTGACAGAGATACTCGAGATCGAAATGGAAACTTGGGCGATGTTCGTACGCCAAGAAAGCGTTGAACGAGGTGCCCCTCCCGCCCCAAAGTTTATGTCTAGCTCCGAAAGCTCACCAGCCGAGACGTCGCTGAATTTCGAAGCATAGTTAGACCGGTCCGCGTTGCTCAGAACGACCACTTCGCATCGCGTTACCTCATCTCGTTTTACCGCATGCCCGGCGGGTTGCGTTGACCGCTCTAACTCAGCACTCACCACGTGAGTCAAGTCACGCCCCCCCCCGGTGAATACTCTTGATCTCCTGCTGGGAATGCTCGACACGGTGATGCGACCGCGGTTAAACTAGCGTCTGGCCGCACTTATGGTTCTGCATCTTGCCCATCGAGGCTCTGTTCTAGCTATACTGTTTAGGTATGTGGCGTGATCCAAGCGTTTCTATCGCCGCTTTCCCTCCTACTTTTTCTCCTACCTAAACCTTCCCTCCATGACCTCTCCCCAGGTTACCGTTCGGGCAATCCGCCTGACAACCTTGTTGTTTGGACTGCTGTGCTTCACATCACCAACTCTTTCGTTGGCACAACCCCAAGCTATCTCGGTCGATGCTATTTACCCATCAATCATTCAGCGTGGAACCTCGCAAGACATTCAAGCGATCGGGATCAACACGCAGGATGTCGACCAACTTCAATTTAATCATCCCGGCATTCGTGCGGAGCTACTCATGGATCCGCCTCTCCCGTTTGACGATGTCCCTCAGAAACGATTCGGACATTTCCGTGTTCATGTAGCGCAAGATGTCCCGACTGGCATCTATCAAGCAATCGCTATCGGAAGGTACGGCAGTGCCAACCCTCGGCCCATCTTTGTTTGCCAAGAACCAGTCGAACTTTTGCCCGCTCCGACTCCTGAGCCGTTCGAGTTAAAAGAAGGGACTATATACCTTGGCCAAACACTAGCCTTGAACAAACAAAAGTTTCGAATTCCCAAGCCCCTCGCTTTGGAGCAACCACAGGCTCAAATCCTCGCCTCTACCCGAACCATTGACTCCCCTGCGTTGGTTAAGGTCACTTTAAAGGCTTCTGAGCAAAGAACTATTGCCTCTTCAAGAAGCATTGGTACGCTCCCTGCGAAGATATCCTTAGCAGCTCTTTCCAGCGAATCACTTAATTCGGCAAATGAACTAACTCTTGAAATCCACGATGAACTCTATCGAGGGGGGCAGCCATTCAACTATCTTCTCACCGTGAGTAAAAACCCAAATGTCGATATCGTATCCCCGAGCTTAATCAAACCCGCCTCAGCCGCTCTCGCCAAGGATTTATCGGTTCTGCCGTTGGTTGATGCGACTCCGATGTTATCTAACAATCCAGCATTGGTCGAAGTCTCATCTCCCGCGGAAATTAAATTTCCTTCCGGAAAATCGTTCATCGTCAAAGCAACAGCAACCGTCGGGACTCCCCTCGAATGCCAAGTGATATCGAACGCCATAGGCCAACCGACCGATTATAGAATTGTCGCATTCCAGTCCCAAAAGGATGGGAAACTCGAAGGGCAATTGCAGGTCATCGAGGACTCTACACCCATAGGATCCAAGGGAATTGGTATTGGAAGTCTCGATCCTCACGCGATCATAAACATACCGGAATCGACAGGTGGAACGGTGTATCTACTTGTGCAAAATCTACAGACGCGTGTCGATGCAACCGACCAAATGGCCACGTTGCGAATTGCTCCACCGCAAGCCCGATTTCATTGCATCGCGCACTTGGGAGCGTGGACGAACAATCCTCAGCAATCTCGTGGAAGTGGTTCTTACTTGCAACGCAGCGGAACATTTCCGATCCATGTGATTGCAAACCGCCAAAGTGGATTTTCCGGTCCGATATCATTACGGGTCGAGGGACTTCCCGAGGGCGTGACCGCTCCGTCTGTTGTGATTCAACCATCACAGAACGAGATCGATGTGCTTCTTAATGCTGGCGAGCAAGCGGCGGCTTGGAATGGCCCGCTTCGCGTAATCGCAAGTGGCAAATTGGGAGAGCAATCAATGGAACATACAGTTCCCTTCGCGACCGTGTGGCAAAACCCATCGGCCGAACGTGGTCCAATTCAATCCAGACTCTGCGATGAGCTATGGCTAAGCGTCAAAGAAGAGTTGGCACCCATTTCGATCCGACCTGCACAAGCAGACATCGTAAAAATCAAAGCGGGCGAAAAGACAGTCCTGCCACTGACCGTTACTCGCAGAACTGGAGGCGAAGCGAAAGCGATTATGCGACCTCAGAATCTCCCTCCCAAGGTAACACTTACGGAATGGGAAGTCGCTCCTAACGCAGCAACCACCGAGCGAGAAATCGTTACCGCCGCTGACACGCCTCCCGGAACATATTCCATCTGCTTCCTTGCCGAGATGGCGTGGAAGATGCCGCTTCATCCTGAGAGTTTAACACGGCATACCGAGTATCGAGATCGACTGGTCGCCAAACTACCTACGTTCGAAACCAGCCCGGATAAACCTGCGTTAGAGGCAGCCATAGCTGCAGCGAATGCAAGAATAGAAGCACTATCGAAGGAAACGGCACCACGTGATTATGGAACCCATTTCTACACAGGGCAATTCACGTTAGTTGTGGAGTGACTCAAGTGGTTGAGTCGCGAAATATAGTACCGATTACTTGGGTCCAAATGTGGCCAGGTAGCGACCAGCCTTTTCGCCCCAAACGAGTCGATCAGAAAAGATAAGAGAGGGCGTCTGGGAATCGATTACCGCTAGCCGGTTTACAAGCTGCAAAAGCCCGGACGCGTCTGGCGGGACACTTCCAACGACCACACGTCCATCGCTCGAAATCGACTCTGTCTCCGATTTGTTCAATCGATCACACAGCATCAAGATGGGCGTGCGCGACGTTACGGGAACGGCTCGTAATCGTTGAACTAGTTGCGCCAAACTTACTTCAAAAACACTCGAGACAATAAAGATCTTGTCTGGAGCGATTCCTTGTTTGGCAGCGGAGATGACTTCTGTAGCAGAGCCGTACTCGACAACCGAATAGTTCTGAGCATCGAGAAGAGCTTTGGTATGGCTTCGCAACGAAGAACTGCTGCCAACAACAAATGCAACGGGCTTAGACTTCGCGGCCACGAGTTCTCTCGCAACACGATCAAGCTTGCTTCGACCATTCAGACTGGTTCTCGCAATATCCTCTGGCAAGCTAGACATGTAGTCCATCAGAAGAGATGCAGAACGATAACGCACAACTCGAAATCCGGAATCCAAAGAACGAACCAATCGTTCCTTAACGTCGGAGGACATAGGAACTAAAAACCGCTTGAACTCTTCTAGAATTGTGGACTGGGCATTCCCTAAATCGTTTTCTTCGGCAACGTCGAACGCGAAACAAAAAAAGGACTCACCTTCTTTAAATCGAGAAATCAGATTCTGCAGCTCCAAATACGATTGCTGAGTCGACAACGACTCGGCTAGGACTGCATACGCCAATGCACTGTCACGGTTAGCAGACTTTGCAGAGCGAAGCACCGAACTAGCATAGGATTGCAGCCTTTGAAAAATCACCTCGGCAGGCCGCCCGTCAACAAGCTGTAGCGAGCGTCCATCTTCAGCCAATTTCCATTGTAGGCCGACAGCAGCATCGTTATCGAATCTGATGCGGCGATGAAGAGCCAAAGTGCTCTTTAAATCCTCAATAGATTGCTTCAGTATCGAGTCCTCAGATGTTTTGCTCGAGACACTCCATGCTTTGCGAAGCGGCGTCCAAGATTCATCGGAAGGATCTGCGGCATTTATTACAGAAGCGAGTGGTACAAGATACTTGGGGTCTCGGGAACCGTATGCCAATACAGCAAGGTTAAGCTGCGCATCAGGATGAGTCGTTCGAATCGCTTCGCTCCACGCTTCCCATGCGGGACGGTCCATTTTCGATAGAGCTTCACACATAATAGGTGTCGGCAACTCGGCACCAGCAGCCATGACATTTGCGAGGAACTCTTGAATGCCTGGACGTCCTGCGGATGCTATTCCTCGATAACCTGCTAGTCGCGTTGCGTTATCGAGACTTCTCATTTGATTCGCGTATTCGGCCAAAGTGGCCGGATTCATCCTGGCACCACTAGCCAACTCGACGATTTTCTTCGCAAGCTCCTTGCCAGATGGACTGATTTCAATCGCTTCGGTCTCGGCAAGAATGGTAAAGGTCCTAGGTCCCGCCGAATCTACCAAAGCAACAGCGGTCGGCTCATCGAGTTGTAACTTTTCAATCGATCGCAACCACCGACTAACTTCATCGAGTCGATTGATTCGCACCATCAATTTGATCGCTTTGCCAAGCTGCTGAGGAGTTGACGGCGGATCGATTAACAATGATTTAACTACGGGATCTGCCTCGTTGAAAATCGCAGTTCGAAGCGATCTCTCAGATTGGAGCAAGTCATTATCCACAACAGGAGTATTCGCAGCCCCGGCATTCCCTCCAAAGATGTCTTCATCCTGTGAAAACAGACGCTCCGCGCCTTGCCCAAACAGGCAAGTAATTGCGGCTAACGACAATAGCTTTTTCCCTAACAATTCCATGGATGACGCACGAGATGCAATGGGGAAACATGAGGGGCGACTTGCTGCCAAAACCCAAGTGTAACTCGGTGAATTGCGATTAGTTCCTTTTACTTTACCCAAATCCCCTAGATTATTGCCAGCATTTCCAAAAACCCGTAAAAATCGGCGCCTCGTTCTAAAATTCTTCTTGCCACTATCTATCACACAGATATCTTAGTGATATCACTTTGCTATACAAACGAGGTAAACGAGATGAAAGAATCAACTTTAGAAAAACTAATCACACCATCGATTGGCTGGGGGATGCTCGGAGGTTTCCTGGTGGGCAGCTTGCTCACCGTGGCTCTATTTGTTGGCGGGGTAACGCTAGCCTCAGACTCGAACATTGCAGGACCTGTTTTAATTGTTCTAGCAATTGGCCTCGCGGTTACCTGCTTCACGAGCGCATTTGGATTCATTGCAATCCAACCCAACGAAGCCCGCGTCCTGCTTCTGTTTGGCAACTACATAGGCACAGTCAAGGAATCGGGTTTCTACTGGGTCAACCCTTTCTACTCGAAGAAAAAGGTATCGCTGCGCATTCGCAACTTCGAAACAGGATCCACAACTCTAGGCGAAAAGAAAAACGAAGCTGGAGCGATCATTCAAGCGAAAACGCGAACATCGGGTAGACCTTCGAAAGTCAACGACCGGGACGGTAACCCAATCGACATCACAGCAGTCGTCGTATGGAAAGTGGTCAATACGGCAGAGGCAATGTTCGAAGTGGACGACTACGAAGACTACGTAAGTGTTCAAAGCGAAGCGGCCTTGCGAGTCCTCGCCTCTCGACACCCCTACGATAGCCACGATCATGAGATATCACTGCGTGGCAGCCCTGAAGAAGTCAGCGAGCACCTTAAGACTGACATACAGGACCGTCTCGACAAAGCTGGCGTCGAAGTCGTCGAAGCTCGAATTAGCCACCTGGCGTACGCACCGGAGATTGCAGCGGCTATGCTGCAAAGACAACAAGCAACCGCGATTATCGCTGCACGCTCAAAGATCGTCGAAGGAGCCGTTGGGATGGTGAAAATGGCCCTCGAGCACCTGAAAGAGGACAACATTGTCGACCTCGACGACGAACGCAAGGCAGCCATGGTTTCCAACTTGTTAGTGGTCTTGTGCTCCGACCGACACGCCCAGCCAGTTGTCAACACAGGATCGCTTTACAACTAACCATCTAAACAAGTCAGTGCACCTAACCCATCGGGTTAGGTGCCTATTCCCAACTAAACCTTCCTTCAACGGACTTGTCCATTTATCAGCCGCAGGGCGCTAGCCCACGGTTTTATCAGCCGCAGGGCGCTAGCCCGCGGTTCAATCAGCCGCAGGGCGCTAGCCCGCGGTTCAATCAGCCGCAGGGCGCTAGCCCACGGTTCAATCAGCCGCAGGGCGCTAGCCCGCGGTTCAATCAGCCGCAGGGCGCTAGCCCACGGTTTTTGACCCTCAACCTGCTACCTGCCTGCCCGCAACCCATTCCAACATAAAACCCAATCAAAACCTGGGTAGTATTATGGCCAAACGCGACTCCTTTCTTCTTCGACTTTCGCCCGAAGTCTTAGATTCAATACGACGCTGGGCAGATGACGAGCTACGAAGCGCCAATGCACAAATCGAAATGATTCTTACTCGTGCGCTACGTGACGCAGGCCGACTTCCGAAAAGCACTCCTGAGCAGCTGGAAAAGACGATTCCAGCGAGCTCAAATGATTCAGAAAAACCACCCTCTACTCCGTAGTTTCCGACGCGACATTGTCCACAGGCAACTTGTAACAAACCGCTTCTATCGCGTTTCTTAGGAACAACCGATCTCCCGAAATAGCCAAATGATTCCATGACTTTCCGTCGATGGCCTGAATCTTAAATCGCTCTGTATGTTTCTCAGGAGTAGCCTCCAATAACACCAACTCGCCTGTTTCGGATAGCACCACGATCTGATTGGAATCCGCGATGAGCAACATCTGGCCTTTGCCATATCGGCCCCCCTTCCATTTGCGTTTTCCATCTGTGAGATCAATACATGTGAGGATTGCCCCGTCGTATCCATAGATGAACCCCTTATGCACAACCAGATCGTTAAAGTCCGGTTTTAGATCTCGCGATGTCCACAAGTCCTTGGTTTGAAGCTTTCCCTCGACATCCTCTACTTGTATGAGTCGAGTCCCCATGACTTCGTTCGAGATGATTATCTTATTACCTTCAACCACAGCTGGCTGCAGAGCACGATACCCGATGCTTTTAAACTCGTAATCCAAAGCGACTGCTCCCGACCCAAGCTCGAACAATGAGAGTCCCTCACCAGTCATCATGCCCAAATACTCGCGATCAAAAAGTTTGATCAAGTGAGGAGACGAATACGATTGCTCATCAACAGCCGCCGACCATCGAAGCTTTCCAGTCTCTGCCTCGAACGCCAGTAGCCCTTTGTCTTCTTTACCCGCAGCATGCACATAAACCAAATCGCCATGCACCAGGGGCGAGCCAGAATAGCCCCACTCTGGCGGTTCTCGATTGGCAATCGGTCTCACATCGACCTGCCACAGCATTTTACCAGTCGTTCCGTCGAGTTTGCTCAACCACCCCTCGGCTCCGAATGCATAAACGTAGCCGTTGGAAATCATAGGAGTTCCGCGAGGACCGAGCCCTCCAAGGCCATCGAAAAAGCGGGACAAAGTAGGTGTTGTCCAGAACGCTTTCCCCGTAGAAACATTGTAGCACGCGACTGTTTCCTCTTCCCCTCGCTGCTCAAGCGTTACCAGCGCGTTACCCGAGATAGCAAAAGACGACCAGCCAGGACCAACCAATATTCGCCATTCCTCGACAGGAGGATTTACATCCCATTCCTTTTCTAATGAAACAGCTCGGACAACACTATCTCGGTCGTTCCCGCGAAACCCAGACCAACCAGACAAGAATTCACCGTGCGGTTCCAACACGGGAACAGCAGAGGGAGTGACAGTCGACTTACTTCGTTCTTGTTTGTCTGCGAGAAACGTTTCCTCCGGCGTTGCCTCAAAACGCCAACTCAAACCAAAAGAGAAATCGCCCCATGCTCCATCATTCTTAAGCCCGAGAGAAAAAGCGGCACCCAAAAACCCCACCAGCAACGCAATCCGCGTACGTTTCATTTCTTGCGAACGCGACACAAACACAGCAGCCATGCAAAACGAAACGATGCACATGGGAATAGTCAGAACCACAAACAATGGTCCCTGCATCGAATGATCGACCAATAAACCGACGAGTACCAATGACGCGATGATTCCAACTAAACCAAAGACTCTTTCACGGACCGTAGCGCGACTTAGCAGCACCCACCACAAGAGCATTAGAAAACTAACCAAGAACGGCCCAAACGCTCCAATCGCCCAGACCATCGTTATCTCTGGAAACCAAGTCGGGAAGTAACGAGCCACTCCAATCAAAGGAATTAGCAAAACCGGAATCCAGATTCTAAGCGGCATACCGCCACTAGATTTTCCATCAACAGTCTCGACTTCCGAAGTGTTCATGCTTCCACCCTTTTGTTGCGATGTATCACCCATTTCGCCCTGGCGACGCAATGATTGCACTAATGATAGCCCAGCCGCATTTCTTGGATAGTAAGTAGCAGATCTGCGGACGAGGAACGTACCCGGTCAACAGGAAGACTAGAACGTTTTTGGATCTGAGCTGATGTCAAGATTCCCTTAATTTTCAGAGCTTACTGATTTATTCAGGTGTTCCTCACATACAAGCCTTGTTAAATTCAGCCACAGAGGAGATTCGTTGACGAAATGAGCTTGGACCATATCCCACCACCAGAATTAACCGAAGAGGATCGTGCCGTTTACGAATGGCAAATGTGGGTCGCAGACTTCGGAGAACTAGGCCAGCGAAAACTGAAGGGGGCTTCCGTCCTGATATCTCGCTGCGGAGGAGTTGGTGGGCTCGTTGCATTGCAGCTTGCTGCGGCAGGAATTGGCAATATGACGATTGCCCACGCGGGTAACGTACGACCAAGCGACTTGAACCGCCAGCTTCTTATGACTCACGATTGGATTGGAAAACCGAGAGCGGAATCGATCGAACGGCGACTTTTGGAATTGAATCCGAGACTGCATCTCAACGTAGTAGATCAAAACATAAATGAAGACAACGCAGCCGATCTCGTGTCTCAGGCAGACATCGTGATGGATTGCGCGCCGCTTTTTCAAGAACGATTCGCGATGAACCGCCAGTGTGTCCTGCAAAACAAACCGCTGGTCGAATGCGCCATGTACGAATTGGAAGCACAAATCACATCTATCCTTCCCGGGACGACACCTTGCTTGGAATGCCTCTATCCCGAAATCCCAGCCAATTGGAAGCGACAGTTCCCCGTTTTTGGAGCGGTTTCAGGGACGATTGCATGCATGGCTGCTATGGAAGCGATCAAGATTATTGCCGGGATTGGCAAGCCACTTTACGGCAGACTGCTACGATGCGATCTCGGCTCAATGAGCTTCAAAACGCTTCGTATTGAGCGACGCCGGAATTGCAGTTGCTGCGGTCATCTCTAGCTTATAAGGATCAGCCCATGCAAGAATCTACCAACCACAGCCATTCAACGACCGCACGAATCACCTGGAACATTCCCAGCATTTTTAGACAACACACCGGTGGAAATTCCGATGTCGAACTCGAGGTAGCCGATGCTAGTTTTCAAACAGCACTCAAGGAACTCTTGATGATGCACCCAGGGCTCGCCGCACACTTTGATCCGGAATCGCGCAAGCCCCACTCGTACATTTCGATCTTTCACAACGATCAACAGATCATGGACTTAGAGAGTGCCATATCGCTGAAGGACAATGACGAACTCATTATCGTAGCAGCACTCGCAGGAGGATGACTTTGGTAGCTTGCCAGTCATACTTCCACTGGAATTACACCAACTGATGAGCAATCAACCGCATTCGGTGCAACAATGTGCTCGAAATCGATATCCAACGGCTCGCTTGAGCATCTGGACAGTAGGAAATCTAAAACACGGTTGGAAATCCAGCATTGAAAAAGATTGGCCTTCTTTCAAACTTCCAACTTCGCCCTTCAATCTTCTCACGCCCGTCCGCCTTGGGCGGAGACCATACCGACTGAGTCTATCTCTTATTCTGTGAACGGTTTTCCGCCACCATTCCGGCCTTGTGCCGGTGGGGCGATGACTGTGTGGCTACCAAATGCGTCCCCCCCCCTTTTTTCTCTCCTCCGTCTGGCCGCAGGCCAGACGGAGGAGAAGGGTTGTGAGGCGTGCGTCGACGGTGGCTACTCAGTCACGCTTCCACTGAGATAAACTCAGTGGAGAGCCCAAGATCGCATTCGGTGCAACAAAGTGCTCGAAACGGTATCTAATTGCTCGCTTGAGCACCGATCGGAACAATAGGAAATCCAAAACACCGTTGGAAAACCTATAGGGAAAAGATTGAGAAAACGGCAAATCAGTCCAAAGAGACCAACCGGCTACCCGTTCGCCTTGGGCGGAGACATTACTGACTGAGTCTATCTCTTATTCTGTGAACCTAAGATCGAACTTCTCTTGCCGTTAAGACGAAATGAATCAAGCAACAAAAAAAGCCGATCACTCCAAAAAACCCCGCCGAAATTCCATGTCCGTCTGGATCTCCGATACTCCGAAACGAATCCGAGTAAAACACACTTCCGAGGGTCGCCAAGCCAACTACTGCTACTAGGTACCAAACAAAAACAAATCGCACTTTTAGAAACCCCATTACATAAGCTTTTGTAGATCTTCTTCAAAAAAGATATGGTCGCCCCCGCCCAATGCGCCATTGTCCGCGTATAGAGTACTACCGTCGCAAAAGATGATTTTCACGAAGAAGTGAGCCGATGTGAGGCCGCCAAACGCGTCAACATTTTGCATATTTACTCCTGCAAATGCGATACAAGGGTTGTTTTCGAGTTCTGGTATTCGTCTGTAACAATCGTTTGCCCACCTCGAGCAAGTCTGCGGTCCGAGCGGAAGTCCAAGAATGTTTAAAGTCCAAGTTTGGCTTATTGCATTTGTTAGATCTAAAACCGCTCGCTCACAGGCGTCTTTGGTGCAATTTGAGCATCGTGAAAGTGACATGTTTAAACGGCTGCAAATTCCAAAGGCTCTGTTCTCGTCCGAAGTTAGTGTAGCCAATGAGCCTGTACATCGCTTTCCACTTCCACAGAAGGAATTTGTGTTACTAAAGTCTACATCACACCCTGCACTGCAGGCCGCCTGTGCTTGCTGTTGTGATGGATTACCCGCCGAGACAATGAATCGAGTCTGGTAAGATCGGCTAGTGTACAATGGGAAGGTGGAACCGGACGTGTATTGCCACTCTGTGCAATCACAATTACATACCCAAGCCCCAGACGGATCCCACTTCTTAATTCCCATGTAGACAGCGTACTGACTTAGTCCATCCTCATACCCGATCGGATCTCTCCCCAAGAACCTCCCTGCAAGCGGGCTCATCCATCTTGCTCGGAAGTGATGGAGACCTAAGGTCTCGTCCCATTCACGACCGGTATAGGTATACCGATTCCCAACGGCGGAACTCGTAAGCACAGTTCCGCTGGCGTTAAGGATCGTAGGTTGACCATACGCGGTGTAAGCGTAGCGCTCGGCGACTGCGCCGCTTGACGTGGTCATAGCGGTGATGGAGTACTGTTGGTTGCGATGATAGCCTAATGCGACTTCGGTGACGGTCGTGGTTTCTAAAGTAGGTGATACAGATGCCGCGAAAGTGGTGGTGAGCGATTCGATGGAATCGAACGAGGCATCGAAGATCGGCGATTCGAGAGATGGGCTTGCGGGTGTGGTGATGGGGTGAACGTTCATGCCGTAAATTGTAAACGAGTCAAGGAGCGGATCGCTAGCTGGTTTTTGGGATTTTATGTGCTCGGTTTTGTAGTGGACGAGGCTACGAGGCCCGACTGCCTGGCACGAATCTGGCACGAATCTTATTAGCAATGCAGCAGGCGGTCCCCCGTGCAAATGGCCTCCTAGCGTCGTCCACTACAAGAGTCCTACCTTCGTGCGGTCGGACCGTGGGTTCTATTTTGAGCGGTACCGTTGGTGGTAACGCTCGTCCAATCTCCGACCTTGGTCAGATTCCAAGACTGAGTCAAGGTTCCGTTTGTGCGAGCGAAGCCCGTGAGACGATCTTCATCGTCATAGCTAGTGCCTGCTGAAGTGAACCCGTAACCGCTCATCGTTCCGCCAAGGCGCTCGGAAGTTTTGTTCTTGTTCGCATCCCAAGCATTACTCAGGTTGCCAATGGAAGTACCAGTTCCTCCATACCGTAGTAGAACAATTGCCCTCAATTGTTCGTGAAACGTCGAGTGCCTTTCCAAGTGCGGGGCGAATCATCGGCCGGTACTACTCTCTTTGCCGTTCTTCACTTTAGATAGCTACCCGGCGTGCGGAACAATTGAGGGCAATTGTTCTACTGTATTGGAACATCGAGAATCGAAACCAATTCGGTTTCGCATTGCTAACTTAGAGAACTCGTCAAAGCAGAAAAAAAACAAATAGGGCAGAAATATCGAACCAACAAGAGGTCAGGAACACTAATCTTAACTAATGGACACTAATTTCGAAGCCTGGCGGCTGGCGGCTGTGTAGGCCGTAACAAGGCTTTGCGAAGTTACGGCAGGGGATTACTGCGACTCAGCCCTAAACTGAATAGTCAATTAGCCCCGGCGTGCTGTGCCGTAACTGCGTCACAGCCCAGCGGCCCGATTGCTGACTCGTTCCATACGTGAAGGTGAGCGTGTTACCCCAATCGGTTCTTGCGTTCGGTCAAACGACCATCGAGCAAGCTGCCTGTAGACGAAGTATCTAAATCTACGACTTGGAACTTTTCCGTTGCTCCGTTCCAGTGCGTTATACGAGCCGATGCTGCGGACGAGAGACTGGTGACAATCGAATTGGAGCTGGTGAGTAGCTCGATTTTCTTAGCATGCTTATTGCGCACGTCATGGTAGGTTCCGTCGAGCGTGTCCCATTCGAGACCGTCCACGAATTCGAACACACGGTGGTCGAAGACATCGAAGAATTGAATCGAATTCCCGCCTGTTTCAGGGAACAAAAAGATCTGGCTATCAAACTAGGTGTAGTGGCCAGGGGATAGGCTGCTTTAATTAGCTCGGTTGTTGGGGATCCAGATTCGATAGATCAAAACGTAGTGCCGCAAAAACGAGGTTGCTAACGTTGCTTGTTACGCGAGAGCAGATTGGTCACTCTTGACCGACTTTGGAGCCATTAGTCGGGCAGGAGTGCCCAACTTACTGATTCCGAAGTTGAGTTTATGCCATCTTGCTTGGGAGCTCTTAGCTCTTGGCTAGACGATACTTTGCCCGAGCGCGAGCGATGTTTCGCTCCTTAAGGGCCATTGCATCAGGCGAGGCTGCTTTCGATGATGTCGCTTTGTTAAGGTCCTCTTCGGCTTGGGCTTTGTTCAACTGGCTTGTCTTCACGAGCTTGTCGGTCAGAACAAATGTTCCCTCACGGGTGACTTGAATAAAGCCACCGTCGACGAACCACTCATCAACAGCTCCACCATTTCGAATCTTCAGGATACCGAATCCAAGTCGTCCCACCATAGGTGCTCGACCTGCCAAGATCCCAAGCTCACCGTCAAACAGGGGAACGACGAGCGAATCGCACTTGACGTCGAGTTCAGTCTTTTCAGGCGTTACGACAACGCATCGAACTTGCTGATCAGCCATGGATTGTCACCTATTTCTTGGCTGCAGCTGCGGCCATACGCTTCGCTTGTTCTTCGACTTGTTCGATCGATCCGACGTACATAAACGCCGACTCTGGCAAGTGGTCCCACTTACCGTCGCAGATCTCTTCGAAGCTTCGGATGGTGTCTGCCAACGAGGTGATTTCCCCTGGCTTGCCAGTGAAGACTTCTGCAACCAAGAACGGCTGGGACAGGAATCGTTCAATTCGGCGAGCGCGTCGAACGACTGTCTTATCTTCCTCACTCAACTCGTCCACACCAAGAATCGCGATAATGTCTTGCAATTCTCGATATCGCTGAAGAGTCTTTTGTACACGACGAGCGATCGCATAGTGACGTTCACCCACAATCGCTGGATCCAAGATCCGAGAGTTCGATGCGAGAGGATCGATCGCAGGGTAAATACCCTTTTCCGAAATCGATCGCTCGAGGTAAATAAACGCATCGAGCTGTCCGAACGCAGTTGCTGGTGCAGGGTCAGTCGGATCGTCAGCAGGAACATAAACCGCTTGAACCGAGGTAATAGCTCCACGCTTGGTCGAGGTGATTCGTTCTTGCAAAGCACCCATTTCTGTTGCCAACGTTGGTTGGTATCCCACGGCGGATGGCATACGACCGAGCAACGCGGATACTTCTGAACCTGCTTGCGAGAATCGGAAAATGTTGTCAACGAACAACAACGTGTCCTTACCGGTTGTATCCCGGAAGTATTCGGCCATCGTTAGAGCCGAAAGTGCAACCCGAAGACGAGACCCAGGTGGCTCGTTCATCTGACCGAACACCATGCACGTTTGCTCAATAACTTTGCGGCCCGTCTTACCGATTTCGGCTTCTTGCATTTCCAGCCACAAGTCGGTTCCTTCCCGAGTTCGCTCGCCCACACCCGCAAACACAGAGTAACCACCGTGCGTGCTAGCAACCCGAGCGATGAGCTCTTGAAGAATAACGGTCTTACCAAGACCAGCACCACCGAACAAACCAGCCTTACCACCCCGAACGAACGGCGTCAGAAGGTCAACAACCTTGATACCGGTTTCGAAGACTTCTGTGTTTGTGGAAAGCTCCGATACAGCAGGAGCTTGTCTGTGAATCGGCCAGTATTCATCTGCGGGAACTGGTCCTCGTTGATCGATTGGAGCACCGAGAACGTTGAACACTCGACCGAGAGTGCCGCTACCGACGGGAACCGAGACGGGCTTGCCAAGGTCTACGCAGTCTTGACCACGCATCAAACCGTCGGTACTACCGAGAGCCACGCAGCGAACTTTGCCACCACCGAGGTGCTGTTGTACTTCACCGGTGAGGTCGATCTTGATTCCTTTTTTGTCCCCTTCGACTTTTACCGCGTTGTAAATCGGCGGTAGCTTGTTTTCTGGAAACTCTGCGTCGAAGGTCGAGCCGATAACCTGGCTAACTCGCCCTACGTTTCGTTCTGTTGTAACGCTCATTTAATCTCTCGCTCGATTGCGATGGTTGTAAAAAATTTATGGTTTGGTTTTGGGTGTGCACACGTTCGGTTCTTAGCCCAACGCTTCGACACCGCCGATGATTTCCATGATCTCGCCAGTAATCTTGCTTTGACGAGCACGGTTGTAGGTTCGCGAGAGCGATTTGATCAAGTCACCCGCGTTTTCCGTCGCGCCCTTCATGGCGACCATTCGTGCGATCTGCTCGCTCACAGCAGCGTCCAAGAAGCACTTGAACAATCGTGCCCGGAAGCTAGCCGGAACGACCTCTTCCAAAATGGCCGACGCTGACGGTAGGAATTCATAATCATCTCGAACACCGCTCGACTTGTTGGTCGTCTTATCGTCGGTTTTGACCACAGTTTCAATCTTTGCAAACGGGAGCAAAGTCTCGACGGTTGCGATCTGTCTGGAGCTACTGACGAACCTGGTGTATACGACATCGACGCGGTCCACCTGTCCGGTGATATAACGCTCAATCAAATCATCGGCAATTCTGGAAACGGGCTCAAAGGCTGGTTCGTCGTCGAACTCGGTGTACGTGTTCTCGATGGGCAAGCCCATGAAACGCAGAGCCGAGATACCACGCTTGCCGCTGACACTCAGCTCACCTCGTGCCGCTTGTTCCTTTAACTCAATTCGCTGAGCCGCTGCGACCCGAACAACGTTTCCGTTGTAACCGCCGCACAAACCGCGGTTGGCGGTGAGCACTAGCATGTCGATCTTGTTGATCTCTTTTCGTGGGACCAACAATGGGTGACTCACTTCGGTACCACTTTCCGCCAAGTCGGTAACGATTTGAGTGATTCGCTTGGTGTAATCGGTCGCTGCAGCAGCGCGATCCATCGCCTTTTTAAAGCGTGCGGTCGCGATCAACTCCATCGTACGAGTAATCTTGCGAATGTTTTTTACCGACTTTCGTCGTTTATCTAGCTGACGAATATTCGCCATTTGCTTCTCACCTTTCGGTAACGACTACTTGAATGAAGCTTTGAACGCTGCAATAACGGACTTGATGGATTCTTCGATTTCGCTGGTCAAATCAGCTACGTCACGAATTTGCTTAAGCAATTCTGGCTTGCGATCCTTTACGTACTGCAAAAGACCTGTTTCGAAGTCCTTAACTCGCGTGACAGCGATGTCATCCAAGTGACCCCGAGTACCAGCGTAAATGCTGATGACTTGCTCTGCCACGTCCATCGGCTGATATTGCGATTGCTTTAGTAGCTCAACCATTCGGTAACCACGATCGAGCTTGGCCTGAGTGGCTGGGTCCAATTCGGTACCCAACTGTGCAAACGCTTCTAGTTCACGGAATGCTGCCAAGTCCAATCGCAAACCACCAGCGACCTTTTTCATCGCCTTGATTTGAGCATTACCACCCACGCGAGAAACCGAAATACCGACGTTCATAGCGGGACGAATACCTGCGAAGAACAAGTCAGGCTGGAGGTAAATCTGTCCGTCTGTAATCGAAATCACATTGGTTGGGATGTAAGCAGAAACTTCGCCTTCGAGAGTTTCGATGATTGGCAAGCTCGTTAGAGATCCACCACCTAGCTCTTTGGATAGTTTTGCCGATCGCTCCAGTAGACGGCTGTGGCAATAGAAAACGTCCCCTGGGAACGCTTCACGTCCTGGTGGACGTCGCATGAGCAAGCTCAATTGACGGTAAGCAACTGCTTGCTTGCTCAAGTCATCGTAAACGATCAGTGCGTGACCACCGTTGTACATAAAGTGCTCGGCCATCGCTGTACCAGCATATGGAGCAACGTATTGCAAAGGTGCCGGAGCGGACGCACCAGATACGATAACCGTCGTGTAGTCCATTGCACCGGCTTTGGTCAATGCATCAATCACCAAAGCGACCGACGAGTCCTTTTGTCCGACTGCAACGTAAAAGCATTTAACGCCTTTACCCTTTTGGTTGATGATCGCATCAATCGCAACAGCGGTTTTACCAGTTTTTCGGTCACCGATGATAAGTTCGCGCTGTCCACGTCCTACTGGTGTCATCGCATCGATGGCTTTGATACCGGTTTGCATTGGCTCATGGACAGGCTGGCGCTCTGCAACACCCGCTGCAATGATCTCAACGGGACGGCTTACTGTTGCGTTAACAGGGCCTTTTCCGTCCAGAGGGTTTCCGAGTGGATCCAGAACTCGCCCGACAACTGCGTCTCCAGCAGGAACCGAGAGCAATGTTCCGAGGGCTTTGACCTCGTCACCTTCGGCGATGCTGAGGTAATCACCTAGAATAATAACCCCAACGCTCTTCTCTTCGAGGTTAAACGCAAGACCAATGGCACCATTGGGGAATTCAACCATTTCCCCGGACATCACATTGGAGAGTCCGTACACGCGAGCGATACCGTCCCCAACTTCGAGAACCGTACCTACCTCTCGGACATCCACTTGGCTGCCGAACGTCTCAATTTCTTTTTGAATGACGGCTGCGATTTCATCCGAGTTGAACTTCATGAGTCAAACCTCTTTAGCATCGTACGACGCAAAACTTTGATTAATTGGAATGGATTACTAAAAACCGAGACTTTCGTCTCGAAACGCTAAACCAGATATTACTGGCTGATTAATTTGTTGGAAATTTCGCGAATGGATGCATCGGTCTTCGAGGTCAACTCGCGTCGTAATACTCGTAACTGACCGTCGACACTACCATCGAAAACTGTGTCTCCGACTCGAACAACCAATCCACCAATGATGGAGGGATCGACCTTCTTAACGAGTCGAACGTCTTTGTTTAAAGTCGCCTTTAGTTTGGCAATCAATGCTGATTCCGTGTTGGAATTGAGCACGGTGCTCGTGGTCACCTGAACTTGTACTCGCCCAGCAATCTCATCTCGCAGCTCAGCCGCCGCCCGCGACACGCCTCGCACGAAATGTATTCGATGACGTCGGCAAAGAACCTTTAAAAAGTTCAACAGGATCGAATCCATTTTGCCGCCAAAGACCCTGTCCAATAGGCCGATCTTGCTATCAACCGATTGCTTCGGATTAGACAAGAAAAAATCGATTGCTGCATTCTTGCCTAACACATCAACCACAAACGATTCCAGCTGTTCTACGACCACATCTACTTTATGAGACGAATTCGCAGCCTGAAGCAGGGCCTTGGCATACACCTGACCCACGTGCTGCTCTTCGCTATCGAAGACCGTTGCTACTTGGGATACTTGCTCTGTCATGCGACACGTTTAGTTAGAAGACGTAGTAGTTGGGAAACCTTGTGACGACGCGAAATCAATCCGTTTCGTTGCGACCTGGCGACTTAGTTGTTGCTAGGCAAATTACCGATGGCATCGGATATCAGTTTTTGGTGATCGGAGGGATTTAGCTCCCGACCAACGACCTTTCGAGCCAAACCAAACGCAATATCGGTGCTGCGAGAGGTAAGTTCCGAAAGGGCCTGAGCCTTAGCCGACTCGATTTCTGCGAGTGCTCGATCTCGCGACCGAGTTGCTTCCTGCTGAGCCTCTGCCTTGATTCGATCCGCTACCGACTCGGCATCTTTTCTAGCTTGAGCCACTAATTCTTGAGCCTGAACTGCTGCTTCCGAGAGCTTGATCTCGTACGCTTTGAGCTTATCAGCCGCCGTGACAGAAGCCTTTTGAGCTTCAGCGATTTGGTCGGCGATAAGTTTCTCTCGCTTGGCTAGCCCCTCCGAAATCGGCTTCCATGCAACAACGTACAACACAACGCAAAGGATCAAAAAGACAATCGCAGAGAAAAACGACTTACTCGCTTTCAACTCCAACAAATTGTTCAATTCCTTAACGTCCGCCTGACCGTGAGAGACGTCATCGTGACCATGCCCACCATCCGCTGCCATCGACGATTGACAGGTGAATAGCAATGCTATCGCAAAAACCAACCCACATACGTAAACAGAAAGCTGACGGATCATGACACGTTAACTCAAAAACAAAGGAGCAATCAAACGAAACCAATAAACCGAACGATTACGATCCGGTGAACGGGTTTTGTTGCGAGCAAACGAACACGGCGTAGAACGCCAAACCTTCGATAAGAGCTGCAGCGATAATCATCGCAATCTGGATGGTACCAGCAGACTCTGGCTGACGTGCGATCGACTCAACAGCACCCTTTGCCAAGAAACCGATGCCCAAACCGGCACCAATAACTGCCAAACCAGCTCCGATCGCACCAGGAACTCCACCTTCAGCGGCAGATGCTGGCATCGCCATCAAAGCGACGAAACCCAAAGCCATGTAACAAATACGAGCAACGTTAAACACTTTGTCTATCTCCTAGAAACCAATGCAAGGGAAAACGATAAGTTGAAAGGTCAAACGAGACCGCACACGCGGTCCCCCAAATTCTATTTTCTTAGTGATGGTGCAATGCACTACCTACAAACAACGCGGCTAAGAACGTGAACACGTATGCTTGCAAGAACGCAACAAACACTTCCATTACACTCAGAAGAGTGGTGCCGGCGACTGATAGTCCAGCAATACCCATCCAAGGAAGGAACGACATCGAAGCCGCCTCCATGTTGATTCCAATTCCGAGGATACCAAGCAGAACCAAGTGCCCTGCACCCATGTTCATGAGCAACCGGACTGCAAGTACTGCGTGCTTGATAAACAGCGACGCAAATTCGATCACCCAAAGAAGCGGAACGATGATAATGGCCAAGTAAATTGGCAAACCAAGCGATGGGCAAATGTTCTTCAAGTATCCCACGACCCCAAAGGTCTTGATACCCATCGCAACACCAAGGATAAACACCAACAATGCCAAGGCGAATGTGGTACCAAACGATGCTGTCGGGGATCCCACAAAAGGAATCATCCCCATCAAATTACATCCAAGAATAAAAAAGAACATCGTCCAGAAAAAGGGCATGAATCGATCTGCGTCATGCTCACCCATCGCCGGAACGACAACTTTATCACGAATCGCTTGAGTGAAACCCTCTAACAAGTTCCAAGCTTTGCCCTTAGGAGCCTCACCGCTGGCAACTTTCTTGCCCAACCATCGGAATGCGATCACCAATAAAATGGCGACCACGACCTCAATAATCATATAGCGACTAATGCCGAAACCACTTTCAACATCGTAAGCATTGCGAAGCTCAGCAAAAGGCTGAGGAATCATTATCTTACCGTCCAAGCTTCGATTGTAGTTCGCAATCTTGGCTTCGGACCAGTCTTTGCCTGCTCCCTCGGAGACAAACTTGTCAACGCGAGCATTTGCATTTAGTTCTGTTTTGAATTCGGACCATTGTTTAGCTTTCGACTCGTCAGCCAACAAATCAACAAACCACTCGATTTCCGGTTGTGGATTGGCAGCCAAATAGGCCTTTACCGAGTCGGTGGCTTTAGGAGCTTTCTTATTAGCCCAAGTCCCAGCTTTCGCTACCAACTCGGAATGCTTCTTGTCCAAGTAAGCATCGAGAGGCCAAGCATAATTGCCGTGCGAAGACTTTTTCCACGCCTCCCACTCAGCCTTGAGGCCAGTCAAATTACCGGCATCAACACCCATCTCACCAAGCTTGGTTACGACCAGATCGGCTTCGACGGTTTGAAATTCGTCGTCCAATCGGACTACCCATCGAGGAAAGTCAGCGGCGCTTTTTCGCGTGCTGCGCCACAATGCCGTGGGCAATTCAAAATAATATCCATCTTTGATGTGGAGTATATCTGAGGCCATGCTAGAGAGGCTTGGGTGAGTAGTTACGAGTTGCAGAGCGTCGAATAGCGAGCCAGGATTCTAATGCTAGAAAAGAAAAATAACAGCCCACCAAGTAGGTGCCGAATGAATTGTGTGCGGGCCATTTTGTCGCACTCGAGAACGCGAGCGCTCCAAGAATAACCATCGTGCGAACCAATGTTGCGATCAAAACGCTCGCAATCGGATTCTTGCGATCAAAAGTTTCGGTCTGCAAAATCCAAATCATTAAGTCTGCAAACCAGCATAGAGCGACTGCCATTAAGGGAATCGTCGGAAAGACGATATTGATCTCCGTCTCGGCCTCGATGCCTTGGTTTGTCGGTCGATTGCTTGATGCGACGGTGCTTGCAACCACGAAATAAGTGGACAACGAAATCGCGAGAATTGTTGATAAGGTCAATCTTCCTTGCCACCACTTGCCCCCCCTATGCTGGGGAGCAGACCTCATATTCTTCGAATTCAAATCCCTTTCCGACGTCTGCTCCTTTAGTAGGCCATCCTCTTGATTAGGTTGCGATTTCATTTCAAAGAGTCTTTGCCTTCCGAGGGGCCTCGATCTTCCTTAAGCTGCCGACGCTCGTACTCCGCAGCTTTGACGGCATAAAGCATCCCCACCAACATCAAAACCCCACCTATCACAAATCCCGAAACGGTCAGAAAGCCAACTTCTAACCAACGATCCAACCAGCTTCCCACAAAACCGAAGAGCAACATTAAACCGACCGACGCCGTTACTCGGCTAAAGGCGTTGAGAGTCACCGACGTAGAATTCTGTTTCTGCCCTGCTCCCGACCGATCCCCTTCATCATTCAGATCACTTGGATTCATTCTTCAACCCATCTCCCTGAAACCTGGTTTGTAACCCGACCTGAACCAACGAATACCATTTCTACCCGACCCAAAAGTTGGCCCGAGGGGGAAGCAGACAATGCCAAATCTTCCCCAACAACAGCCGTAAACCGCCAATAGACACCATCTTACACCCCTTCGCAAACGCCCTTTAAGACTGTGATGCCCCTCTTTCCTTCGCCCACCCTCTTAAAGTTTCCTTGAAATCGCTAGAAATTCATCTTTCCGCAACCATACTAGGAGTTCCTGCGGCGGTTGGTCCGCCTCCCCACACGGGGGGTACATGTTTTGTGGTGCTTGACTGGGAGTTTCAACGTTGTCTACCGCTCGAAAAAAGACCGATAGCAAAAATCGGAAATCTCCCGCTCCATCCAAGAGCTCCAA
This sequence comes from Pirellula sp., assembly GCA_046344995.1. Lineage (GTDB taxonomy): Bacteria > Planctomycetota > Planctomycetia > Pirellulales > Pirellulaceae > JBKCUI01. Next base: position 71,869 of record JBKDKR010000028.1, read on the forward strand.
AAAGTCGCCGGCTGTAGCGAAAAAGCCAACCGCATCGAAATCGGCCTCGACCAAAAAAACGGATGCCAAAACAAAACCTACTGTAAAGTCAAAGCCAGAGCCAAAGTCGCTACCTAAGACCAAATCCGCACAGCTTACGCCGAAAACCAAAAAGCCTGCTGTAGTCTCGAAACCTACCGTCAAGCCACCTGCAAAGCCGAGCAAACCAACCCCGAAACGAGTCGCGGCGACAAAAACAACCAAACCCGCAACGAAAAAAGAAAAGCTTGCTGCGGAAATTCCAGTCGTAAAACCGACCAAGATTCACTCTTCGCCAAAACCTGCTAGCAAGCAATCGACAAAACAGCCTGCTAAATCACAAGAGAAAGTCGCGAAGCCTGAAAAGGTTTCGGCACCGGTCGCCCCAAAGGTATCGGAGCCATTGCCCCCTAAAGCGAAAAAGAAACTACCAGCCCCACCCCCGACCAATACCAACCCAGATATCGTTGCGAAAATCCGAAGCGCTCAAGCCGAAAAGGAACAGCGTAAAGATCTCGCACAACCAGCTCCAAAGGCATCCCTGGTGCCTACGACTCCGATCCCGATGATCGAAAAAGGGAAAGATCGATTGGTCCTGATGGTTCGCGATGCGTTCTGGCTTCATGCTCATTGGGATATAACTCGCCATAGTGTTGATCGGGCACGGGTTTCCATCGCAGAAAATTGGCATACAGCGAAACCTATACTTCGACTTATCAAGATCGATGATATGGCGACCACCAGCAATGCCGAAACTGTATATCGCGACATTGAGATTCACGGTGGCGTTAGAAATTGGTACGTTGAAATCGAGACTCCGGGCGCAGCGTTTCAGGTACTAATGGGCTATCTGACCTCTAACGGTCGTTTCTATGAATTGGCTCGCAGCAATATGGTGACGATGCCTCAACCGGGCTCGAAAGATGTCATGGACGATCATTGGTCCGAGATCGCGAAAAACGCAGAAAAGATATTTGCTCTTAGCGGCGGCTACAGCGAGGAATCGAACAGCGGTGATTTGAAAGAAGTATTCGAAGAGCGACTCAAACGCACCATGGAAACGGATGTACTCTCGCAATTCGGCTCGGGTGCAGAAGGTGGTTTAAAGAGAAACAAACAGTTTCATTTCAACGTGGAAGCGGAACTGGTCGTATTTGGAGACACGACACCTGATGCACACGTCAACATTGCGGGTGAACCAGTCAAAGTTCGCCCTGACGGAACTTTCTCGCTACGGATGCAATTCCCGGATAAGCGTCAAGTTCTCAGAGTTAGTGCCAAGAGTCGCGATGGAGTCGAAGAACAAACGGTCGTCATCGCCGTCGAGCGAAACACCAAGATTATGGAGCCTCTCTCCCTCGATGCCGATGAGCTGTAGCGGCAATCTTTAACTCTGCAGGTTAGCAACTACATTTCTAGCTTGCGAACAATATCTTCCGCTCCATCGGATGCGATAATCGCGAACATGGTGGCGGTGATGTCACCATTGTAAATGGCATAAATCGCCGCTTGAGCACGTTTACAACCGCCTCCCGTTGACGTCGGCGTAGCATTGGCCTTGAGGATATTGGCTCGTCTCATCGGAGCGGATGCAAAAGAACTCAATTCTTGTTGATTCTGAATCGCAGTATCGATGCAACTGTCGCAAACCAAACACCCTTCCTTGAGCTCCTTTTCCCGCCCCCCTTTCACTAAAGGCTGGAGCACGGCCACTTTTCGATAGCAACACTCCGAACAATAATTCTCGCCGCACAATCGACAGTGATGGCGACTCTTTGCATCCCGTTTGTGAACCGCCATCGCACTTGCGAGAATAGCCCCACAACCTTTGCAATCCGAAGTATCTGGTTTCCAAACGGCGTCAACCGAGGGGGTGGGGTAGGACTTCCCAGCCGCCGATTTGAATGACAACTTTTTATAGCCCTTGCGAGCCGTTCGATAAGCCTTCGAAGCCATTGACGGGATTCCCGCCAATAACACGCTTAAACCAAAGACGGCTAAATCTGTTTCATTACGATTGATGAGCCACTTGATCGCAAGCTCGCATTCGGTCACCTTGCTCGCATCTCGTTTGCATGTTCCGTTGCACGGAAATGGACTTAGCTGGTGTTCACCTTGTGGCGACACATCATGAAGATCATTGCGGTTGATATCATGACGATATGTCGCGGCGATCCTGGCGGCCGCTATCCACGGCGCGAAAACTGCGCCGATTCCCCCCAAACTAAGACCTCCCGCTAATGCTACGCCAGAAACGTGAGCGGGAGCTAAGTGACTCAACAAGTGAGATGCCCCTTGGCTAGCAGCACTAATCGCAGCGCTCTCAAACTTGCGCTGATGTTTTCCTAAAGTTGTTAAGAGAGTTAATGAACGCATATTCCAGTGTCCACGGTGTAGCTTCCACTCAGGACTATCCATAACCTTTTGAATCGGCTTATCCACACACTCTTCTAAATCCCTCATCAATAGGTTGGGATTCTTGATAGTCATAAGTCGCTCCTCAACGTTGCAACATGAAAAAAGCCGGAGGAGCGTTTGCACTCGAAAATCACGCCCAATCCTAAAAAGCGTGTACAAAACGATCTCTTGCAACGCAATAGCGATTTCCTCATTGCAACATGGTCCCTCGAACCGTCCCGAACGGACTCTGCTTTTCCTTAGATATCAAACCGTTTCATCCGGAATCCTACGATATACTATCCTCAATGGCTACACTGTCCTCAATGGCCTAGTCGATGCTTACTACACCTCATGCCCCGAGCGATCCATTTATGCAGAAACCACGTGTTGTCATCATCGGTGGTGGCTTTGCCGGCATGATGTGTGCCAAAGCTCTCAAGAACACTCCCGCCGATGTTGTGCTCATTGACCGCAGAAACTTCCATTTGTTTCAACCACTTCTCTACCAAGTCGCAACGGGGGGCCTCTCGCCGGCCAACATTGCCGCCCCACTGCGAAGCATTTTCCGTCGTCAACCCAATGTGCAAGTCCTCATGGGCTCGGTGGCAGGCTTTGACTCGGAATCCAGCTCAGTAGTGCTCGAGGACGAAACTCGCTGTCACTTCGATTATCTGGTCGTCGCCACTGGCTCAACTCACCATTACTTCGGCAAAGACTCGCAATGGGAGCATCTTGCGCCAGGACTCAAGACCATAGAAGAAGCCACCAAGATACGCAGGAAGATTCTGCTAGCTTTTGAAAAGGCCGAGCGATCATCTGATCCAGAGGAGATCAAGAGATTGCTTACCTTTGTCGTTGTCGGAGGCGGTCCGACCGGAGTCGAAATGGCAGGCTCCATCGCCGAACTATCTAAACAAACCATGCGGAAAGATTTTCGCTCTATCGACCCTACCAAGGCCCGCGTTATTCTGGTCGAAAATAGTCAACACGTGCTGGATCGATACCATCACTCACTCTCCATCCGAGCTGCAAAGGATTTGCAGAACATGGGAATTGAACTCCGCAATGAAACACGCCTAGCAGAGATTCATTCTGATCATGTTGTTGTAATGTCCAATGGTATATCCTCCATCATCGAAACCGAAAACGTTGTGTGGGCTGCTGGCGTCAAAGCATCCCCGCTCGCTCAAAAGCTGGCCGAGGCATACGGCTTGGGATCGCAAATCGTTGGCGGAGGACGGATAACCATTACTCCCCATTGCACCCTCGAAGGTCACTCCAACGTTTTTGCTCTCGGAGATATGACCAGTTTCTCTGGCGAAGACGGAAAGCCATTACCAGGCGTTGCACCGGTGGCTATGCAACAAGGTGAATATGTTGGGAAGCGAATCAACGACATGATTCTTGGGGCGGTCAATGACAAACCGTTTCGCTATTGGGACAAAGGGAACATGGCTACGATCGGGCGTTCCCGTGCCATCGTGGAATCGGGCAAATGGCGAATGACTGGTAAACTAGCCTGGCTTGCGTGGCTCTTTGTTCACATTCTGTATTTAGCCAGATTCGAAAACCGAGTCTTGGTCATCTTTCAATGGTTCTGGAATTACATCACACGCAATCGAACCGCTCGGCTTATCACTGGTGAAGATACATCAAAAAGTACTGAAGAAACGAAAAGCTGATTCTTTCGTTTATCCGCACGGGCACCGCCCTGAGCGTTCGCTAGTCAGAAGAACTCACGGACTCTCGCAATCATGCACGGCCCTGAGTGCCAGTTTTGAAGTTGCGCAGTAACAGGTTTTTTCGGGCCAAAGGCCTTATTTTTGCCAAGCCCAGGCTGCAGGCCTGGGAATTGAGAAAACGTTGATTTTAGGGCCGAAGGTCCGACCGTTTACGATGTCTTGAATGTCCGCAAAGAACAAACCATCGGACCGTTGGCCCTTGAAAACTCTAGGTGAACGCGGTCCAGGGCCCTTCAGACCTGGCTAGGTAAACGAACTGGGCTTTGCTCCTAAATCCGAAATAGCGCAACTTCAAAAAGCGTCAACGCAGGATCGCTGGGCGTGCGGTTAAACTGAGGAAATTATTGAGCAATCTTAAGCCGTTGTCTTGGCTCTTTTCGGGGTGGAATTGCGTGGCCATCATGTTGCCGACGCGGACGGCTGCGCAAAAACTGTGGCCGTACTCGCAATGCAACCAAACACAACTCGCGTCGTCCGGCACCACGTAATAGCTGTGTACGAAATAAAAGAACGCTTGATCGCCGATACCTTGTAGCATCTCGTCATCGTGTTTGGTCGACCAGACTTGATTCCAGCCCATGTGCGGTATCTTGCGATGTTCCAACTCTGGATGACCTTCGTTGCGAAATCGAATGACTCGACCAGGCAATATTGACAATCCCTCGTGCCGACCACCTTCTTCGCTGTAATCGAACAGCAGTTGCATCCCAAGGCAGATACCTAGAAACGGTCGATCCGAACGTATCCAATCCTTGATCCATGGCACAAGATTACGTTGTTTGAGTTCTCGAATCGCATCGCCGATGGCGCCAACGCCCGGCAAAATCAAATGAGACGCTTTGTCTAACTCAGATGGATCGCTTGATACGATTGCTGTAGCACCGATCTTTTCAATCGCCTTCGCTACGCTACGAAGGTTTCCCATTTGATAATCAACGATTCCGACCGTTAGGCTCATATTCTCTTCTTGCTATGTTTTACGCGATCAAATCGGTCAATGCACCGTCGCCGCAGAACTCTGGGTTACCAAACGATTTGACCGGAATTCCCATTCCTTCGCTGAAACTCATCAACAGCCTATTGTGGGGTGCATCTCGGTAATCTAGAGCTCGCCCCATTTTGAAGCCACATCCCTCGCCTACTAAAACGAACGGAATGTTGTTTCTGGTGTGCGAGTTTCCTTTTCCTAATTCATTGGTCCAGACCAACGTGGTGTTATCTAACAACGATCCGCTTCCGTCTGGCTCAGGCGTCTCGGCCAATCGCTTGGTCAAATACGCAACTTGCTCGCAATACCAAGTGTTGATCTTAATCAACTTCTCGTAAGCATCTTCGTTCGAGTCTGGTTCGTGGGACAAGTGATGATGCCCCTCGGAGATGTCCAGCCATCGCATCTTGGGCTCGCCGACCGCATTGGTGATTTGGAATGTTGCGACTCGGGCAAAATCGGCTACGAAGCTGCTGACCATCATGTCCATTTGCATTTTGCTAATTTGAGGCATGTTGTCATTCACTTCGTCGACGTTGGCAGGCAACAAAGGAACTGCGTGGCCAACCGTTTTGGTTTTTTCCTTGAGTTCATTTTCCATTTGAAGCTCTTGTTCCAGCTCACGCACCATTTCCAAATGGCTTTGCAAAATGCGACGATCCTCGACGCTGACCATTTGCTCTACTCGCTTAAAGTCAGCGACGAGATCATCCAGGACACTGCCGAGCAGTTCTCGGTTCTTAGTTTGACCATAAAGTTTGTCAAACATTTGATAAGGGTTATCAACAGGAGCAACCGGTTGATTGGGTCCGGAGTACGATAGCCGAGTCCACGTGTCGGCTCTCTTAGGAACCATGACACCAAATTCCAGGGAACCGAATCGTGTCTGAGTTTCCGGGTTCGCTTGAAGATGATTCTTGATGTGCTGATCGATGGAGATTCCTTTGGACCAACCTGCAGGAGTATCCGAACCTCCTTGAACGTCACCGGGAAACAATTCGATGCCCGTTAACAAGCAACCTATGCCGCGCATGTGACCGTCGCCGTCGCCATTGATTTTGTTGCAGACCCCGTGCAGAGTTAGCATGCGGTTCTTAAAGTCTGCCAGCGGTTGCAATATTCTTTTGATATCAAAATCGCTACCCAGTGTGTCAGGCCAAAAGTGCTTGGGCACCACACCATTGGGGCTAAAAACGAATACCAGTCGCTTTTTCTTAGGCGTACCTGATGCTGCTGCCCAACCTAGACTAGGCAAATTCAATAGGTAGTTGGCGGCAGCTGCGCTGACGCCCGTTTTGAGAAGGAACTCACGTCTTGAAGAAATAGACTTCATTGCGTTTCCTCTTTTGGGGAAGGTGGGTTGTTTGGTGGGGAAATTGCCGGCGGGGTAGGGTTTGATGCGACGACCGCTATGTCAACGATTAATTGCCGCATATTGTATCCGCTCGCGACGAAGCTTTCAGCTAGTTTTTCTGACGTTTCCAAGCCAAATGCTGCCGGCGGCTGCTTCACAAAATACTGAAATGCACGGTTTACGAAGGATTGAACGGTATCAGGGGACTTTGCGAGGTACTCTGCCATTGCGGCTGCGTTCGCAAACTCGACCCGAGAATCGTCCCGGCTCAAGTATCCCCCGCTGGTGTCTAACGGTTTTTCCCGTTCCACGGTTCGATATCGCCCAACTGCGTCGTAGTTCTCCAAAACGAATCCCAACGAGTTGATCTTCAGATGGCACACTTGGCAGTTTTGAGGGCTGGTTTGCAAGTTCACACGCTCTCGTGTGGTTAGATCAGGATGCAAATCGGGGCTAAGTGGTGCAAAAGCATCCATAGGAGGGCGAAGTGTTCGGCCCAACACGAAACGGATTAAAAAGATGCCGCGATGTATTGGGGAAGTCGTGTCGTGATAAGCGAGGCGACTCATCAAATAGGGATGAGTCAGAACACCATGACGATAGGGATCGCCACCAGTGGTTCGATGTAAACCAGGCTTATCTTCCGCCGGCTTCCATGACTCGCCGTAAAAAGTCTCGATTCGTTTTGTTGTGTAGCTCCAGTCGGCCGTTAAGAGCTGCCTAAAATCGGCCCCCTCACTGGTTATGCACTCGTTGATGAATGCATCGAGCGACGACCGAAGGTCTTGGATTAATGCTCGATCAAAGCCAGGATAGAGCTTCTCATCTTTTGCCATATCGCGGGATTGGGACAGATTAAGCCATTCCATCACTAGGCTGCGGAGTTTGTTGGTGCCACGATCATCCGCCATTAATCGGTAAGCGGCGGACCGAATCTGTTCCTCGGTAACCAATTCCCCTTTTTCGATCTGCTTCAACAACCATTCATCAGCTGGTAGAGAGTCGTGGAGTATTAGAGCAAGTCTATTGGCCACTTGTTGCGATCGAGAACTTTGAGCATCCAGCAACGGATAAAGAAACCGCGGCGACTTGAGACCGAGCAACATGACTTTGCGAATGCCCTCGGCATCATCTTCGGTTTGTTCTAATTGCTGATCCACGTATAAGCTTGCAGTCTCGTCCGTTAAGCCGCCCCGAAAGGCCACGTTAAGAATTTCTCGCAGCATGGCTTTGAGTGCTGCCCGCCCCTCAACACCCTCCTCTTTCTTCTTTTTGATGTACCGTGGATAAACTTCCTCGGAAACAATATCAGCAAACTCAATGGCAGCCTTGGTAATCGACTGGTCCCAATCGCGATTGACCGATATGCCTCTTTCATAGCCATAGGTCCGGTCGTCGGGCGGCAACTCCGCTTGCAACGAGAAAGCACCTGGCCCCGAGTTTGGTAGTAAATTTTGCTTGGGAATAACCTCTTCTACGCCCCCTGGGGGAACCCACGATAAGGAGACCACAGCAGGCGGTATTTCCGTTTTTCGTTTGCGTTGGATAAAGTCAATCTTGATGGGATACGAGCGGCCACCTACGAGATAGATGCGTTCGCGGAACTCGGTTTTGTCACCTGATTGGACATGATTGTCGATAAACAAACGACCATTCTTACCGAAATCCATTTTGAATGAGCATGTGCTACGCATAACGATTTCGTACATTCCCGAGCGATCGACTTTGAGAGCTCCCTCCCAATAAATGTAGAACGAGTCGGCCTCGATTCCGTCACCGGGGCTGTTTCGTCCAAAGTCGAATTGAATCGTATCGTCACGACGCTCGATTTTGAGCTGCTCTTTATTCCAGCGATCTCCTGCAAAGTAGAGCCCCTTAACTCCTCGTTCTGCATTGGGACCAGCTCGCCAATCGAATTTGCCATACAGATCGGCAAGGCTTTGGCGCAGTTGCTCGGCAGTCAGTCGTGAGAAAGCGGATTTAGGAGGAGACAGTCGACGTTGAGCTTCCTCACTGTAGAAGGCATGGTGGATGTAGAGTGCGACCGCTTGAGCATCCTCGCCGACACACGCGGCCGCGTCTCCCTCAGGCATGGTCTCGTCGATCGTTTTGGTCAATTCGCTGATCGTCGCGTCGCCGATGAGTGCTTCGGGATAGCTACCGGAAACCCCTTCTCCCTTTTCGCCGTGGCAACTGGCGCATTGCTCGGTATAAATTTTTTGACCACGACCCAGCAATTGGCTTTTGGAATCCGGATTCGGGTTCTCCTGAGCGATGCCGTTGACTGAGTTGACAAAACAACAAGCGATTGTGAGCGCAAATACAAACATCGAACCGGCTTTATTGCCGACGCACACTTTTACAGATTGGTTGAAATAGCAAACCTTGGTTGTCGCTATGCTCATGACAGCATCTCGCTTTTAAAGAATCAACGATCGCCAGCTAGGCAGACCAATACAGCCAACCTATCAAAGGCATCCCAGAAGATCGCTTCTAGTAGAAAACAAATCTGCCAGAACAGTGTTGCAAATATGAAGTGGTTTGTCTCGTTTCGAGACAAACTGTGATACGGCGGGATCGGGTTCGGGCCCCACGACATAACTAGTGTAGCCAACCGAGGTTTTCAGGAAAATGCAAATTCCTTTGATTTACCAAGGCGTAAAATGATTTTCTCAACCAGTGCTGCAATTTTTACAAAGAATTGACACCGCCCAGAGGAATCTTTCATTGAGCCATAGCATCCATCGCCCAGGTAACCACCTCCAGAATAGGTAGGACTTATGCGTTAGATCGATTTTTGTCCATTTCCTTGTCAAAGGAGTGTTATTGGCGGTGTTGGTGCAGCCGACGCCGATTTTGGCCCGGCAGTTGCACTTAGAGTTATCCTAGTGAGGCGGTACGGAAAAGGCACCCCATCGTTATGCAGAGAGCGAACCGACGGTCAACTCAATGCGTCTACGAAAGAGGAGATTTAAAAAAATTCTTAAGGGGGAATGGACCGAACGAGTCACTTGAATGTGCGATTGTTAATGGTACCAACGGCTAACACCCAACGGTGCTACGAACAATCCGATCGAATTGATACGAGTACTTTAGGCTCAATGAATGAGCTAAGTCCTTACAGCGACGTCGAGCACAGCGGTCGGGAACCGCACGGATCGAAAGAGACCGACAACGCAGCAGGGAGCAGAAACTATGAACAATGACTACCGAATCGTTTTACTTCGCGAACTACGCGACCAACAAATCAAATTCACTCCACGAGGGAAGCGAATTGAGCAAGCGGACCGCGCGGAGAGACTGTTGTCCGAAATTGATCCGTCGCGAGAGTATCCGTTTGACTTTTTGTTTTACCGCGTCACGGACGTCCGACCTGACAGTACGGGCTATCGACTAGTCAAAGGAACCGATGCCGTTCACGATCTTCGATTGTTCGTAGAGGACATCACCGATTCGATGAACCTCCGACTCGATGAAGCTTCCGAACCTGTTCATACCGTTGAAGATCTCAGCAAGATGTTCAATGTTTCGACGAAGACTATCTCACGCTGGCGTGATCAAGGTCTCGTGTCGCGAAGATTTTTAACCGAGGGACGCAAACGAGTTGGCTTTTTGCACTCGAGCGTGGAACGATTTGTTTCCCAGAACAAATCTCGCGTCAAAAGAGGAGAACGATTCAGCCAGCTTTCGGATACAGAGCGGGACGACATCATTGATCGTGCCCGAAGAATTGCATCCATCGGAGCCAATCTCTCCGAGGTTGCCCGTACAGTGGCGAAGGAGGTCGGTCGGAGCACCGAAACCATTCGCTACACCATCAAAAAATTTGACCAACAACACGCGACCATGGCCGTATTCCCAGAACAAAGAGACGTTCTGTCTGAGGAAGACAAGAGAGCAATCTACCAACAACACCACCGAGGAGTCACGACCGTGATACTTGCAAAACGATACCGACGAACTCGCGGCAGCATTATTCGAATCCTCAATGAGCAACGCGCTGCCAAAATCATGGAATTGCCTCTCGATTACATTCCCAACGAAATTTTCGACTCCGAAAACCTCGTGGATGAAATGATGGGCCCAATGCCTGTTGCGAGCGAACCTGTTCGCAAGATGAAGTCACCCAGTGGATTGCCCGCTTATTTGGCTTCGCTCTACGAAAACCCATTGCTTACCCGAGAACAAGAGTACCATTTGTTCCGCAAGATGAACTATCTCAAGCACGCCGCCTCGAAACTCCGAGATGGCCTCAACGAGAAGTCGCCCATCATTTCGGTCATGGAGCAAATCGAGAACTTGTATGAGCAATCGGTCGACATGAAGAACCAGATCGTTCAAGCGAACTTGAGATTGGTGGTATCGATCGCTAAACGTCACATGGCTCCCAACGATGATTTCTTTGGACTCATCAGCGATGGCAACATGTCGCTCATTCGTGCCGTCGAGAAATTTGATTACTCGCGTGGCAATAAGTTTAGCACCTATGCTTCGTGGGCCATCATGAAGAATTTCGCACGGACCATCCCCGGCGAGTTCAAGCACCAAGATCGATTCCGTACCAGTTCCGAGGAAGTCTTCGATTTGCAACAAGACTCCCGAGCCGATCATTTTGCAGCCGAAATCGATCAAGCAAACCGAGCGGATCAAATTCAAAAGATCCTCCATAAACTTGATCAACGCGAACAGCAAATCATCGTCCGCCGATTCGGTCTGGATCATCGCTTCGAACCACTAACACTCAAAGAGGTTGGGGAAGCCATGGGTGTTACGAAAGAACGCGTAAGACAAATCGAAGCTCGGGCTTTGAACAAGTTGCGAGCCGCAGCTAGCGAAGCCAAAATCGACGCTCCCGAATAATCGTCTCGTACCAACGCCACCGAAACGTCGAGCCAAAGTAGAGCTGCCCCCCTACTTTGGCTCGTTTCGTTTTGGCTCCTCCCCGCCACAGGCTTCCGACCAATCGGCTCTAACCGCCTTGACTTATTCAACACTGCCGATTGCTGCAGGTCTTGATTTACTCGACATTTTAGAAGGGGATTCTGCGGTTGACTCCCAAGAATGCTATATTGAGACCGCGTCGGTTTCGAACCAATCCCCTAGAAATCATCCCATGCGATTTGGTGCTTCTCTTCTCGTCTTCGTGGCTTGCCTCTTTTCCGCAGGCATACCCCAGACCATCGCGCAAAACGCCACCCCCACCGTGAACGAAACTCGCGAGTTTCTTCGCAAGGGGGACTACGACCGCTGTATCGAGGTCGCACAAAGCCAAGTCGATCGCAAAGTCTGGAACGAACGTTGGCCCGAACTACTTCTAGAGGCGCAGCTCATCCGTGGCCAATACGAGGGAGCCTATGCAAACTGGCTAACCGCGATCGAGCAATTCCCCGTAAGCCTCCGACTGCGATTGCTGGGTGTTGAAATCTGTCGCTTTAATAACCTCGATGCCAAAGCTCGCGAACAAATGGAATTAATCGATGAGCTACTCACTCGCATGCCCGCTCGTTATACCGGCTCAACGGAACTAATCCCCCTTGGCGAATACTTTCTTCTAGTCGGTGAAGATCCGAAAGAAGTCCTCAAGAGCTGCTTCGATCAAGCCCTCAAGATTAACCCGTCATTAACAGCAGCGCATGTGGCTACCGCTCGTATGGCGGTTTCAAAAAACGATTCCAAAGTTGCAGCCCAAGCCACCGAGAAAGCTCTCAAACAAGATCCCGCCGACCCAGAGATTTTCTATCTAGATTTTATGGCTTGGCGATCATCCGATCCTCCCCGTGCCACCGCCAGTTTGGCGAAATCACTAGAGCTGAATACAAACTTTGTTCCTAGCATCCTCGCCATGGTGGAATCCAGAATGAATGAGGAACAATACGAAGAGGCAGAAGAGCTTCTGAAATCGATCGAGAAAATCAACGCGCGACACCCCAAGCTCTGGTCCTTGCGCGCAGCCATAGCCCACCTCGAGGGTAAATACGAACAAGAAGGAGAATGTCGCAAGAAAGCCCTGCAAACTTGGGCCTTGAATCCCGACGTCGATCACCTCATCGGTAAACACTTAGCCCTCCACTATCGATTTGTCGAATCCATCACTTACCAAAAACGTTCTCTCACCATGGATGCTGGTTACATCCCTGCAATGGGACAACTAGCCCAAGATCAGCTGCGGGCCGGTCAAAGTGACGAAGGCTGGACAATGGTCGAACAAGTCCGCAAGAAAGATCCTTACGACGTCACAATCTTTAATCTCAAACAATTGCAGCAACGACTCGACAGCCTCGAAACCTTAAATGCTCCTGGCCTAATCATTCGGATGGACATAAAAGAGGCCAAGATCTATGGCCCCGAGGTGCTCGCTCTCCTATCCGAAGCTCGGGATGTGCTTACAAAGAAGTACGAGGTCACTCTCGAAGAGCCAATCTATGTTGAGATTTTCCCTAAGCAAAAGGACTTTGCCATCCGCACCTTTGGTTTGCCCGGCGGCGAGGGATTTCTCGGCGTCTGCTTTGGTCGTTTGATTACGGCCAATTCTCCCGCAGCCCTCCAAGTGAAATCGAATTGGAAGTCGGTGCTTTGGCATGAATATTGTCACGTCGTAACGCTCAATAAAACCAAAAACAAAATGCCGCGTTGGCTTTCCGAGGGACTCTCCGTCTACGAAGAACGATTGCGGGACAACCGCTGGGGACAACCGATGGACCCAACCTATCGCGAAATGATTCTTAGCGATACTGACTTTATACCTGCGAGCCAACTGAGCAGTGGATTTTTAAAGCCCAAGACCCCAATGCATCTACAATTTGCGTACTTTGAATCTTCGTTGGCTGTGGAATACTTGATCGAATCGCACGGCATGACAGCCATGTTGCGGTTGCTCGATGATCTTGCATTAGGGATCCCCACCAAAGATGCCTTGTTGCGCATGGTTGGTTCTTTAGAAACGCTCGACGCTGGATTCGAGCAATACGCTCGCCAAAAAGCGAAAGACTTTGGGCCTAATGTCGATTGGTCAAAGCCACAGGCCGACACAGCCATACAATGGGAAACGGATCATCCCGACGCCTATGCCCTCACCCTCAAACGAACCGTCGAAGCCGCGCGTCAAAAGAAGTGGGACGATGTGATTGGTTTAGCAGAGAAGCTCAAAACGGCATGGCCAGAAGATAACCGCGACGATGGATGTTACGCATTGTTGGCTACCGCCTATCGGGAAACCGGCAAGCTTGACGAGGAACGAGCATCGCTGGTTCGCTTGACCGAGCATGCCAGCGCACCATTCGATGCCTTGGTTCGATTGGTTGCGATCGATACCGAGCGACAGGACTGGGAGTCGGTCGCCAAATGGACGGAGATTCAGCACGCCATTCAACCCATGCGGTACGATGTTCAAGAAGCCCGGGCTGTATCGCACGAACAGATTGCTGCACACGAGCGATCATTGCACTCGTGGACGGCATGCACCGAACTTGATCCAATCGATCCAGCTATGATCAACTACAAAATGGCATTTAATCTTTCGAAACTCGGGCGACTCGATGAAGCTCGCACACGGGTCTTGTTGGCATTGGAAGAGACCCCGCGATTCTTAGACGCATTGCGTCTTTTGAAAGAGATCAAGAGCAAACAGTTGGAGCAATCCAATCTCAAGAGTGCGGAAACCGAGGAGCAATCGCGATGAGTCGATGGATGCGACCTAGATGGCTAATGTTGTTTTGCCTTTTGACTCTGGGCATGGCAACTATCGCGACAGGCTACCAAAGACGATGGCGTCAAGATTGGCGATCTGTCGGCCGGCAGGGAGTACCGACGTGGGAAGTCGAAAAGCCCTTTGTTAAAGATGTGTTTACCTTTGCGAGAGTGAAATACAACTCGCGAGGATATCGGGATCGATGGGCCATTGATTTTCGTGATAGCGATCTCAACTTTTCACTTCGGTTGCAACAATTGACGACGATCAAAGTCAATCCCGAGCCTGTGGTTGTCGAGCTGACTGACCCCAAGCTGTTTGACTATCCCTTTCTTTACATGATTGAGCCAGGGGAATTGATTTTTGCACCAGAAGAGGCCAAAGCGTTGCGGCAGTATCTTCTCAACGGTGGGTTCATGATGGTCGACGATTTTTGGGGCGACGAAGAGTACGCTAACTTTGCTAACGAAATGAAGCTCGTCTTTCCTGAGCTTGAGCCCGAGGTCGTTCCGCTCGAACACGACATCTTTCAATGCGTCTATCCCCTTAAGGAGAAGCCGCAGATTCCCTCCGTGGGCATCGCTCAACGCGGGGCACCATACGGTATCACCTGGGAATCGAGATACGGTTCCGACACGACCAAAGCAAACTATCGCGCGATCTACGACAAATCGGGCCGTATCATGGTATTCATTTGCCACAATACCGACTTGGGCGATGGCTGGGAACAAGAAGGGGTCGATCCCTGGTATTTTGAGAACTTTTCGGTAAAGAAAGCCTACCCAATGGGCATCAATATCGCGACCTATGCCATGACTCATTAATTCCAATTTTGCTAATCTATAACAACGCAATCCTAACGTTAACGAAGAAGAAAGTTGCACCTTGAGCTCATTCCAAATCACCACCGAAGAAGAAGAGGCACTCGTTCACCAGATTCGACAAGGTCGAGATCGAATTGCGAAAGAGCTGTCGAAAACCATTGTTGGTCAAAAGGAAGTGATTGAGCAATTGCTTATTTGCTTGTTCTCCGGCACACATTGTTTGATCACCGGGGCACCGGGACTTGCAAAAACATTGTTGGTTAGAAGCGTTTCACAAGTCTTTCATCTCGATTTTCGTCGCATTCAATTCACGCCTGACTTGATGCCGGCCGACATAACCGGGACCGAAATTTTGGAAGAGGAGGATGGCAAGCGTGTAATGAAGTTTGTGCAAGGTCCCGTCTTTGCTAATGTCATTCTGGCTGACGAAATCAATCGAACACCACCCAAAACACAAGCGGCATTGTTAGAGGCCATGCAGGAGCATCAAGTTACCGCCGCCGGACGTCGCTATGCGTTGCCCGAGCCGTTCTTTGTGCTCGCGACGCAGAACCCCATCGAGATGGAGGGAACTTATCCGCTACCCGAAGCTCAGTTGGACCGGTTCATGTTCAACGTACTCATCGACTACTTGCCCTTTGAAGATGAGCTACAAGTCGTATTGGACACGACTAGCAAGCGTCCTGAACCGATTGAGCCACTTTTCTCCGGCGAGGATATCCTAAAATTTCATGAGATGGTAAGACGGATGCCAATTGCCCGAGAGGTGGCTGGCTATGCGGTAAAGTTGGTTAACGCAAGCCGTCCTGGGCGAGAGGGAGCACCTGACTTCATTAATCAATGGGTGAGTTGGGGAGCGGGCTTGAGAGCAGCACAGATGCTAGTGCTGGGCGCGAAAGCCAGAGCCTTGATCTCAGGTCAAAGCCATGTATCCAACGACGACATCCGCGCCTTGGTACATCCCGTGATGCGGCATCGCATCGTCTTGAGTTACAAAGCCGAGGCCGAAGGCATCTCGATGGACCAATGCATCTCCCGCCTCATCGCCGAAGTACGCTAGCGCAATAGTCAGTCGACGACGCCAGGAGTCCTGCCCGTTGTAGTGGACGACGCTAGGAGTCCATTTGCACTGGAGACCATCCGAACCACAACGTAGGCCGTAACAAGTCTCACAAGAGACGCAGTTACGGCATGACACGCCGGAAATCTCTGACTTGTTCGTCTAGTCCAGCGACTGAGCGAAGCGTGCCGTAACTTCGCAAATCCTCGCTCCGTCCGATATGAAGTTGCTCACCATCGCGTGAACTTACTTAGATAAACCGACAAGACCCTACGGGCGAGTTGCAGTGTAACCGTCTGCTTGATCGTAGACGGGTACGTTTAAATAAAACGCGACCTCGTCAATACCATCTCCGTCAAAGTCGCCGGCAATGACTTCATCACCTTCGCCTTCGATTTCAAAGACCTTGTCCGCTGCATCCATCTCACCGTTACCGTTGCTATCAACGATCAACTTGCTGCCTCGCACTGCCGCGATCTCATCGATGCCGTCACCGTCAAAATCTCCCACGACAGGAATATCTCCCGCTTGTCCAAACTCGTGGTACGAATCCTCTTCGGTAAAGCGACCATCACCGTTGGTATCCAATGTCCACTGTCCTGCAGTAAACAAACCAACCGTCCCGATGCCATCACCATTAAAGTCCCCAACGACCGGCGTATCATTGTCTGTTCCGAATCGGAAGACGTGATCAACTTCGTCGGATCGAGGTGCACCATCGACACTTCGCTGCATCAATCGCTCTCTTACTGATCCCTTAGGAGGAGGTAAGTTCTTTGGCGTGGTAAGCTTTTGGTTGGTTGCATCAGGAATACCGGGCTCGCTGAGCAATAGATCTTCGTGGGCGGTCCATGAATTTCCATAGACGCCGACATCATCTTTTCCGTCACCATCCCAATCACCAACTAGCGGTCGATCCCCCTTCTCGCCGAGGTTGATCCACATATCTCCATCGTCCCAGATACCGTTACCGTTGATGTCGATCAACCATTCGCCATCTTTGAATAGTGCGATTTCATCTCGTCCGTCGCCGTTAAAATCACCAGCTAGTTGCTTTGCACCTAGAACGCTAAACGCCTCTCGTGTAACACGAACCTTGTTCGTAGAAACGAAAGTCCAACGCCCTCGATCGATGGAATCAATGGTCCATTGAATCGGGTTAAGGACGACCGCGGAGTCTTTCACTCGATCTCGGCTAACCAGCTTATTTTCTTTGTGCCCTCGAGGCTGACCTGCATTGATGACGCTCAGTTGCCAGGAAAACTCTTCGGTAAAACCTCCGATTGGCTCGATCGGTTTACCCGGGGTGATCGGCGAAAGAACAATGTAACGATCAATCGGAGCGGGGTAGGACCCAAACGTAATGGGTGGCTCTGGTGGTATTGGCTTGGGTGGCAATGGTGGAACAGGCGGATCCTCCGGCGGCGGCTCGTCTAGGAGCACTTTGATTTCGCTAAAATTATTCTCAATCGACCTGGAGCCTGCGGTCAAGTTGATCATCAAGACGGCATCGTTGTTCGGATTGGTTTCAGCCATTACCGTGAGAACAGAAAGGATTCCGAGCGACAATGGATCCATCTCGAACCATGGATTAACCGCGAAACTACCAACACTTGTACCGGGACGATCGATGGCATCAAAGTAACCCATCGGTTGAATTTGATACACATGATAGGCACCGGGCCTCAAACCTTTGAATTCATAAAAACCGTTTGCATCAGTGACGACTTCAATAAACTCCGCAGAATAGACGCCTGGCAAAGCATTGGCCGACGGAATCTGCTGACCGGTTAAAGTCCTGAGCTGCATTCGAACACCAGGAATCGCGATGCTCGATTGCCCTCGAATACCAGTTTTAAAGTCTTGTAAATTCGGTGGAGGTGCACCATCGGAGGTGACGATCGCGTCACCGTCTTGGAAGACGAAGCCAGCGATAGCAGCCGGTGGAACCTCGCAGAAGTCGAGTTGCCCTTGACTCTGTCCCGATTGAAGCCGAACTTCACGAATTAAATCGATCTGATCGGTAAGACCAACTCCAGGAGGAGCCATCTGACTGCCTTGGAAATACCCAGTTGGTTGCGTTTCGCGGACGGAGTACGTACCAGGCGCGAGATTATCAAATCGATAACCTCCATTTGCGTCGGTAAACGTCGTTGCAACGACCGTACCGTTCTGATCGAGTAAGTCGATCGTTACGCTCGGAATCGCAGACTCTCCAACATCTCGAATACAATCGCCGTCGAGATCCTCGTAAACCATCCCGGCTAAACTGCTAGGAAGGATTTCGCCAAAGTCGTAATCTACACCTTGCTGCCCCGAAGCGAGCGAGATCGATCGGATAGTATCATTTCCGTCCAGAACACCAATTATCTGGCCGTTTATTGAGCCGACACGGTCTTTACCATCGAGATAGCCTGCGGGGGTGATCTCGATGATGGAGTACGTTCCAGGCATCAAGCCTGTAAAGCTATATCGTCCGAGAGCATCGGTTTGTTTTTCGGTAACGGTTCCATCGGCTGCAATCAAGCGAACTATGGCGTTCGGAAGTCCCGCCTCGCTCGATTGTATGATCCCGTCGTCGTTGACATCATGATAAACCGTCCCTGAGACCGTTGCCGGGAGCAACTCACCAAAGTTGTATTCAAGCCCAGATTCGTTTCCATCGAGTCGGATTTCTGAGAACAAATCATTGGATGCGGTTCCTCGAGGCTGTCCGTTCACTCGGCCCAAAGAATCCTTGCCATCTATATATCCAGATGGTTGAGTCTGAACAACTCGATACACCCCTGGCGGCAAACCAATCAATTCGTAGGATCCGTCTGCTGCAGTGCGGACCGTTCTCGAAATGGGCGCTCCAATTGTGGTTATCGAAACGATTTGAATATCGACCCCGCCTATCCCTTCTTCACCCGATTCTTTGAGCCCATTATTGTTACGGTCGTGGTAGACAAAGCCAGATATATCAACCGGCAATGCTTCCGCGAAATCGAGGTTGGTACCGTGGGTATCGCCCAAAGGGATCTCGATGTCGATCAAGATGTCTTTGTCGTTTGCGACTGTTTTCCCAAGGGGGCCGGCCCCTTCGAGTAGTCCTGGAATCGCACCCACACTAAAGTAATCAGATGGCTGAGTTTCACGAATCTGATATTTACCAGGCATCAATCCTAGCGAAGTCCCGAACGAATACCGACCTTGTATGTCCGTGCGCGTCTGATGCCCTGTAGAAACGTACTGACCGTTCTCAAAACGGAACAACGTTAACAATACGTCACCGATCCCGACTTCACCGTTTTCTTGAACAAGGTTGAGATTGTTATCAACATACACGGTTCCTGACAAAGTGACTGGCTTCGGTGTTTGAAGCGTTTGAACCGCAGTACCCGTCGTTCGGTCTCTCAAGCCGTTATCGTTATCGCGTGGGAGATCGAGTCCGGAAGGTAGGAGTTGACTATCGTATTCGTTGACATACAGCGTATTGGCTACTGCATCCTCGTAGTGCGGAGCGGTGAAGTAAGCGGTGAGACGTGAACGCGCGAACTCAACGCCCGATACGATAGGGTCAACATCTAGATTAAAGGCTGGAATGTTATTGGGATCATCTAGATATTGGACTTCATCCACATCAATGGTGAATTCGAAGATGTCACCAGCTGAGAAGTTATCAAAGGTGATAACTAACTGCTTGCCACCATCAACGACTTCGGCGCTAACGTTAGACTCTGAGAACTTGGTATTGGAAACAACGCGAAAAGGATGATATCCATCCGAGCCCCGCCCACCAGCTGCTGTATCAAAAAACAAATCACCGCGCGACCATCCTGCCGGTAACTGGTCGGTGTCGATTACGATTTTGGTGAGTTTAGTATTGTCCGCTCCACCTTTGAACTGAATGAAAAATCGATCGGGTGTAAGATCCGACCCCATATCCTCTTCAATGAACACGCCACCAATCCATAACGGGTCCGCGTTGAATAGATTGCGTGCTTCCAACGACTCAACTAGCGATCGTCGCACGTAGGCTCTCCCTCGCAACGGCTGTGATCCGGGCGCAGCATTAACGCGAGCCCCGGTTGTAGGAGCTTCGTGACAGAACGGAGCCCGCACGGTCAAGTATTTTTTCCATTGATCAATGCGTCGTTTCCAAGACACGATATCGATCCTCGGTAGGTCGCTAGGAATAGGTGCGGTGATGGTGTGTGTTTATTTAACAGGTCTGCTAACTAGGATGCCTGGCTTCTCCAAAGCGCCTGAATCCTCAAATTGGGCTGCAACAGGATGGTGATAACGCTTTTGTTCGTCACACTCTCTGGCCGCTCGCTCTACGTTCCATATCCGAAT
Organism: Pirellula sp.; assembly: GCA_046344995.1. GTDB lineage: Bacteria > Planctomycetota > Planctomycetia > Pirellulales > Pirellulaceae > JBKCUI01. The sequence continues at coordinate 92,280 of JBKDKR010000028.1, forward strand.
CGTAGTGTCAAAACTAGAGGAAACTAAAACGTTGTCGCGAGCGTGCAACAATGTTATCGTGCCATCATGTCCAATAAGCTTCGCGCCATATTGCCCCGTCTTTGCATCCAAAAGACGAATCGTGTTGTCTGCTCCACCAACAGCCAATTCATTGACGTCAATGGCGGCTAATCCAAACAGCTTACCACCCGGAAAATCAAGTGTGGAAATGATGGCTTTCGATTTGATGTCGTATTGAATCAAACGACGATCTTCGCCAACAGAAAGCAAAGTCTGTTGGTCATCGAGAAAATGTAACGACCGGACTCTTCGAAAGTGAGCTGGTGACAAGGCGTACAACTCCGCGCGGTCGTCGAGCATGCGATAAATTCTCAATACCCCATCTCGTCCACCATACGCTAGCATTTTGAGTTCAGGCGAATACTGAATTGATCGCAGATCCCGGCAGTCCGCTTGGTGATCTACTTTCGGTTGGCTTTGAGAAAGCTCCCAACGATAAACATTCGCATCGAAACCCACTGCATAGATGGTTGTGTCATCAATGAAGCAGACGTCTTGAAGTGCGTGAGCAACATGCGTTGATGCAACGGATTTTTTTTCTTCCACATCATAGACCATGATTTTGCCATCGTTGCCACAGGAGGCAACCAGACGACCGGATGGAGAGAACCGAACCGATCGAACCCAGTCGGAGTGACTTTTCCATGTATGTCGCGAGACTGGTTCTAGCTCGTTGGTGCGAACAGTTCCTGTTGTCCCCGTTGTCTCTGTTCCATAACTCGCATTACTGTTCACACGAAGAGCTGCAAACGACATTGCGGAGGTTTCGGAGGTCGATTTTCCAATTTCGAGTAAACGAACAGCATGGTCATCCCCGGCCGCAGCTAAAAAACGCCCGTCGGGAGACAGTTCCATCGCCGTTACTACCGGCCGATCTGTGTTCCCTGGCAAAATCTCCAACCGAATAATCTCGGGAGAAGGTCCCTCAACACTCGCGTCACTCGGACTTTGGGCAATACCGATCGAAGAACAATTTGCTGTAAGCAGCACGATCCCGAACAACGCAGCCAACCGGTTGGACTGTTTAGTGAAACTCGACCGAGGGCAAATCGAATAGGAGAAGACGAATGTGGAACGCCGTACAGTCCGAGGCATTAGGCCAGGATCTCTCGTTGGGCTGTTCACCGGTTGTTCCTCCATGCGTACCATCCAGATAGCGAGTAACGCTAGCAGTCTCGATCCGTCGTGCCTGCCGACAATGCGTCTCGTCAGCTATCGACCATCTCGGGAGTAATCCTTTGGTGAAATTGGTAAAATAAGTAAAGGATTCTGATTAGGCTGGGTTTAATGCTCTGATTATGCGGATCGCGTGAATAGGCAACCCATCCGCCAAAAAAATTGATTGACAGACCGACCAGTCGGTCTGTAGCATAGCAGGATGAATGCAGCAAATGTCGTTGAAATCAGGTCACATATCCTCGATGCAGTCGAGGCTGTCGTTGTGGAACACGGGGTTGGGAAACTAACTCTCGAGGTAGTCGCTAGGCACGCCGGACTCAGCAAAAGCGGTCTTCTCCACCACTTCCCCAGCAAAGAACTCTTGATCGATGCCCTGGTCGCCCGAACCGTCGAGTGCTGGCGCGAGTCCATGAACAGAACAATTGCGGACCAAACTCCAGGACCGTTTCCGACTGTTCGCGGGGTTATCAGTTGCTGTTTGGGAGAAGCAACCGAATGGAATGATCAACTTCGTCGGACATCGACAGCACTCCTTTCAGTGATGGTCCATTGCTCCAGAAAAGACACTCCTCTACACGTCTACTACAGACATTTGCTCAGTCAGATGAAAGAGGAAATGAAGGACTCCGCCATGGCGGACTTGGTCTTAGCCGTAATCGACGGAATCTGGTTGCGTTGGGTTACTCATTTAGCTCCTATCGACTCGGAACGAATCCTTCTCATCCGGGAACTGCTCCAGAAACTTCTGGCGACAGAGAACAAGCAACTTCACCATCCGAGTTAGCTTTTTTAACACAACCATTTTTCGGTGTAACAGTTTGCTCATTAAAGCCCGAGGCAAACTCGCTTAATCAACACCTGTTTACCCATACTACCAATAGGCCTTTCCATCATGACGAAATCCAAATCTACGAAATGGGTGGTTCCTGTATTTGGCTCCCTCGCCGTATTGCTCGGGGTCGGTGCAGTCGGTGCTGGCTTGTTTGCCATTAAACAGTATCAATTTGCCACGATGGGAGCACAGCAGGCCCCCCCTGAAGCACCCAACTTTGTCGAAATGGCTACCGCTCACTCTGTTTCATTTCGTGCAACATCGACTGCGATCGGTACTATCATCGCACCTCGATCTATTCTCCTGAGCAACGAAGTGCCTGGTACCGTCGTGGCCACAACGCTAACACCAGGTGCTGTTGTCGAAGCAGGCACGGTTCTTTTGCAACTGGATATCAGTATTGAACAAGCTCAACTGGAGGGGGCCCAAGCGGCAGTCAATATCGCTCGGTTTCGATTCGAACGAACTCGCGAAGCATTCCAAAGCAAAGCGCTTACAGAATTAGAACTAGAAGAAGCGAAAACCCAAGTTCTCCAAGCTGAGGCGAGAGTCTCTGAGTTACGAGCGGTCATCGCGAAAAAGACTTTAATAGCCCCCTTCAAAGCTCGAATTGGACTTTCAGATACTCATACGGGTCAATATCTACCTTCTGGGACTCAAATCACTTCACTGCAAAGTGTCGAAGGTTATCTGTACGTCGACTTCACAATCCCGCAAAGTGTCGCCCCTTCCCTGCAACCGGGCCAATCCATAAATCTTATCGCACAGGGACTGCCTATCACTGCGACCATTCTCGCGCTTGATTCCCGCACCGACAAAATGACCCGCAATGTGATGGTCCGAGCGAAAATCGACAATGCACCCACGTATTTGCAGCCCGGAGATAGCGTCCGCGTTCAAATCGAATACGGCGACGAAATCCAAGCTGTTGCAATTCCCGCCGAAGCGCTCCGCCGAACACCTGAAGGAGCACTCGCCTTTGTCGCAGAAGATGATGGCAAAGGACATCTTCGAGCCACGCAACGTATGGTTCAAGTGATCAAGACAATCGGTAGCGACGTCGCTCTGATGAGTGGTGTTAAGTCAGGGGAACGAGTGGTCACGATTGGATCATTCAAATTGATGCCCGATAGTTTGCTGGCAGAATCCATAGAAGATCCTGCGTCGGTAAAGCCGGTATCGCAGAAGAACTAGAAAGCAAACCATGAAAGCGATTACCGATATCTTTATCAAACGGCCCGTTCTGGCCATCGTCCTTAATCTGATGATTGTCCTCATTGGATTGCGAGGCATGTTCTCCTTGCCCGTTCAGCAATACCCAAAACTCGAAAGCACCTCGATCGTCATCACAACGATCTACATTGGTGCTTCCGCCGAAACGGTAAGAGGATTTTTAACAACTCCGATAGAACAGGCTGTCTCATCGATCGCTGGTATTGACTACATCGAGTCGGAATCAACCGCTGGTGTTAGCAAAATCACCGTCCGACTTAAACTGAATCACAATAGCACGACTGCTCTAGCCGAAATCAGCGCTAGACTGCAACAAGTCAGACGTGAACTCCCCGCCGAAGCAGAGCCTCCACAAGTGGAACTGAACCGGGCCGATCGTCCGTACGCTTCGTTTTATCTGAGTTTTACCTCTGATGATCTCAATGTCTCTCAGCTAACCGATTGGCTCATACGCAATATCCAACCACAGCTTAAGACACTGCCTGGTGTTCAGAGAATTGGTATCGAAGCAGGTCAATTGCCCGCTATGAGAATCTGGATTGCTCCAGAACGACTTTCCGAAGTGAACTTAACGCCAGGGGATATATTCAATGCGTTGCGTCGCAACAATTACCTTGCGGCTATCGGTCGGATAAAAAGTGAGTCGGTTCAAATTGACCTTTTGACCAATACTGACTTGAAAACACCAGAGGAATTTCGAGACCTTATCGTTTCACAAAGAAACGATGCCACAATACGGCTTGGAGACGTTGCCAAAGTTGAATTAGGATCTGAAGAGCCAATGATGAACGCCATCTACGGTGGCAAGCCTGCGGTCTATGTTTCGGTTTGGCCATTGCCAGGAAGCAACGAAATCGAAGTCGCCCATAATCTGAGAGCCGAAATGGATCGGCTAAAGGACACCTTGCCCTCTAACATCGATATGCAGTTGGCTTTTGATGCAACGATGTTTATGGAGAATGCCATCAACGAGATTTCCAAGACGCTTGTAGAAACCATCATTATAGTTGGGATTGTTGTGTTTCTCTTTATGGGGTCGCTTCGCACTGCAATCGTCCCGTTAATCGCCATGCCTGTCTCGCTTATCGGAGCGGTTTTGATCATGTTGGTCATGGGATTCTCTCTCAATCTTTTAACGCTCTTAGCCATAGTGCTATCCGTGGGACTCGTTGTCGATGATGCCATCGTGGTCGTGGAGAATATCCAGCGACATGTTCAAGATGGAATGACGCGAATCCAAGCCGCCTTGGTCGGAGCACGCGAGCTAGTTGGTCCTATCATCGCGATGACCATTACCCTGGCCACCGTTTATGCCCCGATAGGTATGCAAAGCGGTTTGACCGGGATGCTCTTCAAAGAGTTCGCGTTTACTCTCGCATCAGCTGTCCTCGTATCGGGTGTGGTCGCCGTGACCCTGTCCCCTGTTATGAGTGCTTACATGATTAGTCCATCCGGCAAGGAAGGATTCTTAACTCGGTTTGTGAATCGACAGTTCGAGCGATTGCAATCCCTCTATGGTTCTATGCTGGGAGTCATCATTCAGGTCAGATGGGGAATATTGCTGGGTACACTTCTTATCGCCTTGGCTGCCGCCCCGCTTTACTTGCTAAGCGGCAAAGAACTAGCCCCCGTCGAAGATCAAAGCGCCATCGCCGTCATGTTGCAATCAGCACCTGACTCGACTCTTGCCGCATCCACTGAAGCTACGATAAAGCTTGCAGATTCCTTCGGCAGCCTGCCTGAAACCAAATACATGTGGGCCTTGGCCAACGCAGGCGGTGGCTTCGGTGGTGTAATCACCAAAGACTTTAAAGATCGGGATCGCACGACTATGGCCATGGTGCCCGATGTCATGGGGATTGCGATGCAGAACCCCGGACTCAAAGCTTTTCCTGTGGTGGTACCGCCACTACCAGGTGCGGGTAATTACGGTGTCGAAATTTTGCTAAAGAGCGATGCACCGCCCGAGGAGCTTGTGAAAATGTCGCAACAAATTGTTCAGAAGGCGATGGAGACCGGCATGTTTATGTTTGCCGATACCGACCTCAAGTTCGATTTGCCACAGGCTCGCGTGATCGTGGATCGTGAAAAGGTAGCTGATCTCGGCATGGATTTGGCCAGTGTCGCTCAAGAGCTAGGGGTGCTTCTAGGCGGTGGTTATGTCAATCGCTTTAACTACTTCAATCGATCCTACCAAGTAATCCCACAGCTAGCTGAGGAAGAACGAAAATCGATCTCCTCGCTGATGGACTTAAAGATTAGAACGCCGAGTGGAGAGTTAATTCCGGTTTCTAGTTTTGCGTCCATTGAGCCAACGACTGCACCTAGGTCGCTCAAGCGATTTCAACAACAATCTGCTATACAGATATTCGGCGAGCCTCTGCCGAGTCCCATGTTAACGAAAGAGTCGTGCCTAAGTAAAATGGAGGAAATCATTCGAGAGGTGGCCGGTGAGTCCGTTGCGATTGACTACGGCGGAGAATCGCGGCAAATTCGCAACGAAGGATCGTCACTGACTGTAACACTGGGTTTCGCTTTGGTATTGATCTATCTAGTGCTATCAGCCCAGTTTCAATCCTTTCGAGATCCGCTTATTGTTCTCTTGGGTTCAGTCCCTTTGGCGATCTCGGGAGCTTTGGCATTGACCTTCTTAGGGTTGACCACGATTAATATCTACTCGCAAGTTGGCTTGATCACGTTAGTGGGGTTGGTCGCCAAGAACGGAATTCTTATAGTGGAGTTTGCGAACCATCTTCAAGAACAGGGGGCAAACAAACTAGTTGCGATCTTAGAAGCATCCAAGACACGGCTACGTCCGGTGTTGATCACCTCGGCAGCAACAGTATTAGGACATTTTCCTTTAGTGATCGTCGAGGGCCCAGGAGCCATGGCTCGGAACAGCATCGGTATCGTGCTGGTAGCCGGCATGTTGATTGGAACATTCTTCACGTTGTTTGTGGTACCAGCCCTATACGTAATTTTTGCTGCGTCCCACAAACAAGAGGTGGCAACAGAGGTGTAATTGCGTTGACGACTTGATTAGCGAACACCTATTCTGGCAGCAAGACCAGATGGTGCTTCTGGCAGCAAGACCAGATGGTGCACCGCTGCCCCTGGTAAAAATGGAGTTGCTTTGCCTTGTTCCCATGCTTCGTGGCTATCCGAATAGTGCGGAGATAGTGGATGCCCTGACTGCCCGCACGGCATGTGCATATAACCATCCTTTTCTTTGCCCGGCGAGACTACCATCCGCTGTGAGGCCCCCATCGCGGGTGCTTGTATGTAGGGAATATCCGACCAACCACCATCTAGTACTCTTTTGGGCATATCAAGCCACGCTCCGACAAACGGTATGGCCATGCTCATAGGATGCTGAATGTTGGTTGTATTGACACTTCCCCACTTAAACTCGTCCAACGATCCAGATTTTTCGATGTCTTCCAAAACCATCTTAAACTGCTCCACCAGGAAATGATCCCAGTCGGTAAATGACGAATCTAAATAGTGAGCAGGACGCTGTTGTAATATTTCCCAGATCGATTCTTCGATTCGGCGATGGCGATTCAAATTAAAATTGCCTTCATGCGCTCGCCCGATACGACTAAGAAAATTAGTCATTTGTGAGGCAACCCGATTTCGATACGCCCACACGATTCGGTATCCGACCGAATCGGCTGTCGCCTTGCCATCCCATTTTTCCACAATCTCCCGCACATTCGAAATTGAAGATATTTCGCGCCCCTTTTCGGATGTCATCGCGGCAAGCAACAGCCCCCGCCAGCGATCTAGCAACAACGCTCGTTTGTCGAGTTGCAACTCGAGCATATCCGATTCAGATGCTTCCTTGATTTCGAGCAATGCATCACGAATTTGTTTTTGCCGGGCCCCCCGATCATATCCCGAATCCCCTAAAATCTGATACGCTTCGCCACTTACGACTCGAGCATTAGCGGTCCATATTCGCCCCACCTCTGGATCGATCACACGAGGGTACTCGTCAGGCGTTAAGTATCCTTGCCATCCATGTTTTCCATCGGCCCATGAAACTGGCAGAAATCCGTCGAACCCCGTCCTCTTGGGAACTCGCCCCATGATGGTCCAACCGATACGTCCCTTTGCGTCCGCAACAACGAAGTTTTGATGCGGAGTTCCACTTTGGTTTGCGACATCCATAGCCGCCTCAATAGTCTGGCAACTCTCTAGGTCCATCAACTTAAGATTGATCCCTTCGGCATCGTGTGCAACCCAGCGGCAAACGAGATCTCGCCCTGATTTATCTCGCCCTAACACTGGCCCCCACTCGGTGCACTTAACTTCAATCTCAACATCCTTGGCCCCACGAACTTTGATAACCTCTGGAATGAAATCAAACTCTTTAGAACCGCTTTCTGATAGATATTTCTTGGATTCATTGGGATCGGACTCGACGACCACAACATCAATCCAGTCTGCTTCACTATTCGTAAAGCCCCAGGCCACGTGACCGTTAGAACCGACGATAATCGCAGGTGTTCCTGGCAATGTCACACCAGTAATTCGATTTACAACTCCCGCTTGCGATGCATCCGCTAATACAAAAGAAGCTCGATACCAAATATGGGGAACTTGAATCCGCAGATGCATATCGTTGGCTACTAGCGCACGTCCATCTTTGGTGTGCGTCCCCGCAACGGCCCAATTATTGCTCCCCATAGCGTAAGGTGTATCGAACGAGCCAACCTCTTCAGAAAAAAACGGATTAAGTGAACCATTGACCGCAACAGTCTTCTTCTCGTCGTCAGGTTTAAGTATAGAACGGGGATTAAAGACATCAGGACCGGGAATCACGGGTGTGGGAAAGGCCTCGCCGAAGATCGGCGCATCTAGTTGTCCACCGCGAGGAACAAGAAAGTCAAATGCTTCTTGAGGAACCAATTGATGTAGCAATCCGCGTTGGCATTCCGCCTCAAACTGGTTTCCTTGCAAATCAAGGAACATCGAGAAGACGACCAAAAGAGAATCTTCTGGAGTCCAGGGCGTTGGCGATTGGCCTAAGAGCAGATATTCAAACGGAGAAGACCGCAACGACTGAAGCCCCGCATTGACACCATCTGCATACGATTGCAGCAGCTGGCGAGTGGAGGCCCCCTCTAATTCCAGATTGCGTTTTGCGGCAGCTCGAAAACGATGTATTCGTGTCTGCTTGTCCCGATCTACGAGGGCAGGACCAATCAACTCTGAAAGTTCGCCAGCCGCATTACGGCGCAGCAAATCCATGTGAAAAAAACGATCTTGAGCGTGAACAAAACCAGTAGCAAAAGCCAGATCATGGCGATCCTTTGCAGAAATCGTCGGTATGCCCAACGCATCTCGTTCTACCGACACATCGGACTGGATACCAGCTACGGAAACTCGCCCATCCAGCAATGGCAGACTCAGCGACAACTGCCGGTATGCCCAAAATCCCACTCCTCCTAAAGCGATTCCAAAAACGCATCCGAAAATAATAAGAACTCTGACAAATCGGTTCTTGGGTAATCGAAATCGACTCATCGAATGGCTCACTTACGACTAGGACATTTGGCATGATTCTCAAGCATAGTTGCAACCAGTGCGGTCCATCCTGTCTGGTGACTGGCTCCTAAGCCACGGCCGTTATCACCGTGAAAGTACTCGTAGAATAAAATCTGTTCACTCCACGGAGCGCCCTTCTTGTAATGCGGATCATGTCCGTGCGAGGGGCGGATTCCCTGTTCATTGAACTGAAACAAATTGATGAGCCGACGCTCTATTTCATCAGCCACTTGGGCCAAATTCATCATGATCCCCGACCCGGTTGGGCATTCGACCAGAAAGGAATCGCCGTAGAATTTGTGGTAATCTCGCAACGATAGAACAAGAAGATAATTGAGAGGCAACCAGACAGGCCCTCGCCAATTGCTATTTCCACCGAACATTCCGCTATCGCTTTCGCCTGGCACATAGGCAACTCGCTCTCGGTTCCCGTAAAACTCGAACTCAAAGGGTTTCTCTTTGTGTGCTGCGGACAAGGATCGAATGCCAAAGGGAGACAAAAACTCCTTTTCGTCGAGCATGTACGATAACAATTTTTTAAATCGTTCCATCGATGGAATGGCAAGCAGCCTCATTCCGTCAGACGAGTTATTGGGACACGTGTATGTCATATAGGACATGTGTTCCGTCATATTGGGACGATACTTCAGAAACCAATTCATTCGCCGATTGAATTCGGGTAAACTTCGAATTCGGGACTCATTAATAACCAAATTGGAACAAAGTGGAATCAACCCTACGAGCGATCGAACTTTTAGTGCCGTGCTCGCGCCGTGATGATACAAGTGATCATAATAGAAGCCATCTTCGGATTCCCAAAGTCCAGTGCCGTGTAAAGTATTCATGGCTTCGGCAATCTCGACGTAGTGCTCAAAGAATTTGCTCGCCATGTCGGAATAAGCGCGGCTTTCGTCAGACAGTTCCAATGCCATTTGCAACATGCAACCGCAATAAAACGCCATCCACGCCGTAGCATCCGCTTGATCGAGCGTCGCTCCTCCCGGGAGTGGTTTGCTCCTGTCAAAAACCCCAATGTTGTCCAGTCCCAAAAAGCCGCCACTGAACACGTGTTGACCGCGAGTGTCTTTTCGATTGACCCACCAAGTGAAATTCAGCAACAACTTTTGAAAAGTTCTCGCAAGAAAATCTTTGTCTTTGCATTGCTGATAGATCTGCCAGCAGGCCCACGCGTGAACGGGCGGATTCACATCGCTTAGGGCCCATTCGTACGCAGGTATCTGGCCATTTGGATGCATATACCACTCACGAAGGAACAATACCAACTGGCTTTTCGCAAACTCGGCATCGATGCGAGCCATCGGAATCATGTGAAATGCGAGATCCCATGCGGCGTACCAGGGATACTCCCATTTGTCTGGCATGGAAATAACGTCTCGATTAAACAAATGAGACCAATCTCGGTTGCGACCATCCTTGCGACTATCAGGCAACGGCTTGCCATTCGTATCCCCTTTGATCCAAGAATCCACAACGTAATAGTAGAACTGTTTGGTCCATAGAAGCCCCGCATAAGCTTGTCTAGACACAAGCCTCTGATCCAAAGTTAGTCCGGAGGAAATCGCTTCGTTGTAAAAGTCGTCTGCTTCCCGCTTTCTCTTGTTAAATGTTTCTTCGAATCCTTTAGCCAAATCAACATCCGAATACCATATGGATGTCGAACTCGATTTTAATTCCCCCTTAGCCAGGCTCTCATCGGACTGCCCTGTAATTCTGCATCGAAGCTGAACAGATTCCCCAGATGGAATGTCGAGCACATAATGACCGGCACATTTTGTGCCGATGGTTCGCTTGGCAGCCCCATTATCCACTCGATTGACGACCATCTCATGAAACGCATCTTTGAACGCGTCACCAGAGGTGGGAACGTCGGGATGTCGTTTGGGATTGGACTCATTTTCCGTGAACAACCAACGGGGAGATAACCCGCGATCGTTTCCTTCGATGCGAAATTCGAAATGCCCTAGAGTTCCATGACTTCCAACGACAACTCCTAAAGGATCATTGGGCGTTTGCACCAATTGCATTCGTGGCTTGATCTCACATCCCTCATGAGAGCAGCCCCAGATCCAAGAATTATGAAACCAAAGCTGTGGCAAGACATGTATCGTCGACGTTTCCTTGCCACGGTTGGAAACTGTTAGTTGAATCAAGATGTCGTCTGGAGACTCTTTGCAGTATTCGATATCGCAATCAAAGTAGGTGTTATCGTCGAAGATATTGGTATCGAGGAGCTCGAATTCGGTGTCCATTCTACCTCTGCCACGATTGACGTCGACCAGTTGCTCGTACGGATATCGCCGTTGCGTGTACTTGTATAGACCTCGCATGTAAGAGTGAGTCGGCGTCGCATCCAAATAGTAATAACATTCCTTGACATCCTCACCGTGGTTACCCTCGGGACCAGTCAGCCCAAACAATCTCTCCTTCAGAATGGGATCTTTGGTGTTCCAAAAGGCGAACGAGAAGCAGAGCCGCCCTTGGCGATCGCAAATCCCCAGGAGACCATCTTCGCCCCAGCGATACGCTCGCGAGCGAGCGTGATCATGTGGCAAATAATACCAAGCGTCTTGATTGGGAGAGTAATCTTCACGAACGGTGCCCCATTGACGCTCGGAAAGATAGCTTCCCCAACGTTGCCAGTTGGCAATTCGCTTTTTCGATTCAAACAACCTGCCATGTTCGGCAGTTGCTCGTAACGCATCGGTGGAGGGAAAGCACATTTCCGAGCTGTCGGGTGATGTGGGTCTCTCGGATGTTGACATTGGCATTCGGTCTAGCTAGGAAGATCTGTGTGTTGGGACTCTCTACAAACCGCCATATCTTACCCAGGATGAGTTTTGCGTCGATTTGTAATTCTCTCGATTAGCGTTCCCAGTGCGACTAAAACTCTCTGCCGTGATCGCCTACCTGTTTTTCGATTTTCTGGACTAACTCCGTTGCTTCTTGCAGACCTGCCATGAGACGTACAAAACATTCGTTAACAGTGCTTAAATTTTCATCATGAAACTTTTTCGCTGTTGCGTCTGACCAAAACTCGCCTACTGCAGCAACAGAATCGTTCCATCGATGCGTGAGATTTTTTAGCTGATTGCAACATCCGATTAAATCATGCCGACAGCGTGTGCTCATCGAATTGCCCTTCTCGATTGGATTCTTTTTGGTGCCCAGCTAGACCACGAGCCTCAACCTAGTGCCGCAACCTGGAGATGATGTTGATCATAACCCGACGCGTAAGATTTTAGATTGGCGACTGATGATTGGTAAGACAAAGACAGAACGCAATCCGATCTCTTGGTGAGATCGGCGACACGGAAATCCAATCTAAAATCGGCAATCTAAAATCGTAAATCGTAAATCCCTCGCTCACGCTGCGGGTTGGGATTTCGGCGATTCTCCAATCAAGGTTATCTCCAAATTGCAGGACTAGTTTAGCATTTTCGACAGCTCGCACCTAAAACCACAAGAAAACTAGGACCAAGATTTCCCCCTCGCAACCTGACATGCATTCAGTGATTTCCGACTGCACGCATTGCCGTAGCGGTCGATTTGAGGGATAAATAGAGCCTCTCTAAAGGTTACGAAATCGGCTCGACTGTCCCCCTGTTTTCTGGAGTCAAACCCATGCGATCCACTCGTTTGATGCTGCTCTCACTCGTGCTCAGCGTGAGCTCGACCTCCATCTCTTTCGCACAATCTGCTCTCTCTGAACAACCCAAATACGTTTCCATGAACGAAGCTAACCCTCTTTTAAAGCCCAGCTCTCTACCTCTGAAATCGCCTGAATTCGGCCGAGTCAAGAACGAGCATTTTCTCCCCGCATTCGAAGTGGCCATGAAAGAACAGCTTGACGAAGTCGCCGTAATCGCCGAATCGAAAGAAAGCCCGACTTTTGAGAACACCTTAGTCACCCTTGAAAAAACAGGGGAAACGCTAAATCGGGTCCAAGCGGTCTTTTTCCACCTCGCCTCCGCACACACCAACGAAGACATCCAAGAAATCGAAGCCAAAATGGCTCCTCGATTAGCAGCCCACTTTGACGATATCTATCTCAACAAAAAACTCTTTCAACGTGTCGAATCGCTTTGGAATCAACGCGAAGGATTCAAGGACTGGAATGAAGAGCAACAACGTCTACTCAAGGACTACTACGAGGCATTCATCCGCGCCGGTGCGAAACTGAACGACGCTGAGCAAAAACGGATTCGCGAAATCAATGAGCTACTCTCTTCCGCAACCACAAAGTTCCAGAACAACCTTCTCGCACTCACCAAAGAACGCTCGGTCATTATCGCGGATGTCAAAGAACTCCAGGGGATGAGTGAAGCCGATATTGCTGCTGCTGCACAATCAGCCGAGGCACGTGGCATGAAAGGCAAATATCTACTCCCTATCACCAACACCACTCGCCAGCCTGTTCTGACTTCACTCGCAAACCGAGAAACTCGCAAAAAGGTCTGGGAGGCCTCTGCAAACCGAGGGCTGGGTGAAAATGGTGGAATCGATAACCAGCCACTTGTTATCCAATTAGCCAAGCTTCGAGCCGAGCGAGCTAAAATCCTAGGATTCGACACACACGCTTCTTTTACGCTGCAAAATCAGATGGCCAAGAATTCTGAAGCAGCCTTCAAAATGCTTCAAGATCTCGCTCCTGGCGTTGTTACCAAAGCCAAACAAGAAGCCGAAGAAATCAAAGGGGCCATGAAGACTGATGGTATCGACGACGAGGTCCAACCATGGGACTGGGAATACTACGCCGAAAAGGTTCGAGCCAGCAAATACCAAGTTGACGAGAGTCTCATCAAACCTTACTTCGAAATCAATCGCGTTCTCGAAGATGGTATGTTCTATACCTATAACAAACTCTACGGCGTCTCATTCAAAGAGCGACACGATCTCCCTACTTACCACCCATCGGTAAGAGTTTTCGATGTCATGGGGAAAGATGGTGAGCAGATCGGAATCTTCTATGCCGACTACTACGCTCGCGATAGCAAACGCGGCGGAGCTTGGATGAACTCCTTTGTGGATCAATCTCGCCTATTGAATCAATTGCCTGTCATCGTCAACGTGATGAATATCCCCGAGCCAGCTAAGGGTGAACCAACCTTGCTGAGCCTCGATCATGTGGTCACCATGTTCCATGAATTAGGCCACGGCGTGCACGGATTGTTCTCTGACGTCGAATACCCACGCCTTTCCGGTACTTCCGTTCCAAGAGACTTCGTTGAGTTCCCCTCGACCGTTCACGAAGATTGGGCCATCCATCCAGAGGTTTTGGCTAACTACGCAAAGCACTACAAGACCGGTGATGCGCTTCCGAAGGAACTTCTCCAAAAGAGCATCGTGGCAAGCAAATTCAACAAAGGCTACGAAACTCTCGAATACTTGGCGGCAGCATTGCTCGACCTGGGTTGGCACTCCATGGCCGCCGAGGAAAACGTCTCTGACGTTGTAAGCTTTGAGTCCAAAATCTTGGCAAAATACGGAGTCGACTACGCTCCTGTCCCACCTCGCTACCGAAGCGCCTACTTCGCCCACGTTTTCGCAGGTGGATACTCGGCCGGATACTACGCGTATATGTGGAGCGAAGTTTTGGCTGCGGACGCCTATGCCTACATGCAACAACAGGGAGGACTGAACCCAGAGATTGGCGGAAAATTTAGGCAAACCGTTCTTTCTCGTGGCGGAAGCCGAGATGTTATGAAACAATATATCGACTTCCGCGGTTCGGAACCAAATGTAGAAGCATTACTTATTCGCCGAGGATTAAAGTAACCCATGCCTCCCTTCTCTCTTCTCGTAAGATTTTGTCGGTCTCCTCTTTTTAGGCTCGACCTTTCAGAAAGAACAGCAGAAGAGCGAAAGGATAGCCGGGTCGTCTTAAGTCTTCAAACGATCCGCGTTGCGGCAAAAGTCATGACTTTTGCCGCCGTTTTGGGGATGCTACCATCCTCCGCTTCGGCGCAGCGAGTTGCTGTCACCCTCAAAAACGGAATGATTATTAGCCCGGTATTGGGTGCTCCGATCTCCTCGGTCAAACTCAAAGCAAAAGCAAGCGGTGCAGGCCAAAACACAGCCAGCATTGCCGAAATGGATGACGGCCTTAGACTGACACTGGTTAACAACAATCTTGTTCAAGGTGAAGTACAAGTCCCCGTACAAACAAAGATCGAATTCCCCGCGAACGCTCGGTTGGTCGCATCGCCGTCCAACACATCACGTGTGGGTGTCTTCACGGCAGCCTCGACAGTCTCGCAATTCAGCGTTCTCGGACGACGCTTCTACAGATTTGATTCCGGGGAAATTGTCGTCCAAGGCATTACAGAGATTACGCCTCAGTACGTAAGACTAGAAAGCCTACGAGGAGCAACAGGTGCGTTAGCTTGGGACATGAGAATGTCGTTGGATTCAATGCCGCCCAAAATGCTTTATGACATACTTCTGAAGAACACCGACATCAACAAATCAAACTCTTTCCTCGATGTTGTGAGCCTTTATCGCGCGTCAGGAAAATACATTGAGGCTCGCGAGGTAGCGCAACTCGCTTTGCAACTATTCCCAGAGGAAGAAAACTATTTGAAGTCGATTATCAAGCAACTGGATCAATTGGCTGTAGACCAAGTTTTGGCGATGGTCCAAAACCTGAAAAACAAAGCAGGTCAACACAAGTTTGCCGAACAAATCCTGAACAGTATTGCCACCGATTCGCTTTCGCTCGAAAACTCAATACAGATTAAATCTCAGAAGGACACGTTAACGAAAGAACAAGCCGAGCGAGACTCCATTCTCAACGCAATCAAGACTGATATAGAACAACTCCAAGACCCCCAAGCACAACAGGATTGTCGTGAAATATGGCAAGAAATGGAGACCTATCTCAATCAAGACACGTTGCCCCGACTCTCGGATTACATGAGATTGAAAGATGATTCCAAACTGGAATCACGCGTCGCATTGGCTGTAGGCGGCTGGATTTACGGATCAGGTTTAGCAGAAGAAAACTTAAAGCTTATCCTATCTGGCATTCGCGCCAAGAAATTGGTTCATCAATATCTATCCGCTCCGAGCCCCAATGATGCAACCCTCGATGAGCTTATTAAACTTGAGTCCGGATCACCGCGATATGTCGCACGAATTGTAGCCAATATGGCACCGCCTATGCCGCCCCCTGACAGCATGCTCAAACCCGTTTCCTATTATCCAGACCCCAGCAACCCCGAGGTTGTGGCAGAGAAAACAGTACCGGGCCGTTACGAAATTCGCGTTCCTCTGCCTCGTGAAATGGCAGGGATCGAGGCGACCTACGTCGTTCAACTTCCTCCTGAGTATAACCCGTATCGCCGCTACCCGTGTGTTGTAACGATGAACGGCCAAGTCTCTAATCCCGAGGAGCAAGTCAATTGGTGGTGCGGTCCCATTGATCCTCAATCAGAACGCGGTTGGGGTGAAGCATCTAAAAATGGCTTCATCGTTGTTGCCCCCTATTGGCGACTGGAAAAACAACCCTCCTATAACTATACCGAAAATGAGCATTACTATGTTTTGGCAGCACTTATGGATGCTAAACGCCGTTTTAGCATCGATAACGACCGCGTTTACCTCTCCGGCCATCACATTGGGGGCGATGGCGCCTGGGATATTGCAACCGCTCACCCGGATCTCTGGGCTGGCTGCGTCGTAATCTGCGGGATCGCATCCAAGTACGTAACCCAGTACCTACCGAACACTCGCTATGTTCCTCACTATTTCGTAACCGGCGAGCTGGCAGCAAAAGGGACCGAAGTTCATCGAGAAGTAAACTCTTTGGAATGGGATAAGCTCCTACAAAATCGCTCCTATGACACCATGCTGACCATTTACAACGGCCGTGGATTTGACCATTTCTTGGAGGAACTACCCCGAATCTTTGAATGGATGAATTTGGCAAACCACGTTCGGAACGTCAACATCACCGAGTTCGAAATTAAAACCAATCGACTTGGAGACCGCTTCTTCTGGTGGTTTGAAACCGATCAACTTAAGGAAGGCAAAAACATCAACCACCCTCTTCTGTTCACACCAGGAACTGAGCACACTGTGGAATCGGAAATCATTCGAGAACCGAACAACGTGATCATGATGAAAACGGCACCAGCGGATCGATTTTCCATCTGGCTCAATCCTGATCTTGTTGACCTCAGCCGCAGCGTACAAGTAACCGTAAAGGGTAAGAATGAGCGTTACGAGCCCAATGCAGATACCCGCGTCTTGATGAACGACGTCCGCACTCGCTGCGATCGACAACACCCATTCTGGATGAAAGTCGATTTCCCGAAATAGAAATCAGCACCTCGCCCACCCCAACCCGCTGCGTCAGCAAGGGACGGTTTTCAATACTAGCCCGAAAGCGCAGGTTTTGAATTGCGAAGTAACTGGTTTTTCGGGCCAAAGGTCCGACAGTTTGTGATGTCTCGGCTGACAGCAAAGAGCAAACCGTCGGACCGTTGGCCCTTGGAAACTCAATGTGAATCGCGGTCCAGGCCCTACAGGCTTGGCTAGGTAAACGAACTGGGCGTTGCCCCTAAAACCAAAATAGCGCAACTTCAAAAAGCGCATGGTGCGGGATTGCCCTATTCCAACTCTGGCCTAAACCGCGCGAACCGGAATACCGATCCATCGCATGCGATTGGTACCTAGGGGGCTTGGCGTTCAAAATGCTAATGCTTCGGTTACATTTTCCGGCGTGCTATCCCTCTGCTCGCGCATCGGGCTGGTATTGGCCTCGTTCCAAAAGGCGTGTGCCGCAGCGCAACGAGCGACCACCACCGTATCTCTACGCCAATATATCTCGCACTACATTTCCATGCACGTCGGTCAATCGGAAATCGCGTCCCGCATATCGGTAAGTGAGCTTGGTGTGATCGAAACCTAACAGATGCATCATCGTGGCATGAAGATCATGCACATGCACTTTGTTCTCGATGGCTTGAAATCCAAACTCATCCGTGGCACCGTGAACATAACCACCCTTCACTCCACCACCTGCTAACCACATAGTGAACCCGTAGTGATTATGATCCCGTCCGCTATTTGAGCCCGCATTGGCCCCTGGCTTCGGCAACTCAACAGTCGGTGTTCGTCCAAACTCGCCACCCCAAACAACCAAGGTACTTTCTAAAAGACCGCGTTGCTTGAGATCCTTTAATAGTGCACCAATCGCTTGGGAACACTCACCCGCCAAATTGCGGTGTGCCTCCTCGATCTTGTCATGGCTATCCCAGGGCTGGCCGGCTCCGTGCCACAATTGAATGTACCGGACACCGCGTTCAACTAAACGCCTAGCAATGAGAATCTGTTTCGCTTGGACAGTATCCCCGTACATGTCTCGAATGTGTTGAGGCTCTTGGTTTATGTCAAATGCATCGCTTGCCTCCATTTGCATTCGATAAGCCAATTCAAAACTCTGCAAACGAGACTCGAGTTCCGCATCATTCTGCCGAGCTTCCTGGTGCTTGCGATTCAATGCTTGAAGTAAATCCAATTGCCGTCGCTGATCCGATTGACTCATCCCCGAAGCGTTTCGAATATTCGCGATCAGCTTCTCGATGTCTTGGTTTTTGGTGTTAACATACGTCCCTTGATAAGCTCCGGGCAAAAACCCTGACTGCCAATTCTCGGAACCTTTGATGGGGTACCCACCTGGGCACATGGAAATAAAGCCGGGCAAGTTCTGATTGACGCTTCCTAAACCGTAGGTCACCCAAGAACCAACCGACGGACGAACGAGCGTCGCATCACCGCAATTCATCAACATGAGGGACGGTTCATGGTTCGGCACATTGGCGTGCATCGATCGAATCACGCACACATCGTCGATCATTTCACCGACATGCGAAAATAGCTCACTGACCTCGATGCCACTCTGGCCATATTTTTTGAATTTGAAGGGAGATCGATACGCAGCACCCGTCTCCCGCTCCGTTCGCAGATTATTAGGAACGGGCTGACCGTGAAGCTTGTCGAGAGCTGGCTTGGGATCAAACGTGTCAACTTGCGACGGCCCACCGTTCATGAACAAGTGGATTACCGCCTTAGCCTTGGGCTCAAAATGCGGCTTCTTGGGGAACATCGGGTTCGGATTTCCCTGCCCGGCCGCCTGACCACTTGAAAGCGAGGAATCGGCAAATGCATACGGATCCTCGGTGTTTAGCATGCCCGCCAAGGCGAGTGCTCCGAATCCAGTCCCGCTGCGTCTTAGAAATTCCCTGCGGGTAGGGGGGAGGGCCGAGAGATGCTTCAGCAAATCCCTGGATGAATGATTGGTGTTCATGCCTTTATAATACGCCATTGGACAGCTGTATTCCAGATCTTTATCCCTGCTCCGATCCTGACGAGCCAAAAAAATCCCGGTTATCCCAACTGCGACCATGCTGTCGATCCGACTGTCGAATACAATGCGTTCATGCGAAACCCAATCGTTCCCTTCCTTGGTTTCGTGGCGTTCCTATCCCACCTTGCCACGTTAACCCATTCCCAACAGTTTCAAGAGTCGGTTCTTCCGATTCTTCAATCTCGTTGCGTTTCCTGTCACAACGCTGACGATCTCAAAGGAGGCTTTTCTTTAACGGAAAAACATGCTGCCTTGGCCAGCGGTATGCTCGAACCGGGCGATCCCGAGAGCAGCCAACTCCTGGACTCGGTTAAACCCGCAGGCAACGATCCTCCTCGCATGCCAAAATCGGGACCACCACTCACCCAACAAGAAATCGCTACGCTGACCCAGTGGATTCAATCTGGCGCCCAGTGGCCCGACAATCTAACGATCACTCCTCCGGCTATTACCGATTTGAATTGGTGGTCATTTCAACTGCTCGTTAAGCCTGAACTACCCAAGCTTGATAACAACGGAAACTTCGGCGCACCCGTTCGTTCAATCCACCCAATCGATCAATTCTTAGAAGCCAATCGTCGCGAACTAGAACTCACATCATCGCCCGAAGCCCCCGCGAAAATTTTGCTTCGACGATTGTTTCTGGACCTAACCGGTTTGCCTCCCACGAAAGAGGAACTTGCAGAATTCGAGCGAACTTACCAACCTGGGTCACATCAATCCGAAGAGGTTTATGCGCAATGGGTCGATCGACTCTTGGCCTCCCCCCACTACGGAGAACGTTGGGGCCAGCACTGGCTCGATGTCGTTCGCTATGCTGACACAGCGGGTTACGATAAGGATAAACTACGACCGAACGCATGGCCGTACCGCGATTACGTCATTCGCTCCTTCAACATGGATAAACCCTTTAGTCGGTTCCTCCATGAACAAATCGCCGGCGATGCCCTCTTTCCCGGTGAACCCGATGGCATCCTCGGTCTAGGATTCTTGGCCGCCGGCCCCTGGGATTGGATCGGTCATGCCGAAGTGCCCGAAACAAAAATCGATGGCAAGATCGCGCGTCACACCGACCGCGATGAAATGGTCAGTGCCACAATCAATACATTCTGCTCCGTAACGATTCAATGTTGCCAATGCCATAACCACAAATTCGATCCCTTTACACAGACACACTACTACAACTTGCAATCGGTCTTCGCCGCCATCGATAAGGCAGATCGGGTCTATGATGATGATCCCGAAATCGCGCGACAACGCACAGAATTAAAGCTCGCTCTCGATTCGAAAAAGCAACAAATCCAGGATCTCGACCGAACGATCCAACAACGTGGTGGTGAGCCACTCGTTCAACTCAACCAGCGAATTGCGGAACTAAGTCCACGTGCCGAGCTTGCATCAAAACCACCCGAGTTCGGTTACCACAGTGCAATAGCTGCCAAAGCCGACGAAATGAAATGGATCGAATTGGAACTACCAAAGTCGATCGACATAAAGCAAATCGTCTTGCGTCCTTGCCATGATGAATATGCGAACATCGGCGCTGGCTTTGGTTTCCCTGCACGCTACCGCATATTGGTCTCGTCCGATTCAAGCGAAGCAGCATCGCGGGACGATTCTGCCAGCGGTTCATGGCAACTTATCTACCAATCCGGCAAGGATCAGGAACTCAATCCGGGCCTTGCTCCTCGCTCGTTCGAGTGCAACAAGACCGGTGTTCGACGGGTACGAATTGTCGCCGACGAACTAACTCCACGATCTGGTGATTTCATCTTTGCATTAGCCGAGGTAGAAATCGTGACACCGACAGATGAAAACATTGCATCGCAGTGCACAGTCAACGCTTTGGATTCCATCGAAGCTCCCGAGCGATGGGGCAAAGCCAATCTCATCGATGGCAAATACGCACAAGCGAAAGAGGAGCTAGCAGCCACACAGCTCTTGGACGCCCGACGTGAGCGAGAGACTTTACTCCGCACGCTGGTTACTCCCGAGGAAGCTGCCCAACGAGCCGAGGCACAACAACAACTTGCCAAAATCCCCGCTCAGCTTGCAGCCTTGCCCGCGGGACGGCTTGTTCATGCGGCTGCGACTGACTTTCCCGTTGTTGGAACTTTCCGACCAACGATGGGCAAGCCACGTGAAATTCGCCGTTTGCATCGCGGCAACATTCAGCAGCCTCGCGAACTATCGACGCCAGGCACGATCCCTCTTTTTCCGGACGACAGTGGCCAATTCGATTTAACAGCCGATCACACCGAAGCCGATCGCCGCGCCGCACTGGCACGATGGCTTACGAGACGGGACCATCCGTTAGTGTGGCGATCGATTGTTAATCGCATTTGGCAATATCATTTCGGTCGAGGCATTGTCGATTCACCGAATGATTTCGGACGAATGGGAGCCGCCCCCAGCCATCCCGAATTGCTCGATTATTTGGCTTGCGAGTTTCGAGATAACGGCGAGTCGTTTAAATGGCTCCACAAACTTATCGTTACCAGCCGAGCCTATCGACAAAGCAGCCAGCATGATAGCCACAACGCTGCCATCGATTCTGACAATCGGTACCTGTGGCGGATGAACCGGCGTCGTCTCTCTGCCGAAGAGATTCGAGATTTACAGCTTTGGATAAGCGGTCGACTTGATAAAAAAATGGGGGGGCCTGGTTACTATCTCTTTGAATTAGAGAGACCGGAACATTCGCCTCATTACGAGTATCACAAATTCGACCCAGCCAATCCCGCGACACATCGCCGATCGATCTATCGATTTGTGGTTCGCTCGCAACCAGATCCCTACATGACCACGCTCGATTGCGCCGACTCAGCCCAAAGCACTCCGCAAAGGAACGAAACCCTCACCGCATTACAAGCTCTAACGATGCTTAACAGCAAATTCAGCTTGACCATGGCGGAGCACTTCGCTCAGCGAATAGAATCGTTATCAAAAGAACCTAGTGTTCAAGTTGCCGAGGCCTTTGAATTGACCACAGGCCGAACGCCAAGTCCTGAAGAGCTCGGTATGCTCGAAACGTATCGCAGGGAACATGGTTTGGTTAACATGTGTCGTGTCCTCTTCAATTTGAGCGAGTTGGTTTATGTGGACTAGACGACATTGGCTCGCATCATCCGCCCAAGGTTTCGCGTTGTTGCCTTTGGCTCAATTGCTACAGGGAGAGGAACCTCGATCAGGGGTTCTAAATACTCAAACTGCGATCGGTAACAACGCTCATTTAAAGGTCTTGCATCATCCCCCCAAGGCCAAGCGAGTGATTCAGCTTTTTATGTCCGGGGCCGCTTCGCACATTGATCTTTGGGATCACAAACTGCAACTCGACAAGCATCACGGCGAGCCGTCGAATTTTGGAGAACATGTCGAAGCGTTTCAAGATGGACTAGGCCCATGGATGAAGTCCCCGTTTGCGTTTAGACCGCATGGACAATGTGGCAAAATGTTAAGCGAAGTCGTCGAGCCCATGGGCAAAGTGGTGGACGACCTTGCGTTTATTCACAACATGGTCGGCAAAACCGGAGTCCACTCCACGGCAACGTTTCTCCAAGCGACCGGCTTTCAGAACCCAGGCTTTCCTGGCATCGGTGCATGGGTTAGTTACGGACTAGGATCGATTAGCGACAATCTACCAACGTTTGTGGTTCTGCCCGATCATCGAGGCTTTCCATCGAATGGGCCCAAAAATTGGTCTTCCGCATTTTTGCCAGCCCATACGCAGGGCACAACCATTTTCCCGCAGAAATCAACACCTATCGAGGACTTGATTCCCACCAAGGGTTTTGTAACGCAAGATAGTGACGCTGACGGACGGGAGTTGCTCGCTCAATTAAACCGCGGCTATCAACAATTGAGGCCAGGCGATTCACGGCTCGATGCTCGGATTGCATCCTACGAGTTGGCGGCCAAGATGCAATTGAGCGCACCGGAAGCATTGGATATCACGCAAGAGCCCGAGTACATCTTAAAAATGTATGGCCTCGATGCGATCGGTCGCGAGTATCCCTCGGAGATTAATGCGGCCGAGGAGATCGAGTATTTTGGTCGCAAATGTTTGGTAGCCCGACGATTGCTGGAGCGGGGAGTTCGATTTGTTCAGATATGGTCGGGTAACGACAATAGTTTTCCAAGGCGCAATTGGGACAGCCATGAAGACATACGGCGCGATCATGGACCATTGGCGATGGGTATGGCAGTAGGAGCATCGGCATTGATACAAGATTTAAAGCAACGGGGGATGCTTGACGATACGATTGTGTTGTGGACGACAGAGTTTGGTCGCATGCCATCAACGCAAGGCACCTTGGGGCGAGACCACAATCCGTTTGTGTTTACCAACTGGTTATGCGGAGGAGGCATCAAGCCTGGAATTAGTTATGGTCCATCCGACGAGTGGGGATATAAGCCATTGGATCGAGAATCGCCGACACAAGTCTACGATGTGCATGCCACGATTCTTCATCAGTTGGGGATTGATCACACCAAGTTGACATATCGTTCTAACGGCATCGACCGACGTTTGACCGACGTCCACGGCCACGTCCTCCACGACCTCATCGCGTAGTCTGAGTAGGCCGTAACAAGGCTCCGCAAAGTTACGGCATGCGTGAAAATTACGAGGGCCTCTAGCCGATCTGGCCACAGATTGGATGCATTGCCGGCGTGCGTTCCAAAGTCTTCGCGACTTCGGCTACATGGGGTAACTTTATTTGTTTCATCCTCGTAGTGGACGAGGCAACGAGGCCTGCCTCTTCGCGGGCTCATGCCTCACCGGCAAGCCAAGACTCTCCCGGCGTGCCGAAGCAATTGAGGACAATTGCTCTACTCTGGTCCAACAATTGAGGGCAATTGTTCGATTTTACTGTACGGCGGTTTGTGGGCTGATTTTTCGGAATGGGCGTCGATCAGGGTGCAATTGTCGTGGCGAGGATTTACAATGAATAGATTACCGCTAGCCCAGTCCCGCCCACCTTTTTTTCCCACCTTCCTCTCCCGTTGCCCCAACGAATTCGAATTCATGAATAACTCGATGGAACTACAGCATCTACTCGCTCGTCGTCAGTTCTTCTCTGGCGCTGGATTGCGACTAGGTGGCGTTGCTCTCAGCAGTTTGCTCGGTCAAAGTTTGTTCGCGAGTCAATCACAAGCCTCCGAGTCGGATGCTCGCGTTCATCCTCCGCTACCCGGTTTGCCTCACTTTGCTCCCAAAGCAAAGTCGATCATCTATCTCCACATGAACGGTGGCCCTTCGCAGATCGACATGTGGGATTACAAACCAGACCTTGCCGCTCAATTCGATAAAGATCTACCCGACTCCATTCGACAAGGTCAACGGATCACCACCATGACGAGCGGCCAAGCTCGACTGCCAGTGGCTCCTAGCAAGTTTAAATTCGCACAGCACGGGCAATCGGGGCGCTGGGTATCGGAACTGCTGCCTCATACCGCCAAGGTTGTCGACGAACTGGCCGTTATAAAAAGCGCTCACACCAACGCCATCAATCACGATCCCGCTTGTACGTTTGTAATGACCGGCAGCGAAGTACCCGGCAAAGCCAGCTTGGGGTCTTGGTTGTCTTACGGACTAGGAAGCGAAAGCAATGACTTACCCGCTTTCGTCGTTCTTACGCCGACATGGTCGGCCACCGCACCCGCCCAAGCACTTTTTACACGCATGTGGTCAAGCGGTTATTTGCCGACTCGATTTACTGGTGTCGCTCTCCGCAGTGGCGGTGATCCCGTTTTGTATTTGCCGAACCCAGATGGAGTTACTCCTCAAGATCGCCGTGTGATGCTCGATGCACTCAAAGCAATGAATCTGGAGCGATACGAATCCCTCAAAGATCCGGAGATTCAAACTCGTATCTCCCAATATGAGATGGCGTTCCGAATGCAGACGAGCGTCCCCGACTTAGTGAAAATCTCGGATGAGCCAGAGAATATTCTCAATCTATACGGCCCCGAGGTTACGAAGCCAGGGACGTTTGCCGCAAGTGCGCTCTTAGCTCGAAGAATGGTGGAACGAGGCGTTCGCGTTGTCCAATTGCTGCACCGAGGTTGGGACCAACATGGCAACATCGCGAACGACTTGCCTGCGCAATGTCGTGACGTCGATCAAGCGTGTGCGGCATTGGTGATTGATCTAAAGCAGAGAGGCCTACTCGATTCAACGCTTATCGTTTGGGGAGGGGAGTTCGGAAGAACGGTTTATTGCCAAGGAGGCTTGACCAAGGAGAACTACGGTCGAGATCACCATCCCAAATGTTTCACCGTTTGGATGGCTGGGGGTGGGATCAAGGGTGGCGTCGAATACGGCACCACTGACGACTACAGTTACAATATTGTTGATAAGCCCGTGCATGTGAACGATCTTAATGCAACGATTTTGCATTGCCTGGGTATTGATCACGAACGGTTTGTATTTCCGTTCCAAGGTTTAGAGCAGCGGCTCACAGGAGTTGAGCCGCAGCGGGTGATTAGCGAAGTGTTGGCGTAATAGCGGTGGTGCGCAAGCAGCCCGGTGCGCTCATGGCAAAGTTAGTAGGCGATTGCCCAGTTGACGACCTACCGTAGGGCTCGCGCCCTGACGCTATTGTTGGGTTTATTTCGAATGGCAGCCGATACAGTTGCGTGCCAATCGTGCGGTTGGCTTAGCGGCTAACCATTTCTCGGCTTCTTTGGCGTATTCCGTATCTGGCAACTCCTTGATCACCGCTTCCAAATGGGTTTTCGATTTCTCCAGATCCCCGAGGCTTCGGTGTACGTCCGCCAATCCCATTCGCAATTCACCCAACGGATGCTCGCCGATCTCGGAGAGCATATCTTTTTGCATTTCGTAAACGTCTTCAAAATTTTTAAGGACGCCTTGCAGTACAGGCTTTTTGATAATGTCCGGCAAACCGCGGCTCGCGGGCATCAGTACCGCGGCGCGTGGGATCAGAACACCGATGTTCTTAGGCTCCAGTTCGGCTGCTTTGTCCATGTTGGCGAGCCCCTGTTGCCAATGCTTCATGCCCTCGGCAGGTTTTCCGGTTGAGAATGCTTTACCAGCCCAATAAACTTGTCCGCTTCCGAGCCAGACGAGGGCTTCGGCATGTTTCGGGTTTTCCGCGAGGACTTTTTCGCAGACCTCCATACCTTTTTTGAGAGCATCTTCATCGCCGTTGAAGCCGGAAAAGAAATCATCACGAACTTCTTGATCGAATCGAACTGGTTCTTTTTTCTCGGTAGCGGCTTCCCTTGGCGGTTCGTCCGCATACTGCGAGGCAATCCCCACGCAGGCTGCCAGGGATAGGAAATAGGAAGCACAAAGACTGCGTTTCTTGCAAAAAATCGACTTGGACAATGAACTGTTCCTTTGGAGTAGATTGGCCGTTAGATCTTGAAAAAGGGAGGATTACAGTGTGATTCGATTGGAGAATCGGTGTCTTGGAGAGAGCGATTAAGAAACTTCAGTTTAGCGTGACCAGACGTGTCAAATCCAAGTCGATACTCAGGTAGACAACTCGGACATGGGTACTGAAAGCGGTTTTTTGGAAGCTAAGGGAGGATTCGAAAATGACTTCTATGGATATGAGAGCACTCAATAAAGCCATGTGTTCCCCTGATGATTTAGTCGTATCCCTGAGATACACTGACAAAAAGGGAGTGACGACGGAGCGAGTGGTCAGCCCAATCCGGTGGGTGCAGGGCAAAGCGTTGTTGGCACTTTGCCTTTGTCGGGAAACGCCGCGCAGATTTGAATTGGAGCGATGTTCGGAGGTTCGATTGCTCAGTTCCAATGACGTTTTGATGCCTGTCCCGATTCGCGTCATCGCTTAATTCCAGAATTTCTTGGCAAACTCCACACTCCACGCTGATTATCACCAACTTCACCCTCTCGAACGCAGTTGGGGAGGGTCAGCCCGGGATAGCGAGGCTGGGGAGGGACGCATTTGCATCGATTAGGGGCGATTCCCCCGTCCCAACCTCCCTTTCAATCAGGGGTAGATCGTTAACGCCGGGTAACGGATAATCGCCGCTTTATTCGACCCCTCAATTTTGACGAATCGACCCTATGGAAGCAGGCATCGTAGGCTTACCCAATGTCGGGAAAAGCACCTTGTTTAACGCGTTAACCGGTGCAGGCAATGCTCAAGCCGCAAACTATCCCTTTTGTACCATTGAACCGAACGAAGGCATCGTTAGCGTTCCGGACGAACGGCTAACTCGTATCACCAAATACATCGTTCCCCAAAAGGTGATTCCGGCCATTCTCAAATTGGTTGACATTGCGGGGATTGTCAAAGGGGCCAGCGAGGGCCAGGGGCTCGGTAATAAATTCTTGAGCCACATTCGCGAGGTCGATGCCATCCTCCAAGTCGTAAGATGCTTTACCGATCCCGATGTGATTCACGTGGGTGGCAAAGTAGATCCACTGTCCGACATTGAAACCATCGAAATGGAATTGATGTTTGCAGATATCGAGGGCCTGGAGGGAGCTCTTCCCAAAGCGGAGCGAGCAGCCAGAACCGGCGACAAAGAGGCCAAGCTACGCGTCACCGCAATTCAGCAATGTATGGAACATCTCAACAAGGGGCTGCCGCTGCGAACTCTGACGCTTGGTGAAGCAGAACAAAAAGCGATTTCGAGCTTTGGCCTCATGACCGCCAAGCCGATTCTCTACATCGCCAACGTGGACGAAAACGACTTGGAAGGAAAAAGCGAAGCCGTCATGCGAGTTCGCGAATACGCCGAAAAAGTAGGAGCGCAGATTGTCCCAGTCTGTGCCAAACTGGAAGCCGAGATCGCAGAGTTGGACGAGCCCGATAGAACCGAAATGTTACAAGCTGTCGGTTTATCCCAACCTGCATTACAAAACGTTGCTCAAAAAGCGTACAAGACACTAGGTTTGCAAAGCTATTTCACAGCCGGGGAAAAAGAAGTGCGGGCGTGGACGATTCCCGTTGGCGCGACAGCTCCTCAAGCCGCAGGGGTTATTCACACCGACTTTGAACGTGGTTTCATTCGGGCTGAAGTTTACCAGCTAGCGGACCTAGAAACCTATGGGACCGAAAAGGAAATCCGATCGGCTGGCAAGCTCAGAACGGAAGGCAAAACGTATGTCATGCAGGACGGTGACATTTGCCATTTCCTCTTTAATGTTTAACAAGAGGATTCCCCTGTGTTACACCGTAGGCTTATCTCGGCGGTGATTCTCATCAGCGTCGCGCTCGGACTGTTGTGGCTCGACTTAAGCATTCCTTTGTTAGGACAACACGGAGTCTGGACCATTCCGCTTTTAGCTGGATTGGCGCTTGGTACGGTTTGGGAATTTTCGGTGTTGCTCAATCTCCGATGGGGCATCTCACCTCGGATCACTTTGTTTCATAGCTTGATCGCTCTCCTCGTCGGCTTGTTTCCCGTTTGGTACAGTTTGATTCAGCAACGTCCCTATCCAACCGACTGTCCAGTTGGGCGACTGGGGTGGATACTGGTCGGAGTGTTTGTGGGAATTGGCTTGAGTGGCGTGCACGCCTTAAGAGAGTTCGGTAAGGCATCTGAGGGCGTAAGCAGCGAATCGAATCAAAACCAAAAAGAGACCCATGCAGAACGAACCCTTTTGGCGTGGTTGTTGTCTTCGTTTGTTCTGACCTATGTTATTGGATGCATGCTGATGTGGCATGTAATTCGGATGCGAGCTCCCATGGAGGGAATCTACGAGTTGATTGCACTAGTTGCGGCTGTGAAATTAGCCGACACTGGTGCCTACTTTACGGGTAAACTATTCGGCAAAAGAAAACTAATTCCATCGGTTTCACCAGGCAAAACCATCGAGGGGTTGATAGGGGGAGCGACGTTCTCCATTGTCGCTGCGTACATCGGCTTTCGAGTTGTATTACCGCGATTGGGTGTTGAACCAGGCCCCTATATCTGGGGACCAGTTGTTACAGGCGGATTGTTGACGGTTGTAGGAGTAGTGGGAGATTTGCTCGAATCCATGGTTAAACGGACTGTAGGGGCGAAGGATAGTGGAGCCGTTTTACCTGGACTAGGAGGAGTCTGGGATGTAACCGATTCTTTGCTCCCGACCGCAATTGTCGGCTATCTTGTACTGATGGCCCGATTGTAAAAGTTTTTCGATTCCAAGGTCAGGTATACAATAAACTTAGGTGGATAACGACGGTTTCCGTAACGTTGGCACACCGCAACTGATACTCTGGAAAAAACACATGTCAGAATCGACCATTACGCTTGCAGATCCTCATCTTGCATTGCAGTTGTTTGGTCCCAACGATACGAATTTGAGACAAGTTCGAAATCAGCTCGGGGTTGCTATCACACATCGCAATGGTCAGATTCGTATCGCCGGGCCAGCCGATTCGGTTCGCATGGCGACGGAGATTCTGGAGCGTCTCAAAGATAAAGTATATCGCGCAGGTACATTGAGTTCCGAGGATGTGACCGACTCCATGGCCACATCACTTGATAAAAAGCTGCCTCCCGCTTTCGAGAAAAACGAAGTGGCTATCGGGAACGCTGCACGACGTATCAAGCCTCGAACGGAGGGGCAGGCGGAGTACTTAGAAGCGATTCGGCGACACGACATGACTTTTTGCATCGGTCCTGCTGGCTGCGGCAAGACTTATCTCGCAGTGGCAACAGCCGTCGAGGCCCTCAAATCGCGAACCATTCGCAAGATCGTGTTAGTTCGCCCGGCTGTGGAAGCTGGCGAAAGCTTGGGGTATTTACCTGGCGATCTTCACGAAAAATTAAATCCGTACCTACGACCGCTGCTCGATGCCATCAATGAAATGATTGACTTTGATCAAGTGAAATACTTGATGGAGCAAAACATCATCGAGGTAATTCCATTGGCGTATATGAGAGGTCGCACACTCAATCAGGCATTTGTTATACTTGACGAAGCACAGAACGCCACAGTTGCTCAGATGAAGATGTTTTTAACTCGGATGGGTGAAGGATCTAAGATTGTTGTCTCCGGCGACATATCACAGGTTGACTTGCCACCCGGCACCACCAGCGGTCTACGTGACGCTGTTCAGCGATTGGGAGGAATCAATGGCATTTGTTTCGTACGCTTGTCTGAGGGTGATATAGTGAGACATCCACTGGTTCGAAAAATCGTTGCAGCGTATGACGGCCCCAATGGTATGGGTGGGCGAACGGCGGGTCGCAATCGGCCGCCTGAGGATCGATAGTCTCCGCACATGTATTCCAGAACAAAGTAATTGAGCAATAAACGTGTCTTCAACGACCGGAAATGTAAAGAATCGAAGCGAGCGGGCTGCCAATCTAAAGATTGACAAGTATACGTGGCGAAACTCGCTTGCTCGTATCACAGAATGGGAGTCGCTAGGACGATTTGCCATAGCCATGGCTGTAGCTGTTGCCCTGCTTCTTTTTTTGCGTGCGTGGGAACCACCCTTTACGTTCCAGCAGGGTTTGCTTCCTCAAAGAGCAATCCTTGCACGCGTTCCGTTTATGGTGGAAGACGAAAATAAGACCGAGGTTCTGCGACTTCAAGCAGCTCGAGAAGTATTCTGTGTTTATCAAAATCGAAACGAGGCCATTTCACAGCTTGAGGGTGCATGCAAAGAGGCATTGATGTCTTTGCATGATCTCTCGGATTTAACTACGCTCACAACTCCTCAAACAGTATTGTTAGAGGCATTTACTTTATCCCCGATCGACCCTAACGCACCCAAAATTTCCTATCAAGAAGCCATCGAAACCATTCAAACTTGTTTGGGCAACGATGCGGGAAATTCAAAATACGATTCAGCGATGCGAGAGGTATTCTCGCCCTATC
Source organism: Pirellula sp. (assembly GCA_046344995.1). Classification (GTDB taxonomy): domain Bacteria; phylum Planctomycetota; class Planctomycetia; order Pirellulales; family Pirellulaceae; genus JBKCUI01. The sequence continues at coordinate 123,348 of JBKDKR010000028.1, forward strand.
TAGAGATAGGCATGATCAAAGCATTGACCCATGATCTGGAGATGGGCAATCAACGATTCATTAGAGTCATCCAAGCTGGTGCGAGTGAAGAGAAGTTTGTTGATGTTGATGTTCAAAGAGTTCGCATATCCGAAGTTATAGTCACACTTCGAGATTCGCTAGCTCGCAAGTTTGAAAACATCTACGAAACAAAAGACTCTCGACTCCTAGCGAGAATGGTCCATAACTTTCTAGCGGGTAAACTACCAGAGACATTATCGTTGCGTGAGGATCTTAGCGCCAAAGCGAGACAAGAAGCCATTGCAGCAACCAAACCAGCCATGGTCACCTACGACCCCTCCTTTGGAGCGGTTGTACCAAAGGGTAAAGTGCTGGGTCCCAAGGAAATCGAATTGCTCCGAGCAGAACACGAGGCGTTCACTAAGAGCTTGACCGTCAAACACAAACTACAGCGTTTTGCAGCGTTCGCTGGATTGATAACAGCCCTTTATCTTCTTTGTGGTTTTACGATCTATCAATCTCAAGACCGCAAACTCATTACCGACCTAAAGCAATTTTTGAGGCTGCTTGGTCTATGCGTTGGCTGCATCGTTTTAGCAGTACTGACAGTTAACGACCCTCTTCGTGCAGACGTTGCTCCAGTCACGATCGCTGCCATCGTAGCCACTCTCGCATTTGGCCGGCCAACGGCTCTTTTGATCATGGCTGCCATATGTTTAGTGATCATCTTCGGAACGAGAGTTGATTTGTCGAGCTTTGTAAAGCTAACTGCAGCTTCGGCCGGAGCGATCTTGCTTTGCGGCCGAATCCGAAACCGCACACGACTGATGTATGTTGGCTGTGGAGTTGCGGCAATCGTTTTCACAACGATTATTGGAGTGGGAATCATGACGGGCCAAGCATTAGGTGGAGCACCTGATGGCTCCGCCGTTGGTTTGGTCCAGTCAATATCGGATGTCGTTTTGCCGACGCGGCTGCTTAGCGAAGCTGGTTGGCAAGCTCTTTTGGTGCTCGCATGTGGACCACTATTGGTAGGCTTACTCCCCATTTTCGAATGGTTGTTTGATATTCAAACCGACTTAAGTTTGCTCGAATTAAGCGACATGAGTCACCCATTGCTAAGGCAATTAGCTCAGCGTGCGCCCGGAACATACAACCACAGCATATCGGTTGCTGCGTTAGCGGAATCCGCCGCAGAGGTTATTGGTGCAAACGGACTACTGGTCCGGGTCGGTGCGTGTTTTCACGATATAGGCAAAATGTTTAAGCCTAATTATTTCGTCGAAAACCAGACCGCAGGCAATAATCGCCACGATACACTTCAGCCGGCCATGAGCACCCTTATCATTATTGCCCACGTTAAAGATGGTGCTGACTTAGGTCGACAGCATCGATTGCCGCAGCGCATCATCGACTTTATCGAACAGCATCACGGCACGACCTTGGTCGAGTATTTCTATCGCCTTGCAAACAAGAAATGCGAAGAGGACCCCAGCCTAGACGAGGCACCGGAAACAGCGTTCCGCTATCCGGGGCCAAAACCTCAGACGCGTGAAGCTGCGATTCTCATGATTGCCGATGCCGTAGAAAGCGCTTCGCGTGCTTTAGTAGAACCGACACCATCTCGGCTTGAGGGATTGGTGGAAAAGATCGCCATGAAAAAATTGTTAGATGGTCAGTTTGAGGAATGCGCTTTGACTCTAAAGGAATTGGAAAAGATCAAGCGTTCCCTCGTCAAGAGCCTCACTGCAATCTACCATGGACGAATCAAATATCCCGAAAGACAATCAGCAAGTTAGTCTTACAACACTAATTGCCCATTAATGAATTAGCACATTGATTGGCAGGATCATTCACTGTGAAGCTTTTATTGGCGGTCATACAACCCAACAAATTAAACCCTGTGCGTGAGGCACTTTACGACATTGGAGTCACCAATATCAATGTACTCGATGCCCAAGGGTACGGGCGTCAGAAGGGGCACTCCGCCATGTACGGCGGTGTCGAGTACAAGATCAACATGCTTCGCAAAGTGATGCTAGAAATCGAAGTCCACGAAGACTACATGGAACGGACTCTCGAGACGATTCAATTGGTTGCGAAGACAGGTAGCGAAGGAGCGATTGGTGATGGCAAGGTATTTGTACTACCGACGCTGGATCTCGGTATGAATCAGTAACATGGTAAAGCATTAACCGCAGCGCAATTACCACGAAACCGATTTAATTCGATTGACTCTTTCCAAAGCGATATCAAAACGCAAAGGGATCATCGCTCGAAGAGTTACTACCTCGGAGCGGATCAATAGCGTCGGGCTTTTTGTCGTTGGGCGCCATCTTGTTTCCGGATTCTAGTACTGATGCTGCCGACGTTGATGTTGTCGGAGCAAGACTTACTAAAAGCGAGTCGATCTCCACATGCACCCGTTCGTTGGTCGCAACAATGAGCCGGCTATCGACCAACAGCACAAATGAGATATAGGGGTCGCTACTTGACTCTGTAGGATCGACGATAAATTCAATAGCCCCGACAAGTGATTTGATATTTTGTGAATCAGGAAACAGAAACGAAAGGTCGTAAACGACAAGCGACGGTTTAATGGCCGCCCAAGACGTTGTCGTAATCTCGATTCCCGATTCATTAATGACATAGGTGAGGCTATAGGGCTCTAGCAGCCTGTCCAAAAAAGTGCGTGGGTTTCCCCTATACTGCAACGTTATCTTGATATCCTGCGGAAAACCACTCTCTGAGGCCATTTTTGCCGAATCATAAAAGATCGGCATTTCCAGGCTTTCAGTTATTCGACCTAAGACACTGGCAAGTGGGACCTCTCGGAGATCTTGCGGCTCGACGGCCAAGCGTTTGGTGTTCCGCGCGCAGCCGTGATCTCCGCGCTCCATGCCGAGGGAATTCCGTGCTCGGCCGGTTACGGATACTCGCTGTACCATCAGCCCTTGTTTCAAAACAAAGCCTTCGGTCCGTATCTGCACAACGTGCGCGACCGACTCGATTATGGTCAGGTCCGTTGCCCCAACAGCGACTTGATTTGTCGCGAGCAAGCCATCTGGCTTGGACAATCGATGTTTCTCGGCAGTCGCGACGACATGGATGACATTGTTCGTGCCTTCGAAAAGGTCCATTCGAGTCGGCACCAACTCGCGGCGTGGTCGACACAACGAGCCTGACCTTCATTGCCTTCGTGCAACCCATAAAAAAACCGAGACGCTATGGCCCCGGTTTGATTTCATCTGAGAGATCGCAGTGATCTCCGGGCATTAACGGCCAGGCTGGGCGATCGAGACGTTGCCGATATTGAGCACGCCACCTGAGAGACTGGTGATCTTGATCTTATTGTCTCCCTTCACCAAATTTGCGGTGATAGCCGTGATGCCTGCACGATTCGCGTCGGCCCACCCAAAATTGTTCCAACCCGTTAACGTTCTTACTCCCGGAAGCGAAGAAGCCACGACTTGATCGTTCACAGCGACCGAGAACGAAGGCTTGGTGCCCGACAAGGCATACTGACGAATGGTAATCTCATAGCTCCCCGCAACAGGAGCGTTCAACGTAAACTCACCGGCCTCGTTGGCTTTATCGAGCTGCGTCACAGGACGCGACGCAGAGCTATTACCAACTGAGACGAGGCTGGCGCCGTTGAGGTTTTTGACCAGCCAATAGGCGGAAGCCGAAAAGTTCTTTGCCGGGAATGGAACACGCCAGCCAACCGACCCGGGGACGACGACCCAGCTTTGGGTGGTCGCGACGCGGTCGTTTTTATCAAAGGCACGAGCCACCAAGACGACATTTCGTCCTAAATCAACCGAACTTGCGAAACCATTCCAGGTAAAGGAGAAAGGAGCCGTCGTCGAGGCTCCCAAATAGTTCTCCACCATTCCTGTGTAGGTAGTGGCGCCGATGGAGTATTCCACTCGAACAACACTGGAATTGGTTTCAACGCGGATGGTCGTTCCTGGAACAAGGTTTGAGCCAATCGTCGGATTTGCAATGCCGACGGTGGGGTTCTGAGCTTGGAGCGTGCCAGCAGGCAGCAAAGCTGCAGTCAAAACAATAACAAAGGCGGGGGTGAAAATCTTGGACAACATCAAAGTACCCTTAATCAAGAGAGGAACAAAACACGAGCAACTCGAAACTCTTCAAGCGCGGTTTCTCTAATCAAGAGAGAGACGATAACCGCGATACGAATCGCAGTCAATGTAACGCCCCGAATTTTCAACCTGACGAATTGTTTATTACTGGTTTTTCACCAAGCCGATCGGGATCGTTGGAGTTGCTCCACGTTGCGTGCAGACGTAGTCCGCAATGCGGCTGGCACGCTGATGAAGCTTGGACAGAGATTGACCCTTTAACAGTCCCGCGATCAACGCAGCGGTGAATGCGTCGCCAGCCCCGACGGTGTCTACCGCCTGAACCGCCTCGGGAACCTGCTGATCAAACTGGCCATCGAGCCACGGCAGCGAACCAAGATGGCCTCGAGTCAGCGCGATGCAACGAAGCTTATAGAGATCGGCTAGTTGCTGCATGCCCTGGCGATCCATGGAAAGCGTTTCACCGAGGGCGGCGGTCACGACCGGCCACTCATCGTTGTTCAGTTTGAGGGCGTTGGCTCGTTGGATCGTTTCGCGGATCACGCCGTCATCGTAGACGTTTGCTCTCAGGTTAACGTCGAGGATGCGTCAGGCATCACGCTGGGCGGAATCGACGAATTGGTGGATCGCATGGCGGCTTTGCGGGGATCGCTGAGCCAGGGAGCCAAAGCAGATCGCATGGGCTTGTTGGGCGGGTTGGATATCTGCGGGGGTGCATTGCAGGTGATCCCAAGCAACCTCGGTGGCAAATTCGTAGAACGGTTGCCCGGACGGGTCCACACGCACGTGCACCTCGCCGGTGGGGTGCAGGGGGTCGACGGCGACGAAGTCGACGGGGATGGGGCGAGCGGAGAGCCACGCGAGGGCTTGATTTCCGAGTTCGCCCCGTCCAACGGCGTTTTTGATGATGGCGCTGAGTCCTAGCTCGGCGGCGTGGCGGGCGAAGTTCGCGGGTGCCCCTCCGAAGACAGCGGCGTCGTCGAAGATATCCCAGAGGATTTCTCCGAGTCCGACAACAACGGGTGGCATTGGGTTTCTCCCCTTGGTTAACGGGTCCGATCTGTCCGATCTGTCCGATCTGTCCGATCTGTCCGATCTGTCCGATCTGTCCGATCTGTCCGATCTGTCCGATCTGTCCGATCTGTCCGATCTGTCCGATCTGTCCGGTAGGTACGTAAAAAAACCCTGGTTGACTTTCATCAACCAGGGTCTTCTATATTGAAATCCGGTGTTTTTCATACTGGCGTGAGGCCAGTGTTAGACGAGTTTGATCTTCTCAAGACTTTGTGCTCACTATTGCGATCGGCAACAGGTTACCGATCAAAATCCTTAGAAAGGAGGTGATCCAGCCGCAGGTTCCCCTACGGCTACCTTGTTACGACTTAGTCCCAATCATCAAGTTGACCTTCGGCGCCTGCGTCCTTGCGGTTCGCTCAGCGACTTCGGGCCCCCCCAATTCTCGT
>JBKDKR010000029.1:0-40312 GCA_046344995.1 Pirellula sp.
GTGGAACTAAACAACGCTCAAGCTGTTTGGTTTTACCATTCGATGTTAGCACCTCCACCAATGGAGTAGTTCTCTGCCAAGCGACTTCTGCAATCGAGGCAGCATCCCTTTGTGGGTGCTGCTTATTATCCCAAGCTCGCAGCGTGAGTTTTGAAGTTGCGCGGTAACTGGTTTTTCGGGCCAAAGCCCTTGCGTACGCGTCGGGTTAGGATAAACATCATCTCTAAGTTGAAGCAATAGCTTCATGATCGGTCGCCCCCAAAATGGCCACCGCATACGCAGGTCCTATGCGCGATAACTCAGGGCTATAACATCGCGACCAGTTGGTGCGTGGCATATTCCAATTTAGAATTCGCATCGCATCCTCAACAAGAAAATCACCATGCCCAGAAACAAGAATCAGGTCGGGAAGGCATGCTCCACTTGACTGGCGATCTACACCATCCTTCGTTTTACTTGCCCGGCCTTTTTTCGAAGTTGTCGAATTCTTCGTCCACGCGGCATGCACAACTTGCTCCATCCCTCGCGCGATAAGCGTGGCCTGATCTAGTCGGATTTGGTTGGCAATGACATCGATATCGGAGTCGGCTAACGTCGACCCATCCTCTCCAACAACTCTCGCTAAACGAAATCGAGCATGAGCCCGCGTCGCGGGAGCACCGTCGGCCGTTTGATTGCAGGTCGGATTATCCTCAACGTCTCCAAGCCATAGATGCACATCGCGGCTCGTTGCAAACAACTCATTCATCAACGGACATGAGGCCCCGTATAACGGAACATGTCGTGAAATGGCTGCGACGTTAGACCTTTCAACGCCCGTATAGACCAGCGCTCCGCATTGCATTCGCTGAGAATCTGTTTTTGCATCAATAGCAATCTCACCGTTAGAGATTGGAATAATGTCAGTCGTCGTAGAACCAATGTCAACGATCAAACGTCTCCCTTCCGAGAAGTTGACACCCATAAACTTGGCTAGCGCCACCCAATTGGAGGCCGCTACCGTCCATGGTGATCTCGCAGCTGCACCAACAGTAAGCCACGTTCCATTGACACTGTAAACTCGCACGAGCTGCGCAGGCAAAATGGTTGTTACCTGATCGAGGATTGTAGCGACCCCCTCTGCACGCGTCTGAAAGCAATCTGCAAGCTCGCCCGTCATGGTCAACCCAATACCAGCGAACGGCGGCGACTCCTCCAGCAATTCACCCAACGCCGATGCCAAAAGTGTTGGATGCTTCCACATTGGAAAATCTAGGTGATTTGACCAACCATTGGTATGTGCGACTTTGATGTTGGCACCACCTATGTCCAAACCAATCCAGGGCGATCGCATTGGATCACCCAATTTCGATTCTTCGCTAGTACTCACCTGATAACGAATCCAATTCTTTTTTCTTTAGATGCAGGCGTGATATCTGCAAAGCAAGTCCGGTTTCCGGATCGATGTCTACTATAGTTCCACTTAACCGAACGTCATCGGTGGCAACATGAAAAGAGTTGGGATCGAAAGATAAAGTTGTATTGAGTACCGGCTCTATGGCACGCCCCAGAATGCTCTCATAGGGCCCCGTCATGCCGACATCACACTGAAAGGCTGTCCCCTTAGGTAGTATGCAATCATCTGCTGTCGGAACGTGGGTATGTGTCCCGAGTACAGCGCTTACTCGTCCATCGAGAAATCGCCCCATCGTTTGTTTGTCACTCGTCGCCTCGGCGTGGATATCGCAAATTCGAATTTTACAGGTATCTGGGATTGAATTCAGTACGCGGTCCGCAGCGGTAAACGGACAATCGACCGGTCGCATAAACACGCGTCCCAGCAAACTGATTACAGCAATATCGACCCCGCACTTTGCTTGGATAATGCAATGATCCAAGCCTGGAGCCGTCGAGGGAAAATTGGCAGGCTTAACGATATTAGATTGCTCTTTGAGAACCGAAGATATTTCCTTCTTTTTATAGATGTGGTCACCGAGAGTAATCGCATCGACACCAGACTCTACCAGCTTCTTGTACTGCGAGATGGTCAACCCCGCTCCGTCAGCAGCATTCTCGGCGTTTGCAATGATAACGTCGACAAGGAGAAAATTTCGAAGCTTCTCAAACGCTTGGCATGCGATTTCGAGTCCAGGCTTTCCAACGATGTCTCCGATTAGTATTACACGAATCGCTTGTCGGGGCTTGCTGGGCCAGCGCTTGACTATTATTTCTTGCATACCGAGAAGTTTGGTCTGTCATTTTAAGTGAGGAGAAGATTTGTTACATTAAACCTAAACGTCAATCCCCTCCAACCTAATACATGCTGTCGCTGAGAGTTCCACCCTGGAATCACACACAGTTTACAGATTTTTCACCAAGAGACGAGCCGAGCGATTGAGTAACACGCCAGATCCGAAGCAAATTTCTTTGAGCTTGCGAGGCCGTCACATCTTGCTTGCAATCCATTCCCTGGAGGGAGGTGGTTCCGAACGCCAAATTGCATGCCTTGCGAATCACCTAGCAAGAAATTCGACGATTGCAAAGGTTTCGCTTGTCACGGTGGCATCGAGCGATTCAGACGCTTATAGTCTGCATCCTCGAGTCGAGCGGATATCGATTCATTCTGGCACATCTCCTACCGAAACGAACAATCTCGCATCGAAAATCTACTTCAATCTTTTTCGCATTCGCAAACTAAAAAAGATTGCAGCTCAACTCGCCCCAGACATAGTCGTGAGCTTCTGCGACATGAACAACTCGCTGGTTCTTCTCGCAATAGGTAAAAGCTATCCCGTATTGATATCCGAACGAAGCGATCCAAGATTTCAAAAAATGCCTGCCGTTTGGGAGGCAATACGCCGGCGAGTTTACCGAAGAGCGAAAGTTTGTGTGGCCCAAACGGATTATGTACGGGACTATCTAAGACGGGAATTCTTTCCACGAAAGACGAAAACCACGTTTCTTACCATTCCATCCGCAATCGAAGCTCCGAATACTACCGGGCAAGAGAGCGAACAAGAGCGAGCAATAAACGAAAACCGACTTTTGTTTGTTGGCCGGTTAGCCGCTGAGAAACAAGTGGATCAGATCCTACACGTCTGGAAAACCATTCACCCCCAGTTGCCCAACTGGAAACTAAGAATCGTCGGAAAGGGGCCTCTAGAAAATGATCTAAAGGGTCTGGCAGATGACTTATCAATTGCCGATTCAGTGGAATGGTGTGGCTGGACCTCTGACGTCTGGAGCGAATATCGCGCTGCACGAGCATTCATTCTGGCCAGTCGCTACGAAGGCTTCCCGCAATCTTTAGTTGAAGCGATGACGATGGGACTCCCCTGTTTTGTTACCGACTTTAGTCCAGCAATTGGGGAATGCATCGAGCATCTAGAATCAGGTTTTGTTTTGAAGACTCTAACGGAATTGCCTCACTATCTCAAGCAACTCGACGCTGATCCTCTTCTAGAACAGCGAATTCGTACAAGAGCAAGGATGGTCGCGAGGCGATATCACTGGGCCTCAATCGCGACATCATGGGAAACCGCTATTACATTAGCCATGAAGTAAAGATCCGTTAACCCAAACCAGCCTTCTTCTTGACCTTGGCTACCCCCTTCATAAACGACTTGTCGTTCGCTAATGGTGGATGCAACTCAAGCAATCGATCATAGGTAGCCGAGGCTTCCACAAATTGTTTACACTGCTTTTGTAGTTCTACAAGCTGCAGACCAATCGATAGTTGGGTCGTTCCGTCTGGTGCCTTTTTCATCACTTGCTGATAGGAAGCCACCGCTGCTTCGATTTGCTTCGTCTCGGCCTCCAAACTTCCTTTGTATTGATAGGGCTCGTATCGTGTACTGTCAATTTTCGAGGCTGAATTGTAGTGATCAATCGCTTCTTGGAGTTTTCCATCCATGGTTCGCATATGAGCCAAAAGCATGGCTTGCGTAAAGCGACCTGAATCATCTGCTAGTTGCCCGACGATACTGACGCAAAAGTCTTTGTTGCCCGAAGCATAAAGCCAATCTGCAGCCCCCAGAAGATAGTTTGCAGCGTCAATTGGCTCAGATTCCTCTCCCTCTAAGCTAAAAGTCGTCTCTCCATCCAATATTGCCAAAACCGCTTCAGCAGAGTTTGACTTTAGTCCCTGTATTATGCCATCAAAAGATTCGATATCGATCTGCTGAGTCATGCTGCAGTGGTTGCACATCTTGTGAAACCGCTTCCGCTTTGACATGGGTATCAAAGGGATATAGTAGAGGTAAAAGAACGTTATCGCATCGAAACTGTTAAAGCTCGCATAACGGCCGCAATGAGGACAAAATCCTTTTTGATGCGCTTTGTTCTTGCGAAAGTATGGTCGACTGCCCCAAATGATTATCATGGATATCCTGCGGATGACTCGAGCTTTTATCTACTTTATCCAGCGATCTCTATCGCGGTTATAGTATCGCATGAAGCTAACGCCGATTCAACGAGTCTATCCAAGTATCCGGCGTCACTTGCAAACAATTGAGTATTTGACTTATCTGATCAGAGAATCTCGCTTTTTTAATGAGGCCCGCGAAGCGCTCGATTGTGAGCCATAACGGCATTGAACTGCGATTGTATATTGGCATACGGAACAACAATCCATGGAACCGATCGCTCGAGCCGTTGCGTTTGCGGAAATGCCTTGTGATTCTGAAGAACCCGGTCCACTTCTTCTTCGAGCATTAGCAACCAAGCCGGTATATCCAACCCCACTCCGGTTGGTTCTCGCATCATCAAATGCGCTTCTTCAACCAACAAATCAAACGCATGACTCTCCTCCCGATCGCTCGCCCGGAGTTGCCTGATCGCAGGGCGAATTAAAGCTCGCATGCGATCAATGGTCATTGGCTTAACGAATCGCTCATTGAGTCGGTCTGCCACCGTAGGCATTTTCATTGCGTATACTTCTTGGAGCTTAGCTAACCTCTCCAAATATTGGTCTGACTCCCTGGCTACTCGCTCCGCCAACGCACGCCTCCATTGTTGGGCTGAGTTTTGACAACCGGCATGCACGAGTACCTCATGAGCCCAAAAAACGGGCTTTAAATTCCAACAAACCCGATCGTATCGCACTCGCAATCTCAAAAAATCGAGAAGCATGTACAGCATCTCGCCTCGGTCTGATTGCGTGGTTGTGCTGTTATAGTCCTTGTATTCGGAATAGTGGTCGATGATGGCTTCAAAAACGACCGACAACCAACGCGTTGCATCCTCAATCGTTATTTCGCCAGAATCTAATGCATCGAGCAGTGGCACCAGCTCATCTGAGTCGCGATTCTCAATGGCTTGCGTCAAGTAGTTATTGACCCCTTGGTGTAATATCGCCCGTACGTTAGAAAGCTTTAAGAAGCCTTGAGTAAATATCCCTTTACCGTACCTTTGGATAAAGGTTGCGAGCTGATTCCATGTACCAGCCCCATCCATCGTTTCGAGCACACTCAATCGAAGTGTCCTCGAATGAGACAACCAACTTCCCAACAAAATCTCGGTCAGTTGCTCCAATAAAGGAACCAATAACTCTTGTTCCGGTTCCGTCGGGTTCAAGTCGACAATCGCATCCAATTCGATTGCATCCCACTGATTGGGAGAAATGCGTTTGCGTTTCGTTCCTTTACCGTCTTTCGGATTCTGCGGATCTTGCTGCCATTGGTATGCATTGCGAACGAGACAACGAACCATGGATTTGAAAGCTATCTGGAACAAATCATCGAATTCGGTGACAGCCCCGTGACCAACTGGATTGGAGTGCTCCATATGCCGGGCGGTATCAACCAGCCGACAAGCTTGGTAAAAAAGTCCTTGCCGAGGCAACCAAGTTAGCAAATGTGTTAGTGCTCTACGTCGAACGCGGGCATCCAGAATCTCTCTAGGATTTCCACCCCGAGCTAACGAAACATATAGTAACTTTTGATCTCGGATAACCGCGATAAAGTCAGGAAACGAATCCTCGACTTGGCTTCTTCGGCCCGCCATTAAATTGCCGAAGAGCTCGACAGTCAGCCTCTCGTCTCGTGGTAATTTCTGTAAAGTAGAGGCAACGCAATTTCCATCTTCTTCACTCGATAAAATGGCACCGATCAAAAGCCTGCCAGCATCTGCCGTCTCAACTGCCGCGGCTAAGATACGCTCCATAAGCGATTCTTTCACCACACGTTTGCGATCATATTTGGCCATCGAGTCCGTGTCGGTTCCACCTCGAACAATCTTGTACGATTGCACTTGATCTAACAATCGGATCAGACCATCTCGATTAGATAAACATTGCTCGCTCCATCGGTATAGAGTCTCCGCAATATCCGATTTTAGATTCGATTCGGTTTCGACGTTCCTCAGAATTCTCACCGATTGCGATACCAACTTCCACATTTGAGCGAGAGCCACGAGAAAGGTAAGGTGCTCTCCAATCCGTTTCGATTCGGTTATCAACTCCTCCGAGGTGCCTTCGTCCTGCTCGAACACAGGCCCCTCATTGCCATCGTCAGTACTGTCCTCGTAGGTAACACCTTCGTAAGCTGCGCCATAGAGTGAGCTTTGCCCTTCATCGTCTGACTCGTCTTCGGCTGCGGTCGAAGAGCTCGCTTTTGGTTTTTCTTTTTTTGATCCCAAGCGAAAATCGGGGACAGTCCAATAGGACTCACCGTTTGCTTCCAGGTAGTCGAAATACTTCTCGATCGTTCCCCAGCACGGACAGGCAGCAGACGGGCTCGATGGCTCGCTGGTAACCGTCGACTGACATCGCGACTCAATCAATTGCTCTAACCAAAGGCGAGCAAAATCCGAATAGGAGGTATTGCCGCTCTGCAGCCCCACACGTTCTGCTTGGCTGAGCCAGTGAACCAAAAGCGCCATGGCTCCGACGAAATCACTGCGATCCAACAACGCTTCGATCACGAGACCGTAGGCTTTCGGGGAGTCAAACAATTCCGCATGAGGTGCCCAAAATCGAATATCCCCAGATGCAGCTCCACCTTTATGCCAAAGTCGCAATGCACGTGAAACAAGCTGCGATGATTCCAGCACATCTTGTGGATCAGTGGCCGATACATCACTTACTTCGTGAGCGGCAAACTGACGCCACCAATTGGATATCGATTTGAAACGCTGTTCTGTTCTCGCGCATAATTGATCTTGGTTCGTCGCGGCAGCTTCTCGCCATAGCCGGGACATCAAACCAAAGAGTTGCTCGGTGATGTGAACTAACTCCTCGACCCTCTCATCGCTTACCGTAGAATCGGAACCTATAAACCGAGGAAAATTTCCAGCAAATCCCAAGATGTTCCACGGATCGACCAGTGCACCGCAGCGAATACCACGCTCGATCCAATCAAAAATCTGGTCAGGAATTTCAACTGCTTTTTCGAGCTCACCTCTCCTTAGGCGCTGATTGCCAATCGTGAGCAAACAATCGATGCGACAGAGGATCCGAGCCGACGGTACCTGAACGTCATCAGACTCATCTTTAGCCGCGGTCGCATTCCCCATGCGTGCGAAAATGCGTGCTAACTGCACATGCTCTACTTGAGTTGCGCGTAACCTAGCCAAGTGAGTGTTGAGTTGCTGTCGAGCGCCACCCAAGGGCTGCCTACGAATTGCACTCTCTGCTTTTAAACGTTCCGCATGGGGGCCAGTCAGCGATTCCAAAAACTCAGAGTAAAACTGGTCGCGATAATTGGCGATGACAGAAAGCAATTGAACTAGTGTCGTTGTGGAAGAAAAGGAATTCGCACCTCCTCCTGAAATCCCGGAGGCCATCAACATCGTTCCCGCTAACACAGTAGCGGCCTCGGTTAACAGCTGATCGCGTGGTATCTCCTTTTCTTCTTTCACCCTGGCCAACAATGCATCGACTGTTACCTGTTGGAGAACAAACCTGCGATACGAAGCGTTCTGATCAAGTAAATGTGGATCCCATTGGCCAAAATAATAGTTGGGCCGCTTGTTAACAGGATGGTCAAAATCATATGCTCTCGGATCTAGTGCCAGTTCATCTAAATTGTTCGGATCGAACTGCGCGTCTCGCAATATATGAGGGGATGTATTGCGAATGATTTCGAGACATCGTGAAACGATTTCATAATAGGGACCAAATGCGACCCCAACGTCACGAACGTACAAGGGTATCGGCCGTAACCACTCGTGAGGATATGGCTCCAGTCTACGACCCTCAAGCACTGCGACTGGTCGATACCCCACGTAGTCATTCAATTGGTCAATCGCGCCAGACACGATTCGAGAGGTTTCATTCCAAGGCCCTCCCTGTTGCAATACACTTTCAATTGCTCGACCCAAAAACAACCCGTTGAATAAACCCTCAGGCTCTTGGTGAAAAAGTAGATCGCTATGAAAATCGAGATACTCGGGAAGCAAGTTTCGCCAAACAAGTTCGATAACGTGTTCCGCTTGATCGCTCTCTCGGAAAATGTCCTTTTCCTGTTTGAGCGTCCTTAATCTCGATTGGAGCCATTCTAAAATAGTAAGCCAGGCAGGGGGACCGGCAAATGGACTGTTGCGTTTGTTGGTACCGGTCAAGGCCAGACTGTAAAGACGATTCAATGCAGACAGGGATCTAGGGTCCGATTTCCCTGATGAAAAGTTAAAGTAACCTAAGACGTGGACCAAGTCCCCATCCCGGCCGTCCGCATTCCCTTCGATTGTCACCGATTCCCCCTAGTACGCGTGGATACAAGGATAATGGTAGATACGTTGCCCTAATCGCGGAAGTCCAAGCAACCCCGGCTTAGGGCGAAGAATTCGTTATTTCTTGGGCCGGAGTTCTTAGAATTTGCCTTTCGGTGAAGTCGTAGGGGGCTCCAGGCAGCAATAATTCCGTTCGCGCCCGTGTTCAGAACTCACTCGTTTGTACCCACTGCTTCGCCGATTTACCAGCAAAAGTTATATTTCTATTCTTTCGATGGATGCTTACTCGAATGGTGCCCGCGTACGAGTTCCACCTAGACCGAGTCGGTACCTACCACTCTCAGGATTTTCGAAGCAGAACGACGCCAGGGGGTCGGGCGATTGGGTAGGTTTACACGGCTTTAGGTATGGCTAGATTATTCATCGATAGAGTTGATGGTATTCGAGTGGTAAATATAAAACCGGTTTCAGCACCATTTTTCGCAAGGAGCGAATGATGCAAAATGTCAAATCGGCACACATTCTAGTGCAATCGACCTATCCAGAAACTACCGCCGAGTAATCCAGTTTTATATCTACCTAGAGGCTTGACTACTATGTGCTCACTGATGAATCAGTCGACTAATCTCTGCCGTCGATTGTCAAGGCAGCGCAAGGGTGCAACCATCATTTTTGCGGTCATCATAGAAAAGGTGCCGCGCTTTTCGAATTTGCTTTAATGGCTCCCTTGGTGATTCTTTTTACGTTGGGGCTAATTGACCTAGGTCGCATGACGATGGCCAAGCAAATGCTCGTAAACAACTCCCGAGAAGGAGCTAGGCAAGCATCGCTGCCAAACGCTACTACAGAAAGTGCTCATGCGAGAGTTCAGGAGATGATGTCAAACGCAGGTGTTTCCCGTGATTTTACGATGTCGCCATCGGTAATCGCATCCTCCCCTCCAGGATCTACGATTACTGTCACTGTGACTGCGCAAGCCAACAGCGTAAGCTGGTTAGGTCGCTCCCTTTTCTTACCAGACAAAACGTTGACCGCTGCCACTAGCATAAGAAAAGAGAGTTTTTAAGTAGCTGGTCGGTCGGTGATTCTAGTCTGTTTCATTTACTTGGGTTTATCCGATCTGGAATGATTTCGGATCGTCGCTGCATATCAGCCTAATGGATCACTCGACTAGCTAATGTCGGAGCGTTCGGGGATTTTCTCAAGTACATCCAGGAGTACTTTGTCCGTTTCGACTCCTTCCGCTTGAGCCTCAAAGTTCAAGAGGACTCGGTGTCGTAAGGCGGGCAAATAGACACGCCGGACGTCCTCAAAGCTCACGTTGAATCGACCATCCAGAAGAGCGCGAACCTTGGAGGTCAAGGCTATGGTTTGGGCTCCACGCGGGCTGGCGCCCCATCGAATGTATTGATTCGTCACTTCCGGAGCCAAGCTGCCTCCTGGGTGAGTGGCGAGGATCAAACGAGCGATGTAATCCTGGACATGTTTGGACAGGATGACTTGCCGCACAAGCTTTTGCCAATGAACGATTTCCTCGCCGTCCATAGTCTTCTCTGGCGTGACTATTTCTCCCTTGGTGGTTCGGTCAATGATCGTATTCAACTCTTCGCGAGTTGAGTAGCCAACTACGAGCTTAAAGAGGAAGCGGTCCAACTGTGCTTCGGGTAGGGGATACGTTCCCTCTTGCTCAATTGGGTTTTGCGTTGCCAGAACGAAAAAGGGTTTTTGGAGTTCGTAGCGATGACCGGCGACAGTTACGGTCCCTTCTTGCATAGTTTCAAGGAGAGCCGATTGGGTCTTGGGAGTCGCTCGGTTGATTTCGTCAGCTAAACACAATTGGGTGAACAAAGGTCCCTTCTGAAATTGGAACGATTTGCGACCATCGTTTTCGACAATGAGATTGGTACCCAGTATATCCGAGGGCATCAAGTCGGGAGTAAATTGAATGCGGTTGTAGTCCAGCGAAAGGGTCTCGGCCAAGGTCCTAATCAGCATCGTTTTGCCTAGGCCTGGTACTCCTTCGAGCAAACAATGGCCTCCGACAAACATAGCGGTCAGTACACCATTCACAATGTCATCGTGCCCGACGATAACTCGCCCCACTTGATCGCGGACGGCGGCGTATCGGGTGCGAAATCTCTCGGCCTCTTGTTGGATAAAGTCGCCGGGGCTGCTCATGTCGGGATGTCTCTACGGAAAAGTGTAAGCGAATCTTGAATCACCAATAATCGTCATTTGGACCAGGATTGTAGCACACATGGAACTGCGCCGGTATCGATTTCTGAAACGCCTCTAATCCGACGAAAACATCCAATTGAGATGGTTTTCTCACTAAAAGGAGGTTCGGTTGATTTCTTGATCGAACGTATCTACTCGGCATATTGGACAACAGGTGTACAATGCCAAGGATAACTTTGTGCACAATCCACAACCAACCACTCGAAACCAGGACAGTTTTACTGCTAGTCTATGGAAATTAATGGAATCGAAATAGAAGATACCTTTGCAGAGGCTTTTGATATGACCGCCACTCGGGTCATCATTACAGCTGCTGAATATGGCTGGGCCAATCGAGCTGCAGAGGCCATGACTGGATTTGCGACTAGCGTTATCGGTTGTGGAGTTGAGGCTGGAATCGAGGGAAATGTACCTCGCGAACTAACTCCCGATGGCAGGCCAGGCGTCTCGGTTCTGCTTTTTAGTGTCTCGGGAAAAGAACTTGAGAAACAGATCGTTCGCCGAGTCGGCCAGTGCGTGCTAACCTGTCCAAGCACCTCTATTTTTGGTGCCATAACGAGCGAGAAGCGAATCGCGATGGGCTCTAGTGTTAGATACTTTGGTGACGGCTACCAAATCTCGAAACGCATCGGAGCGGAACGGTATTGGCGAATTCCAGTCATGGACGGTGAGTTCGTCTGCCAAGACACCATAGGTCGAGTGAGCGCCGTCGGTGGCGGAAACTTTCTCGTTCTAGCCGATACAATTCATGGAGCTCTTCATGCGTGCGATGCCGCGGTCGGAGCCATTCGACAGGTGGAGGATTGTATCGCTCCCTTTCCCGGCGGAGTGGCTCGGAGCGGTTCAAAAGTTGGTTCGAAGTATCGGTTCCTGCATGCCTCGACCAACAATGCCTTCTGCCCGACGCTACGAGATCAATCGAGCACGATGGTCCCCGATGAAACTAGCGCTGCCCTGGAGCTCGTGATCGATGGATTAACACCCCAGGCTGTTGCCGAGGCGATGCGAGTCGGGATCCTCGCCGTTTGCGATGTTGGAGCGGAGTTTGGCGTGCGACGCATCACAGGTGGCAATTATGGTGGCAAACTCGGCAAGCACCACTTCTATCTCAAGGACGTCTTAAAAAGTGAATTGCGACTATGAGCTTAGATCCAGGCTGGGACGTCCCCAACGAGTTCGAAGAGCTTGAACTAGATCCTGTCGAGACCATTGTCGATGAACATTTGGTGGAACCCTCTTCCGATGTACTGCGGCGCATCGATTTGTTGCTGAAAGATAACTTTGGTTTTCGCAAGGCGGCTGAAAAAGTAAAAGAGTTCCCTCAGTCGCCCGGTGTCTATCTCATGAAGGACGTTTCAGGGGTTGTGATTTACGTAGGCAAAGCGAAGAATCTTCGATCGAGAGCCAGTAGTTACTTTCACGCAGCCGCTGCCGAGGAAATCCGAACTGCCGAATGGATCCATGAGATCGCGGACATTGACTTTATGTCATGCGCTAGCGAAGTGGATGCATTGTTGACCGAAAGTCGTTTAGTAAAGGATATCCAACCTCGCTACAACAAAGATTTAAAGGACGATAAGACCTTTCCCTACCTCATGATCACTACTCACGAGGATTTTCCTCGTGTCGAGGTAACTCGCACCCCGAAGGACCGAGGGGCTAAGCTCTACGGTCCGTTCACCAGCGCGGGGCAACTTCGAGGCGCATTGCAAGTGCTGCAGCGAGTCTTTCAATTTCGGACTTGCTCGTTAGATATCGAAGAGAACGACCCTCGCTGGGAATGGTTCCGGCCGTGTTTGTTAGCGTCGATCAAACAATGCACTGCACCGTGCAATCAGAGGATTTCGAAAGCGGACTACAAACGTTCTATCAAACGGCTGCAAACCTTTTTGGACGGCGGCAGTGAGCGATTGATCAATCAAATGAAGAGCGAAATGATGGAGGCATCCTCCAAGCTCGATTTTGAACGCGCTGCTCGACTACGAGATGAGATTCGACTACTCGAAAACCTCGGGGATCGCGGTGACATCGACGCCCATGCGCAGCCAGAAGTCTTTTATGTTGATCCCAAAAAGGGGATGCGAGCGTTGCAGAGAGTCCTGCGAATGGATCGTGAACCGAGGGTGATCGAGGGGATCGACATCGCCCACTTGGGAGGCAACGACACCGTTGCATCGCTGGTTCAATTTCTGGATGGCTTGCCGTTCAAGCCCGGGTATCGTCGGTACAAGATAGCCGGAGTGACTGGTATCGATGATTTCCGAAGCATACATGAGGTAGTTTCGCGGCGATTTCGGAAACTATCTGATGAACAAGACGCGTTTCCGGATCTACTCATGATCGACGGTGGCAAGGGGCAGTTGAATGCGGCCTTGGCAGCGTTTCGCGATCAAGAAATCGAGCCCCCGACGTTGATTTCGCTCGCCAAGCGCGAGGAGGAAATTTATCGGCCCGGTGAGAGTGAACCGATACGACTAGGTCGCCAATCGTTTGCATTGCGATTACTGCAATATGTCCGAGACGAGGCTCACCGGTTTGCCCAGCACTATCACCATATCCTCAGGCAGAAGACTACATTCGACGAAAGGTGATGTTTGGTAGTGAGAGGTGATTCTCGCGTGCGATGCAAGAGTGGCTAATACCAGCCCGATGCGCGAGGGCGATTTGCTTTGATGGTGGGTTGGTCACTATTGGCCGACGTTGGCACCACTAAACGGGCAGGAGTGACCATTTTGCAACTTCTGAACGGGCAGGAGTGCCCATTTTACGTTTGCTAAACATCTAGTATCGACTAAAGCAACATGCCCGCGAGCAGAGGGGGCGATGGCCAGTTGCCGTTCCCGAAATACTAGCAACCTGATCGCCAATCCCCGTAGGCACCAACCGCATGCAAAGGAACGCATCACCGGCTCGCGCTCGTTAGGCCTGAATTAGAAAAGGGCCAACCCTCACCTTTCGCTTTCGGGCTTGTATTTCTAATCCGCTCTAGACCCTTCGTATCGACGATTACTCAATCTAAAATCGCCAATCGCCAATCTTAAATCTCTTTAGATCGGTTCCCATTTCCATCGGGCAAAGGCTTCTAAGGCAAAGAATTCAGGCAAGCCAATCCGATTGTAAGCATCCGCGGTGCCTCGGTTCCGATCTTCTGCACGTTGCCAAAACTCTCGCGGGTCGCTGCCAGGGAACAATGCTTTATCTTTTTGACTTTCATGCATGAAGATCGCTTGTCGTTTGAGTGCCAGATCATTGGGGCTCAATGGAACAGCGATCTCGATCTCGTGCAGCGGATACTCTTGCCATGCACCGCGGTATAGAAGAACCTCTGGTGTAGGTTCGTTCCTATTTTTCATATTGATCAAAGCTGCAAAGATCGCTTCGGCGCAAACGCGGTGCGTTCCGTGCGGATCTGCTAAATCTCCTGCCACGTAAATCTGATCTGGTCGCACTTCTCGTAGAAGATTTTCGATGATTCGTATGTCTTCATCACCGACAGGCTTTTTCGCAATGGTTCCCGTTCGATAAAACGGCAAATCGAGAAAGTACAAATTGTTTTCCGTGCAGCCAATCGCAAGAGCACCAGCGCGGGCTTCACTTCGTCGAATCATTGCTTTGATTTTAAGGACCGAGTCGTCGTCTGGATGCCCTGGTCTTTTATTCGTGATGGCAGTTCTAACGGTGTCGGCCAATTGATCCGCACGCTCTGAGTTCATTTCAAAGATACGATTGTAGTCCGCCACCAACTCTGCGACGCGCTCTGCATCGTGATCAAACACCGCAATGTTACCACTGGTCATATAAGCAATGTGTACATCATGCTTATCTTCCACCAATCGAATGAGGGTCCCTCCCATGCTGATCACATCGTCATCAGGGTGAGGACTAAAGCAGATGACTCGCTTTTTCTCGTTGCCGGCTGGATGATAGTCGATCGTGTCAAGCATCCAGCGAAAAACTTTTTGCGAGATCAATTCTGCTGGTCCATGATGACGTAGCAATTGGTGCAAGTCGTGAGCGCGGAAATCATCAGCATCGAGTTTAAGTAATGCTTTACCCGTTCGTTCGCAAAGCCAAAGCATGGCTCGCTTAATAAGCTCATCATCCCATGTCACATTACCTAGAAGCCATGGCGTCGCAGCACCTCGTAGCATCGATGCAGCTGGCCCATCGAGCAGTACGCGAACATCCCCGTGGTCTTGAAGAAATGATGCGGGTAATCGATCCGTCGGTGGCTTCTCGAGGGCTTCGACAATGATCTTGGCTTTGTGTTCGCCAATTGCAAGCAACAGAATGCGGCGCGCATTGAGAATCCCGCTCAAGCCGACCGTCAAAGCTTGAGTCGGAACATTTTCCTCTCCGAAGAAATCGCTCGCCACGCCGCGCCGGGTGATTGGATCAAGCGTACACAGTCTTGTCTTGCTCTTCTTAACGGAGAACGGCTCGTTGTATCCTATGTGACCATTCATCCCAATTCCCAATAGGACCAAATCGAATCCACCGGCATGCTGAATAGCTTCATCGTAGCGGCGACAATGCAGATCAACGTCGTTTAGCGGGAGCTGACCATCCAAAGTATAAATTTGATCGGACGGTATATTCACATGATCGAGCAATTGTCGCTGCAACCAGAGCTTGTGCGACTGCGGGCTATCGGAGGGCAGTCCGTAATACTCATCGAGCAGGAAAAGCACCACGCTTGAAAGATCTAAGCCATCGTCTCGATGAAGCCTAATCAGTTCTCTCATCGTGGTCAGTGGAGTAGAACCAGCAGGGATGCCAATGACCGTTTTCTGTCCGAGTGTTACTCGTTCTCGGATAAGGCCTGCGATGATGTGGGCCGCGTAATGGGCCATTTCCCCAATCGTGTCGAAACAGAACGACGGGATTAGGGTGCCTGAAATAGGCCTGGCTCGCGTATTCCAGCGCTGGGAGATTTCATTTTTTGGCAAATTCATGCTGTGGGTCTTGATCGTTTGTCGGTACATTCGACGGGAGGTACTAGCCAAGGAACAGTCCATTGTATTTCACACTCCAGTCAATTCACAAAAAGTTACTCAAAAACGGTGCGAAGCTCGTTTTAGCCGAAAGTTGTACATCAGGAATGGTCGCGGCGGAACTGGGTCAGATACCAGGAATTTCGTCCTGCTTTTGCGGCTCCATGGTTGTTTACCAAACGGAATCAAAAATCGCTTGGCTGGATTTAGACGAGCGAATGCTAAATGATCCGAAAATCGGCCCTGTTTCTGAATGGTCCAGCCGGAACCTTGCGGAACGATTGCTCGCAACGACCCCACAGGCCACCATCGCGGCCGCAATCACTGGACATTTCGGCCCGGGGGCTCCCCCAGAATTGGATGGCATGATCTTTTTGGCGGCAATCTATAGAGGTAAGCAGGAGGGGGTATCGCACGAAATCCGATTAAATCAACCTCCGCCCCTAGGACCAAGCGACATCGCTGCAAGACGAGCTCGGCAAACGGAAGCGACGGGATTGTTTCTGGAATGGCTCAACGAGATTTTGGATGAGTACAACCCTCGTGACGGCTCCCCGAGATGACGTTTATATTTATCGGCTTAGTATTCTCCAATAACGTTGCCGTCGTTTCTCTGGGCAAGCCGACCGTAAGTTATGGGATCTATCGTTTGGCTGATAAATTGGACCGAGTTGTCGGCAAATGCAAAGTGGGCTCCACCTGTGTGACCACTTCCGAACGCACGGGAACTGGCTCCGTTAAGCAAACGTGTGGAATTCGAAACATCGGTGCAGACACCTGTAACAGAACGACCATGCTGTGTAGTGGGGGTAATACTTCCTGGCCGTGGCATGGCTCGAATCCAGACCGCCGCATGGCGATAGGGATCACCGACGGAGCCAAAAACACCTCGACGTGATGATTTCGTATCGCGTTCTCCAATGGCAAACGTGTTGCTGGTTCCATCCGTGATTTCCGCAAAACGGATTCTCGAACCCTTGCTAAATAGTCCGTTCCCACCATTGGACAATATGCTGACTTCTTCCCCCTGTCCGTGAACTGCAGGATAATTCGACTTTGGATAGAAATTTCCATTGGGGTCGGGATAACTTTCGTTGATCGCTCCCCCCGGATCGGAGGGGCATATCAAAATTCCAAGAACAGTTTGGGCTCGTGGATCATTTGCTAAAGGAATTGGCTGCCGTCCATTGTTTACGTTCAGTTGTTCGTACAACGGTGACTGCTCCAAGTGCGGCAACACGAAAACTGTCCAGCCCCAGCGTTCTCCAAATCCATTGTCAACATCCGGGATAGACGCAGGCATCCAACCCGAGGGCAACGATCGAAACGAATCGTGATAGTTATGCAGCGCTAAACCCAATTGCCTAAGATTGTTTGTGCATGACATTCGTCGGGCTGCTTCTCTAGCTGCCTGGACTGCAGGCAGGAGCAATCCAACCAATACACCAATAATCGCGATGACCACCAATAATTCGACCAAGGTGAAACCAATACGCGAACGATTCACCAACTGTTTCTGGGCATGACAAGAATTCATTAGCTGCCTCGTAATAATCGAACAATCCAACAATCAAATGCTTGTTTGAGTGTAAGAAATTGAGCCAAAAGAGTCAACGATGGACGAAAAAATTCGAAGCACCAAATCTACTGGCCTCGAGTTTTGCATGCGAATCTTGGTGGGCTATATAGAAAGAGGCTGCTCGGCGAATTTCGTTTGATTACGTTGCTAATCAGCGATACCTTTTGTCGAAATGCGGGTTTCGGTGGATGACTCAGTAAAAATGGAGTTGACCAATTGGCCGTTTCGGATGCACTGGCAATTTACGTTGTGTTGAAAACGGTCTGCGTTCATTGATAGCGGAAGTTAGTAAACCCCAGACGTCAGGAAAACCCAGAAGCCAGGAAAAAAAGAGTGACCTTTTCTAATCCGTACCAACCTGCTCCTATTACTGCGAGTATTGCGGATTCGCCCACGACACGGCGTTCCTACTCGTTTTTGATCTTGTTTACGAGCTTTCAGATATTGGTCGTGCTGTGTGCGCACCGTGTTTGGATGGAAAGCCCTGCCAACCAATATGTACTCTTCGGCGAAAGCTGGATGGAGAAGGTCGCTTCGTCGATCTTCTATTCGCTCGTGTTTGTTTTTTTGAATTGCACTCTGGCGTCGACAGCAAACCGGCGGGGATTTGCAATCGAGTCGGAAGTTGCCAACGAGTCGGACACGCGGATGCCATCTGGATTAGTCAAAAACTGCGAACGGTTGACCTACGTCTTGGCAGCTTTTTTTTCGGTGAGTGGTATCTCGATGTCAGCTTACCATGGGTTCGTGCACCCCGTTACGCCGTTTATGGTCGTTTCTGGTGCGTTGACGGTTCTATCGGCTATCTGGTTTCGAGTAGAAATGAAGCGAGTGGAGAGGACCGCCAAAAGCGACTAACGGTTACTGGCGCGGCCTAGAATCTGTCGAATCGTATCGGACAAAACACTTAACGAGAACGGTTTAGAGAGAACGTTCTCGGCCCTTAGCTGGCGTGCTCTTTCAACGATTTTCGAATCGAGTCGAGCGGTCATAAGGATGCAAGGAAGATTTGGCAGTCTAGCTTTGACGGATTCGAGCATGCTCAAACCGTCCAGTCGAGGCATATGCACATCCATAAGTGCAAGATGAATGTTGCCATGCTTAATGACCTCTAAAGCCTCTAGTCCATCACCAGCCAAAACAGTGCCATATCCGCGTCGGGACAGCGCATCAGCTAACGATTGACGAAAATCGACATCGTCGTCAGTGATTAATACTTGAGGGTGGGTCAAATCCATAGTTCACGAACTCCAGGGCATTCCTAAGATTATGGATTATGCTGAGCGGTGAATCAAACCCGATTTGACGGTTCTACCGAGTTGTTCGTTCAATTTTCCCACGAATTCCGATTATGCCATCCCCAACAAGGTTTTGGAGCGAGCTAGAAAGCTCGCTCCGAGATCGCTCGAATGACGGTTTATTCCGCAGTCGCAAGACTTGGACCCATTTGTCCCCCCGATTAGTGGAGGATGAGAAAGGTCAAAAGCTTATAAATTTTGGGTCAAACGATTATCTAAGTTTGAGTTGGTACCAATCTCCCACCAGCAGAAGCGGCTCGACTGACCACCAGGTAAATCGGGAGGGGGCGGGAGCTAGCCCACTGATAACGGGCAGCACGCGGGACCACGACGATTTAGTCGAAGAGCTAGCAAGATTCGAACAAGAAGAAGACGCCATACTATTCTCGAGTGGATTCGCTGCGAACGTCGGAGTTGTTTCAGCGGTGGTCGGCGCACGAGACATTATCTTTAGCGATCGCCTCAATCACGCAAGTTTGATCGATGGTTGTCGCCTTAGTCGTGCCAAAACAATCGTCTACCCTCACAACGATTTAGAATCTCTTGAGGGGCTTCTGAAACAATCCCGGCACGAAGGTCGTCGTGCGTTTGTCGTAACGGATTCCCTTTTTAGTATGGATGGAGATTTGCCGGATTTGATTGAGTTGAGACGCTTGATCGATGTTTACGACATGATCGGCATCTTGGATGAGGCCCACGCCACAGGTGTTTATGGCGCACGTGGAATGGGTCTGGTGGAGCATTTTGCGGCTGAGTCAGATCGTTGGATTCGAACTGGGACGTTGAGCAAAGCGGTTGGAAGCGTGGGAGGATTTGTCGCCGGCCCAAAGACTTTAATCGACTGGCTCACTAACTTCGCACGATCTTATATCTACAGTACCGCAGCTCCTGCATCGCAGTTACGTCGGACGTTCGCAGCGATTCGCAAATTGGAAACGATGTCGGTCGAACGCAAAACATTACGAAACAATGCCACGAGCCTGAGAAAGTCACTTCGCGATCTAGGACTGAGAGTCGGCGGTACGGATAGCCCCATTATTGCCATTTACGCGACCAGCGTTAGCGAGGTCATGGCCTGGTCACACCGATTGCAGGAACACGGGCTTCTAGTTCCTGCTATACGACCACCTACCGTGCCAGATGATGGATGTA
Source organism: Pirellula sp. (assembly GCA_046344995.1). GTDB lineage: Bacteria > Planctomycetota > Planctomycetia > Pirellulales > Pirellulaceae > JBKCUI01. Next base: position 19,908 of record JBKDKR010000029.1, read on the forward strand.
TGTTGCGAGTTAGTATGAACACCTCGCATACCGTTGACGATTTCGCGAAATTGGTAAATGCACTGCGTTAGTGGGCACAAATCAGCAACTTGGTCCCAGAAAATCGGTTTGCCGCATGGAGAGCATCACTTAACGCTTGCGGCGTCCTAAAACCACTTTGGCTTTGATAAGCTCTCCATCTCGCATGTATTCAATATCCACCTCTTCGCCGTCTGAAAACTTACCGAGTTCTTCGCGCAAGTCATCAAACCTAGCCAGCCGTCGACCGTTGATGGAACGAAGCCGATCCCCGATCATTATGCCGCAATTGTCCGCAGCCGAGTCAACCTCGACATGCTCCACGGTAACATCATTGGAGTTGCAACGAACACCAAGAAAAGCACCACGAGAATAGGTCAAGACAACATCGCCGAGCATCGCATCGGCTCTCTCCAACCCCGCACGCGAGATCTTGGTCCCGTAGATCCAAATCTCGGTCCAAACGGGGAAGCTTGCGAGATGATCGACAATCTCATCTCCAATTGGTACGTATTGTAGTTCCAATATGTCGAGATCAGGCCCTTGCTTGATTACCAGTAAATCCTCGCTCGTGAGAGGCACATCGACGAGCTGTAAATGATTTAGCTTGGGAAGTTTGAGAACCGCTTCAAGATGCTGTCGAGTAATCGTGGGGCCTTGTAATCTTGCGAAAGTAACCCAGTCGATCTGATCGAGCTCGCTCAGATCCTCGAATGTGCCTGTAAAGGTAGCGTCTATAACAACCGGATTCGCCACGGCATAGGTTGGATTGGATCTGCTTGGAAAGGTCGTCTCAATGTTTTTTGATTTGCGCTTGTATCGGTACCATGCTAATCGAGCGACCTCAGATTGGATCGATCCCACAACCTGCTTGATCTGAACGCTTCTCGCACCTGTCATTCGCGTCGATAACTTGAGCAAACCCTGAAAAGCGGGCTTGGAAACCGGCGATTCCGGGTTGGTTGCTAAATCGGTGATCAAGGTCAAAAGTCTGGAGTGTGCTTCGCCATCGGCTGCCTCCAGCTCCTCAAGAACCAGCTCCAGAGATTGGCCCGCAAGTCGTTTCAGCTGTTCGCTGGCCAATTCTCGTTTGGAATAATTCGAGCTGACCAAATCCGTGACCCAACGCTTGATTTCGTCGCGGTTGGCGGAGTCAGGTGGTTGAGCCAGCAATGCCGAGGAAGTCAAAAAACAGCATATCGTTAGCGAACAACACGACATTATTGAGCGACATCGTGATAGACAAATCAAAAAACGGCTGGAACTTTGGCTCATTCCGGTTAGTCTTTCCCTCAAATTGATCATCCTACAATCGACCAAATCCAAATGGAACATAGCTTTATTGCCTGGGCCAAACAAAGAGCATCCAAATTACCTCGCGTCAAACTCGGCATCGGAGACGACTGTGCTCTTCTAAGTTGCTGCCCCGCCGATCGCAACGATCAATCATCTCCGGATGAATCCGGCCCGTGTGATGATTGGGTCGTGACGACAGACTCTCTGTGCGATGGCACCCACTTTATTCTAGCAGATTGTGGCCCCAAGCGGGCTGGAAGAAAATTGATGGCGGTCAATCTAAGCGATCTTGCCAGTATGGCAGCCAAACCGGTCGCTGTTTTTCTATCGCTATGTTTGCCACGAAAGTCGGCGGGTGACGTCGCAGCACAGGTCTTTGAAGGGGTTTATGAGCTAGCGAAAGAATTTCAAGTTTCCATTGCGGGTGGTGACACAAATGTCTGGGATGGCCCCTTGGTTCTGCACTTGACTGCCATTGGCCAATGCCCAATCGATAAAGCTTGGAAAAGATCCACTGCTCAAATTGATGACGCAGTGTACGTGTCCGGTTCCCTCGGTGGAAGTATCCTCGGTCATCATCTTGATTTCACACCAAGGTTAAAGTTAGCGGAAAAGCTTGCTGCATTGGATATTGTATCCGCAGCCACCGACATCAGCGATGGATTGGGAGTCGACCTGCTGAACATCACGGCAGCCAGTCGCTGTGGTGCCGAGCTTGATCTCGACTCGATACCCATCAACGAAAGCGCGAGAACACTATCGGCAACTTCAGGCAAGGAACCGGTCATGCATGCAATCGGAGATGGAGAGGATTTCGAACTGCTGTTCACGGTACCACAAGACAAAATCGCATCGGTCCCGAGCGAACTGGATGGAATACCTCTCACAAGAATTGGTAAGATTGTCAGCCGAACCGGCCTTTGGGCAAAGGACAAGCGAGGCGTTCGCCAACTGCCTCCCAATGGCTATGTCCACGGTAGCTAAAAAACCTTCATTAACGAGCATCCGGAACAATGAATTCTGCATCCACCTCCGAGCATCGCGAAAAAGCAGGGAAGCAAGCCAGTGTTTCCGTTCTAACGGTAAGCGATACCCGCACGCTAGAGACTGATAGCGGAGGCAAGCTGATCGTTGATTTATGTGAAGCTGCCGGGTATCGGGTCATCGAACGACGCATTGTGGTGGATGAGATCCAACCTATCCGAGTCACTGTGTTAAGTCTATTAAGTCACCTCGAATGCGACGCAGTCTTGATCACTGGTGGTACGGGCTTAGCTGCGAGAGATCGAACCGTGGATGCGGTGGAGGCTTTGTACGACAATGATGTTCCTGGTTATGGCGAACTCTTTCGCATGCTTTCCTATCAAGACATAGGTCCAGCCTCGATGCTCAGCCGCGCCAGTGCAGGGAGAATAGGTAAAAAACTTATCTTCACCATGCCCGGTTCTGTAGCGGGTGTACAGCTTGCGATGGAAAAGCTAATTGTTCCCGAATTGCCCCATTTGATTTTTCACGCGGGCAAGTAATGCCCCCGGGATATTATCCCTCGCTTATGGGCCTGTTGCTTTAGTCGATACTAGATGATTAGCAAACGTAGAATGGGCACTCCGGCCAGTTTAATGGCGTAGAAGTCGGTCAAGAGTGACCAACCTACTATTAAGATTGAGGCGATAGACAGTTGATGTCGCCCATGCCGACAGTCATAGGCTTTGAGTGGCATGGCTTGAGGTAGGGAATGTGGTAAGATCTCCTTGGGCAGAGTTAGGCCAATTTCCCCAACAATTCACCGCGACGACCTTATGACATTTCCAAATCATCCAGATGATAGACCAGATCCCATGGAAAACATGCCGGCGGTGCGAGCCAGGATTCCCGAACATGTTGCCAAAGGGGAGATCAGCACGGGTGTGATCGTCGTAACGGGGCCAACCGAATATGTTCTCGATTTCGTACGCAATCTTCCTCGTCCGAATTGCATCGTTGCTCGAGTGGTTTTGCCCCATCTGGTTATGCCGCAGTTCATTGATGCACTTTCAACGAACGTGCAAATGTTCCGAAACCGATACGGAGATCTTCCGGGCGCAGTCGTTCCCCCTACACCCACCAATCCGACTCAACAAGACTCAGGAGATTCCTCTGGGGAGAATTCGCAACCAGCAGCATCGATGCCAGAGCATGGCATACCCGGTAGCGGGAACCAACTAGATCTGAATGCTCCGTTTCATTCCGATCCGCCCCAGAACTCAGGTGTATCGGGTAGTTCGAATCAATCGCCTCCCGCGAGCGATAACCCATTTGACACACAGCCGATTGAAGTTCATCCAGGCGCGCCATTGCCACAGATGCCCGCTCAGCAAAACAACATTACCAAACGCCAAAATCCTCAAGATGTCTATGATGACTTAAAGTTGCGAGACGAGATCTTGAGCGGTGCCTATGCCAATGCCGTTATGATCGGACATGGTCCGTTTGAATTCAGTTTTGATTTCATTACGAACTTCTATCCGCAGTCGGCGGTTAGCAGCCGAGTTTACATGGCATCTGGACATGTTCTGCGACTTTTGGATTCCTTGAAAGCGTCTTGGGAGCAGATTCGCGGACGCTACGGACATCCACCCAAGCCCTGAGCATTCCAAAATCCTTAGCGGACCTTTGTTTGGGCAAACTGCGAGAATCGTTCGTCAGCTTCCTCGATGGTCCATGCGCCACGATGCAGTATCACGCGGTACGCGAATTGGAGAGACTGTCCCTTGGGCAAATGGTAACCGCCGGCCGCTGGTTGATTGGGGATTTCAAGCTTTGGAAAATCCTTGATACCAAACGGATTATGAGCAAATAGTCCGTACGTTCTCACATGCCAGCGACCGTTTGCTTGAAAGCTCTTAGGATGGACGAGAATTGCGATGCCATAGGTTTTATCGAGGTTCTTTTCAACTCGTCCAGAATAATCGACCCAACGTGCTGGATGTCCCCATGTGTCCGCATCTTTTCTGCCTTCGCTGGAGAGAATATGCCCGCCGGCTTTGTCAGCCCGCATTGCTTCCGGAACGCGAATCGCAAACATGCCTTCTTTGGTGTCCCCAAAATGAAGATCTTGATTAGCGGTCACCGAGTATAGAAAATCCATGACTCGCTCCTCCTTTGTCCCATGTATAAGGAAGGTAGCATCGCAGGTCGCCAAGCTTGGAGAGGATTCGGAGCATCCATCTGTTTGGTTGGTGGATACGGAACTTACGTCTTTGAGGCCCCCTTTCCATTCGTGTTTCGTGATGAGGGACAGTTGTTCCATAGAGGATTTAATCTCGGGTTCGCCAATTTGGCATATAACGCCCATTCCTTTCCCTTCGGCCCAAAGATCATGTTTGTTGATTTCACCAAAGGTCATCCATATCGAGCGATGGTGTGGGTGATCATGTTCTTCGTTTTTGGAATCGGGGACCATGGGATAATCGCGAGAAAACTTCATGCCGTCGGGACCGATCAAAGGCCACAAGATTGGCTTAGAGCCCGATCGATAGTGATAGGTCGTAACCAACTCGCCATCATGATAGATATCAATGCTCCGATCATTTTTCTCGAACTTGTAATCTTGCGAGTTGGCAGGCGAATAGCACAGCATCGAGAGGATCGCGATCGCTAGAAGTGCGGGAAAGCAAGTCCCGCTGTATCTGATTTTTGCGGAAAGCATAATAACCTAGGAATGGTTAACAGGAAGGGATTGACTAGTCTTGCGTTAAGGTTTTCGCGAGCAAGGCTATGGGGGGATAAGAGACTGATTATAACAAAAAAGACGCTCACCCGGGGCAAACAAAAAAACGATGCCTTTGTTTAACCGCACGCCTATCGATCCTGCGCTGGCGCTCAGGGCCGGTTATGATCGCGCGAGTCCGTGAGCTCTCCTGACTAGTGAACGCCCAGCGCAGGGCGATGCCCACGCGGTTAAACGAACTTGGGCGTACTACCAGACACGAGTTAGGTCTACGACTGCACATGGCAAAGTTTTCATCTTGATGCACTCGGTCTCGGTCTGTTCAACATACACGCCATCGACCAATAACAATTGCAAGACATAATGATTTTCAGGCGAGACAATCCAATATTCCGGAATGCCTGCTGATTCATAAAGTTTTCGTTTCGTCTTAAGATCGTGGTCCAGGTTCGAGGCTGATAGTATTTCGACTACCAAGTTAGGGATCCCGAGGATCTTGGTTGGCGTCAGTATGTGACTCCGCTCCCGCATCACTACTACAAGATCGGGCTGTACGATATCATGATCTGATAATTGCACATCGACCGGCGCATTCATGACCTTCCCGATGCCATTCAATTCTATCTGCGTGTACAACTGAAATTGAATGTGACGAGAAAGCTCCTGATGATAGAGGTCGGGCGCAGGATTCACAGAATGTTCTCCGCTGATTATTTCGTGTTTTTTACCATCGTTAGGGATTGCCGCGTAGGCCTCGTAATCCCATTGACGTTGTTCGGTAGAAATCGACATAACACGCTCATTCGCCCTTGAAATACTTCTCTAAGCCGGGACTGCAGCGTACTCGAACGCTGTTCTCCTCGAGTATCGATTCCGTCGAGTCTAAAAACTCCCTGCGGTTCAGAATCACCAGTCCCACTCCATCATCATAAAACTCAAACTCCAAGAACTCGTCTTGGGAACTCTGAATCAACTCGATTAAATGGACGAGATTGCGAACCTCTACGCCGTTAATCGACTTGACCGTCAGCAATTGCAATGGACCATAGCCCTTCATCAAGCGATGCGAGAACTGTGGCGAGGAAACATAAACCAACTCTTTGTCCCCATCGAAACGACGAGTTTGAAAGTTGCTAAACATTGGGCTCTTGCGAGCAGATAGGGTCGCTAAGGCCTGAGGGTTACTCATCAGTAACATCGCAACATCGGCCGTCACAGTACTGAAAACCAATGGTCCGATGATACAATATTGAGGATAGCCGCCATTCAGAAACGGCATGATACCATTCCAACCTCTACGTGCGGGACATTGCACCTCTAGTTCTTGCCCATCTCGCCAGACAGTTAGCGGAACCTTATCCTCGACAGCTAGCAACGCAGAGTAGTAACGAAAATGAAGATTCAGATCGTCTACCTTTACGTTCCCTTGTGCGTCGATCGGATGAGGCCCGATCTTTGTGATGACGTCAAACTTCTTGAGGGGCAATTCTTGGTCCTTTTCGTCAATTGTGTGAATCAGTACGCCACCAGTATTCGCCGGCAATCCTAATCGCTTGCGTAGCGACGGATTCTCGGTGGTCTGCGACATGACCGATAGCAACGGCGCACCATCGTATTGTCCATCTTCAATATCCTTAAGGAACCGAGTCAATTCACTTGCATGAACGAGAAAGCCAATGTTGTTGGCATTTCCCATGACGCTGTAAACAACCCCAATCACTTTGCCGTTCGCAAGAGCCGGGCCACCACTGTTCCCTGGATTGACCGCCGCGTCAACTTGAACTCTTAGCCCGGACCGTGCTAACGCGATTTGAGTGAATTCAACACGGGACACGATTCCCTTAGTAACCGAAAGCTGATCACCACCGATCGGAAACCCGTAAACGAGCACTTCGGTTCGCAAGGGTGTTAAAGAGTCATCGATTTCCAAAGGGACGATATCGTCGAGTTTCGTATCTTCCTCGAGAGTGACGACTGCTAGGTCCAGGTCATGAGCTATCGCCTGCACCTTTGCTTCAAGTTTCTCGTCAGAGCCTTTCAATTGAACGTAGATTTGCGATGCGTAGCGAACGACGTGCGCATTGGTAATGATCCGTTTTCCGCTGATGACGAATCCTGTGCCGGAGACGTCCGTCGCATTGGATTTGGCCCATGGGCGGCTATGATCAAAACTTCGTTGAGTTACAGCCAGCTTCACGATCGACGATTTTGTCGTGTCGTCCTGGCCCATAGCATTCAACGGATAGCAGAGCATCCAAGAAACGATGCAAGCAAATGAATAGAGTGCCTTTAGATTGTATTTTTGGTGGGTATGGAACACGGATGCCTCTTAACAAAGAATATCTATCAAACAACATCCTCTATTGTAACCGAGGCACAATTCGAACATATGTTTAGGAACTTAGTTTATCCACTTTTTTAGCGTAACTCAGCGTCATCCGCCCATGATGGAATTCTTTTTGAGTGATGTTTCCTCAGGGCTTTTTTGTTGTAGGGCCTACTTTCGATCGCAGCTCGTAGAGTTTCATTAGAGCTTGATCCATTATTTTCTCACCCGATCCTACTTCTGCTGGAGCGACCAACGTGTCCGCTCCATATCCACCTTCATCAGCTGCTTCAATGGTCGGAAAGTATTGGTGGTATCCATTGCAGTACCCGAAGAAAAAGAGGTGAGCAACGCGGCTTCGCTCTCTCAAACGAATGGCATGTTGGCAGAAGAACTCGCCCGATACACCCACAAAGGCGATATCGCGATGGATGGCAACCACCGTTAGTCGCGGTTTTATTCCATCTTTGTATTCATCGATAAAATTGGTGACTAACTCAGGAAAAAAAGCAACCGAATAAGCTCCTTGAACCAGTGGGTTTTTGAAATTGGTTCTCGATGCAAATTGAAATTGTTGTTCGTGGGACTGAATCGTTGGTGCCTTCACAGGGTGAGACTCTAATGATTGAGCTAGAGCCACGACTTTTTTCCCCAAAGCTCTACCGTAATCCTTGTGGTCTCCGTGTGGGCCACGGTTTGTGGACAGGTCACCCCCAGCACCTTGCATAAAGACGGCGATACCCTCAAGCTCTTTTTCGATGACCTCCCTCGCACCCCCGACAAAGTCGGCGGAGAACTCATACTTTTCGGTGGGTAAGCTGGTAGGATGGGCTGCGAAATTAAAAAGGGTTGCAACAGTTCGTCCCTCGTTCACCGCCATCAACCGAAGAACAGAAAGGGTGCGATCAACTGGTATTGGCTCTCGTTTGCTATGGCGATTGCGATTAAAGTTCATGAGTTCTGTCGAGCCAACTTGAATGCTTACGGGTTCCAGAGCGCGATCTGCTTCGAGAATGGTCTCGATTAGCTGCTGTTCCAGATACTGTCCGTAACGGACTGCCGCATCAAATCGGCCTTTGCCTCGCCCCGGACGATCTGTTAATTCCAGGACGGGACCATGATGGGTATGAGATCCCGCGATCAAAGAAACGTGGATTCCGGCTTGGTCTCGAATTGCATTTCGAATTCTCTGAAGCGAAACTTCGACCGGGGCACGTCCCAAATCAGTTCCAACGATGGCCACTTTGATACCTTTCGATTCGATCACCAAAGCTGTTGCGAATAGGGGATCCATCGTACCGGTGGAAAGGTCAGCGTGTCGCGCACCATACCCCCACATAGGTACTGGCTCCTTTGGCGTGATATCTCGTTTGGCCGCCCCCGCCGAAAGACCCTTGGTTTCTTGCGCGTGGGCATTCGTTCTCCCCTGGATATCCAGAGCAAACAAAGCCAACAGTACCAAACCTACGACAGAGCCTTTCAAAACGGAGTAACAATTCCTAAGCATAGATATCACCGATTAAGGAAAACGATTATCGACGCATTGAATGCGTGATGAGTGGACTGCCCGCCAGAGTAAAACTGAACTTGGTGAGACTATCATAACGATTCTTGTGCTATACAAGTACCCGATGTTCACGTTTACGAATATGGGATACTCAGATCTCCGGGCAGAACGAGAAAGCTAGGGATTCAGTGCCAGTTGGGCCTTAATTGTTTGGATAAAATGTTGTAGCAGTGAATTCGAGAGATTCGATTCGCCGGCCCATAGCGTCGTGCCCAAGTATTACGCCACCTCTGGCCTCCTAGCAGGGGAGGATCCGAACGATGGTAGATTGCTAGCCTCACTCCCGCCGGCGTAAAGGCGATCAACAAATTCCGTTTCAATCCTGCCTTTGTCTTTGAGTGACACCATACGACGCAATGTTTCCAGATCCAGACTATCCAATCTCGGAGAGTCAAAACTACCCGTCAAATTCTCTTTCAAGGTTTCTCGGCATTGATCAGCGTACCAATCCGATAAATCCTCGCTGAGTAACGCGACGGATTGCTTGTTCGTCTCGACGCTGGCATATCCATAAACCAATCTCGGTGGTGGAATCCAGTGTGGTGGCAAATCATCAACGTTTACCCAACGACTCCACTCTGCTGCACCTTGATAATCGCCTCGCTCACGCAGGTTCTCCACAGTCCAACGCCGATACTGTTCCGTTTGCGTCCACGGTAAGATGGGTATGGCGTGGTCAATGTGGATCAAAAAGTCCGAATACGGCAAAAAAAAGTTTCATGCATAGTTTCGCCTACAAGGTCATGAATGCTGCATAATGGCTTGAAACCACATCCGTTATCTTCTGTCCCTGCCCGAAGGCCATTTCTGAAGTCTTCCACTTGTGGTTAGTGTCCAAACAAAAAGCTCGTCTGTCTCAACAGCAGCGATTGTAAGTGGAGAGCCTTTATGTCGATATGTACCGTCGAGAGTCGATCGATTTCCGCGAACGGAATAGAGGTTGACGCCTGATTGGTGGGCAACCAGGATCTGGCCAGATGAGAGAAAACAACCTCGGGGGGTCTCCAGTTCGCGATCGAGTACACACGTTCGATAGTCGTCGGTCGAGCGGAGATACTGAACGGCGATCCCTCGTTCCATTCCCAAGATGGCGCGTGGACTAGACCAGGGAGAGCTCATACTTACCGAACAAATGGGGCTGAAGAGTTCGTCTTCATGCACGATTTTTCCTTCGTGGAGTAGAATGATCTGATTGCCGCAACTCACAACTAGATTGGAGCTTGTTCCTCCAATTCGCCATGGATTTCGAAACATCTCAGCAAACACTCTTTCTGCCAACGACCCGTCAATAGCGGCGTGTTTGGACTGAATCCCCTCCTGTGCCTTCTGTTCAAACGATCGAAATCCTTGAGGAGTTTCTTGATAGGGATAGTGAACACTGCCATCGGCGCTGAAATGCCCGATTGTAAATCGATCTTCCTGTGCCGAAAGAAAGACTGCTGGCTCAAGAGTATTCGGTGAACTCGATCTTAGCCCAGAGGTATAGCAATCCAGAATATTCGCATTGGCTTCAAGCAACGTTAATTCGTGTTCATGAATATGTGAGTGACTGAATTCGGGATTATGACCATGACCTCCGATAACGAATAAAGATCTTGACTTCCCTTGTTGTGTCCACGTTGCATGTCGCGCCCATCGTGGAACCTCGGATGAAGCAAAAAAGGCTTTACGAACTCGTTCTAAATTCGGTTGCGATCTTTCTTCTCCAAGTACGATCTTAATCACTAAGTCCCGATCTCGTTGACCGACGCAGAGCAGTTCGAACGGCGTCGGAATCATACCGAACCAATGGATCTGTTCCTCAAGTTGAATCTGCGCCAGAGGAAGAATCGACTTTGCGGAATCGGTTTGGCGATAACTGTCGTAAACAATCAAGCCCGGATTTTTTTTCGAGTTGACTTGTTGGTTGATTTCTTCGATCCGCTGCTGAGTGTAGCGCCGCGAATCTCGACCAAGTAGCTTGTCCGTTGGCATAGCCCTTGTAAGCGAGTTAGTAATTCTTGCAAGTGTACTCCTCTCAGCGGTGTTCTGTATGGCTTGGCTTGCAAGCACGAACACGGCCGAAGCAGACTCTTCTCGGACACTTTGGTCCGGGTATTCCTGAGCTAGCTTTGAGACGAGTTCCACTGGCCAGACTCCGCAGGCCTTCGTCGACGGATCGTCTATGAATCGCTTAATTTGCAACAATGCGCGTTCATGTAATTCCTGTTCAGCCAAAACCGAGAACGTCTTGTCTGCACATATGGATGCCGAGATACCGACAGGCCACTGCGATTGAAGTAAATCGATTGCCTCATCAACAGCATGAAGCTTGCTAAGTAAAACGTCAGCCGCGGCACACCATTTACCGCTGGATGCAAGCATTTCGACATGCTTACGGTACGCCATTGACGCTTCTATTTCCATGTTCAACTGCGAGTAGAGATCACCGACCTTAAGGTGGTCATTCAACTTTTGGTAGAGGGCAACTGCCGCTTCAAAATTGCCGGCATAGACGTGCATCTCGGCAGCTTTGCTTATATTGTGAAGCCTTTCTTGATAAACTTCCGCAGCTTGCCGGTACAGTTGACCTTGTTCCAGCGCCTGTGCGGCCTGTGGATAGTCGCTCAGCAGTTGAATATAGATCGTTGCAGCTCTTTCGGCTCGCCCGGCCCTAAGCTCTTGTTGAGCCAATTGAGTGTACTTGGATCTAAGTTTTTGTTGCGCGTTCCAACTCAATGACCACGGATCTGAAGAGCCGCCTGGCGAGTCTTGCAAACCAAATCGTCGCGCCACAAGTTCGCTTCCTGGCGTGCCCTGTCCACGACCTGAGTCAGCATTCTTAATTGGAATTGCGTATCTTAGACCTTCTTCGGGATCCTTATCGAGCATTTCCATCAATCGATTCACAGACGCTTCCCGTCGAGCTTCGAGCGTTTCATTCCATTGTTTCATTTGTCGGTTCGCCCACGTTCGCATGCTTTGAATCCATTGCCAGCCAGGCAAAGCGCGGGGGCGATCCGTAATTGTCGAACCAAGCTTTTTCCCAGTCATCTTACCTGATGAGTTGGCTGATCCGGGAGTGATGGCTCCTATTAGCTTCTTGCCTTGGTGAAGTGCCCCATCGACTCGGTCGGCAAGCCAACCTACAGCTTGACCCATTCCAGACTTGACGATCGAAATTGCATTGCGCACTGGACGTCCTCGATGTTCGGACCGCGTTGGGGGAAGTTTTTCAATATCTGTGTTCGCAATTCCGATCCCTTTACTACTGTCTGTTAACCATTGATCGAGAGTCGGTGGAACGGGAACATCGATACGCAGGAGACGTTCTGGAAACGCGGTTCCAGGAGCAGCCATCTCCCAGCATCGCAGTGTCGATCGCGGAGTGGCAATCAATGAGTCTATGTTTCGAAAATGCTCCTTATGCCAAGCAAGAAGTCCAATCCCCGGATGCCAAACTAAACACGGTGGCTTGCCAGATAAAACATTCGCCCACTCTGTCGGTTGCGGAACAGGGCTCAAGTTGGCTCCAACGGGAATCCATAATTGGTAGTCCCGTAACTCATCCGGCAATTTCACCGAATGGAACAGCAATGTCGTTTCTTGAACGAGGTCGGGCAATGCTTTACGATTGGCATTAGGTGTACGCTCACAGATAAAGACTCCTTCGATTTTCCCATCTTTACTCCAAGGGAAATAAACACAGTTCTCGGTATTCGGTGTCAATGTTGATGCTGCGTGTAGCCAGCGATGGGCATCGGGTGACTCAACGAAGCAACCAATCAATCGCTCAGGATCATGTGGCGATTCGGCACTAATGCCATACTGAAGGTGAATATTGAGTTCGATCAAGATCCTTCACCTTCGAATAGACGGAGCAAAGGGGATAACACTTCACGTAGGATGAGTTCCGAAGGGGTCGCTAGGTTGTTCCCGATGTGATAGTCCTTGCCAAACCATCGTCCATCGCTCGTCCATCCGCTTGCTAGACCATTCGCAAGTACTATCGTGATTTCGCTGAGGTTGCTTTTCACAGAACGTATATGAAGCAAGCCACGTGAGTCTAGTATAAACTCGACGCCATTACGTTTTGCGGACTCGATTCGAAAGCCGAGTTCGATTGTCAGTTCTTGGTTAGGCGTGAATTGGACCACAAGGTCACCATCAATTGGATTGCCTCCATGTGTATTATTCCAAACCAGACCGTTTTCCGACAGTTCCAGCGAAAACACGTTTTTCGCTCGAAGGAGAGTTAGGCTGTTTCCCTGGACGTAAACGGAATCAAAACGGTTTCGATAATTGACTTGCTGGATCGATCTTGGAACACCGCGCTGACGTTGTTCGTCGGACCAGGCCAGCTCTTGAAGTCGTTCGCTCCCTTTCGGTTGGGTGCGAAGTCGAAAGGGAATGATCTCGCTGTCGTTAGTGATCTCTATGGCGTGGTGAGTCGGGCTGTTCTTAAAACAAATCCAACGACCTCCGCCGTGTACGACCAAATCCGATTTCGTAAGCTTAGACGACAAGAATGCTTCAATAGCCGTCATTTTTCCTTTCGAATGGATAATCTTCGCATCTTGAGTGACTCCAATGTAGCCATCCTTGCCGGGAGCTACCATGGCCAACACGATCTCGTTCGATTTGTACGTAGGACTAAAGGATATCGGCATTGTGTCAAATCCAAGACCGTTGAAGTGAGCGGCCAGCCATAGGCCATTCACTCCACGGAAGACGTTGGCCACCCCCACATCGCCGATGGTAACGGAGGCTAACCTCTTACCATCTTGAAGGCACCATGCGTCTATCTCGCATTTGGAAGCGCGAACAACCAAGATCGCTCCTTCTTCGATAGAAAACTGATCGGACGATTCGCAAGGTTCGATCTCGAATTGGCTTTGAAGAGCGAAGCTCGTGAGATCGTAATTCAATACGATTGACTTGCGAGAACTCACGTTTCCAACGACAACGACTAAAGAAGAACGACTTGCATCGTATCTCGCCCAGAGGATAGGACCCTCGATACTGCGAGCTCGGAGCGGTATGGCTCCCATAGACCAGGAGTTCCAAAGAAACAAACCGCCCCCCTTCAGTTTGCTAATCAGTAGACTTTGATCGACTAAAAACATGTCGGAATAAACTGCAGATAGTCGCAACGGAAAAGGATCGCGTTCGAAAATCTTGGGCAATAGCTGATTACGAAGTAACGAATCAGATAGATCACTTTCTGATTTATCTTTCGAGTCCGCAAGCTTCAATTCGATTTTCTTGATCGGTTGCAAGCCTTGAACTGAGTAACTGATCAGCTCTAGTTCGCCAAAGCGATCTACAACAGCAATCGTCACGGTTTCGAACCCTGATTTGCGGAACAATTCTCGAAAACTTGGGTCGTTCCAGGACTCGCGGCTTAGAATAAGGAAGACTTCAAGTGAATTGCCGACAGTCCCCTCAGCAAGACTTGGATTCGTCATAGAGGAAGAGCTGAGATGGCTCGGTTCGAACAACGACTTGTAGAGTTCTTGCATACAGCCACCACAATGCAGGCTTGGATCTAAAACGTGCAAGTATTCCTTTAGGCCACTTTGATCGGTAAAGAAAGAGCGTTCAAAGGTTGTGCCTGAGCACCGCCAGGCATGAACCTTGGATTGATCCGAAGCAGACGCAGTCAATGCAATAGCCGCTGCCGCCTGAAATACCCGAGGCGTTCCCCACGAGCGAATTGATGATTCGATGAGGAGACATCTGTCGCGTGTTTCCATTCTGGGAGGGACTTCACGTCGAAGATACAACGCTTCGCCGTTCGATACACGGACTGCCATGGTGTCGTTGTCATACGCCAATTCACTTAGTAATAGCCGATCCAGCGTCCCTCGATTGGAAATGTCGGAATAACCACCTAGATTCGAATTCGTTTCTGGAGTCAAGCGGGCCGGTCGGCACAAAGCCGCCAAAAGATCTTTAGCTAACCGACCGATCGGATAAAGCTCTGCGTCGTTTAGCAATGTCTCAACCAACTCGCGAGCCTCGATCGGATCCGAAAACGTTTCATCGCTACATTCTTCTATCAGTTCTGTCGGTGATGATATCGGTTCGTCGAGCCCTGTTTGGATGCGATGTAGTAGCTTGGATAACTCAAAACGCTCAAGACCGCTGGTCAGGGCTCGGAAATCGGATTGCCATTCATCGAGTCTGGGGGAGGGCGAGTTTATTCGGTCTTGGGGTATCAAACCGTCTTTCTCTCGACGAAGTCCAGACAATACCCAATCGACGGCATTTCCGGTGCACCTCGGAACAAGTTCCTCCAAGCACATTTCGCATATCATCGCACGAGAGTTCAAGTTGTGACGAATCTCGGCGGGTAGAAAACGAATTCCATCCAATAACTTGATAAGCCGTACTGACTCTGAATAGTGAAAACTCGAAGCAGTGAGAGACTCGATCATACATCGGTGACGTGTCGTATTATTTTGATAAAGCTCCCAACTATCCCGCGTCGCCGCGATCACGAGTAGCAGGCAATCGAACCTTGGCAGACCTTGCACTCGGAACCGATCCAATATCAATGCTAATTCATCGGAAAAAGAAATTGTGCCACCGTCATACCACTGAATCGACGATTCGCTGATATTCCACTCCCAGAAAGCATGCCGCTGTGGAAGCAAGTAGGCTTGGGCGTCTTGAGCACTCATTTCGTCACCGATTGCTCGTTAGTTGCGGCAATAGCAACACGCGAGGCTCGACAAAAATCACTGTCAGATAGAAAATCAACTTGGTGCGGTGCGAGCCATAGTGCATATGTTTGGTCAGTCATGGACCACGCGCGACGCAGAGATGTAACGGATACTGCAGGTTGCCAACTCATCTCCACTGGCAGCAATACTCTCGAATATTCTTTCATCCGGATACCTGGAATAGGTGGGACCGGTGTACCTAGTATCAACGTATCGTGGATACACAGCAAAGACTGCGATGCATGGATGGAATCATTCGATTTAGGATAGCATCGCGCAAATTGAAGATGCTCCCATTTCTGCTTGATCTTCTTCGTTACGAAATGCCGCCAATCGTCGAACTGGCACAATAGTGCATTGGGGCTTTGTACTTCCTTGGAGTATTCCCATCGCAAAGCAACGTTAGCGAGCGGCAGTTCATCGCAAAAGGTCTCGTTCGATGCAGGCAACCAAAGTCTCGACAAATCACTTAGTGCTTGCCACTTCAAATCACTCCGAAGTAAATCGACGGGAACGGAACTACCGACAGGAATCAATCGATTCAACTCATCCACGTGAAAAAGCTCTGCATTGGGAATCGCTGAAAGAGTCTGAATCGCGAAGTCCGACGTTGCGAATTCGGCTCGAAACCACCATGAATTCTCAGAAATGCATGCCATTAGTTCTTGACGGTGGCGAAATAGACGAAACCAAGCGTTAAGCTCCAGATGGCTAATGTGGTTTGAGTTTGCGCGTGCGATCAAAAACGAGCTTTGGAACACGAGTTACTTCCCTTCGAGTTGCTTTAACAAGTCCCAAAGAGTTTGGCATTTGGCTTGAAGGTATGACCGTTGCGTTTCGTTGCTAATCCATTGACTTCGCGTCGTTAGCTCGGCCAGTTGGTCGCGAAGCGCGATACTCGGCGGTGCAATCGTATTGTCCGTACCCTGCGAGTCAGCAGGCAAGCTCTCTCGGTTCACGAGTTTAAGAATCCGATCTAGAGCGGCTGCGATCTCTTCTGCGTTGGGTGGCTCATTTCCTTGCGACTGGGGATGCGAAACAGCTTTGTCATCCGGGGTGGCTTGTTGCATGGATGACTCGACGATCGATGCTAGAACCTCGCGTTGCTCTTCGACATCCCAGCAGTGTCTTAGAATCCACAGATCCGTAACGTTGGCGGTAGATCGACTGCACAACAATGCGCTTGCTGCAATGGGCCGTTGAAGCTTGACTGCCCGTCGATCAGATACGGCGATCCCAGCGCGGCGCATTCTGGTAATGGCTGAGATATAGCTAGACATGACTGGTGCCAAGTCAACGGAGGCAACGAGTGATTGAATCTGACGCAATCCCTCGATCGAAACACTGCCAACAGGCTTGTCTGTGACTTCCTGCATGGCCCATCCCGCTTGCAGGACGGAGGGCAACTGAGAGTCCACCACGTTGTCGCATCGAACCCTCAAAAGAAATCGATCGAACAAAGCGTTGAGGGATTCTTCTTCCGGCAACCTATTGCTCGCTCCAACGAACATCAGTGCCGGGAGCGGGCGAGTTTCTCGGCCTCGCCGAAACACTCTTTCGTTTAATGCCATCAGTAAGCTATTAAGGATGGAGCTATTCGCGTTCAGCAACTCGTCCAAAAAGACAAAGTCCGCTTCAGGGAGCATTCCTTCCGTGTTGGTTACCAAGTCCCCTTCTCGCAACTTTCGAATATCGAACGGACCAAATAGTTCGTTCGGTTCCGTAAATTTCGTGAGCAGATAATCAAAGAAGCGACCATCGATTCGGCTCGCTATGGAACGGACGAGAGCGCTCTTCGCTGTACCGGGTGGCCCTAACAAGAAGAGGTTTTCACGAGCGACCAACGCAACGGCGAGCAAGTCAATGATCTCATCTTTTCCGACAAATGACTGCTTTAAAGGAACAATAACGTTTTCATTGAGTTGCCGGACATGTTCCAACGCAAGGTCGGACGGGCTATTGTTTTGCAAGGGAACTCCATTCACGGTGTTCAAGGACTTGATGCCAATAGGCGATCTCGTTTTTGGAAATTTCAGAATCGCTAAGTCGGCGTTCAGTATACACGATTCGGAGACACTGATCTTGCAAAATGGGTTCGAGGCGCCCCGATTCCTCGGCGGGTAGCCCAGCAATCCGGGCCCCGCTCAATGGCCAACGAATCATCCACGCATTCAGTTGATCCAAAAGTGGATCGGTCCGAGACATCGCTTTGGCGAGTCGCACGAGATCTGGCAAGAAACGAAAATGAAGGTCAACCGAGTAATGAAGACTCGGATTGTTCGCCCATGGTGAATCTCGCTTCTGAATGGGTTCAGTTTCCAAGCCTGACTGAATAAAAGCTTCTCCCAGTTCGCGATGAACCACCAACTGTGCCGCGCGAAAGAACTGCCGTGCAGCCCAAACGCTAACTTCGGGAATCGGGGCGGGAGGATTGCTTGGCAATTGCTGACGATAACTTGGTTCCACCGTTGCCAGCCATGCAAGAATCGACTCGTCATCCTCTTCGCTAGAAGTAACAGGATGCGTGGCCAGAAGTCGGCCACTGTTCCAAAGTTCATTCAATTGCTCGATCAACACTCAATCCTTATTCGGGGATCCATACAAACCAACACTTTTCGTTCATAACCCTGATGCACTCGCCTGGACCTCTGCACTGCTCCCAAATCGCACTTGCATTCTAATACCCCCGTCTTCTTGCCTCAATCATTTTGGATCGTCAGCCCAGGTCGAAAGAACAAGTTAGCCCTGTTAGTGCGTTACCCACGTTTTGTAAATTGCGAGTCAATAGACACAATCCGTGGCAAGAGGAAGTCGATTGAACGCAGAGGTAAGAAGATCGCAGAGTACTGCCAGTTAAATCTACTCTGCGTTCTCAGCGTCTCTGCGTTTTCTTTTTTCTCTTCACCAAGTCAAGCATCTCGCACATTCCATTAACTCTCCAAATGGCAACAGATCAAGAATTGGCAAGAAAATGAGGGCAAGAAGATGTTGTCGATTCTTTATTTTCATGCCCCCATCTTCTTGCCTAAGTCATTTATCACCACCAGAGCCTCATCCACGGGAACTCTCTGCAAGTGATAGGAATTGCTTGCTCCTTTTGACTCTGTTAAAGCAGAACAGAAATCCTGATTGGGCAGAAACATCGAACGCAGAAAAATGGGTCTCTTATCTTTCTGCGTTCGATCTTTCTGCCCATACAAGGACTATCTATTCAACTGGGCGGCGATTACAGTGCCATTCGTGCGTGGCACCGTTGGTTATCCCAAAAAATCGATATCAAATTTTCTTGACTTTTTAACCTGTCCCCTTATAAAGAAGGGTGAATGTAGCTTTTACTGAAAGGATCTATGCCCTATGCCCTATGCGTTGGCTTGGCTTGCTACCTTTCTATTCGTCGCATCCCAATGACTTCATTTCGAGTTCTCCACTTTTCAGTTCTCGCCGACGCAAGAATATTGTATTAACGGAGAATGGCGTAATTGGTGATTCACTCTCTCGTTTCCTCTTTGACAACGCTGCTGGAGTTCGTGCTGCGCTCGTTCAGGCCATGGTAACGGCGCAACGCCCTTTCTTGACAATACACAAATCCTTCCGACTCTCCTTAAATATATGGGAGCGCCTACCCATGCATTTGGGTAAAGAAGTGAGAGGGCTTGTAATGTTTACTTTTCTGGGAGCTTAACTATGGATAGGGCTACTCCATCTTTCGACAAGACTTGTCGTTTATCCCTGATATCACGTAGCATTTGGCTGTTGATCTCAGCAGTAATACTCGGATGCGGGACTGTAAACGCTCAAGAAAAACCGTTCTTTCGTGAGTCGGTTGCTGCAGGCAGAGCGATTCCCAACCCTAATGACTTGCTGGCAACATTGGCGTTCACGCGACACAAAAGTGTGCAAATATTTCTTAAATTGGACGCTAGACAGCAAGAGTGGCTTAACGAGCTGCTGCTTAAGACCGAGGGTGTTCCAACTGTAGTAGAAACCACCGAATTCTACACTCAGCCGAGTGAGCTTAGGGATTTAGAATTTCGTAAAGCTGTTCACATGAAGGCAGATGCAGAGCTAGCAAACCGTCGTGAAATGGCAACAGAAATGCTGGATCCGGTTCAACAGGAAAAACTGCGATTAGTCGCATTGTTCGCCGAGGTGAGACGCGTTGGGCTGAAAGCCTCGCTGCTAGAAGGATTTCTCGGCGAAGCGCTCGAATTGAATGATGGACAAAAACAATCGATTGAATTTATTTTGGCAAAGATTGCGCGTCAGTATAAGAACGACATGACATTTGTCATTCAAACAGTAGAAGCCGATCTCACCAAAACTCTGTCGCCAGAACAAGTAGAAAAGTGGTCGAAGTTACTTGGGCCAGCCTTTTACTTTGAACCTACTGAGAGCGAGGCTCGCATAAAAAGGGTTATGGCGAACTACGGGAGAAAGTACGGTAATTACAATCCTCGCAGTCCAGCCAGTTTGTCATCGATTGTTGTGCGTCGTGAAGTAACCGAGGAACTAAATTTATCCGAAGAGCAAATGGCGATGCTCGAAAGCTTACGACCTTCTTCGCCCGTAACGTCTCAGTTCCTGCAGCAATTAAATCCAACTCAATCACGACGGTTAAGCCAACTTGAATATCGTTATGAAATATTCCAAATGGGAATCCATTATTCATTGACTGACGGCAGGCTCGGAAAAGCATTGGAAATTACCAAGTCTCAGGCTCAGGCTATCCTAGATCAAAGATTAGCGCATTCTAATTTGGTGAGAGAGGCTGTTGATAAAAAT
>JBKDKR010000030.1:0-11330 GCA_046344995.1 Pirellula sp.
ACAGATCATGGTTCAGAAGTACATGTTCCATGTGCCGGTATACCGAACCGAAGACCTCTTCGCTTCGAGTGGCTGGACTGTAGCTCGCGGCACTCTGTTGAATATCTTGAGTGCGATGGCTTACTTGTTCGAAGGGCTTTAGCTTGACGCTTGCTTACGCCGCTCCCGAGTGCTTTGACGGAACCACGTCGTTTCGATCGGATCAATATTCTTTGGCGGTTAGCTATTGTTACCTGCGTGGAGGAAGGCTTCCTTTTGACGGTACATACGTCGAAATCATTGATGGACATCGAATGAAGTCTTCAGATCTTTCGATGCTCCCAGAATGCGAAAGATTCGCGGTTGCTAAGGCACTTGAGAAACTGCCAAAGAACCGTTGGCCGAATAGTGCGAATTTTGTACAAGCATTGAGGGAAGCCAACGAAAAAACTGATTCTCCACTGCATACTGCAAGCCAATCGACCGATGTGACTCGACGAGTGTTATTGGTGGGATCAGTTTGTTCCGCACTTCTACTTTTAAGCATCTTTACTGGGATAGTTCTTCGGCCCAGAAAGGATTCTGATTCTTCCAAAGACATTGGCGTCGACGCAAATCAAAATGAGAATGAGCGGTCGAATTCAACCCTAACCCCAGACAATGATAGTACGAATCATGTTGAGGTGATGCCTGACCCCTCCCCGTGCGAAAACGTCATCGGGAGCATGGCGAGTTGTAGATACTGCGAGATACGTGGCCATCGGCTTGTAAAGCAGAGATTCGTTTGTTCCGCTGTTTCTCCCACGATTGCAACTCGGGTGTTAATCAAATCGACAATTGAGGACAGTCCACGAACCTGTCGACCTCGTTCCCATCACTGTTAGCAAAACGAAAGCAAGCGGCTTACGTCCCGGAGCTGGGGCTTTCCACTGCAAGACACAAACGGCTAAAGCAAAAAAGCTGTGCCGGCCAATGTAAGAAAATGTGCAGCGATAGAGAGCACCTTTGACTTCGAATTTTCAACTTTCAAGGAGCTTATCTTGCCGCTTTGCAAGATTCACTTCCAATTCTTGGGCTGCTTCGTCCGGCGTCAACCTTACCACCTTGTCATCACGACAGATAACGATTTTGGTGTTTGACAATCGAGCTCGTTCGATGACGTTTCGACAGGCGTCTTCGAATGCGAGTTCAGCTTTTGCACCGAGGGAAGTGGGATCGTTGTGTCTAATCATGGGAAGCGTCCGTTCTTTGGCGTACTATGAGTTCCCACCGAGTATAGTCGAGAACGAGTGTATTTTCACCTTCAATTTACGTGACCAAGATCGGTGGGAAGGCTGTTCCATCGAAAACATAGGCGTTGGAGACAATAGGCGCGTACAACTCGAAAAGATTCGTCAGTCCGCGGGTATATCTGCGACGCACAACAGCTTCGGGGATGTCATGGCCGCCCTGTTGCACTCGACTGGCGACTCGCTCGATCGCCATCTCGGCCGAGCGAAGCCAGATAAAGTAGAGGACAACGCGATATCCCAGGCTACGCCATTCAACTATCGAAGTACGGTAGCTCCTCGCTGCCAGTGTGGGCTCAAACGAGAATGTAGCGCGAGCCGCAACCAATTCCCTGATCCGGCCTAGCAACAGCTCTGAAGCCCGAACGGCCTGCGTTTCGGGAGCAAATGGAGCCAATCCAGCGGCGATCAGATCTGCGTTGAGAAACTCGCGGCAATTGGCGAACGTTGGCAAGAAAGAATTTGCAAAAGTTGTTTTGCCAGCGCCGTTCGGCCCAGCAAGGATATAAATCGTCGGTTGCGAAGGTTCATCCATGAGTGGGATCGGAGCAGTATTGAGCAAGTGTTTTTCAACCAAGACCGTATTGTACCAAAACCAGTTATTGGATGAGACTGAACTTTGTCGGCCCGACCATCAAACATCGTGACCGTAACTCTCACGACAATGTAAGTACTAGTCTTCGTTCGCTAGCGCGAGGCGAGCAAACCCGTGGCCAGATCGAGATCCAGGTCCGCCACAAGCAATCTCGCCTGTCCATACGGCTGGAAGCTGTGCAGCGTGCCATCGGGACGAGCGATCGCCGAAGTCGTTCCAGTGCCCTCACCGGCGCAGTTCACCGACGCGAAGTAGGTCGTGTTTTCCGCCGCACGGCACAGGACCGCCTTTTCATGAAAACTGTTAGCGGGATCGGCAAATGTTGTTGGACGGTAACTCGCAGGCTCGGCCACATTCGCGTGCGGATGAAAGACGATTTGAGCCCCTCGACGCGCTGCCCAACGCACCGTCTCGGGATAGCGCCAGCCTTCATGACAGATTACAATACCAAAGGTGAGTGGCCCCGCATGAAAGACCCGGCGTTCATGACCGAATGCCCCATACACGCTTTCCTCGCCGGGGTCGAGCTGCCCTTTGTCCTGCCATCCAGCGATCGATCCGTCCGAGTTGATGACGAGTGCTGTAATCTGCAAACCTTGATCGGTCACACGTTCGGTCCCTAAGACGACCGAAACGCCCGCCGCCCGTGCGGATTGCGCAACCTCGGCCCACGCTCGCTCCAGCAACTCGGGATCCGGAGCCAGTGCCGTCGTACCCGGCCAGCGATACCCCGGAATGAAGCATTCCGGAAAGCAGATGAGCTGAACGTTTTTCTCTCCAGCTACCGCCACTGCGGAGATCGCCGATTGCAACGACGCCTACCTCGTTGCAGGCACAGGTAGATTTGCGAGGGCGATTCGGACCCTACTCATGTAGGGTTCCCCTTCTATTCACGTCTTCCGTCCAAAAATATGGGCTCATCCTGTTCATGTCCTACCAAGGGCAACAAGGCCGCGTCCACCGATCCGTCGTCAGCGAGGATCGCGATCGCACCGCTCCCCGTGTCGACGAACGGACTGTCCTGCTCGAACTCCAATCCACGCTTAAGAAGCTCGTCGACGATCTCTTTCGAAACCGACAGATCGAGCCACATTTTGCCTGAACTGGAATCAGGCTTGTCATCGTCGAATGAGAAGGTACCGAATCGCGGCAGTGTGGCCGCTTGTTTTGCCGTCAGATTGAAATCGATTGCATTGACGAGGAGTTGAAAACCTCCCTCCAGGAGGGACGAATTGAAGGTACCGGACACAATCTTCAGTCGTCCATCTTGAAATACCAAATGCGAAGACATGGGAGTGAGGCGTCGCTCTCCAGGCTGAGTCTTGGTTCCCACATGGGAAAGTGTGTTCGTTAGCGGAACGCCATCGACGAACACGCCGTCTCCCCACGGTAGAGAGTTGATGGTGTTCGTGCCTGTGATTGCGTTGCCGTCCCGGTCAACCACAATAATATGGTAGCTGTGATTGCCTCGCCGATGCGGCGGGTCGGCAGGAAGCTCTTGCCTGACACGTTCCCATACCGCAGCGGCATGGGGCGCAGCCAAGTACGATTCCACCTTGGCGTCATCGTCGAGATTCTCGGTTTCATAAAGCCACGCTTCATTCCATACGGTTTGGGCGACGCGCACCATCACTTCCAATCGATCCATCGATTCGGAGAAATGGGGACCGTTCGGCATATCGAAATGCTCGAGCGTCTTGAGTGCCAGCAGCGACCATGCCCCCCCATACGATCGGCACGAAGCGCCGTACACATCGCAATCTCGATAGCGAATATGCCGCGGTGAGAGCCATCGGGATCGATAGTTGTGAAGATCTTGCAGTTCCATTCGCCCCCCTCGCGACCGGACCGTTTCGATGCAGCGCTCACCCCATGCGCCGCGATACATGGCGGCCGAGCCACGTTGAGCCACCTCCTCCAAGAACACGGCCAACTCCGGCTGCACGAGTCTCTCTCCGGGCTGCAGCGGTCTGCCGTTTCTGAAGAAAGTTGTTCTTCCGTAAGGGGTGGATTTCAGCGCCTCAACTCGGTAATCGATGGTTGCGGAATAAACGGGATCAATGGGAAATCCAACGCGAGCCAGAACGATCGCAGGCTGCACCAGCCGCGACCAAGCAAGTTTGCCGAATCGTTGATGAATCGATTCCAGTCCGTGGAGCGCCCCGGGAACCATGACTCCCTTCCCCTTGGGGGCTCCTTCGGACCACATCCCTTCGAGGTCAACGACATGGTTCAATTCCGCATCGAGGTAGAATTTCTCGTTGGTCTCGCTTTGGTAGACAAGGGCGTTGAGTGGACCTGCCAGGCTCGTGACGCCGGGCGCGACAACGTACTCGACCAACGTTGCAGCGACGAAGGCATCAAAGGCATTGCCACCCTCCTCGAAGATCTGCTTCCCGGCATCTCGGGCTTCGCGGTTGTAGGATGCGATCACAGCTTGGGACATGTTTGTTGGTCGTGATGAAGGAACATCGCCGGCAATCGCCGAGATCATAGACGCAGAAATCCACAGGATCAGAAAGGTGAAGCGACTCGTTTGAATCATAGTTGCGGTCGGTATCGGTCACTCTTTCGTGGTTTCGGTACAGCAGATATCTTGCCTGCCATGCCATTCATGCTGGATATTGCGCATGAGCAGTGCACAATCGAAGCCTATCGTTCCTTGCGGAAAACGCGTTGTGTCGTCAAAAAAAGTTAACACGACCCGATCGATATGGAGTGGTTCGACATTCCAATTGGAACAGCATAGCCCAAGGCCGACGTAAAGTCCAAAAAGAAAAGAGCGAAAGACACCAACGTCCCGTTGGACCAAGTTCTCGCAAGACCCGCAAATGTTTCCTTTGCCAATGAAACATTAAGCACATGTATAAGGAAAATAAGCGAACAGCATTCGATCAATTTCGCGTTTCTAATCAATCCAAAACGGGACAGAAACCCTATGTGGGCTCACACGGAAATAACTTACCAATCGACTAACGAAACGCTTGAGGAGGCGCTTTCTTCGATCTTATCTCCGCTCTCATTAGAATGGTCAAACTTCCATGGAGTGTTGGTGATTGCTGCGGACAAAGATCTAGTTTCGAGTACCCGCATATACCTCGTGAAGCAGGCGAGGTTCGTGAAGGATTTCGATTTCCGGAATATTGTGAAGTTTATTTTCGAGAACGTTGCCAAAACAAGTTGGGAGAAAGGTGATGGCCACCTTGCACCGGTTCGTCCGGATTTCTTAGTCATGTACCAAACGCCTTCTGCCCATCGCGAGATTGAGAAGTTGCAGGACGTAGCACTTCCGCCGGCCATCGTACGAAAAACTGGATTTGATGCCCGCAATCCCCTCAGCAAAGAGATCAGCGTATCCTTTGCCGATACCCCACTAAACGAGGCTATCCAAGAGATAGCCGAAAAATCTAATGTACGGATCTCGCTAGACACACTACAGCTAGCGGCTTCCAGCCTATCGGAACATCAGTACATTACTTTGAGTCTGCAAAATGTCCGTGCTGAGTCTGTATTGACGCTGGTCCTGCTACCGTTAGACCTGTATTACTTCAAAGATAAATCGGTAATTAAAGTTCGAAGTAAAAGCTATGCCTATCAGCACCCTATCACGGTTGCTCATGATATTTCGGGTATTCATGGGGACGGATATAATGCAGCCGACCGCATTAAAGGACTCCTTGAAGATTTTATCGAAACCGACACTTGGTCAAAAGGTGGCGGGAATGGTACTATCTCTCTCATCCCACCAAGCCAGCTATCGATTACAAATGCAGAGCACGTGCAGATAGCTATCGAGCAATTGCTTCAAGAACTGCGAAACTCGGTACGGTGAATGCCAGTCGGAAATCTCTTGGAAAACTCGGGCAACTCTTCAGGTCGAGCATCCTTAGTGTCGCTCTCCGTTTTCCAATATCTGTGTTTCGAAATGAGCGATGGTTGGATGCAACGCACCTCAAAAGCATTCTCCCTCGCGAAAGCAGGTCGCCGTAACTGCTATTGCCTGCTATATTGGAGAGTAGTGAGAAACCAGAGATTCGCCCATCCCTACCTAACCTCTTAAATTTGCTATGCTGCGGCTAGATACTTTTGCCGGTGAATTATTGGGGGTGGTCCTGTCAGTCGCGATCGTTTCCTTAGCATCGGGTGAAGCACCTTCTTCACCAACTCTCGACTTCAACCGTGATATCAGGCCTATCCTCTCCAACCGATGCTTTCGCTGTCATGGTCCCGATGAAAATGAACGCCAAGGGGGTGGAACTTCAGGCCTCAGACTCGACACCCCTGAGGGAATCGCCGAGGACCTGGGAGGTCATTTCGCTGTGGTTCCCGGGAAACCGGAGCAGAGTGAATTGATTGCTCGGATCAAATCGCAAGATGCTGCTAGTGTCATGCCTCCTCCCGAAACGGGACCCAAGCTCAACGATGCCGAAATTGCATTGCTGGAACGCTGGGTTCGCGAGAACGCACCGTATGCAATCCATTGGTCCTATCGTGTGCCGCAGCGACCTGACCTTCCTCAAGTGGCATCCGATCAGGAAAAGCAATGGATCAGGGTTCCCCTGGATCATTTTGTTCTTGAACGCTTGCGTCGCGAAGGACTGACACCACAACCGGAAGCGGATCGGTATACACTCATTCGTCGCGTTGCATTGGACGCAACCGGATTGCCACCAACCCAAGATGATGTCCAGCGATTCGTCGAGGATTCATCCGCAGACGCATACGAGAAAATGGTGGATCGTTTTCTGGCCAAGGAAACGTATGGCGAGCATTGGGCAAGGATGTGGCTCGACATGGCGCGGTATGCCGACTCATCAGGCTATGCTGACGATCCTGCACGCACGATTTGGCTTTATCGAGACTATGTGATCGGGGCTTTCAATCGCAATTTGCCCTTCGATCAATTTACGATCGAACAGCTAGCCGGTGACATGCTCCCCAATCCTTCTTCCGAGCAACTGATTGCAACCGCTTTTCATCGCAATACGCTGACCAACAACGAAGGGGGAACCAACGACGAGGAGTTCCGCAATGTGGCAGTCGTCGACCGCGTGAATACTACGTACGCCGTTTGGATGGGCACGACCATGGCGTGTGCTCAGTGCCACAGCCACAAGTATGACCCGATCAGTCAACAGGAATATTTCCAGACCTTTGCGATCTTTAACAACACAGAAGATGCAGACCGTGGTGATGAATCTCCGCTTTATGAAGCCTGGACAGAGGAGCAACTCAAACGCCGCGCCGAACTGAACGCACAATTTGCGGCCGATGTTCGGCTTCTCGATACGATGACTCCCGAATTGGAAGCATCGCAGAAGGCTTGGGAAAACAGCTTGGCAAAGCCCCCCTCCTGGCTGATTCCGTCGATTGTTTCCGCTACCAGTGAAGCTGGCGTTACGTTGTCGATCGATCCATCGACGCACATCATTCGCAGCGCTGCGGGTGCAGGGAAAGATGTTTTTCACATCGATATGGATCTAGCCGATATAAGAACCGCTGGTATATCCAAGCTTGCAGCGATTCAGCTAGAAACCTTCGCCGACGACAACCTGCCAAACAAAGGCCCCGGATGGAACAATGGCAATTTCATCCTTACCGAGTTGCGGGCCACGTTGTTGCCACCGGCAGGAACCAATCTCAGCGGGCGATATGTGCGTGTCGAGTTGCCGGGTTCGAATAAAATCCTGTCCCTAGCGGAGGTCGAGGTGTTCGCTAAGGGAGAGAACATCGCTCGGAAAGGAACGGCAACGCAAAGCAACGTTGCATTCGACGGTATGCCTTCGCGCGCGATCGATGGAAACACCAATGGAAACTATTTCGATGCCAACTCGGTAACGCACTCCGATGTCAACGCCACCGATCCTTGGTGGGAGGTCGATTTAGGATCGATCCAAGTCATCGACAAGATCACAGTTTGGAATCGAACGGATGGGGGAGCTTCTATTTCCGACCGACTGAAAGGGGCTCGCGTTCAAGTACTGGATCAGGACAAAAAGATTCTCTGGGAAAAAACGATCGAGAATACGTCTAAGCCTGATCTAGCCTGGGCAATCGATGGCTCGCGACTCATCTCCTTCACGGCTGCAGTCGCTGATTTCCAGCAAGGGGATTATGTTGCAGCCAATCTCGCCAGCAAAGTAATTGATCCCAATAAAGGATGGGGTGTAGGAGGTGGAGCGGGCCGCGACCACCGAGTCACCCTGGTCGCATCCGAACCCGTCGATGTTCCTGAGGGAAGTCGGCTGCGAGTTATGTTAAGTCATCAATCACCACACACTCAACATGTTATCGGCCGTTTTCGTTTATCGGTGACCGGTGAACCTACGGCCCTCAAGTGGGCCAATATTCGAAAGGAAACGCAATCGATCCTGCAAACGGCCGAAGAGGTTCGAACCGATTCGCAGAAAACAGCCCTCGCAATCTTCTATCGCTCGATCGCCCCTGAACTCGACATCGTAAGAACACGATTGGAAGCGACTCGAGTAGAGTTGGCTTCCTTCAAACCAACCACCACCGTGCCGATTCTCCGAGAGCGGACTAAAGATCGGCAGCGTGTCACGAAATTGCAACATCGCGGTAACTATCTCGATTTAGGCGACGTGGTGACGCCAGGTATCCCCGGCGTGTTTAAGACAGGCAATCTGCAAGTAAATAATCGACTCGAGTTGGCCCAATGGATCGTTTCGAAGGACAATCCATTGACGGCCCGGGTGACAGTCAATCGATACTGGGAACAACTCTTCGGCACTGGCCTTGTTGCCACCGCCGAGGAGTTCGGCTCGCAAGGCGACTTGCCAAGTCATCTGGAATTGCTCGACTGGCTAGCAGTCGAGTTCGTCGAAGGAGGCTGGAACGTGAAGCAGTTGCTCCGCACGTTGCTCATGAGTGCGACGTATCGCCAATCTTCGAAGCTTTCGAAGAACGAGGTGCAATTGGATCCCGATAATCGATTGCTAGCGAGGGGGCCGCGATTCCGTCTACCAGCAGAAACGATTCGGGATCAGGCTCTCGCGGTCGCGGGCCTATTGAGCTCGAAGATGAAGGGCCCGCCAGTAAAGCCACCTCAACCATCGCTCGGCTTATCTGCCGCGTTTGGATCCAGCACCGACTGGGCTACAAGCGCAGGTGACGATCGCTACCGCCGAGGCATTTACACCACATGGCGTCGATCCAACCCGTACCCTTCGATGAGTGCCTTCGATGCGCCCAATCGGGAAGTCTGCACGCTTCGACGCGGTCGTACCAATACGCCTCTTCAGGCGCTCGTGACGCTCAATGACCCCGTCTACATCGAAGCGGCCCAAGCGCTCGGCAGGAGTATGTTCCAATCGGCCGACTCCAACACAGGGCGGATCGAATGCGGTTTGAAGGCGGCCTTGTGTCGGCCTATTGACGCAGACGAGATTCAGATCCTACAGAAACTGCATGAAAAGGCAGTAGCGATTTTCAAGTCGCAACCTGAGTCAGCGATCAAAATGGCGACGGATCCGTTGGGTGCATTGCCAGAAGGTATGGATCCCGCAGAAATGGCGGCTTGGACGGTGGTCGCCAACTCCATTTTGAACCTAGATGAGTTTTTGATGCGGCGATAATCCCAATCACCGTGCCCAGGCATGACTTCAGTATCACGAAAGAACAATGATACGAATTCGAATTTGAAGGAGATTACGATGACGGCCAATTGGAATGACCCCCGAATCGATCGCATCGCATGGCAGACTCGACGTCACTTCTTGAAGGAGTCGATCGGTGGTATAGGAGCCCTCGCCCTTGCGTCGATGCTCAGTCAAGGGGCGTCGGCGGATCCAACGCAAGCGACCTCGGGCGTTATCAATCCACTGGCTCCACGCAAACCTCACTTTGCGGCAAAGGCCAAGCGAGTAATCTATATTCACTTGACCGGATCTCCGCCCCATCTGGACATGTACGACTACAAACCGGAGTTGGTAAAACGCACGGGCGAGGATTGCCCGGAGTCATTCCTAAAAGGGCGAACGTTCGCCTTTACCTCCGGGGTGCCGAAGCTTTTGGGAACACCGCATCAGTTTGCTCAGTATGGTTCGGGCGGGACTTGGATGAGCGACGCAGTGCCGAACTTCCACGGTGTCGCCGATGAGCTTTGCGTAATCAAATCGATGTTTACCGAGCAGTTCAATCACGCTCCTGCAGAACTTCTGCTCTTTACCGGTTCTCCTCGGTCCGGCCGTCCATCCCTTGGCTCTTGGGTCACTTATGGTCTGGGATCGGAAAATGAAAATCTCCCAGGATTTGTCGTGTTGATCTCCAGCGGAGTTCAGCCAAATGGTGGCAAGAATTCGTTCGGTAGTGGCTTCTTGCCGAGCGTTTATCAGGGTGTTCAATGTCGATCGCAAGGCGATCCGGTTCTCTATGTGACGGACCCTCCGGGTATGGATCGTCAGATGCGACGTTTAACTCTCGACGCGATCAGCGAGCTGAATCAAAAGCAAGCTAACGAAATGGGGCATCCCGAGACCGCAACGCGCATCGCGCAATACGAACTGGCCTTTCGTATGCAAATGTCTGTCCCGGAAGTCATGGATATTTACAGGGAACCGACAACCGTGCTTGAGTCCTACGGGGCCAAGCCGGGCGCATCGAGCCTCGCCAATAATTGCCTTCTGGCGCGACGATTGGTCGAGCAAGGGGTTCGATACGTTCAGCTGTTCGATTGGGGGTGGGACTTCCATGGCACATCGCCGGGTGAAGATATTCGCGATGAACTGAGCAACAAGTGCAGGACGATGGACAAGCCGATTTCGGCGCTCATTAAAGAACTGCGGCAACGCGGGCTGCTTGACGAAACATTAATCGTGGTGGGCGGCGAGTTTGGACGTACGCCATTCCGCGAGGGTCGCACTGCAGGCGGTAACACACTTGGACGCGATCATTATCCAGACTGCAATTCCATGATTTTGGCGGGTGGCGGAATCCGTGGCGGAATCTCCTACGGCGAGACCGACGAACTAGGCTTTAGCATTGTCAAAGACAAGGTTCACGTTCATGACTTGCAAGCAACCATTCTGCATCAACTCGGATTCGACCACACACGATTAACTTATCGATTCCAAGGACGCGATTATCGATTGACCGACGTTCATGGCGAAGTGGTAAAGGGAATTCTTTCGTGATCGTTTGGTTCACCCCTCCCCGACCCGAACGCTCTCTGCAATGCGTCTCTGAGTATGCATCAGCATAACCCGTCTTTTGTAACGACTTAGGCGTTTCGTGTTCGCTCGGGTGATTGCCGCATCGTATAGCCGAGCTGCGTTAAACGCTCGCGGATCGAGGAATACGCGTTCCCACCTATCGCCTTGGGTGATACTGCCAAGTCGACATCTAACGACCCCATGTGATTGCTCGACGGGTACAGTAGGTCCGGAACCCATCCACCGACGATTATCAGGTCATCGCGCATCGCACCCAGTGCATTGAGTACCTCCAGC
>JBKDKR010000031.1:0-4301 GCA_046344995.1 Pirellula sp.
TACCACGCACACGCATCCGGAAACTCACAGAACTCGGCGTTCCCAAGAAGGAAGCGATCAGTCATGGCAACAGTCGCAAAGGCCCGTGGCGCATGTCACGAAGCCTAGCTCTCTCGATGGGAATGAGTGTTGCATGGTTAGGTGACTTAGGATTATTCAATTTACTCAAGGCATGGAAAGAGCTTGCTCCCAAGAGACGAACCGCCTAGTGCGGATCCGCATGCTAGGTGGTGTGGGAGGGCGCCCGGGAAACCGGGCCCCTATCCCGATCGCATTGTTCTCAAATGTTTTTTCGGTTCGGCTTGGATCGCCGTCCGATCCATGCACGATTGTATCTCATCATTCTACGAGTTCTGGAGTCACGCCGCAATCATTTCGATCGTTCTCAGCTGCCAATGTCAATCCAGTCCATCGCACGGTCCGCATCAAATCCGTGGTAGCATGTTTTTGTCGATCCCTGTCGGTATCTCGATAAATTGCGTTTGACGCCGCCGTCGTCTGTCTTACGGATTTCAAATTTGAGAACGCCCGCGATCACCGATGTCGCGGCCAAAAAACTCACTATTCGGAAACGGCCGATCCGCGACTTCGGTGCATCGCATTGTTCTGCTGCCTTTTCAGTACTCGAAGTCAGCTGCCAGCCGATCCCAGTCCATAGACCGAAGCGCAGTCAGTATATCATTTTCGATTGGGTAAGCGAAATCGTTTTGGTACCACAAAACCGTAAGAGTGGACACATCTTTCATCGGATTCTTTGAAGTTGAGGACGAGAATAGGCAGCCAATGCAGCGTATAAGGGGTAACCATTCTGGATCGCGTCCCCATTCGGCGGGGTATTGTGATGTTCGTTCGCGAATATGGTTCATATCACCGGGTTGTCGGAAATAGTCCCGCCGCTTTGGTTCGATGAGATAGGGACTTCCCATCGCGAAACGGTATTTTGCGGCATATTTCAAGTCGTTCTCAATCTCCCAGTCGTTGAACTTTCGATTCGGCGTGCCTTCGAGCATACCAGAATAGGTTTGCGACTGGTCGAGATATTTAAGCGTGAGTTTGCGTCCACCATTCTGCGTCAGAGACGACGTGACGTTGTAAGTTTCGTCGAAGTCCAATTGAACGATTCCTCAAGGCAGAACGACCATGTTGACCTAGCCCCCGCCAACACGGTCTCTAAAGTTCGAAACGGACCGACGGGGGCTTCGGTCCAACATTTTGTTACTTGGCATCTGTCAGCCCAGCATTAGATCCCCAGCAGGTCAACGAATGCGGAGAAGCTATCCGCCATGACGACCCAGGAATTTGAGTTAGGGCTGTTTTGCCAATCCAAGTTTATCACAGCAGGTTCAGTTTTGCTTTTGTCGTAGTAGAGAAGTATCGGGGTATCGGATCCAATTCCGAAGTCAGCGATCTCAATTGCAAGCTCAGGCCTAAGCTGCCAAATGGCTCCATGTGTGCGATAGAAGTCATCGTTTGTTGAGTTTGCAAGCGTTCGGAAAGGTGGCGGGTATAGACAGATGCGTCGAAGTTTTCGATTGCGATCGGACGGGATGAGAGGCTGAAGATTTTGCTTGTTTATTGAATCGCTTGCAGATGGCCACCGACCTGTTGAAATCATCGAAGTCAAAAGAGGAGGTAGTATTAGACCGTCGATTTCCATCTACTCTTTGCCAAGTAACGTTTCGGATCACCAAGTCGGCGCGATGATCTGTCCATTGCCAAAACGCACCGATCGCCGACTTTGGTGGATCCGATTGTTCGCCGCCCTTGTTGTGGTTCGACCCGAACTCGCGAGTTTACGATTCAGTTATTAGTATTGTCTTCGAGAA
This sequence comes from Pirellula sp., assembly GCA_046344995.1. Classification (GTDB taxonomy): domain Bacteria; phylum Planctomycetota; class Planctomycetia; order Pirellulales; family Pirellulaceae; genus JBKCUI01. Next base: position 1,827 of record JBKDKR010000031.1, read on the forward strand.
TTGGCACGAGTTGTTCGGCAAGCCAAGTGTAGTCTGCGATCAATGCGCCCACCATCGGCCATCCTCCGCGCTCGAATTTTGTGCCAAGTCCACGAGCAAGATCTTCCACGCGTGCAACCAAGGAACCGTCACCAGTTTTATGTCGTCGGCAATATGATGCAAAGCGACGCCGTGCAAACGATGCCATTTCGTTTGCGAGATCCTCAGTAGCGGGTGCGACCGGACATCCGTCGTCGCGTGCCCAAAGCAGCTTTGCAGCAAGGCGTGGCTCGATAGGATGTTGCATATCAACACGCCCTAAGTATGGCATAAGTCAGTCGGCGAACGGACGCATTGACCGATGGGCGAGGGGTGATCTCGACACAAGTCAGGACCGAGGAATCGAGCCCTTCGGTCCAATGCTTGGTTCTCAATTTAATTTCGGGTTGTCAAGGATCGCCATTCGATCCCTGTCTCAATTCTGTCTCGTCATTCTACGAGCTCTGTTGTCGCGCTGCAATCATGTCACGCGTTCCTAGCAATCATTCTCAATCGAGTCTATCGCAAGGCTCGCATCAGATCCGTTACAGCATGTCGTCATCGAGCACTGGAGACAGTCTGGATGACGGTTTTAATGTCGGCTCTGCCGTCCGTTTGAATGCTGGATTTTAGATTTGAGAACGACCGCATTGACCGATGGGCGAGGGGGTATCTCGACACAAGTCAGGGCCGAATGATCGAGCCCTTCGGTCCAATGCTTGGTTCTCAAATTAATTTCGGGTTGTCAAGGATCGCCATTCGATCCCTGTCTCAATTCTGTCTCGTCATTCTACGAGCTATGGTGTCACGCTGCAATATTGGCAAGCGTTCCAAGTACGCAACGCTAATGCAGTCCATCGCAAGGCTTGCATCAGATCCGTTACAGCGTGTCGTTATCGAGCATTGTAGACCGCGTGGTTTACGGTTTTAAAGTCGGCTGTTCAGCTCGTCTGCATGCTGGTTTTGAATTTGAGAACGTTACCGATCACCCAGTTCGCGAAGTGATCTATCCATTGGAATAAGGCCCGATCGCGAACTTGGGTGCATCGGTTGGTTACGGCATTTTCTCTGGTGGCGGCGTTAGTGGAACATCTGCTTGATCGTTGATGGATCGAATAAAAGGATCGCTTGGTGTGAATCCTGAATTCTGCAAATGTTCGAGATAGAGTGTAGCAGTTTCGGTGAGTTCTTGATTGGTTTTGCGAACGAACTGTATGTCTCGCCATTTGCCGTTCGCGAGCAAATACTCAATGTAATTGCTGGCAGACTCGGGATGTCCAGTCCCTCCTGCATCATCAGCTACGAGGAACGGTACGCCATTGTAGATTTCGATGGGAGCATCGGCAAATAAGTCACTCGCCTTGCCCGCCGCATGACTACCAACGTATGCATAGATAGCACGAAGTGGTTTGTCTTTAGCCGTTATAAGCATTCGTCCAATGTATACAGATGGCTCGCAAAGGTGCGTAGAAGCCGAAGCCATACGAAGCCATGTTACACGTTCGCGCTCCGGGAGCGATTGCAGGTGCGACGCGATTGCCAAGTACCGAGCCGTCGGAAAAGGTAGTGCCTCCGGTGTTCCCATACCGGGCTCTATCCCGTAGCGATGTACCGCGAGTGCTTTGCCCAATTGTTCAGGAGTCGGGCCTGCATTAATCTGCAGCAACATTAAAGCTATTAGTAATGTGATCATGACTTCATGCCGTAACGGTTAAAATCACCCGGTTGCCGCCGAGAGACTTTGACTTCAGAAAACGCCCGACCGGCAACTCGGGTGCATTTTTTGGTTATCGCATCGCTGTGAGTCGGCGGACCGTGAACCCCATCTCGCTCAGTCGTTTAGTGAATTCCGCAGCCATTTCGATAGATCCCAAATCAACCGACGGTTTTCTGCCCGCTAGACAATTTTCGAGAATCTTCTTGGCGTCGCCGAGAGACAAATGTGCGCAGTCACGAATCGTCACCACTGCGTCAATGCGACGTGCGTCGTCGCCTGGTTGTTCGAGCACAACAGTGTTTCCGTAGCCAGCGTGTGGATCCCCGGTTTGCCGAAAATTGCGAATATACTCGGAAGTCGGACCTGACGTCCCAGTTTCATGCACGCGTCCAGTGTTGCGGTCGATGATTAACGGTGCATTACCCACTACAGGATTATCTGGATCCGAACTGCCGTAGTAGACAACCCATCCAAAATCGTGCGACTCGGTATTCTCTGGAAATAGTATCAACGGCACCGAACTGTTAGCAGACATCCACCGCACGTAGTCGCTTGCAAGTTTGAGAGCCGCGTGTCGGTCCACGATATATCTTTTTGCGATAACGATTACGTTAACCGGTTCGCAGAGTTACACGTTCACGTGCAAAGTAGGTATTCCTGCGAATCCGGTTCAACGTGTTGTTGATCTGGCCTTTGGGTCGCGGTCTACTATGACTCGCTCTTTCCCTTGCCAGGCTTAG
>JBKDKR010000032.1:0-10731 GCA_046344995.1 Pirellula sp.
AGAACAGGAATTAGCCGAGCTACGTGATCTGACTGAACAGAGTGATTCAATGGAAGCGATCCGAGTGGCGATGCGCGATTACATTCGCTACGCCCGTCGAATGCGACTCAAGCAACTTTCTGGTCAAGTCGAAATGATCGATAATTGGGGTCAGTTAGAAGAATCCGAGGTTGGCAATCTCAATGACGATTCCTCCAAGTGATCTAGTTCTTACCGACACTTGTATCTGGGTAGGTTTCTTCAACCGAAATCAGTCAGCCGAAAGGATTACTGTTGATCCTTTTCACTGAAGGGACTACATGACCTTGAACCTACTTGGGATGACTGGCGAGTAGTCGCCAAACTGGGACGATAACTTGTTGCTAATGGACACCGGTCGATTGAAAGATCATCGACAAGAACCCATTCTGCAAGGTTCGAACGCAGCGAAGTACCGTCAAAGTCAACGAGTTTGTACCGCGCGAAGTGGTCGACAAGCGGATGAAGAATGCCAACCCCGGTTTGGCAAGTGATCCTGGGGCTGAGTCGCTACGGTGGGCTTCGGACACCCTCGGAAACGCTGTCGCTACGTTGGGAGGACATCACACCATGCTGTGCCAGCCACTTGAAATGCTGCCTCCGATTGAGAGAAGAGACATCCGGCTCCGAGAAATAAAAAGAAACCTCCATAGGTGGCTCTTAATTCCGAAACTCCGAGTGGGCCATCTGGGTTGATCCCCAGGAATTGACAGATTCGTTTTGGAAACAACAATCCTAGGGATCCAAGAAACAACGTGAGCATAGCTCCTAAATTAGCAATCACTGTCATCTGTCTTAGCTGATGCCTAACCTGTATTGGGGTTCCCGTCGGATTGCAACATGTAGGCTGACCTTAAAGCGTAACGGCAACTCACCGCCAACCTTTTAACCTCGCCACCTCGGCCTCACGGGCTTTACGGATCTTCATTTCGTTCTCTGGATTGAGTTCAGAAAACCTCTCATGGCGAGCGAAGTACGGGCCTAGCCAACCGTCTTCATGGGTGAAGGCCATGGTCCATGCAAAGTTCTCGGGAAACACATACCAGTCGGACAAGTAGCAATTCGTAGGGCGTTGGTCCGTTACAAAAGCCACATCTCTGTCGTTTGAAAGCACAATGTACTGGCTCGCAATATGAAGCTCGTACTGCGCCAACGCCTCTTTTCCCATAGCGGAGGGGTAGCGATTAGCGCTGAAGGTATGCCAGAGATACGCTTTGGTATTTGCCCCCTGCCTGTTCCTGGCAAACACCTCAAGCCAGGCATCTGCCAACGCACATGCCTCAATCGCAGGCAACACACGTAACACCTTTCCTGGTGCTATTTCGATACCCTCGCGCATGTCCCCTCCACGCCGCCAAAAAAGTTCCTGGTTGGATCAGCCACCCTGACGGGTTGAACCATTGCAGCCTATCACTCATGCTTGTATCGTCCCGACGCTCAATGATACCAGACGCTTGTGAGCCTATCAATTAATTGCAGGGTTGATAGACTATTTCGGCCTAATCCCGGTTGGCCAAGATTGTTCGATTCGATGAGGGCCAGCAGACGAACAGAACCGCAACGCGAGTTTCCCTTGCATGTGGTTTGCAGTTGGCTTGGCGACTCACCACGGATCGCGCAGCAGAGCTACTTGCTGGTCACCGAGGATGATTTTGCTAAGGCAGCTGGCGTGGCGAAGGTGACGGTGCAGGGAACAAGTTTTGAATGACCGACTGTCCAGCTTACTTGATTTTTTGCAAATCCCCAGGTTTCCAGCTTTTCTCAATGGCGGACTCGGTCGGACCGTAAAGCCTGATAATGGCAAAGTAACCCTTTCCTGGTACCGTCGCCAACCAATTGGAGCGTTTACCCTCAGGTGCTTGGGGACCAAAGTATAGGTCCGTGCTGCCATCGTCGTTTTGCGATGGTTTGTCTCGGGAGCCGAGTGAAGGAAACGGCTGGCCATTGGCAAGCCCCGAAGCGTTTTCCGCCTCGTACAGTGTGACCGACCAAAAGTTCGCGGCCGGAATATTGGCAGGAAGTTTTAAGCGATAGCGAGCCCCTCCAGACAGCGGCACACCGTCTCCGTCGGTAAACGCAATCATATATGCCGCACCTTTACCAGGGATTTTCGAGAGCATGCCGGGGCTTACCGAGTAGTAGTTCGTGAAGAACCAAATGCGTGCATCGAGGTCGAGGTATCCGCCCGCGACATTCCTCCAAGATAGATCTAACGAATTGCTAGGGCTTGGTGGCGTTACGTTATCAAGGGGATTGATCCAACACCGGTCTGGATAAATTTTGAGAGAGCCCTTGTTCAACACCTCCTCGAAACCAACGACGCGGCTGATCTTGTAGGCGGTCCTAGCTGCCCGATCAAGAATCTCTCGCGTCCCCGCATCAGGCGCGAAGGGCTGGCCCTTGACGATACCGATCGAAGCCAACATCCCCAATGAATCCGACTCGGCGAGATTGGTTCCCTCCGAGTCCACAAGTTCTTTGAGTTGATCGAAAGCGCGACCGTCGGCAACGGGCAACATATTCACCGGCACTCCCGATGCATCGGGAAACACCATCGGGTTGGCTGTCGCTTTACCATTTAATGGATAGATCTTCGCTTGCTCAATTAGTTCGACCGCAGGCTTCAAATTCTTCGGGTCCTGATAAAACCCGCGAAGAAAAATGAAAACGTTGTTAGTCCCGGAGCGGTAAACGTAGTAATCTTCAGGAACGGTTCCCGCATAGCCCGGTGGAAGGAGGAGGAACTTGCCACCCTTGCCAGCATCTGGGCCCGGCAGGCCGACGTCTCCTTGGAATTTGCCACCATCGACGGGAATCGGCCGCTGCCAAAAATCGAGCAAAATACCTTGCAGCATCGGAGGAGCCTCAAATACGAGCGGACCATCCTTTCCGAGGTCAACATAGCTCATAGCATAGATCACATCGGAGTTGGGTGTGGTCACCAAGGTTTTCGCATCGAGTCTCTTCTTCCAAATTGGCAAGACGTTGTAGCCTGCACCGAAAGCGTTCTCGGAACCGGTCTTCATTCCGAGCGTATTGATCAGGGGAATCGCCCAGAGATAAGTTTGCGTTGCGCGCTGGAACAACAATTCGTCCCGTAGCATCTGCGCGGTTTCATTCCCAGGCCGATTCTCCGTGAACGGAGCGTTCGCCAATTCATCGAAGCGGGAGCTTTGCGCCTGAGCCGTGGAGGCGATGCTCGCGCAAGCTGTCAATGCAGCAGTCAGTGTACGGAGATGACGGAGGTAATTCATGGATAATGTCGGCTCTAGAAAGTGGAACATATCGCGGGGATTAAAGGAGGCACAGCGGCCTGCCGTTTGACCGACTCAGCGAGGCAAAAACAACATACAGATTACTTCATCGGCTCGATATCAGGCAGAACCCATGACCGATCGAAGTAAGCTTGCGTCGGGCCGTACAGCCGGAAGTAGGAAAACCAACCTTTGCCCGGAAGCGTTTGGATCCAATTGCTCTTTGGTTTTCCACTCGGAGCACTGGGGCCAAAATAGAGGTCTACACTGCCGTCAGAATTCTTCACGATATCGTTGCGAGAAGACCGGTCTGGCTGAACCCCGGTATCGACAAAGCAGCGGGTTTCGTTGTCATAGACAGTGACCGACCAGAACTGGGCGACGGGTGCATTTTTCGGAACTCGGAGGTGATAGGTTTTGCTGCCGTCGAGCCAGTTGCCTTCACTATCCTTGGCCGCTTCGAGATAGAGTTGCCCGAATCCAACGGTCCGTCCCATCATGCCCGTTGAAACGCCAACCGCCTCATAGAACCAAGAGGAACGTTCGTCGAATTGCGTGTGGTGCGGAGCTTCTTGATTGGTCTCCTTTAAGAAAAGCGAGATGTCCCAGTGCTTTCCGGCCCAGACGGTTGCTCCTTCAAACCGCTTCTCGTAGGCGATGGTGCGAGCCATCAACTCTCCAGCCAACGCAGCCTCTTCCAGAATCTTTGTTTGTCTCGCGGTCGGAGAAAACGGCTTGCCCTTTTCGATGCCCAGAGGTTGCAGCATGCCCATCATCATGCGATCGCGTTCGTGGACAGGTTCCTCGTTGATGATCTTGGCGAGTCCCTCCCAATAAGCGAGACCGCGAGGCTGCATTCCACTCCACTTGCGGCCGTTTGGTGAAACATGGCGAGTCTTTGGTGGATTCCCGCGTTGGCTGTAGGGATAGATCTTCAAACCATCAATCAGAGCGCGCGCCTTGGTTACATCCGGATCGAGCGCGCGATGAGCCGACCAGATGTTCACGGTCGGCGAGCGAAATACGTAATATCCCTCGGGCTTCATGTCGGGATCATCGGGACCGAGGATCAAGTACTTGCCTCCCGCACCTTTGTCAGGTCCGGTTTGTCCGGAGTCGGTAATCGGTCGTTGCCAAAAGTCGGTGAAGCCACCAGCCGTTGGGCCAGCTGGAATTTCAAAAACTAGCGGACCTGTCTCCTTAAGATTGGGAAAGGCCATGATGTAAGGGGTCGTCGCATTCGCGGTCAGCAGACCGAGCTTGTCTTGAAACGTTAGGTAATCCACGTAGTCGCACTTGCCCGCTTCAAACTTGGTCAAGTGCTCGTTCTGCCACTGCTGCATGGCCATTAGCGGCAAGGCCCATAGGTAGGCTTGGCAGGCGCGTTGGTAGTCTATGTCGTCAAATACTTTTTCGACCGTGGCAGAACTCGGATATCCGTTCTCCAGTTCGAGTTTGCCGGACCTGGTTTCGATACTGCCGGTCGTTGGCAACTCCTGTGCATCGACCGTCGTGGATGCAAAATGAAGAGTCATGGCCGTAGCGATCCCAAGGATTCGTTGAACGTTTTTCATGGATGAGAACCAGTGCTCGATAAGTGCAAGAGACGAAATCCGCAAGGGGTGCCGTAAGCACTCCAACGATGGATGCAATTCGGAATAAAGGCAGTCTGTCAGGACGCATCATCTTGGTCAAGTTGTGTCCGCAAAAGGATTTGAAACTCTCAAACGATTTTCGCAAGGTGGCTTAATTCTTCATTCGTGCCCAGGCATCGCACGGGGTAACATAGTGTGTCGACTTAGAATCAACTCATTGGGTGTAAATGTTGGGCCGATGCCATTCCATGTACCCTTCCGGCCGCGCCAGCGGACGAAACCCGAATTGTTCATACAGTCCATGCGCATCGCGCGTGACAAGTACGAAACGCCGTAATCCCTGTAGGTCCGGGTGGCTGACGATCGCATCCATTAACCAACGCCCCAATCCTTTCCCACGATATGCCTCGAGGACGAAAACGTCACAAAGATAAGCAAAGGTCGCCTTATCCGTGATGACACGTGCAAAGCCAACCTGAGCGTGGCCGCGATAAAGTCCGAAGCATAGAGACCCCTCGATAGCGCGACGCAAGACGTCGAGTGGCATTCCACATGACCAATACGATGTCGACAGAAAACCATGGACGACTGCCAAATCGAGTTTGCTGGTGTCGCACGAAATCAAGTGGTCGTCTCGAGTGAGTTCGAAATCAGAGTGCATCGAGCTGGATCCTTTCGATCGAAACAAACAATCTGCGTTTTTCTCAGTCGACGATGAATAACTTTGCACCCGTGACTGTCCTAGATCGATGGGGTTCACCTTTATCCGATACTTGGTAACTCATGCCGGGTCTAAGTGTGTAGACACGTCCGTCTTGAAGCTCCGTTAGCAGTTCCCCCTCGATGCACAGCAGAATGTGCCCTTTGTCACACCAATGGTCCGCGAGATAGTTCGGCGTGTACTCGACCATCCGGACGCGAATCGGGCCGAATTGGCATGTCTTCCAGGTCGCTATTCCCGTCTCCCCGGGATGCTCAGTCTTGGGGACGGTCGACCAGTCCGTAACGCCAAAGGGGATACCGTGGATGTTCAATGTAGCAATCTCTTGGAAGTGTTAAAGGATGTGTTGTCAAACGATTGGCGAGGATCCGGATGCAGCGTTACTTGGACGTTTCATAGTCCAGAGTCCATTGCAGAGCGTCGGCAGCTCGAATTGCATTGGCGAATCGTCAGAGTCATTGCTGCGATCATGTTGAGCGAGCCGTGATACATAGCGTGTTGGGCGTTCAATGCTTCGTAACCACCATCCGGCTGATAATGCTGCATCAGTCGCTGCTGCTGTTCGGTCACGAATTGCTTAATCATTTCTTTGGGCACATCGGCGTATTTGTCGAAGAAGATCATCGTTTTCGTCTGAGATTTACTAAGAGTGCGCAGAGCGGCGACGATAAAGACCGTTGCCTCCCGGCATAGGTTCGGAGCAAACGCAGATTTTTGGACACATTATGGGGCCGCGATAATGAGAGCGCAACTCACCTCGGCTTGACCGAATTGGGCATGATGAACTCCTCGGGCGCCTCGTGATGCATTTCATAGACCCGCTCCTAGATCGGTAAAACATCCCTGGAATCAAGGCAGGTTAGGGGGGGGATGTAGTGGTCGACAACTTCATGGTGTCTGAGGGCTCGGATTTAGTCGGTTCGACCAATCCACTCGATGCACTGGTCGTCATTAATGACCTCGATGCACAATTTGAGTGGTGGGGTGGCTTACTCAAGGTCTAGACTAACCCGGCGATCGGTTCTCCATGATAAATCGTATGGGGCCGATCCAGTGCGTCATGCCATACTGCTTCGTTGGGAATTCCGAGGAGATGGTACAAGGTGGCAGCGAAATTCTCGGGCTTAACAGGCATTTCGGTGGGGTATTCCCCTTTCGCATCCGATTGCCCGATGACGGTCCCCGGTCGGATGCCTCCACCGGCAAAGAAGACTGACTGACACGCCCCCCAATGATCTCTACCAGGGAGCCGGTAGTGCTGCGCGAGCAATGTGATCTTGGGAGTGCGACCAAACTCGCCGGCCATAACGATTAACGTTTCATCGAGTTGTCCCGATGCATGGAGATCATCCAGGAGCGCGGAAACCGCGCGATCGGTGGGAGGCAACAGGCGATCCTTGAGATGGGGAAAGGCATTGCCATGCGTGTCCCATGTTTCATTATTTCCCAGATTAACTTGAATTAGCGGGACACCCGCATCGACCAATCGGCGAGCCATAAGCAATGACCATCCAAAGGAATTCTTGCCATAACGTTCTTGTTCGCGGTCATCGGCGCGCGTTACATCGAGCGCTGCATGGACTTTCGGGTTGACCATCAGCGTAACAGCGGATTGACGGTGATGGTCAAAGGGATGGACAGTAGCGGCGTTATCAAGATTGCGGCGCTGCATATTGAGTTTATGAAGGAGCTCCATTCTCTCATGAATTCTGGACATACCGAGCGAATGCGGAACGGATAGCTGAGGAGCTTGGAAAACTCTTTGATCTACATTGCCCCTTTGCTGATGATCGAATGCGAAGTTAGGGAACGCTCCGTAAGAGGTCGCATGAAATGGAGAGGCGTCGATGAACCACGGATCATGATTTGGGCCCATGGCACCCGCATGCTGTCCAGGGAGTGTACGCGCTGTGTTGTGGATTAAACGCTCCGGAAGAACGATCGCGGGTGGCAAGTTATTCACCGGCCCGTGTGCAGCAGACAGTGCTCGGCCAATCTTCGATGCAATAGAGGGGAAATCCGATCGGCTGGCCGAGTTCGGATTAAATCCCACCGGGAGCGCAGATTGACCGGTGAGCATGATGTGGTGACCGGCGGAGTGATCATTCGACGGGTGGGTCAACGAACGGCACAACGACCAGAGATGACTGCGTTCGGCCAAAAGGGGCAAGTGTTCGCAGATCTGCAAACCAGGTGTGCGTGTTGCAATAGGTCGAAACTCCCCGCGTATTTCCTGGGGGGCATCGGGCTTCATGTCAAAGCTCTCGTGCTGCGATAATCCGCCTGACAGGAAAATGAAGATGCAGGACTTTGCTTTTCGCGCGGGTGCCGTGCCATTCGCGGCATGAGCTTCTTGAAGAGCGGTTAGATGGTTGCTGCCCAACCCAAGTATTCCCACGGCACCGATTTGCAGTGCTTCGCGTCGGCTGAAGGGAACATGTTGCATGATTGTCCTCATGAGGGAGCAAGATAAAGACCGTGCTAGTATGGTACTCTATCCAAAGCCGGCGAAACAGTAGCAGACAGACTCGGCTCCGCAGAACCCAAGAAACCAATAGGTGGATCACTCCGTCAGCGGTGGTGGCAGGTACAAAACTTCAATTATGCCGCTCGCGAGCGAAACGATGCTTGGGTCGCATGAACCCGTGATTCCGTATAAGACGACGACTGTTCATGACGCGTCCACGCGCTCGATATGTACCTTACCATTTTCAATGCTTAGGTAGACGATTACCGCTGGCCGATTCAAATCTCCTTTGGTTCGGTTTTGGAGTGCGGTCATCGCGAAATGACCGGGGCCATCCGGCTCTCCACCCCCCACAAAAAAAGGCAACCTTTCTACCGGTACCGTCGTCGAATTCCCGGTACGGTCTACCAGAACCATATCCCCCACTGACACCTCTTTGATATCGCTGGGAGCCTGAAGCATCTGCGCCGCCTCCTCGTATCTCTCATGAGAGAGATGCCCAACAAACTCCTCGGTTATCCGCTTTGGGCGATTCACGAACCAAGCTGTTACCGAGATAACAAGGAACAATGCGACCATAGCCAGGATAATCTTATTGAGCTTCTTCATCTGTTTTTTGTCGTTGGACTGAAATGATTTTCCAAAACAATGTTATACTTTGACGCATGCAAGGAATTCCATTCCCAAACACAGCCTTGTGTCGATCGTACCAGTTCGCGGCAGACACTAGATCCTTGTGAAAAAAAGGGAAGTTATCGAACCTATTATGCACCGTCTGGTATCCGAAGACAATGTTTAGTAGACGGTTCGAAATACGGCCGCAATATCCGAATGATTTGGAGGAATGCACGCGATACGTCCGTAACTAGTCTTAGGTGATTGAAGAAATGTCGCTTTGGTGCCAGGGCAATGATTTAAATCGTGGCACGAAAACGACATTATGTTTAACGTGTGCCAAGAAGAATTACGACTTTCGGCACCGAGTCGACTTGAACGACTTATTCGTGCCACCCATGCATCGTTTCGCTATCGAACGGGTGCCGGAATAAGCAGATGGCAATCAACGTCGATCGGGCCAGGACCTTGGTTTCCCAAGAGCCTACGAGCGTGTGACGGGCTGTTTTGGCGAATTCGCAAGATTCCCTCGCTTCAAAAAATTACTCAGATCGTTCGGATCCTACCGCCTCCACCGGCGTGGATGATACCAGACTGGTACATGCAACCCCCCCGGTGCTTTAACGACGCAGCGCGACGCGAAAGACGACTCGATTTGGGATGCGCGATGCGAAATGTTTGCGAAGCATGCGCTACGATCTACTCATTCAAGACGGTTATCTGCACGCCTTCGATCCTGTCAAGCAAATTGCGTCCGTAAAATGAAGGTGGTGTAAACCCCGGGTTGGTGTTGTTGCGGGAAATCTCACTTACAACACTTCCAATCGCCTTCACAGTGAAAAGGTATGCCTGGGGCCCCTTGATAAGAACCGTCATTTTTTGGTTTTGATTGTTTCTAACTTGAGCCCATGAATAGGTGTGCTGTTTCCTGAGTTCATCGCTGGACGGTCCTAGTGGAAAGAACCAGTGGGAATACTGAATGAGGAGTTTCCTCAACCAATTCATGCGCCCCTTCATGAACTGTACCAGTATCCAGGGATAGTAAGAGTAAGCGGTAATGTTTTGGATGTTTGTGCTGAAGAAACTGGTGATGACGTCCCCCATGAGCGAGTTATTGATCAAGCGGTATTCTTTCCCATCAGCGCGGAAGATGTGTTCCCGTGAAGCCGATTGGGATTCGACGAGCTCACCCTTGATTCTTGAATAGCCCGTTTCAGTTGCCATTCTGAGTACCGATCTGATTGTTCCTCTCGAGGCGTTGCCGAACGTAGCGAACCCTAGTGCCAATTCCGTTGGATCATCCAATAGTTTTGACGCGATCATCCCAGCTACGTCGGTCGTAACTAGATTGAATCCAGCCCCTGGCATTAGCATCACGCCATTGGCGAGGGCCGTATGGTGGAGTTTGAAAACCTCCATGACGTCGGGGCATTCCGCTGCGAGGTCTACATAATGTATTTTCGCTTGAATGCATGCGTCGATCAGGTGTTTGTTCACGCCGTAATCGATATTGGCCAAATTGACGATAGCCTTCAAGTCGGACAAGTTGGGAGCGATAGTCTGTGGATCGTCTATGTCAAAGACTCGGTATTCCATTCCAAGAGTCTCGGCTACTTGTTTCAATCCTGCTTCCCTCGCTCCGAGCACGATAGGTAAATTTTTCTCGAGCGCATGCTTTAAGAAAAGACCGCCTGTGTATCCAAGCACTCCATAAATAAGAATTTTCGTTTTCATGATGGATCAAGTGCTCGTGAATCGGTTCTTTTGAGAGGGGAATCCGCCGTATCAAGCGTGACGCAGTTTGGGAAAATCTAGGAGGGCTGTTGCTTCGGCCTATTCTCACCGCCCCCGCACTTCAAAACAACAAGTCACTAGTTCGAATCCTACCACCCCTGCTGAAAACAGTGTGGTTTCCTGGGAAAAGCGAGGGTCTTCAGGCGACTCACAGGACGACCACCAGGTACCAAGGCAGCGCACTAGACGACGCAGCACGGGCTTCAAAAGGCTAATGGAGAGGGCATCATTCGGATGTTTCGATGTTTTCCAGATGTTTTTGTGGGT
>JBKDKR010000033.1:0-3379 GCA_046344995.1 Pirellula sp.
CAACAGAACCGAGTTGGAAAAACGCAAACCTTCCTGCCGAAATGACACGATTACTCCAGCGCGAGTTCCCACTGCACGTGGTCTGCTCTTGGCTTGGCAACTCGCCACGGATCGTCCAGCAGAGTTACCTGCTGGTCACCGGGGATGATTTTGCCAAGGCGGCTGGTGTGGCGAAGGTGATGGTGGAGGGGTGAGTGTTAGTTGGTGTGGGGAGCGTAACCGGAAACGGGCATCCCTACCCGATTTCCCTGGCTTATTCCGCCCGCTTGGGGTAAACGTCGCACCGGTATTGCAGGGAGGACTGTAAGCGTCTAATAGCGTCATCGGAAAAAGGTACCCCTTCGCCAATCGAGACATATGTGTGAGCCAATTTTGAGAGTTGAATCGCCGAAGCATCCGTTAGGTTTTGACAATTCTGCAAGCAAATGTGACACAGGTGCAGTTCGCAGAGTTTCGCGAGTCTACTATCAGATATTGAGGCATCATTTACGGTCAACCAGAACTCGCGATCCTCACCAGGACCTATAAATGTAAAGCCCGTTGGTAAGTTCAGGAGTGATGGTAACAATTGATCAATAGTTTGATCTGTCGCGTTAGAAAGATCGAGGAAATATTCACCGTCAACCATACCAAACGACAGGCCTCCACCATTGGATTCGACCAGATAGCGAGCGGAATTGAATTGCGACTCGCGGTAGTAGTAAATCAACCAAGGAGAAGTCAGTGCTCCGACCACAAACACGATCACGAGAAGCGTAATGACAACTACTTTGACTCGCAAACTCATTTGGCGCTTTGTAAGGGAACGCCCGCGATGACCGAGGGCGAGGAAGGGAAATTGGATGAAGTCGATCGCAATGGTACGCCCGTCATGGGCATTGGTTTGTGGGGTTTAAGTCCCCTGTGCGAGATAGGTCTCTCTAGGAGATCAGTATACCAAATGACCAGGATTGGTTAGCTTCGTAAGGTTTCTTGAGTCTGAAAACCCTCTGGGCAGAAACGGCTCAAAGTCCCTTGATTCTCGCGACACAGTGCGGCTTTCGACCGTAATTCGAAATGAAAATCGAAAGCACGACAAAAACCGGAAGAGACCAAAAGGAGCCATTGCGAACTCCACGAAAGAACCCGGATAGCTTCCTTCGTGGAACGTTGACGATTCCATGGGACGCACTTGGCTCGTAAGTATTGGTTTCATTTTACATTACTGTCCCGATATCCAGCGCATTTGGCGAACGACCGCGGTAACGAGGCCGCCGCCAAAAACCTATAATTTCAAAGCCCGCGTCATTGGCGGCTCCCGTTCACCGCATTGTTATCGCGAGTTGATCAGGTGTCGATCTCTCCAGTGACGATTCCGCCGAAACACTCAACCAACGCACGCATGCAGCCCGTGCCGCCGTAAGGATACGCGAGAGCCTCGAATTGCAGTGCCCCGGCGTTCTCTGATACGCGAGTCACCCGCAACAAATTGTATTCTCCATTGTGAAACGCCTCAATCATTGATCCAAAATCCCACGGCGTCTCTAGCGTCGGATCGGTGAATCGCTTCTCCACAGGCGTTGCCTGCCAACGTCGAGTCCAGTCGGCCAGTTCCTCTGGAGTTGGGTTCCAAAAGTGTGATAGAGCATCGTCGTCGAAATACGATCGCCACGATTCGTCATCAGCTTCGATTGCGCCATCGTTCTTTGCATCCCGGAGTGCGTGAAACACCCGCTGCAGCATCCCGAAGCGACTTGGGTCAGCGAGTGTAAAGTTGACGCTTGATTCGACCATCAGGTATGTCGTCAGGAGTTGAAAGCGATAACGCACCCGATGACCGAGCGGGCGCAAGTATTTTTTCCATCAGGAAGCGGCCGATCGCCCGCTTCGGGCGAGTAGTTTAGAGTCTCTTTGTTGAGGTTGTTGTTTGTGCCCATAGTTATGCTACCAAATCAACAGTAGTGCCGCACTGTCCCTTCCTCACAAATTGATACTCCGCACCCTCTCAGAACCGTACGTGCGCAGTTAACGCATACGGCTCCCAGCTATCACCTGCCTCAACAATCTTAACTCTTTACTACTCTCTTAGCAATACGCAGCGATCAAATCTGTTAACTTCACCGGATTGATCAACGGTTTGATCTCCAGCCATCTGTAGAAGCTCTCCCATGTCCACGCTTGCTTACCCGTTTGACTGCGGCGACGCAGCCAACGAAACAGTAAGCTCTTCGTGGCCGTCCTAAACTTCATCAACCAGGACCAATTGTCATTGATGCCATAGTATTGATAGTGGCCGCGTAGCTTCAACTGGACCTTGTCCCAGACAATAGCTGCCGGAGTCGTCAAATGTTGCTTAAGCCATGCGGTCATCGCTTGAAGTTTAGCTCGGAATTTCTTCTTCGATGTTTTCCTCTTCAGTTTGAATTTACCTGCGCGGCTAAGGCCGCAATAATGAGTGAAACCTAGAAAATCGAACGTCTTCGGGGCTCCTTCGCCCATCTCGCGGGAATCGCGAGCTGCAAAGCGACCAAATCGAATCAGTTTCGTCTTCTCGGGAGCTAAACTCAAACCGAACTTCCCTAGGCGTTTGCCCAATGTTGACTGATAACGCTTCGCGTCATCAGCGTATTGGAAGCAACAAATGAAATCATCCGCAAAACGGAACAAGTAAGCTTCGCCTTTGACATGCTTCTTGACCACTTCGTCAAACCATTGGTCTAGTACGTAGTGTAGATACACGTTCGCGAGCAAAGGACTTAGTCCAGAACCTTGCGCTATGCCTTCATCGGTCTCTTGGAAACGACCATCGATCATGATTCCTGCGTCTAGGAACTTCTTTATCAGTTTCAGCAGTCTAGGATCTGCGATTCGTTGGGACAAAAACACCATAAGGTGTTGATGATCAACGTTGTCGAAAAATCCTTGAATATCTGCGTCGCTGATCCAGTTCACTCGCCGCGTGGCAATCACTTTACCCAGCTCCCCTAATGATTGGTGGCATGACTTGTCTGGTCGATAACCATACGAGTTGTCATAAAAGTCAACTTCGTAGATCCGTTCCAGGATCATGACAAGCGTCCTTTGGACAATCTTGTCTTCCACACAGGCCATTCCTAGCGGTCTTACCTTACCATTCTCTTTCGGAATCTCCTTGCGAAGACTAGGCTTGGGGCGATAGCTGCCTCGATGAAGCCGCTGGAGCAAGTCTTGAAGGTTTCCCTCCAAGTTCGCACCGTAGTCTCCGACCGATTGGCCATCAATACCGGGGGACTTATCGCTCTTGAGCCTTGAGAAAGCCATGTCGAGCATGTCCAGTGAAATCAGCGTTAGCAGATTATTGAACTTCTCTTCTGGGTGGCCTTCCGCTCGTTGCGAGATGCGTTCCAGTCGCTTTATCACT
>JBKDKR010000034.1:0-30712 GCA_046344995.1 Pirellula sp.
GAGCGAGAGAACGCTGGAGTATGCTTTTCGCGATCAGTTCGACATCAGCCCGCAAGCATTCTTGATCAATTATCGTCTTCATCAAGCCCGAAAGAGTTTGCAGAGCAGTGATCCTGGTGAATCCACCGTTGCGATGGCTGCCGCCGAGAATGGTTTTTTTGATTTCGGCCGGTTCGCAGCGAAGTACCGCCAACTTTTCGGCGAACATCCATCGGTGACCCTCCATCGTTCGTTCGGCAATCAAGACAGCTGACACGACGACGGCGATCTCAAATCCATCTACTAGCCAAACAACCACCCCGAAGTTGCTCGCCAAGAAGAGAAAAACCGCAAGCTCAGTCGCGACCGAAAGCGGTGTTCGCGTGCGAGCGGCTGCAAAGTCTTCGGCAATAGCCAAGGGGGGAGTAAAACCAATTCGAGCACACGCGAGTGCAACAGGGAAACGCAATCAGGCTCGTCGCGATTCGAAAAAGTAATTGAGAAACTAGCCGTCAAGACGATGCGAAGCGAAAATGGAAGAGCCACTTTCGCTATTGCTGTATGGTGCTTCTTCTGGACTAAACGTTGAATTTATCGGAGAACAGGAAGAATCAAGAGTCACATTCTTCCCAAGGGCCTCATGAGGCTCCATGAAGACTATGCGAAATCACCCGAGGATGGGCTTCGGCACGAGATCATTCATGGAGAACATTTTGTGAATCCCTCGCCCAGCACTCGGCATCATGAAATGACATGACCATCAAGAAAGATTTGTACGAACGATCGGGTGTGGTCGAATACTGGATCGTTGCCCCCTTGGAGCAACAAGTCGAACAATGGATACTTCGCGACGGAATGTATCTTCTTGCAGCTCAGGCCAAGGTGATTCGTTGGACTTTCGTAAGCGATGTCGAAATTGATTTTGAAACAGTCTGGTAAGACAGTTCTTTTCACCGTGTTTTGGTAAAAGGGATCCTCCGGGAATCAGAGGGTCTCAACCAATTCAACGGAAATTGCACATCCTTCTGGAGCTAGACAAAAGAATCGCTTCGATACTCAAAACGTTCTGGTACAATTGACCGTGATTCGGGTCCTGACCACGCAGCCGAGAAACGTAGAGTAACCGATGTTGGATGGAATGTATGAATTACCGATCGCTCTTTTAGAAACATTTACTGCAATTGTGTTTGTAGGTATTTACTGGATCGGTTGCTTCGTACTGCAATTTGGCTTTAAGAACACCGGCAGCGACAATATTAGCCATTGGGGACACATAGGAAGCGCTGCGAGTGTTCGAGAGGGCCAGGGACTTAAGGCAGAAGCTGGCAAACGACAACCCGAATGTGACCATCAACCAGAGCGATCTAGCCAGCAGCTATACCAGCATAGGCATCATGCAGGAGCAGATGGGCCAGTCGGTCCAGCGGTTGCGGCTTTCAGGCAGGCCATGAAGCTACGGCAAAAGCTGGCCGACGCTCACCCCGACGTTTCCCGATATAAAAGTGACTTGGCCAAGGCCGAATACAACCTGAGCAGGTTCTTAACGCAGGACGGGCGATCCGGCGAGGAGTTCGCCGCGCAAGACTCTGAGCAAGCTACCCATGAGACTCTTGCGGCGGCCGACGCGAAGCTCGGAGCGGATTCGAACTCCGGCGTAACAGCGGAAGAGGCGGAGGGGTTCGCTGGCCAGGCGGTGGCGGCTCGTTAAAGAGTCTGTCCGTGAACTGGTCGCCCTAACAAGGGACGTTGGGTTCTAGAACGAGGAAGTGATCTGAGTCCGTAATAACAATCCTGATTGACCCGACAAAAAGCCAGTGCGATTTTGATCGGCCGGAGAACTCTCTAACCAAGCTGTATCGAAGGTGTAACGTAAGTTGCTTTTTCCCTTGAGTACAAACCAGTTGAGGCCCCCCGCAAGCTCGGTTCCTGAACCGTATTTGCCAGTGACAAACGAGTTTCGCGAATACAGCTCGACTTTCTGCGGAACAATAAAATATCCACCTTGGACTACGCCACCGTATGTTTCTAGAGTGCTCACAGGAAGCGGACCGTCGGCGACTAAAGAATTTAATCCTTGACGATAAATCTCCGTTGATAGGCTGAGCCCGCGATATTTAAACGCAACATCGATTGCCATGAGTGATAGTTGGAATTCCTGTAGCATCACTCCGGGTTCTAGTGCCCCAAGCTGCGTGATCAGCGTCCCGTCTGAGAGTCGCACCGATGTGTTTTCTGGATACAGGCTATCTTGGCTTCCCTGCTCCAGGGTGTAGGTGACACTACTGCCCAATCGCACCACGGCTTCCCTATGGCATTCGATATCGGAGTAACCTCGACCAAAGTCACCCCATGGCTCCCACCAAACCGACTCCGAACCGCAAAACCGATTATTGAGCTCTCGGGTATTTAAATTCAGCGTGTTGAATCCGTTCGAAATCATGGCATGGTATTTGAGCCCATCCAATGGTTCACCCGTGAACCAGATTCCTTGGCTCAAACTGGGGCGGAAAAAAGTTGTCGCCATGGAACGGTCGGGCCCCTCTTGGGCGTCAAAAGAACTATGAAGCCATTCGCGAGATCCAGGCACTTTGTTCTGCCCAACATGGGCTTCTAGCCCGCGGCTAAATTGGTAGCTAAGGGCAAAGGCCCGGAACCCAATCGGGTTGTTGTTGACGGTGTTATAGTCGATGTTAAGTAGGTACGAGAGCTCTGGCAGAAGAGTTTTTCCGGAGAAGATTAACCTGCCGCGGGGAACCGCAAAGTTGGTGCTGTTAAAAATCGGATTGGTATTCCCTGAACTGTCGATCCAGGATGATTCGTCTCTAAGGAATCCCGTATAGCGGAACGTATTCTGATGATTGATCTTTAATGAGAAGGGAGACTTGTCAAAACTCTTGGGGCGAATCACGATTCCGTTGTCGTACATCGCCAGATACTCAGCGGACGATAGCAGCAACGAATCCGCTTGCAAGCCGGCAGAGGAATCGCTCCGGTCGCTTGTATCTGGGTATGCCAAGAGCGAAAGGGGATCTTGCTCCTTGGGCGATTGCTCCTTGAGTGCTTGGACCTCAGCTGACAATCGATTGTTCTCCTCGATGACCGACTGAAGGGTTTGCTCCAGGTGATCAAAATCCGATGCGAACGGATTCTGGAGTGGTGCGGAAACAGGTGGCTCGGCTCTCGCGATACCGCTAATCCAAAATAATCCGAGTACTAGGATCGCGAGAGCTTTCCTAGCAGCCCAAAACTCAGCGATGTGGCGTCCATGCCGTCGCATATCGCAAAACCTCGTCCTTATCGCTGAGCCGTTGAGTTGCCATGTTGGGCTATGCTATGTCGAAAACACCCTGTCTCAAAAATCACGGGACTTTACAGACCTGGCATCCCAGGAACAAGAACCCATGTGCACACTCACCCTTTGAGGTATCGGCAGTATATTCCGGTTGGATGAATGGAAGTGGAAAGAGCGAATCGATGGACCAGCAAATTCTTCTTCAAGAACTACTCAAGACAGAATCTGGCCAGATCCAACGCCCTCGATTGCTAGCGAGCATCTCTAAGCAGATCAACCTATTGGGGTAAGTTTGCGGAGGGAAACGCCCCCTTTCACGCCTGCTTTTTATTGCGACGATAAGGTAACAGGGTGATAAATTTGTACGACCGTGCATACACACGATTAAAGCTCTGAAGCTAGGTTCCTTGTGATGAGTAGTATGTTTAACAACACTTGTCTTGCTGGCTCATTCTTTGCAACCTTTTTTCTATTGCAAGCAGATTGTGTTGGGCAGTTGTCATTGGGTGGTTTATTTCGTCCGGCTTCGGCTGAGAACGCTGCGGAAAGCGAACTTGAGAACGACGAAATTGAAACGGACCGAGATTCTTTTACAGCGTCCACAACGGTCGTTGGCAGTGGACGATTAGCCGTCGAATCGAGCTATTCCTTTATCGATAATCGCGACGTTTCTGAAACCCATAGTTTACCGGAACTCCTTTTCCGTTACGGAATCGGCGAGAAACTCGAATTTCGATTCGGCTGTAATTATGAGGTAGGAGGTGCGAGCGGTACTGACTCAGGGAATGTCCCTTTTAGCTTCGAAGCAGAGCCGGAAATCGAAGAGGAGACGAAAGTCTTGTACGGCATGAAAGTGCGGATCAGCAAACAAGAGAATTGGATCCCGGAGAGTGCCATTATTTTGCAGGGGCACACACCCACCAGCGGTGAAGAGACGGCTACGAGTTTCTCCTCTGCGTATATCTTCGGTTGGAAACTTCATAATGATAATGTGTGGGATTCTTCTATTCGATATAACGTTAGCAACCTCGAAGGCGATCGATTCAATCTATGGGCACCATCGACCGTATTGAAGGTGCCCCTAGGAGAGAAATGGAAGGCCCACGCAGAGTATTTTGGCATTTTTAGCGAAGGCCGAGAGAAAGAGAGTTCAATGCACTTTTTCAGTCCGGGAGTGCATTACTTGTTCACCTCGAATTTTGAGGTCGGTGTACGTGTGGGATGGGGACTCAACGATCAAAGTCCCAACTTCTTTAGCAATGTCGGGGTTGGCGTCCGGTTCTGATCATGAAACGGATGACGTTCTTTAGAAATCATTTTTGCCTCCCGATTAAGAAGAGAGGCTCATCGCCAGGCCCGCGATCAATTGTTACGAGTTGCACACTCGATTTCACTAAACATCACCAAAGGCAATGGCAAACGCAGCTTGAAAGATCAAGCTAGGCTTTTGAATTACTCGTGGTTCAGCATTGGAGTGTGCTGCGATTCAAGATGTGCTTGTTATTTCTGGCGGTCTGAATCGAGAAACGAGTGTAGGACTCAAAACCAAGCTATTACAGATCGTTGCAATGTTGACTCGGATGGCGATGAAATTCGATGAAGTTTCAGAATCACCGAGCGAGTATCGAGTATACTGTGGGCATCGACTACGAGCACCAGCACCATCCAGTTTCTAAGGTCCATGGTAGAGTTCCCACTCAGCCAAAAGGCAGGCGACTGGAGTCTCGAGTCGCTCCAGAAGCAGATCGAGGACATGACTGCTTTAAGCAAATAAGCAGGATCGTTCGCTTGTGGGCTCTGGCGAAAGACAGTCCACCTTTTCCTTTTCCCGTTGATTTCATGCCGGTCGCATCTGATCCAGCTGGGCGAGAACCGGCAACCAAGCAATCACATACAACCCAAGGTAATCTCTCATGACACACGAATCTGTCTCCCGACGCGAGTTTCTGGCTGGTTCTGCCGCAGGTGCTACGACACTTCTGATTGCAAAAGAATCCGCCTTGGCAGCGGACGGCAAAAAGACTTTCACCATCCTACACACCAACGACCTCCACTCGAACTTGATCGGGCTGGGTCCCGCGTCGGAATATACCCCCTTCAATCTCAACGACGACAAGACCCGAGGTGGGTTCGCGCGTCTGGCGACTATGATCGCGAAGAGGAAAGACGCTCGCAAAGATCAGGGGCCTGTGTTGGTGCTGGACGCAGGTGACTACAGCATGGGGACCGCATTCGGTGCCGCCATCCGCGAGACCGGCGGCGAACTGCAACTCCTTTTCCAGATGGGTTGCGATGTCACTACTTTTGGCAACCATGATTTTGACCTCGGGCCTGATGGCCTGGCCAAGTCCATCGAGGCGGCTGCCAAGGCTGGCCGGATTCCGGCGGTGGTCGCGTCAAATACTGACTTAGCCGCGAATGACGGAATGCTGACAGATCTTCAGCGTCTAGCCAAGGACGGCGTAATCCGACGCCACATCGTGATCGAACGCGGCGGTTTGCGCTTCGGTATCTTCGGATTGATGGGCAAAGAGTCCATCTACTACACCAGCGGCGCCGGTGCCATCACGTTCCCCGACGCCATCGAGACTGCCAAGGAGATGGTGACGCAGCTTCGCGAGACGGAGAAGGTGGACGTGGTGATCTGTCTCAGCCACGGTGGCCTGGAAAAAGGGAAAGACGGCCGATTCACCGACGGCGAGGACGTCCGCCTTGCCAAGGCCGTACCCGGCATCGACGTGGTGATTGGCGGCCATACCCACACCACACTCGCCGACGCGATCATTGTCAATGACCGCACGCCAGTGGTCCAAACCGGAAAGTATGGAGAAAACCTTGGTGAACTAGTGATCACGCTGGACGGCAGCAAGCTAACGGTCGAGTCATACAAATTGCACCCGATCGACGACACAATTCCCGGCGACCGGGCCATCGCAGATGAGATCGACAAATTCAAGAAGACTGTCACTGAGGTTGTTTTCGCGTCGCGCGGTTACAGTATTGATCAGCCGTTGGCGGTAATCCCGAGGGACCTGCCCAATACGTTCACCGATATCACCGCCAGCACACTCCTAGCTAATCTCGTCACCGATGCTTTTAGAAAAGCCACGAAAGCGGACATCGGTTTCACCGCCAATGGAATGATGCGCGCCGGCTTCACGCGGGGAAAGACGGGGGTGCAAACAGTCTATGACGTGTTTGCCGTGGCCCCGCTCGGCGCCGGGGTCGTAGACTCCACGGCTGGCAGCACCCTGGTGACGGCTTACTTCACGGGCCAAGAACTGAAGAACCTTCTTGAGTTCACCCTTGTGGATAGTCCGGCCCACCCCGGAGAATATTTCCCTCGCGCCTCTGGCTTGAGGTTCCGATACGACGCGTCTCGCCCAATGTTTGACGTTGTGACTGCCATCGAGATCGGAGACCTAGACCGTGGCTACCGTGCGATCGACATTACCGGGAAGGACGACCGGTTGTTTAGTCTCAGTTGCCCCCTGTACCTCGGCATGATTATCCTTGCCATCCCCAAGTACACAAAAGGCAAGCTAACTCTTGTGCCGAAGAGCAAGGACGGTCAACCCCTCAAATCAAAGACTGAGGCGCTCGACACACCCCGTGGCAGCACTCCGGATTTGCTACCGCCGCGAGGCTCGGTGGACAAAGAAAGTGTTGTCACCGTCGGAGACAAAGGTGCGATCCGAGAGATCAAGGAGTGGCAGGCGATCATGGACTACCTTCGGAAGTTACCCGCCAAAACAGGAGAGCTACCCGTGATTCCCGTGGATGAGCGAGCAAATGAGATGCGGGCAATAAAAGCCGTCTAAATTGAGGCAGCCAAACGGCTCCCCGCCGTGTCCATCCGGACGGTGGTATGAATTGGGCGGAAAAGCTCTTCAACACCAGTCGTCGCTTCCGATGGCAAACGATGGATAGCATCTTCGTATTGAGAAATTGCCTGCCAGGATTTCAGTGAGTCGTCTCAAACGACTTGGATTTCTGGGTGATGGCGGATTTCATGCAAAGTATCGACAGATTTTTGAAAGTCGAAGATATCATCTGGACTGAGAGGATTGTCCAATAACATAGGACGTTCGAGGCATGGAAACATCCGTACACCAAGATTGTCGAATACGCCCCCATCCGTAAACGATTGCAGAAAGGAATCACAAGCCAAGTTAGATTCTGATAACGCAAGGACTGAATTGAAGTCTCTGCTGAAATTCCAGAAGCTGGGCTTCGTCACGCAATCATTGCTGGAGAGCATTTTGTGAATCCCGCGCCAAGCACTCTGCATCAGCACGTTTCGAAGCGTTTGCAGTATCAGCTCTACACAAAATCGAAGTGGCTCCCCATTTGGTAGTTGAAATCCTTTCACCATCCACGGCTGAAAATGATCGGACTATTAAGAAAGATCTCTACGAGCGATCGGGTGCTACACTCTCTTGGAATCTTCGTCGCGAGCATCCGAATCAGGATGGCGAAATCCACAGGCCAGGAAATAGCCGATGGTATAGATGACAACCGTGGAATCGAGTGCACAGGGAACCCAGAAACCGCTCACGAATGGTTGCTGCGCATTGGATAGCACGAGCCAAACCATGAAGCTCTATTCCAGAGCGCTGTAGAGCAGGATAGGAACGCGCCACTGGGGAACCAAGGCCGCTAGTATCATGGCAAGTCCCATAATGCCGACCATGATACCCCAATGCTGGATGATAATCGTATATTGCTGCAGATACGGTAATTTAGCCACGTTCGGCATCGCCCAAGAGGGCAAGTAGGCATATAACCCAACTAAAGCTGTGCCGGCTCCCGTGAACAGAAAAAATGGTTTTACCGTTCGATGAAAAAATTGTCGAAGCGGCCGATCTGGTTTTTCGATGATGTTATGACCATTTTTTTACTTGTGCGGTAAGCGACACCGTGTTGGAACGATTGCGAGGCTTACTTAAAAAAGGGACTCGCAAAAATATGGCCGGTCCGCAAGGGACCGGCCGAAGGTTTTCCTACAGTCCGTTTGAAGACTGTGAATCGATATCAAACAAGCCTATCGGCTAGCTCCGCCTCCCTCTTGTAGCTTCTGCAGGACTTGGTCCAAATTGAAACTTCCGGGCTTCTGCCTAGGTGGGAATGCCTTGTAGGTATCCAGGTGTTGGCCGACAAAGCCGACCGCTGGCAACAACACGAACGCATGGTCCACTCTCCAGCGGTCGTAGTCCCCTGCCTCATGATCCGCTCGCTCAAAGGGATCGGTACGAAGGCAGAACAATTTTGGAAATCGCAGAGTCACCAAAGGCTCTTGCCAAACTTCGAGCCCGTGCCCACGTTGTTCCATGAACACGATCTTCCATCGGTTGTATCGAAGATTCGCCAAGCTGCCGTCATCAGTCCAGTAGAAAAATTCTTGACGAGGAGAATCTTTTACCTCACCCTTGAAGTACGGGATCAAGTTATATCCATCGACAAGAACCTTGTAATCGCGGCCGTTCGCTTTGTGACCCTTCATCAGCTTTTCTTTGATGTCAGGCTCGCCTGCCGCCGCAAGGATCGTTTGGAGCATATCTTCGTGAGAACATACGCCGTTGAAAACCGTTCCGGGCTTAATGGTACCAGGCCAGCGGATCATGCAAGGAACGCGATAGCCACCTTCCCAGTTCGAGTTCTTTTCATTTCGGAATGGGGTGCTACCACCGTCTGGCCAGGAAAAACACTCGGCACCATTGTCAGTGGAATACATCACTATGGTATTGTCCGCCACACCGAGCTTATCCAGTTTGTCAAGAATTTGTCCAACATGACCATCGTGCTCGACCAAGCCGTCCGGATAAATGCCCAATCCCGTTTTGCCATCGGACTCCTTCTTTAAGTGGGTCCAAATGTGCATGCGAGTCGAGTTCCACCAAAGAAAAAACGGTTTGTCGGCCTTCACCGCGCGGTCCATAAAGTCCATGGCGCCGTTAGTGACTTCTTCATCTACAGTCTTCATGCGCTCGATGGTTAACGGACCGGTGTCCGTGATCTTGCCATTAGCAAACGACTTGATGACTCCGCGAGGGCCAAACATCTTCTTTAATTCAGGGTTCAACTTGAAGTAATCTGGATGCTCGGGCTCTTGCTCGGCATTCAGGTGATACAGATTGCCTAGGAACTCGTCGAAGCCGTGATTGGTTGGCAAATGCTCATCGCGATCACCCAAATGGTTTTTACCATACTGAGCGGTCATATACCCATGATTTTTCAGCAAGGCAGGAATGGTCGGGTCCTTTTCAGACAGCCCTTCCTTAGCGCCAGGTAGGCCAACTTTGAGCAGCCCAGTTCGGAATGGGCTCTGTCCAGTAATGAAAGCCGCTCGTCCGGCGGTGCACGACTGCTGTCCATACCAATCCGTGAACAGTCCGCCTTCCTTGGCGATTCGATCGATGTTCGGTGTGCTGTAACCCATCATACCGCGGTTGTAGGCGCTGGGATTGTTCCACCCAATATCATCGCCCCAGATGATCAAAAAATTTGGCTTTTTACCGGCCTGAGCGGCGGTTGTCGAAACGAGTCGATTGTGTTTCGCCAAAATGAGCTTGTCGGCATCAGAAAGTTCGTTCGAGCTTGCTGTCTTGCCAGTTGGTTGAACAAAGCTCCCTTGCTTGGCTTCAGGCGGGTCTGCTGCATTGACTGTTTTCCTTGGAATACCAAAGGAACACGTTGTTGCGACGACCCCCGAGACGACCGCAAGCCCATAAGCCCGGCGGATTTTTGAAAATAGACCCGACCATTTCATAGAATTACTCCTTAGAAAAACGGAACCGAACACTTGTTGAAAAAACGAAGTGTTGAAATACGAGGCGAATAGTGTACCCTAAACTTGATAGACGTTTTGTTCGAATGTCTATAAGCGCAGTATTAATCTGTGTTGAAGTTCGAGAGCGATTTCGTTTCGAAATTCGCTGATAAGAAACGAAATCTGGCGACGTGCAAGTAGAATAAGATCCACGTAAATTTGAATCAACGAACACAACTGCTCCGTTTTGGCACACATCTGACTCGCAATCAGTAGCATCCCTACACAGTAGCATCCATCCAATGATCGAAAACCGTTTGCATCCGGAGCGAAAAGTCAGCGCTATCTTCCTTCCGTCTGATTTTTCCGAGGGGAGCGAAATCGCATTTATCCACGCCTTGAAATTGGCTTTGGCGAGCAAAGCGCTCCTGACAGTGCTACACGTGCAACCGAATTCCACAGCCAACTGGGAGGATTTTCCAGGCGTGCGTGAGACGCTCGAAAGATGGAAGCTGATTCCAGATGGAAGCCCGAAAAGCGCTGTTGCCAAGCTCGATATCGAGGTGCGCAAAGTTATCGCCAACAACAGCGATCCAGTAAAGGAATGCATTAACTATCTTCAGGTGAATGACGCGGATTTAATCGTCTTAGCTGTGCACCCGAGGGAGGGAATCATGCGATGGCTTGGAAAATCCGTGGGAGAGCCGATCGTGCGCGATGCGAAGCAAATGACCCTTTTCCTCCCTAACGGTGTAAACGGCTTTGTGTCGCGAGAAGATGGCTCGGTGACACTTCGAAATATTTTGATTCCGATTGCTGAAACACCCGATCCACAACCCGCAGTGGAAGCGGTCATGCGTTTGATAGAGAACCTGGAACTCTCAGCTGGAACGGTTACTCTTCTTCGAGTGAACCCACCCGTGGATGCGAAACCAGTTGTCATCCCCGACGACTCCGGTTGGACCTGGAACGAACTTGTGCTAGATGGCGATCCGGCACACATGATCCTCAAGGCAGCGGACCAGCTCAGCGCAGACCTAATTGTGATGACAACCGATGGTCCAGACGGATTTCTTGATGGGCTCCGCGGGACGACGTCCGAGCGTGTCTTGAGCAGAGCGAAATGCCCTGTTGGAAATCTCCCTGTCGATTCCCTACTTGGATGATGGAATGATAAAAAGCAACGCTTCGAATAACAAGCTCGCAGACTATCTCCCGATATTGTGGCCAGTGCTGCTGGTCGTTTGGTGCGTTTTGCTCTGTTTCGTTCCTGACCCACGTCCGTTGAGCGCACCAGACTGGGCTGTGGATGGGATTCGTTCGACACTAAAAGTATCGGAATCCGCATCCCGAGTCGTTGCGACGATCGCATTGCGGGCTTGTGGATTGGCTTTGATAGGTGTTTTCCTATCGCTCAGCTTAAGTCAAATTTCTAACAAGTTCGCCGTGCCCTTTGTCTTGATACTGACGCCGCTGCTGGCCGTTCTCTGTCAGTGGATTAACTATGGGTACTTCCCGATATTCCTGCAATTACAACTCGGCGTAACAAGTGCAGTTATTGGAGCGTTATTCGGGCTGTCATTACGACGTAACTTGATCGCTGGCGGAGTGCTCGTGATCTTGATCGCAGGACTCTATCTTTGGGGTACCAATACGGGTATCTCAGACGATCTGGCCAACGATGCACGCGCTACAGGGGAGTACCTGCTTGCGAATGCAGAAAGCGTTCCTAATGGTGACGCTGGCTTTGCAAAACTTCTCGAACTGGCTTTCTTGTTTGCAGAAGACAATTCGCATGGTACCGACGCCATTCATCCGAACAAGGCTGCGATCCTAGCGCTAGGCGTCATCTTAGGTGAAGAACGCGTGGCCAAAGTGGCTCAGCGACCCATCCAACTCACCCGCGTTCCGGAGATCGCCGCGCTGCGCAATCGGGTCACCTTGCGAGGGAGAAACGATTTGGCGCGTCACTTCTCGGTCAGTGCGGCTTTGGTCGTACTGTCCGACGAGAATCGATCGATGACCGTGGGTATTGTAAAAGAAATGATGGATGCCACGGAGGGAGGCTCGGGGTTTTCATTCGTCGATTTAATGGCCGATCGTGCCGGTACGCTCTTGGCCGTTGCTGCAACCAAGAATCGTTCCAATGCTCGCAACCTTCATACACGTATCGGTCGGGGGGTCGTCATCGCCGATTTTTTCCCAGAAATTGATGGCCTCCCTGAAGGACTCACGGGCGATGTCTTTCAATCCGAATATGGTGGTCTCGGCGGAAAAGAAACGCTGAAACTGGCGGAAGAGATCGAGCGACGTATTGCGGCCTGCCAAGCACTTCAAACCATCGAATGACTACAGTAATATTCGAATTCGATTTCCCTGCTATCGATGGTTATTGCACTATTGATTCGGTATATTGAGTCGATCGCACGAACCTCGCCCGAATCGCCACGTCATGCCCCCACCGATCCGATAACTTGCATTGGAGGTCGTGGTGGAATCGCCGAGTTGCTCGGTATCACGAAACATTCCGCCTGCCATCATATCTAAGTCGATACCTTGCAAGAAATCCTGGATACCAATCACGCCAGTAATGCGATGCTGATTGGTCACGCCCATTGAGCCCAGCGAGTAACGTACTGCGGCGAGATCTCCTCATCGGAGTTTAGTCGCTTAAGAGTGGCTAATTCAGGCTTTGCATTCCAACGGGAGACGGTGAAGCGATAGAAAAATTCCTACTCTTAGATCGAATGAAATCGCTACGAGTGCGGTCGGAGATGGAGGTGATTCCTTTTCTTGGTTG
Source organism: Pirellula sp. (assembly GCA_046344995.1). Classification (GTDB taxonomy): domain Bacteria; phylum Planctomycetota; class Planctomycetia; order Pirellulales; family Pirellulaceae; genus JBKCUI01. Next base: position 12,841 of record JBKDKR010000034.1, read on the forward strand.
ATTCAACAATCGGTAGTTAGTCGGCACCAAAATCATCAAGGCGTTACTAAAACGCTCACTTCTTTTTATCAAGAATCTTGTCTAAATCTTTTAAATCGCTGTTTTGCACTTCCATTTGAAGTGCCGCTTGGCGGCGGGATTCAATGGTGGCTCGCAAGGTTGACGATTTTGTCGCAACAAAAACCGCATCTCGACTGAACTTGTGCTTAATGCGTACGCCATCTTCTTCAACAACCCATTGCACCGGATGAACACCATCCGCGTCAACTCGAAAGACATCGGTCGGCTGACGGAGCCAATGTGGTAAGTCGTATCGATACGAAAATTCGCGTGGTTCGCCGAATTGGAAAGTGCTATCCTTTTCGCTGGGTACATAGTCCAAGTCGAGCGTGAAGAGCAACGCGCACTCTTCACTCACGATCGAAGCACAATCCCAATCCAGTTTGCCTTGCGCGTTGAGAACCCTGTCAAACCTGTATGCATCACCCGCCAAATAAATGGGTGATAGCATATGGATCTCACGGCCTATCCGCATCATCGGTTCCCAAGTGTCGGGAAATTTGACTAGCGACTTAACGCTTAAATTGAACCAATACAACGATGTGATTCGGGTCGCGAGCGCATGCATGGCTTGAGCACGCAGCTCATCCGGGGTTGGTGATCTGCGTGTTCGACCACTGAAACTAAATCCACCTCCCCATCCATCATGAGGGCCTTGTGACCAATACGCGACAGGCATCGGACGGCTGAGCTCGCGTAGACTGCGGCACATGTCGCCGATCGTTTCAAGCGGAGCACCCCAGCTAATTCGCTTGCCACCCCAACGATCATAGGCTCGCCATGAGTCGGCAGCCGGAGCTACGACTCGATAGGCGTCGTAATGAGGGTAATCCGATAGGCCCGCATAATATCGCCAGATGCGTTCTTCGGAGTTCGTAACGCTAGTCGGTAGTCGGCTTGTTCGATACGGTAACAGCTTATCAAAGACCTCTTGCGGAGCCACCGGCTTCCCGCCACCGTATTGAGGCTCTCCAAGGAACTCGACTGCATGGATCTTGGGCAACCACTGGTCGGTGTCCCATTTATCTAGCGGCCACAAGCGATTGAAAAGCTTCATCGGATAACGCGCATACAATTCTGCGTTATCCGTGTAACCACCGACCTCCTGAATTTGCCCCGTGTTGACGTGCAGTCGTGTGAGCATTTTCAAGTACGTTTCTTCTCTCAAATGGTCTCCCGTCCAGCCGCCACTGATATCGAAATGCTCCGACTTGATCCGAAGATGTTCCCACATGGAACCGTCATCGGTGGTAAGTTCGATCGCTGCATAAGTAAGTGGCCAGGGTTCTTGGGTTGATACTTTGACAATACCCCGATCACCAGCAGGTATTTGCACGTCTACAGAAAATGGTTCGCTTGCAAAGAGGGTCTGCCAAGTGGAACCGCTGCGTGGTAACCAGAATCGCACCGAAGATACCTTCAAAGGCTTGGCTGAGTTGTTCACGACGTGAGCGATCATCTGTCGCGGTTGCCATTCCCCATCGGTTGGTAAAAAGGTAATCGCAGAAATCCAACGATCCGGCGAATCGATCGAGACGGTCGTTTTCGTCAGGCCTTCTCCCTCGACATCGCAGCTGTTGCCCACTCCCCAGCGAGATGATTTACCATTCCATGTCCAAACGCTTAGCGATTCCTCTGGGCCTTGAACCGCCGTTCCCAAGTCATGCCATGCCCATTCTCCTGATTCGAGCAATTCGCTGGGCGTTTTAGCATCGAAGCTTTTGGGTAACGCAGAGCCCTTTACAAATAGTTGCACCTTAGCTGCAAGGTCTGGGTCGCGAGGCCGACGGTACATCATTGAGTCCGCCACGACATGGGGCGTAACGGTAACTCCGCAAATTTCGGCTGATGGCGATTCTTGGGCGATTGTTAACGATAGTAACAAAGCGATTAACAAGCTGCGAAAGAACTTATCCACTCTACTTCTCCGGATTCTCTAGATGAGTCATGATAGACTTGAGTGCAATGGGAAACTGTACGGACCAAGACTTCTCGTCATGAGATGCGTCCGTAAACTCATGGAATTGAACCGGGACCTTTATAGTCGCTGCGTCTGTGCTGAGCAATTGGTGAAGCCGCTGCGCGCGAGCAAAATTCTGTGTCTGCGATTCGGAATTACGACCTTCGCGAGTCCCCATGGAGAGCCAAAGTCTTACGTTCACGGGCCATTTCGTTCCACTTTGGAGCGACTGGAGTAGTCTTTCTTGATCCCAACCAAGACTGGGTGAAAAAGCTAAGCAACTGCCGAAAACGTCGGGATTCTCAAGGCATGCGTGCATCGCGATGAGACCTCCGAGAGAGGAGCCACCGATGCTAGTTGATTCGCGATCTGTTCGAGTTCTATAAGTACGATCGATCAACGGCTTTAGTTCTTCGACGATAAATCGAACGTAATCCAATCCTCTTCCCCCTCGGCCTAGCTGTTCGTCTTTCGTCAGCGTGTACTCGTCCATGCGATCTGCCGTGTTCCAGATGCCTACGATAATGAGTGATGGGATCTCTCGTTTCTCAATCAAGTCGGTTGCAGTTTCATCCACACGCCACTCAGTGCCGAATGCAGCAGTCGACTCATCGAACAAGTTCTGCCCGTCTTGAAGATAAAGCACTGGATACCGCTTGTCGGTTTCCTCATAGCCAGGCGGAAGCCAAACGTTTATGTTGCGGGATCGAGTAAGAAATTGCGAAGAAATCTGTTCGTGCCGTTTCAGCGTCCCGGTTATTGTCGACTTTGCGGAAGTGGGAGTTCCCCATCGCTGAACGACGATCGATATCGTCTGAGGACCTGCGTCTTCTGTTGCTGCTGCCACGAATTCTCGATTGGCGATGTCCTTGCCAGCGGCATCCTTTTCCACTGTTGCCCACGTACCGCGGGTTACCTTGTATTGCGCTCGACTGCCCGAAGGTACCGAGAGCTCTGCAAAGTAAACATCCTTATCGGTTCGGTTTAGTTTGAGCCCGTTAGGTCGCCATTCGCCAAGTTGCTTGATATTGCCCGAAAGAAATACGTCTCCTGCCGGTTCTGTTACGCTGTCCGTTTCGGGAGTCTTGACTTCAATACGAACGCGAACATTGTCTTCGGTGTCATTTGAGGCCTCAACGAGGTTTGCGTTAAAGATAAGCAAACAACATATCGGAATGATAGTCGCAACCAAGCGTGCCAGTTGAGTTGTGCGTGAACTCATAGTGGTTCCTAATAACCCCATCAAGGTTTTGGCCCGGGGGGCAGAGTACGGAGAAAGTGGTTGGTGATCATCTGATAGAGATGCCGTGTTGTGTTTTCCCCTTCGCGGATCGCGTGAGTACGATTTGGGTATGCAAACATGGAGAACGGTTTGTTGTGCTTGATCAACTCGTTGATTAACAATTCCGTCGTCTGGTAATGGCAATTGTCATCGCCGGTGCCATGGATCAACAGGAGCTCTCCCTCAAGTTTGTCTGCAAAGCTGATCGGCGATCCCAGTCGGTATCCCTCGGAATTGTCGCTTGGCAAACCCATGTATCGTTCTTGATAGATGGTGTCGTAATAGAGTTGGTTGGGAACAGGAGCAACCGAAACTCCGGCAGTATAGATTTCAGGATAACGAAACAGCGCATTGAGCGTCATCGATCCGCCACCGCTCCATCCCCAAACGCCGACCCGTTCTGGATCCAGATAAGGGCGATCTTTGAGAACCGCTTTCACTGCTGCCGCTTGATCGGCCGATGCGAGAATGCCGATCTGGCGATAAATGCTCTTTCGCCACTCGCGTCCTCGCGGTGCAGGTGTACCTCGGTTATCAAAACTCATCACAACGTACCCTTGCTTTGCAAGCATGCTGTGCCATAGCGTCTGATCGCCGCCCCACTTATCTACGACGGTTTGCCCCGCAGGTTCGCCGTAGACATAAACGAGCAGTGGATACTTTTTCGATGGATCTAGATCCGGAGGGAGAATGCACCAAGCGTCAAGCTCAATACCATCGCCGATGTCGACGCGAAAGAACTCGCTCTTGGGCAACTGTGCCTCACTAACCCGTGCGTGGAGTTTCGCATTAGGTTCGGCAGCGAATAGGCTTGCGTGATCGCTCAGGCGAACGACCTCGGTCGTGGGGGGCGATGAAAGCTGAGAGGATGTTACAAGTGCTCGTTTGCAATCGGGCGATAGGACATAACGATGCGTACCGGGTTTCGTCTCTGGGGTTACGCGTTGCAATTGGCTGCCGTCGAAATGCACGCGATAGAGATACATCTGGGTAGCATTTGAAGGGGATGCGTAGAAATAAATCCATTGAGCCTCGTCATCCATGCCGAGAATTTCCATCACATCAAAATCACCAGACGTTATCGGTTTGATCGATTTGTCTTTGACGGAAGCGAGATAGATATGTCGCCAGCCATCTCGTTCGCTCAACCAAAAGAACTGCGAACGATCGGATTGCCAAAAAAGAGTATCTTGAACATCGATCCATGCATCATCTTTTTCCGTTAATATTACGTCGACTTGCGAATTGGTAATGTCAGCAACATAGACCACGAGATGGTTTTGCAATCGATTCAGTTGCTGGATAACCAATCGATTTTCGTCGACCCATTCCATGCGAGGCAAATAGTTATCTCGTTCGTCACCGGGAATCGGTATCCAAGAAATGTCGCGGCTGGTCAGATCAATCACGCCGATTCTTGCAGCAGGATTAATGGTTCCGACTTTGGGATAAGGGATGTACTGAATCTTGGGGTAGAGAGTGGATGTGTTGTCGACAAGGGGAAAAGACTGAATTCCAGAGGAGTCGATTTCCCAAAAGGCAATGTGTTTTCCATCGGGGCTGAAACGAAAACCATCTCGGATCGAGAACTCCTCTTCATAGGCCCAGTCAAAGGTACCGTTGATCATGGTCGGAGTGCCGGTATGAGTCAGTCGAGCGATGGCATCATCAGACAAGGTTTGTAAGTAGAGATCGTTCTTGTCAGCATAAGCAACTTGCTTAGCATCGGGAGAAAACTTGGCGAACATGAGCGACGATGCATCTGCATTACCCCCAATTTGAGTTAGAGATTTGGCCTCCCTATCTAGAACCCAATAGTCACCGCGAGTGTTGAATCGCCAGACCCGCTCAGTGTTAGCAAAGATCAGCAGTTTGGTTTTGTCATGCGACCATTGGTAGGAGTCCATGCTGAGTGGCTTCGCTGCACCAGCGGGCGTTAACATCTCGCTCGACACCAAAACATGTTCCACTGCCGGGTTGGAAAGATCAATTCGAACGATTGATGCATTGCCAGTTTCGGGATCTCGCTTGATTCGTTCGAACCCTTGGCTATCACTCTCCCATTGCCCGATGAAGGTCTCGCCGAGAAAGTCTTTGCTGTGGAAGATGGAATCGATTGACAGTTCAGCGGTCCGACGCTGAGAGCTTTCTTGGCCGAGAGTCAAATTCGCCGGTTGCACTATCGGCAGGATGGTCATGAAACCGAATAAGGCAACGGATCGAACTAACAAAATGTTCATCGGGTAGAATCCAGAGCGTAGGTGACAGGAGTGTTTCTGCTCTCGGATCAAGCGATGCGATAACCAAGCAGCTATTCGCTAGGATAGTTGCAACTCGAAAGGCCGTCCATTGTGCGCGAATCCATACAAAGCAGCATCTCTCGTGCAAGCTATCGTATATTACTCGACTTACAATGAGCAAGACGAATGTGTCGTAGGTTTATGACATGTAGAGTCCGATCTTCTATGAAAAAGCCGGATCGATGATTTTTCGTCGCAGAATTAACGCAGACCCAAAAGGTTGTCAAAAGGATGCTGTTTTTCAATCGCAAATCGCCATGTTGACCAAGAAATCGAATAAGTCTGTTCTCGCGTCATCAATTGCCTTGACCGCCGTTTGGTTCTTTTCTTTGAACTTGCTTTTTGCTCAGGCCGATAAGACAACGAATCGCGATTTGGCGGACAAGAACGCTTTCGACGAAACGGTCTCGCCGTTCTTGAATAAGTACTGCGCCGATTGTCACGGCGAGAGCAGCAACGAGTCAGGTGTCGTCCTGTCCAGCATCAGTTTTGATTTGGCGTCCGGCCATGACATGGAGCTATGGAATACGGTCCTCAGGCAACTGCACTTGGAAGAGATGCCACCGACCGAGAGTGAACAACCCGAGCAACACGAACGAGACGCTGTGATGCTTTGGATTAATACAGAGCTAAAAAAGTCTGGGAACGTGTCTGATCTCTATGCGAAGCTAGAGAGTCCGAGCTTTGGCAATTATGTGAACCATGAAAAGCTTTTCAGTGGAGAAATTACTGCTGAGCCTTTTTCACCAGCACGTCTGTGGAGAACAAGCCCTGAAGTTTTCGAAAATGTGAAATCCAACTATGGGAAGGCGGCGCAGGATTTCAGACAACCTTTTCCTTTAGAAGATAAAGTTGGCATCAAAGACTATGCTAACCTTCTATTTGCGGATTCGGCGGTAGTCAGTGTTTTGATGAGCAATGCGGCCAGTGCTGCGGATGAACTCATCAAACATTCCTCCATCGCTTCTTCTGACACAAGTCCCAGTGATGACAAGCTCGCTTCGGCCATCAGCGAACATTTTAGGAAGGTCGTCTATCGGGAGCCGCTAAAGGAAGAGATTCGCAATTACTCGGCGCTATTCAGAAAAACTGCCAAAGAGGGTGGTAATGCCGACGCGATGCGATTGGTAATGATGGCCGTGATGCTACATCACGAATCTGTCTACAGAGTTGAGATTGGTCTTGGCCAAGAAGACTCTCACGGGCGTCGGATGTTGTCTGGTACAGAAATAGCGTTTGCCATTTCTTACGCTCTAACGGATCGCCGTCCGGATGCGATACTTCTGCAGGCCGCGAAAGACGGGAGACTTAATTGCAGCGACGACGTCAAGTTACAAGTTGCACGCATTCTTCAGGATGACGCGATCGACAAACCGAGGATCCTGCGCTTTTTTCAAGAGTTTTTTGGCTACACCCAAGCCCATAAAGTCTTCAAGGACGAAGATCGCTCCGGTGGATTTGCTTACTACGGCGAGAACTATCCCGCCATGTACGAAAAAGATGCTGATTTTTTCGTCATGAACATCCTGGAGAAAGATCAGGACGTATTCAGGCAACTGCTTACGTCAAACGAGTACTATATCATCAACAGAGCCACGTTTCGAAATACGGTCTATGACTTTTACAAGAAGAACCAACAGCAACTCGATGCAGGGGATTTTCCGGAAGCCAAGCAAAAAGAGTTGCTGCAGAGACTAGATCTCAAGGGCTGGCATGAACTGAACGTAAAGTACAATTTGCACAACTTCAATAAAGGATTCAATGGTAGTGTCGCAGCGATAAAGCAGATCGTAGAAGAGCAATATAGTTGGATGGATACTAAAGACGAAAATGTACTTTTGCATCGCATGCAGGCTCTATATTCGAAATACCCGATGGTTTACGACCTTAGAGATGATGAGCAAGATTTTCTGTTGCCGCAACCTTACAAGCGACCGAACCGTGCTGGGATGTTGACTCATCCTGCCTGGTTGATCGCACATTCCTTGAATGACAGCACGGATCCCATTCGGCGAGGCAAATGGGTGAGGGAGCGATTGCTGGGAGGGGTGATTCCAGATATTCCCATCACGGTGGATGCTTCTATCCCGGAAGACGATTCCAAAACGTTGAGAGAAAGGCTGAACAACACGGAGAGAAGTGAATGCTGGCGTTGTCATAAAAAGATGAATCCCCTCGGATATGCCTTCGAAATTTATGATGACTTCGGACGGTATCGAACGGAGGAAAGCCTGGGTAACAAGAATACCAAACCGGTGAATTCCAAAAGTGAATTGGTAGGCACAGGTGAGAAGGAATTGGATGGCGGTTTCAAGGATGCTTTGGAACTAATTGATCGACTGGCAGAATCCGATAAAGTCCGTCAATGTATGATCCGGCACGTGTTTCGCTATTTCCTGGGCAGAAATGAAATGCTCAGCGATTCAAAAACACTCATTTCTGCCGAGCGTGCCTATCTGGAAAGTGGCGGCAGTTTTAAGGCTCTTTTGATTTCCATTCTGTCGTCTGACTCGTTTCTTTACCGCAAAACAATTGAACAGACTACGAGGTACGCACCATGAATATTACACGACGCGACACGCTTAAAAATCTTTCTCTAGGGGCAGGGGCATTTTTGCTAACGCCTTTTTTGCGTCAGGTAGAGATCCAGGCTGCAGGTAACTCGATCGCGATTCCCAATCGATTTGTGTTTGTGGTTAAATCGAGCGGTATCATTCCCAATGGAATAACGCCAGAAGCGTTCAAAGGCAAAGACTCCAGCAGTGGCTTATTCAATCAAGACCTAACGAAAGTTGCTTTGCCTGCACCAATGCGAGCCTTGGAGCCCTTTAAAGACCAACTCTCGATTGTGCAGGGGCTGTCCGGGAAGATGTGTCGTGGAGGTCACTCCAGTTGGTTCGGCATGTTGGGTGTCTACATGACGGGAGGTGAATTTGATGCAGGTGCGGTGATTCGAGCAACAGCCGATGCCGAATTGGCCAAACTCAATCCAGCCCCCTTCAATCATCTAGGCCTAGCGATTAGAGGCAAGGCGTTAAGCGGTGACTATGGAGGGACAATGTATCCAGGAATCTCCGCTGTCGGGCCTGGGCAAGAGCTACCCTTCCAGGGGTCACCTGACATCGCCTACGAACAACTGTTTGGCTCTGCTGTTTCGTCCAATAGCAAAGCGGAAAAGAGCTTCAAACTGCAAAGGAATCTTCTTGATTTTATGGTAGATGACATCAAGAAAGTTACGAACGCAATTCCTGCATCGGAACACGGCAAGATGGACGCCTACCTTAATGCTTTTGAGGAACTGCAAGTACGCCATAGCAAATTGTCGAGTATGAAAAAACAGATCGAGGCAAACGCCCCGGGGTACTCTGACAAATTCACTTCTTTGGTTGAAGAGGTTCGTCAGGAAGCACAGTTTGATTTGGCCACAGCCTCATTGATTGCAGGCCTCACCAACGTGGTTACCATTCGCTTGGATAATGTGGACATGACCTACAAACGACTAGGTATCGATGAAGATAACCATGGCATCGGACACAACGAGGGCACTAGAAGTCAGGAAGAGTACCGTAACATCATCTGCGAACACCATTCAGAACTTCTAGCCACGATGGCCAAAAAATTGAGAACGGTTCCAGAGGGGGATGGAAACATGCTGGACAATACCATGATCATCTTCCTCTCGGATTCGAGCGATAATCATCATGGAACCGGAATGGAATGGCCCTATCTGATTATTGGTGGAGGCGGAGGAAAGCTTAAGCTGCCGGGTCGTTATCTACGTTACCCGAAATATGGTGAGAAGGGCTGCCGTACCATTGGGGATTGGTGGACGACTCTACTCAATGCTTATGGCAACCCCATAAAATATTATGGCAACGAAGACCTTGTGCTTAAACAAAATGGTTGCTCCCATGCAGGGCCGCTTGAGGAGCTTATAGTTTAACCGTGGCGCTGCCGAAATACTGCTAACACGTCCATCACCGGGTAAACACGGTCTTTTGTGGACTGCCAAGTAATTACAATCGTCCGATCTGAAAGCCAGTTCGCGCTTTTTGAAGTTGCGTAGCAACTGATTTTTCGGGCCAAAGGCCTTACGTTTGCGTAGACAAACGAACTGGGCGTTGCCCCTAAATCCAAAATACCGCAACTTCAAAACCTGCGATCCGTCAGCGTTGCCTCAAGATGACAAGTTCGCCATCAGAAGGCTCACTTGCGAGTAAAATGACGTTAACCCTTTCCCATCCAATCGATCTAACAAGCCAGAGGTAGTCATGTTCCAAAAAGTCTCTCGTCGAAAATTTGTTCAAACCACAGCGGCAACTGTTGGGTTACCGATGATTCTGCCTTCAGAACTTCTGGCAGGACAGTCTCCCAACGAAAAACTCTCGTTCGCCTGTATTGGAATGGGAGGTCAGATGCGAGGCTATCTGATTCCAGAACTTAACAAGCTGGATCAAAAGATTGTAGCCATATGCGACGTTGATAAGCGTCAGCTCGACAGTGCTTTGCAGCTAAACGAGTTGAAAGAGGCTCGGGCCTATCACGACTATCGTGATTTGCTTGACAAAGAATCGGGAGTCGATGCCGTGATCATCGCGACGCCAGATCACTGGCATGTGCCCATCTGCGAAGCGGCACTGAAGGCTGGCAAACATGTCTATTGCGAAAAGCCGTTGGCTCATTCCGTAGCAGAATGTCGTGCATTGGAGAAGCTTGCTCTGAGTTATCCGAAGCTGGCGACTCAAACGGGCAATCAGGGTTGTTCGACAGAGGGATTTCGCCGTAGCTTCGAAGTCATTCAATCGGGACTGCTCGGGAACATTACGGAGGTGCACGTTTGGCATCCGGCTCATAGTTGGCCGAATGGGGTTGATCGGCCGTCCATGAGCGATCCGATTCCAGAGGGACTCGACTGGAACTTTTGGCTCGGCACGGCACCTGTGAGACATTACAACAATGACATCTACCATCCTGGCAAATGGCGAGGATGGTACGATTTCGGTGGCGGCTCGCTGGCTGACTTTTGCTGTCACGGTTTTCAGCTTGCTTATCGTGCTCTCGAACTGGATGCTCCAACGCGGATCGAAGCAATCGGGGAGGGCTTGGGTCATGAATCATTTGCAACACGCTGCACCGTTAACTTTGATTTCGCTGCAAGAGGGAATCGGGGGCCGGTGAAGCTCATTTTCTACTCCGGGGAGAATAATCTTCCGCCCAGAGAAGTGACTCAAGGATCTGTCGACACAACCGGATGTCTTATCGTCGGCAGCGAAGGATCGTTGTCGGCGGGGCTTTGGAACACTGGCTGCGATGTTCGACTAAAAGGCTCGAATGAGTTTCGCGGTGCCGATCAGCCGGAAGTCGCAAAGATACCTAAGACTCAACCTCGAATCGATGCAGAAGCTCTGAAATGGGATCCTGCAAAGGCTGCCAAAGGTAGTCGACCACGGTGGAGCAAAGTCAATAACTCACACATGTTCGAATGGGTGCTTGCTTGTGCAGGCGATGCGAAGACCTATTCACCTTTTGAGATCGGTGCGAGAATCACGGAGATCGGCATGTTGGGAGTTCTCGCGTTGCGTCTGCAGAAGCCGATCCTTTGGGACGCAGAGAATTGCCGAGCGACGGATCTACCGGAAGCAGATGCGATCATTAATCCCAAACCATCAACGACTGCGTATTCGCCACGGTAGAGTGTTCTATATGGAAAAATTGTAGGAATGCATCATCGGTTCGCAATACCAGCCCGCCAGCGCGAGCAAAGGGATCGATGGCCGGTTAACGCCCCCGAAGCATTAGCAACCCGAACCCCAATCCCCCTAGCTCCAATCGCATGCGTGGTAATCGCATCTCCGGTTCGCGCACTTTAGGCCGGAGTTAGAACAGGGCAATCCCTCATCTAGCGCTTTCGGGCTTGTATTACCAGCCCGTTGCGCGAGCAGAGGGATCGCACGCCAGTTAACGACCCCGAAGCATGAGTAACCCGAACGCCAATCCCCCTAGCTCCAATCGCATGCGAGGGATCGCATCACTGGCTCGCGCACTTTAGGCCGGAGTTAGAACAGGGCAATCCCTCATCTCGCGCTTTCGGGCTTGTATTACCAGCCCGTTGCGCGAGCAGAGGGATCGCACGCCAGTTAACGCCCCCGAAGCATTAGTAACCCGAACGCCAATCCCCCTAGTGCCAATCGCATGCGTGGTAATCGCATCTCCGGTTCGCGCACTTTACGCCGGAGTTAGAACAGGGCAATCCCTCACCTCGCGCTTTCGGGCTTGTATTGAAAACCGTCCCTCGCTTACGCTGTCGGGTTGGAATTGATAACTACTCAACCGCTTTGACGCGTCGATACATCGACAGCCAAAAGCCGCCCGCCACCAACGATGCAAAAGCGGGCATCGCCAAGCTGTAAACCAATTGGTTTATGACGAACCTCTTCTGATCATTGAGGAGAAGTTCCATCCCAACATACGGCGCCACCCACGATTCGCGACACGCTATGCGAGCTGCCTCGGTGTTCGCCTCAGGTGCCTTAGCGCTTCCTCCAACGGCATACTTCCGTGAGATCGCTTTTCCACCTTCAGCCAACGTACCGCCAATGGCCAACCCACCATTCGCTGAGTATATCCCTACAGCGACACCTCCCATCGATTGCCATCCCAATGCCGCGCCACCAACTGATGAATGACCGATCGCGAGCCCGCCAATCGCGAGCAGACCCATCGAAAAACCACCAAAGGTCAGCAAACCGATCGAAAGTGCGCCGAACGATACAAGCCCAAAGCAGACACCTCCAATCGCAACGATTCCTCGCGCGAAGTTTCCGACTGCCAGCAATCCTGTTGCCTTGTCGCCGACTGCAATCCAACCCTTTGCATGCAGAGCCGGCCCAGTTTTCACTTGACCGAACACCGGATCGGAGACTTGAAAGTCATAGAGCGGCCAGCCCAACAATCGGAGTCGCGAAGTAAATCGCCTCCCCTCAATTTTCGGCTTGTTCGCTTTCCCCGATGTGCCGAGCTTATCTTTCAGCCAACTCGGATTCGGGTCATCCTCGGGACGTATCGTTTTTCGGATCTCCTTGATTTGCAGGTTCACGCGAATGCCTCGCACGATTCCAAACGAAACGAAGCTTAACGTTGAAAAAGCGTAACCGACAAAACTAATCGTTCTCGCTACAGCATGTTGACCAAACAACAAACCAAGAACGACAGTAAACAATAGAACTGACATGTAGATGCACGTTAAACGCCAAACCAAACGCCCTTCGCGTTCTAGCAGTCGTCGTTCGGTCATCGTGGGAGCCAACAGTTGCGGCACGCGTGTACCGAGCCAAGTGCCACCTAAACCACCCAAGATGCCCGTCACGGCACCTGCGGCTCCAATCATAGCCCCGGTTGTCACCGTTGCCGAGGTCGTGACCGCCGCACCTTGTATAAGACTTTTGCCGAGCACACTGGTTGCAGCCGTGCCGGCTGCGCTAACCGCAGCGGTGCTAGTGGCATTGGCAACCGACGATCCAACTCCCATCGTGATCAATGCAATAACACCAGATGTAAAGCGTGCAGTAGGCCGCGAGTTCGAGAGCGTATGTTCAATCGTTCGTTCCACTTCGGCTCGCAGCAGCCCACGTCCTCGACTTAGCCGTTGTCTGGCGGTATCTTCCGTGATCTCCAGAACTGAAGCCACTTCGGCGATCGAATGCGATTCACGATAGTAGAGGACCATCACTTCGCGATAGCTCTCTGGAATTGCCTCAAGCGATCGCCATACCAGCTCTTGTTCTTCTTCCGAAACAAGCTTTTCCGACGGATGGGGCTCGAACTGCATCACATCGCCTACATCTTCCTGTGTCGAAGGCCACGAGCGCGAAGATCGTTTGCGAACCCATTGCCTCGCAAGATTTCGTGCAATGGAACTCAGCCAGCTAACTAACTTCTCGGGCTCGCGCACCTCGTGGCGGGATTGCCAAGCGACTAAGAATGTTTCTTGTGCGATGTCTTCGCTACCTGTTAAGTCTCCGGTGCAGGAGTACGCGATACTGGAGACCAAGTTTTTGTACTGATCAACAAAGGCTGCATACTCGTGCGTGTCACCGGAAAGGATTTTCTGCCAGCGATCAGTGATTAAAGTTTCAGGTCGATCCATGGTATTGCACCGTTTTGAATAGGGGCTTGTTTCGTCCCCACATGTTGCAGCCAATTCTCCTGAGGTGACATATATTCGATGAAAATATAGCATAGTTGACGCAGGTCACATCACATACGAAACTACTGTTTAGCGAGAGTCACATGGTTATTTACTGGGTCTAATTCAATCTTGAATAGGAATTCCTGCCAACATCTACGGCGAAAGCTTTAGCTTTGTATTGCAAAGCTTGATAGTATTTGTTTCAATAGCGGATATGCTTTTCGCTGATTCTCGTTGTGAGCTTCAGATTTTTGCGACCAGTGATAGAGTGCGGCTTACGATTGTGATCCGAGAGATTTCAGCCAACGAGCTTGAGCAGTTCGGAAGACTAGAGGTCGGATTAACGCGACCTTTGCTTATACGAAACGAAACGATTACCAGTCGCGCGAATTCATTGCGATTAGCCTACGTCAGCGATTTGCATCTTCGTCGCAAGAGGTCGATGCATTTATGTCAACAGATTCTCGATGCTTGCCAAACAGCGCAGCCGGACGTGATCGTGCTTGGTGGCGACTATGTGGACCAACGTTCTGAACTCGCAATCTTTGGTGACTTGTGCAAGCAGCTAAATAGCATTGCACCAGTCATGGCTATCGCGGGTAATCACGATGTTTCGATCGGACTGGACCGAATACGTAAGACTATCGAGTCAGGGAACGGAGTTTGGATTGAAGAAGGGGTCAATTCCATAGAGCACGACGGGCGGGTTTTTGCATTGGCAGGCCCCAAGCATGTTCGGGAAATCAACGCGGACGTACGCATACTCTGCGGACATAACCCACGCATTTGGAAGAAGGCGAAACATCGGGGCTACGATTTGGTTCTAGCAGGGCATTTACATGGCTGTCAATGGGTAAGTTTTTCTTACCGGGATCGGCTTTATCCGGGCGCTTGGTTCTATCCCTATTGCTACTTGAGTCATCAAGTGGCTTCATCGCGATTGATCGTCAGTCGTGGCGTTTCTGATTTGATTCCGATTCGTTGGAATTGTCCTCGCGAGATCGTAGTATGTTCGGTTTAAGTGGCAAAATCTTATAGCAGGTAAAACATGAAAACGATTTCGAGTGCGAGCCGTTTTTACCGTCGCGATCTTCGCTTAACAGAACGTTTTCTTGCAGCTTGTTTATGTCTGTCAAGTGGAGTTCGATGCTTGCCATGGTGGTTTCGATCAACGCCGGGAACACCGCTGCGTTGTCTCTGTTTGGCGGCATTGGATTTCGTGTATCGATTGGAATTAGGTAGGCCATTACCTAAGGTTTCTTACCAGCAACTCGCCGAATTCCTTTCGTTTGCAGCGCAGCAAAACAGAATACTCGACAACAAATCGAATGAGCAGATTGCATTCGAAACGAAAGCGTATTCGACTTCTTATGCCAACGAACTGATTGAAATCGAAACCAATCGCCCCAAAATGGGATGCGATCGTTTCAACCCAAGTTGTATTCAGGCTTATCGTGAACAAGTTGTTGCACTTGCGTTGAAACATTCTTTCGCCATCACGTTTGGTGATCGGGACTGGGCGAGGCAAAGATCGGCTGTATCTCACCTTTACTTTGATTTGCTATTTCGAATCGCAATGCTCTGTCAGCTTACTGATGATTTGATCGACCATCGTCGTGACTATGCGATGAATCTACCAAGCTTCGCGACGTCTCTCACGGGTCATGCAGATCCAGAGCGTGAGTTATTGCAATGGATCGATGATTACGCCAATTCATCCTCTACTTCGCATCGATCGCAACTTTGGCCTCTGCGATGGGCTACAATCGGCATGGCATGGCCCCTAAGGCAATTTGTTCGACATATTAGGCGTCGAACATTGTGCGCGAATTCATGAGAAGTGGCTCGCTTCATGCGAGCTAGAGCATATGAATCGGTTTACAATGATGGGAGTAAGTGTCGTGTACGAAGTATGGCTCAAGTGCGTCTAGAGAATTGGATTTGTGATGAAGAAACTACGAGTTGCCGTATTACCACTAATTTGGGCAGGCGTGCTCCTGTGCGCCGTTTCTCCGAACAGTTTCGCTCAGCCGTTGAAGGTATTCATCCTCGCGGGCCAATCGAACATGGAGGGTCATGCGGAAATCCGGACCTTTGATTACATCGGCAAAGATCCGGCGACGGCACCTTTACTCAAGGAGATGCGGAATCCTGATGGAACGCCACGCGTATGTGATCAAGTCTGGATGTCCTATTTAACCGGACCTTATGATGGCAGTGCCAACGGCGAAGGATTAGGGAAGTTGACCGCTGGCTTTGGCGAACGGGGAGGCAACCCGACCCGGTTAAGTAACAAGATCGGCCCTGAGTTCATGTTTGGTATCACGATGGAGAAAGAACTCAAAGAACCCATTTTGATCATCAAGACCGCTTGGGGTGGCCGTTCGCTCAACACCGAATTTCGTCCTCCAAGTGCTGGGCCGTACAAACTGCCAAAACAAGTTCAAGTGGAGTGGGATAAACATCCACAGGGTGCGCATGGTATTCCAAAGCTTGAAGATCGAAAGAAATGGCAAGAAGACAAAGATGCTGCCTCGGGTGTGTTTTATCACATGATGGTTGAGCATGTGAAAAAGGTGCTTGCAGATCCCGCTCGAGTTTGTCCCGCTTATGATCCTAAACAGGGTTATGAGTTGGCAGGTTTTGTGTGGTTTCAGGGCTTCAACGATCTCGTCGATGGCCAGACCTATCCGAATGGCAATTATGACGAGTACTCTCGTCTCCTGGCACACTTCATTCGTGACGTGCGTACGGACCTTGCTGCTCCACAGATGCCATTCGTCATCGGCGTACTCGGTGTCGATGGAGATAAGAACGTCAATTTCCGCAAAGCCATGGCTGCACCAGCCGCTATGCCAGAATTTCAGGGCAATGTAGTGGCTGTTGATACAGCACCCTTTTGGGATCGCGACATCGAAGCAGCAGAACCAAAACAGCGAGAATACAACGAAATTGTCGGTACGGCTCACACGTTGAAAGCAGATGGCACGCTCGATACGGAGCGAAAATGGGACAAGTACTGGAAACCGATTGGCAAGCCTCTATCGCAGGATCGCGACTGGCGTTTCGTCACTGTCGATGCAATGGACGCGAAGGATAAATTGGAAGAGTTCACAGATAGACGTTTCCGCGATATCAAATTGCCAACTGGCATGGAGAAATGGTATATGCCTGACTTCGACGATAGTCAGTGGACCGCAGGCAAAGCTCCCATCGGCAAGGGGGTATGGAAGCACAGCGGAATCACGTTGAACAAAACCCCGTCAACGTGGGGCAAAGAAGAGTTCGTACTCATGCGGTCCACTTTCGAAGTAGATAGCCTCGACTACGATTCCTATCGCATCGCGATTTTGGCAAGACAAGGCTTTCATGTTTATCTGAACGGCCACAAGATTCATACCTACATCTGGTGGAAGGATGAGCCTCAATACCGATCTATCGTTCTCGATAAAGAGCAGACTCAATATCTTAAGAAAGGTAAGAACGTCTTGGCGGTCTATGCCAATGACCAATACTCGCCAAATGCCCCCGAACATTATGCCGCGATTGATGCATGGATTGAGGGGATCACCAAAGCGGATCAAGAAACGTTCGACTTAGCGTTGGAAGAAGTTCTTTCCCCCAAGGACCGAGAAGCACTCAAGGGCGCATCCAACGGTGGCTACCATTACTTTGGCAGTGCCAAGATCTTTGCCCAAATCGGCAAAGCTTTTGCCGAAGCGCACTTAAAACTCATGAAGCAACCTCGATAGCCAATTCGTCCGCGTGGAACCTGATTCCGCAGGTGCTTTTACGTTTTGATTCTGCCTTTTAAGATTAGTGTTTGATTAGTGGTAATTAGTGTTCCCAAATTTTCGATTCTGAGTTGAAAAGTTATGATGTTCCAGTAACAAGGCAACGGCTCATCGGTGATGATCAGCATGTCAGAACGAAGGGAAGCAATTGGGAACACTAATCTTCTCTAATCGAACACTAATGAAGAAAGGTGTTCTTCCGGATGGACTGGCAACGACGAAAGGATAGGTGGTAAATTCCTCGGCGTGGAACTCGATTCCGCAGGTGCTTTTACGTTTTGATACTGC
>JBKDKR010000035.1:0-80439 GCA_046344995.1 Pirellula sp.
GCGATACTACGACATGATGGGCTTCGACTACGCACGTCCAAACTTGAACTCAAGTCTTTCGATGATCGTCCCGGTTCAACGAACACACCGATGGGTTGTCTCACCTGCATTCGTTAACTATACGCCCTTCGCGTACTGATAACACAACAAGTTGTAATCCTCTTGGCGCGAGACTGCTGATTTAGTGAGCCGTTGGGCGCTAGCCCCGGTTGCCGTCTTTGGCGAAGCCACAAAACCGGGGCTAGCGCCCGACGGTTTACCATGAACCAACCAGGGCGAAGTGTCAGTTGTAATTGCGTAAGTCAGTTCTCGCTCCCCAGCCTTTGTCCGACCTTCCCGGAGGGAGTCTATGCAAGGACGAGGGTGTCTCGACAAAAACAAAAAGAGCCGGAGATAAACTTCGACTCTTTTTCATTCGTAGGAATCGAACTGTAAATAAGATCAACTACGCTCGTGCCGCAAGTTGCTTCTTACGTTCGCTGATGATGTCATCTTGCAAGTTTCGAGGCACAACCGAGTACTTGGCTAGTTCCATCGAGAACGTACCTTGTCCTTTGGTCATACTTCGAAGATCGGTTGCATAACCGAATGTATTCGACAATGGAACTTCTGCAGTGATATAGGAGACTCGATCTCGCGTATCGGTTTGAGTTACCAATCCACGTCGAGAAATAATATCACCTACCACGGAACCTTGGTCGTTCTCTGGGCACTCGACATCGCATCGCATGATTGGCTCAAGCAATACTGGAGACGCTGCTCGCATCGTCTCGCGGAAGCAATCACATGCTGCGATGTAGAAGGAGCGTTCGCTAGAGTCTACATCGTGGTAGCTACCGTCCTTCAAATCGATCTTCACACCCACCACAGGGAAGTCTGCCAAAGGTCCCTTGACCATCGAATCTCGGACACCTTTTTCCACAGGAGCGATAAACTGCTTTGGAATACGACCACCAGTGACGTGATCTTCGAAAACGAAAGTTGTTTCCCCTTCAGGATCGATTGGTGTCAAGCTGCCAACGATGTGGGCAAACTGACCAGATCCACCGGTTTGCTTCTTGTGTTTGTAGTTGAATTCTTGGGCTGCGCCTGGTGATTCGCGATAGCTAACTTTCGGTGCACCCACTTGAACTTCGACCTTGTACTCGCGTCGCATGCGCTCGACGTAGATGTCTAGGTGCAATTCACCCATTCCGCAGATGATCGTTTCGCTTGTTTCTTCATCGTTGTAGATTTGGAACGTCGGATCTTCTTTACGGAATCGATTCAATGCTTTGGACATCTTGTCAGCGTCAGCGCGGCTTGCAGGTGTTACCGCCACCTTGATCACAGGTTGCGGAACGAACATGGTTTCCAAGGTGCAATAGTCACGATCGTTCGAGTAGGTTTCACCACTCGCACAGTCGATGCCCATGATCGCAACGATGTCACCAGCCGATGCAGTATCGACTTCTTCACGTTTGTCAGCATGCATTCGAACGATTCGGCTGAATCGTTCTTTCTTGCCGGTACGTTGATTGATGTACATTTCCCCTTTGCTGATCTTCCCTTGGTAGATTCGCATAAAGGTTAGCTGACCGAACGGATCTTCTACGATCTTGAACGCCATGCCGACGAACGGGAGGGTTGGATCTGGCTTCAGATCTAGCTTTTGCGTCTCATCGCCGACCTTGCGAGCCTTGATATCACGCTCAGCAGGGTTAGGGAGATACTGCAAAACAGCATCGAGGAGCAATTGTACCCCCTTGTTCTTGTACGCGCTTCCGCAGAAAACAGGTGTAATCCTCAGTTGCTGAGTCGCTGCTTTGCAGACGGAATAAATCAGATCCTTAGGAACTTCTAGTTCGCTGAGAAGCAATTCCATCATTTCATCGCTGTACATAGAAAGCGACTCAAGCATCTTTTGACGCATTTCAACAGCTTTGTCTTTGTAAGCAGCTGGAATTTCTTCTTCGCGAACGGTTTCCCCGTCTTTGCCGTCAAAGAAATAAGCTTTCATGCCGACCAAATCGATCACGCCTTCAAAGGTTTCTCCTGCCCCGATTGGGATCTGCATCATGATCGCGTCAGCATTGAGCTTGTCGCGAACCATTTGAGTAACGCGGAACGCATCTGCGCCCGTTCGGTCCATTTTGTTGATGAAAGCCAAACGAGGTACGCCATAGCGACGCATTTGACGATCCACGGTCAAAGACTGACTCTGAACACCACCTACGGAGCACAAAACGAGAACCGCACCATCGAGCACGCGTAGTGAACGCTCTACTTCGATCGTAAAGTCGACGTGGCCCGGGGTATCGATCAAATTGATGACGTGCTCTTTCCAAGTCAGCTGGGTTGCAGCGCTGGTGATCGTAATCCCTCGCTCCTTTTCCAGCTCCATAAAGTCCATCGTTGCGCCGTCGCCGTCACCCTTCACTTCTTCAATTTTGTGAATTCGGCCTGCGTAGAAGAGAACTCGCTCGCTGAGGGTCGTCTTGCCGGAGTCAATGTGTGCACTGATACCAATGTTTCGTAGTTTTGCTAAATCCATACTTCACTCAGCGTAGTGCGCCAGGGAACACCCCAAAACGCATCAAAGGAAACTCTATTTGCCGTCCGATCTGGTCCACCCTACCAGGGGGGATTCGAAACGACAGTATTACGGAAATTTGTATATAGAAGTGTACAAAAACGCCTTATTCAGGAAAGGGCAAAATGAATGCCATAAAGGCAAAGGCGAGCTCATTACCTGAAAAATGACCGTTACATTCCGCCGGATTGTAAAAAGGCCTTGAACATACGGGCTAGCACAATAGTCACATTGGGGGCCCATTGATCGGTACATGTGACGGTTATGAAGGGCTTAACGGTTAGCCAAAATGTCTGCCTTTCCATCCAAAAGGCATTCAAAAAGACTAGCGATTCCCAAGATACCAAACGGCCCACCACTCCTGTTCGAGCAAATTCCGGAGGTCAAGTTCCTCCGTGTTTTGCAAGCTTTCCTGAGGTTTCTTGGTTGATCCGCCAGCTCTGTGGAATTGTTCGAGGCGATCAACTAAGAGGCTCGGATCAAATGCCTTGGAAGATTCTTTTTCCTGAATCTGCTCTGCCACTTTCTTAATTGTGCTTCGTCCGGCGGACCGAAACCAATATTTGGCGTTCCAGTAATCGCCCTCGAGGCGGTGAATCATGCCGTGAATGTAAGCCTCTACCCCGGTTCCTGCGTCTTGCACCAAATCGTGTGCCCTCGCAATCAAGCCGACCCGCAACCAAATCAGTGCCTCCCATGCGGTGCCGGTTAGGTTCGGAGTCAGGGAAAGCAATTTCTGCACTTCTTCGCGTTTCGTTCCCGATTTGTTTTCTACCAAGAAGAACGGGGTTTCCAGTCCACGGCACCAGCTTTCTGCTTTGCCAATTGTTAACGCGTGTTGTTCCTCGCTCATGTGGTTTTCCATCGGTTCAGCGATTTGTAATATTGTAGAACTCTCGATACCACTCTACGAACCTGGGTACACCAATTTCTATGGATGTGGTAGGGACGTATCCAACTGCTTGATTAAGGGTTTCGATGTCTGCATAGGTGTTAGGAACGTCTCCGGCTTGCATAGGCATTAGATTGATGATTGCCTTCTTGCCAACCGCGTTTTCGAGAACAGAGATAAAGTGCAAAAGGTCAACCGACTGATGATTACCAATGTTGAAGACTCGGTATGGTGCAGAACTGCTAGCAGGATCCGACTGAGTGGAATCCCATTGATGATTGGGGGTCGGAATCGAATCGGAAACGGCAACAACGGCATTTACAATGTCAGCAACATAGGTGAAGTCTCGCTTCATGATGCCTTGGTTGTAGACATCAATGGGTTTTCCGTCCAAGATGGCCTTGGTGAATTTAAACAATGCCATATCAGGGCGTCCCCACGGCCCGTACACCGTAAAGAATCGCAATCCCGTGGTTGGTAATCCAAACAAATGGGAGTAAGTGTGGGCCATCAATTCGTCTGACTTTTTCGTTGCCGCATAAAGGCTAATCGGATGGTCGACTGAATCGCTTTCAGCAAATGGCAGTTTCACATTGTTGCCATAGACGCTTGAACTGCTGGCGTAAACTAAATGAGGTACACTGTGGTGCCGGCAACCCTCGAGAATCGTCAAAGTCCCGGTGACATTCGAGTCGATGTAAGCAAACGGATTTTCGAGTGAATATCGGACTCCTGCTTGTGCTCCAAGATGAATTACGCGATCAAATTTGTGGGACACGAACAGCTTTGCGATTCCTTCCCTGTCCGCAAGATCGATTTTCTGAAATTGGAACGCCTGGTGAGCCTCGAGCTGTGACAACCTCGCTTGCTTTAGAGTGACGTCATAATAATCATTGAGATTGTCGATCCCGAGAACTCGATCTCCCCGCCCAAGCAACGATTGGCATGTATGGAATCCAATAAATCCAGCGGCGCCGGTAACGAGAACATTTAATGCCATGTTTAATTCTGACGTTGGCCTGAATGATGAGTAGGAAGCGTGGCTACGAGCGGGTGAAGCTCTTTTAGTTTGGTAGGCAGTCGATCCACTGCAACCCTGGTCCAACTTCTAAGGGTCGAAAAGTCGAAAATGACTCCCGCAAATCCTAGCGAAGTTGCCCATTCTAAGCTTGATCTTCCTGAAGGCCCCCAATCCCACAAAAGAAAAACCGGGGGCAAATAGGACCGTTGGCAAAAAACGGGAGGCGTCGACTGATCTACTCCGTTCCGAACAGCGATCTCGTGCTCCACTACGGAGCGATCCATCAAAACAACCTGTGGCCCATCGAGCGGCACTAATTCATCACGCCAAGCCGATGGCAATCGTCTTGATAAAAATGGGTTGGCAGCAAATTGTGGTGCTAAAATCGACTCAGCTCCTGCTTCCATCGACGTCCATTGAATCACTAATCCCTTCGATTGTATGCCTAATCGGGACGCCTCTCGTTTCGCAATCGATTGGTGCCACTTACTCAATCCGACAGTAAGCCATTGCTGAGTTAACGCAGGAGCAAGAGTCTTTTTCATGCTGAAGTTATCTCGCTAACAACGCGACGGATTCTGAGTCGAGTTCCAAGTTCGTAGAAACGCAAGCAGCCGGGATTAGTAGGCTATCTCCTCGTTTCAATTCCCATTGACGATCGTTCTGTCGCAAACGACCCGTACCATTCGGGATAGTAACAATCGCAAAACTTCCACCTGTAATATTGATATTGTTTGGTCCAATAGCCTCATCCAAACAAAATTTGTCACATTCTACCAAACGGCTCCATCCAGTCGTGCCAAGCTTGTTTCGATGGGAGATCGCTCGTGGACCATTCTCGAAATCAATGACTTCCATTGCTTGTTTGACATGCAGTTCACGGGGCTTCCCATCTTTATCGACTCGATTCCAATCGAAAAGTCTGAAGGTGCAATCGGACGCTTGTTGAATTTCCGCAACCAAAAGGCCTGCTCCTAGTGCGTGCACCGTGCCAGCAGGAATAAACACACAATCCCCTGCTTTAGGATGAATCACGTGCAAACAGTTTTCTGTTTGCCCAGAGGCGATAGCTCGTTCAAGCTCGGTTTGGTCAACACCATCCTTTAGCCCTGCGTAGAGGACGGCTCCTGGGGCTGCCTCAATGACGTACCAAGCTTCTGTTTTGCCTCGATCAGGGGTCTGCATGGTGGCCCCATAGGCGTCATCAGGGTGAACCTGGACACTTAAAACTCGCTCGCAGTCCAGATATTTCAAAAGGAGGGGTAATCGTTCAAGGGGGGCGGCTCGCCCAAGAATCTCTTCTGGAAAGTCGGAAATAAGCTGGCGAATCGATTTCCCCTTAAATTCCCCTTCGCAAACCACGGATTCCGCCTCCCGATGGTCTACAATTTCCCAACTCTCAGCCCAAATCCCATCATCTGGGGTGATTTTACCGAGATCGTCAGCTATCCGCGTCCCTCCCCAAATGTACGACCGGAATATGGGATGGAAACGAAGTGGATGATCTGGGGTAAACATGGATTGCCAAAACCGAGCAGGCGAACAAAGCTAGATAGTAGCCCATCCTAACGGAGAAACCATCGATGCTGAAGAGCGTAAACGCCTTGAAAAAATCTGACGACTTGTTCGAGAAAAGCTCCATGAGTTTCGGGGAGCACCTCGAAGAACTCAGAAAAACCTTGATCAAGGCTTCGATTTGCTTACTCATAGGCATGCTCGTGGGGGTTCCATCTGCAAATTTTGTGGTCGATTATTTGCAAACACCTCTTAGGGCCGCACTAGAGACGTTTTATGAAGAAAAGAGCATGGCGGAGATGGCCAAGTCCTCCGGCGAAGAGGTGTCGCCTGAACTTAAGAACTGGATCGTCGATAACAAAAAACAAAGCGAAGTCGTTTGGTGGGATATCAGCAGGCTTATTGCATTGTTGCGTGCAGACCAACTCGAAAACTTAGATCCCGAGAAAGGTAACGCGGAGCTGCGACCTGTTAATTCATCGGAAAGCAACGATGCCACGACAAGTGACAAAGCGGAAATCGCCAAAGCGTTAGAGAGAACAAAGCTATTTTCGAATCCCGACTCGACAGGTTTGCCAGATCCAAAAAACTTAATCTCGGTTCGAATCTTTCGCGGCATCCAAGCTCAATCTGAAGCGCTCAGTTTGCAAGAGCCAATTTTTATCTGGTTTAAAGCCGCATTGTTGGTCGCTGCAATTATTGCCAGTCCTGGCATCTTCTTTTTCGTCTGGGAGTTTGTTTCCTCGGGGCTTTATCCCCATGAAAGACGATACGTTTACTTTTTCCTGCCATCTAGCATTGGCCTGTTTTTGATCGGTGCGGCCTTTGCATTTTTTGTAGTTTTTCAATTGGTGATTGGATTCTTGCTTAAGTTCAATAGCTACATGGGGGTCGGTATGACTCCTCGATTAAACGACTACATGTCTTTCGCTCTGATGCTGCCGCTCGGTTTTGGGATCTCGTTCCAGTTGCCACTGGTAATGTTGATCATCGAACGATTAGGAATCGTGTCGATCAAGCTCTATTTGGAGCAATGGCGGATCGCGGTGTTCGTCATTTTCCTAATTTCCATGATTCTGACTCCTGCTGATGCTTACAGCATGATTCTCATGGCGGTACCTCTCACGTTCTTGTACTTCTTTGGGATATTTCTTTGCAAGTACTTACCTCGGTCCGCTATGCAATCTGGCAGAGCGATCGATCCTCGATAGTCGATTGAACAGTTAATGCAATTACCGCAGCTTCCGAAACGTCCTGTCGAGTGCCATAAGGGTGACTTTGGGCATGCTCTCATCCTCGGCGGGAGACGCGGCATGACAGGTGCTGCAATCTTGACTGGTCAAGCAGCGCTAAGAGTTGGGGCAGGGCTAGTCACGATTGCTACTCCGAAGAAAAACCAAATGATCGCCGCAGCGGCGTGCCCTGTTGCGATGACGTTGGGGTTACCATGGAAGCAGAATGTTTCTAGATTGCGGCACAAACTCTTTGAGGGACGACATCGAACTTGTGTGCTGGCTGTCGGACCTGGGTTAGGGCGACGTCCCAATATTGATGAGCTCGTAGTAGAGTTGTTTCGAAATTGGCCTAATCCAATAGTTTTGGATGCCGATGCTCTAAACATCTTGGCGGATAACCCTCATGCTTTGGAGCGAACAGAACCGGCCGTCCCAAAGAGCTCTCTCAAACCAAGAGTTCTTACGCCGCATCCTGGCGAATGGAGTCGCATCTGCGGAGTTCCTGCCTCGCAACGGGAAGAGCAAAAGGCGGCCGCGAAACAATTCGCGAGTCAAAACGGGCTTGTAATCGTGCTCAAGGGGGCAAACACTTTTGTAACAAATGGGGACGTCGACTACACGAACCAGACTGGTAACCCGAGTCTTGCAGTAGGCGGTAGTGGTGACACTCTTACGGGCATCATCACTGGGTTGATTTGCCAGAAATTGGAACCTCTCGATGCCGCCATTTTGGGAGTTCACTTGCATGGTTTAGCTGCGGATATCGCCCACACGGCGATTGGGACTCCCAGCACACTAGCGACAGATCTTTTGTTGCATTTGCCGGCAGCTATGAAAAAAGTTCAGGCTTAGAGGCTAGCCTTTTTTCCCTTGCTGACGGGCTTGTTGCTTTAATGGCGTTTTGAAGAACAAGCATTAGCGGCAGAGCGCCGATCCCACTGTTGGCGGCCGACCATCAGGGCGTCATCTAACCAACGTTCTTTATCAACACCAAAGAACGATCTAGTCCAGAGCCCATTCCTCGCTCAAATGTTGGTAAGGTTCGAGCCAAGTAGCCTGCAATGTCGGAACACTTTTGATCAATCATATCCATGATGACTTTAAGGAAAGTGTTCTGATCTAACGCGCTGTAAGGTACATTCTTTCGGCGACTGTTGTTGCCAATCAAGTTAGGAACAAGAATATCAGACGTGTAGGCGACGAGGATTTCTCCCTTCTGCAGAACGAATCTTTTGGTACTAAACTCGGTATCAGGTTCGCTACCAATCTCGAGTACTTGAGATCCGATGGGGCGGAAGCCTCTTTCCGAAACGATGAACGACTGTATTTTGCCTGCACAGCAAATCGATCCGTGATTGGTTTTGGGATTGATTTGGATAAGTCCTACCGAAGCGTTCCAGTTCGCATCTGGCATACTCCAATGTATGTCGTTGATGGCGCGCATCGTATTGGTGATGGTAGCTTGTGCTCGCCATTGCACTCGGGTTATAGATTGGATGCTCGTTGCGACCAGCGCCCCTTCCGGACCTTCCTGAGACGAATTACCAACCAACAAGCTTATCATATTGTTGGGAGTTAGGTCCCAATGGTGAAAACCTCCACCTAATCCAGCATTCTGGTAGGTCCAGCCATGAACGTCATAGGATTCATGCAATCGTTGTGAGTCGGGCAGTAAGCTTGCCTGAGTTAAGCTGGCCGTCTCAAGTTGCTGGCGAATTTCTCGGGACTCCGTCAGCTCTTCACCCAAAATCGATTGCTCAATTTCGTTCATAACGCGGCCGGCGGCCAAGTTTGCTACTTCGATTTGCGTTGCCGAATACCCGCGGCTCTCCTCGGACCAAAACCACAAAGTACCATATGGCATGGAAGGAGAGCCGATCGGAACCACAATTGCCGAGCCGTAGTCCTCAGGGCTTGGCCACTCCGGCATCATCTCGATATCGCTCAGCAGAACCGCGTTGCCCAATAATGCTTCTAAGTCCGCTAATGCACCTTTAAGCGGACGGGCTGAAATTGACAATCGGCTAGACGGTAGTCCAATGCACGATCTCATCTTAAGATTGGTCGTTTCGTCATCCAGCAAGTAGATCGCCGCAGCGCACGCACCTATCGTACGGGAGGTGCTGTCCAAGATGGACTCTAATCGATCCGCGATTTCTCGATCACGATCTTTGCGACTCGATAGCCCTACTGATGTTGCAAGCTCAGCTTCTTGTCGACGAACGGTGTCTTCAGCGCTTTCAAGGCGATCTACAAGTCGTTCAACCGCATTGAGAAGCTTTTGTGCTTTCTCCATCGAGACCGAGGGCAAATCCAGCAAATCCGACTCGAGCGATGAGTCTTGGTTCGTGCCCTCAATGAGACGCCATCGCCGCGGCCTCAACCCTGTCAATAAATGGGGCTGCGGGTTTCCGATTACCGTATCAACATTGAGCCTTTGTGAGATACCCCAGCTGGTTGCCTCCGCAAAACTAGCGAGAAGCTCTTGGACTTCGTCCTGAACGAGGCCCATGTTCCTTCGTTTGGAGGCTTCTGAGGGGGATTGCGTATTATCCTCGGAATGAAGCTTTAAATGAGAGGGGTACCGTCTTTTCACGATGTTAAGCGTTGCTGTTAATGGATGGGGACAACGAAAGGTACCCGCAGGCTAGATCGTTGGAGCGGTAGCCATTTGCGAGTACTTAAGCTGTATCGGAGAACCGTCTGTCAGAGGTGACGAAGAGAGTTTGACGGCTACGAAATGCTTGCAAATCCCGTTGGGTTTGCCGATTATGCGGAATTTAATATGGTTTTTAGGTAGAGACGGTCGGAACGCCCGCGTTGACCTCCAGTAGGCTGGGCAGGTAAAATCTACACACGCTTTTCCTCCGGAGATCCTATGTTTCGACTCAATTTACTTTGCTTGACCCTAGCTCTTGTGGCAGGTTTTGCAATGACTCCATCGATCGGCTTACCCCAACAATCTGGTTTGGATGGTTTGCCACAGTTTGGATTGCCGTCTCAATTCGGATTGCCGTCGACCGGTGGTGCAAACCAGCTGCCTTGCCAGTTTTCGGCTTCATTCGAAGTGGAAAAAGGAACGCAACGAGGGACGATACGCGTTACAGCGACCCCGGATGATGGCTATCACATTTTCTCAATCACCCAGCCTAAGGGAGGCCCGCTCAGGACTGTCATAAAGGCCAAAGGAAATGCGTTCAAAATATTGGGCGAATTTGAGTCTGACAGTCAACCACATGTTTCGGATACCGAAGAAGGTTTTGAAGGTATCAAGGTCGAATCGCACCAGTCGCCAGTGACGTGGACTGCACTAATCGAGTTTGCAGAGCCATTGAGTGAAACCCCGGATGGCATTTCTGTCAGTTTATCGGGGCAGGTATGCACGAATGATGCTGGGCAATGTATCCCAGTCCAAGGCGAGGTGGTGGAAGCGAAGTTCTCGGGTTTCTACGAACCGGTTCGCCCCACAGCAGATGGGGCAATCACTACGCTTCGCGAACAAGACTCCAAATCGGAATGGAAAGTATCTTTATCGAAAAGTATCGCAAAAGCAGGAGACACGATCGAAGTCGTAATTAGGGGTACCCCAGACGCATCGTTTTATTTGTACAAGTACGACCCAAATGATCTGGAAACATTGAGCCGCACCCTAATTGTTCTTAAGCAAAAAGGAGGGCTTAAAGCTGGAACGCCCGTCGTCAGCAAGCCTATTAAGTCAAAAGATCTTGCAGGAGAAAAAGTCGAATACTACGAGGGGGAAGTGGAATGGAGGATTCCGCTCACTATTGGCCAGGAAGTAATCCCCAATACCTACCCAATTGTTGGGCTTGTCGGGTATCAAGCGTGTAATGAAAGCCTGTGCGATCAACCACGTGGTTTGGAATGGCGAGCGGAATTAACGATCAGCAGCACCGAATCAAATTCGGAGCCCAGCATTGGGGTCCTCAAGCCTGTCACCTACGAATCTATCGCCAAGCTATCTAATCGCAATGGTTGGATCGATTCTGCGAAAACACATGCATTGACTCTTTCGGCGACGGAGATCCTAACAAAATTCTGTTTAGCCATGCTTGGTGGATTGATTCTTAACGTCATGCCGTGCGTGTTGCCAGTGATAGGTCTAAAAATTCTTGGCTTCGTTACGGAAGCTGCTGGAGATCGAAGAACTGCATCCAGGTTGACGCTCGTGTATGCGTCGGGAATTATTGCTTTGATACTAGGGCTAGGCGTCTTGTCGGTTGTCGTTCGTGGAATCACCGGTGAAGCATATGGATGGGGCCAACAATTCGGCTCTCTAACTTTCCGAATCATCACAACCTCGTTCATGTTTGCATTGGCCTTGAGCTTTT
Source organism: Pirellula sp. (assembly GCA_046344995.1). Lineage (GTDB taxonomy): Bacteria > Planctomycetota > Planctomycetia > Pirellulales > Pirellulaceae > JBKCUI01. Next base: position 11,585 of record JBKDKR010000035.1, read on the forward strand.
TGGGTGTTTGGGAGATTCCAATTCCTGGCTTCGCCATGAGCAAGACGAGTACGGAGTTATCCAACAGAGAAGGCTATTTGGGGGCCTTTTCCAAGGGGCTAATAACAACCATCTTGGCTACTCCCTGCAGTGCCCCATTTTTAGGGGGCGTTTTTTTGGTAGCCCTTAGCCAGCCAGTTTGGGTCGTTTTACTAATCTTCTTTGGAGTCGGACTTGGCATGGCGCTGCCTTATCTCGTGCTCGCAGCGCAACCACAATTGTTAAGTTTTATGCCTAAGCCTGGGGATTGGATGGTTACCTTTAAGGAATTCTTGGCTTTTCCAATGCTTCTTGCCGTCGTCATGTTTGTGAACGGTTTTGCTGGCGATGATAAGATTGCCATGATGGCTGCCTTGATCTTCGTGTGGTTCGCTTGTTGGATGATTGGCAGAGTTCCCATTTGGCTTGAGTTTGAGGCCAAAATGAGAACGTGGGGGATCGCAACCTTAGTCGCGATTGCTGGAGCATGGGGATCCTTTTACTTTATGCAACCGAGTCCCCACAAATTGGCTTGGAAACCCTACGATGAAGCTGCGTTGAACCAAGCTGTCGCGAACGGAAAAACAGTTCTCATTGATTTTACGGCAGAGTGGTGCCAAAACTGCAAGTTCAACTTGAACACGGCCCTTGAAACCCGCAAAGTCAAGGACTTGGTGGAGAAGAATGACGTTATTGTCATGGAGGCCGATATGACGGACTATCCTCCCCACATCAAAGAGAAACTCATTAAATTAGACAGTATTTCCATTCCAGTTTTGGCAATTTATAAACCTGGAGATACCGAAAACCCTATAGTATTGCGAGATATACTTCAAGAAGCACAAGTCCTAGACGCATTGACTCAGGCGGGACCCAGTGTTAGCAAGACGTCTCATCCAACTTCCGTTCAAAGCGAACAATCTCAATCGATCGACTAACATCTGCCAGAGGGCTCAATGGACAAATCATCCCAGGTTGCAAAACAGGAAGCTACCGAGGGGCAGATCATTTCGTATCTGGCAACCATGCTTGGAAGCACTCCTTCCCCTGACGATTCGCTTGCCTTGATTGGCGTCGATTCGGTCGCCATGGCGGAACTGACCTTTGAGCTTGAGAAGCGTTTCTCGATTCAAATCGACGATGATGTGCTCGATGTTGATACCATACGAGAGCTTACCCATTACGTTATTTCTCGTATGCCAGCCTAGCATTGTTCTACGAGACTGCATTAGGTTTGCTAATTGATGTGGTTTGATGTCAGGCTGATACGGTTGGGTATTATGCAGAGGTCTATCTCTGGTTTCAGCTCTGCGGTTCAACTTTTAAGTATGACGTTGGCCTTAATGAGCGATGTGGGTTGGTTCTATCAGAATCTCAGGTAGGATAATCGGTACGTCAGTTCGAATACCGATTGAGACTATCTATGAGCCCTATGGTTAAGCGTGCCGGTTTTGCACTTTTTGGTTTGAGTCTTAGCTTCACTTCGTTTGTCGTGGCAGACGAGGGTATGTTTCCTTTGAGTGAGCTATCCAAACTAGATTTGAAATCGGCAGGGATCGAATTGGCCCCGGACAAGATTTTTAATCCAGACGGCGTGGCGGTCGTGGATGGGATTTGCAGAGTCAACGGCTGTACTGGATCATTTTTGTCATCCGATGGCTTGATCGTTACCAATCACCACTGCGCGTTTGATGCGATTCAGAAAGCTAGTTCTAGTCAGAATGACTATTTGAAAAATGGTTTCGTTTCGAAGAGCAGATCTGAGGAGATTCCCTCGCCAGGTTATACGGTTCGGATAACCGAGTCGTACCGTGACGTATCCAAAGAGGTCCTGGCTGTTGTTTCGGACAATATGGGTTTCTTGGATCGGTCCAAGGCGATCGAAAAGCGGCGCAAGGAGATTGAAAAAGAAGCCGAAGCGGCATCACCTGGTCTTCGGGCAGAAGTGGCGGAGATGTTCACTGGAAAAACTTATGTATTGTTTCTTTATACGTATCTTAAAGATATTCGGCTCGTTTTTGCTCCACCTGTAGGAATCGGCGAATTTGGGGGAGACTTCGATAACTGGGAATGGCCCAGGCACACGGGTGACTTCTCGTTCATGAGAGCTTACACCGCTCCAGATGGAAGCTCCGCCGAGTATTCACCAAACAACATCCCATACAAGCCGAAGCAGTTTTTGCGAGTTCAACCGAGAGGGGCAAACGAAGGCGAGGCGGTGTTTATACTTGGCTATCCTGGCCGAACTCTTCGTCAAAGAACAGCGAGTTATTTTGAGTATGAGCAAATGGTTCGATTGCCGAAACTCGTTGAGCTCTATGCATGGCAAATGCAGGAAATGACGTCAGCCGGCGAGAAGGATCGCCAAGTGGCAATCAAGCATGCAACGCGATACAAATCCCTCGCCAATGTCGAGAAGCGATCGCGTGGTCAACTCTTAGGACTCAAACGGACGAATTTGCTTGACGAAAAGCGAAAAATGGAAACCGAGCTTCAACGATTCATTGAGTCTGATCCTGCTCGAAGACAACGCTACGGCTCAATTCAAAAATCTATTGCCGAGGTGTACAAACCGCAAATGGTTTTAGGTTCCGGAGAAATAACCCTCCAAGAATTTCGTCAAGGTTTCCGCGCGTTGTCGTTCGCAATGACACTTTACGAGTCTGCAGTCGAACGAGCTAAACCTGATCTCGATCGGGAAGCTCCTTACATGGAACGGAATTGGCAGCTGACCAAGCAGCAATTGAAGCTTGCCGTTGGTGATTGGCATCCAGACACCGACAAGAGGCTATTGGTTGGGTTTGTTCAGCGACTTCGTGATTTACCTAGCGAGAGCTTGCCGGCAGAAGTTACCTCCTGGTTGAGTCGTCTAAATTTGGACAAAGATTATCTTCATCAATTAGTGGATCAGACATCGGTTGGCAACTGGGAGTGGGTCGACTCGCATCTAAATCGAACAGCCGAAGAGCTGGAGGTGTTGAATGATCCGATTCTAAAGATGGCAGTCGACCTGTTCCCTGTTTTTCTTAAATTGAGGGAATTGGATAAAGAACGATCTGGTGAACTGAATCGATTGTATGGGGAATTGCTGGATGCAAAACAAATGCAAAATCCTGATCGCTTTGTTCCGGATGCAAACGCCACGTTGCGAATAACTTACGGTCAAATAAGGGGCTATTCACCTGCCGATGCAATCTACAAGCAACCGATTTCTACCGTCAAAGGTGTATTGGAAAAGTCAACCGGCGTAGAGCCTTATTCAACTCCACAAGCCTTGTTGGATGCCTACAACCGAAAAGACTTCGACATGTATTTGCACCCTACGCTGAATGATGTTCCAGTAGCAATTCTATACAACACCGACACAACCGGGGGCAATTCAGGGAGTCCAGTGCTCAATGGAAAAGGGGAGTTGATAGGCGTTAATTTTGATAGAACTTTCGAGGCAACCATCAATGATTTTGCTTGGAACGAAAGCTACAGCCGATCGATAGGAGTCGACATTAGATATGTGCTGTGGGTGACAGGAACTGTTTACGGCGCACAAAATACGATTCAAGAAATTCTGAGAGAAAGTAGATAGAACCCTTACGCGAGGCACTGCTCGTCATCTAGCTGGTACAATCCGTGCTAGGATTTTGAAAATTACCCATCAGCAGAGTAAGAGAAGGGAATCGCCATGAGAATTCTCGTCACAGGTGGCGCTGGTTTCATTGGATCGAATTTGATAAGGAACCTGTTGGTCGGCGGTCACAAGGTTTTGAACATAGACAAGCTAACCTATGCTGGAAATCGCGTTACCGTACAGGACCTAGAGGAGAATCAAGCTCACCGGCTTGTTGTGGGGGATGTGTGTGACCAACTATTGGTCGAACGTTGTTTTGATGAATTTAAACCGCACGCCGTGATACACTTGGCTGCCGAGACCCATGTTGATCGGTCAATTCTCTCCTCATCAAATTTTATCAATACGAACATTTTCGGAACTTATGCGCTCCTGCAGGGAGCGTTGTCCTATTGGCGGAAATGTGAATCTACGATCCATAATTCCTTCCGTTTTTTGCATGTTTCTACAGGTGAAGTCTACGGTACCCTAGGACCGTCTGGCGCATTCGTCGAGGAGTCCAGATACGCCCCTAGATCACCGTATTCATCCAGTAAAGCAGCGTCCGACCATTTAGTGCGAGCATGGTGGCATACTTACGGATTTCCGATACTTGTTGCGAGTTCTTGCAATAACTATGGTCCGTTTCAACATCCTGAGAAGCTAATTCCAACAATTATCTTGAGAGCAATCTGCAACGCTCCCATTCCGATTTACGGCAAAGGGGAGCAAGTTCGATCTTGGATTCATGTTAGCGATCATTGTCAAGCTTTGCAGCAAATCTTAGAGTTTGGCGTTCTCGGAGAGACCTACAACATATCAGCTGAAAGTGAGTTGTCGAATTCGGCTATGGCTCATCGAGTGTGCGGGTTGTTGGATTCAATTCAGCGTATGCGCGAACTCAAAGATGATCCTCAGCCCGTCTTGCAGGAGTCGTTTAAGTCATGGAAGAAGCTCGGGACTTACTCCAAGCTCATCTCCTTTGTTGACGATCGTCCGGGGCATGATTTCCGACACTCGCTGGACTCTTCAAAATTACAGTCGACTCTGGATTGGAAACCGATGGTTTCACTAAACAGTGGATTGCACGAAACCGTGATGTGGTACGTCCGCAACCAAGCCTGGTGGGAATCAGTCAAGAAGCGAACTCAAACTCAATAACGTAGCGCTAGAACGCAAATGATCTGTAGCGTCGGAGTTGGTCGAGGAGAAATGACTCGATGAACTCACAGGTCTTATAGAGATGCCTGTCGTGCTGAGTGGGGATGATAAAATGGGCTTGGTCGCGACTGGGCTCAATCCATTCGTCGTGCATCGCACGTGTTGTGGTTCTGTATTGCGTAACAACGGACTCCAATGTTCTCCCTCTATCTTTAGTGTCTCGCATTATCCGCCTCAAGACTCGTTCGTCTGGACTCGCCTCCAAAAAGACTCGCCAATCAAGCAATTCACAAATGGACGGGATTGCTAGGATCAAGATCCCCTCGACTATAAGTATGGGTTTCGCCTCGACAATAGAGGTCGAGGATTTTCGACTGTGTGTCGTGAAATCGTATTGAGGCGACTCGATCTGCCTTCCCTTTTTCAGATCCAGTAAGTGCCTCACAAAGAGCTCGTTGTCGATCGATTCTGGATGATCCCAGTTGTTCGAGTCCCTTATCATCTCGGGCATATCGGTATAGTTGCGATAGTAGTCGTCATGTTTAAGGACAGAAATGAAATTGCCAGCCCCGCTGTTAATCAACCCTTCCACAAGCGTCGACTTGCCCGATCCTGATCCACCTGCGATACCGAGGACAACTGGGGTAGATGATGTACGACCAACGGGTGTTTCCATGCCCATGAGATTTGAAAATGCCTAGCGATTGAGTTTTGTTATTGCGAGCTCCAACTATAACTGCGATCTGAAAACCTAGGAATTACTCCGTCGGTAACATTTTTTGGGCAATCGAGTCTAGAAATCTGATTGCCTCCATATTCTCTCGGTTTTTGTCGTGTTTCATTGCCCCCTATCAACAGTTTTCGGCTATCCGATTACAATCCGATGGCTAGGTGATAATTCTTACGTTAGTTGATTAGGATTGTAGATCATGTTCCCTAAGTTCATTCTTCCAGCGGCGATGGAAAGCGGGCTAGATGGCAGAGTCGCGTTTGCTTTGAGGCTTGCGACCGAAGCCAGCAATACAACGTTGAAGTACTTTCGAACGGATCGTTTCAGTGTAGAGCGAAAACGGGACAAGTCTCCGGTCACCGAGGCCGATAAAGAGACCGAATCCGTTGTAAGGCAACTCATTTTAGAACACTTCCCTGGGGATGCTGTTATCGGTGAGGAGATGGGGAATGTGTCTGGAAGTACGGATTACGAGTGGATTGTTGATCCCATCGATGGAACGAAGAGCTTTATTTCGGGGGTTCCGCTTTACTCAACGTTGGTTGGGATGACTTATCGTGGCGAGCCGACGATTGGGGTCATTGCCATTCCAGCTTTGAGGGAGATTGTTATCGCGGCCAAGGGGTTGGGGGCGTGGTACGGAACTGTAGATTTGCAAAACAATCCCTTGCCCATGACAAAGGCACATGTCTCCCGGCAACCTGCGCTTGAAGATGGGCTGCTGGTGACCTCTCAAGCGGACAATTTTGCACATAGAAACGCTTCGACTGCTTTTTCCAAGTTGGAAGCTACGGCCTATGTCACGAGGACGTGGGGGGATGGTTACGGGTATCTGCTCGTGGCCACTGGACGAGCTGAGGTAATGGTCGATCCCATCGTGAATCCATGGGATGTGGCTGCCGTGGCGCCGGTTATCGAAGAGGCTGGCGGACGTTTCAGCAGTTGGGATGGAAAGTACGATATTCGCGCAGGTCACTGTTTGGGAAGCAATGGATTGGTGCACGACGCCGCTTTAAATGAGTTGCGGCCATTTGCCGGCTAGCTTTCAGGCGGGAGGATTACTGCCGCTTTACCGTCTGTTGGGGGTTTTTCGCCGCGTCAGAATGTTGATCAGGCGATGGCAAAAGGGCTGGTTGTAGCGTTTGGAGAGATTAAATGGTCAACGTCAGCCTATTTCTCGGTTGGAGCCTGGGACCTGGTTCATCTGGATGGGCAGTTTGCGTAGAATGGGGGGAGTTAAGCAGTCCCATGTTTATAACTTGAAGCAACAACGGAACGTACCTGTGTTTCCAAACCAACCATCGTTCAGCGACCTAAAAAGTAGGCCGATCCGATGGGTAAGGCTGCTGGCCACGTTCTTATTTTTCTTCTCGCCTCTTATGGTTGCTGCCTCTTACGGCCAGCCATCACAGCCACCGGCTACGCCGTCAGGCTTGAATAGCTTGCCTCCTGGACTGCTCCCGGATGCATTGTATTACCAAAATGAAAACGGGGATTGGGTCCGACTGCTTGTGGATCGGGTCAAGGAGTTCGAGAGTTTTCTTCGTTTGAAAAGCGATCCTACTCCGGCCGTGATTCCTTCGTTTCGACTTGAAGACACGTCTTTGGACTTCATGTTAGACGGTAAATTGGTTCGAATCAAAGGTACTCTGACTGGTGAGCTTGAGCAAGCGGCTGAGAAGTGGTTCGAAATTCCCATTGGATTTTCCAATGTTCAAGTACTACCTGCGGAGCAAAGCGAGCTTTCGCGGATCGTACCGGCAACGGGAAGTGGTTATGTTTGGAGGCATGGACCGGCCTCTCCAGGTCGACTGACTCATTCCTTTACTGCCATTTCTAACGTTGCACCTTCGACCGATGGCGGTTCCGTTAGGATGGATCTTCCCAATTCACCTTCGCGGATTCGTTTTCCTCTCTCTCCTGCTGATTGGGATGTTTCCGTTTCTGGCTCCGGTGGCGAGGTCGTCGAACCACGATTGGAGGACAAAAGCTTTATCGTGCGTGTTCCCGGTGGTGCAGCGGTCATTACATGGACTCGTAAAGCTTCTACAGATAGTGTGCAAGCGACCGAGGTAACGAGCCAACTGCGGGTTAGTTTAGATACTAGTAAAAACGAGTTCACGGTTAATTGCCGCATGACCATTCAAGGTCCGCGTCGATTAGGCGGGAGAAGTTTTTCCATTGAGCTGCCTCCTGAATGCATGTGGAAGAGTCGATTGTCATCTACTGCTTTACTTACGGGATACAGATTGATTCCGGTATTGGATTCACTGAGGGAGCAGATTGTTGAGATCGACGATTCTATCTCGCAAAGTGAATTCGAAGTCGCACTCGAGTGGATCGGTAAGCTACCTCAAGATACCTCACCAATGGCAATTGAACTGCCTCGTGTGAAAGAGGCCACGAAGCATTCCGGAAACATAATGATTAACTTGAGTCGATCGCAGTCTCTTCTTTGGGAGCCACAAGAAGGGATCTTGTTTAGCCGAACGATCTCGACGGATTCTGCTGAATCGTTGTCGAATAATTTCTACTTGCAAGATGCTTCATTGGTTTTGAAATGTCGCATAGCGAAAGAGCAGGCGTTGCCCGCAATTCGGGCTGACCATCGTGTTCAAGTTTTGTCGGACCAAATATTTTTGACCGCAGTCATTGAGTTTAAAGAGGATGTTCGAAATCTGCCCTTTTTGCAATGGGAAGGCAAGGGTTGGTCATTGCTGAACGCAGTCGTTTTGTCCTCGGGAAAACCTTTAAATAGCAATCAACAGGCTAAGCCTGGCGATGAATCAGCCGTTTTACCCATTCCTATAGCGGATTTAAATGACAATGTGGATGCGACGGCGAGTTCGGTTGTCGGTGAGGCGATTGTAGGTAAAAGAGTATTGGTGCAATGTGTTCGGCCGATCGCGAATCTAGGTGCTTCGGTAACAAGTGAAGCGACGGATCCATTCGATATCGATTTGAATGTTCCGGTTGTTTCTTGGTTGGATGAGACAACTCAGTCCCGTCGAATATGGAGTCCTACGGGAATTGCCCGTTTCGAATCCTCCGTCTATCAGCTAAGAAACCGCGATGCAGAAGTCGAGAATGTACCGTCGATTAGTCCAAACGGCTCGGCTGTAGCATCCTTATTGGATGGTGTTTCCAACGATTCTAGGTTAATGCCCTTCGGACGAATGAGTCCTCGATCAACGATAACAGCATTTTCGAGGGGGGATCAAAGTTCGCATGAATGGAAGATTTCCGTAAAACCATTGCAACCAGAAATCGAGTCTAGCGAAACCATTCGGATCATGTCTGGTAGAGGAGTGCGAGGGTTCGAGCAAGAATGGTTGTTAAAGTCAAAAGGAGGATTTCCTGCACGTTTGCTCCTAGCTTTACCCAAGGATTGGGTACCATCGGAAGTGGCAACAGCAAATGCGGCGAACAGCAACACAGTGGCTTCCAATCCAGGGCTGGAGTTGTCACTAAATGGAAGTCAGCTCGGAGCATTAGAACATGTATCCGAAGATGAAGCTTCGCGGCTTAATTTCCGTGTTCCTGCAAGTAAACTCGAACATTTTTGGGTTAGTGTTAACGTTCCTGACTTTTTAAGGTCGCAAATCTCTGAAGATACCCCTTCATTGTTAACTTTACGCAGACTCGATGACACATTGAACGAATCAGAGGATTTCGACTCACCTGTGTCCGTCAAATATAGTTTTGCACTGTTGGATTCCGGGGTAGCAAAATCTCATATTCAACAGCAATCAAGTGTATGTCTGGTTCTGTCCGAGCCGGACAAGAGTTTGGTCATTGAGAACGTGGCATACTCAACTAGTTCTACTGAAATTCGGATCGGGAACGATATCTGGAAGCAAACTCGGCTTGATATGCCTTTCGATAGCGTAAAGATTAGTGGTTTTCTGGTTGCACAAGATCCGAGTAAGACCGGGTTGGTTCGAATGGAAAAAACTTGGGTGCAGTCCGTTGTGCAAAGTAATGAGATCCGGCATCGAGTCGTGTTTCGTCTATTCACTTCGGAGCCAACGGTTCGCATTCGATCTAAGGTGCCGTTTGGTTCGGAAGTGGAGGTTAGTGTCAATGGTGTGCAAACTACCTCAAGCATTTCATCGGAGAACAATGATGAGATAGTCGTTGGGGTTAACGTTAAGGGGGCCGAGCAAGATGCTGTAGTTAGCGACAAAGACCCGATAAGATCGGGTGATCACACACCTGTGATAATCGAACTGTTTTATTGGGAGAAGATAAGCGGGTCGTTTTGGCAAGTCTTAAGCATGCCAAATTTGGAAATCATGGGGCAAGGAGATTTAAGTACACCTGTTTTATGGCAGGTATTAACACCCAAGACACTGCATGTTTTTACATCTTCAGAGAGTCTCACCCATCAGAATGATTGGAAATGGTCCAAGTTCTGGTTCTCGAGATCAGATTCTAGAGATCAATCCGAGATGGAGTCTTGGATAGGAGCATCCGAGCAACCGTCTTTGGAACTACCTTTGAACCAATCTTCGATCTCGGCGATCGATTCTTCGCAACCTCGATGGGTTTGCTTGGTTCCGGTTTACGTGGTGTGGTTCCCAATTGGTTGTGCAACCATATTGTTTTCTGGATTGCTATTTCACGTTCACTGGATGAGAAGTCCATGGGTGCTTTTGGGCTATGTCATCCTTTTCATAGGGTTGGCATCCTGGTGGCTCGATATCATGATTTTGTTTGTCCAGGTTGTAATCACGACTGGAGTCTTTTCGGTTGCCTCGATGTTGATCGCATGGATGCTCGATCGAAGCACCCGTCGTCGAACGGTGCTAGCTGGACGCGGAACGACTATAGGGACTTCGCCCCAGAGAACAAATGGCAAGTCGGATTCCAAAGTCGATTCTAAACAGGATGTCAATGCGAACCAAATTGACAATCTTCCTACGACGATTTCTCCCAATATTGATATCGTCCGCAGCACAAACGTAGATCTGGATCGTAACGGTCGATCTGTGGACCCAATGAGTGGCGGGTCAAGCGTAAGGGGAACGGTGAGATGACAGCTCACTTAGGGACTTGCTTTTTGGTGTTCTTCATTTTTCTGCATAACGCTTTCCTGTTATCGCAAGAGCCAGACGAGAATACAAAGCCGGAGCGTTCTATCGTTCCTTACCAAAGGGTTTTTTTACCTTTGGAATTGGTGGGGCAACTTACCGATCAGCTAAGGAATTATGATTTGCTCGGGAGGCCAGAATGGGAACAATTATTTAATCCCTTTTTGGTTGATGATGAAACCGCGAAAATTTTCGATAGACCTCCAGAGATATCGCACGTCTATTTGTCAGCAAGGCTGGATGGATCTAATTTGGTTTCAAATTCTTCGCGGATTCGATTTACAAGAGGATCTTTAACCGCGGAGTCTTATCGTTTGGAACCGTGGTCGCTAGCGATTAACACCAGCCGTCCTGGGGAAAGTTCTGCAGCGAGTCGCATTGCGAGGCCTGGGAACGATGGTGTTTGGGGCCATGATCGAAACGGTACTCCTGTCATAAACCTGCATCGATCGACCGTTGAGAGTGCAGTACAACCACTCGATGTAGTTTTCCCGTGGACATTGAGGAGTTTGGCTGCGAGCAAGCCAACCAATTTGCAGTTTAGCTTCTCCTTTCCTCGTGTAAGTGATTCGTGCTTAGTACTGTCTTTACCTAAGCAGGCGACCATTGTTGACGCGGATGCCGCAGTAACCAAGATCGAAGATTGGAGTTCAGAGTCCAAGAGGCTTGGGGAGTGGGGGGAGCAGGCGGATTTAGAGTTGAATCGAGCCAATCTCGCAAGCGATGCTCGTTGGTTAATTGAGCTTTCTGGGGTAGATCGATGCCGATTTACGATAAGTTTCGACGAGGCTAGCGGAGTTGGTACGAGTGCGATTAACTCACTCGATTACCTAGTTCTAGAGCACATTACCGAACATGATTTAAATCGATTTGCGATTACCAGTTCCACCAAGCTTGAAGTTAGTGGTGATCGAAATCTTTGGGATCGACCTTTCAAATTTCAGTTACCCGTCACGTCCCGCATTCGTTCCTTAACTGTTGCGGGGCGTGAGGTTGGATGGCGATCACAGGATGGTATGATTGTAGTGTTGGCTGATGATTTGCGCAGAATCCCTGCGACTCGCGAATCGACGACGACCGTAAAGATATCCTATTTGACGTTACTCGGGGACATTGACTCCAGTAAAGCAAATTCAGTTGTCGAGGCAGAAGTTCCTGTCGAAATTGGCCCAACTAAGCTAGTTCTCCCCCTCATGCAATTGGATAAGTCCTTTGTGATCAAAGGTCTAACGACGGTAAGGAGAGCGTTAGATGTTCAGTTCTCTAAAATCGATACATCGGCCAAGTTGAGGCCGTTTGAGAAAGACCACGAGACCACGTGGGAATGGTCCGGATATGGGCCAGATTTTGGGATCGAGATTGGGCCGTCGAGTTCAAAACGCGAAATTCGGGCTGTCACGAAAGTTTCAACACAGGGTGACGAGCCCAAGATCATGGTGCGAATCATGGTGCCTGGTAGCCAGCGATTTCCCTTAGCTCTAGAGTTGCCAAAATCATGGAAGAACATTTCTGTCGTCCCAGGTGTAAACTCAACAACGAACGCATCAACGCCAAGCACATGGAGCGTTATAAAAGATCTGCAATCGAGTACGAATCGATTTTACATCTATGGCGGAGCGGTTGAGTCTGTGGGGACTTTGGATTTGCAGGTGCAGCATGTTGCAAATGATTCTCTTTCCCAGATGGATTTTGACGCCAATTGGCTGATGGTTGAAGGTAAGACGGTACCCAACAAACTTATTGTCGAATCGCTACCGGCGGATTGGGAAATACTCGGTCTTCGCTCGAGTGATGTTTTGGCGATTAACCAATTACTTCCCGACGAGAAATCTTTTGCGACTGCGCCTGATGCCGCAGTGGTTTGTTTGATAAAGAACTACGCTTTAAGTTTGGTAAAGACTAAGCCTCGGCAGTCGGCAAGAGCATCTATGTCCGCGTCGCTGAAGAGAGTTGGCGAGACACTCGTTAGAGCCGAATACCATATGAAAGTTGACAGCAACTCTTCAAGCAATTCCATTCGCGTCAAATATGACTTAAACAAGGCCAACGTCGTAACGTTGAGACTACTTGATAAGCAGGGAGAGTTGATAAAATCCGATGCTCAATGGGGCTACAGCGATTTAGATCAGTCATTTGATATAGCGAAGATTGAGCCGAATGAGACCATTGTGATAACGGCTGATCTCTCCATTGAGGGCGGGAAAGTTGGAATTCCAGTACCGCGAATTGTAGGAGCTGGGTCGTCCTCACTAGAGCTTAAGGTGGATCCGTCACTTGCGATTGCAGACACAACAGAGGGAGTTTGGGAGTATCGAAACGATGGTGAATTGATCGTTAGCATTCCCAGCGAAACAGAGAGTATCGGTGTTGTTGCAGAAAATGGGATGCTAGATCCGAGATCATTAGCCGATGAATCGATTGCTGCTCACTACGACTTAACCGTCGACGGGCAAGGAATATCGCGAGCATTCTGGGTGCTAAAGCTGTCACCTGCGTTGGATAAAGAGTATCGATTTACGGTCGATGAAGGCTGGGACTTTGAATTGAAAAATAATGAATTTTCGTTCGAGGAGTGTACGGCTTGGATTGATCGTAAATCCGAGAAACCTGAACTTTGTATTCGTGCTAGTTCGGCTCTTTCACGTGAGAACGCGGCAAAAATCGAATTCGTTACAAGAAGAAGAGCATCGCTAGCTACCCCTGAAGGTCTGCAACCTTTAATCGTACGTGCACCTCGCCTATACGATGGGGGAGGGCAGCCCATCGATTCTAAGGGGGCAGTCTGGTTTCCGAAAGGCACAGGATGGAAGCCAAGAAAAACTGACAGCCATTCGTTTGGTATTTCGTCGTTTCCAGTTTTCAAAAGCCACATCTGGGTTTGGAGACCGTGGGATGGCTTGATTCACTCTGAAAACTCGTCATCAATGGAGTCCGTTGGCGAAAGGCAAGTGAATGAGTCCACCGAAGTTTTGGCAAACTCATGGTTGAGTGAGACCAATCTAGATGTTGGTTGGGAAAAGTTGATGGATATCAAAAGTGTGGACGAGGAATCAAGTATTGTTGTGGTTGACGTTTCTAAGCTAAAGAAGTTGCAGGTATTCTCGTTCTGTATTGGAATTTTCCTCGGTGCAATTATTGTTCGTTGGTCTAAATGGGGATTCTGCTTTTACTTTATCATTCTGTTTTCGATAATTGCTCTAATTCGAACGTCCAATGCGGAATACATTTTGGCAATAGCGGATGGTCAAGTTTGGGGGGGATTGCTCGGAGCCACGCTTTGGCAGATTCGAAAAGCGATCGTCCGTGACCCGATGACACCGATACGTCCATCGACAAACTCTACGATTTGGGAGATTGGAAAGGGAGGGCGTAGCGATAGCCTCATCAGAGTTGTTTTCGTTCTTGTTGGCGCAGGTTTGGCATTCGGGTTTTCGAAAAATGTTCACGCTCAAGATAGCGCGGCATCCAGTTCTGATTCGGTACCAAGCATTTTTATTCCATTCGATTCCAAAGAAGTCGACAAGGTTGATCAGGTTCTCGTCCCAGAAGATTTGATCAAGCGAATTCGAGGTAATCCCGGAACTCCTTATACGTTAAAGTCCTCACGGCATCAGCTTAAGCTCAGCTCCCGTGGAATGACGGTTGAAGGAGTCGATCAACTCGTTTCAATCTATGAGGTTTATGTAAACGAGCCTGGTGCGGCGATCGAGATACCATTTAAACCCAGCTTGCAGAACTTTAGTCGACTGCTTGTGGATGGTCGAGAGGTTACCATCGTTCCTGCGCTCGTATCGCAAAGAGAGTTTCTTACCTGGACCGCAGATCGCGAAGGGTTACGAATCATAACGGTTTATCAAGTTCCTAGATGGGTTAGTCGGCCCGCCGCAACGGTTGGCACGATTTCGCTTGATTCGCGGGAAGTTGATTTATCGATACTGCCAGCGTCGAATGCTATTCTGGAGGTTGATTCGGATCCAACAGTTGTGTTCGATGTTGAATCGCAAGGCGCTGTGCTAGACAAAGAATCTGGACGATATGTCGTCCATTTAGGGGCCATGCCGTCAATTCGAGGCAAGGTTAGATATGAGCCAAGCACCACGGCTGCAATGGCTACACGATCGCAGTCCGATTTGACGTTTGATATAGATTTATTGCTGCAAAGTAAAACGGTGCTCGCCCGGACCGTTCTTAAGGCCGTGGCTGGTAGTTCTTTGGATAAACGACTTACTATTGAAGCTGACAAGATGTGGGAGCCTGTTGGAGCGAACTGGGGTAACTATCGGCTCGTGGAAACTCGGAATGGACGTTTGCAATACTTGAGGCGGTATGTGTTTGAATTGGCAACCACAGGTACGGAGCGAGCGGAAACAGAGTCCATCATTTATTGGGCACTAGCAGACAAAAAGGCTACTGAAGCAAGATTGTTATTTGCAGAGTGTGTAGAGCCAGTGTTAAGGCCCCGAACGCTTAGGTATGCTCGGGTTTTTCGCTCGGAGTGGAATATTGAGCAGATAACGAATTGGATCCCCGCCATCAGCGAAACTGAGTCTTTGAATTGGCCAGATCTTAAGTTGATCAAAGCCGATCAACGCGCAACTTCATTGCGAGTGCCGCAAACTGGAGGTGGAAGTTTAACGCGTTCGATCGCAGGTAAAAGTCTACAAGCGAGAATTGCATCAAGATGGGTGATCGAATCTGATAAACAATTGCTAACCAGTCGAATCGAATTCTTCGGTACGTCCAATACCGATCTATTGGAACTGGAGCTTCCGAATGGGTTTTCTGTCGATGAAGTAACCAATCGAAATGCAAACGCTAAAGTTAAGGTCAACGAGAGAGAAGAAAACGGAATTCGTTATGCACAACTAGTTGCTGAACGCATCAATTGGGAGAACTACGACTTTGCAATTCGTCTGGTGAAACGCGACTTGTCGATAGAGACCAGTATGCCTATCCCTTGGTTGGGTGTATTTGGCTCTCAAATTATGGAACAGTCTGTAGAGGTCGCAGCATCTAAGGTTTGGCGTGTTGAGCTTGTTTCTGCCTCTGCAACGGAGAGGATTTTGCTTGGGCAAGGTGAAGAAACGGGATTGGCTACACTGATGCCTGGCGATCAAATTCGATTGATACCTAGAAGCCCTACAGCAAAAGGAGAGCTGTCTGTTAGTCAGCGGGGGGCTCAAACAGAGGGACGCGTCGAAGTTGTTGTCGCAGGGGATTTTGAAGTTCCAAAAGATAGCGTGGCGGTCGCGATTTTCGAAATTCCTCAATTGCTCAACAACCGATGGCGCAGCGATGTGCAGGTGCTTCCTGCGCCGTGTCCCATTGTCAATAAGTCATGGCTGAAGATCCCCTTAGATCGACGCACTGATGCTGCGGAAAGCACACAATTCGAATTGAGTTTTTCTTTAACATTAGAAGAATTCAACCAGTTTCAGGCATCTGCCGATTGGTTGCGTCTGGTGAATCCATCGGAAATAGATGTGTCAGAAAGCCTTTCGGATTTGCTGGTTCAATTAGGGCTAGAGGTTCCAGGCAGTAGTTTGAGTCCTCCATCTGACAGTGGGCATTATTTTTACGTGAACAACGGGGCTGGCACGAGCCCCTCTGGGGCTAGATTTATTCGATACTGGTTCGATTCTGCTGGCAAATCGTTACAAGTAAAACTTGCTCCGAAAAGTGACGTGAATATGGTTCGATGGAACGGCAAGAGAGTGGGGTGGAGTCAAGACTCAGAGCATGTGACGATCCAGTTACCTGCGTGTCCAGTTGGGCAGTGGAATGAGATTGAAATTAGTTTGGCTCCGATCGAAAGTTCGAGTGGTGAAGTAGATCCTTTGTTTTTTGAGGTTGTTGGAAAAAAAGTACCTGTTTATGAGATCGGTGCAGCCGATAGTTCTGATTCTGACTTGCCATCGCGTTTGGAGAATTTCGCTAGAGCAGTAAAAGCTATATCGACAGTTATGGAAAGTCATATGGGGGAAAACGTTGTGGTTGGTTCCGCTGCCGCAGTTCACTCAGAGTTCTGGGTCCGAAGATTGTTGGAAATGTCGCAACAATTTGGTAACGTATTGTCCGGCTCAGGCCAGGATAAACTCGTAGAATCACGATCCAGGATTGATGCCGCTTTAAACCGACTTCCGAAAGACGTTGATTTAGCGATGTCGGAGAATGTCGAATTGATTCCGAGAGTGGTTGAAACGGAAGCAACGCAATGGAATGCGATGGCTGGTTCTCTGTTTGTGGTGATACTGACAATGGGAGTATTGTTGTTCACCAACAGTAAGCGTTTTCCTTTAGTGACCTTGGTATTGGCTGGCGGCGCGGTTTGGCTTTTGACAGGGTTGTGGCCAATCTTTGCGTTTATACTCGTTGTTGTAGCCGTAGTTGCTATCGACATGATTTGGATTAACCGCTTGAATCGAAGGCTGGTTCGCTGAGAAGATTGCCATGGGGTGGTTGCAGAGGGAGCGATGAGAATGATTCGGGAATATGTCGAGGTTAACATCGACGGAATGATTGGCCCCTCTCATCATTTCGGTGGGTTGGGGGTAGAAAACAAAGCCAGTGAGTTAAACAGCTCGAAAACGTCCAGTCCTCGAAACGCAGCTATGCAAGGTCTCGAGAAGATGGAGTTGCTGGCGAGCTATGGAATTCCACAGTTTTATTTGCCACCGCCTGCTAGGCCTGCATGGAAATGGTTGGAGTCACTAGGCTTTAACGGAGAAAGGGGAGGCATTCTTCGAGATTGTTACCAAGAGCAACCAAAGCTCCTATCGGCGGCATATAGTTCGGCGTTTATGTGGACTGCCAATGCCGCTAGCGTATCGTGTGGCAGCGATACTCGCTCGGGAAGATCTAAGATTAAGTTGGCCAATTTGAATGCGAATTTACATCGTTCCATTGAGGAGTCTGAACGATTGCCTCAATTGGCAAAGATGTTTGAGGCCGTCGAACGCGTGGACGTATTAAGAGGGCTTTGTTCCTCGAGACCTCTAAGCGATGAGGGGGCGGCAAACCAGATGAGGTTCTGTACCTGGAAAGGCATCTTGGGAGTGTATGCTTTTGTCTATGGAGGCGAGGTTTCTGGAAGCGGAGTCGCAGAAACGAACAGCAAAAAAACGGAAGTGACCAAACGTAGGCAGCCTAGGCAGACTCGCGTGGCGTCAGCGATGGTGGCGAGATCGCTAGATTTGGAGCCAGACGATTGTTTTTTCTTCCAACAAACGAGCGATGCGATCGATGCAGGGGTGTTTCACAACGATGTGATCGCAACAAGTCATGAAAATCTATTGCTTTATCATGAGTTGGCGTTTCACGATTCCGAGGAAGCAGTTGCTCGAATACGCAAACGCTTTTTGGAAAAGACAGGGCAGACGCTTGAGGTTAGTGTGGTGGTTTCGTCGGATTTGCGATTGGATCACGCCGTAGATACTTATCTTTTCAATTCTCAGATTTGCACCGATAGTGAGGGGGGCTGGCGAATGTTTTTGCCGGACAATTGCAAGCAGTCCGAATCGGTTCAAAGGACGCTTGATCGACTTAGGTCGCAACACCCGAGGCTTCGTTCGATCGACTATTGCCCGTTGGCCGAGAGCATGCGAAATGGTGGAGGTCCCGCTTGTTTGAGGCTTCGGATCAGTCTAACCCCTAATCAAATCGACAAGATTTCTGGTTCGATGAGAATCAGCTCGTCCACATTGTCCCAGTTGAGAAAACTGGTGGAAACGGAGTATCCCGAAAAGGTCGAACCATCTGATTTCGCAAATCCGGATTTCGCGGAACATTGTGAACGAATATCAATGCAAATTGCTCAACTCTGGGATGC
This sequence comes from Pirellula sp., assembly GCA_046344995.1. Lineage (GTDB taxonomy): Bacteria > Planctomycetota > Planctomycetia > Pirellulales > Pirellulaceae > JBKCUI01. The sequence goes on from JBKDKR010000035.1 coordinate 30,019, forward strand.
AAATTCAGGTGTTAGCCGATGACACTTTTGGCGTATTACGATATGCTCATGGTTCCCGAGAGGGTGGCTGCGACGAGTAATTTCATAGTTAAAGCGAACAGTTCAGCCGGCACTTCTCTTTTCAACTTCCTGAAACGTAATTCCGTGTCCTTATGATTGATATTGTTGTTCCTTCGGTTGGTGAGAGCATTTCCGAGGTCCAGGTCAGCAAATGGCTCAAAAGCGAGGGCGAGTGGGTCGCCAGCGGCACCGATATAGCAGAGCTGGAGACGGAAAAGGCGTCGGTTCAAGTTTCTGCACCCGAAGACGGTATCTTGGTTAAGATTGCAAAGAAAAGTGAAGAATTCGCTATGGTTGGCGAGGTTATCGCCACTTTTCAGCCAGCTGCCAAGCCGGCTGGTGGGGGTGGGGCTCCAGTAGCCACTGCTTCTGCTGCTGCGGGCGTTCCGGCGAGTGGCGACGCTCCGAGGGTAATGCCGGCTGCACAGCGTGTGCTATCCGAAAATCAGCTAAACGCTTCTCAGGTTCCCGCGTCTGGCCCCGGCGGGCGACTGCTAAAGGAAGATGTGACCAAGTTCGTTTCTCAAGCCGCAAATGCGATTGGTACAGCTGCCTCAGCGGTCGGTTCGGCAGCAATAGAAGCAGCTAAAGCGATCGTGCCGGAGGTTGTCGCGGCAGCTAAGCCCTCCTCTCCTGCACCGACAACGAGCACGGGGCTGGTTCAACAAGGATCTCCAAACCGGAGCGAAGAAGTCAAGCCGATGAGTATGATACGCCGAACGATTGCGTCTCGGCTCGTACAAGCTCAGCATTCCGCAGCACTTCTCACCACCTTCAACGAAGTGGACATGCAGCCCGTTATGACTCTGCGAAACAAGTATCGCGATGCTTTCCAAGAGCGTCACGGTGTCAAGCTCGGATTTATGTCCTTTTATGCTAAAGCAGCGTGCGAAGCACTTCGCCGGTTCCCATCGGTTAATGCGGAGATTCGCGGCAACAACATCGTGTATCGAAACTATTTTGATATTGGAATTGCCATCGGCGGAGGAAAAGGTCTGGTCGTTCCAGTCCTCAGAAACGTTGAGCGAATGAGCTTTGCGGAAATCGAAAGAACCATTGGCGACTTCGCTGCTAAGGCTACGGCAAATAAACTGATGCCTGAGGATCTAGAGGGTGGAACGTTCACGATAAGCAACGGAGGAATCTACGGTTCCTTGCTTTCTACTCCGATCGTGAATCCGCCTCAAAGTGGAATTTTGGGTCTGCACTCGATTCAGGAAAGGCCAATCGCTTTGAATGGACAAGTGGTGATTCGCCCAATGATGTACTTGGCTTTGACCTATGATCATCGAATCATTGATGGCCGAGAGGCCGTAACGTTCTTGAAGACCATCAAAGAGGTTATCGAGGATCCGTCTCGATTATTCTTGGAAGTTTAATCTCGTTTGGATCGCGAACGTGGCCATCGGCACAGAAAGATGTGGCCATCGGCACAGAAAGATGCAGTGAGGATAGGGCACTAACATGATGCAACTAGGATTCGTTAGCGCGATTCTTCCCGACCTCTCTTTGGAAGAAGTTTTGCAGACTGCTTATGGGATTGGCTACAAATGCGTCGAAGTGATGTGTTGGCCGCCGAGTAAGGCGGAAAGGCGTTACGCTGGCGTGACTCATGTTGACGTTCTTTCGTTAACCAAGGAGTCGGCCTCGAGGATTGTTGCCCTTCAGAAGTCTATCGGTGTTTCGATTAGTGCTTTAGGGTACTATCCGAATTGTTTGGCTCATGATGAATCGGAAGCAGAACGAAGTGTTGAGCACTTAAAGCAAGTCATCTCGGCTGCTCCAAAGTTGGGAATCACGACGGTCAACACGTTTATTGGCCGTGATCATACGAAAAGTGTGGACGAAAACTGGCCTCGCTTGCTAAAGATATGGAAGCCAATCGTTGATTTGGCGGAATCCAACGGCGTTCGTATTGGAATTGAAAACTGTCCAATGCTTTTTACCAAGGACGAATGGCCCGGTGGAAAAAACATCGCGACGTCTCCTGCTATTTGGAGGCGACTCTTCAGTGATCTAGGTAGCCCGAATTTAGGTCTCAATTATGATCCGTCTCACATGGTGTTTCAGTGTATGGACTATCTGAAACCAATGCGTGACTTTATTGATCGCATTTTTCATGTTCATGCCAAAGACGTTCGTGTTGATCAGCATAAGCTCGATGAAGTCGGCGTTTTTGCATATCCGAATCTATACCACACCCCCAAGCTACCTGGACTCGGTGATATCGACTGGGGGAAGTTCTTCTCAGTATTGGGCGATGCCGGTTATCAAGGTCCCGTGTGCGTTGAAGTAGAGGATCGGACTTATGAGGGTTCTGTAGAGAATCGTAAGGAATCTCTTGCTCAAAGCTATCGATACTTGTCTCATTTTGTTGCTCGCTAGGTAGAAAAACGTGCCTCATTCTCAGATCGGCCCTATCGCAGTTCACTTTCCTGAAAAAGTAGAAACGAACGAAGAGCTTCAAGCACTCAATCCCGATTGGGATTTGAGTTTGCTCGCGAGCAAGACGGGGATCTACTCTAGAACCCTTGCTGCTCCCGATGAGACAGCCTCGGATCTCGCGGTGAAGGCCAGCGAACGGTTGTTTTCAGAAAACAACATTGATCCGGCGTCTATTGACTTTTTGCTCTACTGTACTCAAACGCCAGACTACGTTCTTCCAACGACTGCATGTCTAATCCAGGACCGATTGGGACTGCGGACCAATTGTGGAGCCATTGATTACAACCTGGGATGTTCTGGTTTTGTATATGGAATGTCACTGGCTGAGGGGCTGATAGCAAGCGGGCAATGCCGAAGGATTCTATTGCTAACAGCGGAAACCTATTCGAAGTATATTCTGCCGGATGACCGTTCCATCAGGCCCATTTTTAGCGACGCAGCCGCTGCGACCTTGATCGAAGCTGGGCCTGAGCAATCGGTGTTTGGTTTCGAATTTGGAACCGACGGCAGTGGAGCTGATACTCTGTTTGTCGAGGATGGAGGGGCAAGAAAGGCACCGTGTACGATTCGCCCTCGAAATCGGAAACGTTGGAAAAGCCGACTCTACATGGATGGGCCTAGTTTGATGAGTTTCACTGTTGGGGCCATTCCGCAAATGATCCGAGATATGATCTGCAAAGCGGGGCTCACAGAGCGTGATATCAATTACTATCTCATGCATCAAGCGACCCAAAAAATGCTTGAACAGCTGCAGATTGCGTTGAAAACGAATGATGAGCAGCTACCCATAAGGCTTGCAAATCGTGGAAATACAGTTTCATGTACACTTCCAATATTGATTCACGACTTGCGCCGAGAAGGTAAGCTGGTTCCCGGAGAGACGTGTACATTGGTCGGTTTCGGGGTTGGCTGGTCTTGGGCTGGTTGCCTTTGGAAGTGTTAATGGGATCGTTCTACATGCAAACCCCAATTTCCTTTTGTGAGTAGCGATCGATGATCGAAAATGCTCCCTATATCCAGGTTGCTGATCTGACAGTCGCTTATCAGCGCAAGCCAGTTCTTTGGGAGATTAGTCTCGATATTCCTAAGGGTGCTTTGGTGGGCCTGGTCGGTCCCAATGGAGCAGGGAAGAGCACGCTTTTAAAGGCGATGTTAAACATGGTTAGTCGAGTGAGTGGTGAGATCACACTCGAGGGGCTGCCCATATTAGAGCAACGAGAAAGAATCGCTTATGTTCCACAGCGTGAGTCGGTTGACTGGGATTTTCCTGCATCGGTACTCGATGTAGTCACAATGGGACTCTATCGAAAGATAGGTTGGTTTATGCCTGTGCGCAAGCAGCATAAACAACTTGCATTGCAGGCGCTCGAGCAAGTTGGGATCGCGGACCTAGCGAACCGTCAGATAAGTCAGTTGTCAGGCGGACAGCAGCAGCGAACGTTTTTAGCGCGTGCTCTCGTACAAAACGCTGATCTATATCTTATGGATGAACCCTTTGCCGCTGTGGACGCGGCTACCGAGCAATCGATCGTGTCGGTGTTGAGATCAATGCAAAGCAACGGCAAGACAATGCTCGTCGTGCATCATGATTTGCATACCGTGCCAGAGTATTTTGATTACCTGATTCTGCTGAACGTACATGCGGTGGCGTTCGGGCCTATGCAGTCTACATTTACACCAGATAACCTCCGTAAAACTTACGGAGGTCGGTTGACGTTGCTAGACGAAGTGACCGAGGCTATTCGCCGTCGGCACACTTGATTAGCTCGCGTATCTTCAGCTCCATTTGTAGAGCGTGAGAGCCTTTTGCGATCGAACGATTACCTGATTGTTCAGGACGGCGACGTGTGCCCAGGCTTCCTCGTCGGTTAGCTTTCGTTCAGAGATTAAGTCGTATTTTTCTGGGTTGTGAGCAATCAATCTGAGATCACCTGTTTGGTCAAGTGCCAGGATGTTCTTCCCGTCCGAAACCATGCTCCAGTATTCACCAAAAGGTTGCGTTACCCACGCTTCTTTACCGTTGGTGAGATCGAGGCACGCGAATCGTTTGTTTCTCAAGTGCATGTACAGGTGATTGCCGATAACGATCGGTGAGCTCATGTAACCTTCGAGTTTGTTCTCCCAGACGGGTTTTGGCTTTTTGAAATCGCTAACGTCGATCAGAATCGACTTGCCCCCGTAGCTGCTGGTGAAGAGCTGGTTATTCCAAATCGTAGGAGTGAGAATATTCATGCCACGGAAAGCTTCGATTGGAGTCGACCAAAGTATGGCACCCGTTTCGCGGTCAAGGCCAGCTAGCGTGGTTCGAGATTGAACAATCAATTGTCGGACGCCGTTGATCTCTCCTATGATTGGACTTGAAAATGCGCCGCTCGACATGATGTCGCCTGAGTCTTGCATCGACGACCAAACGATTTCCGAGTTCCCACAGTTTACTTTGTGGACCCCTTTACCTGCTTGGATGTAGAGGAAGCCATCTTCGATGACGGGTGAGCAGACCATTCCGAAATCCGGGACCTTACCAAATTTAGCTGCAAAGTCGACTCGCCAATTTTCCTGGCCGGATTTGGCATCAAAAGCGCACAGCACGTCTCGGATACCGCCAATGTAGAGCTTGGTCCCATCGGTAACGGGAGTCGCACGAATCCAGTTGCCATTTCGTGCCGCAAAAAACGGAACGTTGTGGGCCCCTTTCCACGTTTGTGTCCATACGTTTTCGCCGGTAGCTAACGCATAAGCCATGGCGGATTCTTTACCCGATTTGCTCTCCGTAGTGAATACTAAATCGTTTGTGCAAACAGGGCCAGAATAACTGTCTCCCATTGGCTGAGTCCATGCGACCGTTAGGTGCGACTCGTCCAGAGAAGTGGGCCATGGGGCTCCTTCAACTAGTCCTGTTCGATTGGGACCTCTCCAACCCTGCCAGCTGGCAGCTTTGTCCTCTGCTGCAGAGTTTGCATTACTGGTTCCTGCATTCAATAAAGGTGCGGCAGCAAAAGCTGCTCCAGTAGCAGAAAGCCCTCTAAGTAATGATCGACGAAGCATAAGTCCCAAATCCTTAACTAAAGCCATGAAATATCACAGGCACTTTAGGGGTGCGGGAGCAGGAATCAAGCCACTAAAACCGCAATTCGCGATAGTTAATCACTGAAATTTCGGAATTTGTTCCATGATTGTTGAGCGATGTTTTTTGGGCGGCTGCGGAGGGGGGAAGCCCAACTAACAAGGAATCCGGGTGGAAAAGCTAGCACGGATGTCGGGGATTTGCCCGCCGGCCTGATTCGTTTCAGAAATCGGTGTTTTTTTGTCGATGCTTCGAAAGGTAACACATTTCATAAACCCGAAGCAGCCAAAAATGAAAACTCTGTTTAACAGCGATAACGGCCCAAGTCCCGTAGAATACTCAGTACTAGTGACAATTTTGGTCGTCGTATGCTTGGCAGGAATCAGCTACGTTCAGAAGTCAACACCCCCCTATCTTACCCAGATTCCTACTACCACTGTCCGTTAGAAATATTCAAAAAAATCTGTTCTGGTGGATGGGAGAGTTTGTAACGCTTTTGTCCCTTAGTCACCGGGGAACATTTCCAAAAAATCGGGCTGCGGCGTGGTCTCGATATCTAAATAGCAGGCAGAATATCTTCTCAGGAAGTTATTTGATCCATGGAATGGAGCGCACGATGCCTGCTACTGCTCTAAGACACCGGTTTTCGACGCTAGTGTTCGCATTTGCCTTTCTAGGAATGATGCGAACCGATATCTACGCGACATCCGGTTCCCACTCGATTCGTTTTTTAACGAGTGAGACGGAAGCCTTGTCAACCCGTTTGGAGCTGGTCCAAAGCGCAACGACCTCCATATTGATTGCCACCTATCAAATTCGAGATGACAACAGCGGCGGGCAATTGATCGCTGCCTTGGTCGATGCTGCCAGTCGCGGAGTCGACGTTCGGCTATTGTTGGATGCTCATCCCAACAGTAACAATCTTCCCAAACCACTTATGCGATATCTCGTCGAGCGTGGACTTTCATTGAAGGAACGGCCTTTCGATGTCCGCTCAAAAGTCGAGCTTGGTAGGCCACGATTACACGACAAGCTGTTTATCGTGGACTCAACGAATTTGATTATAGGGGGCCGAAATCTAGAGCAGGATTACTTCGGATTGGGGAATCGCAAGTACATTGACTTCGACGTCGCTGTTGCAGGGGATGTCGTGTGCGAGATCGAGGCGTATTTCCATGAACGTTGGAGCGAACCTGAGTCAGCGACTCCCAAATTAGTTGGTCGTGAGGAGCCTAAAATGCTGAAAAAACAAGTTCACGCTCATTGGAACAATCTAAGTTATTGCGAGGTTGTTCCTGCAATAGATGCTTGGCTCGCCGAGCTTAGGGGCAGCGAGCTTCAAGCATGCGATTTGCCATGTCGAAGCTTTCATAGTACGGAGTCGCACGACTCCTGTTGTGTCGAGTTCTTGCGCGATTTCTCAAGCGGTTCGAAAAGATCACCAGAAGCGATTTCAAGTCGCATGATCGATGAGATCAAGTCTGCTAAGCATACCATTTCCATTTCAACCCCTTATTTCGTCGTTCCGATCTATCTGCGAAACGCATTGATCGCGGCTTCTAAACGAGGAGTTAAGGTGACCCTGCTTACCAATTCGCTTGACTCAACCGATCAAGTTGTCGTTCATGCGGGGTATGCAAATGTACGAAGAAGTCTCATTCGAAATGGCATCCGAATTCACGAGCAGTGCGGAGTTGATCCTCTCCATGCCAAGCTCATCGTGATCGATGGCTGTAAAACAATCGTCGGTAGCCACAATCTCGATATGTTGTCTATGAAGAGAAATTCCGAAGTTGGATTGCTTGTTGATAGCACAGCGTTTGCCGATGAAGCGATGATGCTGTATCAATCTTTGATCGTGAATTCCAAATGCATCAATCATGAGAAGTTGTTCCGATACGAATCCCGAAGCCATGATAATCATGACGATAAGTTGGAGGATTTTCAAAGGTTGAGGTTTGTCGCCCCTTTCATCCGTAGATATCTCTGAAACACAACGTATGTGTGTGTTTAAACACATGAGTTGCTGAATTTTTGGGCGAGAACATTCTTGACAGCGATGGTTGCTGCAGAAAACAATACTTCCGGCGTTTAGGTTTTGATTTCACTCAACCAGCCTTAAGCAGGAAAAACATGCGCACGCACATGGCCCCCCGCAATGGGTTACTCAAGAGATGGAATGTTGTTTTTTCGATTGGGATGATTGGTTTTGTTTTAAGCAGTCCGGGGTGGGCTCGACAGACTTCACAAAGGGCGGAAAAGGGATCTGACAAACACGCACCCCCAATTGACTCGTTGGCCAATGGTGTGGACGTCGTTTCCAAAGTCAAATTGACAGGTACCGTCAGAGACGAAAAGGGAAATTTAGCGGCAAACGTTGCGGTCCGGATCATGTCTCCAGATCAAAAAGAAAATGTTCAATCGAAAACGGATCAAACCGGACGATTTGAACTTCTTACGACTGTAGATAAATCAAAGGCCCTCAATCTCTTATTGAGGGCTGAGTTGGATGATGGCTCGTTAATTGGTTATGGTGTACCAAAAGTTGAAACCAGTCTATTGTTAGAAGGGATAGGAAATGTTGAAGTTTGGCTAAGTCCACCTCGCGACGTAGAAATTAAGATCGTCGATGATAATCAGTTTTCTGTCGAAGATGCGATCGTCGTGCTGGCGATGAGTCAAACGGTTGTGTTAGGGCCATTCCGTTCGAATGACGATGGTGTCATAAGAACCACCATTCCAATGACGGGAGCGCTTTGGCAAGTAATCGCTGCCAAGAAGGAGCTAGGAATGTCGTGTGGTACCCTGCCCTCAGTCATTCCAGGTCGGGGAGTTTTTAACAAGACCATAACTCTTGAAAATGCGATGCCGTTAAGAGTGCAATTGCGAGGTTTGGATAATAAGCCTGTGATTGGCGCACGAGTTACTTGTACCGATTTTAGAAAAGACCAAGAGGGTAACAGATCGGCCTTCTCGAAGATAGCGGATGAGGTTTCAGTGGAAACCGATGACACAGGTGAAGCCTGGCTTGATGTTTTGCCATTCGGTATTGCAGATCTAGTCTTTGTACATCCAGACTATGAGGTGTACAGGCTTCCGATTAACCATAATCGCGGTGCCGAATTTGTTCACCAGGTTTCGTTACGCAATGTTGTGACCAATCGATGTCGTGTTCTAGACCAATTCGGTAATCCGTACACTAATCAGGAGGTTCAAATTCAGATGACCTCGTCGCAGATCTATAAGCCGATGACGGCCAATCGTACTGATAAAAATGGCATGATCGAATTTTCCGTGGTAGCTGAGAAACCATTCATGATCACGGCAAGTGTTGATGGTATGGCTGCCGAAGCAGTAACAGGCTTGGGGATTATCGATCAGAGCGATGGTGAAATCCAAGAGCTCAGACTAAAGCCCTTCTCCATCATTTCCGGATGTGTGCGGGCCGAGACGACCAAGGTACCCTTGCCAGGGAGGATTGTGTATTTGTCTCAACTGGGAAAAGGTCTTAATGAAATGAGTGGTGTAAAGGGGGCTGAAAAAATTGCAGTTTGGCAGAGGCCTCGAATTGTATCGGAGGTCACGACGGATTCAGAAGGAAGATTCCGATTTCAAGTTCCAGCGGGTGAGTTCAATCTCGCCCTAGATTACAGTTCTGATCACTCATTGCGATTTAAGAGTGGAGTCGCTGTAAGTCAAACCATAGATCTCGACGTGAAGAAAGGACAGTGACGGGCCTATTCCATCTCGCACCTTTCTGTAGGATTCCATTTTTCCTTTTCGCGTCTAACTCCCGCTCGGTCATGTCGTTTTCCGCAAACCAGTGTCGAGTGTTGGGCTCTCACGATGGGTAGTTTAGAAGCTATTAGTGCGATCCGTTTTGTCTAATCTCTAAATCCTTGCCAGAAACCTCGCTGAAAGTTAGGGCGGATTCAAAAAAAGTCTGGTTGTGATTTCCTTAAAAAGCGAGGCTTTGCGGGGTTTTTGCAGCTTCGGAGTCCGGTGGCGATCGTTGGATTGCGAAAAAGGTATGAATGGAAATTGACGAGACGTTAAAATCGTCGACCATATGACAGGTTAACTGTCAGAGGTTTTTCGTTTCCATCCTTCCTACCCCCTTCATGGCGTCTATGCGAAAGCGATTCTTTTTCAGCAATTTGGTTCTCGTTACTTCAGCAACATTAATCGGTTCCCACACTGCTTCCCTTGCGACCGAGCCGAGCACCTCTGTTGTTCTAGGTGCTAGTGAGTTGACAGCAGGTATTCCTGGCAAAGGTCCGCTCAAAGTTTCTGAGATCAAAGCGTATCTCGCAAAACCTGAAAATCACGTCACCCTTAAGGTTGAGCTTCCGGACAATTTAAGAGCTGGAGCTGCTGCGTTGTACATTCCAGAAGACAACCCGATGACACGGGCGAAAATTGAACTGGGGCGTCAGCTTTATTTTGATACCAGGCTTTCAGTGGACGGCACCATCAGTTGCGCTAGCTGCCACCATCCGGCAACAGGCTATGGTGCCAACACTCAGTTCGGTGTCGGGGTTCGCAATCAAACCGGTAACCGAAACTCTCCCGTTTCCTTTAATCGCATTCTAAGCAAGGCACAATTCTGGGACGGGCGTGCTGGTACCTTGGAGGCACAGGCAGTGGGACCTATCGCTAATCCAATCGAAATGGGGCATTCCCATGACGCTGTTGTGAAGTTTGCTAACGAAAACGAAGGTTATCGAATTCAATTCGAGAAAGTCTTCGGCAGCAAGCCTAACATTGACGCGGTGGGGAAAGCCATTGCCGCTTTCGAGAGGACTCTCGTTACTGGTGCAGCCGCCTACGATCTCAATGAGCCGCTGCGACTGCTGAAAGAGAACTTTGAAGAAGAGCTTTCCGATTTGGATACCCTTAAGGAAGATGATCCAGCTCTTTATTCACGGTACGAAAAAGCTAAAGCTTTAGCTGAGTCCAACCCGATGAGCGAAGCAGCGAAGAGAGGTCGCGACCTATTCTTCAATCAAAAGTCGAACTGCTCTGCATGCCACGTTGGTGTTAACTTCACCGATGAGCTGTATCACAATTTGGGCGTGGGTATGGCGGCAGCAGAACCAGATCTTGGACGGTTTACTCAAACAGGCGTAGAAAAGGACAAGGGAGCTTTCAAAACCCCGACACTTCGCAACCTAACTCAAACTGCACCGTACATGCACGACGGTAGCCAAAAAACTCTTGAAGAAGTTGTTGAGTGGTATGCTGTGGGAGGTCACCCCAATCCATTCTTGAGCGACAAAATGAAGAAGCTCGACCTTACTGCTCAAGACAAGCAGGATCTCGTCGAGTTTATGAAAGCACTTACCGGTCCGTTTCCTAAAGTTGAGGACGGGCGTTTGCCTGAGTAGATAGTTGCGGCCGAAAAGGTGGCAATTGAATTGATCCCCTGCTATCGTTTTCTGAATGGTAGCGGGGGTTTTTTGTTGGCTGCGATAACGGGTCTAGCTGTCGGTATTTTTCTGTCTCTGCCACCAGTTCGTCTTTGCAGACTTGGCAAATCGCAGCGACAAAGATGAGAATAGCATATTCAATTGACGAAAAAGAAACCTCATGGAATGCCATTTGGATCGCATGCACGGCCGCCACGCAAAAAAACAATACCGCTGCACTTCGGTAAAATGGCGACGATAAAGGGTGGGTCCAGAGAGTCCAAGCGGATCGAGCGAAGGCAACAGACGCTGCGAGGAACAGTACTCCTCCAATCAGGCCCAAGTCTACTAGCAGGCTGAGATAAGAGTTATGATGGACGTAGCCGCGGATTGATTCCAAACGAATATTGGTGGTTCTGTCATCCAGGTACGGCCGATTGTGAACTTGGAATTGATTGAACCCAAAGCCAGTTAGAGGTTTGTCCAAAAACATCTTGTAGGACACATAGGCAAATGCACCTCTCATTCGGGTGCTTTCGAGCGTTTCCGCTTCCGTGTATTCCCGTTTAAATGCAAGTAAATTCGGGCCGATAATCAATCCCGCCATGGTCGTCGCAACCATCAACCCACCCACGGCCAGCATTCGGCTTTTGCCTTTGAGAAGCGTCAGCATCAAAATGATAACGATCGCTCCTGTTCCCATCCAAATACTGCGGGTATAGGTTAATAATATTGCGAGCAAGAAAAGGGGCGTGAGAGAGAGTACTATCATCCAAGCCCATTTCTTGCGGTAGTTGAGCCAAAGAGGGAATGTCCATAGTGCGGCTAAAGCAAAGTTTAAACACATACCCAATCGCACTGACTGAAGCATAGGGCCGCGAGCGCGACCAAAGTGAATACCGAGAGTTGGATCGGCAATAAATTGAGGAAAGACCAGTGACCACTGTTTGGTGACTTCGAGTATCGCAGTCAGGCTTAGATAAATTCCGAATAACGTTAGAAGCCCTATCGCAGGCCATAGCATTTCAACTTTCAGATCAATATGCCGAATGAGCATGTACAAAAATAACGGGCACATATAACCATTGATCAAATGCATCATCGTCGATGGTTGCCCCTTGATCTCTTGCCCGATTGGTGTTGTGACAGTTCGAACGAACAGCCAAATCATAAAGGTCATTAGTACGAGATCGGTGCCACGCAACGACCGAAATTTGACTCGACCATTAAACCAGTCCACAGCGAATTGAACCGCTATTGCTCCAAGCCAGATTCGGTCGAGCGTCAAGGTTATGCCAGGGAATCGAAACGACACGTACTCGGGGGGGAAAACGCTTGTCGCGATGATAAAGAGGATCGCTCCGGTCGGGATGTTATGGAATCGTACGAAGAAGAATGCCCAACTGAGCAATGCTATCCCCATCAAAAGAGCCACAAATTCCAACTTAAGTCTCCTTAGAATTCACCTCGAACGATCTCGTCCATTATCGGACCATTTGGTAGCGAAGAATGAAAGCAAAAAATAGGCTCGTACATTCCTAACCATACGATCAGAAAAGGCATCGCAATCGGAACAACTGATTTAAATTCCCATGTTTCTCAGTCCATAAGCTTTGCTCAGGATCGATTTATGTTGAATTTTTATGCGTTCCGCACTTTACCCCGAATAAGCCATGAAATTGTCTCCGCTTACCAAAGAACTTTTGCTGACTGCGTACCGTTGGTCTACACAACAGCGACGGAATGAGATTGCACGCGAATTTCGATTCAATGGCACATATCCTGCCACGATCCTTTTTTATCATCGAGTTGCGAACGTCGGTAAGAACGCGTGGACCATCAATCACGAAAACTTTAAGCGTCACTTGGATTGGATTGAAAAGAACTCTAAGTTTGCGTCACTCGATGATATTCGCAAATCGCAAATCAATGGACATCGTACGGTTCCGATGGTAGGCATCACTTTTGATGATGGGTATAGTGAAAACAATGATTTCGCAATACCGCATTTGATTGACCGCAAAATCCCATGTACTTACTTTGTCTCGACCCATTTCGTAGAGACCGGTGATCCGTTTCCTCATGATTTGGCAATTGGGGAGTCGTTTCGTCCCAATACAATTTCTGAAATAGCTCAGATGGCTGCTAGGGGAATAACGATTGGCGCGCATTCGCATACGCACCCTGACTTTGGTCTCGAGATGAGCGACCATCAGTTACGGATGGAAATTCACGATGCGCGAAAGAAGCTTCAGGATTGGTCTCAGCAACCAGTCAATTTCTTTGCGTTCCCTTTCGGCTTGGCAAAAAACATCACTCAAAGAGCAATCGACTTTGTGTTCGATGCGGGCTTTGATTGTTTCGTTAGTGCTGCAGGAGGGCACAATTGGCCCGGCTTTGATGCAAATCATTTACAGCGAGTTCATGGAGATCCAGGTATGGCTGCTGTTGCAAACTGGCTAACTCTGGACCCTAGAAAACTAAGCTCAAAATCTCCAATAATCTACAATCGAGAATTGGGTCCAAACTCTCAATCAAACCTGCCCAAAACATAAACGACTCCGTAGGGATGTCATGCTGAGACTTTGCAACCAGCTGCACCAATCCAACAAGGTAAGATGAACCTCTTAAAACCGGCTGAACTAGGAAAGCACCAAGACTCGAAAACAGCTTCGGCGTTTGCATCACCCAGTGATGCGCGGTGTCTGCGAACAAAGTTTATCATTACCAGCATGCCGGTCGGAGGAGCGGAAACTCTTCTGATAAATCTCATTCGGCGATTCGATCCTAAGAGAATTTCTCCTTCTGTGGTCTGTCTAAAGGAAAAAGGTCCACTGGGTGAAGAACTCTCGGCTGAGTTTCCCGTTGATTCGCATTTGATTCGCTCTAAATTTGACTTTGGTGTATTGTTTCGTTTAGCTTCCAATTTAAGACGGAATAAGACCGACGCGATCGTAACCGTTGGTGCTGGGGATAAAATGTTTTGGGGACGTTTAGCTGCAAAACTAGCCGGCGTTCCGGTCGTCTGCTCGGCCTTGCACTCCACCGGTTGGCCGGACGGTGTGGGCCGGTTGAATCGCAAATTGACATTTTTGACCGACGCTTTTATCGGAGTTGCGAAGTCGCACGGAGAGTTCTTGGTCAACTTTGAGAGATTTCCATCTCGCAAGGTTTTCGTGATTCCAAATGGAATCGACACGAATCGATTTCGGCCTGATTCCTCAAGCCGTGATTCGATTCGCGAAGAATTAGGGCTTTCTTCGCGAGTGAAATTGGTTGGAATCGTAGCTGCATTGCGACCTGAAAAGAATCACGCATTGTTCGTGCGTGCTGCCGTTAAAATTAAAGAACAGGCACCCGATGCACATTTCGTAATCGTCGGTGATGGGCCGGAACGAGAAGAAATAGCTAGTTTGATCAAATCCTTGGGTGGATTAGCATTCATTCATTTGCTTGGAAACCGAAGTGATACCCCCAGAATCCTAGCCGCACTAGATGCATTCGTCTTGTCGAGTCTGAACGAAGCGAGCCCTGTTTCCATTCTTGAGGCCCTGTCTTGCCAAGTACCAGTGGTCGCGTCAAACGTCGGATCAGTTTCTGAATCGGTGATCAATCAATGGAATGGCTTTACGTTCCCGTCGGGCGATGAACAATCGCTGGTTGAGCGGGTGGTTCAGTTGTTGAGGGATCGAGACTTAAACATCGAGCTAGGCCAGAACGGTCGTGAGCACGTGGAGCGAAATGGGTCGCTGGAAAATATGGTCGAGCTTTATGAACACCTGATTCATAAAATCTGGCGGGCCAAAAACCTTAACAAATCCCAATAGTGGCGTTGTTCTTTAATCTTTTTCGAAAAGGGAACGGGATTCTGACCTTTACCCAAACTCTCTTGTTGTGCTAATCTTCGCAAAGACCCAGCGTGCGTCAAAAATGGATTAGACGCGTCAAAAATGATAATTGGAGAGGGAGGAGCCCTACGATGCATCTTATTCGATTAGATATCGATCGTAAAAATTCCACGGCACACTTGCAAGCGGGGCCCTTTGGCGGCGGATTGAACGCGATCTATGCCCCAATGCATGGTGGTGGTGCGACCATGTCTCGATTCGTGCGAAGCATTCTTTTTCGTGGCAATTATGTCAACGAGGTTTTCGAAACAGAAGAAGGCGAATCCATCGATGGTTCTCTTCAATGGGTTGATGCAACCGGCCACGTGCGAATGATGTCTTTCGCAGGCGGTTCTGCCATGCTACCTGGCGGTTTCGTTAATTCGCCACTACATCCATCGCAAAATCCGTTGCATGAACACGATTCGGAACGTATTCGCGGCTTAGGAAACATATTTTGGGAGGGGGACGATGGGGATGCGCGATGGGATGAGCTCCGTGGCGACATTCTCGGGATGATATTCTGTAGCCCATTAGGTAGTTTGTCTCCTGAAAAACTGTGGTGGTCCGCTAGCCGTCTCGGTGTGCATTCTCCAGCCCGACAAGAGCTCGACGAAGGATATCAACGTCTCAAAGCTGAAGAGCAAGATCTTCTCGATCGGCTTCGAAATGCGGATGCCGTCGATCATGATCGCGCTTGGTGGGCTTTAGAACGTGATCGATTGCTTGCCGAAATCGGACATGTATCTCACGTAAATGCAACCCCCTCGCACGTGTATGATTCTGCGAACCAATCCGTAGTGAAAGGGTTGAGAGAACGTCTCTCCAAGATTCAAGTCGAATTGGCAAGTCTCCGAAACGCTTTACAGGACAACATCGTTGCCGAAGCGAATTCTAAAGCTGCTTCGGTGCAACAAAGTGTCTCGACCGACATTGACGCTTTCCATAATGGGCAGCTAAATCACGTATCACTCGGACGCCACCGATTAGATAAGAATATCAGGACCGATTACGCTAGTGAATCGCTGCGACTGAAAGCCAGGATCGAACGGCTGGTGGCAGAGCAAGCGGATGTCGAGGTTCAATTACGTAACACTCCCGTGTCGCATTCGATTGAAACGCGTCATGGATGGGATGATGCACAGCTACGGCAGCAACTCGCACACGCCGACGAAATGTTGCGTCGCTGGGATCGTCGTACTCAATGGCATCGTCGGCTTGCTGAAGTACAATCGCACCTTCGAACCCGATCACCTTATCGAAGAACCTCCGAAGGGTCTTTGATTCCGATTGCGGAAAAGTATTTGAGAGAGCTCACCGCAGGAGCTGCACGCCAGTTGCCACCATGGGCAGTCGAGTCATCGTACCTTCGCGGACATGATATGCCTGTCGATTTTGATGGTCATACAAATGAGTACGGGCACCGAGACACCTATTATGATCGTCGTTTGCCTGCAAACGATTCACGTCAACGCAAATTGGTTGATTTGGCCATCCGCTTAGCTATTGCTGAAGCAGCCGTTCCAAGAATTGGTCGGATTCCGTTCTTGTTTGATAATTCCGTCGAAGGCTTTCGCGGGGAGTCGTTAGAGCAAGTTCTTCACGTGTTGGCGGGCTTCGCTAGAGACGGTCGACAAATTCTGCTAGCCACAAGCGACGAGTTTATTGCTCGTCGAATATCCGCACACGGTGGAACGGTTAGCCGTATGCATGAGATACTGCGGTACGCGCGACCTAGGTATGTTATGGACAGTTCGAATTATCTTGGAATCCATCCTAATCTGCAGTCTCATGTTCCCCTTGAGATCGAAGACGATTACAGTAAACAAACCAATAATCGGTCTTTGACCTATGACGCTCATCCGTTGGTTTCAACCGATCTTACGGATATCAACAAACAATTGGCGGCGCTCGCCAATGAGCAAGAAGAACATAGCTGGTGGAGTTCTGATCACACAGAATATCAGCCTCGCCGCGTGCGAACAGTACCTGTAGGGGCGTGGAATGCCAGGTACAGCCTGCATCTGGATAGTGCCGTTTCGGATGTCCCCACCGTGGATGCAAGTTTGGCCGCAAGACTTCAGCATGCAGGAATTCACCGCGTCGGAGATCTTTTGCGAACGACAGCCGAGTCTGCTTCGGCCGCTATGCGAGTCAATGCTGGTCTGGTTTACTATCTGCAGTGCGTTGCCGAGTTGATGACCTCGGTACCTAAGCTTGGCGCTTTTGATGCTAGAGTTTTAGTTGGTTGCGGAATAACCCGGTCGCGAATGTTGCGAGATTTGGATCCGGAAAAGCTGGTGGACAGAGTTGAGGAATTTCTTCGCAGTCAATCCGGTGTAGAGTTGTCAAGGACAGCGACGAGAGTCGAGCGAGATCGTATCAATTCTTGGCTTGGGTCAATGCGTCAGCGTTCGAGAGCTAATCGCAACGATGGTCATAGCTACACACCTAATATGACTCGTAATCAAGACAACTCTCGCGAAGGAGATGGCTATGAACCAACTCGGGAGTACCGAGTCGTCGGTTCACAGTTCGAATCGAATCCGGTTCGAGATTCTTTTCCGTTAAAGGAAACTGGAACACAGGCTTCTGCGAGGGCTAGTAGAAATGTTGAGTCGGTTCGCATGCCCTCTGTTCAAACACAACGCGAGCCCAAAAATGGCCGGACGGTGAGTGAATCTCAGGCATCAGAAAGTTCTGGTGGCAGTAAGTGGAAGTTTTTTCTTGAGCTGGAAAGTCCCGTCGTTGACGCCCCGTCGATAGGTCCCAAAATGGCTGAAAAGCTTGCTTCTGTTTCGATTGAGACCGTGAGTGATTTGGTCTCTGCCTCTGCAGATATGATCGCAAGCGAACTCGATATCA
This sequence comes from Pirellula sp., assembly GCA_046344995.1. GTDB lineage: Bacteria > Planctomycetota > Planctomycetia > Pirellulales > Pirellulaceae > JBKCUI01. The sequence continues at coordinate 47,748 of JBKDKR010000035.1, forward strand.
AGTATGTTACTTCGGAAACGGTGGCCGATTGGCAAAAGCAAGCGTTGATGGTTTGCAGAGTCCCGAATCTACGAGGTCATGATGCTCAGATTTTGGTAGGAGTTGGAGTCTCAACACCGGAAGAGTTGGCTGCTTCTGATGCGTCGTCTCTCATGGGCAAGGTTGCCAAATTTGCGAGTGGTAAAGCAGGCCAGCGAGTGCTGCGAGGAGCTTCGGCGCCAGACAAAACTGAAGTGGTCGAATGGATTCACTGGGCGCAAAATTGCCGTGCAATCAGAGCCGCCTGAGTCGAGGCAGGGAGACGAGAAATCGTGATCGAAGTGACTATTGATATCGATGAAATTCTTGGGATGCAAATCAGAACAACCGCTGCATGGCATTCCTCTCAAATTGCCAATATCTACGATGACGGTTCCAAATCGGAATCGCTCATCTCGATCGCTTGCCAACAGCATATCTATAACTATCTTTTGTGGCACGAAGAGGATGTTGCTCGTTCCAAAAACGTATCCGATTCTGAAATTGCTCAGGTAAAGAGAAACATCGATGTCTTCAATCAAAACAGAAACGATTGGATCGAACGGATTGACGACTGGATTACTGAAGATTTGATCTCTTGCAACGTTTCCGTTCGTCCCAATGCTAGGCTCAATACTGAGACCCCGGGAAGTGTGTTTGATAGATTATCAATTCTGTCTCTTCGAATGTACCACCTGCGTGAACAGCTAGACCGAGATGATGTGAATGAAGCTCACATCGATGCGGTGCAGAAGAAGCTGGCGATTTGCAGGCTGCAACACGAAGAGCTCGGGCAGTCGCTCCGTGAATTGTTAGAGGATATCTATGCTGGCGCAAAGCGACACCGTACGTATCGTCAGTTCAAGATGTACAACGACCCCACGCTGAACCCATATCTCTACGATCCGAAATTGGGGTATGAAGCGAACTAAACGTCCGTAGAAACGCCTGATTCGTCCATCTAGGAAGTCTTGCTGGGAAACATATGAAAAAACGACGGAGATGAATCCGTCGTTTAATACTTGATGTCCACGTAAAGTCGATTCAATGCGACTTACTTCTTGAACAATCGGCCTGCATATCGAGCGCCTGCACCGAGCTCTTCTTCGATACGGAGCAATTGATTGTACTTGGCCATTCGGTCGGATCGAGAAGCAGAGCCAGTTTTGATTTGGCCAGTTGAAAGGGCAACAGCCAAATCAGCGATGGTGGAGTCTTCGGTCTCACCGCTTCGATGGCTGGAGATACTGGTGTATCCATTTCGATGTGCGAGTTGGATGGCTTCGATGGTTTCGGTCAATGTTCCGATTTGGTTTACTTTGATGAGAATGCTGTTGGCAATCCCTTGGTCGATTCCTCGTTGAAGTCGTTCTGTATTGGTCACGAATAAATCGTCTCCCACCAACTGTACTTTGCTTCCGACTTTGTCGGTTAGCTTCTTCCATGTATCCCAATCGTCTTCGGAGCAACCATCTTCGATGGAGCAGATTGGATAGTTTGCAACCCAGTCGGCCAAGAAGTCCACCATTTGATCGCCTGACAATTGCTTGCCGTCGATCGTGTATTTCTTGCTAGCGGAATCATAAAATTCGGTTGCTGCAACATCCAGAGCAATGAAGATTTGTTTGCCAGCTTCGTAGCCAGCTCGCTTGATGGCTTCCATGATAAGGTCGAGAGCTTCGCGGTTGCTGCCCAAGTCTGGAGCGAAACCACCTTCATCACCAACTGCCGTGTTAAGCTTCTTCTCGCCGAGAACCTTCTTCAAATTATGGAAGATTTCAGTTCCTGCACGCAAGGCGTCGGTAAAGGTGTCGAAACCGAGAGGCATAACCATGAACTCTTGGACGTCGACCGAGTTGTCGGCGTGCTGGCCACCGTTGACGATGTTCATCATCGGTGCTGGTAGAAGGTGTGCGCCGGCACCACCGAGATATCGATAGAGTGGTTGGTTCGTGAAGTTCGCTGCAGCACGTGCGGTCGCGAGTGATACGCCGAGGATCGCATTTGCGCCAAGGTTCTTTTTGTTTGGGGTGCCGTCTAATTCGCAGAGGAACGCATCAACTCCTCGTTGATCGATTGCGTCAAAGCCGATCAAAGCTTCTGCAATTTTGGAGTTGATGTTGTCAACCGCTGTGTGAACCCCTTTGCCCATGTACTTGGACTTGTCGCCATCTCGCAATTCCCAGGCTTCGTGAGCACCGGTGCTGGCTCCACTCGGAACCGCTGCGCGACCCATTGAGCCGTCGACCAACGTCACATCCACTTCAACGGTTGGGTTACCTCGAGAATCGAAAATTTGTCGGCCATGTACACGCTCAATAAGACTCATCTGAGACCTGCTCTGCATATTCGGGAAAGGAAATGAAATTTCAACTTTGCAACATTTTGCCGCAGATTCGCAAGATTCGCCACGCCAAATTCGATGCCTTCCCGCTTGATTTCCCCGGGCGACGTGACTGGATGAAGAAAGCCAATTTCTATGACTTTTGACTAACCGGCGGAGCCAAAACAATTGTGCGGCCGGATAGTTCGCGAGGGGCAAGCTCTTTGCCGATGACTTCAAATCGAGTTCTGCCCTCGTAAATTTCGAAGCGTGGAATTAGCTCGGTGACTGAAGCTTCAACTTTCGCATACATCTTTTGAATTCGGCTTTCAAAAAACTGGCCGGCCGCCGCAGCAGGGATTGCAACGATCAGCCCCGCTAACGTAGTGACGAGGGCTTCGTAAATGCCAACAGCCAAAAAGTCGGCGCGGTTTTGACCTGCTGCGAGTTGTGTTGTGTCATGAAACGCTCTAATCAATCCCCAAACCGTTCCCAGAAGCCCCAATAGCGGGGCAACTGCGGCCGCAAAGTTTATCCACTTTACATTAGCATAGGACGCATCGACCTCCCGTTGAATCGTCTCCGAGGCAGCAGCCTCTAACTCTGGAGTCGGCCGTCCAATTCGCAATACGACTTCTTTGATGACGTTTGCTGCTGCCGAGGGGTGCTCCATACACGACTGATAAACCAATCGTGGGTCCGCCTCCAATTGTTTGGAAAAATGGCTCAACGATTTTCGGAATCGGTAGGGGAGAATCTTGGAACTTCGCAATCCAATAAGCCGGTCAAAAACGAATGTGACTACGATCAAGCTTACGAAGCCGATCGGGATCATAAAAAATCCGCCCTGAACTGCAAGGTTCAGTAGATTTAGTCCTGGCTTCGGGGCGTTCTTTTCAGGGGGGGCCACGCGATTCGCTGCTGCCTCTCCTGCGATCTTTGAGATTTCTGCCTCGGACACTTGGCCATTTACGGGAGACGCTGCATAGAAGCACCAAACCATGGCGGCCATCAAGGCCGCTGTTGCAATCAATGCGCTCTTTGTGAGAAATCGTCGTTCAATCGCGGAGATCGTCTGATCCATGGCACCGTTCCTCCAGGTTATGGCTAGTCCTAGTGAAAGTATAACCTTCGGAGAAGCATTAGTCGAACTGGCCGAGTCGCGAAAATCGATCTCTTTCCTTGATGATTCCATGGTCAATACAATCCTCAGATCGTAGCCATTCGAGCGGCCAGGAATTGGCAAACCTCGTTTATAACGGGCCCCCAATCGCCAATTCTCTTTTGCCGGAACAATTTTAGTGATGGATACCAGGGGCAATCATCTCTTGAAAGGAGCCATCTCCAGTCAGGCGTAAACCCTAGGACCAGACACGTTTTAACACCTAAAGCTCCGGCCAAATGTGCCAAAGCAGTATCGCTGGTTACCACATAATCCAACGATTTAATGATGGCTGCAGTGTCCATAAATGCACCGCTGGTTTGGTCTACATCATCAGGCAAGCAATATATGATCTTCTTTTCTTGCCAGTGCTTTAGTTGCTCGACGCCATGCCCCTTTTGTAGACTAAGCAAAACGGCATCATCTAGAAGAGCCAGAGGCTTTAGTGCGTTGAGTGGGAATGATCGAAACATGTCGGCTTGATGATCAGGGTTACCCTGCCAGTTTATACCGATCCGCAGCTTTGACTTCGGTAGTGTACGATCCATCGCGGATTGCCAATACTCGATCATTCGGTCGGAAGGATGTAAATAAGGAATTTTGGCTGGCACACTTTCCGAATTGATGTTGAGCACATCCGCGACGTCAATTAATGAGCAGTGATAATCAAACGGTGTTTGGATTGGCAACGTAGTCGGGATCAAGACATCGATCCCCTTGCAGCATTGCAATAGTGCTAACAGAGCCGGTTGTGTATGTACGATCGTGCGTGCGCCCAGGTCTTTCACGGCTTGTGCGAAACGAATGAAATGAATCGTATCCCCTAGGCCTTGTTCCGCGTACAGAAGAACCGTCTTTCCCTCAAGTGGTTGGCCAGACCATTTGGGCTGAGTGTATGGCTGCGCAATCGCTTCTTTACACAACCATCGGTGACGGTACTCTCGCCAGCCTTCTTGAAAGTTGCCTTGCAACAAATGAATGACTCCGAGATTGCGATGCAGTTCTGCGTCTTGTGGGTTGATCTGCATGGCTTCATAGTAGTACTGAAATGCTAGATCAATTCGCCCTGTCCAGGCGTGTAAAGTGCCGCGATTTCGGACGGCGTTAAAGTAACCCGGGGCTTGAGCCAGAGCCGTTTCAAAACACTTATCCGCTTCGGCCACTCGTCCTAGGAATCGAAGGCTATTACCGAGGTTGTTATAGGCAATCGGGAAAACACATTGAATCCGAATCGCGTTTTCGTAGGCCGCGACCGCTTCGTCATATCGCCGTAAATCGTGCATCGCAATTCCCCAGAAGCACCATGCATTCGCATTGTTGGGTTCTCGTTGAAGCACGGAGCGATAGACTTGTTCGGCTTGTGTTACTCCACCGCGCTGGTGGATTTGCCAAGCTTGGTTTAATTGGTCTGCCGAGGATTGCATGGGAATTGGCTCTTTCCGAATCGAAATCTGGCTAGTTGGTGACGCTGAGTCGAGTTGGTCGCTAAAATCGTGATCTTAACGATTTCGAGAATCTCGCGCCAATACGATAGCAATTCTAAACTTGATTCAGTGTAACGATAGCAATGAAGAAACTAGTGTTGATGCGGCATGCCAAGAGCGATTGGTCGCAAAACGAACCTGATAAATGCCGGCCTCTTAATCCTCGAGGACGAGCTGCTGCACCTATGATGGCGGAGTGGTTACGGGATTCCTCTTTCTGGCCGGATGCACTCCTGTGTAGCACTGCCTCACGTACAGTTGAGACGTGGCAATTGATGAGCGAAACAGCAGGGGTTGGAGCCACTCGTGTCGAGTTTTTGGATGAGCTGTATCTAGCCCACGAGTTAGTGATTTACCAAACGCTGTGTGATCATTGGGGGGAATTGAACTCGTGTGAGACCCTCATGGTCTTGGGGCATAATCCAGGGATAGAGAATTTGGTTTCCATGTTAGCGGGGGTGCCGCTAGAAATGCCGACCGCAGCGGTCGCTGTGTTTTGTTTTCCTGAGCTACCTCGTAGGAATAATGTTCCCCGGGAGATTTCATGGCTGAAGCACCAGACGCCTAAGAAACTCCCCGGATGAGATGCTGAATTAATGGGCTTGGCATCGATGCTTTCCGTTTGCTATACCTCGCCGGACTGTAGGGAATAGTTGTATTGATTTCGCTGTGAGGACTAGGGAATGAATCAGTCAAAAACAACATGGTTGTGTCGATGGATCGAGTCAAATTTGGTTTGGACTAGCCGTTTAGCTTGTTCTGCTGCCCTAATGGCTGGACTTCTCGCATCCTCGAATGTTGCTCACGGATTCGATACCGACCCACAGGTAACTAAAGCAATTTCCTTTAAACCACGACAAACGAACGTAAATTATGACGTCGTTGCCCCCACCGATGCGGAAACGTGCACAGGTCGCTTCGAAAAGAAGGATGGCATTGACGGTCTGTCTGTCTACAACGGAAATGGGCAGCTAATCCGACGCTTTCTCGACATCAATAACGACCGACAAGTAGACCAATGGTGTTACTTCAAGGATGGTATTGAAGTTTACCGCGATATCGACAGTGATTTCAACTCTACTGCAGACGAGTATCGATGGCTTGGTACCAACGGTACACGCTGGGCAATCGATTCGGATGAGGATGGGATTGTTAACGCATGGAAAAGAATCTCTCCCGAAGAGCTAACTCTCGAAGTGATCGAAGCTGTGAAGTCAGGAGATTCAAAGCGATTCGATTCTCTTCTCTTGAGCCCGAATGAAATCGCAGAACTAGGGCTAGGTGAAGAAAAAGCCTCATCGCTTAATGACAAAATTCAATCTAGTTCCGAGAGCTTTGAAGAATTCGTTAAGGCGCAAAAATCTCAAAAGAACATCACAACTTCGACACGATGGGCTCATTTCGCAGCAGATAAACCAGGCTTGATTCCGGCAGGATCCGAGGGAGCCACCAAAGATGTAATCGCTTACGAGAATGTCATTGCAATCGTTGAGAACGAAGGGGTAAGTACTCAGGTCCTGATTGGAACGATGGTCCAGGTAGATGGTCTTTGGAAACTCACTGATTGTCCTCGCATCGTCACCGACGGCAATGCGATTGCTGACGGCGGTTTCTTCTTTCCCGCAGTTGCGCAAAATCGATCCTCGTCGACTCCTGCAGTCTCGGGAGGTATCTCTCCAGCTCTGCAGAATCTGTTTACAGAACTCGAAAAACTGGATGCTGAAATCGCATCGAGACCTGAGGCAGCTAAACTCACACGAGCACATGAAGCCAAAGCAGAAACGCTAATCAAATTGATCGATGCCACAAAAGGCACGAACGACATGGAGCTATGGGTTCGTCAGTTTGTTGACTCCGTCAGTTCAGCAACCATGCAGGATGAATTCTCAGATGGTTTGGCATATCTTGCCAAGATGGAATCGTCGATTGCCAATATGCCAGGAGGGACACAGCTTCTTCCCTATGTGGTATATCGATCCATAAGCACTGAATACCAAGTGGAATCGATCAAGCCGAATGCGAACTTTACTAGGCTTCAAGACAACTACATGCAGAAGCTAGAGAAGTTTGCGAACACTTATTCCGATAGTCCATTTGCAGCGGAAGCGATGGTGCAAATCGCTTTGAACTACGAACTAGCTGCTGATGAAACAAAGGCGAAGTCATGGTACGATCGGGTTGCCACCAATTTTGAGGAGTCAAGTGATGGCAAGAAAGCCAAAGGGGCACTAAACCGTCTTAATCTTGCGAATCGGAAATTTGCCATCGCTGGCAAGACAATCGACAACAAGAGCGTGGAGACCGCTAAGTTCGCCGGCAGGCCGGTTGTTGTGCATTATTGGGCGTCGTGGTGTGAGCCCTGCAAGCAAGATATGACGACGCTGCAGAAGATGTTAGATCGACGTCCAAACGCGTTTCAGGTTGTGGGAATCAATTTGGACAATGATCGCGATCGTGCTTTATCAGCACTCGATCAAAATCCCGCTAACTGGCCACATATCTTTGATGGCGAAGGGTTCGAAAGCGACTTGGCCGTTGGGTTGGGCGTTCTAAGCGTTCCCGTTACTATCTTGATCGATAAAGATGGCGTAGTAGCCATGAGTGGCTCTCACTTCTCGGCCGAAATGGAAACCAAATTGGAGACGATGCTTGCTGACTTCAAGGGAGGGCCGAATCAAGCGGCTAATGTAAAGCCAGCACCGAACATTCCCGCAAACGCGAGAGTAAATGGGGCAGCAAATAATCAACAGAAAGCTCCTCCAGCAAACAATAATCAAAAGGGAACTGCTCAACCACCCAAAGGACAGCCACCAAAAGGACAGCCTCCCAAGAATCAGCCCCCTCGCAAGTAGTTAAGATATTTGCGTGGCTGCCATGTTATAGAGGCTCGCATTTGGCGAGCCTCTTTTCATTATGTCGCCTTATCTTGCGTCGAAAGGGCTGATCTTGCCTGAGGTTACAACATGTCGCCAATAGTCGTTACAATATGAGAGAACGCTCTGTGGACTTTCAGCTAATTGCAAGATGTCTCTGCAAATTCGGATTCCCAATTTATTGAAACCTCGTTTCGAATCTGATTTCTTTCCATGAGCGATGCTTCACTTGATGACACAACCAAAGAGGCGAGAAGAACGGATGAGAATTCCCCTCCTTTTGGGTCGGATAGTTTTGAGTTTGTTGGTAACCAGCGGGATGACGTAGACGTCTGTCGAAAAGTACTTGAGTCGATTCGGTATCGAAGAGAAGACCAGTCAGAGGAATCCGCACCTGAACACAACTTGGATGTTGTCCCTCGATTTGATCGCATTAGATTCATTGGAGCGGGTGGATTCGGAGTTGTTTTTTCCGCATTCGATCGAACTTTGGAAATAAACGTTGCCATCAAATTCCTGAGGCCATCGAGAGTGTCGAGTGTTGCTAGAAAGCGATTCTTCGAAGAAGCAAAGATCACAGCAGGCTTGACGCATCCTAATATCGTGCGAATGTATGATTCAGGAGTATTGCAAGATATTCCGTTCATCAGTTCAGCCTATTTAGATGGTGGTTCGCTGGCTGATTTGATTCTAAAAACCCCTGGCGGAATGCCAGCAAGCGATGTTGCGGAGGTTGGATACCAAGTTGCCGAAGCAGTCGCATTTGCTCATTCGAAAGCAACCTTTCATCGAGACCTCAAGCCGAGCAACATTCTTATTCAAAAGGGATCGAATGAAAGCTTTCGGATTCAAGCAGCGTTGACCGATTTTGGCTTGGCAAAGCGTTGGGATAAAGAAGTCGATAACGGCTTTACATTAGAAGGAGAAGTGCCGGGTACGATCCGTTACATGTCGCCGGAGCAAGCTAAGGGTGACTTAGATGAATTCTCTATTCAGTCGGAGGTCTTCTCGATTGGGATCATTCTATACCAGTTGGCGACCGGAGTTGTCCCCTTCGACGGATCCAAAAATTCCGAAGTTAAGAATCAAATTGTCAATCAGAGACCAAAGAATCCTAAGGCATTGATTGCATCCATTCCAAAAGACCTTGAATCGATAATTCTCAAATGTTTGGAGAAGGAACCTTGTCATCGTTATGATTCTGTCGCGGAGTTGGCAAAGGACTTGAAGCGATTTCTGAATCGTGAACCCGTGCTTGCATCTCGTCCATCACAATGGCGGCAGGCGATTTGGTATGCCAAGACGCACCCGCTTACTTCAACTTTAGTGGTGAGTACGTTTGTTATTCTGTTGATGTCGGCATCGTTGATAGGGTACGCATTCTGGAATCAAAGAATAGCGACTGCTAAGGAATTTCAAACGAAAGTGGATTATGTCTTTCTGTTTGGCTCGTTGATCGACGATGTTGTGGCAGGTAAGAAAGATCAGCAAATTGCATTGCTCGATGCCCTGTCTTCATTTAAGAATAGCTTGGTAGCAGATCTTGCGACTGATCCGGATAACTCGCAATTACAACATTTACTAAGCGTAATCTATCACTACGAAACGATCGTTTATCAACGGAATAATAGTTTTTTAAAGTCGGTTGAATCACGAATTGAGTCCGTAGCAATTCTCAAAGGACTCAGATTTCGATTCCCTGATAACTCCAAGTATCGATTTCAGTACATTTATGGGGTTGTCATGTTGTATTTGGCGATTGAGAGTGCTGGTCTGGATATTCCCGAGCAGTTCATGCAACTACAGCGGAAGCTTGGAGTCACTCTTCACGGCGAATTGTTAGAGAGTATTTGGCCAGAGATCGATATGTTCAAGCTTGAGTTTCCAGGGGACAAGACGCAGATTAATGCTTGTATCCAATTCAAAAACGACCTTGCCCATTTGTGTTTTGAAAAAGAACCAGAGAAGCAGTGTCGAATAAAAGATGAGGTGATTGCTGAATCGATCTTGCTCGCAGATCAAAATCCTCAAAACCCAGAGTTTATTAAACCAGCACTTTTGGCTGTTCAGCAAAGACTTTTGAAGTGTCTCACGCTGGGTGATTATGAAAAGGCCGTTCTTCATGCGAATCGAGCGAATGAGTTATATGACAGGTATATGCGAAGAAGCTTTGATGTCCTGTGGGTGAAAAATTACTATCTTGAGATGAAAACACAGCACGCCTACTGCCTTCTAAAGACGAAGCAAGTTGGAATCCTTGAACGGATCTGCATCGAGTGCATCCCGCTTTGCGGTGAGCTAATCCAAATTCCAGAATATCGTGTAGTGTGTTCGACCTGCAATCTTAAGCTTCAGACCATGCTGTTACTTTGTGAGGAAGCGGCTGGAGATAACATTGGGCGGGAAAATCGAATCAAACAAATTCTCTTTACCTTGCAGAGTCCTGAAACGCCAACAACGTCGCTTATTCACTTGGGAGACTGGATCCAAGAGATCGATGCTCCAAAAGAAATCTCGGTGACCCTGCAAGAGCAATTAACATTGCGAAACGGGTCAAAGTTGCAGTAGGGATTTTTCGTCTCGTGGAGCACGCGATGGCAAACGCTTTTGTAGAATTAGATTTAAATAAATCCCTGCGCGGGAATTCCCATTTCCGTCTGTAAAATTGGTATGTTCTACGATGCAGCGATAAAGTGAAACGCTGTACTTCCCTCCCCCTATTCCGCCCTCCGAAGGATTTTCAACATGGATCTCCGTGGAATACTACTTGTTTTGCTCGTGATCACCATAACAGTCCCAGAACCAAGTAGCGCTGACGAACCTGTTCGGTTCGAGGTTAGTCGAGACACCTGGGTTTCTGCTTATTCGGGGGAGCAGGAAGGGAACAATGGCGGGGCGTCGCGACTAAAACTCAAGGGGATTCAAGAGTTCTTTCTCGTTGATTTCGATGCATCACCGTATCAAGGCAAGAAGGTTCGTCGTGCAGAACTGCGAATCAAATCGGCCAATGAAGACCCGGCAATGCGAGTTACTGTTTCGACCGTTATGACCGAATGGAGCGAGGGAACGGGAAACAGTTATTCAAAGGAAGATGGTGGCTGTAGTTTTCTTTGGGCGATCGCAGGAAAAAAGCGTTGGGGAGGAGATGACGCCGATGTTACTTCGGTCACATTGGGGAATGGTGGTTCCATTTGGTCGTTTGGTGACGCTTCGCAAAGGGACAGCGACGGTTGGCAACGTATTCCAGTTGCGCCCGAAGTTATTCAATCTAAGCTTGATGGCCAGAGTTTCGGATTCCTTGTTATGGACGATCTCGGTAGCGAGTACAAGCGAGATGGGAATCGATTCGAATACCGTTTGATGCCTAATCGATTCTTTTATAGTCGTGACCAAAACCGTGCGTCGGCGCCGTACTTCGTTGTTTGGTTTGACGAGCTTTCCGGCGATTCCCCCAAGCCATCCTCGACTGCGTTAGTTTCCAATTCCCATGACAGTTCTGGCAAAGAGCCCGAAAGAGATGCAAGTGGCAAAAAGGTTGGGTTCGAGAGCCTTTCTGAAATTCTTCGAGCGGCGAGAGATTCCGTTGAAAGTACCACTGTTACAGCTAAAGGCATGGCCATATTCAATGTTGATGGAAAGCAGCGTGCTGGATTATTGACAGGGATGGCTAGGGGGGAAACATTGACTTGGGTGGTTGATGTTCCTCCTGGAGAATTGCAAATCGATGCACCGAATGGTTTTGAAATCGATAAGTTCGTTCTGCCGAAGATTGACAAGCAATTGGATCCCGCCATTCCGATCGATGTTTGGGATCCGAAGGCTCTTGGTTTAACCCCGGATGCTCAGGTTCTTACTGCTATCGATATCTATGCGGCTAAATCGCTAACGCCGGGTGATTATACGATCGAGTTAAAAAGTCCCGGGGAATCAGTTCGCATGACGATTCGCGTTTGGGATTTTCAGCTGCCAGATCAGCTGAGTTTCATTCCACAAATGAATTGTTATGGTCTCCCCGAGAAGGAACGGTCGTATTACGAACTCTGTCATCAACATCGCACAACTCTTAACTCCCTACGATATGGCTGGACGGGAAAGGTATCGCAAGATGCCGTGCCCCGAAAGAAATCCGATGGAACTTGGGATTGGAGTGAATGGGATCAAAAGTGGGGGCCGCTCTTAGATGGTTCTGCCTTTGCTAACTCCCGGCGCGGCCCCGTACCGATCGAGGCCTTCTATTTGCCTATCAACGAGAATTGGCCTATGGATCACGACAAGCATTTTCAGGGAGGCTATTGGATAGAAGATGCTTACAGCGAAGAGTACTGGACTGAACTTCGAAGTAGCGTTCGTGAGTTTGCGAACCATTTCAGAGATCGCAATTACAGAGACACGCTGTTCGAGTTTTATTTGAATAACAAAGTCTATTTCAAAGAGCAGCGTGGGGGCCGTTGGGATGGGTGCTCTGCTCCATGGGTTTTCGATGAACCGGTGAATACGCAAGATTTTTGGGCATTGCGAAAGTTTGGCATCGAGTTTTGGAAAGGGGTAGAAAACGTTAACGGGCCTAGATTTGGGTATCGTGTTGATATCTCTCGGCCACAATGGCAGCGAGATTTGTTAGATGGAATTTCGAGTGTCGAAGTTGTAAGCGGCGCTTTGCGTCAATATCAATCCAGAATTGTCGCTCGCGCGGAGAAATACAACAATCTGGTTTACATGTATGGAGCTGCCAATTCGTTCGACCAATCGAACCAAATGAACGTGGCATGGTGTGTAGAAACCTGGGCTCGTGGTGCCAACGGTGTTGTACCATGGCAGACCATGGGAACAAAAGACTCATGGAAAAAGCTTGATCCACTCTCGGTCGTTTATCCTACGAGCTTCGGTGCAGTACCTAGCTTAAGACTAAAGTCGTTTCGCGACGGTCAGCAGCTAGTTGAATATCTCGAAGCATTTCGATTGAGTACCGGTTTGTCTCAAAGCGAAATAGGATCCGTGTTGCTGGATGATTTCGGACTGATTGGCCAAACTGTGAAGCTTAGCGAAGAAGACGCGGGTTCCGTTCGGTTTGGGCCTCGAGAATTGGATCAACTAGGCACCCTGCGGTGGGCTTTAGGTGAATATCTTAATAAGCATGCATTTTCGCCGGAGTCGGTATCAGCAACACTCAAAGCAAGGAATGGTTTACAGCTCGATACCGATCGAAAAACTGTTGCGATTGAGGTCGATCAATAGGCGAACTTAAGACTGGATCTAAGCGGAGTAACGACGATTATTCCGCTGTGCGGAGGCAATGCTGATTTGCCATTGAGATGCCGCTCACGATCGCTCCGACGATTCCCACGAATCCTTGATCCGTACCGCACAAGAACAAATTTCTCAGGCGGGTCGTTCCGTCGAGTTGTTTTTTCGGGGCGCCATAGACGGCGCCGTTGTCGTGCGATGTGAATCGTCGAATCGTCTTGGGGGTAAAGATATCTGTATCGATAACACGTCGACGAAAGTCTGGCATAAATCTCACCGCTGATGCAACAGATGAGTCATACCACTTAAGTTTCATGCGACCATATTCTTCTTCGCTTAGCGATGACCACCGCTGAAAGTCCGCTATCGTCGTCAAGCGGATGAGCCCTGATTCCAGTTGCTGGTCCGGTGAAGAATAGTTGTAATTGTTAGGCGAGCAAATGACCCCGGTTCGGATATCGCAAAGATCTTTTGCCGGTTTTTCCCAGTGAAACGTATCCGAGTCATTGTAGAAAACAATAGTGTGGTTGAAGCCAATCTGTTTGGGTTGACAATCCAGCACGGAAATGGACTCAATAAATGTCATTTCACCCGCCGACGCAACCTCTACGACTGAACTGTCGTCGCATAGCCGCATAGTCTCCACGACTCCAGCGCTCGATAGAATTCGCTTGCACGTTATGACATTACCGTTCTCTAGTTCGACCCCAGCGACTTGTTCGCCATCAACGCAAATCCGAGAGATACCACTTCTTAGTTTTAGCTCTCCACCTAGTTCACGATATCGCCGAACCAAGTGCTTGAGAATTAGGCGTACCCCTTTGAATGGTCTGGCAAACCCCTCCAAGAAAATGCTGCGGAACATGATACAGAATTGCCCCCAGTCCATATCGTGTTCACGGGCGTTTCCGTACCACATGAGAGGGCAGAGGATCATTTCGATGAGCAGTGGCTCGCTAAAAATCTCTGTTAAGACTTGTCGCGTCGATAGTTCGAAGTCCTCTTGCTTGAGGTCGTCGTAGTCGGTGAGGCGCAGCAGAAGTTGTTCGAAAGCATCGCGTTGATGAGGAAACTCACGTGCGACCTCGGAACGCAACAAATCGATCTCGTTATTGAAGTCGAGATTGACCCCAGGAAATGCAATTCTCGAGCCGGTTTGCTCCGCCAGTTCAAAATCTTCCCAACGGAATCGGAGTTGTTTTAACAAACGAGCTAGAGGGCCTCGTTTAGCTCCCTTGGCAGTGTAGTTCGTCATCGCATGTAACCCCACGTCGTAGTTGCGACCGTTCATGCGATAAAAGGAATTGAGACCTCCAATCGTCCAGTGCTTCTCCAGAATGCAGACTCTCTGGTCGTAGTGAGCCAGCCGGATCCCAGCGGCCAGTCCGCTCATGCCGGCACCAATAATGATTGTGTCGTAATCGGTTTGTTGCATTGACATGGGACAATCGTAGTACAAAGGGAAGTGCGGACGTTATTCCGACGCCAAATTAGGAAAAGTAACTAGTATAGCCGGAGGCGTCTAGGAGCGGCTTGCTAATTATTTCTGCGACGAAACCGTAATACTGGAGGGGGTGTCTTGTGGATACGGAAGGCATAATCCCTACCGGTTGCAAAATAGCTGCGGGTCTGCTGATCCATACCGACCAGGAAACAAATGCCGAATAAGGGAACTCTGCGTTGTAGATTCCACTTTAGCGGCCCGATAACAAACGATGTCCTGTTTAGGTAGCGTCAAAAGGATTGATGCTGCGTTCCCCACCACCAAAAATACCTGTTGTCGACTCGTCGTGGCCACGGAGGGCTGATTCAGCCTCCGCGCTGAGTCAGCATGTCTTGTGTGCACCCGAATCTGCTGCAGTTTCGAGGTTTCCCCAATGCGTTTCCGAATTCCCCGAAGCATCCTCCGGGCGGCGATTGCTGCTAACCTGTTCGTTGCCGCTTCCGCAGTCTGTTATTCATCAATACCTGGAAATCGCAACAATTCTTACCAGCCGATCGGTCTGGTGGATGTTGCAGAGGCCGAAGGTCTAATGACCTTTGGCCGAATTGACAAACTACCGAACTTCGTGCTGTATTCTCCAGTAAGCACGAAATCAGAAAACGCTGTCTCTATCGTTAATGAGACGGAGCTCAGCGTCGCGACGACTCCAAATCATCATCCACTGGACAGCGGCTGCGAAATCGATCAAGATTTCTCAGGTTCCTGGATGACCTGCCCGGAAGAAAATGGGCAGTTTGCTTCCGAGGTTGACGCTCCAGCAATCGAGGATCAAAAGCAAATTAGCTTCATCGACCAACAGCAATTTGTCGCGTTGGCTGGTTCTGCGGCGGATGCTCTGTGCTACGCTTTAGACATCGTTCGCGATTATGCCATCGAAGTGCCCTTTGATTCCGGCGAGGCTGTTGCTGAATTCTTTGCTTTGCCAAAATCACAGTCCGGCAGTCCGACAATAGGCAAAGACTCGGGGAATATTTTTGTCTATGTCATTGAACAAATTGACGCTTCTGATGAAGAGGCTGGTCCCATCAGTAATGCGATCGTAACTGACTCGATTCAGCCCTCTCTCGTTACTGTCAATCCATTTCAGTCCGGCGTTCAGGACTTGATTACCGAAATCGAGTCCTCGATTACAAGCAAGACTCTGGGATGTGGTTACGATCCCTACGAAAGTTGTTTTCCTAACGAAATCTCAGAAAGTGTTGCTGTAAACGATTCTGGTAGCGTGGAAAATACGCGACTCGTATCTGAGGATGATTTCATTCCGTTCCACATAAAGTTGCTTTCCGGTCAACTTGATGTGGCGATGGTTGATTCGGTTGATGCAGGAGTTGGGCACTGTGCTGTTCCCTCTGGAATCGATCATAGTGGTGAAACATTGACTGCGAGTCGGCAGATTGATTCGAACGCAAATGAAGAAATTCTATCGTCGGAGCAAGGTGTCGATGCTGATTCAGTAGGCCAGATGGCCACATTCACCGAGAACCAGTGGCTGCCGCAGCTTGAAGCTGCTCGCTCGATTATTGAAAACTGGACCGAGCCGAATTGGGACATCAAGAAATGGGAATTTGTTACGCGATCCAGTGACGCCATTGCTGAGAGAAAAACCCTTGAGAGTTATCGCTCTACGAAATTCCGATGGGATGCTGTTTATGGACGCATTGATTCTCCAATGCTGAGTGAGATACCCATGGATCCCAGCTTGACGCTTGCTCAGGATTTGTACCCTCAACCACGTTGGTATGTTTCATCCAACTCAGTCAGTCCTGTTGAGCCGATTGAAGAAGCTGATGGTGTGCTGGCAGAAGAGTCGGCTCCACAAATCGAAGTCGCAACAATAGAACCGAAGGAGAGCAGCAACCAATTAGTGCCATTAGCTCAAAAAGCATGGGCTTCCATCGGTCAAGCAATCAATATCCAATACATGGATGCAAGTCGCGTATGGCAAAGATTGGCTGTTGACTCAAAGCGAATGGTTGCGACGCAAATGAAGCAGATTGGGGGCTTGCTTCTCCGCTCTGCTGATTCCTTGGAGGGAAACATTGGAATCGCGAAAAGAGATGCACACCAGAATGATGGAAATAGATAACGATGTGCATGTTGTAGATGAGGCACGCTATTCGAGGTGTGGCGTGCCTCTCTGTCGTAGCGCGGCTGGGCAATATGCCGTCTAGATTGGACTTTGATACGAAAAAAGCGAGCTGAAAAAAGCTCGCTTTTTGTTTTGAATAATCTTGAGTCCCCACAAACTTGGGGATGCAAAACTACTTCTTCTTTTTCTTCTTGTCGTCGGCTTCGTCTTCCTTCTTGACCTTCTTCTTCTTGGCCAAGGAAACCTTTGGAACTCGAACCTTGGCCATGCCTACGACGATGCTGTCCTCAGACCATTTGTTGAGATCTTGTAGTCTCTTGATTCGTTCTGCTCGATTGAGCACATTGCGAGGTTTGATCGCACCAGCTCGTACTTTCAAGCTCTTATCGAGTGTCATGAAAAATGCTCCTAATGACTATCTTAAATAGACCGACTGTCTTAAAGGGACCGGGAACACATCCGTTTTCGAGCTCCCTACCAAATTGTCCAAATATTGGGAGGGCGGATTGTAGCCGCGAAATTAATAGCTAACAAGGCAAAAATTCAGGTTTTCCGACTTGCCAAGGCTGCCATCGCTCCATCTCCGTTAACGGTCTAGACGCCGATTGTGCGCGTTATTCTGCTTCCGATAGTCAGCTTTTCTCCCGTCCGCAAGGATTTTGGTCGATAACTTCTGACGTCGTGTTGATTTTTTGACGTTGCGCCATAAAATGACATCATGGTTGAATTAACTAGAAAACAGAGAGAATTAGAGCGTCGAGCGGCCGAAATTTTGGCCGTTGCCAAGCCCATTTTGATTGGGGAAGGTTTCCAATCGCTCAGCATGGACCGGGTAGCAGCCCAGATGGAATACGCAAAAGGGACTATTTACAACCACTTCCCGAACAAGGAAGAGATTGTCTTGGCTCTAGCCGTACAAGGAATGGACCTGCGGAGAGAATTGTTCGAATGCGCTAGCCATGTGGACGGCGGCACGCGACGGAAACTAATGGCGATCGGCGTGGCGTGTGAATACTTCACCAATAGTTGCAACAACGATTTTTTCATTGAACAGCTAATTCGGAACCATCACATCTGGGACAAGTCTTCTGATCATCGCCAACAGATGATTCGCCAGTGCGAAGAGCGTTGCATGCACGTCGTCGCAGGTTTAGTACATCAAGCGATCGAGATGAAGGATTTGTCGATGCCGAGTGAGCTAAACCCTGCCGAAATGGTCTTCGGATTCTGGGCGATCAGTTACGGTAGTCAGATTTTGACTCACTCGAGTCCCTCCCTTCAAGCGGTCGGAGTCTTTAATCCCGTTCAAGCAATTCGTGTTCACTTCACCACTCTGCTCAATGGATTCAATTGGAAACCGAGTTTGGATTGGGAAACGTCCAACGCATGGATGAATGAACTAACAGAACAATTGGCTGAAAAATTTAAGGCGATTGTTGAATCGCGAGAGGGTAAATCGTGAGCTGGATAACACAACAAAAAATGAAACGATGGCTATTGCCCGCGGCTGTGATTTTGGGTTTCGCTGGTTTTGCCTACCATACTTTTGGACACTCTTCTGCACCGAAGCTGCCACCATTTCGCCCCACGCTTAAACAGAACGGCGAGGAGATCGTCGTCCGATCTTTCACCATATCAGATCAAGCGGCCAAGAATCGCTGCTCCTCTTTCACTGGTACGATCGAAGCGAGATTCGCTGCGCCGGTTGGTTTTCGGATATCTGGCAAGATTCTGGAACGAAACGTTACCCCCGGCATGCGAATCCGAAAAGGTGATTGTTTATTTGGACTTGATCCTGTCGACTACGATTTGCAATTACGCTTAGCCGATGCGGAGCTGGCCTCAGCGGAAGCTATGGTTCTTCAGGCTAAGGCAGAAGAAATCAGGCTGCGTGAGCTGGTGCGAAGTCGCTCGGTTAGCCAGTCTGATTACGACGCGGGGCTCTCGGCTAAAGATGTTGCCATAGCCCGCGTCGATGCAGCCAAGAAGAGACTTGAACTAGCTAAGAATCAACGTGACTATTGTGAACTCACAGCCGATTCGGATGGATTGGTTCTCGCTGTCCAAGGGGAGGCAGGCCAAGTGGTAACGGCTGGGCAGCCTGTCTTGACGTTCATGCAAGGGAACGAACTGGAGGCTGTGATTAGTCTGCCCGAGACCCAGCTTAGCAAAGTCCATGAATTGACTCCATTTGTGACACTGTGGGCTGATGAGCAACTGAGAATCCCTGCAAAATTGCGTGAGCTATCCCCTATCGCTGACCCCTTAACAAGAACGTTTGATGCCCGCTTCACTCTGCTGGATATAGATGGATTGTCGCACAAAGACTCTTTGTCGGTCGGTTTGACTGCAACGGTTCATTTAACCTGCGACGCACAGGATGACATCAATGTCCCGCAAACAGCCATCGCTCATAAAAATCAGCAAACGATCGTGTGGCGAATCGATCCCTCGTCGGGCGTTCTCGAATCAGTCAACGTCGAGGTCATTCGCTACGGGAACGAATTCGCTACTGTTCGCGGCCAATTAAATGTTGGAGACCAAATCGTATCGGCAGGCGTTCAACGGCTTGATTCTGCAGTTCGCGTGCGTGTTTGGAAAGGCAACTAGCCATGAGTCAAGATCACGAGTCTAAGACGCGAAATGGATCAGAAGAGTTTGCCGGGGAATCCGCAAAACTTGGGATGGGCAACCTTTCTCTTTGGGCCGTGAAACATCCGGCATTTATCGGCTTTCTGATGATCGCATGCAGCGTTGCTGGCTTGCATGCTTATCTGCAATTGGGACGAGCCGAGGACCCCTCCTTTACCATTAAGACCGGGGTTGTTTCCGCAGTTTGGCCCGGTGCAACCTCCGAGGAAATGCAGGAACAAGTTGCCGAAGAAGTAGAAACAAAACTGCGCGAGACTCCTTATCTAGATTTTTTGCAAACCTACTGCATCGCCGATCGACTGCAGGTGTTGGTTCAACTAAAGGACACGACTCCTACACGAGAAGTTGCCGATATCTGGTATCAAGTTCGAAAGAAACTTAGTGATATCCAACCTCGTATGCCATCCGGTGTGGTTGGTCCTTTTGTTAATGATGAGTATGGTGATGTCTACTCTGCGATCTACGGATTTTATGGTAATGATTTTGATTACTCGGAATTGAAACGAATCGCAGAGTCAGCCCGCAAGCGACTGTTACGAGTTCCTGACGTTGAAAAAGTAGACTTAGTAGGTGATCAAGACGAGCGAGTCTTCATCGAATTCTCGCATCAACGATTGGCGACATTAGGCGTTACGCCGCAACAAATCTTTGACAGCGTCCAGAAACAAAACGTTCTAATGCGCTCCGGAAGTATCGATACCAAGTCGGAGCGGATTCCGATCCGCGTGTCGAAAGACTTTGGAGGAATCGAACAGATCGAAAATGTTCCCATCCAAGCCAATCAGAAGATCTTTCGTTTAAAAGATGTTGCAACGGTCAAAAAGGGTTACAAAGACCCTGCCCTTTTTCTCGTCTACTACAACGGGCAACCTACCGTTGCGGTCGGTGTCGTGATGCGCAAAGGTGGCAACGTTCTTAATCTAGGTGAATCACTCGATCTAGCTCTATCGGAGATCAAATCGGAACTACCACTTGGCGTCGAAGTGGGCAACATTGCCTTTCAACCTAAGATCGTTAAAGAGTCCGTCGGTGAATTTCTTCAGGCATTCGCCGAGGCTTTGGCAATCGTGTTGGTTGTGAGTTTTTTGAGCTTGGGTTTGCGAACGGGTATCGTCGTCGCTTTAAGCGTCCCGCTCGTTTTGGCAATTACCCTTGTCGTCATGCACTCCCTCAAAATGAACTTGGATCGGATCTCCTTGGGAGCACTGATCTTGGCCCTCGGTTTGTTGGTCGATGATGCCATCATCGCTGTAGAAATGATGGCGGTCAAAATGGAAGAGGGATGGGACCGTATCTCGGCAGCCGGATTTGCTTGGACGTCAACCGCGTTTCCCATGCTCTCGGGAACCATGATCACCGTGGCGGGTTTTGTACCTGTTGGTTTTGCCAACTCATCTTCCGGAGAGTACGCAGGAGGGATTTTCTGGGTTGTAGGAATCGCCCTGACCGTTTCATGGATCGTGGCAGTCATGTTTACTCCCTACCTCGGTGTATTGTTATTACCAAGCCACCACCACTCGAAAAAGCCAACGCATTCCCCTGCTTCTGCGTCAGGAGCCAGCCATGAACACAGTGAATTGGACGGTCCATTTCAAACCCGTTTTCACCGACTGCTTCGTTGGTTAGTGACAGCCTGTGTGCGACGCCCAGTCTTAGTGTTGTCATTTACCTTCGCATTGTTCGTAGCATCTCTGTTCGGCTTTACAAAACTACAGCAACAGTTCTTTCCGTTGTCTTCGCGAACGGAATTGATGGTGGATGTACGTATGCACGAAGGGTCCTCCATCAATGCGACTCACCAAATGATTCAACGCGTCGAACAGCTTGTTGCGTCTCATCTCGCAGCGACTGAAACCGAATCGAAACCTATAGTTGAACATTACGTTAGCTACGTGGGCGCCGGGTCGGCACGCTTCTTTCTCGCTTTAAACCCCGATCTGCCGAATCCTAGTTTTGGCAAATTGGTTATTCAGACGAGGGATATCAATGCACGGGAGGAACTTCGCACGAAACTGAAGACGGTTTTCGAATCGGATCCTCAGTACTCGGATGCATCGATACGAGTTTTGCGGCTCGATTTTGGGCCTCCTGTTGGTTATCCCGTACAATTCCGAGTTGTCGGTCCCGAGCCCGCAAAAGTTCGCGAAATCGCTACACAAGTGCGCGAGGTTATGCGAACTCACGAGGCAGCGTTGGACGTAAATTTGGAATGGGATGAACGCTCCAAAATGGTGGAACTGGATGTCGATCAAGACCGAGCGAGACTCCTCGGGTTAACTCCGCAAGATATCGAACTGTCGCTGCAAACTCTTCTTAGCGGCACAACCATTTCTGAGTTTCGCAATGGCACGGAAACAATACCTGTTGTGGCACGCGCGACCGAAAGCGAGCGACTCAATTTGGAAACACTCGGTGACTTTACCATATTTACCAACACAGGTGCTGCGGTGCCACTTTCGCAAGTCGGAAAGCTCAAGGTTGCGACCGAAGAGCCAATTGTGTGGAGGCGGAACCAAGATCGAGTGCTTTCGGTGCGTTGCGATATATCGGATGGCTTTCAGGCTCCAGACGTTAGCACTGCCATAGATGCAAAATTGACCGAGGTACGCGCTAACCTTCCCCCGGGGTATCGTATCGAGTTAGGTGGTGCTGTCGAAGAGAGTACAAAAGCGAACATTGCTTTGTTTCAAGTCTTTCCGGTCATGATTTTGATCATGCTGACGCTTTTGATGTCTCAAGTGCACTCGTTCAAAAAGATGTTTCTTATCTTTGGCATCGCTCCGCTTGGTCTCATTGGGGCCGTCGCAGCTTTGCACTTGTTCAACGCGCCGTTTGGATTCGTGGCGTTGCTCGGCGTTATTGCTTTGGCCGGTATGGACATGAGAAATTCTGTGATCTTGGTCGATCAGATTTCGCAGGACATGGAAAATGGGTTGAGTGAATGGGAAGCAGTGATTGAGTCGTCGGTGCGACGAGCACGCCCTGTTGTGCTTACGGCCGCGACTGCGATTTTGGCGATGATACCTTTGACGAGAAGTGTCTTCTGGGGACCGATGGCAATGGCCATCATGGGAGGCCTTTCCATGGCGACGTTCCTGACACTTATCAACTTGCCAGCGTTGTACGTATTGCTATTCAAAGTCCGCGAGCCAGCAAAGAAGCCGAACGTTCAGAATCACCAGGAAGAGACGCAAACGTTATCTATGGAGAACGAGCTAGAGCCTGTCGGAGTATAGGTTTCAGTTGGTATTAATACGTCCCTCGCTCTGCTTGGACGTTTGCATCTTAGCGCGTTCGCAATACAAGCCCGCTGCGCGAGCAAAGGGATCAGCACGCCAGATCACACCCCCGAAGCACTAGCCCCCCGCGCGCCAATCCCCCTAGGCCCCAATCGCATGCGAAGTTTTCGATTCACCGATTCGCAATACCACCCCGCGGTTTAAACGCACGCTAAAGATGGGCTAACATTTACTTTGCGTCTGCTGGCTGGCAAGAACCATTGCGACTCGTTGACGCTTGATTTTTCGAGCAACCAATCCCGTATCATCGTGTTATACTCTAGCCAGTTCATGCGACAGGTAGGTTCGTATTAATACGAGGCGGCTGCCTTGCTTCAGCACTGGAGAAACATTGTGATTCGTAGCTCGATCCGCGTCATCTCAATCTTGTTGGCGTTTCAATCAGTCTCCTTAGAACAGATAATAAAGGTGCGATCGCAAGATGTCTCCTTTGCTGAAATCTATAACAAGCAATCCGCAATGATTCCCATGCGCGATGGTGTGCGTCTCTATACCGAGATCTATACCCCTGTCGATCAAGTGGATCCGCTCCCAATCATCTTCCTTCGTACTCCCTATGGAACCAAGAATGTTTCAGGAGGATTTACAGGCTACTTCCAGTCTACATTTCGCGAATTAGCTAAGGACCGCTACATATTCGCCGTTCAGGATGCTAGAGGACGTCACTTGTCCGAGGGGCAGTTCGAATGGAACCGCCCCGTGAGGCACCGAAAAGATCCAACAGCAATCGATGCCAGTACGGACGCTTTCGATTCTATTGATTGGCTTGTCAAAAACGCAGCCCCGAACAATGGGCGAGTCGGTATGTTAGGTGTGTCTTATCCAGGCTGGTATGTTGCCATGGCTCTTATCGATCCTCACCCCGCATTAAAGGCTGCCAGTCCACAAGCCTCTCCATCAGACTATTTTCTTGGCGATGACTTTTATCACTTCGGTGCATTTCGGTTGTCACCCAGCGCCGAGCTCCCATACCTTTTCGATTTTGATCCTAAAGCCAATTCGAGGTTCCCTTACGATCAAGTAGATACGTATGAATTCTTTTTAGAGCTTGGACCATTATCGAACATGAACGCCAAGTACTTGAAAGACGCATCTCCCACATGGAACAAATTTTTGAAGCATGCGACCTACGACGAGTTTTGGGAAGAAGGGAGTACGCTTCAGCACTTTCAATCGATCACGGTGCCGACTCTTAATGTCGTTGGTTGGTGGGATGCGGAAAACTTGGGTGGCGCTCTCGATCTCTACAAACAAATCGAACAATACGATCGAGACAACATGAGCACGATCGTCGTTGGACCGTGGGCACATGGACAATGGGCTAGAGGACCGAGCGATCGTTTAGGAAACTATCGATTCGGTTCGGATACAGTTGCATTTTATCAAAAAGAAATCGAGTCTCCCTTCTTCGCTTTTCATTTAAAAGACAAGGGAGATTACGCTCCTCCCGAGGCCTTTATGTTTCAGTCAGGTTCCAATGAATGGAAAAAGTATACGCACTGGCCCCCTCAAGATCAGGTTGAGAAGATTCGATTCTATTGTCATGCTGACGGAACGCTTTCGAGCCAACTGGAGAAAGAATCAAAGCAATTGTTCACGGAGTTTGTTTCTGATCCCGCAAAACCAGTTCCTTATTCCAAACGGCCTATTATGGGGTTTTGGCAAGGTTTTCCGAATTCGAAAGACTCTCGATTTGAAAGAGCGGGGATTCTTTGGAAAGTGGAGGATCAGCGATTTGTAAGTGATCGGCCGGACGTTCTTGTGTTTCAGACCGAGCCGTTAGATGAGCCTGTCGAGCTATCTGGAGAGATTGTCGCTAATCTCTTTGCGTCCACTACGGGAACCGATGCTGACTGGGTTGTGAAGCTGATCGATGTCTACCCAGAGAGTTATCCTGAACAACCAGAAATGGGTGGATATCAGCTCATGATTGCAGACGATGTGTTACGAGGTAAATTTCGAAACAGCTTCAGTGATCCCAAGCCACTGAAACCCAACGCACCCGAATTTTTTAAAATCGATTTGCGAACGAGAAATCATTTGTTTAGGAAAGGGCATCGAATCGTGGTTCAAATTCAAAGCAGTTGGTTTCCTCTCATAGATCGAAACCCGCAAACGTTCTTGGATATCCCTAACGCCACGGCTGCCGACTACAAAAAAGCAACGCACAGAATCTACTGCACACCCGAATTGCCCTCGCACATCGAGATGTCAGTCGTGCGTTAGTGATAAAAGGAGCCAGGAATGGTTTAAGTTCGATATCAAACAAGTAACCAATACGCCCCCAGTTTCCTTTCCTTGTTACTGGGAATCAATTGGACTGACCCAACAAGACCAATTTTATGGCAGAAACATCGAACGCAGAAAGATAAGAGCCTCGTTTTTCTGCGTTCGATGTTTCTGCCATATCAGGATTTTTGTTTTGCTTGGACAAGCTAAACAGCTGAAAACAATTCCACTCACTAGGACAGCCATTGGAAAGTGTGAGATGCTCGACATGGTGAAGAGGAAGAAAGGAAACGCGGAGGCGCTGAGGACGCAGAGTTGATTTAAAGTTGTTGAGTCTCGTCATTAAGCTCGCACTGCGGACTGCTTAGCGAACAGAAATTCCCGCTTGTTGTAGTGCAATTAGGGACAGAATAAGGGGGGCAGGGGTGTTTATGACGGCTTCTTTAAATGCCTCCATTTTTCTGCGTTCGATGTTTCTGCCAAATCAGGGTTTTTGTTTTGCTTAGACAGTAAAGATAGGAACAAGCAATTCTACTCACAGGCAGAGCAGGGCGGTAAATTGCAAAACGTGGGTGGCACAAATTAAGGGACGACCGAACGATACCAATTGTATGGCAGAAAAATCGAACGCAGAAAGATACGAGACTCATTTTTCTGCGTTCGATGTTTCTGCCAATTCAGGGTTTTGTTTTGTATGGACAGAATAGACAGGATCAAGCAAGTCTACTCACAGGCAGAGCAGGGCGGTGAATGAGACACGGGTGGTACCAAAAGATCGAGGCAAGAAAATAGGGGCAAGAAAATAGGGAGGCGACATCATTTTCTTGCCCCCATTTTCTTGCCTAATCTTCACCTGATGCCACCAGCAATTTGCAAAACGTGGGTGATTTTTCTGCCCTATCAGGTTTTTTGTTTTGCTGTGGCACAGGATACGATGAACTGCTCCGCTGGTACAATCAACCTATATCCGCCGTCACATCGTCGCAGATTCTTGATTTCGTCACCAGTGATCCTGGGGCAAGATTTATAGGAGTTCGCCTATGGCTTGGAGCCATACGCCCCATACTCAACTTGCTTTGTCGAAAAGATTAGTTTCAAAGCTTTCGCTAGGAACTCTCGTTCAAACGGACGATACGTTTCAATCGATTCCAGTAACGCTTTCTCTAGTTTGAGCCTTTCGTCGAGGGACTCGGACTGAACCCATTTATTGCATTCCAGTGTCAACTGAACGATACGCGCGATATTCGTATCTTGTTTGAGGTCCTTTGCCAAATCTCGCAAATCATCAAGGGTTGCGTGGTCCCAACCCAAGTCCAAATCGAAGTCACTGATCCAAACCGGCGTCATACGATGGACTTTCTCTTTGCGAGTCCGGCGATATGAACCGCCGTTCCGCCAGTAGGCCCGTTGGGCTTGCTTCACTTGGGTCTGAACCTGGGGGCCATCTGGAAAACCAGGAAAAAAACGGAAAAGCCTTTCAGAAGGCTCCCGCAAGAGAACGCAGCCATCGATCTGCAATGACTTCTTGGACGTTTTCCGGACCAACCTTGGCAAGTGGCTAGTTTTCTCGATGGAGAGATCTTCCTCTGTCACGTCGCTGATGTAAAAGTTTGCCCAGGCCTCCATCGTTAGTTTATTTCTTTCGATACCAACCTCATTATCCCAAAGGGTCAAGAGTTCCGGCGCAACGGATAACACCTCACCATTTTTAGTCGAATTGCCAGTTATTCGATCCCATGGCGAGAGCAAAACGATGCACGAATCACTCTCGTTTGGCTGGAGGGTCGTTGGCTCGCCTCCACCCAAACGACCCAGCGTCCAAGCCTGTTCCGGTCGGCTTTTTGGAAACGCAATAGAGACTCCCACTGCGGTGGGCATAAAAAATGGCGCACTGCGAAATGGCCTCTCCAGTGTAATTGGCATACTCGAAGAATTCTGATAGCTAATTTTGCCGTAGACCACATCTCCCTTAGCGATGACCGATGCGTCCAATTCAAACTCAAGGCTAAGTTGTGCCACGAAGGAAATACAAACTATGCAACAGAATCCCATAATGATTACCGAGGCCAATAGGTCCTTAAAAGTGCTCGAAACTGCTCATCAGTTAACTCTACGGTCACCACCATCCCCTATTAAACTGTGCCAGCCACGTTTCGGGCCAGCCATCTCTGACATCGGGCTTTCGTTTCACGGGGGAGAGTAACAATCAGCAGGGCTGAGTTGCATTCGAACTGGTTTTCTCCCCGTATCGCTCTGCCATGCTAACGCTGGAAATCCCCAGTCGCCGTAGAGGACGCACCATTGAGTCTCGCGTCGTTCGGCAGCTTGCGTCTTGTAAAGTGGTTGGCACGAATGGCACTGTATTCTCATTTTTCTGCGTTCGATTTTTCTGCCCTATCAGGGTTTTTGTTTTGCTGTGGCACAGGATAAGATGAACGCCTCCGCTGGTACAATCAACCTATATCCGCCGTCATGGTCGCAGAGTATTGATTTCGTCACCAGTGAACCTGGGGCAAGATTTATAGGAGTTCGCCTATGGCTTGGAGCCATACGCCCCATACTCAACTCGCTTTGTCGAAAAGATTAGTTTCAAAGCTTTCGCTAGGAACTCTCGTTCAAACGGACGATACGTTTCAATCGATTCCAGTAACGCTTTCTCTAGTTTGAGCCTATCGTCGAGGGACTCGGATTGAACCCATTTATTGCATTCCAGTGTCAACTGAACGATACGCGCGATATTCGTATCTTGTTTGAGGTCCTTTGCCAAATCTCGCAAATCATCTAGCGTTGCGCAGTACAAACCTAAATCC
Source organism: Pirellula sp. (assembly GCA_046344995.1). Classification (GTDB taxonomy): domain Bacteria; phylum Planctomycetota; class Planctomycetia; order Pirellulales; family Pirellulaceae; genus JBKCUI01. The sequence goes on from JBKDKR010000035.1 coordinate 75,435, forward strand.
AAATCGAAGTCACTGATCCAAACCGGGGTCATTCTATGAACTTTCTTAGAGCGCGTCCGAAAATACGATCCGCCGTGTTCTAAATAGTTGAGACGTGCTTTCTCTAATCGGACTCGGCCTTCTGACGTATCATCAATCCATACATCGGCAGCGGGAAGCAACCCATTGGGGGATTGCCGCTGCAATCGGTCACGGGCTTCTGGCTTATCATCAATAGTGCCGAACAATTTGTGATTTGAATCGTTTGTCAAAACGCATCCCTTGATTCGCAACGATCTACTTGAACTTTGCCTTTCTTGCTTTTGCGAACCCCACATTCCGGCGTATCTCCAGGCCTCCAATGTCAGTTCATTTCTTTCGAAATGCACTTCATCATCCCAGAATCTGAAAAGTTCCGGTGCAACGCTATACGCTTCTGTATCTTTCCTGCCTCCTCCCGTAATACACCTCCATGGCGAGAGCAAAACGATGCAAGCACCACTCTCGTTCGGCTGGAGTGTCAGTGGACCGGCTCCGCCGTATCCAAGCGGCCAAGCCCCTTTGGGGCGGAGTTTTGGAAAATGTACGTTCACCCCTACGGTCGTTGGCATGAAGTATGGGTCGCAGCGAAATGGCTCTTCGATGGTTACTGGAGTATCCGACGTATTTCGATAGGAAATCCTACCGTAGACCACATCTCCTTTCGGAACGACAGATGATTCCAACTCAAGCTCAAAGCCAAGTTGTGCTACCAAAGAGAAGCATAATATGCGAAACACGTCGATGAGAACTACCATGGTCTATCGGTCCTCAAAAAGTGCTCGAAACTGCTCATCAGTTAACTCTACGGTCACCACTATGCCCTATTAAACTGTACCAACCACGTTTCGGGCCAACCATCTCTGACATCGGGCTTTCGTTTCACGGGGGGAGAGTAACAATCAGCAGGGCTGAGTTGCATTCGAACTGGTTTTCTGCCCGTATCGCTGTGCCATGCTAACGCTGGCAATCCCCCGTCTCCGTAGAAGACGCACAATTGAGTCCCGCGTCGTTCGGCAGCTTGGGTGCATCGATGTGTGCGGACTTCCACGGCCGTGGCGGCATGGATATCGAATTCCTCTCGCGAGATCGAGTGTCTGCCACAATCCTAGCTAGGTCATTGTCGAACTTCGAGGCGAGTTCGCGTTTGATTCGTAGAATCTCTTCGTTAATGGAATCGTGATTCATGTTAATGTCCTAAAAGTTCATCCGGCGAGCAGATCAGCGGCGGTGTATATCCCGAGTCCCGACAAATCTGCTCGATCAGTAGTCTGGTTTCAGCATTTGCAATGTGCGTGAAATTCAATGTAACAAGGTATTGTATTCCGTTCACCGCCGCGAGGGAAATATGGAGTGCATCACGGGGTTCGGTCTTTGGGATTCCTCGACAATCAATCAATTGGTCAGCCAGCAACTGCACGTCGTCTGATGCAGTGAGCATCGGAATTCCGGAGATCAAAGCCAATCGCTCGGATGCCGCAACTGCGTCTCCGGCTCTACACTCGTCGACGACAACCTGAGATACCACAAGGTCGAAGCGGTCTCGAATCGCCCACCATCGACGCGATTGGATTTGTCGCGCATAAACAAGCACGTCCGTCTGATCCCACCCCGCGATGTGACCAATCACTGTGGTTTCGATATAAACTGTCGGTCTTGTCATAACCCTTATGTCCGAACTGAAAAAACCTCTGACGTCGAGCAGTGAATAAACAGTGCCACCCACTTGTAGTGAGTGGCTGAGGTGGTAGAATGCGCATGAGGAGATTTTCAAATGCCAAGACCGTTGAGATCTGAACTGTTTTTGCCGCATGAGGTTTCTATTTGCCATGTCGTGCAACGCTGCGTCCGGCGGATGTTCTTGGCGGGTTTGGATGACGAAACGGGCAAAGATTACACCTATCGCCGGGAATGGATTCGTCAACGACTTGAGAAACTCGCGTCTGTCTTCGCCATCGATGTGCTGACTTATGCGATTCTTTCTAATCATTTACACGTCGTGATTCGGAATCGACCCGATGTTGTGAAAACTTGGTCGGACAAAGAAGTCGCATTGCGGTGGCTGCAGATTTTTCCCGGGAAACGAATTGAGGAACAACTTGGGAATCCCACGCAAGCGGATGTCGATTTTCTGGCCAATGATTCGGAGAAACTGGAAGAGATTCGATCAAGGCTGTCTGATATCTCTTGGTTTATGCGGGCTCTCTCGGAGCCGATTGCTCGACGTGCGAATTCAGAAGAAAAGTGCACAGGGGCTTTTTGGGAAGGACGCTTCAAAGCTCAGCGGCTTCTCGACGAAGCAGGTCTGTTGGCTTGTTGTATGTATGTGGATTTGAATCCGATTCGAGCTGCCATGGCAGAATCAATTGAGGATTCGCTGTTTACGTCTGCTTATGATCGATTGAAAGCTTCTCAGGGGAAAATGATCGAATCGTCGGCTGCTGCTATGCAGGCGATAAACATTAAGGACGCAGCAGAGATCCGCAAGAATAGTACGCCTGAAGAATTAGCTGATAGACGAAAGAAAGCTCTTAAACGTAAAGGACCCAGGGTCCTTCGAGACGCTTGGTTAGCACCGCTGACGATCGGTCCTAGGCAGCATGATCCCTTGGCTAGTAAAAACGGTTGCCGAGCGAGCGACAAAGGATTTCTAAATATGAGCTTGGACGATTACTTCGAACTGCTTGTATTTACCGGTAAGCAAGGCCGTTCGGACAAGCGAGGTAAGCTCAAAGCGGATAGCGAAACTCCTACGACTGGTTCTGCAACTGCGATATTGAGCAAGCTAGGAATCGCAGATGGAATGTGGTGCGATTTAGTTTGGAACTTTAAGAAGTACTTTGGTCGCAGTCGCGGAGCAGGATCGCCAGACAATATGCGAGAGGATGCTGTATCGCATAGTTTGTCCTTTCAGCCAGGGCAGAAGATGGCAAGAGAGTGCTTTGCTAAGGCGAAGTAACAAGCCGCTTCAGCGAATCAACTGAAGGTGAGCAAATAACCCAACTCTAAGGGCAGAAAAATCGAACGCAGAAAGATATAAAACTCATTTTTCTGCGTTCGATCTTTCTGCCTTATACGGATTTTTCTAATCTTATGTCAAGGCAAACGAGCGCTAGCGATTCCGTTCACTTGCTCGGCCTTTGGAAAGGATTCGCTACTCGAAATGTTGAAGAGAAAGAAATGGAACGCAGAAGCGCTAAGAACGCCGTATTGATTCAATTGGTAGTGCTCTACGGCCTCGTGCGATCGCGATAACCCCCAGAACGAAAAGGGCTACGATCGCCACTTCTATAGCTCCAGGACGTAGAATACTGCCAACCAGCACCAACAGAGCGGCCGCCGCAATTATCTTGGTTATTGACCACGTCATGGCGATCACCCCGTTTCGAATAAGACTTGAAGTCAGGAATCTCTGCGGATTTTAACGCGAGAGCCGAGAAATCTCTACCCTCTATGTATCTCCTGCGGGCTCAGAAAATGAGCAAAATCCCCCTCCCAACCATTGTCTTCATTCATGGCCTGATTTTCTTCATAAAATTTGCACAAGCCTTAGGAAAACAATTCACTACAATCGTGATGATGCAGGATTTGTTTAGGAACATCTCATCGCTGCACGATAGTTATCGAAACATTAGAACCAGCAAGGATGCGTGCCGATTCACCAACAAATCGATGTTATGCCAAAGCATTGGGCCCCTGAACACGCTGCCGAAGAAAAGGTAAACGCTCTCATACACGGGGTCGGTTTTGCCCTTAGCATTCCTGCGGTATTGTTTTTGACATGGCTCGCTGTCAAGGAAAATCAAGGCGTTTGGGTCGCTTGCTTCCTATATGGATGCAGCCTATCTGCCATGTATCTTTTTTCAACTTTGTCACATGCAGTTAAGACTCCCGATGAGCGTCTCCGCATGCGTCTCGTTGATCAAGGTGTCATCTACACGCTGATTGCGGGGACCTTTACTCCATTTATTTGGAGCAATATGGAAGGCTGGAGTCGTATCGCCTTAATGACCGCAGTTTGGTCAGCAGCAGGGCTCGGATTCTGTTCCAAAGTCTTTAGCAAAACACGAATTGATGATATCAATCCCCTTTGGTGCATTCTATTGGGCTGGGGACCTGCGACAGTACTCTTCTTCTTCGTTTCTACAACCTGCTTCTTAAGCATGTTGCTCGGCGGTTTGCTCTATACGATAGGTGTGCTGTTTTTGCAGAACGATCATAAGTCGCCACATTTCCATCCCATATGGCATGTCATGGTCATCTTGGCTAGTGCAAGCCACTATGCGGGGATCGCTATGTTCGCCGTTTTGCAGTGGGACAGATAGACCTCACCACGATGCTCTGCTGTAGTAAACAGAAAGCTATAGATGAAGATTTGGATCGATGCCGATGCCGCCCCACGCGAAGTTAAGGAACTGGTATTCAAGTCGTCCAAGCGTTTGAACTTGGAAGTGACTCTAGTAGCCAACCAATCCATTTGGGTGCCTCCGTCTGACGGCAGAATAAACAGCGTGACGGTTAGAGACGGAGCAAATGTGGCGGATCAATACATAGTCGAACACTCATCTGCTGGCGATGTCGTCATTACTGCGGACATTCCGTTAGCAGCACAGTTGGTCGAGAAAAACGTCTTCGTTCTAGACCCTCGCGGCCAAGTTTACGAGGACAGGAATATCGGCTCGAGATTAGCGAGCCGTGATTGGCTCGACATCGCCCGAGGAGCCGGTATGGAAATATCCGGCCCCCGACCGTACAGCCAGCGCGACCGGACGGAGTTCGCGTCGTCGCTCGATCGAATTCTAACGAAGGCGGTAAAACTAAGAGACAGATCAGACAAATCAGACAAATCAGACAGATCAGACAGATCAGACAGATCAGACAGATCAGACAGATCAGACAGATCAGACAGATCAGACAGATCAGACAGATCAGACAGATCAGACAGATCAGACAGATCAGACAGATCAGACAGATCAGACAGATCAGA